>NZ_JBGCCC010000009.1:0-210555 GCF_041261665.1 Mycobacterium sp. MAA66 | reverse complement strand
CGCCTCCGCCGGAAACACCAACTCCGTCATGAACTCGATGAGCCTGCCCTGATAATCCCGCGCCCTACCCGACAACCCGAAGTCCATGACGGTCACGATATTCCACTTGTCTAACGATGTGACGGGGGGTCGGCGTTGCAGCCACGCGACGATGAACGAGCAGCGGCCCCCTCTCGGAAGAGGGGGCCGCTGCCGCGAATCAGTTACGCATGGCTGGAGTGCGAGGACTCCGAGTGGGTGCCATGGCGGTGCGTGTTGGCGGCGTCCTTGCCCGACGCGGAGTCGTGTGACGCGTGGCTGGACGACGAACTCGATCCCTTGGCGGTGGCCGAGTCGCTGCTGGACGCGCCGGCGTCGGTGGTTCCGGCGTTCTCGTGGCCCGACCCGTGCTTGGCGGCGTCCGTGCCCTTCGTCCCAGCGCTGTCGCTGCTGCTGACGTCGCCGCTGGTCGATGAGCTGGCGGTGCCGGTGCTCTTCGCGGCAACTGCCGCCGTGGCTGTTGCCGAGGTGGTGGCCGTCGGTGTGGCGGCGGGCGCAGTGGCGGCCACCGGTGTGCTGGTCGACGGCGTGGTGGTCGACGGCGTGGTGGCTGTTGCCGCGGTGGGGGTCGAAGCCTTCTTGGTCGCGTCCGAGGTGACCGTGGAGGCGGCCGGCGTCGTGGCAGTTGCCGGGGTGACCGATGCTGTCGCTACCTGTGGGGTCGCAGCAGCGGTTTTGGCTGCGGCGGCGGCCGGCTTGGTGAGTTTGAGTGCGGCAGCGATCTGCTGGGGCCAGGTCTGCAGCAGGTCCTGCAGCACACTGCCGGCATTGAGCAGACCGGTGAACGGTGTGTTCGTGGGGTTGTATGCGGCGCTGGGGTAGACGTACCCGTTGAGCAGGTCGCCGACCAGATCGGCGGGTGCCTTGAGCACCTGGGTCAGAGCCGCCCCGATCTTGCCGGAGGTTACGTCGGTGCCGATCGTCGCGATGTCACCGACCAACCCGAAGGCGACGCTGAGCACCGGGGACAGCATGGTCTTGGCGAGGGCCTTCAGCGTCGGATAGTTCAGCACCGTCGCGGTCAGATTCGTCACCGTCTGCAGAATCTCGGCCGGGACCGGCGTAGGCAGCTTGGCGGCGACGTTCGTCAGCGCCTGCAGGAAGTCGCCCTCGATCGTTTCGGACGGGGTCGCCCCGGCCTTGGCGGTATTGAAGATCGGGCTCAGCAGGGGCTTGAGGGTGTGGTCGAGTACCTCCAGTGACCACTCTTCGGCGTAACTGAATGCGCCGAAGACGTCGCCGTGCTGAAGGGCGGTGACAATTTCCTGCAGCGTGCTGCCCGACTCCGTGACGCCGTTGTGTGTCACGGTGCCGCCGAAGAGGCCGAAGACGTAGCCGTCGTCGCTGCCGTACCACCCGCCGGAGAAGGTGTTTTGCAGGCTTGTCTCGACGCCGGTGATCGCGGTGGTGATCAGGTGTCCGTCCGCGAGGCTGGCGCTCAGCCCCTTCAGAAGTCCCGGGATCAACGCTTGGACGGCACTGACCAAGGCCTGGGGGGTGCTCGTCCGCACGCCGGTCGCGACGGTGGCCAGGTTTGTGCCGATCGCCTGCAGCAACGCGGGGTAGGCCACCGCGGCCTCGCTGCCCAGGGTCTGCAGGTTGACGCCCGTTTGGCTCAGGACGCTTTGGTAGTCACCGAGCACGTCGCTGATCCCGCTGGTGAGTTGTACGGCGCGGTGCTGTGCCTCGGCCTCGATGCGGTGCTGCAGATCGGTCGCAACATTGGATGCCACCGGATTGACGACGATTGCCGCCGCAGCCGCCACGGTCACACCACCGACCAGGAACTTGTTGATGCGGGCGGCTGCCGATGAGCCGGTTTGATGCCTGGATGAATTGGCACCGAGTGCGAGTTGCACGGGTTCTCCTAAGAGTGGAACGAATCGCCGAAGGACGGCACGGACGTTAGCTGAGGGTTACCTAAGAATCAATAGGCTTGCCTTGCCTTAATAAGGCCGCCCTAATTAATAGCCCTCCAAGGCGCCCGAATCGGCGCGCGAGGCGGCATCGCTGCAGCGTGACGGCCTATTCCGGCCAGCTGTACAGTTGCTGTCAATTCTGCTGTCAATTTGCTGATTGTGGCAAATGAATACGATTTCAGAACCCGCCGATCCGCCGACACGCCGCCGCCATCAGCACTCCCGCAAACGGCGGCAGTCAGGAATCGGCAGGTGCCAGGCTGACGTCGCTGATATCGATGGCCACCATGAGCTCGTCGGCCAACGGGCGTCCGGCGTCGTCACACAGATAGGCCCGACGCCTCGAGGGCACGATGATTCCGTCGACTTCGATCGGGTCGGTGACGTACTGGATCGCGGCGAACCCGCCGGCGACGTCGACGCGGTAGTCGTGACGGCGCAACAGGAAGTCGCTGCCGAAGAAGAACTCCTGCAATGTGCTGTGGCTGGCGATGTAGTCGGGGAAGCGCACCTGCAGCCCGCGCCACCGCTCACCGTGATCGAGGACCGGAGCGATCTCGGTGACGTCCATGCCGGGCAGCGTCATGAAGAACGGTGTCGTCAGGTACGTCCACAACGCGTAGCCGTTGAAGTAGGCGCGCTGCAATGGATTCCACGGTGTCGCCAGGACGTGGCCCTCGAATGTGGCGCGCGGATCGGTCTGTTCTGCCACCACCCGACCGTCTACCTTCTCGATCGCGACGCGCGCCGGGGTGAAGTCGGACCGCTGATCCGGTGCGCCGAACGGACGTACCGAAGCCCATTCACGTTGCAGCGCAACCGACATCCGTCGCGGCACCGGATCCTGCGGCTGTCCCTTGACGTCCCACAGCTTGCCACCGGTGACGATTGTCGCGTCCATGGCACTGACGCTGTGCCATCGTTCGAGTCCGCCGTGGGCCGCCAGAACTGAATCGAGCAGGCTGGTCGTCATGACTGACCTCTCTTCGGAGTTGTCTCCCGCACAACGCATTAGGGGCGTCGCTGGATCCGGCTGAGGGTGCCCCCGTCACTACCAGGATGGACAGGGACCGGTTGGCACTCGCCGCACCGGAATACCGTACGAAGTGTGCGCGCTGTCGCCGATGACGACACCCGCCGATAGGAAAGGACCGAAAGTGTCCACCATTCGATTCCAGGCAACCACCACGTTGACCCCGGAGCAATTCATTGCAGGGCTCACCGACTTCGGACCGGGCCGCGAGCAGGTATTCCCGAATAGTGCGGATTCTTACCTGGACGTGCACTCCTTGATTCCCGGCGAAGCCGACGTCACCGAAGGATCGGGAGGTATTTGGGAGCGACTCCACTATGACTGGATCCGGCCGAATCAGGTGCGGTTGATCACCACCGCCTCCAACCTGTTCGGCGGATCTTCCGGCTACGTGTACAACCTGACGCGCCAGCAAGACGCTACGACAGACGTGGACCTGGTGATCGTGCGCGAGGGCAAGAACATCCGCGGCCGGATGCTGTCCTGGGTGCTGGGTTCGGTCGGTAAGGGCTCATTGCGAAAGGCCTTCTACCGCAGTGTCCGAGCCATCGAAGCGCGCCATGGGCTTGCGGTCCCGCCGCGCTAGCGATGCGTGTGGGATCGGCTGTCACACCTGACGGCGGCGATCTCGGCGTCAGCCGACGGGGATCGGGCCCGTCGCTGGTTCCGGCTCAGGCTCAGGCTCTGGCGTAGGGCGATTCGACGGCCGACGGGAAATCCTTTGGGGCCACCAGAACCACGGGCCGAGTACACGGGCCAGCGGCATCACCAGGAACAGCCGCACGACGATCATGTCGAAGATCAATCCGATGCAGATGGTCGTGCCGGCCTGGCCGATGTTGACGACGTCGCTGGCGAGCAGGGCCAGCATGGTGAAGGCGAACACGAACGCCGCGGTGAACACCACGCCGCCGGAACTGCCCATCGTCCTGATCAATCCGGTCTTGATGCCCGCGCCGATCTCCTCCCGATATCGCGACAGCATGAGCAGGTTGTAGTCGCAACCCACGGCGACCAGAACGATGAAGGCGATCGGCAAAGTGAGCCAATGTAATTGGGTGTGCAGCAGGGTCTCCCAAATGAACACCGACAATCCGTAGGCGCCGGTGAACGACAGCACCACCGTGACGAGCACGATGACCGCACCGACCAGCGCCCGCGTGATGACCAGGATGATGGTGAACACCAGTCCGAACGTCGCGAGCATCATGATGATGATGTCGTTGAACGAATAGTCTTCGACATCACGGTAATTCGACGCGGCGCCGGCCAGGTACAGCTTTGCGTTCGACAGGGATGTGCCTTTGAGGGACTGCTGCGCGGCAGCCGTCACGTTCCGGATCTGATCGATGCCTTCCGGGGTCTGGGCCTCGCCCTCGTGGTAGAAGACCATCCGGGCCCCCTTGCCGTCGGGGGTCATGAAGAAGTTCATCCCGACCTTGAAATCCTCGGTCTTCAAGGCGTCCGGCGGCAGGAAGAAGAAGTCGTCGTTCTTGGCGTTGTCGTATACCTGTGCCATGTTGACCAACGGATCGATGAACACATCCAGTTGATCGACAAGGGAATTCAGGGTGCTCTGCAGTGTCATGGTCAATGACTGGATGGCCTGCAGGTTGGCCAGGGTGGAGTGGATTTGCGGGATGATCTGCGGGGTGACGGTATCGATGATGGTGATGCCTTTGACGGTGTTACCGAGTTCGTCGGTGATTCCGTCGACGGTGTCGATGGAATCGTAGAGCGCTCTCAGCGCCGCGCAGACCGGGATGTCGTAGCAGTGCGGTTCCCAGTAGAAGTAGTTGCGCATGGGGCGGAAGAAATCGTCGAAATCGGCCAGGTGGTCGCGGGTTTCCTCGGAGAGCGCTTGCAGCCGCTCGGCGGATTGCCGCGACAGGTGGGTACCGACGACCAACTGCTTGGTGATGTCCTCCAATTGCTTGGTCGATCGGAGAATGTTGCCGGTCTTGTCGGACAAGGTGCCGATGTCGCGGATCCGGTCCCGCAGGAAGCCGAGATTCTCACCGAGTTTGGTGCCCAGGGAGCCGAATGCGTAGGGCAGTGAGGCGTGTTCCAGTGGCCGGCCGTTAGGTCGCGTCACGCTTTGCACCAGAGCTACACCCGGAGCGCGAATGATCGCTTTGGTGATCCGGTCGAGCGAGATCATGTCGGTGGTATTGCGCATGTCGTGATCGGCCTTGACGTACACGATGTCGTTGTTCAACCAGCTCTTGGGGAAGTGCTTGTCGGCCGCGGCGTAGCCGGCGCTCGCCTCCACGCTGGCCGGGGCGAAATCGCGGTCGTTGTAGCTCACGTGATAGCTGGTCCAACCCAACATGCACAACGGAATGATCACTGCCGCAACGGCAATCATCGGCACCGGCCATCGAGCGATCATGGTGCCGACCTTGCGCCACACCGGATTGGCGCGCTTCTTACGCGGCTGCAGCCAGCCGATCTTGCTGCCCAGGGTGAGCAACGCCGGGCCCATGGTCAGTGCGGAGAGCACGGCGACCACCATCGATACCGCACACGGTGGACCCAGGGTGCGGAAGTAGTCCAGGTGCGTCAGGCTCAGGCAGAGGGTGGCACCGGTGATCGCGGTCCCGGAGCCGAGGATGATATGCGGGACGTTGGCCACGGAGATGTAGTAGGAAGACTCCTTGTCTTCGCCCGCTTGGCGGGCTTCCTGATAGCGGCCGATGTAGAAGATCGCGTAATCCGTCGAGGCGCCGAGGACCAGCGAGACGAGCAGGTTGGATGCGAACGAGGAGATCTCGATCAGGCCCTGCTGCACCAGGAATGCGATGATGCCCCGGGCCGCAGCGAGGGTGGTCAACACTCCCATCAGCGGGATCACCGCACGGGTGATCGACCGGTAGGTGATCAGCAGCAAGACCAGGATCAGGATGACCGTGACGATGGTCAGCTTGACCAGGCTGGCATCGGTGGCGTGCAGCGTGTCAGCGGCCAGTGGTGCCGGACCCGTGACAAAGGTGCTGAGGCCGTTCGGTTTTGGCACCTTCGCGATGACATCGCGGATCGACTCGATCGATTCGTTGGCCTTCGACGAGCCCAGGTCGCCGGTCGGCCGGATGGTCAGCGTGGTCGCCTGGGCGTCGGCACTCTGCGACCCCGACATGGTGACCGGTTTGCCCCACAGATCCTGCACCGACGCAACGTGTTGGGTGTCTTCCAACAGTCGATGGACCACCTCGTTGTAGTACCGGTGGTCACCCTCGTCGAGCTTGCGGCCGTGGGTTTCCAGCAGCAGGACGGCAACGCTGGTGAAGTCCGACTCCTTGAAATCGTTGCCCATGCGGATCGCGGCCTGCGCCGACGGCGCGTCACGGGCGACCAGGGGACCTGCGTTGGCGGCGGTGATGTCGTCCAGCGATGGCACGAACACGTTGGTCACGACGGCGATGGCGAGCCAGATCAGGAGGATCGGAACCGCCAGCACCCGTAGCAGTTTCGCGAGGCGGGGACGTTTCACTTGTTCGGGTTGGGGTTGCGGTGGGGGCTTCTCGGCCACGGGAGCGCTCATGCGGCGGTCACCGTGCATGCCACCGCAGCGCTCTCGTGATTGACCGAGTGCTCGTCTCGGACCTGCCCGTCAACCAGAATCCGGCACCCCACCGAATCGCCATCGACCTGAGCCACCAGGCTCAACGACGCCGAGGCGGCCATCGTCGTTTGCGAATACGACCACGGTAACGACGTGAGCTGTACCGCGATCGGCTCGCTGTTGAGGTCCGCGTAGGTGACTTTTCCCGCCCCCCCGAGGGACCCGAACACTTCGTAGGTGACGTTCTTCGGATTGATCTGCACGACGGTCGGCGCAATGGTGGATGGGTCCGGCGGACTGGTGATCGCCTGGGAGAGTCCGCGCACCGTGTTCACGCCGTAGCCCACGATCGCGATCACGGCAAGGATCACCACGGGCAGCCAAAGCTTGCCCATCAGCCCGCCACGCCTTCCTCGGTTGCCCATGCGATCGTCCTCCGACTAGTGCGGGCTGTGGCTTCACCGGAACTTGGCGTGATGATAGCTGTGAGCGCCCTGAATTTCGTCGAATCCGAACGTTGCCCGGCAAACGACTCCCGGCATCGATCGAGGATTGGTGTTTGCGGGGACGGTGGATCGAGCTGCGCGCATCGGGATTGCATGATG
Organism: Mycobacterium sp. MAA66; assembly: GCF_041261665.1. Taxonomy (NCBI): domain Bacteria; kingdom Bacillati; phylum Actinomycetota; class Actinomycetes; order Mycobacteriales; family Mycobacteriaceae; genus Mycobacterium; species Mycobacterium sp. MAA66. The sequence continues at coordinate 203,397 of NZ_JBGCCC010000009.1, read as the reverse complement.
GATTGGCCCTCGGCTATGGCGACGCCGCGTCGAAATTGCTTGGTGTTGGCCGGGAATGACGTGATCCGGTGGGCGATGTGTTTGACGAGGATGCCGCCATTCAGGGCGGAACCACCCGTCACCGTGCGACGCTGACGGCATGACCGACGAACCTGTTCGCGTAGTGGTGGGCGATGACCACCCGTTGTTCCGCGATGGCGTGGTCCGCGCGCTGTCTTCGAGTGAGTCGATCGAGGTGGTGGCCGAAGCCGACGACGGGCCGTCCGCGTTGGCGGCGATCCGCACCCACGGGCCGCAGGTGGCACTGCTGGACTATCGGATGCCAGGCATGAACGGTGCCGAGGTGGCCGCTGCGGTGCGGCGCGAAGGGCTGCCGACCCGAGTGCTCTTGATCTCGGCACACAACGAGGCAGAGATCGTCTACCGCGCCCTGCAGGACGGCGCATCCGGCTTCCTGCCCAAGGAGTCGACCCGCAGCGAACTGGTGAACGCCGTCCTCGATTGTGCGAAGGGCCGCGACGTGGTGGCGCCCAGCCTGGCGGCGGGGCTGGTCGGCGAGATCCGCCGTCGCGCTGAACCGGAAGGTCCGAGCTTGAGTCCACGGGAGCTGGAGGTACTCAAGATGATCGCGTCCGGTAGCACCATCCCGGCGATGGCCAAGGAGATGTTCCTGGCGCCCTCGACGGTCAAGACTCACGTGCAGCGGCTGTACGAGAAGCTCGGCGTCGGTGATCGCGCGGCGGCAGTTGCCGAGGCGATGCGCCGAAAGCTTTTGGACTGAAATGCCTTTCGAGATACGACGCCTGGGCGAATTCCTGACCGCAGAGCCGGTGCGGGTGTCCGCGGTGCTGCGGCTGCCGCTGATCGGGTTGATCGCGGTGCTGGTGTGGATCTGGGAGGTCGATCACTGGTTGCCCGAACTGTATGCGGTGATCCTCGGTGTCTACGCCCTTGCGGCAGTGATGTGGTTGGTGGCGGTACTGCGCGGATCGGTTCCCCGTTGGGCCGACTGGGCGTCGACCGGCGTGGATCTCTTGGTGATCCTGTCCTTGTGCCTGGTATCCGGCGGCGCCACCGCGGCACTCTTGCCGGTGTTTTTCCTGTTGCCGATATCGGTTGCGTTCCAAGACCGTCCACTGCTGACCGCCGCCATCGGCGTGGTGACGGCCGGGGGCTATCTGGCGGTGTGGATCTTCTACTCCAAACACGACGACCGGGTCGGCCTGCCGAATATGGTGTACACCCACTTCGGCTTCCTGCTCTGGTTGGCGATCGCCACCACCGCGCTGTGCTTCGTGCTGGCCCGGCGCCAGGCCAGAGTCCAGTCGTTGCAAAACGTGCGGCGCCAACTCGTCTCGGAGGCAATGCAATCCGACGAGCGGCATAATCGTGAGGTCGCCGAGCACTTGCATGACGGCCCACTGCAGACAGTGTTGGCGGCGCGGCTGGAACTCGACGAGGCGCGCGAGCGGATCGGCGACCCCGCGCTGGACGCGGTGTACACGGCACTGCAGGAAACCGCGACTGCCTTGCGGTCCACCGTCACTGAACTGCATCCTCAGGTGCTTGCCCAGCTCGGGCTGACACCGGCGGTACGAGAGCTGCTGCGCCAGTTCGAATCTCGTACTCACGTCGTTGTGGACGCCGAATTGGACGATGTGGAAAAGCCGGAGTCGCAGCAGTTGATGTACCGGGCCGCCCGGGAGCTGCTGACCAATATCGGCAAGCACGCCCGGGCCACGTCAGTGAAGGTTCGGTTGGGCCGCATCGGTAACCGGGTCGTCCTGACCATCGCCGACGACGGCGTCGGGTTCGACCCGGCGGCAGCGAGTCAGTATGTGGCCGACGGACACATCGGCCTGGGCTCCTTGCTGGCGCGCTTCGATGCGATGGGGGGCGCGATGGTGATCGACTCTGCCGCTGGGCGTGGCACGCGGGTGACGGTGACGTCGCCGATCGAACGTGCGGCCACGCCCTAGCGGTTCACGCACCGCCGAGGGTGGCCGGCGCGCTCATGTCCAGTACGACCCGAAACCTGGCCTCGCCGGACATCATTCGCGCATAGGCGGCTGGCGCGTCCTCGAACGAGAAGACCTCGTTCATCGATGACACGTCGTGCTCGGCGCTGAATTGCAGGCCCACCTCGTTTTCGAGCGAGGTGCCGGTGAGGCTTCCCACGATCGATCGGCCACCGAAGATGACGTCGGCGGTATTGACCGCGATCGGATCGTGCGCGGCGCCGACGACCACCAGCTGACCACGCGGCCGCAGTCCGGCCACCAGCGGCGACATCGAAGCCCCGCTCGCCGCGGTCGCGACAATGGCCGCAGCCCCGCCCAGCTCTTGCAACGCCTTGGCGGGATCGACCGCGGCACTGTCGACGTAGTGATGGGCGCCCAGTTTCCGGGCCAGTTCTGCCTTTCCCGGTCCGCGCGCAATGGCCGCAACCTGGTAACCCAGCTTGTTGGCGTACTGCACGCCCAGATGGCCCAACCCGCCGATGCCCTGGACTGCCACCAGGGCTCCGGGTTCGGCGTGCAGCCGCTGCAAGGGGTTGTAGGTGGTGATACCGGCGCACAACAACGGCGCGGCGTCCAGCGAAGCCATCTGGTCGGGAACCCGCACCAGCCCACTGGCCCGGGCGTACAGCACCTCGGCGTAGCCACCGTCCACGGTCATGCCGGTCTGCGGCTGGTTCTGGCAATTGACGAAGTCACCCCGGCGGCACCACTCGCAGTCACCGCAATGGCCGCCCAGAAAGCCCACTCCGACGCGATCGCCGACCTGCCACCCGTTGACCGCAGCGCCGATCGCTTCGATCACCCCGACGGCCTCGTGTCCGGGAACCACCGGTTGGGTGGGGTCGGGGCGGAGTCCTTCGGCGGTGAAGGAGTCGGTATGACACACACCGCACGACTCCACCCGAATGCGCACCTGCCCAGGGGCAGGTTCGATCAACTCGCGCTCGACGAGTTCGAACTGATGTTGTCCTGTCACCTGGTAGGCGCGATAAGTGGGCATGTGGGGAGCTCCTTCACGAGAGTTGGTTGCAGCATTGCGTCATGCATAACAATCCCGGCCGGCCTTGCGGATTCCGCTGATCCTGTCCCTGAGGGGATCAGGATAGTCCGAAATGTATTGCCGGATCGCAGTGCTGACCGACACGGCAACACGACATTTCGGACAGGAGCGGTCATGCCGACGACGACAACCATGCGGTCCCTCGTCGCTCACCGGATGGGCGAGCCGTCCGAGGTCTTGCGCCTGGAGGCGCGCCCGATTCCGAAGCCCGGTCCCGGCCAGGTTCGGATCAGGGTGGCCGCGGTGCCGGTTCATGCCAGCGATCTGCACACCGTGCGCGGCAGGTACGGGTTCACCCCGGAGTTCCCCACCGTGCCTGGAATCGAATCCGTCGGGGTGATAGACGAAATCGGCAGCGGCGCAGATGGTTTGACCGTCGGGCAGCGCGTCATCACGGTCGGTGTCAGGGGTACCTGGCAGGAGTATGTCGTGGCCGATGCCGGCCAGGTCCGGCCCGTCCCCGACGGTATGAGCAATTCCACGGCCGCCCAGCTGCTCAGTAATCCGCTCACCGCGGTGATCCTGACCGGTGAGGTACTCGATGTCCGACCGGGTGAATGGCTCTTGCAGACGGCGGCCGGTTCAACGGTGGGACAGTCGGTGATTCAACTCGGCACGCATGTTGGATTCAAGACCCTCAATGTGGTGCGCCGCAGAGCCGCGGTCGAGGACATCCTGGCGATGGGCGGCACCGCGGTCATCTGCACCGAGGATGAAGATCTGGGCGAACGGGTGGCCGAGATCGTGGGCGAGCGCGGCGTCTCCAAGGCCATCGACAGCGTCAGCGGTCAGCTCGGGGCGGACGTGTCCCGCGCACTGGCACCTGACGGTGAGCTGGTGGTCTACGGAGCGCTGTCGACGCACCGCCAAACCGAACCCGACAAACTCACCATCCCGGTGTTCGCGCGCTCATTGATCTACGAAACCAAGACCGTGCGGGGATTCTGGTTGTTCCGGTGGTTCAACCGGACGCCGCAGGATCGGCTGTTTGCCACCGTCGACCGGACGATTCAGTTAGCTGACAGCGGCGTTCTGCAGGTGCCTGAGGGCCGGCCCATATCCGTCGAAAACTTCAGCGAGGCTGTGTATTTGGCCGAAGCTCCCGCACACGGCGGCAAGCCGCTGCTGGTTTTCGAACCGTAGGCCATGGCCGCGTATGTCGGAATGTGCACGCCACCAACGACGTTCACGGGCTCCCGGCCGCTGACGGCAAACATCCGGTTGACGAGGTGGACGTTGGAAGGATTCTCCTCGCACCGTCGAGTAAATCGGTCATAGTCGTAGGGCAGCTCGCGGCCCGATCATCGGTTGGCCGATGGAGACGCTGATCGAAGGAGTTGGTTGTGGAGTTCCTTGTCGAAATGACCACGCAGGTGCCTGCCGGTACTCCGGAGGAAGTTGTAGACGAAATCCGCGCCCGCGAGTCGATGCGGGCCCGTGAGCTAGCAGATGACGGGCGCTTACTGCGGCTGTGGCGGCCACCGCTGGCCCCCGGCGAATGGCGGTCACTCGGACTCTTCGCCGCCGACGACGCCGAACAGCTCGAGCACACACTCGCGTCCATGCCGTTGCGCATCTGGCGCACCGATGTCGTGACACCACTGACCGCGCATCCCAACGATCCCGGGCTACGAAGGCAGTCGTGACCGTCTGGACCTGACATGAGGTTTCCCGCCTCGCCGCGGGGATCACTGCAATTGATGCGGCCCTGCCGGTAATGCGTAGTAGCCGCAGCCTTCCAGCAATGAGGGAACCCGTCCTGACGGTCGGAGATGACTGGCGGCCGGCACATGTTGAGCAGTGGGTCGGCAACAACAGAAACGCCAGAAAGGCCCGCCCCCCATGAGTGATCACACCCCCGTCGTAGTCATCACCGGCGCCTCGCAGGGCATCGGCGAGGCATTGGTGGCGGCATACCGCAAGCAGGGCTATGCGGTCGTCGCCAACTCCCGCAACATCGCCCCTAGCGATGACCCGATGGTGCTGGCCGCTCCCGGCGATATCGGGCAACCCGGCGTCGGGCAGCGTGTCATCGGCGCCGCGGTGCAGCAGTTCGGTCGGGTCGACACCATCGTCAACAACGCCGGCATCTTCGTCGCCAAGCCGTTCACCGAATACACCGACGAGGACTACGACGCGGTCACCGCAGTGAATCTGCGGGGCTTCTTCGAACTGACCCGCGCGGGCATCGCAGCCATCGAATCGCACGGCGATGGCGGCCACGTCGTCAACATCTCCACCAGCCTGGTCGACCACGCCTTGTCGCAGGTGCCCTCGGGTTTGGCCGCACTGACCAAAGGCGGACTCACCGCGGTCACCAAATCGTTGGCCGTGGAATACGCGGCTCGCGGAATCCGCTCCAACGCAGTCGCATTGGGCATCATCCGCACCCCGATGCATCCCCCGGAGACCCATGAGTTCCTGGACGCATTGCACCCGATCGGACACATGGGCGACATCGAGGACGTGGTGCGTGGTGTGCTGTATCTGGAGCAGGCCAAGTTCGTCACGGGCGAGATCCTGCACGTCGATGGAGGTCAAAGTGCTGGGCATTGAAAACACAGCGGACGTCATCCGCACGGTCTTGGACGAGTGGAAGGCGGGGGTCGATTCGCACGACCCCGGCCGGGTGGCGGCGGTGTTCAGCGAGGACGCGATCTTTCAGGGTCTGCACCCGTACAGCGTCGGACGGCAAGGCGTGTCTGACTATTACGAATCGCAGCCGATCGGACTGAGCGTGCAGTATCGCGTCATGCAGTCCCGCCGCCCCGCCGACGAGGTGGTATTCGGTTATCTGCGAGCCGATTTCACCCGGCCCGACGGAGTGCAGCTTCCGCTGAATCTGAGTGTCCTGATCACCCACGACGAGAATGGCTGGCAGATCGCGCACTACCAGGTGAGCGCCGTGCCCGCTGACAACTAACGCCAAACATCCGAAATGGTCGCTATCCCGTTGGGCCAGCGACCATTTCGTCGATCTGGGTGTAGAACTACAGCGCGGCGAGGATGTCGTTCACGCGGTCGCGGGCGTCGCCGAACAGCATCTGGGTGTTCTCCCGGAAGAACAGCGGGTTCTGCACGCCGGCGTAACCGGAGGCCATGGAGCGCTTGAACACGATGACGTTCTCGGCATTCCACACCGTCAGCACCGGCATGCCGGCGATCGGGCTGCTCGGGTCTTCGGACGCAGCCGGGTTGACGGTGTCGTTGGCGCCGATGACGAGCACGACGGCGGTGTCGTCGAAGTCGTCGTTGATCTCGTCCATTTCCAGGACGATGTCGTAGGGCACCTTGGCTTCGGCCAGCAGCACGTTCATGTGGCCGGGCAGGCGGCCGGCCACGGGGTGGATGCCGAAGCGGACGTTGACGCCGCGTTCGCGCAGCTTGCGGGTCAGGTCGGCGACGCCGTACTGGGCCTGGGCCACGGCCATGCCGTAGCCGGGGGTGATGATGACGGTGTCGGCGGAGCCCAGCAGTTCGGCGGCGCCTTCGGCGTTGATTTCCCGGTGCTCGCCGTAGTCCTTGTCTTCGGCCGGGCCGGCTTCGATACCGAAGCCACCGGCGATGACCGAGATGAACGAGCGGTTCATGGCCTTGCACATGATGTAGGACAGGTACGCACCGGAGGAGCCGACGAGGGCGCCGGTGATGATCAGTAGGTCGTTGGACAGCAAGAAGCCCGACGCCGCGGCGGCCCAACCGGAGTAGCTGTTCAGCATCGACACCACGACGGGCATGTCGCCGCCGCCGATCGAGGCGACCAGGTGCCAGCCCAGCAGCAGCGCGAGTGCGGTGACCGCAACCAGTAGCCACAGGTTCGGGGAGATGACGAACCACACGGTGAGCGCGAAGAAGGCCACCAGGGCGCCGATGTTCAGGAAGTTCTTGCCGGGCAACATCAGCGGTGCGGACTTGATCCGCGCCGACAGCTTCAGGTTGGCCACGATCGAGCCGGTGAAGGTGACCGCGCCGATGAAGACGCCGACGAACACCTCGGCGGAGTGGATGCCGAGCATGCCTTCGCCGGCCATCTTGACCGCTTCGCTGCCGGCCAGATCGTTCTCGACGTGCAGGTAGCCGCTCCAGCCGACCAGCACCGCGGCCAGACCGACGAACGAGTGCAGCAGCGCGATCAGTTCGGGCATGCCGGTCATCTCGACCACGCGCGCGCGCCACAGACCGATGGCGGCACCGATGGCCATGGCGCCGATCAGCAGTCCCAGGCCGAGGGGCTCGATCTGCTTGTTGATGGCCAGGGTGATGGTGGCGATCAACGCGACCGCCATGCCGGCCATGCCGAAGGAGTTACCGGCCTTGGAGGTCTCGTGTTTGGAGAGCCCGGCCAGCGCGAGGATGAACAGCAGGGCCGCGACGACGTACGCCGCGTTGGCCGCATTGGTGATGGTTTCTGCGTTGAACATGAATCCGTTCCAAAGTTTTCTGAGTGTGCAGGCTCTAGCTGCGCGAGAACATGGCCAGCATGCGGCGAGTCACCGCGAAGCCACCGAAGACATTGATGGAGGCCAGCAGGATCGCCACCCCGGCCAGCGCGGTGATCGGCGTGTTGTGTTGGCCGATCTGCAGCAGGGCACCGACGACGATGATTCCGGAGATCGCGTTGGTCACCGACATCAGCGGGGTGTGCAGCGCGTGGTGCACGTGCCCGATCACGTAGTAGCCGATCACGATCGCCAGCGCGAATACCGTCAGATGGACTTGCAGCGCGGCGGGGGAGATCGCGATCAGCGCGAACAGCACGGCCGCGGCGGTGAACGTCACGCCGAGGCGACGCTGGGTCGACATCGGTTCCTTGGCCTTCGGCGCCACCACCGGCGCGGCTACGGCCGCGGCCGGGGCGGCCGAGACCTGCACCGGCGGCGGTGGCCAGGTGATCTCGCCGTCGCGGACCACGGTCACCGACCGCTGCACCACGTCGTCCCAGTCCAGGACAACCTGGCCGTCCTTCTCCGGGGTGAGCAGCTTGAGCAGGTTCACCAGGTTGGTGCCGTAGAGCTGTGAGGCCTGGGCGGGCAGGCGGCCGGCCAGGTCCGTGTAGCCGATGATCGTCACACCGTTGTCGGTGACGACGGCCTGGTCCTTGACGGCGCCCTCGACGTTGCCGCCGTTGGCCGCCGCCATGTCCACGATGACCGAGCCGGACTTCATCGACGCCACCATGTCGGCGGTGATGATGCGCGGCGCGGGGCGGCCCGGGATCAGGGCCGTGGTGATGATGATGTCGACGTCCTTGCACTGCTCGGCGTACAGCTGCGCTTCGCGGGCCTTGTAGTCGTCGTCCATTTCTTTGGCGTAGCCGGTGGCGGAGACCTCGGCCGCCTCGTTGGCGACGGACAGGTACTCCCCGCCCAAGGAGGCGACCTGGTCGGCGACCTCGGGGCGGGGGTCGGTGGCCCGCACGATGGCGCCCAGTGATCCCGCAGCACCGATGGCGGCCAACCCGGCCACACCGGCGCCCACGACGAGCACCTTGGCCGGCGGCACCTTGCCTGCGGCGGTGACCTGGCCGGTGAAGAACCGGCCGAAGCGGTGCGCAGCCTCGACCACGGCCCGGTAACCGGCGATGTTGGCCATCGAGGACAGCACGTCCAGCGACTGCGCGCGGGAGATGCGCGGCACCGCGTCCATGGCCAAAACGGTGATCGGACGGGTCGCGAGCTTGTCGACCAGCTCGGGGTTCAGGGCCGGGGAGATCAGGCTGATCACTGTCGCGCCGTCCTTGACGGCTGCGATTTCGGCATCGTTCGGGGCGTTGACCTTGAACACCACGTCGGCGTGCCACGGTGAACCGATACCGGCTCCGGCTGCCACGTAGGCGCCGTCAGCGAAACTTGCGGCCGCACCCGCGCCGGACTCGACAATTACCGAGTAGCCCAGCTTGATCAACTGCTCAACAGTTTGCGGTGTAGCGGCAACCCGCGTCTCACCAGCCAGAGACTCGCGCGGAATCCCGATGATCATCGATTTCGGTCCGATCTGTTTGGTTACTTGCAAGTAAGTCTCGCATCCGCGTGCGGATGGCTGACCTCGCCCCCATGGCTGTGAGCAGTGTGCTTACCGGAGGCCGCCGGCGGCTGCGTAGCATTCGCCGGCTCTTCTTCGTGGTTCGCCAGTCGCGGGCCGGTGCCGTCAGTGCCGATGACGGTCGATCCGGCGACAACGAAAAGCGCCGGACCCATTGTGGATTCGGGTCCGGCACAGGGTTGACGTCGTACGGTACGGCGGTGAGTTCGTCGGCAAACCGAACTGCGCCGTCAGCAACGAGTTGCGCTGATGTGGAAGTCGGTTTGGGGAGTGCGCGCGGGCGGCGTCAGCCGGGAAATGCCCGCCGTCGCGCGCCCGGAGGTGCGACGCAGATTGTGGCTATACCGGTGGATAGGCGGGGGGTGGGTAGACGCCACGCAGACCCCACGGAACCCAACGGAAGAAGTACTCGACTTCGTCGCTCGCGTCGTAATCCGGGCTCGGATCCATCGCAACCTCCCCAACGAGATGTATTTGCTCCCGAAGTCTAGACCTCTGCAGGTCCCGGTGGGCGGCGGATCAGGACTTTGCCAGCGAACGCGCCAAACCTGGCCAACCAGTTGATTGGGAGCCGAGCGGATACCTAGAGTGAGGCACCATGTCCACAGAGTCACCCGCGAAGGGATCGTCAGCAGGTTCGAACGGGACGTCCCGGCGCGAGGAGTTGCTCTCCGTAGCGGCCAAGCTGTTCGCCGCTCGCGGGTACCACGGCACCCGGATGGACGACGTCGCCGATGCCGTCGGACTCAACAAGGCGACCGTCTACCACTACTACGCCAGCAAGTCGCTGATCCTCTGGGACATCTACAAGACCACCGCGGACTTCACCGTCGAGGCGCTGCACGACGACCCGACCGCGTCGGCGCGCGAGACGATCTTCAACTTCACCCGGCGGCTGTTGGTCGGGGTCGCCAACGATCTGCCCGCGGCGGCGGTGTACTTCCAGGAGGGGCCGTACATCACCGAATGGTTCACCGAGGAGCAGGTCGCTTACATCCGCAAAGCCGAGACGACGGTCTACGAACACGTCCGCGATGTCATCGACCGCGGCATCGCCAGCGGTGAGTTCCACGACTGCGACTCGCACGTGCTGGCGTTGGGCTACATCGGGATGACGCTGGGTGCCTATCGCTGGCTGCGTCCGCACGGCCGGCGCACGGCACCCGAGATCGCCGTCGAGTTCAGTACCGCGTTGCTTCGGGGGCTGATCCGCGACGAGACCGTCCGCATCGACGATCCACTTGGAGGAACCGCGCATGGCTGATCTGTTCCGGCTTGACGGCAAGGTCGCCGTGGTCACCGGGGGCGGGCGCGGGATCGGCGTGATGATTGCGCGCGGTCTGCTGGAAGCCGGCGCTGCCAAGGTGTATCTGGCGGCGCGTAAGGCCGCCGAGCTCGAGGCTGTCGCGGCCGAACTGTCGGGACTCGGTGAAGTCGAGACGGTGCCCGCAGACCTGGGTACGGCCGAGGGCGTGCTGGCGCTGGCCGACGCCATCGCCGCGAAGGAAGACCAGGTGCATGCGTTGTTCAACAATGCCGGCGCGGCCTGGGGGCAGACCTTCGCCGAGTTTCCCGAGTCCGGCTTCGACAAGGTCTTCGACATCAACGTCAAGGGCGTATTCCTGCTCACCCGCGCACTGGTGCCACTGCTGAATGCCGCTGCGACAGAAGATGACCCGGCTCGGGTGATCAACACCGGCAGTATCGACGGCATCGTCGCGCCGGGGCGTGGCAGGGACAACTTCTCCTACAGTGCCAGCAAGGCCGCGGTGCACATGCTGACCCGGCATCTGGCCGGCGAACTGGCACCGCGAATCCTGGTCAATGCCATTGCGCCAGGTCTGTTTCCATCTCGGATGACCAAAGAGATACTCGCCGCCGGCGAGGGCGCGATAGGTGCCGGGATGCCGCTGGGCCGGGTCGGCCGGCCCGACGACATGGCCGGTATCGCCGTCTTCTTGGCAAGCAAGGCAAGCACATTCATCACCGGGGCGGTCATCCCGGTCGACGGGGGAGTGAGCACCATCCGATGAAATCCGAACTGTTGTCCCGCCGCGACCTGGACTTCCTGCTCTACGAATGGCTCCGGGTCGACGAGCTGACCGCCCGGGAACGCTTCGCCGATCACTCGCGGGAGACCTTCGACGGCGTGCTCGACCTGAGTGCGCAACTGGCAGAGCGATATTTCGCGACGCACAACAAGACCAGCGACGCCAATGAGCCGACCTTCGACGGTCAGCGCGTGACGCTCATTCCTGAGGTCAAGGAAGCTTGGGAGGCTTTTGCCGCAGCCGACCTGATCGGTATGTCGATGGAAGCGTCGGTGGGTGGTGCGCAACTGCCCGCAGTGGTGGCACAGGCCGCGTTCGCCTGGATCGCCGCGGCCAACGTGTCCACCTCCGGCTACCTGATGCTGACCATCGCCAACGCCAATCTGCTGACCAAGTTCGGCACACCCGAGCAGATCGACACCTTCGTCAAACCGATGCTCGCGGGCCGCTTTTCGGGCACGATGGCGCTGTCGGAGACCCAGGCCGGATCATCCCTGGCCGACGTCGCGACCCGGGCGGAGCCCCAAGCGGACGGGACCTACCGCGTATTCGGCTCCAAGATGTGGATCTCGGGCGCCGAGCACGAACTGACCGACAACATCGTCAACCTGGTGCTGGCCAAGATTCCAGGTGGCCCGCCGGGAACCAAGGGCATCTCGCTGCTCATCGTGCCCAAGTTCCTGGTGAATGCGGACGGCTCGATCGGGGAGCGCAATGACGTCGCCATCGCCGGGCTGAACCACAAGATGGGACAGCGCGGTGTCACCAACACCGTGCTGAATTTCGGTGATACGCAGTTCCGTCCAGGCGGCGAGCGGGGCGCGGTGGGCTATCTGGTGGGCGAACCGCACCGCGGGATCGTCTACATGTTCCAGATGATGAACGAGGCGCGCCTGGCCGTCGGCATGGGTGCGGTGTCGCTGGGGTACACCGGGTACCTGAAGTCGGTCCAGTATGCCCGGGAGCGGCCGCAAGGTCGTCCGTTGGCGGTCAAGGACCCGACCACGCCGCAGGTGCCGATCGTCGAGCACGCCGACGTCAAGCGAATGTTGTTGGCGCAAAAGGCTTACGTGGAAGGCGGCCTGGCGCTGGGACTGTACTGTGCCCGGCTGGCCGACCTGCAGCACAGCGCCAAGTCGGACACCGAGGCCGACCGGGTGGGGCTGCTCCTGGACATCCTGACGCCGATCGCCAAGAGCTGGCCGTCGCAGTGGTGCCTGGAGGCCAACAACCTGGCCATCCAGGTGCACGGCGGCTACGGCTACACCCGCGAATACGACGTCGAGCAGCACTACCGGGACAACCGGCTGAACCCGATCCACGAGGGCACCAACGGTATTCAGAGCCTGGATCTGTTGGGCCGCAAGGTGACCCAGCGTGACGGTGCAAGTCTGGCGGTACTCGGCGGAGCGATCGAGAGCACAGTGGAGGCGGCGGGTGCCCTGGGCGGCGAAGCTGCCGAACTCGGGGCGACGCTGGCGGCGTCCTGGCAGCGACTGGTGGCCGTCACGGCCGGAATGTACGGCTCCGGCGATGTTCCGGCGGTCATGGCGAACAGCCACGTTTACCTGGAGGCGTTCGGGCACATCGTGGTGGCGTGGCTGTGGCTGGAGCAGTTCGTCGCGGCTTACGGCAAGGACGGCGACTTCTATGACGGCAAGCGGCACGCCGCCAGATACTTCTTCCGGTTCGAACTACCCAAGACCGCACCGCAATTGGACCTGCTCGAGTCGCTGGACCGCACCACGCTGGAGATGCAGGACGGCTGGTTCTAGGCCGGCCGAGCCGTGAATTCTGTTGGCGGCCAGCCTTCTCCGATCCGCCGTGTCGCGGGAGAATCGGTCTAGTTCGTTGCCGGTGGTGGTGGGTGGAATGGTTGGTACCACCACCATTGGGCGTGTTCGCCGGTGGGTCCGGGGCATGGTGGGACAGTCCATCGCGCTCGATCTCGGCGACGATGTGCACCAGGCGTCCGTCGATCGCGTTGCGTTGACCGGTCAGCTCCGCGATCTCCTCGAACAACGCCTCCAGCCGCTCACCGGGATGCACCCCGGTGGCCAAAGGTGTTGCGGCGGTGGACATAACCCCATCATCGCAGAGGAGTACGACAACTTCCGGACATCAAATTGAGAAACGAGCCCTACGTTCGTCGCTAACTGATGCTGAGGGTCACGCCCTAGAACTCGATGACCTGTCGCACCGCATGGCCGTCGGCCAGGGCGTCCATGCCGGCGTTGATCTCGTCGAGCGAAATCGTGTCAGAAACCAGCGATTCCACCGGAAGTCGTCCGGCCCGCCACAGCTCGACGAAGCGTGGAATGTCGCGTATCGGTACCGCCGAGCCGAGATAACTGCCGATCAGTGACCGCCCATCGGCCACCAAAGCCAACGGCGACAGGGTGATTCGCGCATCTGGATGCGGCAAGCCGACGGTGATGGTCTTGCCGCCGGGGGCGGTCAATCCGATCGCGGTCTCGAGTGCGGCGGCGTGACCGACCGCTTCGATCACGATGTCTGCCCGCAGATCGGCGGTCTGTTCGGGCGTGTAGGCCTCGTGCGCGCCGAGTTCTGTTGCGCGATCCAGCTTGTCCGCCAACCGATCCACTGCGACCACCCGAACATCGTCGTGTGCCAGCGTCGTCAGCATGGCCGCCATGCCCACCCCGCCCATTCCCACGATGGCCACGGTCTGTCCGGGTTTCGGCCGGCCGGCGTTGAGTACCGCGCCGCCACCGGTCAGCACGGCGCAGCCAAGTAGTGAAGCGACGACCGCAGGCACGTCGCGGTCCACCGGCACCACCGAGCGACGGTCCACCACCGCGTATGTTGCGAAGCCGGAGACTCCCAGATGGTGCAAAACCGTTGTGTCATTTCGAGACAACCGGACGGCGCCGCCGAGCAGGGTGCCTGCGCCGTTCGCGGCGCTGCCCGGTAGGCACGGTGCCAGGCCGTCGGTCGCACAGGACGTGCACTGGCCGCACCGCGGCAGGAACGTCATCACCACCCGTTGGCCAACGGTCAGATCGGAAGTGCCGCCGATCTTTTCGATGACTCCGGCGGCCTCGTGACCCAACAGCATCGGCAGGGGACGAACCCTATTGCCGTCCACCACTGACAGATCGGAATGGCACAGGCCCGACGCCTCGATCCGCACCAGCAGTTCGCCGTCACCGGGCTCGTCGAGGTCCAGTTCGCACACGGTCAGTGGCCGGGACTGTGCGTACGGCCGGGGGCTTCCGATCTGCTCGAGTACCGCACCACGGATCTTCATCACTCCAGCCTGTCAGACTGGCGGATATGGAGCAGCCACTCGGGGTAGCGGATTTCGGCCTGCACTGGCCCGTGCAGACCCGCTGGACCGACAACGACATGTTCGGCCACCTCAACAACGCGGTCTACTACGAGCTGTTCGACACGGCGATCAACGCCTGGATCAACACGACCTGCGGGATCGACCCGGTGAATGTGTCGTGGCTCGGCGTGGTTGCCGAATCGGGCTGCAAATACTTCGCCGAGCTCAAGTTTCCCGGACAGCTCGTGGTGGGGCTGGCGGTGACCCGCCTGGGCAACAGCAGCGTCACCTACCGGACCGGGCTGTGGGCCGAGGGTGACGAGCACCCGGCCGCAGTCGGACATTGGGTGCACGTATACGTCGACCGGGACACCCGTCGTCCGGTGCCCATCCCCGCACCGATCCGCGAGCTCCTCGACCCGTTGACGTTGCCCTGACGCCAGTGCGTGAGCCGTAGACGCAAGGTCAACGTCTCCGGGCCTGCTCGATATGCTCGCCCCATGCCGCTCGTGAGCAAGACCCTCGAGGTGTCCGCACCCGCCGCGAAGATCCTGGCGATCGTCGCCGACTTCGAGGCCTACCCGCAGTGGAACGAAGAGGTCACCGGCTGCTGGGTGCTGCACCGGTACGACGATGGCCGGCCCAGCCAGCTGCGCCTGGACACCAAGATCCAGGGCATGGACGGCAGCTACATCCAGGCCGTCTACTACCCGGGCGAGGGCCAGATCCAGACTGTCATGCAGCAGGGCAACCTGTTCTCGAAGCAGGAGCAGCTGTTCTCGGTGGTCGACCTCGGGCCAAGCGCACTGCTGACCGTCGATCTGGACGTCGAGGTCAACATGCCCGGTGTGCCGAGCATGATGGTCAAGAAGATCGCCAACGACGCGCTGGACCACCTGGCCGGAAATCTCAAGAAGCGCGCCGAAGAACTGGCCTGAGGCCGGCTCCCGGCGGGAGTCATTGCTGCGCTGCAAGATTCGCGTGGTCGGGCGCCGAGATCGACGAAATGTCCGAATCCACCCACATTCTCGGGCCTGTTTGTCCGTTTCGGCGATAGGGTCGCTCAGTGCCACATGCCTCCGCTGTCGATCAGCCGTACTTCGCCCGTCGACAGAACTGGACCACTCAGTTGGCCCGCCACGCGCTCATGCAGCCAGAACAGATTGCGTTGCGGTACCTGGGGCAGAGCACCACGTGGGCGGATCTGGACCGCCGGGTGACCGCGCTGGCCGACGCCCTGCACCGGCGCGGCGTGCGATTCGGTGACCGGGTCCTGATCCTCATGCTGAACCGGCCGGAGTTCGTCGAGTCGTTTCTCGCCGTCAATCGGCTCGGAGGGATCGCGGTACCGGTCAACTTCCGCATGACCCCACCCGAAATCGCTTACCTGGTAACCGATTGTGAACCGAAGGCGGTGATCACCGAGCCCGTGTTGGCGTCGGTCGCAACCGCGGTGCGTGACCTGGAGCCGGCGCTGGACACGGTGATCGTGGCCGGCGGCACCACCGAAGACAGCGTGCTCGGTTACGAGGATCTGCTGGTCGAAGGCGGCGCCGCGGCACCGCTGGTAGATGTTCCCGAAGAATCCCCGGCGCTGATCATGTACACCTCGGGCACCACCGGACGCCCGAAGGGTGCGGTGCTGACGCACATCAACATCGCGGGGCAGGGGATCACCAACCTGTTCACGGTGAGCGTGGACCTCTACAACGACGTCGGCTTCATCGGGGTACCGCTGTTCCACATCGCCGGCATCGGCAACATGATCGGCGGACTGATGCTGGGCCGGCCGACGGTGATCTACCCGCTGGGCGCCTTCGATCCCGGGGCGCTCCTGGACGTGCTGCAGGACGAAGGGGTGTCGGCGATCTTCCTGGTACCAGCGCAGTGGCAGGCGGTGTGTGCAGCCCAGCGGGCCAAGCCGCGTCAACTCAAGCTGCGCGCGCTGTCCTGGGGCGCGGCGCCGGCATCGGACACCCTGCTGCGGGACATGGCCGAGACGTTCCCGGGCACCCAGATCTTCGCGGCGTTCGGTCAGACCGAGATGTCACCGGTCACCTGCATGCTGCTCAGCGCCGACGCACTGCGCAAACTCGGCTCGGTGGGCCGGGTGATCCCGACGGTGTCGGCACGGGTCGTCGACGAAGACATGAACGACGTTCCGATCGGCGAGGTGGGGGAGATCGTCTACCGCGCCCCGACTCTCATGGCCGGCTACTGGAATAACCCGCAGGCAACTGCCGAAGCATTCGCTGGAGGCTGGTTTCACTCGGGTGACCTCGTTCGCCAGGACGATGAGGGTTACGTATGGGTCGTCGATCGTAAAAAGGACATGATTATTTCCGGTGGCGAAAATATCTATTGCGCCGAAGTCGAGAATGTTCTGGCGGCACATCCGGCCATCGTCGAGGTTGCTGTGATCGGTCGACCGGACGGCAAATGGGGCGAGGTGCCGGTGGCCGTGGTCGCCCTCGCCGAGCCCTCGACCACCGCCTTGACCTTGTCCGATCTACAGGGCTTCCTGGCTGACCGGTTGGCCCGATACAAGCATCCGAAGGCCGTTGAGATCGTCGACACCCTGCCCCGGAACCCTTCTGGAAAAGTGCTCAAAACGGAGTTGCGGATCCGGTACGGTTCCGGGTCTATAAGGGGCACTGATCAAAATGGCGTCGCACCAACGGATTCGGTCGAGTAACAACGGGAGTTGTAGGCCATGACAAATTTGCTAACGGTTGTTCGGCCAATCCGCGCGATGGGTTACGGGGTACGCGGCGTATCGGGTACTCTCCTGTGGTCCGTCTTACTACCCGCCAGTAGGGAGACGAGGCTCACAGTGATTCGGGGCGTTAAGGAGGGGGCGTGCGACGCATAGTGCCGCAGCACCACGACCAAGTACCGGTGACAGGACGTAATCGGTGACGGCCCCGAACGACAGTCTCATCGGATACTTCAAGGAACAACTCGACAAGCCGCTCACCAAGGTGGGTGGCTTCGTCAAGATGACCATCCTGACCTTCAAGGCGCTGGTGGCCCGCCCATTCCAGTGGAAGGAGTTCGTCCTTCAGTGCTGGTTTCTGATCCGGGTGGCCTTCCTGCCCACCCTGGCGGTGTCCATCCCGCTGACGGTGCTCATCATTTTCACGCTGAACATCCTGCTCGCCGAGTTCGGCGCGGCTGACGTCTCCGGTGCCGGTGCCGCCCTCGGCGCGGTCACCCAGCTGGGTCCACTGGTCACCGTGCTGGTGGTCGCCGGTGCCGGATCGACGGCGATCTGCGCTGACCTGGGTGCCCGTACCGTGCGCGAAGAGATCGACGCCATGGAGGTGCTCGGTATCGACCCGATCGAGCGCCTGGTGGTGCCCCGCGTCGTCGCTTCCACGTTCGTGGCCTTCATGCTCAACGGCGCGGTGATCATCATCGGCCTGGTCGGCGGCTACTTCTTCGGTGTCTACATCCAGAACGTCAACGCCGGTGCCTATGTCTCGACCTTGACCCTGCTCACCGGTTTCCCCGAAGTCATGATCTCGGTCATCAAGGCCACCATCTTCGGCCTCATCGCAGGCCTGGTCGGCTGCTACCGCGGTCTCACCGTCGCGGGCGGCTCCAAGGGCGTCGGCACGGCGGTGAACGAGACGCTGGTGCTCTGTGTGGTCGCGCTGTTCGGGGTGAACGTGGTGCTGACCACCATCGGTGTCAAGTTCGGAACGCAGAGCGGATAGCGACATGAGTACATCGGCAGTTCTGCGGTCGCGATTCCCGCGGGCCTTTTCGAAGGTCGCCGACTTCGGCGCGGCACCGGCCAGGATGTTCGACAGCCTTGGCCACGTCGCCGTGTTCGTGGTATCGGCCGTCGGCCATATCCCGCACGCTTTTCGCTACTACCGCAAAGAGATACTGCGGCTGATCGCCGAGATCGGCATGGGCACCGGCGCCATGGCAGTCATCGGCGGCACGGTGGCCATCATCGGTTTCGTCACCCTGGCCGCCGGTTCACTGATCGCCATCCAGGGCTTCGCCTCGCTGGGCAACATCGGTGTCGCCGCGTTCACCGGCTTCTTCGCCGCCCTGGCCAACATCCGCGTCGTCGCACCGGTGGTCACCGGCCAGGCACTGGCGGCCACCGTCGGCGCGGGCGCTACCGCCGAGCTGGGCGCCATGCGCATCAGTGAGGAGGTTGACGCCCTCGAGGTGATGGGCGTCAAGTCCCTGTCCTTCCTGGTGTCCACCCGGCTGGTGGCAGGCATGGTGGTCATCATCCCGCTGTACGCGATGGCGATCCTGTTGTCATTCCTGTCCGCGCAGCTGGTCACCACGCTGTTCTACGGGCAGTCGGTGGGTACCTACGAGCACTACTTCCATACCTTCCTGCGCGTCGACGACGTCATGTGGTCCTTCTTGGAGGTCATCATCATGTCGGTCGTGGTGTTGCTGAACCACTGCTACTTCGGTTACTACGCCAGCGGCGGCGCCGTCGGTGTGGGTGAGGCCGTGGGACGGTCGATGCGCACCTCACTGATCTCGATCGTCACGGTCGTCCTGCTCTTCTCGTTGGCGCTGTACGGCACCGACCCGAACTTCAACCTGACGGTGTAGCGCGATGACGAATTCACAGCCGCCCGTAGCCGAGGGACAGGTCCAGGCCCCGCTCAACAAGGACCGGACCCCGCCATACCTGATCGCCGGAGTGGTGTTGGCACTGGTCGCGGCGGTGATCCTGACACTGACGTGGGCCCAGTTCCGGGGCTACTTCGACACCAAGGCCCAGTTGTATGTCATGGCCAGCCGGTCCGGGCTTTCGATGGATGCGGGTTCGAAGGTCACCTATAACGGGGTGCCGATCGGCCGGTTGAAGGAAGCCGAAGTGGTGAGCGCGGACGGCGAGAAGCCCGAGGCCCGCCTGGTGCTCAACGTCGATCCCGAGTATCTGGACCTGTTGCCCCGCAATGTGGACGTCAAGCTGCTTGCCACCACGGCCTTCGGCAACAAGTACATCTCGTTCACCTCGCCGCCGAACCCGTCGCCGCAGCGGCTCAAGAGCGGTGACGTGGTCGACGCGGTCAGCGTCACCACCGAGTTCAACACGCTGTTCGAGACCATCACCGCGATCTCCGAGCAGATCGATCCGATCAAGCTGAACCAGACTTTGACCGCGGCCGCGCAAGCGCTCGACGGGCTGGGCGACAAGTTCGGTCAGTCGCTGGTCAACGGCAACACCATCCTGGCCGACCTGAACCAGCGGATGCCCTCGTTCCGACACGACACCAGGGGCTTCGCCGACCTGGCCGACGTGTACGCCAAGGCGTCACCGGACCTGTGGGACGGCCTGAAGAGCGCGGTGACCACCGCGCACACCTTCAATGATCAGCGCGGCAACGTCGATCAAGCGCTGATGGCCTCGGTCGGCTTCGGCAACACCGGTGGCGACATCTTGGAACGCGGCGGGCCCTACCTGGTCCGTGGGGCCCAGGACCTGCTGCCGACATCTCAGTTGCTCGACAAGTACAGCCCCGAATTGGACTGCCTGGTCCGTGGTTTCGCCAAGGGTGCACCCGCAGCGGCAAAGGGCTTGGGCGGCAACGGATACTCGCTGGTGACGCATACCGAGCTCGTCGGCGCCGGCAACCCGTACACATACCCGGAAAACCTGCCCCGGATCAACGCCTCGGGCGGCCCTGAGGGCCGGCCGGGATGCTGGACCGTCACCAAGGACATCCTGCCGATGCCGTACATGGTGATGGACACCGGAGCGTCCATCGCGCCGTACAACCACTTCGGTCTCGGTTCGCCATTCCTCACCGAGTACGTCTGGGGTCGTCAAATCGGGGAGAACACGATCAACCCATGAGTATCAAGGGCACGGCGATCAAGCTCGCCATCTTCTCTGCGGTGCTGTTGGCGTTCACCGCCGGCATCTTCATCGTGTTCGGTCAGTTCCGGTTCAGCCGGAACAACGACTACTTCGCGATCTTCAACAACACCAGTGGGCTCAAGGCCGATCAGTTCGTCCGCGCGGCGGGCGTAGAGGTCGGCAAGGTCACCGACGTCGAATTGATCGACGGCGGCAACAAGGTGCGGGTGCACTTCAACGTCGACAAGTCGGTTCCGCTGTTCCAGCAGACCACCGCCTCGATCCGCTACCTTGACCTACTCGGCAACCGGTTCCTGGACCTGAGGCGTGGCGACAGCAACGAGCTGCTGCCGCCGGGCGGCACCATCCCGGTCGATCGGACCGAACCGGCGCTGGATCTGGATGCTCTCGTCGGCGGCTTCCGGCCATTGTTCCGGTCGTTGGATCCCCAGAAGGTCAACACCATCGCGCAGTCGATCGTCACGATCTTCCAGGGCCAGGGCGGGACCATCAACGACATCCTCGACCAGACCTCCCAGCTGACGTCGAGCATCGCCGACCAGGACCAGGCCATCGGTCAGGTGATCAAGAACCTGAACACGGTGCTCGACACCACCGTCAAGCACCAGAAGCAGTTCGACGACACGCTCAAGAACTTCGAGTCACTGGTGACCGGTCTGAAGAACCGGGCCGACCCGATCGCCGACTCGGTGGCCAATATCAGCAATGCCGCCGGTTCGCTGGGCGACCTGCTGGGCGACAACCGGCCGCTGCTGCACGACACCCTGGGCTACCTGGAGACCACGCAGCAGTCGTTGGTCGACCAGAAGGAACAGCTCAACGACACCCTGCAGAAGGTGCCGGAGGCGCTGAAGATCCTGGGCCGCTCCGGCGGTGTCTACGGCGACTTCTTCAACTTCTATGTCTGTGACATCGAGTTGAAGATGAACGGTCTGCAGCCGGGTGGTCCGGTGCGCACGGTAAGGCTCACATCGCAGCCGTCGGGAAGGTGCACGCCGAAGTGAGAACCATAGAGGGATCCGATCGGGTCCGCAGGGGCTTGATGGGGCTCGCCGCAGTCACCCTGGTGACGGCCGTCGGCGCGAGCATCACCAGCGTTCCGATGGTGTTCGGGTCACCGACGTACTATGCCCAGTTCGCCGACACCGGTGGCCTGGCCGTCGGCGACACCGTGCGCATCGCAGGCGTCAACGTCGGCGAGGTCAAGAGCATGGACATCGACCGCGACCGGGTCGTGATCGGCTTCAGCCTCGGCACCAACACCGTCGGTTCAGACAGCCGAGCACAGATCAAGACCGAAACGATCCTGGGCCGCAAGGCCATCGAGATCGAGCCCAAGGGCACCCACAAGCTGCCCCCGCGGGGCGTCCTGCCACTGGGCCAGACATCGACGCCGTACCAGATCTACGACGCGATCTTCGACGTCACCAGGGCCTCCCAGGGCTGGGACACCAAGACGATCAAGGAATCACTGAACGTCCTGTCCGAGACCGCGAACCAGACATCGCCGCATCTGAGCGCCGCGCTGGACGGCGTGGCCCGGTTCGCCGACACCATCGGCAAGCGCGACGAAGAGGTCCGCGGGCTGTTGGCCAACGCGAACAAGATCGCCACGGTCCTCGGTGACCGCAGCGGACAGGTCAACGCGCTGCTGATCAACGCCCAGACCCTGCTGCACGCATTGAACCAGCGCGGTGAGGCGATCAGCCTGCTGCTGGAGCGGGTCTCGAAGGTCTCGCACCAACTGCAGGCGACCATCGACGAGAACCCGAACATCAACCATGTTCTGCAGCAGCTCAAGACCATCGCCGACATCCTGGAGACGCGTAAGGCCGACTTCGCCGACACGCTGGTGTCGGCCGGAAAGTTCGTGGCCTCGCTGTCGGAGGCCATCGCCTCGGGCCCGTACTTCAAGGTCATGGTCGAGAACCTGTTGCCACCGCAGTTGATGCAGCCCTTCGTGGACGCGGCCTTCAAGAAGCGCGGACTGAACCCCGAGGACTTCTGGCGCAGCACCGGTCTGCCCGAGGCCAAGTGGCCGGATCCCAACGGAACCCGGTTCGCCAACGGCGCACCTCCGCCGCCCCCGCAGCTGCAGGAGGGCACGCCGGAGCACCCCGGACCCGCGGTGCCTCCGGGCTCGCCGTGCTCGTACACACCCGGAGCGGGTGCGGATCCGAGCCCGGCCGACCCGCTGCCCTGCGCGCATGTGGGTGTCGGTCCGTACGGGAACAACCCGTTCGGCAACAACTACGGCGCACCTGATGTCGTCACCTCGGCGCCGAACCCGGCCGGGGTGCCGACCGGACCGGGCGTGCCGTCGGCCGCCTTCCCAGGGCAGCCCGCACAGGACGTGCCCGGCACACCGGTTCCGCTGGCTCCCGGGCCGGTCGGTGCCCGGACGGTCCCGCTGACCCCGCAGCCGGGCGATGAGAATCTGATTCCCGGATTCGCCCCGTATCCCCCTCCGCTGAACGCCCCGCCGGCGCCGCCGGGGCCGGGCCCCGACGCGGGTCCCGTCGGCACTGCGCCCCTGCCGGGCAACCCGCCGTTCCTCCCGCCTGGGTCGCAAGGATAAGGCCGCCACGATGTCGACTGTTTTCAATATCCGCAACATCAAGAAGCCGCACTTCTCCACGAAGACGCTGGTCATCGGCGCGCTACTGCTGGTAGCGCTGCTGGTGGCGGGCTACTTCGGCAACGTGGCGTATAAGAAGCTCACCACCACCACGGTGACGGCGTACTTCCCCGAGGTGCTGGCGCTGTATCCCGGCGACAAGATCCTGATCATGGGGGTCGAAGTCGGGGCGATCGACAAGATCGAGTCCTCTGGCGAGAAGATGAAGGTGGTCTTCCACTACGCCAGCAAGTACAAGGTGCCGGAGAACGCGTCGGCATCGGTGCTGAACCCGAGCCTGGTCGCGTCCCGCGTGATCCAGCTGTCGCCGCCCTACACCGGCGGACCGGTGATGGCCGACGGTGCGGTGATCCCGGTCGAACGCACCCAGATTCCGATCGAGTACGACGAGCTGCGCAACCAGCTGACTCGCATCCTCGCCGAGCTGGGCCCGACCAAGGAACAGCCCAAGGGCCCGTTCGGCGACATCATCGAATCGTTCGCTGACGGTTTCCAGGGCAAAGGCGAGCAGATCAACCGGACCCTCAAGGGCCTGTCGGATGCGGTGACCACGCTGAACCAGGGGCGCGGCGACTTCTTCCAGGTGGTCAAGAGCCTGGCGGTGTTCGTCAACGCGCTGCACAAGAGCGATCAGCAGTTCACCGCGCTGAACAACGACCTGGCGTCGTTCACCAACAAGTTCACCAACAACGACCAGGAACTGGCCACGGCGCTGCAGGACCTCAACAAAGTCCTGGGCACCACGCGTGGCTTCCTGGACAAGAACGGTGACCTGCTGGCGCACGACATCAACGACGTCAACGAGGTGACGACGGCCATCATGCAACCGGCACCGCGTGACGGCCTGGAGCGGGCGCTGCACGCCTACCCGAACTTCCTGGCCAACCTGGAGAACATCTACTCACCGGCCACCGGTGGTCTGATCTCCCTGCCGATCTCGCCGGGACTGACGAACTTCTCGAACCCGATGCAGTTCATCTGCAGTTCGATCCAGGCCGGCAGCCGGCTGGGCTACCAGGACTCGGCAGAACTGTGTGCGCAGTACCTGGGGCCGGTGCTGGACGCGATCAAGTTCAACTACCTGCCGTTCAGCAACAACATCATGACCACGGCCATGACGTTGCCGAAGATGGTCACCTACTCGGAGCCCAGGCTGCAGCCGCCGGGTGGCTTCAAGGACACCACCCTGCCGGGTGTGTTCTCGCCTGACACCCAGTGGTCGCACGGCCAGCACGAGCCGGGCTGGATCACGGCTCCCGGTATGCAGGGCGTCAAGGTCGGGCCGTCCACCCAGGATCTGCTGACCCCGGATTCGCTGGGCGAGCTGATGGGTGGACCGGACATCGTCCCGCCGAGCGGCGGCGTCACCATGTCCGGCCCGCCGGATGCTTACAACGAGCACAGCCCGCTGCCGCCGCCGTGGTACGTGCAGCCGGCACCGTTGCCGCCGCCGCTGCCGGGCAACAACCCGCCTGATCCGAGTGCGATGGGTGCCGGACCGGCGCCGGGCCCGGCCCCGGCCGTGGGACCCGCCCTGCCTGCGGAAGTTGGAGGCAATTGATGAGCGGGTCCATGGGGCCGAAGCCGCGGCTCTCGGAATATTCGCGGCACCGCCGCGGGTGGGCGCGTAACGCCCGTCGCGCCGGGGCGGTTGCGGCCGCCGCGTTGGTGCTCAGCTCCTGTGGCTGGCGCGGCATCGCCAACGTCCCGCTGCCCGGTGGCCCGGGCACTGTGGATGGCCACTCGACGATCTACATCCAGATGCCGGAGACGTTGGGGCTCAACGCCAACAGCCGGGTCCGGGTGGCGGACGTGTTCGTGGGCCGGGTGCGGGCGATCGAGCTGAAGAACTGGATTCCCACCCTGACGGTTGACCTGAATCCGGGTATCGAGCTGCCCAGCAATGTGCTGGCCAAGATCGGCCAGACCAGCTTGCTCGGTTCACAGCACGTCGAGCTGGACTCGCCGCCCAACCCGTCGTCGCAGCCGCTGCACAGCGGCGACACCATCCCGCTGAAGAATTCTTCGGCCTTCCCGACGATCGAACGGACGCTGGCCGGAGTCGCCGGAATTCTGACCGGCGGTGGAGTGCCGAACATCGAGAAGATCCAGTCCGAGGTCTACAACATCCTCAACGGGCGGGCGGATCAGATCCGGGAGTTCCTCAATCGGTTGGACACCTTCACGGACCAGCTGAACCAGCAGCGCGATGACATCACCCGGGCGATCAAGTCGACCGACAAGCTGCTGGCTGTGGTGGCGAATCGCAACGAGACGCTGGACCGGGTGCTGACCGAGGTCCCGCCGCTGATCGAGCACTTCAGCAAGACGCAGGATCTGTTCAGCAATGCGGTGGTGGCACTGGGCCGGTTGTCCAAGGCCGCCGATACAACATTGACGGGCAGCAACGCCAACATCCACACCAACCTGGTGAGCTTGCAGCGGGCGCTCAAGCAGATCGCCAAGACCTCGCCGAACCTGGTCCCGTCACTGAAGCTGTTGCTGACGCTGCCGTTCCCGATCGACAACATTCCGAAGGTCATCCGTGGCGATTACATGAACATCTCGCTGCACCTCGACCTGACGCTGAGCGCGATCGACAACGGCATCCTGACCGGTACCGGCATCTCCGGTCTGGCGCGGGCGCTGGAGCAATCGTGGGGTCGCGACCCGGCCACGATGATCCCGGACGTGAGGTTCACGCCGAACCCGGCAAGCGCTCCGGGTGGTCCCCGAGTGGAGAGGGGGTACTAAGCGATGTTGACTCGTTTTCTGAAGATGCAGCTGGTGATCTTCGGCGTGCTGACGGTCGCCGGTCTACTGGGCCTGTCCCTGATCTACCTGGAGTTGCCGACTTATCTCGGGGTGGGCATGTATCGGCTGTATGCCGAGCTGCCCAACTCGGCCGGCCTCTACAAGACCGCCAACGTCACCTACCAGGGCAACACCGTCGGCAAGGTGCTGGCGGTGGAACCGACACCCAGCGGTGCCCGGGTAACCATGGACATCAACAACAGCACGAAGATTCCCGCCGGCTGGACTTCGAATGTGCACTCGGTGTCGGCGGTCGGTGAGCAATTCATCGACCTGGCACCGCCGAAAGACCAGTTGGGCCAGCCCATTCCGTACGGTCCTGCCGGTCAGTTCTACAACGCGAATGCCACCATCCCCGCCGACCATGCCACCGTTCCCAAGGAGGTCGGTCCGGCGTTGGACGCTGCCGAGAACGGCCTGAAGGCATTGCCGAAGGAGAAGATCGGCGAGCTGCTCGAGTACACCTCGCAAGCCGTTGGTGGACTGGGGCCGTCGCTGCAGCACTTGGTGGACGGCACTCAGGCGCTGGCTGGTGACTTCAAGGACAACCTCGGTTCGGTCGACGACATCGTCGAGAACTCGGGGCCGATCATCGACAGTCAGGTCCGCTCCGGTGACGCGATCGCGCAGTGGTCGCGGAACCTGAACGTGTTGGCCGGTCAGGCCGCACAGCAGGACTCTGCCCTGCGCGGTGCCATTCGGCAGGGTGCGCCCACGGCCGACCAACTGAACTCGGTGTTCGGCCAGGTCCGGGATGCGCTGCCGCAGTCGCTGGCAAACGTCGAGATCATCCTCGACATGCTGAAGCGGTACCACAAGGGTCTGGAACAGATGCTGGTGGTGCTGCCGATGGCCGGGCCGATCGTCGACTCGCTGACCGCGGTCTACTCCAACGAGCTGCCGATCAACCTTGCGCTGACCTCCCTCAACACGCCGCCGCCGTGCCTTACCGGCTTCCTGCCGGCATCGCAGTGGCGGTCCCCGGCGGACGTCTCGACGGCGCCGCTGGAATCGGGCTTGTACTGCAAGATTCCGAAGGACGCACAGAACACGGTTCGCGGCTCGCGCAACGTTCCGTGTGTCGATGCGCCGGGGAAGCGCGCGGCAAGTCCCGGGGAGTGCCGGGACAACAAGCCGTATGAGCCGTTGGGCACCAACCCGTGGTACGGCGATCCGAACCAGATCCGGAACTGCCCGGCTCCTGCCGCTCGGTGTGATCAGCCGGTCGACCCCGGCCGGGTGATCCCGGCGCCGTCGGTCAACAACGGGATGAACCCGATGCCTGCAAGCGCGCTTCCGGCGCCTGCGGTAACTTCGGGACCGAGTAGTGACCCGATCACCGCGCCCGGGCTGGGTACCGTGGCCTGCAGTGGGCAGCAGCCCAATCCCTGCATCTACACTCCGGCAGGACCAGGGGCGACATACAGCCCGCAAAGCGGCCAGGTGGTCGGCCCAGACGGGGTGAAGTACTCCGTCAACAATTCGAGTAACCCAGGAGATGACGGATGGAAGGAGATGCTGGCACCAGCCAGCTGAACCTCACCGATCAGAAAGACGTCACCTCACAGGATTTGACGGCAGAAGAGCATTCCGAGGAGTCGAACACCGAGGCCGCGACGGTAGCGGCCGAGCCGGGCGACGTGCGCCGGCCGACCAGAATCGGCCGGGGTACCGCTCTGCTGGTGTGTCTGGTCTTGGTGGTGCTGGCCGCCGCAGCCGGCGTTGGCGGCTATCTGGCATTGAGTTCGCACCGGGAAAGCGAGGCGATCGCCGCAAACGAAGCCGCCGCTCTGGCGGCTGCGAAGGACTGTGTGACGGCGACGCAGGCGCCCGACATGACCGCCATGATCGACGCGCAGACCAAGATCGTGAACTGCGCCACCGGGGCGTTCGGCGCCCAGGCGCCGCTCATGAGCGGCGTCATGGTGGAGGCCTATAAGGCCGCCGACGTCGAGGTCAAGGTGTCGGAGCTGCGGGCTGCGGTGGAGAAGCACAACCCTGACGGCTCGATGGACATCTTGGTGGCGGTGCGGGTGAAGATCACCAACAGCGCCCAGAAAGACAAGGAAGTCGGTTACCGGCTGCGGGCGCAGATGGCCCCGGTGGACGGTACCTACAAGGTGGCCAAACTGGACCAGGTCTCGTCGTGACGGTCAGTCTGGACGAGGCCGCATCCGAGGACGCCAGCGCCACCACCGAACTGGCCTCATGGCGGGCCCGCGTCGGCGCTTTCGCGCTGGACCTGTTGTTGGTTGTGGCGGTCGGGACTGTCCTGCTGCTGACCGTCGCTCAGTACGACGGCCCGTGGTGGGGATATGCCTCCGTGGTGGCGGCGGTGGTGGTTGTGGTCGGCGTCAACCGCTGGTGGCTGGCCGCGCAGACCGGATGGACGTTGGGGCGTGCGGTCTTTGCGATCCGGGTCGAACGCGCCGACGATGGCGCCGATACCGGTCTGGGACGGTTGGTCCTGCGTGATCTGGCGCATCTGCTCGACACCCTGGGACTGTTCGTCGGCTGGTTGTGGCCGCTGTGGGATCGGCGCCGGCGCACGTTCGCAGATATCTTGTGCGGCACCGAGGTTCGGGCCGTCGGGGTGCCTCCGCGCAACGCCGCCAAACATGCCTCGATTGCGCTCTTGGCGGCCGCGGTGCTGTGCCTGGCCGGCTCGGGTGCGGGCCTGGCACGTTTCCTGCACAACCGGGCGGTAGACCAAGCGCGGCAACAGGTTTCCGAACAGGGCCCGCGGATCGTCGAGCAGGTTCTGAGCTACCACTCCGATACCTACAAGGACGATTTCAACAAGGCGCAGTCGTTGGTCACCGACAGTTATCGCGGCCAGTTGGTCAAAGAGCAGCAGCGGCAGGTGGCAAAGGGCGCCCCGGCGACCAATGAGTACTGGGCGGTCAGCAGTGCGGTGCTGGAGCCGGTGATCGACCCTGACCGGGTCTGGATGCTGGTGGCGTTGCAGGGCCAGCGCGGGGCGGACGCCAAGGGCCTCAAGCTGATCACCGCGACCCTGCGGGTGGAGTTCGTGAGGTCGGGCGACGGCAAGTGGCAGTTGTCGAGCCTGCAGGTCCTCCAGCGGCCGCTGGAAGGCCCAGTGGCGCAAGCTATTCCGCAACCGTCCCCGGCCCAGTCCAAGAATCAGGCTCCGGCGCCGAGCAATCCGGGTGTTCCGCCGCAGCAGCCGGCTGCGCCGTCGCACGGAGGTACGCGATGAGCCCACGCCGCAAAGTTGATTCGGCCGAGCGATTTGTCGCGGGCGATTTCTTCAAACCTGCCCTGCCGCAGTCTCGTAGCCGGGGATTGGTGATCATTGCGAGCGTCGCGACGGTCTTGGTGTTGTTGGCGGTGGCCGGCAGCGCGTTCATGGCGGCGCGCCACGAGCAGGATTCCCAGCGCGCGGCACGGGCGGCGACGGTCTTGGGCTACGTCAAGACGTTCATGACGAAGTTCGCGACGCTCGATCCCTATCACGCCAACGCTTACGGCGATCTGATTCTGGCTGAAGCCACCGGGGATTTCGCCAAGCAGTACCAGGACAGGATCGATCAGATTCTGATCCAGGTCGCACAGGCCCAGCCCACCCAGGGCACGGTGGAAGCCGCCGGGGTGCAGCGGTGGAATGAGGATGGCGGTGCCGACGTACTGATCGCCATGAAGGTGACCACGACTACGGCCGACGGCAAGTCGACGGTCGAGAGCGGAAGTCGTTGGGTGGTAACGGCTTCTCAGGAAGGACAGCAGTGGAAGATCAGCAGGCTGAATCAGGTGACCTGAGCACTGAGCAGTCCGAAGCCGATGCGCCACAGGGCAAGGCCGCGCGCCATAGGCACCGGCTGCCCCGGCAGAAAGCGGTCTCGGTCATCGACCCGCAAGCTGATGACACTGCCACCGAAGGCGACGACGCCGACACTTCGGTAACGGCGGACGCGGAGCCTGCGACGGACGAAACCCTCGATGACCCGGCGGGCGAAGCCTCGGACGCCGGCGAGGACACTGCCGCCGAGGTGCCGACGGTGCCGCACCAGCCGGTCACTCGTGGTTGGGTGGTGGCGGGTGTGGTGGCCGGCGCATTGTTCGTCGGCGCGACGGCTTTCGGGGGCGCGGCGTTGCAGCCGTACCTGGCTGATCAGGTGTTGACCCACAACAAGTTCGAGGTGGCCAAGACCGCGGCCACAGCAGTGTCGACGCTGTTCTCCTACACGCCGCAGAACATGGATGCCCTGGGCGCGCGCTCGCAGAAGTTACTCTCCGGACGATTCGCGGAGGAATACCAACGGTTCGTCGACTCGATCGTGGCGACGAACAAGCAGGCACAGGTCACCAACGAGACCAACGTGGTCGGCGCCGCGGTCGACAGCATCGGCCCGGACGAGGCCACCGCCATCGTCTACGCCAACTCTGTGGCGACGAGCCCGGTGAGTAAGAACATCCCGTCATTGCGGTACCGGTCCTACCGGCTGACCCTGCAGCGCCAGGGCTCTGATTGGTTGGTCACCCGGATGCCGGTGGTGACGCTATTGGACCTCACCCCGCAGTTTTAGCCATTTACGGGTGAAACAGCGTCGGTTGACCGAACGTATGACACCGACCCGTCGATCGGCGTAAGCAGGCTATTCGGATAGTCGAACTGCATTTGCCTTGGCTGATCACCCGGGTTGCTGGCTGGAGCCGACGTGAGTGGTCGTGCGGGTGCGACGCGGCTCGAGGTATCGCATGAATAACGGCTATTATCAGTGGTATTCGGGCGCACTGGCAGTGCGGACACGGTTGGGTGCGGTTGCCGCCCGGAGCCGTTCGGGGCCGCAGGAAATTGCCGTCAGAATTTTGGCGTTTGCCAAATTCGGATTGCCGAGTGGTGTTTAGCGAGTGCAATTAAGACGCCATTAATTGACGCTAGAGTCAACAATTCTTGACCGCCTGAGTTTGGCGAATTAGATGGGAAATTGGTGTTACCGTCCTGTCAATTGTCGGGTGTGGACATAACGGGGGTTGCGATGGCCGGTGGGCACTACAGGACGAAAACCCAGGTGCGGCGGATGGCTGTGCTGGGTGCGGCTACGGCTACGGCCACCGCGGTCACGATGGCGGCGGCGGTACCTGCCCCGCTACCGCCGAAGCCGGTGCTGCGGCCCGTCATCACCCATTCGGTCGATCTGTCTTCGTACACCAGCCTGTTTCCGGGACCCGGTGTGCTGCATGACATTACGAATGGCCTGGGTACCGATGTGTACGACACCGGCCAGAACATCATCAACACCGTTTTGCCGGCGATCGTCAATGCGATCGGCCTGGAGGGGATCGCGAACAATACCGGCCTGAACCTCACGGGCCTCATCAACCAGATCCCCAAATCGCTGCTGCCGCAGATCCTCAACGCCTTGCCGCTGAACCTTGGGCCGTTACTCGAACAATTGCTGCCCGTCGTCGGCGGGCCGTTGGTCGGTGTCCTTCAGGCGCTGGGCCTGCTCGACAGCAAGGGCAACATCACGCTCAACAACCTGCTCGGCTTGGTCGGTATCGACATCAACAACCTGCTGAACCTGGGCGGCTTGGCCATCCCCGGCGTCAAGATCGTCACCGCCGGACCGTTGTTCACCCTGGCGAAGATGATCGGCATCGACCTGGGCTGGACGCCCGGCACGGCCACCGCGGTGGCCAAGGCCATCGACGGCACGCAGTACCTCGACGTGGGCGTCGCGGGCCTGGTCACCACGGTGCTTAACAAGGCGGCTTCCGCACTGCCGCTGCTCGATCCGGTCGTGGTGTTGCTGGAGAACGTGATCAAGGGACTCGACCTGTCCAAGCTCGACCTGATCGGCATTCGAGTGCCGATCACCATCGGCTTCGGACTGGGTGCCTTCTCGCTCGGGCAGGCCTACAACCAGATCGTCAAGAATCTGGCCAATCAGCCCGGTGGTCTTGACGACAAGGGTGCCAATCTCCTCGGCAGCCTGACGATCATGCCCGAGATCCTGCTGAACAACCTGGGCCGCGCCAATGGCGGCCTGCTGGCGCGGTTCTATCCGGTCGGCGACCTGTTGGGCATCAACACCATCACCCCGGACGCGCAAGCCGCCCACAGCGGCAGCGGCCTGGACGTGTTGGGCACCGGAATTTCGCTCGGTGCTGCGAACATCTTGCCGGTCAAGGTCGATGCAACCCTTGAGTACCAACCATTTTCGGACTTCGCCGCCTGGCCCGACCCCTTCAGCCTGCTCAACAACCTGGTGGCAGGAACGCTGCCGACCTACCTGCTGCGCGGCATCTCCACCAACACCCTGACCAGCCAGCTGGAGTCGGCGCTGGGCGCCATCACCGGCGGCATCCTCGGCAATAAAGCGTTGGCAGCCAACATCTATCTGACCATCCCGACCGCGACCCTGCCGCTGCTGGAACCGCTCTACCTGGCCGGCGACGTGGCGAACATGGTCAGCTTCGGCACCCTTGGCGGTTTCTTCACCCGACTGGCCAACGCGCTCTCGCCGGCCCTGACCAGCCTGGTGAACCTCGGTTACACCGACGTGGTGCGCAATAGCGACGGCACGTACAGCCGTACCCTCGACAGCGCCGGGCAAGCAGTTCCGTTCTTCTCGTTCCCGAACCTCAACTGGTCCAGGGTGCCGGGCGACATCCTGCATGACCTTCAGGTGGGACTGCAGAAGCAGTTCAGCGCCACCCCGACTGCGGCGCCGCCGAATATCATCGAGGCCGTGGTCTCGTTGTTGACCGGCGGCAAGGTCAAACTGGGCTTCAACCCGTTGGCGGGCCCGTTGGCCGCCGTCGGCAAGATCCTCTCGACGTTGATCGGGGACCTCACCGGCACGCTCAGGGGGCTGACCGCCAAGACCACCAGTGTTGCGGCCACGCACGCGGCGGCACTGCCAAGTGCCACCAGCAAGTTGGTGGCACTGCCCGCGGCATCGGCTGCGGCAGTGGGGGATTCGGCTCGCCC
Source organism: Mycobacterium sp. MAA66 (assembly GCF_041261665.1). Lineage (NCBI taxonomy): Bacteria > Bacillati > Actinomycetota > Actinomycetes > Mycobacteriales > Mycobacteriaceae > Mycobacterium > Mycobacterium sp. MAA66. Next base: position 170,652 of record NZ_JBGCCC010000009.1, on the reverse strand, counting down.
CGCGGGCAAGGCCGACAAGACGACGAAGTCGGGCAAGCACGCGGCCGCCGATGACGGCACCACGCCGGTGGACTCCGGTAAGGCGCCCAAGCATGCTCGGCCCGACACTTCCGACAGTGCCGGAACCACGTCCCCGACCAAGAACTCGGGCAGCAAGAAATCCGGTCAGAAGGACGGCCAGGACGTGCCGTCGCTCAAGGTCGTGCACGACGCAACGTCGTCGGCTGCCGGCGCTGCGGCGGCATCGGCTGCCGACGCCGCCAAGCCGGGTGCGAAAGCTTCTGGAAACAAGGGGAATCCAGGTGCGCACCACGGCTCGTCGGGCAATCGGGCCGCGGCCGGCGGCCACGCCGCCTGACCGTCACCGGTTATTGGGAGAAGACGTCGGCGTGCATCTCCCACACCAGGATCTCGGCCGGTGTGGTCGCGGTGACGCGCTGTCCGCCGGAGGAGGTGAAGCGGACCGCGTCTCCTTCGCGCAGTTCCCCGGCGCCCTCCAACGTGACTTCGCCCTGTGCGACGAACAGGTGCAGGTACGGGGCCGTCGGCAGTTCAACAGCCTCGCCGGGCTGCAGCCGGGCACCGTGTAGGGCGGCGTCGCGGTTGCCGATGGCTATCGCCGTCTCGCCGGCGTGCTGGGGCATCCCGGAGGCGATGGTGACCAGTCGGCCGCGCATCAGCTCGTCGTCGATCTCCAGCTGCTGGTAGCCGGGGGTTCTGCCGGCCTGGTCCGGGACCACCCACATCTGTACGAAACGGACCGGCTCATTGTGATCCTGCGAGGCGTTGAGGGTCCAGGAGTCGTTCTTCTCCGAGTGCAGAATGCCGCGGCCCGCCGACATCCGCTGGGCCAGGCCGGGGTAGATGATGCCGGAGTTTCCGGTCGAATCCTGGTGCACCAGGGAACCGCGCAGCACCCAGGTCACGATCTCCATGTCGCGGTGCGGATGCGTCTCAAAACCACTGCCCGCCTTGACAATATCGTCGTTGTTGACCAATAGCAGGCCGTGATGGGTGTTGGCGGGGTCGTAGTGATCGGCGAACGAGAACGAGTGACGCGAGTCCAACCAGGAGATCTTGGTGGCGGCGCGGTCGTCGGCACGGCGGATGTCGATGCTCTCGGCACGGGTCATGTCATCACCTCTGTTGTCAGGTGCAGCTTATCGGCGGCTGCTACTGGACGGCACAACATAAATGATGTGTCATATATTTCATGTGGCTCACCGATGACCAGCAAGAGTTGTGGCGCAGTTATCTGGCGATGAGCGCCCGGCTGCAAAGTGAACTCAACCGGCAACTGCAGGGCCATGGGTTGTCCCTCGCGGACTACGACGTGCTCGTCGCCCTCAGCGAACGCCCGGGATGCCGGATGAGCGTGCTGGGCGAGCATCTGGGGTGGGAGCAGAGTCGCGTCTCGCACCAGCTGGCCCGGATGCGGGCCCGGGGACTGGTGATACGCACCGGTTCGCAGGACGATCGACGGGCCGCCGCCGTCGAGCTCACTGCAGAGGGAGTTCAGGCACTGGAGACGGCCGCACCGGGGCATGCCGAATTGGTCCGTGCGACGGTGTTCGGCTCGATGAGCCGGCAGCAGGCCGACGTGGTGCGACAGTGGATGAGCGAGGTCTTGCAGCGGCTCGATTGAGGGCCGAGCAACCCGCTCTACGCCGGCTCACAGCTACAGTGGGGTCGAAACTGCGGGAGGGTTCACGTGAAACATTCGGTCGGCGTCGCCATGACACTGGGCAGCGCACTGACGGCCGGAATGACCGTGATCGGCGGTCCGCTGGCGACAGCGGGCAACAAGTGCGTTCCGCTGGATGGATCCAACCTGGTGCAGAGTCGTACCCACAATCCCGGCGTCGGCATGAGGGTCCTGACCACGGAGTCCTACAGCTATCGCGAGGGACAGGTGCTCTACGACTTCCAGTCCACCGGTGGTCTCAAGCCCCGAAATGACCGTCTGCCCGGTGGAGACCTGATCGCGCCCTACGCGGTCGCCGGCTCGCAGCCGGCCGGCCCCGGGGACACCATCACCATCATCACCCCCGGCTACGTCAGCACCATCACGGTCTGCAAGCAGTAAGGCGGGGTTGTTCCGTCCGGCGTAATCGCCGAATGGGCCAGCAACTTTTGCGCCCGTGCCCGGTAGATCTCGGCCACGTCGGTACGCATACTCTGTGGCACGTGGATATCAATGGAGCTAGCGCGATCGTCACTGGCGGCGCGTCAGGAATCGGTGCGGCGACTGCGCGTCAGTTGGCCGCCAAAGGTGCCCGGGTCGTCGTAGCCGACCTGCAGGCGGAAAAGGGCGAGGCCCTCGCCAAGGAGATCGGCGGCGTCTTCGTCACCGTCGATGTCACCAACACCGACCAGATCATCGACGCGGTCAAGACCGCCGCGGACCTCGGCCCGCTGCGCGCCCTGGTGAACTCGGCCGGCGTCGGTTGGGCCCAGCGCACCATCGGCAAGGACGGCGAGTTCTCCTCGGCTCACGACCTGGGCCTGTACAAGAAGGTGCTCGACATCAACCTGGTCGGCACCTTCGACTGCATCCGCCTGGCCGCCACCCAGATGAGCAAGAACGAGTTCACCGAGACCGGTGAACGCGGCGCCATCGTCAACATGACCAGCGTCGCGGCCTTCGACGGCCAGATCGGCCAGGCCGCCTACTCGTCCTCCAAGGGCGGCGTCGTGGGTCTGACCCTGCCGGTTGCCCGCGACCTGTCGGCTGTCGGCATCCGCGTGAACACCGTCGCCCCCGGCTTGATCGACACCCCGATCTACGGCGAGGGCGAGGCCTCCGAGGCCTTCAAGGCCAAGCTCGGTGAGTCCGTGCTGTTCCCGCACCGCCTGGGCAAGCCCGACGAGCTGGCCTCCATGGTCGTCGAACTGCTGACCAACTCGTACATGAACGCTGAGGTCGTCCGCGTGGACGGTGGCATCCGGATGCCACCGAAGTAACTTCTTTCTACGAAAAGACACAAATGTCCCCGCACGCCTGGCGTGTCGGGGACATTTGCGTTTGCTCGCGTGTGGGCCGGCTTCGCCTCTGTCCCCGTCGACCCGGTAGCTAATTAGTTGTCTAGCCCGACTATTTGCTATGCACCTGCCGAGGCGAGCCGCCGACGTATTGTCCGATTCGTCTGCGGCAGGGCCAAAAACATCGAGAATTCGGCAGCGCAACAGGCCTTTTGGGAGCCCGAGCGAGTGTTACGGTGATGTCAATTACGTGTAGCGCTACGTAGGGAGGGGCAGTCCAATGAGTCCCAACAACCTCGCGATCGGTGCCAACACAAGACGAATGGCATTGCTGGGAGTGGCGGCGGCTACCGTCGCCGCGACCGTGGCCACGACGACTGTGCCGACCCCGCCGGCGCTGCTCGCCGAGAGTCACCACAGCGTCAGCCTGACCGGTGCGGTCAGCCCGTACCAACAGCTGCAGAACGTCGTCGACACGGTGCTGCCGGCCTTGGTCAACACCTTCGGCGGAAAACCGAAGGTGACGCTGCAAAGCCTGCTGTCTCAGATCCCGTCGAGTCTGCTGACCGATGTGCTCAACGCCAACGGCGGGGCGATCAACGTGAACTCGCTGCTCACCAGCATCGGATTCGGGAACACCGGATCGAGCCTGAACTCGGCGATCACCGGCGCCCTCGCGTCTGCCTTGGGCGGCTTGCTGACCACGGCCACCACGGGGACAGGTGCGACGACCTTGATCTCCGAGCTGTCGAGTGCGATCGCGTCTGCGGTGGGATCGACGCTGAACGGCCTCAGCATCACGGTTCCCGTTCCGGGGCTCGGAAATCAGACCATCGGGCTGTCGGCGATTCTCAACAGCACGGGCATCAACAATCTGGTGACCAGCGTGGCGAACCTCGTCGCCGGCGGCCTGGTGACGGATCTGACCGGCCTTCTGCCGAACACTTCGCAGCTCGCGTCAGATCTCCTCCCGGCCCTGCCGAACGTCCTGGACACCATCCTCACCTCGGCCAACCTGACCGACGCGAGCGGCAACATCAAACTCGGAAACCTGTTGAATCTGCTGGGTGTGAACCTCAGCGGCATCCAGACCGCCAATGCGCTCACTGTGACCTCGGCCGGTCCGCTGTTCACCGCGGCACGGCTGTTCGCCGGCGTCGACCTCGGCTGGGTACCCGGCACCGAGACCGCAGTCGCGAATTCCGTCAACAGCACCGGGTACCTGGACGTCGGGACGTCGACGCTCAAGACGAACCTGGCCGACGCCCTGTCCGGCGTGCTGGGCGACGGCTCCCTGGCCTCCAGTCTGGGCACCGACCTGACGCCAGCACTGACCTCCATCGTCAGCCAGATCGTGGGCAGCTCGACGGCGAATCTGCAGAGCGACCTGACCAGTGCCCTCAACAGCGCCCTGGCCGATCTGAACCTTTCGATCATCGGCCTCACGATTCCGGTGGGCACGTTGCTCCAAAGTGCCGTCGACCCGCTGATCGGCGGGCTCGTCTCCGGTCTGACAAGTGGCCTGCAGGGCACCGTGAGCAGTGCGGTGAGCGGAGTGATCAGCGGTACGACCGGCAGCATCTCGGGAGCGCTGAATACCGCCGTCACCGCCGCGATCAATGCGATCCCGAATCTCAGCGTCGCCGACCTCCGGGTGCCGATCGTCATCGGCAGTGGTCTCGGCGCATTCTCCGCCGGCGCGGCCTACAAGGACGTGCTGGCCCAGTTGTCGGCGCAGCCGGGCGGTGCGAACTTCGCCGGCACCAACCCGGTCGCGGGCAGCCTGACCATCCTGCCGGAGCTCCTGCTCAACAACGCCGGGCGCGCCAACGGCGGCCTACTGGCCAGGTTCGCGTCGATCCTCAAGCTGTTCGGGATCAATGCCGTCACCCCGGATGTGGCGACCAGCAGCAGCGGCGGAACCGCGATCGGCAGCACCGGACTGGCGCTCGGCGGCGCAAACCTGCTGCCCGTCAAGGTCGATGCGACCGTCGAATACCAGCTGATGTCCGACTTCGCGGCGTGGCCCGACCCCTTCACCCTGGTCAACAACCTGGCGTCGCTCATCCCGACCTACATGTTGCGGGGCCTGGACACCACTGCGGCGATCGGGCAGGTGACCACCGCGCTGCAATCACTGGTCAGCGGCCTCACTGGCCAGCAGTCGGTGAACCCCAACATCTACCTCACAGTGGCGGCCAAGACTCTGCCGCTGCTTGAGCCGATGTACCTGGTCGGGGACGTGATGAATCTGATCGGTCTGCGGCCCGTGGCCACCTTCGTCAACGACCTGGCCAATGCGATGTCCCCGGCGCTGACCAGCTTGGTGAATCTCGGCTACTCCGATGCGTACTGGGATCCCACGACTGGTACCTACCAGCGCACGCTGCAATCTGCGGCCCAGCAGGTCCAGTTCGGCACCTTGCCGCACATCAACTGGTCGGAGGTGCTGCCGAACGTTCTCAACTCCCTCGTCAAGGGCTTCCAGACGGCGTTCACCGCGAATGCGCCGGTGCCCAACGCGATCAAGGCGGTGCTCTCGGGACTCAGCGGTGGCGTCAACGGTCTGCTGTCGGGTCTGCTCGGCGGACTGACCAGCCTGAGTGCCGCGACACCCGTGGCAGCGGCTGCGAAGGCGCCCGCTGCGCTGACCGCCGTCAAGCCCGCCACTGCGCAGGCCAGCGCCACGTCGTCCAGCACATCGACACCGACCCCGATGACCAAGAGTCAGAAGAAAGCGGCCAAGCAGGCCAAGCTGCTGGCCGCTACGGCGTCGGGCAGCGACACCGGTGCGGGCGCACCGAAGAAGACTGCGGCGCACCCGAACAAGGGCACGGACGCCACGACGAGTGAGTCCGACAACAGCAGCGGGAGCTCGGCCAAGGGCAGCGGGAACTCGCCGAAGCACACCAATTCGTCGGGCAGCGCCGGCAAGCACGCCGCCTGACCCACTGTTGGGCGGCGGCGAGTTACCAGTCCGACTCGTCGAAGGTGACTACACCGCGAATGTTGTTGCCGTCCAACATGTCCTGGTAGCCCTGGTTGATGTTCTCGAGCTTGTAGGTCCGGGTGATCATGTCGTCGATGTTCAGCAGGCCCGACTTGTACAGTGCGGTCAGTCGCGGGGTCTCGATGTGGCTGCTGCCGCCGCCGAAGATGTTGCCCTTCAACGTCTTCTGCAACATGGTGAACAGGAACAGGTTCAGCTTGACGTCGGCGTCCATCATCGAGCCCATGCCGGTGACCACGCAGGTGCCGGTCTTGGCGGTCAGGATCATCGCCTCTTCGAGGTACTCGCCCTTCATCTCGCCGACCGCGATGATGACCTTGTCGGCCATCAGTCCCCAGGTCAGGTCGATCATCGGGCCGATCGCATCGGCCATCGAGGCGTACACGTGCGTCGCGCCGAACTTGATGGCCTGCTCGCGCTTCCACTCGTTGGGGTCGATGGCGATGACGTGCTTGGCGCCGGAGATCACCGCGCCCTGCAGCGCGCTCATCCCGATACCGCCGACGCCGACGATGGCGACGGTTTCACCCGGCTGTACCTGAGCGACGTTGGTGGCCGAACCGAAGCCGGTCGGCACCGCGCAGCCCATGATGGCGGCCGACTCGAACGGGATGTCCTTGTCGATCTTGACGACGGAGTCCTTATGGACCGTCATGTACGGGGCGAAGGTGCCCAGCAGGTTCATGGCCGCGACCTCTTTGCCGCGGGCGTGAATGCGGTTGGTGCCGTCGGCGATCGACTTGCCGCCAAGCAGCACCGCGCCGCGGTCGCACAGCGACCGGAAGCCCTTCATACACGGCGGGCAGGAGCCACAGGCCGGGATGAACGCCAGGATGACGTGATCGCCCTCTTCGATGCCGGTCACGTTCTTGCCGACCTTGGTGACGACGCCGGCGCCCTCGTGCCCGCCCAGGCAGGGCAGTGGCATCGGGGTGGCGCCGGTGGTCAGGTGGTAGTCGGAGTGGCACATGCCCGCGGCATGCATGCGGATCTGTACTTCGTCGGCGACGGGGTCACCGAGGTCGATTTCCTCGACCTGGAACGGTGAGTTCACTTCCCACAGCAGAGCACCTTTGGTCTTCATGACGCAGATCATAGCCAGAAATCGAGAACACGTTCCAAAAGAGTGCTATGCAGTGGCTTTCACCTGCATAAATAGGGCGGCAGAACCTATCGCTACCTGGGTCAGGATGTGACGTGTGCTAGTTGAGGCCGGCGGTGGGCGCGAGTAATGCCTGGGCGTGGCTCAGCGCGGACTCCAGCTCGCTCAGGCTCAGCGCCGTGCGGCCACCCAGGTGGATCTCGATCTGATATTCGGGCTGATTGTCGGGCCCGAAGATCGGTAACACGACGAATTCGGCGACGGGGAGGTCGGTCTCCATGGAATGCGTCACCGACTGCAGCGTCACCATGGTCAGCAGGGTGCTGAGCCGACGCGCGACCCGGTCGGTCGGCTCGATGGAGGCCAGTATCGACGAGAGCCGATCATGCAGGGGCGCGTGGGCTTCATCGAAGCGCCACGCGCCGTAGCCCCGTTCCCGGATGGCGCTCAGCACGCAGCGGTACCGGCTGATATCGGTGTGGTCGAGTCGGGGGCTGACCTCGCGCAGCCAGGAATCGATGGTGGTCTCGTCCCGCCAGGCCATTGCCACCAGCCCGAACGGTGGATCGATCGGAAAGCGTTGTCCGACAGCGTGTTCGCCGTCGGTGCCGTGTCCTACGGTATCGACCGTGGTCAGCCTTCGATCGTCGATGCGGGACATCGAACAACCGGCCGCCAACCGAGTGTTCAGGAAAGTCAGGGCGTCACGACCGCGGTCGAGTAACGGGAATTGCCGGCGCAGCCCGTGAACCAGTCCGAACAGGCCGCTGCCCAGGGTGTACCGCCGATCGTCGTGGCGAGCGACCCAGCCGTCGACTTCCAGCTCGGCAAGGACCAGCGCGCAGGTAGAGGTGGTGATGCCGCACTCTCGGGCCAGCTCAGCTGAGGTGCGCCCGCGTGGTGTCCGGGCAAGTGCCGACAGCACCGCGATGGTCCGGCGGGTGGGCGGGGACTTCGTGCCCGAGTCGCCCGCGGGATCTGAAGTCGTTGACGGCGGCACGATGACTCCCTACGATCCGTCCGAAAATTAATTGTCTCAATCCTAATATTAGGAGAAGTGATGGCGATCAAGGTCGGTGTCTGGGGTCCGGGATCCATGGGAATCGTCGCGCTACGGGCGGTGATCGACCATCCACAGTTGGAGTTGGTCGGCCTGGTCGTGCACAGCGAGTCGAAGGCGGGCCGGGACGCCGGAGAGCTATGCGGGATCGCTCCGGTCGGGGTGCAGGCGAGCCAGGACGCCGCCGCGCTGGACGGTGCCGAGATCGTGGTCTATGCCGCGGCGGCGAACCTGCGTCCGATGGAAGCCATCGCCGACATGGCGGGCCTGCTGCGCTCCGGCAGGGACGTGGTGTCCTGCTCGGTGGTTCCGTTGGTGTTCCCGGATGCGGTCGATGATGCGCTCACCGGACCGCTGCGCGATGCCGCCGCCGCTGGAGGGTCTTCGTTCTACACCACCGGTATCGACACCGGTTTTGCCAATGACGTTCTGCCCCTGGTGCTTTCTGGAGTTTCGCGGCAGATCGAATCGGTACGGATGACCGAGATGTTCAACTACGCAACCTACCCGGACCCCGAGGCGGTGTACGAGATCCTCGGGTTCGGCAAGCAGCCCGACGAAGCCGCGCTGGCCGCCATGCCCGGGGTATTCAGCTTCGGGTGGGGACCGGTACTGCACCAGCTGGCCGCGGGTCTCGGGGTGAAACTCGACGAGATCAAAGAGACGAACGAACGGATCGCGGCTCCAGCCGATTTCGATACCCCGACGGGCCGCATCGCGGCGGGGACCATCGCAGCCATGCGCTCAACTCTCACCGGATACGTCGATGGCAAGCCGGCGTTGGTCGTGGACCATGTCACGCGCATGCACGACGACCTGGCGCCGGATTGGCCGCAGCCGCATGTCGCGATCGAACCCAAGGATCTGGGCTTCGGCGGAGCTTCCGGGCGAGGGGTCTACCGGGTGGAGATCGAAGGCTCGCCGAGCATCCGGTGCGAATTGGAACTGGCTGACGATCACGACCACGATCTCGGCGCCCGCATCGCCGGTGCGTGCCGGATGGTCAACGCCATTCCGGCCGTGCGCGCAGCGGCACCGGGGCTGCTGTCCGCGGCTGAACTACCACTGGTCACCGGTGCCGGGTTGATGCGACCCGGCTATGGGCCGACACCGGACAGCCGGATGGTCGGCTGATCAGAGGTGCGGCGGCAGGCCGAACTTGTCGAACAGCGCCGGATCCATGAAGGCGACCACGTGCGAGATGCCGTCGCGCTTGATGTCCAACACGTGGAGTTGAAACGCCTCGTGGCGACCGGTCTGCGGGTTGCGCATGTACATCGCCGCGGCAGGCTGGCCGTTGGCGGTGGTCACCACGAAACGCATATCGCCCGGGCCCTCGGCCGGGCATTTGTACCGGGACAGGTCGCCGATGTCCTGCGGCCCGGAGTACCAGGTGTCGAACGGCGGCATCTCCCACACCGAGTCGGCGGTGAACAATTCCACCAGCGCATCGATGTTGTAGGACTCGAACGCGTCGATGTAGCGGGACAGCAGCTCACGAGCCTCGTCGGACTCCGGCTCGACCAGGGCGTCGTCTCGGCTGGGGCCGACCGCGTCGAGCTGGGCGCGGGCCCGCTGCAACAGGCTGTTGACCGAGGCCGTCGACGCACCGACCGCCTCGCCGACCTCGGCGGCCTTGAACTGCAACACCTCGCGTAGGACCAAGACTGCACGCTGGCGAGGTGGAAGATGTTGCAGCGCAGCGATAAACGCCAGCCGGACCGATTCCCTGCCGCCGACGATGGTCTGTGGATCATCGTCGGCATCGTGCACTTCGGGCAGCGGCTCAAGCCAGGCGAGGTCGGTACGTTCGGTGATCTCGGTCTGTGGATCGGCCGCCGGCTGTCCCAATCCGGACGGCAGCGGCCGTCGGGCGCGACCATCCAGCGCGGTGAGGCAGGTGTTGGTGGCGATCCGGTACAGCCAGGTCCGCACGGACGACTTTCCTTGGAATCCCTCGTACGCCTTCCAGGCCCGCAGGTAAGTCTCCTGCACCAGGTCTTCGGCGTCGTGCAGCGAACCGGTCATCCGGTAGCAGTGCGCCAACAGCTCGCGACGGTGGCTTTGCGCGTCGGCCAGAAAGGCGTCGCGGGACGTCGAATCCTGTGGGTTTTCAGCCAGGACGCTCACCCGCCCGAGCGTACGCGCGCGCTCCGACAAGTGTGACGGCCGGAAACCCCGGATAGTCTCTGACCATGGCCATCACCCGCAGTGAACGAAGCTTTGACGGTGTCGGGGGAGTCAACATCGTCTACGACGTCTGGGTACCCGACACCACCCCGACGGGCGTGGTGGTGTTGTCGCACGGTTTCGGCGAACACGCCCGCCGCTACGACCATGTGGCGCAGCGCTTCGGTCAGGCCGGCCTGATCACCTTCGCGCTGGATCACCGCGGTCACGGCCGCTCCGGCGGTAAGCGGGTGTACGTCCGGGACATGTCCGAGTACACCGGCGATTTCCACCATCTGGTGGGCCTGGCCACCGCCGAATATCCCGAGCTGAAGCGAGTGGTGCTCGGGCACAGCATGGGTGGCGGCATCGTCTTCGCCTACGGCGTCGAACATCCCGACGACTATCACCTGATGGTGTTGTCAGGCCCGGCGGTCGATGCCCGGGCCTCGGTGTCGGTATGGCTCGCGATGTTGGCCAACGTGCTGGGGACCCTGACGCCGGGCCTGCCGGTCCAAGAGCTGCCGGCCGACGCAGTCTCCCGCGACCCGAAGGTTGTCGCCGCCTATGAGGCCGATCCGCTGGTGTACCACGGGCGAGTGCCGGCCGGCGTCGGCAAGGCCCTGATCGACGTCAGTGAGACGATGCCCCGGCGCGCGGCCGCCATCACCGCGCCACTGCTCGTGGTGCACGGCGAGGCCGACAGGCTGATCCCGGTCGAGGGCAGCCGCAAGCTCGTCGAGTGCGTGGGTTCCACCGACGTGGCGCTGAAGGTGTATCCCGGCCTCTATCACGAGGTGTTCAACGAGCCGGAGCAGGCTGTGGTGCTGGACGACGTGGTGAGCTGGATCGAGGTTCGTCTGTGAAAGGTGCTGCTCGCCTTTTGATTTCGCTGGTGGTCCTGATCGCTGCGGCGTGCGGTTCGCCCGAGCCCGCACCCGCGCCCAGCTGGGTCGAGGAGGATGTCAGCTTCGTCGCCGACGGGCTGACCATCCACGGCACCTACCGGCACCTGAGCGATGCCAAGCCCGGACCGGCGGCACTGTTGATCTCCGAGAGCGGCAACACAGACCGAAATGGGGACAATGCCGTCGCCGGGCCGGTCGGCAACATGCGGCAGTTGGCGGAGTTCCTGTCCGGAAAGAATGTCGCCAGCTTGCGCTACGACAAGGTGGGCACCGGCAAGACCGGCCTGGGTCCGTATGCGAAGAATCCGAAAGACGTTGGCAGTGCGGTGTATACCGCAGGGGCCAAGGCTGCGGTGCGCTATCTGGCGGCCCGACCGGGCACCGACAAGTCTCGGATCTCGGTGTACGGCCTGGGTGAGGGAACGGTGCACGCATTGGCCCTGACCATCGACACGACACCCGATGCGCCCAAGATTCATTCGTTGGCATTGCTGCAACCGCTGTCTGCGCGGTACCTGGACATCATCACCGGGCGGGTGCGGTCGTCCGTCGATGCCGACGTGAAGGCCGGGGCCAAGACCCGCCAGCAGGGCGACGAGGTGCTGGCGGTGTGGAACGGTGCGGTCACCCAGGCTCGGACCACCGGCGTGGCGCCGACCAAGCTGCCCGAAGGCCTTGGCGCCATTCTGAATCCGGGGAATGTCAAGGCGGTCCTGGAGACCGATGCCATCGACCCGCTGGCGTTGGCGGCCAAGGTGCCGGCCGGAATGCCCGTGCTGTTGACGTGTTCGGACTCCGATGCGCAGGCCATGTGTGTGGCCGAGCAGCCGTTGATCGCCGCACTGGGGCACGCCAAGTTGACGGTGGTGTCGCTACAGGGTGTCAACCACGTACTGAGGGACGACCCGTCCGACAACGTCGCGAACTACGCCAAGCAGGCGCCGTTGTCGCCGCAGTTGGTGACCGCGTTGAACGGTTTTGTCGGTGAGTAGTCGTACACTGCCGCCATGGGGGATGAATTCACCACTATGTATCTGAAAGTTCTTGTCGGGTAAGGTAGTTGGCGCATGAGTGACGACAAGATGTTGGCCCGGATCGCAGCGCTGCTGCGTCAGGCCGAGAACACTGACAACGCGCACGAGGCCGAGGCGTTCATGGCCGCCGCGCAGCGGTTGGCCACCACCACCTCGATCGATCTCGCGGTGGCGCGGGCGCATTCGGCCGTGCGTACCGCGGCGCAGGCACCGGTCCAGCGCACCGTCACCATCGGTGAGGCGGGTGTGCGGGGGCTTCGCACCTTCGTGCAGTTGTTCGTGGTGATCGCCGTGGCGAATGATGTCAAATGCGATATCGCGTCCAATTCGACGTTCGTGTACGCCTACGGATTTGCCGAAGATATCGATGCCACCCACGCGTTGTATGCCAGCCTGGTGGTGCAGATGGTCAAGGCGTCCGATGCCTACATCGGCACCGGTGCGCACCGGCCGACGCCGACCATCACAGCGCGGTTGAATTTCCAGCTGGCCTTCGGTTCGCGGGTGGGGCAGCGATTGACCGATGCCCGGGAGGAAGCACGTGCGTCGGTTGCGGCCGAGCGTGCCGACCAGCCGGGTACCGAGATCGCGTTGCGTAACAAGGATCTTGAATTGGTGTCCTTCTACCGGCAGACATCGAAGGCGCGGGGTTCGTGGCGGCCGACCAGTGCGACGGCGGGTTATTCGTCGGAGGCCCGGCGGGCCGGGGACCGCGCCGGGCGCCGTGCCCGGCTGGGGTCGAGCCCCGAATTGTCCGGTGCGCGTTCGGCTTTGGAGAGATGACTCGGGACAGTCAACGATCTGCGGTGTACGCCGCCGAGCAGTTCGTGCGGACATTGTTCGACCGCGCTGGTGAGCGTGGCAATCGCGTGGTCGAGTTCTTTGGCACGCAGCTGACGTTGCCGCCGGAGGCCCGGTTCGCCTCGCTCGAGGCGGTACGGCGCTACGTGGATGAGGTCGTAGCGATGCCGGCGGTGGCGGCACGTTGGCCGTCGGCCGGTCCGCTGGCCGTGCGGGCCCGCCGAGGGACGATGGCCGCCCACTACGAAGGTGCTGAACGCGGCGGCGTGATCGCCGTACCTGAGCGTGAAAGCAGTTGGGCGCTGCGGGAATTGGTGCTGTTGCACGAGATCGCACACCACTTGGCGGACGCGGTGCCGCCGCCGCATGGGCCGGCCTTCACAGCGACCTTTTGCCAGTTGTGCGAAATGGTGATGGGCCCGGAGGTCGGCCACGTGCTCCGGGTGGTCTACGCCAAAGAGGGTGTGCGCTGACGCGCATCTCCGGCGAGCGATCGGTCGAGAGCTAGTGCGGTGGACCCAGATACGGGAAGACGTCCGCGGTGTCGGTGTGCGGACTCAGGCCAGACGGCGGGCAGTCGCCCTTGGTCAGTGAGGCCAGCCGATAGTTGATCACGTCATCGGTGAACACCCGTCCGTTCGGGTATTTGGCGGGCTCGGCCGGATTGAACGCCAACATGTCGGGCAGGATGCCTTCGGCGTCGACAGCGGCGACGGCCTCCTCGTCCGAATAGCCGCCGGTGTGCCCCAGCAGGTGCACGAACATGCCCAACCAGCGCTGCCGGTCGTGGACCGGCTCGCTGGCGTTGTACTCCTCCTTGGTGTCGTCGGTGTTGAAGAAGCTGCTGACCGACGGATGCCCGGCGCGGTCCACATGGAGCAGCTCACCGTCCCGGCGCAGGCTGCAGCGGCCCCAGATCCGGATGTCGGGCGCGGCGCCCAGTTGCGCGGTCGGCAGTTCCAGGACCATCGAGCACACATTGGCCTGCGTGTTGGAATCCACGCCGGTCCAAGGGAACTCGCCGCTGAGATGCAGTGCGGTGAAATTGCGGCCACCCCTGATGTCGAACAGGTTCTTGATGCCGTCGAAATCGAAGAAGAAGGCGTCACTGCGGGCGCCGGCGAAGAATCGGTAGCCGTTCGACTCGACGATGACGGGCTCCTTGCCGAAAGACACCGCGACGCCCTCGAAGATCTTGTCGCCCACCGCTTCCGGGGATTCGGCGGCATCGCCGGTGGCCAGGTACACGTCAACGGTCTGCTGGCCGTCGACCGGCTCGGAGAACACGTAGCTGAAGGCGATGTCGTTTTGCAGGTCGCCGTCGTTGTCGATGGCCAGCCGGTAGATGGCATCCGGATGTAGCGCGTCGGCGTTGGGATTGGCGTTGAGGATCAGCACGGTGCGTGCCGGATCGGTCGGCGATTGGAACGCGTATAGATCGCAGAGGTCCAGGCGTTGGTCGCCCAGGGGCGGGCCAAGGCTCAGCCCGGTGAAGTGATTGGACATGAACGCCATCAAAGTCGACCACGGACTCGCCCGCACCGGAATCGGCCGATCTTCGCCTCACCTGTGTCGGGACCGGGATCCATGCGCAACGACGCGGCCCGTCTTCGGATCCGTCGGTGTCGACGGTCTCGACCGTCCCCTGCTGATGCTCGCCGGCGACGACCCCGCGTGGACGGACCGGCCCGGTTGGAATGCGAACTGGACCAACAACATCGGGGAGAAAGTCTTGCTTCGTCTGGCCGGGGCGGCACACATGTCGTTCATCGACCAGCAAGTCGTCATTCCGCAGTTGGTGTCGGCGGGACTGCTGCTACCCGGTTCCGCGGAATCGATCGTCGGCACCATCGACCCCGTCCGCTCGATCGATCTGCAGCGCACCTACGTCCGCACGTTCCTCAACGCGGTCTTCGCCGACACCGACCCCAGATCGGCCGTCAACGACCTGGCGGCGCCAGAAATCGAAGTGCATCCCTGAGCGCACCAGCGTGGCGCTGAATTCCGGCGGGGTTCGTCGTAGCGTGGCACGTATGGCAGATCCCGATCCACAGGCCGTCGATGAAATGTTCAACCAGCTGTTGCACACCGAAGACGATGTGCTCAGCCTGGCCCGCCAGTCCTCGGCGGCGGCCGGTATGCCGGCCATCGAAGTGTCGGCGCAACACGGAAAGTTGTTGTCGCTGTTGGCGATGGCCAGCGGAGCGCGCCGGGTGCTGGAGATCGGAACGCTGGCCGGATACAGCACTATCAATCTGGCTTGCGGCGTCGGCGCGGCCGGGCGGGTGATCACCCTCGAATACGAGCCACGCCATGCCGAGGTGGCGCGGGCCAACTTCGCGGCGGCCGGTGTCGCCGACCGGGTCGAGGTGCTGGTCGGGGCGGCCCTGGAATCCTTGCCTCAGCTGGCCGAGCGAGGCGAGCAGTTCGACTTCTTCTTCATCGATGCCGACAAGGAGAACAATCGCGCCTACGTCGAATGGGCTGTGCGCCTGGCGGTTCCGGGTGCGCTGATCGTCATCGACAACATCACCCGGATGGGTCGGGTGCTCGACCCCGCCCCCGACGACCTGCAAGCCCGTGGGGTTCGCGACATGTTGGAGTTGATCGGCAACCATCAGCGGCTGCAGGCCGCAGCCATCCAGACCGTCGGCACCAAGGGCTGGGATGGATTCGCGGTCGCGCGAGTAGGGGACTAATGCTCCGCAGCGCTGCGGCTGTGCTGCTGCTCGCGGTGGCCGCAATGCCGGCAGCGTCGGCCGACGCGGTACTGCCGGAGGTTGCGGCGAATACCGGCGCGGTGACATTCGTCGACAACCCGGGGATCAGCGATCCGCGGCCATTGCCTCCACAGTCCTGGAGCCGCCTGGACCCGCAGCCGCAACTGGCGCTGAATTTCGAGATCGGGTCGCCCGAGTGCAACGGTGTGCATGCCACGGTGCAGGAGACTGATCAGACCGTCACAGTCACGCTGGCCACCGGCCGCAGGTACACCCGGGCGCGCATGGTCTGCACCATGATCATGGTGCCCGGCACCATTGTTGTGCCGC
This sequence comes from Mycobacterium sp. MAA66, assembly GCF_041261665.1. Classification (NCBI taxonomy): domain Bacteria; kingdom Bacillati; phylum Actinomycetota; class Actinomycetes; order Mycobacteriales; family Mycobacteriaceae; genus Mycobacterium; species Mycobacterium sp. MAA66. Next base: position 154,536 of record NZ_JBGCCC010000009.1, on the reverse strand, counting down.
TGGCTGGCCCGGTTGGTGACCGGACCGTGCTGACCAGCTGAGGCCGTTCGATCCCCACAGGCGGGCCCTCGGAAAGACCGGCCTGGCGGTGGAGCGCAACGCTGCGAAATTGACGCAGAAGATAATACAGAGTGTTACGTTTCGCTGGCGGGTAACGGTGGCGAAGGGGTGGTCATCATGACGACAGCGATCAGTCGGAAGCGCCTGACCATCACGACGCGGGCCTTGTTAGGCGTGCTCATGGCCGTCGCGTTGTTGCTCGGGGGCCTGAATACGTCTGCGCTGCTCCCCAGATCCCGGGCCGCGTTGGACCTCAACGGTGTCACCACCGGACCATTGCTCCGGCTGGCCGACCTACTCGGCATCCACAGCGTCTCCATCCCCGGAGTGCCCGTCGTCGGCGATGTCAACATCAACCTGGCCTACACCGGCCAGGATCCGGCGAATCTTTACAACGCGGTCAACGGATTTCCGTTCGGCGGATTCTTGCTCGGCAATTTCTACCGTCAGCCCGGTGGGTCGCTCGGCACCGCGATACTGGCGTCCTCGGGTATTGCGGTGGGTAACGCCGTCAAGGCCTATGAGGCCTTGCTCGCCAGCGCTGGTGGCAATACGCCGGCTGGGTACACCCCGCTGACTGCGTCCGGGAAGGTCAACACACTGACAGGCGTTTCGTGCACGTCGGGCATCACGTGCATCCAGGGCACCAACGTGACCAACCTCGCCGCGCTCTTCGTCAATGATCCGGGCACGCCAAATGGCGGTCTGTACACCAGATTCGGGTCCATCCTGAACTTGTTCGGACTCAATCCGATAACCCCGGGAGGCCAGTCTGCATCCAGCACCGGCGTCCGGGTCAACGCCGCGACGGTCGGCATCGGCTGGGGATACAGCCTGATGTCGGACTTCCCGGCGACGCTCAACCCCTTCTCACTGGTCAATTCGTTGCTGGCGACGGTATTGCCGACGAACCTGTTGGGTGGAGTAACGCTCGGCGGCGCGTCGACCACCGACATCGGAACCAACCTCGGTCTACTCGCGACGCTAGGAACGCCCACCACGACCTACAGCACGTTGGTCCCCAATGACCTACCGCTGCTGGAGCCGCTGCGACTGCCGTCGCGGATCATCAACTTTGTGCTCGGCAAGCTTGGGGTGCAGGCCAAGTTGGGCACCCCGCTGGCCAATGCCCTGCAGCCGGCCTTGTCGATCCTGGTCGATCTCGGGTACACCGACGTGGTGCTACCCAGCCAGGGCGGTACCTACAACCGGTCCTACACCGACCAGGGCACCTACACCCAGTTCATGTCGCAGGGCATCCTGACCCCGAAGCAATGGCTGTTCCAGGTTCCCGGTGACATCATCCGCGCATTGATCGTCGGTTTCCAGGACCAGTTCCCGATTCTGCGGTTCGGCCGCCCGGCGCCGACACTCGTTCCTGATGGCGACCATCTGGCCATCAACTACGGGTCATCGAGCGTCGCCGGCACCGGCGCCACACCGGCTTCGACCACCAAATCTGTTGCAGCAGTGGCAGCCAAGCCGGTGGCCGCGGCTGCGGTAACCAAGCCCCCGAAATCCGTCGCTAAATCCGTTGCAGCGAGCCCGGTTTCGGGCAGTGCCGCGGGTACCACCGGCGCAAAAGCCAAGGCCGATCACAACGCGAAGCCGCGGACCGACGGCCAAGACGCGGACCAGCAAGGCCCGGGCGTGTGTTCGTCGAGATCAAAGGCGATCTCGCGGAAATGCGCTCCCGGTTCTGGATGGGCGGGCGGCACGTCAGCCTGACATCAGGAAAATCTCTGGCGGACAAGGCGTTGAAGGTGATCGCCGAACGCCAGCTACCCGAGCTCTATGCGCACTGCGGCCCAACGTGAGCTTGTGTTCGAAAATCGATGGGTGTTTCGACCACGAGCTCACGTTCGGCGTGAGCAGTCAGTTGCACACAGCGCCGACGGCGGCGGACTGCACCAGCTTGGTGTACTTGGCCAGCACGCCGGTGGTGTAGGTCGGGGGTAGCGGCTGCCAGTCGGCCTTGCGGGACTCGAACTCGGCCTCGTCGACCAGCAGATCCAGCGTGCCGTTGGCCACGTCGAGGCGGATCCGGTCACCGTCGCGCACGAACGCGATGGGCCCGCCGTCGACCGCTTCCGGCGCGATGTGCCCGACGCACAGGCCCGTTGTCCCGCCGGAGAACCGGCCGTCGGTCATCAGCAGCACGTCCTTGCCCAGCCCGGCGCCCTTGATCGCGCCGGTGATGGCCAGCATCTCGCGCATGCCCGGGCCGCCCTTGGGGCCCTCGTAACGGATGACGACAACGTCGCCGTGGGTGATGGTGCCGTCCTCCAGAGCGTCCAGCGCTGCCCGCTCGCGCTCGAAAACCCTTGCGGTGCCTTCGAAAACGTCGGAGTCAAAGCCCGCGGACTTGACCACGGCGCCTTCGGGGGCCAGTGATCCGTGCAGGATGGTGATGCCGCCGGTGGGGTGGATCGGGTTGTTCATCGCTCGCAGTACCTTGCCGTCCGGGTCGGGCGGCGCGATGTTGGCCAGGTTCTCGGCCATGGTCTTACCGGTGACGGTCAGGCAATCGCCATACAGCAGACCGGCATCCAGCAGTGCACGCATCACCACCGGCACCCCGCCGATCTCGTCGACGTCTTTCATCACATGGCGGCCAAAGGGTTTCACGTCAGCCAGGTGTGGCACCTTGGCGCCGACGCGGGTGAAGTCGGCCAGCGTCAGCTCGACCTCGGCCTCGCGGGCGATGGCCAGCAGGTGCAGCACCGCGTTGGTGGACCCGCCGAACGCCATGACCACTGCGATGGCGTTCTCGAACGCTTCCTTGGTCAGGATGTCGCGGGCAGTGATGCCGCGGCGCAACAACCCGACGACGGCCTCACCGGACTTGCGGGCGTACTCGTCGCGCCGCTTGTCGATCGCGACCGGAGATGCGCTGCCCGGCAACGACATCCCGAGCGCCTCGGCCGCCGATGCCATGGTGTTGGCGGTGTACATACCGCCGCAGGCACCCTCGCCGGGACAGATCGCGCGTTCGATGATGTCCACGTCTTCACGTGACATCAGCCCGCGGGCGCAGGCCCCGACCGCCTCGAAGGCGTCGATGATGGTGACTTCCTTCTCGGTGCCGTCCGTCAGCTTCGCCACACCTGGCATGATCGAACCGTTGTAGAGGAACACCGAAGCCAGGTTCAGCCGGGCCGCGGCCATCAGCATGCCGGGGATCGACTTGTCGCAGCCGGCCAACAGCACGCTGCCGTCGAGGCGCTCGGCCTGGATCACCGTCTCGACGCTGTCGGCGATCACCTCGCGGGACACCAGAGAGAAGTGCATGCCCTCGTGGCCCATCGAGATGCCGTCGGAGACCGAGATGGTGCCGAACTCCAGCGGATAGCCGCCGGCTTCGTGCACGCCGGCCTTGACCGCTTGGGCCAGCCGCTGCAGCGACATGTTGCACGGGGTGATCTCGTTCCAGGACGAGCCGACGCCGATCTGCGGTTTGGCCCAGTCGTCGTCGCCCATGCCTACCGCGCGGAGCATGCCGCGGGCTGCGGTTTTCTCCAGGCCGTCGGTGACGTCGCGGCTGCGGGGTTTGATATCGGGCTGGTCTGCAGACATGCACGTAAGTATGCCTCCAGGCGGCAAACCAAATTCTTTTGGATACCCCTAAGGGGTATGCGGTACGCTGGGGTGATGACGGCAGCAGCGGGTGAGCACGGTTACTCGCCAAACAAGGACAACTACGCCAAGCGTCTGCGCCGTATCGAGGGGCAGGTTCGCGGCATCGCAAAGATGATCGAGGACGACAAATACTGCATCGATATCCTGACTCAGATCAGCGCGGTCAACAGTGCGCTGCAGTCGGTGGCACTCGGTCTGCTCGACGAGCATCTGGGGCATTGCGTGAGCCATGCCGTCGCCGATGGCGGGGCCGAAGCGGACAAGAAACTGGCCGAGGCATCCGCCGCAATCGCCCGATTGGTGCGTTCTTAGCCGTTGCGGCGCAGGTAACAGTATCGGCCTTTGCGGCGATGAATACTGCAGATCAGGGCAAGTCCTGCAGTGGTCGCCGAGAGGTAAAGCGCACGTCAGAGCCGTTAGCTGGCCATCGTGCTGTGCGACACTGGAAACAGCTTGGTATGGGAGGTGGCGGATGCCGCAGGGGAAGAAGAGCAGACTGCTGACAGTGTTGCTCGGTGCCGTGATGGTTGCCGGGCTGACCATCACGGCTCCATCCGCGATGGCTGACCCGGACGCGCCGGACCCCGGGGCAGCGGCTCCACCGGCAGTCGATCAGCCGCTGCCACCGCCCGGCGACCCCGGTGCGCCGCCTCCGCCGCCCGGAGATCCGGTGCAGGTGGGGCTTCCGCTGGAGGGTCCGGTCGCTCCGCCGGCGGTCGTTCCGGCGGGCCCGGTTCAGCCGTTGCCGGGGGCCGTCATCCCGGGTACCCCGCAGCCCATCCCCGCGGGTACCCCGGCCGGCCAGAACCCGACCCCGTTCGCCGGGCAGCCGCCGTTCAACCCGCCGTCGTTCAACCCGCTGAACGGGTCGATGGTGGGCGTGGCCAAGCCGATCTACATCAATTTCCAGCGGCCGATCGCCAACAAGCAGATGGCCCAGGACGCGGTGCACATCTCGTCGACGCCAGCGGTGGCAGGCATGTTCTATTGGGTGACCGACACCCAGCTGCGGTGGCGGCCGATCGCCTTCTGGCCCGCCAATACCGTCGTCAACATCGACGCCGCGGGTACCAAGTCCACCTTCCGGACCGGTGACTCGCTGGTGGCCACCGCTGACAACGCGACCCACACCATGACCGTGAGCCGAAACGGCGTGGTGGAGAAGACCTTCCCGATGTCCATGGGCAAGTCCGGCGACGAGACCAAGAACGGCACCTACTACGTGCTGGAGAAGTTCCCCACCGTGGTGATGGACTCGTCGACCTACGGCGTGCCGGTGAATTCGCCGCAGGGCTACAAGGTGAACGTGCAGTGGGCGGTCCGGATCGACAACAGCGGGGCGTTCGTGCACAGTGCGCCGTGGTCGGTGGCCGATCAAGGCAAACGCAATGTCAGCCATGGCTGTATCAACATCGGGCCGGACAATGCCAAGTGGTTCTACGACCAGTTCGGCAGCGGCGACCCGATCGTGGTGAAGAACTCCGTCGGTCTGTACAACTACTCGGACGGCGCCGACGACTGGCAGTGGGGCATGCAGACCCCGACCGGCAGCTCTTCTTCTTCGAGCTCCTCGTCGAATTCGTCGTCATCCGGGAGCTCGTCCGGTAGCACCCGGTAACTGCTGAACAGACGCAAATGTCCCCGACACGCCGAGCGTGCGGGGACATTTGCGTCTGCTCGCGAGAAGGCTAGTTCCAGATACGCACGCGCGCAGCCGGTTCCAGATACAGCTCGTCGGATTCGGTGACGCTGAACTCCTCGTAGAACGAGTCGATGTTGCGGATCACGCCATTGCACCGGAACTCCGGCGGTGAGTGCGGATCCACCGCCAACCGCCGAATGGCTTCGGCATCACGGGATTTGGTGCGCCACACCTGTGCCCACCCGAAGTAGACCCGTTGCACGCCGGTCAGCCCGTCGATCACCGGAGCCGGTGCACCGTCAAGGGACAGCTCGTAGGCCAGCAGTGCTATGGACAGCCCGCCCAGGTCACCGATGTTCTCGCCGACGGTGAACGCGCCGTTCACGTGGTGTGACGGATCCAGAGAACGCGGCGAGAACTCCTCGTACTGCTCGATCAGAGCCTTTGTGCGCAAGCCGAATTCAGTCCGGTCGGCGTCGGTCCACCAGTCGACCAGATTGCCGTCGCCGTCGTACTTGGCACCTTGGTCGTCGAAACCGTGGCCGATCTCGTGCCCGATCACCGCGCCGATACCGCCATAGTTGGCCGCGTCATCGGCCTCGGCGTCGAAGAACGGTGGCTGCAGAATGGCTGCGGGGAAGACGATCTCGTTCATCCCCGGGTTGTAGTAGGCGTTGACGGTCTGCGGCGTCATGAACCACTCGTCGCGGTCCACCGGCCCGCCCAGCTTGGCCACCTCGCGGTCTGACTCCGTCGCGTGCCCGCGCTGGTAGTTGCCGTACAGGTCGCCGGCGTCGATGGTCAGCGTCGAGTAATCGCGCCAGCGTGCTGGGTAACCGATCTTGGGCGTGAACTTGTCGAGCTTGGTCAGCGCCCGCTGCCGCGTCTCCGGCGTCATCCACTCCAGGTTGGTGATGCTGACCCGGTAGGCCTCGCGCAGGTTGGCCACCAGCTCGTCCATCCGGGCCTTGTGCGACGGTGGGAAATGCTTTGCCACATAGAGCTTTCCGACCGCATCGCCCATCAGGCCCTCGACCAGTCCGACGCCGCGCTTCCAGCGATCCCGGATCTCTTCGGTGCCGGACAAGGTGCGGCCGTAGAACTCGAAGTTCTCGTTCACCAGCTCGTCGGTCAGGATCGATGCCCGGCCGCTGATCACCCGCCAACTCAGCCACGACTTCCAGTCCTCCAGCGGCTCGGAAGCCCACATCCCCGCGAACGCGGTCAGGAAATCAGGTTGACGCACAACCACTTCGGCGACTGTCGAGGCAGACGTTCCGAGCGCGACGAGCCACCCGTTCCAGTCGAACCCCGGCGCCTCGTCGGCCAGGTCGGCGAAGGCCCGCAGGTTGTAGCTCAGGTCGGCATCGCGACGCTTGACCACATCCCAGTGTGCCGCAGCCAGTTTCGTCTCCAGCGCCACTATCCGCGCAGCGGTCGCTGTGTGAGTTTCGGCCCCGCCGCCCAGTACCAGCGAGAGCATCCGGGCAATGTGGGCCGGGTACGCCTCCAGCACCGCGACATGCTGCGGATCGCGGTAGTACGACTCATCGGGCAGCCCCAGGCCGGACTGCGAGAAATGCAGGAGATAGCGGGTGGAGTCCTTGGAGTCGGTGTCGACGTACACCCCGGCGCCGCCGCCGATACCCGTGCGCTGCAGCCCGCCCAAGACCGCGGCCAGGGCCGCGGGGTCCGCGGCAGCCGAGATCGCCGCCAGTTCAGCCAGCAGCGGCGCCAGGCCGACCTCGTTCACCCGCGAGGTGTCCATGAAGCTTGCATACAGATCGCCGATCTGCTGCGCGTCCGAGCCCACATCACCCGAGGCCGTGGTGATCAATTCCCGCACCTGCTCCTCGGCGCGGTCGGCCAACAACCGGAATGCGCCATCGGTGGCCCGGTCGGCGGGAATGTCGTAACCGGACAACCAGCGGCCGTTGACGTGACCGAACAGGTCGTCCTGAGGACGGGCGGCGGCGTCGACGAAACTCAAGTCGATACCGGAACGGGGAGAGGTTGCTTCGAGCGTCACGCAGCCATCCTGCCATCGCCGCCGGAAACCGGCCCGGACTTGGCGGGTACCCTCACGCCATGCCCGACGAGCGCAGCGAAGATCAGATCGCCGAACCCGAAGGCCAGGTAGCGGAGAAGCCGTCGGCTCCGAGCATCGATCAGCCTGAGGGAATCTTCAGCGGGTACGGCCTCGGATCGGCGGCGTTGGGTGTAGTCGCGGTCATCGCTGTCGCGGTTGCCACGGTGCTGCTGCTCAATCATCGCGCCGCCGACGCCGACCGCGCGCACAAGACGCGGGTGCTGCAGGCGGCTGCCGATTGGGCGTCGGTGCTGATCAACATGAACGCCGGCAATGTCGGCAGCAGCGTGCAGAAGCTGCACGACGGCACCGTCGGCCAGCTCAACGAGGATTTCGAAACCACGGTGACGCCGTTCACCCAGGTGGTGCAGAAGCTGCAGAACAAGACCAGCGGGCAGATCGAATCGGTCGCCATCGAGTCCCTGCACCACCCGGCACCCGGCCAGGAGAACAAACCGGACATCCCCCCGGAGCTGGCGGCGTTGGCCACCAGCACCGATGAGGTGCTGGTGGTGGCGACTTCGGTGAGCCAGAACGCCGGGGTGCAGCCCACGGTGGTGCGGTGGAACCTGCGGTTGGGGGTCTCCGACGTCCAGGGCAAACTGCTGATCTCGAAGCTGGAGATGCTGCGATGAGGAATCTGTGGCGGGTCGTCGCGTTCGACTTCCTGGTGCCGCTGCTGATCGTCGCGGCGCTGGTCTACATCGGCTTCGTCCTGGACTGGCCGATGTGGTGGGCCGCGGTGGCGGCGGTCCTGGCCCTGCTGGTCGTGCAGAGCTCGGCGGTCAACTTTGTGCTGTACCGCCGGGACGGGGTGACCCTGGGCACCGATGACGACCGACCGGGCCTGCGGCTCATCGTCGTCGGGATCGCCACGGTCGCGGCGGTTGCGGCTGCGGTTGTCGGCTACCTCGGTTGGACCGAGAAGGACGCCGCGCTCGATCGCGACAGCGGCATGGTCGTCGGGATCGCGAGCAGCGTGGCCGAGGCGTCGGCCACCTTCACCCCGGGCGCCCCCAATGCCTCGATCGACCGGGCCGCGTCATTGATGGTGCCGCAGCGCGCAGACGCCTATCGCACCGAATTCAACAAGGTGGCAAAGGATCTGACCGCTCGCGGGGTCTCTGGTCAGGCCAGCACCATCTCGGCCGGAGTGGAGGCGATCGCCCCGGACATGGCCAGCGTCGTAGTGATCCTGCGCGGCACGCAGAACACGTCGGGTCAGCCGCCGAAGGTGGCGATCCTGTCGTTGCGGATCACCCTGATCAAGGACTCGGGTCGCTGGCTGGTGACCGACGTGACGCCGATCAACGCGCGTTAGTCGTCACTCGCCGCGGGTGGCGCGGATCTTGGCGAACCGGTCCGACAGCCGTCGCATCCGCACCAGCAGCGACGCCGACGGACTGGTGGTGCCTTCCAGGTAGGCCGAGAGTTCTTCGCCGCGAACGCCGATGCGTGAGGCGAATTCGGGGACCCCGAGGCCGGAGCGCTCCAACAGCAGCCGGATCTGGCGGGCGACCTCTTCACACTCGTTGGCTTCCAGATGGGCGCGGGTGCGGGCCAGCACCTCGGTCAGCGCCTTGGAAACCCCGAACGGTTGGGTGGTCTCGAGCACCTCTTCGACCTGGCGGGCGGTGCGTCCGAAGGGGTCCCGCTTGATGGCCACCACGATGCGCTGCCATACCGACAGGTCATCGGTCTCCAGTGCCGAGCGGATCGCTGATGTCGGCCAGAACTCCACCGGGGTGTCAGCCGGCGACGACGCGGCGTCTGCGCCGTCCATTGCTTCGGATGTCAACGTCACCTCGTCTCCTCCAACATCGCCACCGCCACCGCCAGGCACCGCTCTCGCACGAGGGCCCAATCGCCTGGATGGTCCTGCCCCCCACGCGGGGACGGATCAGCCAGCCGACGGACCAACTGACTGGCGACCCATGGCCCCTTCGACTCCAGACCACAGTAATACCGGTCCATGCCGGTCAGTACCGCCGCGACGGTGCGCGGATCCATGCAGGTCACCAGGTCGGCGAAGTCGGCATAGTCCTGGGTGCTGTTGCGGCCCATGATCAGATAGCTCTTCAGTCGCAGTGTCTCGGCGCCGGTGGGGATCCGGAGCCGGTCGCCGGTGGGCAGCAACACTTCGGCGGTCTCTACCGGACGGCTGCGTTCCAGCGCGGGTATGGGGCTGTCGGTGGCGCTGGACAGTGCATCCAGGGCTACCGCCAGCCGACTGCCCCACAAGGTCACCGGGTGTATCCGGGTGTCTGAATCAGCTTGTTGCACTGCGGGTTTTGTGGTCTTGGTGACGCCTCGGGGCAACACGGCCACTGCGCCGCGGGTCAGTCCAGCCGCCGAACAGCCACTGAACACCAACGGATCGCTCACCGTAATGGATTGCGGAGCAAGTGTTTTGAACTTTGCAGCGGACTTCACCACGGTCCGCAATTCGGCCCCCGAGGGCCCGACGATCGGCAGATCCTCGGGAATGATGACCAGCGTGCCGGTGTCGGCCTGGGGGAGCGGCTTCTCGAAATCCACCGACGGCAAGAGTCGGTCGAGCCAGCGCGGCACCCACCAGTTCCACTGGTCGAACATCGCCATCAGGGCGGGCACCAGGACCAACCGGACCACGGTGGCGTCCACCGCGATGGCGACCGCGCAGGCGACACCGATCTGCGCAACCAACGGCATGCCCGCGAAGGCGAAACCGATGAACACCGCGATCATGATCAGCGCGGCACTGGTGATGGTGCGGGCGCTGGTGGACACGCCGTAGGACACCGCGTCGCGGGTGTCGCCGGTCTGCAGGAACCGCTCCCGGATGCGGGTCAGCAGGAAGATCTCGTAGTCCATCGACAACCCGAAGGTCATCGCCAACACCAGTGGCGGGACGGTGCTGTCCAGCGATTCGAGGTGTTTGAAGCCAAGGGCCTGCCCCCAGCCCCACTGGAAGACAACCACCAGGCTGCCGTAGGCCGCGGCGACCGACAGCACCGTCATCAGCACGCCCTTGAAGGCCAGGAACACCGAGCGGATCGAGATCAGCAGCATCACGAAGGCGATGCACGCGACGAACACGAAGACCAGGGACTGCGTGGCGGTCACCCGGGCGTCGAAGTCCTGGATCAGTGCGGTCGGCCCGCCGACGTCCACGGTGACGTGCGGGCCCGCAGCCGGCGGTAGTTTGTCGCGCATCCAGGTGACGGTCTGGCGCGCTTCCAGGTCCTCGGGGTCGACCGACATCACCGCGGAGAAGAGAGCACTGCGATTGTCATTGCCGAACACCGGCGGTGACACGTTGATCACGTGCGGCGCCTGCGTCATGGTCCGATGCACCGCATCGAGCGTCGCGGCGTTCTGGGCGTCGGCCGCGGTGTTGTCCCCGAACGTCACCAGTACCCGTATCGGCCCGAGAGCTCCGGGACCGAGCGCTTCCGCGGCGGCCGCCACCCCGCCACGGATCTCGTGGTTCGGCTCGAACTGGCGCAGCATGCTGTTGCCCAGACTCATCGAGAAGGCCGGTGCCGCCATGATGATGAGGAAGACCGCGGCCAGCAGCGCCGACAACCAGGGCTGGTGCATGGTCTTGTCGGTCCATCGAGTCCAGAACGGCGACTGCGAGGAGTCCGGTCGCCGGGTCAGGTGCAGCCAGGACGAACGACGTGCCGCCCGCTTGCCGAATGTCGCCAGCACCGCCGGGGTCAGGGTGGTCGAGGTCAGCACCGCCACGGCCACGGCCAAGATCGCGCCGGTCGCCATCGAGCTCAGCACCGGGGTGCCGATCAGGTAGATGCCGGTGACCGAGGCGATGACGGTGAGTCCGGACAGCAATACCGCCAGGCCCGAGGTCGCCATCGCCGCGTCGGCGGCCTGGTCCGGATCGCGTCCGGCCCGCAGTTCCTCGCGGAACCGCATCAGGATGAACAACGAGTAGTCCACGGCCAAGGCGATGCCGAACATCGACAACGTGGACGTGGCGAACACGCTCATGGTGACCCAGATGGACAGCAGGTACACCAGGCCCATCGTCACCACCACAGTGCAGAAGCCGACCAGGATCGGCATGGCTGCCGCGGCGAGCGAACCGAACACCGCCAACAACACGATCAGAACGATCGGCATGTTCCACTGCTCGGCCTTGCCGATGTCGTGTTTGGTGGTCTCACTGGCGGCGGCGCCCAGGGCACCCTGGCCGATCACGTACAGCTTGACCTTGCCGTCCGCGAATTCACCGGGCTTGGACCCGTCGATGCCGACGGCCTTGCGCAACTGTTTGGCGATGTCGACGGCGCCGCTGTTGTGGAAGTCGAGCTGCAGGGTCACCACGTACGGCCGGTCGGCCTGTGGCGCCGGCTGTCCGGGGTTGGGCACGATCTTGACGCTGGATACGCCCCCGGCTATCTGCTTGAGGTGGTCGACGGCACCGGCCAGGTCCTGCAGCGACGCACCCGGCTGCGGCGCGGCGACCAGGGCCAGCGGCGAAGCGCCCTGATCGGGGAAGTGGTCCTCGAGTTGGTATTGCACATGCAGGGACTGGGATCCGGCCACGTCGAAGCCGCCGCCGGTGAGATTGCTCGACTGGGTGGCCGCCAGCGAGATCGACGGCACCAGCAGCAGCAGCCAGACCGCGAACACGGGCCAGCGCCAACGGCGCAGCAGGCCGCTCAACCGCATCATGAACTGCTGGATGGCGAACCCTCTCCGTGCGGTGTGCCCTGCGCTGTGCAGGTGTGTCGGGCGGCGCTGTGCCGCGGTGACCCTACTCCAGTATGGGATAGGCCGACTGTGTCCCGCGGGGCCTCGCAGAATGCTCGTCGCCGGCATTGCGGTATCGCGCAGCCAATGCCCAGCAACGTCGATGACCGGCGAATACGGTGCCGCCGGAAGTCATTCTAATGCCCGCTGAACTGCGAGTTTGCTGGATGGATTGGGCGCCGGTCTGTTCTGAGTGGCAATATGGTGGGTGATCGCCTCCGGGGATGGGGCCGGCCGCTCGCTCGGCAAGTCTCGACGACATTCGGAAACCGGAGTTCGCCAAGTGTTTACCCGGCTGTCGGTGCGGCGTGAACCATGAGGAGTTACGCAATGAGAAAAGCCATAGTCAGCAGCCGTCGGGCCTGGGTCGGCGCGTTCGCTGCCATCGCTCTCGGCGGTGCGATTTCGGGTGCCTTGGACGCCCCGTCAGCTACTGCCGGTCAAGATCCGTGCGCGGCCAGCCAGGTGGCCAAGACCATAGGCATGGTGGCGACCTCGACCGGCACCTACCTCGATGCGCACCCGGAGACCAACCAGGCGCTGACCACCATCTCGCAGCAGCAGCCGGGTCCGCAGTCCCTGGGCTCGCTGAAGGCGTACTTCGATGGGCACCCGCAAGAGGGCATGGTCATGCAGCAGTTGCAGCAGCCACTCGTCTCCTTGACCACGCAGTGTCACCTGCCGCTGACCCTGCCGCAGTTGATGGGCGTGATGCAGCCTGGACAGGGCGGTGCACCCGCCCAGCCCGGGCCGGGCGGCGCACCCGCCGGCACGCTGCCGATCCTGCCGGCTGAGGCTGCCACGCCGCCCGCGCAGGCGGTCGCCGCGACGCCGGGCACACCGGGGGGCAGCATGTGGAATCCGAGCCTGCCGGGGGTCACCACGGCCACGTCGAGCACGGCCGGCGTCCACTGACGTATCGCGCCAGCGTCCCGCAGTGCCCGTGACGACCGAATCTCTGCATCGGATCGGCACGGAAACACCACGACATGACACAGTCGAGGTCGATTCCGATTAGGTTTGGGTGCCGGTACCTTCCGGCACTGTCGACATCGACGAAGGAGTGAGCATGTTGTTCTCGGCCCTTGCGGGGCGGCGCGTTGTTGCCGGTGCCATCGGCGCCGGTGCGATCGCCGGCTCCATGCTGTTCGGTGGGGTTCCGTCGGCCCTGGCCGACGATCAGCCGAACTGTACCGCCGCGGATCTGGCCGGCGTCGCGTCCGGCGTCTCGGCGTCGACCTCCGCGTACCTGTTCACCCACCCGGACGTCAATGCGTTCTTCACCGGGCTCAAGGGGCAGCCGCGCGACCAGATCAGGTCCAAGGTGAAGGATTACTTCTCTCAGAACCCCGACATCAAGGCTGACATGGAAGGTATCCGCCAGCCGCTGACCGACATGAAAGCCCGTTGCGGTGACGACCTGCCGGTTGGGCCCGGCGGTCCGATGGCGCACTGAGGCCGCTCTCGACGACCCGGGCCCGGCTGATCATTTGACGGCCCCGGGTCGTCGTGGTCTTGGGGTCAGCGCCGCCGGCGCAGGGCCGCCGCGCCGCGCCAGCCCAGCAGAAGTACCGCCGTGACGGTCGACGCGACCACGACGAAGCTGACTGCCACGCCCTGAGACGTGGCTTTGCGCAACAACATTCCGATCACCACGGTGCTGATCCAGACCGCCAGCCCGGTCGGCGCAATGGCCAGCGGCCGGCGCCAGCCTCGCGACGCCACCCAGCCGACAGCGGTTCCCGTCAGGAACGGCCATGCCGTGTGCGCCACGCCGGCCAGGGTGATGCCTTCGGCGTGACTGCGCCGGCCGACCGTGGCGAACACCACGATGCAGACCACGTCCATAAGCAATGCTGTTGCGGCAGACCGTGTTCCGATGGTGGTAGTTTCGCTGCTATTGGGCATAGTTCATCACATCCAGAAACAGTGGGCTGACGTTGCTCTCGGCGCGGGCGGCGAACCCGGGCTGAAGTTGTGCGGGCCGGCCCGCCTCCAGTGCGGTTTCGGCTGCGCTGGAGGCCAGCCGGTTGGTCAGGTGGAACGACGTGAAGACGAACGGCAGGCCGTCGGAGCGCAGCGGGTCGGGTGTGCTCATCACGTGGAAATGCAGATGGGGCGCATCCGAATTGCCGGAATTGCCCAGCCGTCCGAGGGCTTGCCCGGTGCTCAGCCGGTCGCCGGGGTGCACCCGAACGCTGCCTGTCTGCAGGTGAGCGTAGAACGCGTAGTTGCCGCCGCCGATGTCCTGGACGACGTGGTTTCCGCCGTACTGCTGCAGCGTCAATCCGGTCGGCGCCTGCCCGGGTACCTGTTCTGCAAGGCCGTCGAGGACGGCGACCACCGGACCGTCGGCGACGGCGTGCACATCGGCGCCGAAGTATCGGTAGCTCTCCGGTTTTGTCTTGTCGCCCTGGAACACTCGGCCGTCGTCGTCCAACTGTAAGTAGTCGATGGCGAAACGCTCAGCGCCCCAGAGCTTTCCGTCGATAGGGTTGAGTGCCATGCGGTGCGGCGTCATGTCGCAACAACTGTTGGCGTCCAACCAGTTCGGGCCGTACAGCGGTGGTGAGATGACCGCCGGAGCGCGATCCGAGACTTTCACCTCGGCAACGGTCTCGGTGACGACTGGCGGTACCAGCGGCGGCATCGGCCGAGTCACGGTTACCACCAACTTGTGCGAAAGATGTTGGGGAACTGGGCTACCGGTGTCGACACTGACGTCGAGCCAGACCTTTCCGAACTGGCCGGCCCCGAGCTTGGTGGTGGGGTCGTGGCTGCCGGCCGGCCTGGTCCAGTAGGCCAACCGCTCGCCGGAAAGTTGCAACAGCGTCTGGTCGCCGGAGTTCACTGCCAGTGAATCCACGGTGACGTCCTGGTCGCTGGCGTTGGTCAGCAGTAGTTCATAGGCCAGATGCGTGCGGCCATCGGTGGCCGGCACCGGGACCGGCGCCGCCAACACCTCGGCCAGCACCGGTGTGACGATCGGTGTAGCTGCAGATTCTGTTGTGACAGTCGATGATCCGGTGCTGGTCGGACCTGATGCCACGGGCGCCGACGGTGAACACGCGGTCACGGTTGCGGCCAGCGTCACGGTGGCCAGCCGCGCCGCGTTACGGGCTGTGCGGGACATTGGGTGGTTCCCATCGGTCCTGCTGGGCGTTGGTGGACGGAGGGTGATTCGGTTCGGTGGCAAGGCTTTCCGGGGCGTCTGGGTCGATGTCCTTCTCGGTGCGGAACATGAAGAAGAACACCACCCAGCCGATCGCCGAGATGAAGATCCAGCTGATCAACCGATAGATGAGCATGGTGGAAATGGCTGCGGCCAAGGTCATTCCGCTGGAGACCAGGCCGGGTACCAACACGGCCTCGACCACCAGCAGGCCGCCGGGCATCAACGGGATCGCGCCGACGGCGCGGGCCGCCGCGTATGCGACCGTCAACCCGGCCAACGATGGGTGGCCGCCCGAAGCATAGGCCGCGCAGGCCAGACAGGCCACGTCCGCGACCCAGTTGAACACCGACCAACTGAACGCCACCGTCAGCGTCCGGCGGTTCAGGCGCACGGACTCCAACTGCCCCAGGGTCTTGCGCCAGGCGGCCAGTCCGGTGTCAGAGGGCTTGCCGCGCAACGTGTTCAGCCAGGCCAGTACGCGCACGCCGATGCCGTCGATCTGGTTCGGATTGGCTGCCACCGACTGGCCCAGCAGCAACAGGGCCACGAACCCGCCCAGTGAGAAGATCAAGGACAGCGGGTTCTTGCTGGCGCCCAACATGAATGCGCCACCCAGCCCGAGCAATGCGAGTCCCACTACCTGCAGCACCCCGGACATCACCAGCTGCCAGGACGCCACCAGCGGCGAGGCTCCCCACAGCCGCTGTTGGCGGTATACGAAGGTGGCGGACAGCACCGGTCCGCCCGGAAGGGTTGTGGACAACGCGTTGCCGGCATAGAAGGCGGCTTCGGATCGCCACTGCTTGACGGTGACACCGGCTGAGCGCAGCAGGGTGCGCTGTATCTGCGCAAAACTGTGCATAGAACCGAGCGCGGCGAACGCGGCAGCGAGCACCCACCACCACGTGGCGGTCAGCATGCTGTGCCAGGCCTTCGCCAGCTGCTCCCAGACAATGACGACCTCGACGGTCAGCACGGTGACCGCGATGGCGATGAGAACCCAGCGCAACCACCAGTACTTGCCGCGCGTACGGCCTACCCGGATTCGGCCGTCGCTGACCGGCGCGTCGTGCGACACGGTCTCCAGGGTAGTCGGGGCCGGTCGGCATGCCGTGTGCCACACCCCGGCGGCGGACACGCCAGTTTGTCCGGACCCGGGATTACGCTGACGCCCATGCCCGAGGGAACCCCGCTGGATAGCCTCGCCCACGACTCGGTGAGCCCGCTGGTCAGAAAGGTCGCGGCCTGGAGTTGGCGGCTGCTGGTCATTTTCGCCGCGGTGGTGGCGGCGTTGTCGTTGATCGCCCGACTGGAAGCCATCGTGGTGCCGGTGCTGTTGGCCACGCTGGCCACCGCGCTGCTGGTGCCGGTGGTGGATCAGCTGGACCGACGTGGCCTGCCGCGCGGCGCCGCCGTCGCCGTCGTGGTGCTCGGCGGGGTGGTGGTCATGGGCGGCGTGTTGACCTTTGTCGTCAGCCAATTCATCGATGGCGCACCGGCATTGGTAGATCAGGTGACCAGGAGCATCGACGGGGCCCGGCAGTGGTTGACCGACGGGCCGGTGGTGCACCTGAGCAAGGATCAGATCAACAACGCGGGGCAGACCGCCATCAAGGCGTTGAAGGACAACCAGGCCAAGCTGACCAGCGGTGCACTGTCGACTGCCGGCGCACTGACCGAGATCATCACCGGCGCGCTGCTGACGATGTTCACCCTGATCTTCCTGTTGCAGGGTGGGCGCGACATCTTCGCCTACGTCACCAAGATCTTTCCGGACTCGGTCCGCGACCGGGTTCGTGACGCCGGCCGGGCCGGTTTCCGCTCACTGATCGGCTACGTCCGGGCCACGTTTCTGGTCGCTCTGGTGGACGCGGTGGGTATCGGTGCGGGACTGGCGATCATCGGGGTTCCGCTGGCCCTGCCGCTGGCGTCGCTGGTGTTCCTCGGTGCGTTCATCCCACTGGTCGGTGCGGTGCTCACCGGTGGCCTTGCGGTCGTCGTAGCACTGATCGCCAAGGGCTGGGTCTACGCGCTCATCGCGTTCGGCCTGATCATCGCGGTGCAGCAGCTGGAGGCGCATGTGCTGCAGCCGCTGGTGATGGGCCGGGCGGTGTCGGTACATCCGTTGGCCGTGGTGCTGGCGATCGCGGCCGGCGGATTCACCGCTGGCATCATCGGAGCGCTGATCGCCGTGCCGACCGTCGCATTCCTGAACAACGCGATTCAGGTGCTGCTGGCACCTGATCCCGCGGCTGAGGAGGAAGCGCTGGCTACAGCCGACCTTCCCGACGCAGGAGATCCTGCGCACTGACCCCGCCGCCGCGGCGCTTGCCCTTTTCACCCTCGCGGGTGTCGATCTTCTCGGTGGCGTCGGGCTGACTCTGCGCCCGGAACGCCGTGGTGGGTGCGTTCCCGGCATCGGCAGGCGCGCCCGGGGTGGGGATGGCCTGCGTCGGCGGAGCCGAGAATGCCTGGGTCGGTGGGGTCGAGGTGTCCTGCGTGGCCGACGGCCGCGGGCCGTTGGGGGGCGGAGCCGGTGTGCCGCTTCGCAATTCGCCGAGCCACGACTCGATCTCCCGGTTGCCGTTCGGCCCGTCGGTGCCCGCGGCGCGCTTTGCGCGGCCGGGGACTCCGAATGCTGTGGTGGCGGGGGCGTCGTCTGCCGATTCCGGTTGCGGCGCGGGACGGCCACCGGCCATGCCTGACACCACATTGCGCAAGGCATCCTTGGCGATACCGAACCGAGTCGTCGCGGGCTCCGTCGACGGTGCCGGAGGCAGCGGCGGCGGTTTGGGCTGCGCGGGCGGTGCCGGTAAGCGGGCGGGTGCGGCCGTCGAACCGGGCTCGATCCGTGCCGGCGGTACTCGGCCGGCGACGCCGGGATGGGTCGGGTCATGAGGCTGGCGCGGCGGTACCGGTGCTCCCGAGCCGACCAGGGCACGCGGCTCTTCGGGGTCGCGGTTCACCGGACGCTTGCGTTCGTCGGGCAGCTCGGTTTCGCCGAGGCCCAGCTTGACCTGGATCCGCTTCATCCAGGTCGGCGCCCACCAGCAGTCGTCGCCGAGCAGCTTCATGATGGCCGGCACCAGGAACATCCGGATGACGGTGGCGTCCAGCAGCAGTGCGATGAGCAGGCCGAAGGCCAGGTACTTCATCACCACCAGGTCGGAGAATGCGAACGCTGCGACGACCACGGCCAGCACCAGCGCGGCGCCGGTGATCAGTCGACCAGTGGTCGCGGTACCGATCCGGATGGCCTCGGCGGTGGACATGCCGCGTTCGCGGGCCTCCACCATGCGGGACACCAGGAACACCTCGTAGTCGGTGGACAGGCCCCAGATCACGGCGATGATCAAGCCGATCATGGGCGCCAACAGGGGCTGCGGCGTGTAGTTCAGTAACCCAGAGCCGTGCCCGGCATCGACGAACATCCAGGTCAGGATGCCCATGGTGGAGCCCAGAGTGAGCGCGCTCATCAATGCGGCCTTGATCGGCAGCACGATCGATCCGAACGCCAGGAACATCAGGACGGTGGTCGTGGCGACCAGGAGCACCGCCATCAACGGCAGTTTCTCGTACAGAGTGCTGATGCTGTCCTGCGCCAGCGCCGGCGTACCGCCGACCAGCACGGTGACACCGTGTGGTTCCTGCAATGCGCGAAGTTCGTTGATCTTCTGCGCAGCGTCATTGCTGTTGACCAGGGCGTTGGACAGCACCCGGACAGCCGGGTTCTTGGTGCCGCCGTCCTGGTAGGACCGCTCGGTCCACATCTTGGACGGGTCGTTGTTCGGGTCGACGAACCCGGACACCGCCATGGCGTTGGCCTTGACCTGGGCGATCTGCTGATCGGTGACCGGTTGGCCGTTGTCGCTCTTGATCACCAGGGTCAGCGGGTCGGTGCGGAAACCGGGGAAGAGCCTGTCGAAGTCCTCTTGGGCCACCCGGACCGCGTTGTCCGGCGGCAGGTACTTCTCACTGAGGCCGCCGAGTGCCAGCTGCCCGAGTGGGATGACCAGCAGGATCATGCCGATGATGATCGGTACGGCGAAGGCCAGCGGCCGCTTCATCACGACGTTGACCAGGCGGCCCCAGAAGCCCTTCTCGACCTCTTCGCGGGTCTTGGTCTTCTGGGTCTTCTCGGCGAACCAGTCGATGATCTTGCGAGAGAACGGCCAGTTGGCCAGGAACGGCACCCGCAGGAGCGTCCGCACGCCGAGTGCATCGACATTGGTGCCCAGGATGCCCAGGACCGCCGGCAGCACGGTGTTGGACAGGAACGCGGCCAGCAGCACCGAGGCGATGATCGCGTAGGTGATGGACCGCAGGAAGCCCAGTGGGATCAGCAGCAGGGGCAGCGAGGACGCCACGATGATCACTGCGGAGAACGCCACGGTCCGGCCCGACGTCATGACCGATCGGCGTACCGCGGCTTCGACGTCGTAGCCGTCGGCCAATTCCTCTCGGAACCGGCTGACGATGAACAGGCCGTAGTCGATCGCGATACCGAAGCCCATCATGGTCACGACAGGTTGGGCGAAGAAGTGCACCGGGCCGAACTCGGCGGTGAAGCGCAGGATGCCGAGCGCCCCGCCGATGGTCAGGCCACCGATGATGGCGGGCAGTGCGGCCGCGATCGCGCCGCCGAAGACGAAGAACAGCACCACGGCCACCAGGGGGACGATGGCGAACTCGGCGCGCTTCTGGTCGGTGCCGATGGTTCCGGTCAGCTCGCTGGCCAGCGGCTCCATACCGGCCAGCTTGATGTCGCCGCCGTTGATCTTCTGCAGGTCGGGAGCGACCGCCTGGTAGGTCTTGAGGAGCGTGTCGTCGTCATCGCCCTTGAGCGGGACGGTGATGAAGGTGTGTTTGAGGTCGGCCGTCTTCATCGCCTGGACCGTCGGATTGTCCGTGGTCGGTGCCTTCAGCCAGCCGACCCAGGCGACCACCTGGTCCTTGTGGGCGTTGACGAAGGAGTCCAGCTCACCGGTGACTTTTTTCTGCCAGGCCGGGTCGTCGATCTTCCCGTTGTTCGGCGGGGTCAGGATCGCCACCACCAGGCTGGTCCGGTCACGTCCGTACACCTGGTCACCCAGGACCGAGGCCTGCACGGACTGGCTGTCCTCGTTGTAGTAACCGCTCTGGGTGACGTGCTGGCCCAGGCTGGACCCGTACACGGCGCCACCAAGGCACAGGGCGACCAAGACTCCAATAACTATGTATCGGAATCGGTACACCGTTCGACCCCACCAGGCGAACACGTCAGCTCCTCACAATTCTTTTCACAACACTCGTTGCCACCGCGCACATCATGTGTAGTTATGCCCTAGACGCGCGAGGTCAGCAGCGAGGACAACGGCCGGAACGGCTGTAGCCACGCGCCCTGATCAGGCAGCGAATCCAGGCCGATTCGCGGCAGCGGCTCCCGAAAGACACCAGGGATGTCCTCAAGGTCGACAAAGTCCAAGGTATCCGACGCTAATGCCCAACTGGCATGTTCGCGAAATCCGAGGACGGTCGCTGGCGTGCCGTCCCGGGCGATGTCCTCCAGGGGTGATCGGAACGCCTGCCCGTCGGCCGAGGCGACAAAAACCCTGGCCAGGCCTTCGGACCGGCGCAGCGCGAGGTGCGCGAGCATGTCCGCGTCGACGTCGCTGTCGTCGTCGGTTTTCGGCTTGGCGAAGACCGCGAAGCCGACATTGCGCAGTGCCTCGACCCATGGCCGCACCACGTCGGCGCTGCCGGGTGCGATGTTGGTGAACACGGTGGCTTCGGGCTCATGTGACACCGAAAGCTGGTCGGGCCGACGCGCGGCGGCGATCTCGGCGGTGCGGGCCAACAACCACCGGCCCAGGGCGTCGAACCGTGGGCGGTGTGCCGCGGTCGGGCGTCCGCCCAGGATCGACCCCAGGCCCATGTCCAGGTTGGGTGCGTCCCAGATCAACAGGACCCGGTCCTGCGGCGGCACGGACGGCAGCTGCGGGTCTGGGGTGGACGGCAGCGGCTGAACCGGAATGGCCTCGGTGATACTCATGCGACTCCCTCGCAGGCTCGGACGTCGCGCGCCTGCTGTCGATTCGCTCCGCGGGCGTTGCTCATGGCAACTTCTCCCAGATCAGTTCGGTGATCGAGCTGCCGAGACCCAGGCCACGTGCCTCATACTTGGTGGTCGGGCGGTGCACCGACACCGGCAGTTCGGCGTCTTCGGTAGTCCGTCGCAGGGTCGGCTCGGCGTCGCCGACCTCGGCGATCTGTACGGCGTATTCGGCATGGTCGGTGGCCGCATGCAGGATGCCGCCGGCACGCAGTCGGCTGGAGATCAGCGCCACGGTCTCCGGTTGCAACAGCCGGCGCTTGTGATGGCGGGCCTTGGGCCAGGGGTCCGGGAAGAACACCCGCACCGCCGTCAGCGTGCCGGGCGCAACCATGTGCTCCAGCACGTCGACGCCGTCACCCCGGACGAACCGGACATTGGTCAGCCCGGCACGGTCCACGGCGCCGAGCAACTGCGCGATGCCCTTGCGATAAACCTCGACGGCGACCACGTCCAGATGCGGCTCGTCCTGTGCCATCGCCAGCGTGGATATGCCGGTGCCACAGCCGATCTCCAACACCACCGGGGCGGTGCGGCCGAACCAGCCGGGCAGGTCCAGCCGCGGTGCGGGCTCGTCTTTCTCGGACCGGGCGGCGGTACCCAGCTCAGGCCAGCGCCGGTTCCACAAATTTTGTTGATTCGCGGACAGGGCGGACCGGCGGGATCGGAAGCTGGTGACACGACGGTGTTGGTGCGCTTGGTCGGCGTCCTCGCGCTGGGCATGCATTGGTCCATCGTCGCGCATTGCGCCTCGGGCGCCCGCATCGTGGTGCAGATTGATACCCAACAGTTGCCTTATGGGACCCAGTGGGGCCCATGGGGCAAAACTGGCGTCGGATTGCCTGCGTCCCGGGTGCAACGATGATCTGGTGCAGGCAGCGCTGACCGCGGCAGATCGGTTGGCCGATGCCCTGCAGCAGTTTGCTGAAGTCAATGCGATCCCGCGGCTGCTGCCGGTGGTATCGGGGCTGCAGGAGGCCTCCGATCCGCACGATCCGGTGCGGGACTATCTGGCCGTTCGGCGGGCGTTGGCCGAAACATCCTGTCTGGCAGCCGAATTGGCCGATGGGCGGATCGACGCGTGGCTGGCCTGCGAGGCCGTGGCCCTGGTCGCAATGGCAGCTGCCGTGGCGGTGGTCGAATCGGCAGGGGTGCCGGTGGACCGCGGGACCGATGCCCGATCGCAGCTGAACCGGGCTCGGTATTGGCGGGGCTACAGCCGCGGTCCGGTCACCGACCTGCACCGTCGTTGCGGCCAGGACATCACTCGGGGTTCGCTGCGCATGCTCGCCGGGCATCGTCCGGCCGTCTCGGATGCCCGGCTGGCCCTGCAGCGGGCCCGGCTACAGCTGGTCGACGCAGGTCGTGCGCGCTGCGGCGCGCTGCGTCGAGACGTGCTGTCGTGGCCGCTGACCGGCCGGGGCGGTCGGACCCGGTTCGAGCAGCGGGTCCGGGCCAGGTCGGCGTACCTGTTCGAGGTCGCCGACGTGGAATCGGCACGTCAACTGGCCGAGATCGTCGATCTGGCGACGACCCCGTGGCGGATGCCCACCATCCCGGATCCGCCGGCCGGACCGCGCACCGATGAGCGCTGGCTCGGTGCGGTGCTCGGCGCTGGGTTCGGGATGGGGGTGGCGCTGGCGGCGATGCGACTGATGAGTGGCCTGGCCGGTGTGGCAGAGGCCGGCGCCGCGGTGTTCGGCCTGCTCGTCGGATTGGGCCTGAGCTGGTGGGTGGTGGCGGTTCGGGGCCGGTTGCAGGCGCGCGCCGCGTTGGATCGCTGGGTAGCGGACGTGATCGGTGCGGTCCGGCAGGCGTCCGAGTACGAGCTGGCACGCCGGTGGCTCGATGCGGGTCAGCACTTGGCCGAGCGCCGCCCGCCGACACATCACAAATCGAGAAATTGATGTTGTCCCGACAATTGCCAGCGACCCTACTGGTGGGTAACCGACGCGATTCTCGGAAGTTTCGGTGGTAGTCGCGTTAGGGCAGGCCAACCGGCGTTTCTGAATCGTTCTTGTGAGAGATCGGACAGGGTCCCGATTCCCCATGTGTATGTCACTCACGTTAACCTCTAAGCAGGTATTACCGCGAAAACCGAGCAGGAGAATTTGATGACTTCAGCGACCATTCCCGGTCTGGACGCCGCGCCGACGAAACATGAGGGGCTGCTCGCCTGGGTTCGCGAAGTTGCCGACCTCACCCAGCCGGACCGGGTGATGTTCGCTGATGGTTCGGCCGAGGAGTACGACCGGCTCGCGGCGCAACTCGTCTCGGCCGGCACCTTCCAGAAGCTGAACGACGAAAAGCAGCCGAATTCCTATCTGGCGCTGTCGGATCCGTCCGATGTCGCACGTGTCGAGTCGCGTACCTACATCTGCTCGGAGCGCGAAGAGGACGCCGGTCCGACCAACAACTGGATGGCCCCGTCCGAGATGCGGCCGCTGATGACCGACCTCTACCGCGGCTCCATGCGCGGCCGGACGATGTGGGTGGTCCCGTTCTGCATGGGCCCGCTGGACGCCGAGGACCCCAAGCTCGGTGTCGAGATCACCGATTCGGAGTACGTCGTCGTCTCCATGCGCACCATGACCCGGATGGGGCAGGCCGCGCTGGACAAGATCGGGGAGGACGGCTTCTTCGTCAAGGCGCTGCACTCGATCGGGGCACCGCTGGAGCCGGGCCAGGCCGATGTGCCGTGGCCGTGCAACGACACCAAGTACATCACCCACTTCCCGGAGACCCGCGAGATCTGGAGCTACGGCTCCGGTTACGGCGGCAACGCCTTGCTGGGTAAGAAGTGCTACTCGCTGCGCATTGCCTCGGCGATGGCCCATGACGAGGGCTGGCTCGCCGAGCACATGCTGATCCTCAAGCTGATCTCCCCGGAGAACAAGGCGTACTTCATCGCCGCGGCGTTCCCGTCGGCCTGCGGTAAGACCAACCTTGCGATGCTGCAGCCGACCATCCCGGGCTGGCGCGCCGAGACCGTCGGTGACGACATCGCCTGGATGCGGTTCGGCAAGGACGGCCGGCTCTATGCGGTCAACCCCGAGTTCGGCTTCTTCGGCGTGGCGCCGGGCACCAACTGGGATTCCAACCCGAACGCGATGAAGACCATCGCCGCAGGCAACACCGTCTTCACCAACGTCGCCAAGACCGACGACAACGATGTGTGGTGGGAAGGACTGGAGGGCGAGCCCGACCACCTGATCGACTGGAAGGGTCACGACTGGATCCTTCGTGAGACCGAAACCAAAGCGGCGCATCCGAATTCGCGCTACTGCACCCCGATCTCGCAGTGCCCGACGCTGGCTCCGGAGTGGGACGACCCGCAGGGTGTGCCGATCTCGGCGATCCTGTTCGGCGGCCGTCGCAAGACCACCGTCCCGCTGATCACCGAGGCCCGCGACTGGCAGCACGGCGTGTTCATCGGCGCCACCCTGGGCTCCGAGCAGACCGCTGCCGCCGAGGGCAAGGTCGGCACCGTGCGTCGCGACCCGATGGCCATGCTGCCGTTCCTGGGTTACCACGTGGGTGACTACTTCCAGCACTGGATCAACATCGGCAAGAACGCCGACGAGTCCAAGATGCCGAAGATCTTCTTCGTCAACTGGTTCCGCCGCGGCGGCGACGGCCGCTTCCTGTGGCCGGGGTTCGGTGAGAACAGCCGGGTGCTGAAGTGGGCCGTTGAGCGCATCGAGCACCAGGCCGAGGGCACCAGCACCCCGATCGGCATCGTTCCCAGTGCGGCCGATCTCGACTTGTCGGGTCTGGATGTCGACACCGCCGATGTCGCTGAGGCCCTGGCCGTCAACGCCGACGAATGGCGCAACGAGGTGCCGTTGATCGAGGAGTGGTTCGAGTTCGTCGGTGAGAAGCTGCCGACCGGCATCAAGGACGAGTTCGACGCCCTCAAGCATCGGTTGGCCGAGGAAGGCTGACCCCTTCGCGCGCACGCGTAAAACTGCCCCTCTTCTTCTCGGACGAGGGGCAGTTTTGCTTCTGATGGACGATCTGATTCAGCCAGAGCGTCGACTGCGGGTCACATCCCGCCGAAGCCAACCATGCCATGTCGGAATGCCTTGGCGTACTTGACGATTTGACTTCGTGCGTGCACGTCCCGGTAGTGCAGGATGACAGTGACCCGTTTCGAGCCGGGTGCCACGGGCATGGTCGCGTGGTAGGACCGGTAGCCCCAGAACAGGTACGCGTTGCCCGGCTGCAACTGCACGGTTTCGGCATCGCGATGCAAGTTCAGTCGCCGAACGAATCGCCGACGGAACGTATCGCTCTGGGTGACGGCCTTCTCTAGGACGTTGGTCACGGCCCAGCGTCGATACGGCCGCCGGTTGGGGTAGATGACCAACTCGCCGGACTGGCCGGGGGCGGCCTCGGGGATGACGATCGGCAGCACCACCGTCACGACGCTGGCGTCATAGTGGAACCACAACGGCCGGTCCGCAGGATCGGCGCCGCTGATCACCCGTAGCGCGCATTCGATGCCAGACTTCGATGTATCGGCCGTCGGATGTGCCGCATCTGTCACGGCGTGGAGCAGAGCGCACAGGTCCGGGTTCGAGGTGAGATCCCGCAGGAACGGTAGCCCGCTCGCGGAATCTCCCTGAAGCATCACCTCGTGAACTCCGGTGGGAACCGTATCGGCGTAGTTGCGCACCGCGTCGAGCCACTCTTGTGGCACGGCCGCGGGGAGGCAGGCGGACCCGGTGAGATCGATCTCCGAGGCGACGGTGGTGGGGGAAGCCTGGAATCCGCGGCTCGGGATGGCGGGCGCAGGCGTACTGGTCGAGCGCATGGGATGAATCTATAACATACCTACGGTATTTATTTGCTTGTAGCTTCGCACTCTGACATTTCCGCAGCGGCTAGTAGGTGGTGAACTGCACAGTTGGCCGGATTGCCGTGGTGAATGAGCTTTGCCAAAACTGTCGTGCTGTGTAGATTTTGGCCGGGGTAACGGGGTGGCGCGCCGACCTTGCCGCGCTCGACTCGGGGGCTGTCACGTATTTGCTAAGGAAACTCAAATACAAAAATACGGGTGGCCAAACTTCTGTTTCAGGGCCATTGACCAGCAAATTTAGTGCCACAATCGAGATCAATTCGTAGTAGCGCTAAGTTGCTGAGGGTTGGAAATCGGGCTATCGTCGACGTCAGCGAAGGGGAGTAGTTCCTCACCGTCGAGCAATTCGGGCGGGATGCGGATGGTCGACATGCTGGCGGCAGAGAAGCCGCCCGGTCATCCACCGGGTGTTCCCCGGCGAACGAGACCTTCGGCCGGCACCGCAGTTGTCGGTCCGAGTCTCGTCGCCCGTCGATCAGGTTCGGACCACCCAACCGAAGGACCACCGACGTGATCCACACCCAGTCGCTCCGCCCGACCTCGGGGCGAACCTTCGCCAGATCCCTGGTCCTGACCGCAGTGTTCATCCTGCCTGCGGTGGTCCTGCGGGTCACCGACATTCACCCCAGCCCGGTCGTCTCGCTGCTGGCGTACGGTGCCGCGGTCGTCGCGGCGAGCTTCGTCCTGGCCTGGGCCGCCGAATCTGCGCAGATGGACGTGTCGGGTGGCCTGGCCATCGCAGTGCTGGCGCTCATCGCGGTGCTGCCCGAATATGCCGTCGACCTCTACTACGCCTACGTCGCCGGGCACGACGCCGACTACGTGCAATACGCCGCGGCCAACATGACGGGCTCCAACCGGTTGCTCATGGGTATCGGCTGGCCGGTGGTGGTCATCGTCGGATTGTTCGTCGCGCAGAAGACTGCGGCGCACAAGACGGGCGGCAGCAAGTCCGTGCTGCCGCTGGAATCCAGTAACCGGGTCGAGCTCGGCTTCCTGCTGATAGCAGGCCTCGTCGCCTTCATCATCCCGGCCACCGGTCGCATCCACCTGGTGTTGGGTGTCGCCATGCTGGCCTGGTTCGGCTTCTACCTGTACAAGATGACCCGCGGCGAGCCCGAGGAGCCGGAGCTGATCGGCACCGCTGCGGCGATCGGAGACCTGCCGACCCGTGCGCGCCGGGTAACCGTGGTGACGATGTTCGTGGTGGCCGGTGCGGTGATCCTGATGTGCGCGGCGCCGTTCGCAGACAGTTTGATCGCTGCCGGTACGCAGTTGGGTGTCGACCGCTTCCTGTTGGTGCAGTGGTTGGCACCGCTGGCTTCGGAGGCCCCGGAATTCATCATCGCGATCATCTTCGCCTCGCGCGGTAAGAGCACGGCGGCCATCGCCACCCTGATCGCTTCCAAGGTGAACCAATGGACCCTGCTGGTCGGTTCGTTGCCCATCGCCTACCTGGCCGGTGGTGGCGGTACATCGCTGGTGCTCGACGGCCGCCAGATCGAAGAGGTGCTACTGACCGCGACGCAGACCATGATGGGTGTCGCGCTGATCCTGTCGCTGCGCTTCCACCGCAATGTGGCTTGGCTGCTGCTGGCGCTGTTCCTGGTGCAGTTCCCGATCACCTCGACCACCGGGCGACTGGCGCTCTGTGGTGTCTACGGTGTGCTCACGGTGATCGGCCTGATCGTCAACCGCAGCAACGTGGTGGCGACGCTGCGGGCGCCGTTCGTCGACGCGGATGACGATGACACCGACCTGGCGCCCGGCAAACGAGCGTTGTCCGGCGTCGGAAATTGACCCGCTTACATACTTGACACGTGTCAAGTATGTCGTCGTAAAGTTCTCGCATGCAGATTCGCGAGCACGTCGGCACCGGTAAACCAGCTGTCATCTTGCATCCGTCCGGCAAGGTGATCACGTTCGACGAGTTGGAAGCCCGAGCGAATCGACTTGCGCACCACTTCCGGGCACACGGTTTGGTGGAGGGCGACGCCGTTGCCATCCTGATGGAGAACAACGAGCACATCCACGCGGTGATGTGGGCGGCCCGGCGCAGCGGCCTGTACTACGTGCCGATCAACATCCACCTGACCCCGTCCGAGGCCGCGTACATCATCGAGAACAGTGGCGCCAAAGCAGTGGTCGGCTCGGCGGCATTGCGGGGGACTTGTGTGGCCCTGGCTGACCACCTGAGCCTGCCCGATCTGCTGCTGATCGCCGACGACGACCTCGACGGCTGGGCACGGTATCCCGAATGTGTTGCGGGCCAGCCAGATACCCCGATCGCCGACGAGATCGAGGGCGACCTGCTGCAGTACTCCTCGGGCACCACCGGTCGGCCCAAGGGCATCAAGCGTGCCCTGACCCACCAGCCGCCGGCCGAAGTGCCGGGGCTGATGAAGATGCTGATGAGCTTCTGGCTGCCCAAGGACGCCGTATACCTAAGTCCCGCACCGCTTTATCACACCGCGCCGTCGGTCTGGTCGATGCAGATCCAGGCCGAGGGCGTCACCACCGTGGTGATGGAGAAGTTCGACGCCGAGGGTTGTCTGGACGCCATCGCCCGCCATGGCGTCACACACGGGCAGTTCGTCCCGGTGATGTTCACCCGCATGCTCAAACTGCCTCAGTCCGTGCGTGATTCGTACGACCTGTCGACCCTCACGCGGATCATGCACGCTGCCGCACCGTGTCCGGTGGAGATCAAGAAGCAGATGATCGACTGGTGGGGACCGATCGTCGACGAGTACTACGCCTCCTCGGAGGCCATCGGCTCGACGCTGATCACCGCCGACGACTGGCTGGCCCACCCCGGATCAGTGGGTAAACCGATGCTGGGCAATCTGCACATCCTCGATGAGGACGGCAACGAGCTGCCTGTAGGCCAGGCCGGTGAGATCTATTTCGAGGGCGGCAACACCTTCGAGTATCTCAACGACCCGGCCAAGACCGCGTCCTCACGTGACGGCAACGGCTGGATGACGGTGGGGGACATCGGATATCTGGACGACGAAGGCTACCTGTACCTGACCGACCGGCGGCATCACATGATCATCAGCGGTGGGGTGAACATCTACCCGCAGGAAGCGGAGAACATGCTCGTCACGCACCCCAAGGTGATGGACGCAGCGGTGTTCGGCATTCCCGACAGCGAGATGGGGCAGAGCGTCAAAGCGGTGGTGCAGACGGTCGACGCGAGCGATGCCACCGAGGAGTTCGGTGACGAGCTGCTGGCGTGGTTGCGGGAACGGTTGGCGCACTACAAATGCCCGCGGTCCATCGCGTTCGAAGCGCAACTGCCGCGCACCGACACCGGCAAGCTGTACAAGCAGTCGTTGATCGAGAAGTATTCGGTGGCCGTTGTCTGATACGCCGGAGGTCGTGGACATCGGTGGCATTGGCATCGGGGTCGGCCTCGACAGCGAATCCTGCTTGCAGCAGGCAACTTTCACCTTGGTGGACCAGCCGTGCGACGACCGGCGCACGGTGCAGGTGTCCGATGTGCCGGCCGTGCTGGAATCGTTGCGCGACAGGGTGGCGCGTTGGCCGCAGGCCGCCGCGGTGTGCGACGACGTGCTGCGGGCACTGGACCCCGGGGCGCCGGCGTTCGGCGGGGTGATCACCGAGTCGCTGGCCTATTCCACGTTGCAGTCCGGCGCCGAGTTCGGCGGGTGGTTGGCGCAGCGCGGAGTGGCGAGCCTGCCGGCGACTCCGGCTCCCGTCGTGGCGCACCGCGACGGCGACACCCTGCACGTGGCGTTCAATCGCCCCCAGCGGCACAACGCCTTCACCACCGAGGCTCGGGCCGCGCTGCTGGAAGCGCTCGAAGTGGCTCGAGTGGATCCGTCGGTGACCGCCGTGGTGCTCACCGGAAATGGCAAATCCTTTTGCAGCGGAGGCGATCTCGCGGAGTTCGGCACCTTCGACGATCCGGCGTCTGCACACTTGGCGCGTACCCGCCACAGCCCGGCCCTGGTACTCGACGAGATCACCGGCCGCCTGGGCGCGGCCTGCCGCGCCGTCGTGCACGGCCAGGTCCTGGGCAGTGGACTGGAGATGGCCGCGTTCTGCGGGCATGTCAGCGCTGACCCGGATGCGGTGCTGGGGCTACCGGAACTGGCGCTCGGACTGATCCCCGGCGCCGGCGGCACGGTCAGCGTCACCCGGCGGATCGGTCGTTGGCGCACGGCCTACCTGGTGCTCTCCGGTGCCACCTTGGACGCGGTGACCGCCCTGGACTGGGGTCTCGTCGACTCCATCGCAGTGTGATTTCGGCGCACACCGAAATCACTCAGAGGTGGCCGCGGGCCACCAACTGTGCGGCGATCACGTTGCGCTGGATCTCGTTGGTGCCCTCGCCGACGATCATCAGTGGGGCGTCGCGGAAGTAGCGTTCGACGTCGTACTCGGTGGAGTAGCCATAACCACCGTGGATCCGCACCGCGTTCAAGGCGATCTCCATTGCGGTCTCGGAGGCGAACAGCTTGGCCATGCCTGCCTCCATGTCGGCGCGTTCGCCGCTGTCGTAGCGGTCGGCCGCGTAGAACGTGAGTTGCCGTGCCGCAGTGAGTTTGGTGGCCATGTCGGCCAGGTAATTGCCCACCGATTGGTGCCGCCAGATGGGCTGGCCGAAGCTGTGCCGGTCCTGCGCGTAGGCCAGCGCGTCGTCGAGCGCGGCGGTGGCCACGCCGAGTGCCCGGCTGGCGACTTGGATACGGCCGGTCTCCAGTCCCTTCATCATCTGGGAGAACCCGCGGCCGGGCACCGCACCGAGGATCGCCGAGGCCGGGACCCGGCAGTCATCGAAGGACAGTTCGCAGGATTCGACGCCCTTGTAGCCCAGCTTGGGCAGGTCCCGTGAGATGGCCAGGCCCGCGCTCGGGTTTTCCACCAGCACCACGGAGATGCCGGTGTGTTTGGGTTGCGCGTCCGGATCGGTCTTGCACAGCAGTGCGATCAGCCCGGACCGGCGGGCGTTGGAGATCCAGGTCTTGGCACCGTTGATCACCAGATCGTCGTCGCCGTCGGCGCGGGCCACCGTGGTCATGTTCTGCAGGTCCGACCCGCCGCCGGGTTCGGTCAGCGCCATGGTGGCCCGCAATTCGCCGGTCGCCATGGCCGGCAGGTAGGCCTGCCGCTGTTCCTCGGTACCGAACAGGCCGATCAGTTTCGTCACCACGGTGTGTCCGCCCATGGCCCCGGCCAGGCTCATCCAGCCGCGAGCAAGTTCCTGGGTGACCTCGACGTAGCAGCGGGTCGAGACCGGGGTGCCGCCGTACTCCTCGGGTACCGCCAGGCCGAAGATGCCGATCTGCTTCATCTGGTTGATCCACGCCTCGGGATAGGTGTTGGCGTGTTCGACGTCGCGTACCTCGGGCCGCACTTCCCGGTCGATGAAGGTGCGCACGGTCTCGACCAGCATGGCCTCGTCATCGCTGAGCCGGAGGTTCATGGTTAGCATTCTGCGTTGTGGAGCTGCACGGCCAGAGCGCAGGACCGTTCTTCGACGACCTGACGGTGGGGCAGAGCTTCGACTGGGCCCCGGCGATGACGCTGAGCAGCGGCGCTGCCGCGACCCATCAGGCGATCCTCGGCGATCGGATGCGACTGCCGCTCGATGCCACGTTGTCCGCGGCCGTCACCGGGTCCGACCAGGCGCTGGCGCATCCGGCGCTGGTCTGCGACGTGGCCATCGGACAGTCGACGCTGGCCACGCAGCGGGTCAAGGCCAACCTGTTCTATCGCGGGCTGCGGTTCCATCGATTCCCGGTGCTCGGCGACACCATCAGCACCCGCACTGAAGTGGTTGGCCTGAAACAGAATTCGTCCAGACCCGGCAAATCTCGCACCGGTCTGGCGGCGCTGCGGATGACCACCGTCGACCAAGAGGGCCGCCGGGTATTGGACTTTCACCGGTGCGCCATGCTGCCGCTGAGTGCCGATGCTCCCGATACCGGTCACGCCGACGACCTGAGCACCGTCGGCGTTGATCAACCCAATCCAGCTGATCCGACCGTGAACTGGGATGCCGAAGCCTGGCGCGCCCGGGTACCCGGGCCGCACTTCGACCCCGCTCTGAGCGGCACGGTATTGCGCAGCACCGCCGACGTGGTCAGCAGCGCTCCGGAGCTCGCTCGGTTGACCCTCAACATCGCGGCGACCCACCATGATGCGCGGGTCGCCGGTAGCCGTCTGGTGTACGGCGGGCACACCATCGGGCTGGCGTTGGCGCAGGTCAGCCGGCTGTTGCCGAATATCGTCACGCTGTTGGGCTGGGAGTCCTGCGACCACACCGGACCGGTGCGCGAGGGCGACACGCTGTACAGCGAAGTCCACGTCGAGAGGGCCACGGCGCGGTCGGACGGCCGGGGCGGCACCCTGCAGCTGCGGTCGCTGGTCTACGCCGCGGCGACCGGCGGCGAGGATCGTCAGGTGCTGGACTGGAGATTCAGCGCCCTGCACTTCTGAGCATTGCCACAATGAAGCCATGGACAAGGCGGATTGGGCGGTCAGCGGCCTGGCCGCCCTGACCGGCCGGCCGGACGGACCGCCCGACGGTAGCCGTGCCGCTGTCCTGGCCGGGGCGCGCGCGGCAGCCGAACAGCTCCGGGTCAGCTCCGGGGTGGCCGTCGACGCGGCCGAACTACTGACCGGTCGGGCGGCGATGCTGGGCTTGGCCCGCCGCGGTCGGATCAGTGCGGGTGGGGCCACCCGGCTGTTTGCCGCCCGGGATGGCTGGTGTGCGCTCACCCTGTCCAGGCCCGACGATGTCGCTGCGGTTCCGGCGCTGCTAGAGGCCGACGAGGTCGATTCCTGGCCGGCGATCGAGGCCTGGGCGGCCCGCCGGGACGCCGCGGAGGTGGCCGAGAGGGCTCGGTTGCTCGGTCTACCGGCCGGGGTGCTCGGCGAAACAGTGCCGGCGCCAAAGGTTTTTCGGCAGATCGGTCGACGTGCCGAAGATCGCGGATACGCCGGGTTGCTGGTGGTCGACCTCTCGTCGATGTGGGCGGGCCCGCTGTGCGGGCAATTGCTGGCCCGGGCCGGCGCCACCGTTGTCAAGGTGGAGAGTCGGGCCAGGCCGGACGGCACCCGCTGCGGTGATCATCGGTTCTTTGACTGGATGAACTCCGGAAAGCTTTGTTACGCGGCTGATTTCAACTACCCCACGGAATTGCGTGAGTTGCTCGCGGGTGCCGATGTGGTGATCGAATCCTCGCGGCCCGCGGCCTTGGCGCAGCGGGGTCTGGGGCCCGACGATGTTCCGGCCAGGGACGGGCGGGTGTGGCTGCGCGTCACCGGCCACGGCAGCGACGCTGTGCGTGCCAACTGGGTCGGGTTCGGTGACGATGCCGCGGTGTCGGGCGGTTTGGTCGGCGCCGGGCCGGTGTTCTGTGGCGATGCGATTGCCGATCCGTTGACCGGCCTGCACGCAGCGCTGGAAGTGGCGCAGTCGCGGCAACGCGGCGGTGGTGAGCTGGTGGAGATCGCGTTGGCCGGCGTAGCCGCGAACTACGCCGCACTGCCCACCACGGATGACGAATTGCCTTGTCCCGCAGGCTCACCGGTCATTCCACCGACCGTACCGAGGGCCGGCGAACTGGGGTCCGACAACCACCGCGTCGCAGAGGTGATCCGGGAAAGGAGTGCTGCTGCATGCTGATTCGCCAGGCTCATCTGTTGGACGGTCGGCTGGTCGACATTCGGCTGGGCCGCCGCATCGAGGAGATATCGCAGCGGCTGGACCCGCTGCCCGGGGAGGCGGTCCTGGAGGCCGGCCACGGCACCGTCATTCCCGGTCTGCATGACCACCACGTCCATCTGCGGTCGGCGGCTGCGGCTTTGACGTCGGTCAAGGTCGGGCCCGGGGAGGTCCGGAGTCGCGATGGCCTGCGGCGGGTGTTGGCGGGCGCTGCGGTAGGGGAGGACGGCTGGATCCGCGCCGTCGGCTATCACGAGACGGTCGCCGGGCCATTGGATCGAGCTGTGCTGGACGAGGTTTCACCACCTGTGCCGGTCCGGGTGCAGCACCGCAGTGGTGTGCTGTGGACCCTCAACTCGGCAGGGTTGGCGGCCGTCGGCCTGCCGGACCATCGCGACGGCCGGCTGCGCAGTGCGGACCCCAGCTGGTCGCACGCGCTGCGGCGGCGGGAAACCGGACTGGCCAAGGTGAGCAGGAAGCTGGCGGCCTTCGGTGTCACCGGCGTCACCGACGCCACCCCCGACATCGGGGCGGATGACGTGGTGGACTTCGCCGAGGCCCGCCGCCACGGCGAGTTGCTGCAACGAGTTCGGATCCTGGCGCCGGCCAAACGGATTCTGCACGATGACGACCTGGACCTTGATGCCCTCACCGCATGGATCGCGGGCCGGCATGCCCAGGGCGGAATCGTTGCGCTGCACTGTGTCACCGCGATGCAGTTGATCGTGTCCATCGGCGCGTTGCGGGCGGCCGGAGCACTGCCCGGCGATCGGATCGAACATGCTGCGGTGGTCCCGGAGGATTGCCTGGCCGATCTGGCCGAACTGGGCGTCACCGTGGTGACGCAGCCTAACTTCGTGGCCGAGCGCGGCGACCAGTACCTGATCGACGTGCCCGCGAGCCGGCACCATGAACTGTGGCGCGTCGCCTCGTTGTGCGGCGGACGGATTCCGGTCGCGTTGTCCACCGACCTGCCGTTCGGCGATGCCGATCCGTGGGCGGTGATGCGCGCTGCGGTGCATCGGACCACGGCGACCGCACGGGTCTTGGGTCCCGGCGAATGCATCACTGCAGCAACAGCATTGGGAATGTTCTTGGGGTCGCCGGAGATCCCGGCCCAGCCGCGCGAGGTGGTTTCCGGTGCCCGCGCCGATCTGTGTGTGTTGGGGGCGGCGCCATCGGAGGTGTTGGCTGCGCTCGACGGGGACCTGGTGGCGGCGACCGTCATCGACGGCGCGGTGGTGTACGAAAAGCCATGACCTCGGTGCGATTGGCAGATCTGGGGACTGACCCCGAATCGGTGTTGGCCCTGGTCCGCTTTTTCGATGAGCTCACGCCCCAGGCCGACGTCGTGTTGCGGGCCGCCGAGGAGGTGGCCGGCTGCGCGATCCGGGTCGATGGTCTTGAGGTTGAGCTGCAGCGGGACGGTGCGCCGCACCCACTGGATGCAGTGCTGTTGGATCGGTTGCGGCACAAGCTCGCCGCGCTTCCGGTCAGCGCCCGGCCGCGACTCGGCGATCCGGCGTTGGTGGAGGTGGTGCTGTCCGGCAAGGAACGTCCGGCGGATCGGGCCCGCGCGATCCGGCTCCTGGGACTGGACGAGACCCGACCGGTACGGGTGCTGGCCGTGTCGGCGCAGTCGACCCCGAAAGCGTTGCGGGTCATCACCTCTGCGCTACCCGAGGTATCGGTGCGGTCGGCGGATCTGGGCACCGCGATCGCGGTCTTGTGTCAGGGTCATACCGAAATTCGGGCGTTGTCCGACGGCCTGGACCAGGCGATCGTCAGCGCGTACCCGGCGCCGCTGCCGGTCGGCGCCGACCGCGGACCCTGGGTCGGCATCGGCGCCGGCGGCGGTGTGTTCGCGGCACCGGTCTCGTGGGATCAAGCGTTGCGGGCATTGGGATTTGCCTCTTCGACCGGCTTCGGCCGGCGTGCCGTGGCCTATGAGCGGCTCAGTGCGCTGGAGCTGCTGGCCGAGTTGCCACCCGATGCCGCGCGCCGAAATCTTTTGCTGCAGAGGATTAATGCCATCGCCGATACGGATGCCGGTCGGCTTCAGGTGGACACCGTCGAGGCCTTCTGCGTGTTCGGTTCGCTTCGGCGCACGGCCGAGGAGTTGCATGTGCACCACAGCACCGTGGCGGCGCGGCTCGCGCGCATCGAAGCCGAACTCGGCTGGGATCTGGACGACCCGTTGGACAGGTTCTCCGCGACGCTGGTGCTGATGCTGAGAAGGATCGGCCTGTCCTCTGCCGAGCTATCCGACGAACGTCGGGTGGATTGACCGAATCGCCCGACGTACGTCGGATGACCCGGACCGCTCAAGTTGGTGATGATGGCCACAGGAGCCTGAACAGCCCCAGGCCGAGAACAGAACTCAAGGAGTCCCCACATGGCCATCATCGACCCCACCAAGACCTGGGTCCCCGTGGAAGAGCGCCTCGCAGTCACCACCAACGAGCGCCACCGTCAGGTGCTCAGCGTCGTCCTGGAGCACATGAAGGCCGAGGCCGAGCCCGACATGGAACGCCTGATGGCCACCTTGGCCCCGAACCCGGATTACCACTTCTGGTACGCCAACGCGGACATGGGCCCCAAGACCACCGAGGGGGTACGTGCCTACTACGAGGCCTTCGTCGAAAGCGGCGCCAACACACTCGTTTTCGAGATCGATCGGCTTGCGGTAGACGACAATCTGGTGATGACCGAAGGCTGGATGAAGATGATCTACCCGGGCGCCGCCGCCCAGGCGATCGGCGTCGAGGTCGACGACCCGAACGGCGACTACCTGCTGCTGTTCCGCCAGCTCATCAATTGGCCGATCGACACCGACGGACTGATCCTGGGCGAGGACGCCTACCAGACCGGCCCGGTCAGTGTGACCAAGCTGAGCCCTGAAGAGCTGCCGCAGAAGTACATCGACCAGAAGAACAACGCGACCGTCTGATGGCTCACCTCTCCCGATCAGAAGACCGGCCCGACCGCGAAGACATCGCGTCGCTGCTGCTGGACCGGCTCGGCGATGAGCGGCTGGGGTTGCGCACCCGCGAGCGGGACTGGACCTGGGACGACGTGGTCCGCGAGTCCGCCGCCCGCGGTGCGCTGGCCATAGAAATGTGCCCGTCGGGTCCTTTTCACATCGGCGTGCTGCTGGAGAACCTGCCCGACTTCGTCTTCTGGTTGGGCGGTGCCGCGCTGGCCGGGGCGACGATCGTCGGCATCAATCCGACCCGTGGCCCCGAAGAGCTCGCCGCCGAGATCCGGCACGCGGACTGCCAGTTGATCGTCACCGATTCGGCTGGGCGGCAACGCCTTCAAGGCCTGGACCTGGGATTGGCTGCGGACCGTTTCCTGGTCGTCGACGACCCGGCGTACTCGGATGCGCTCGCGCGGCATCAGGTCGAACCGGCGGTCGCGCCCGGTGTCGGCGAGCAGACGCTGCTGCTGCTGTTGTTCACCTCCGGTACCACCGGCGCGTCGAAGGCGGTCAAGTGCAGCCAGGGCCGGCTGGCCTGGGTGGCCTACGCGGCAGTGGAGAAGTTCGGCCATGTGCGCGACGACGTCGACTACTGCTGTATGCCGCTGTTCCACGGCAACGCCATCATGGCCCTGTGGGCCCCGGCGCTGGCCGTCGGCGCGACGGTGTGCCTGACCCCGAGCTTCTCGGCGTCCCGCTTCCTGCCCGATGTTCGATTCTTCGGCGCCACGTTCTTCACCTATGTCGGCAAGGCGCTGGGTTACCTGATGGCGACCCCGGAGCGGCCCGACGACGCCGACAACCAACTGGTCCGCGGTTTCGGCACCGAGGCGTCGCCGGACGATCAGGTGCAGTTCCGTCGCCGGTTCGGTGCCGAACTGTACGAGGGCTACGGCTCCAGCGAGGGGGGCGGCGCCGTGGTGCTCGACCCGGACCAGCCCCCGGGCTCGCTGGGCCGCCCCGCCCATCCTGGAGTGGCGATCGTCAACCCGGAGACGTTGCAGGACTGTGCCACAGCGGTTCTCGACGATCACGGCGGTTTGCTCAACCCCGACGACGCGGTCGGTGAGATCGTGGACCGGCTCGGCACGAAGAAGTTCGAGGGCTACTACAAGAACGAGGCTGCGGATGCCGACCGGATCCGCAACGGCTGGTACTGGACCGGTGACCTGGGCTACCTCGACGAGAAAGGTTTCATCTATTTCGCCGGCCGCCGCGGTGACTGGATTCGCGTCGACGGTGAGAACACCTCGGCGCTGGCCATCGAGCGGGTGTTGCGTCGCCATCCCGACGTGATCGCGGCCGGCGCTTATGCGGTTCCGGACCCGCGTTCGGGCGACCAGGTGATGGCGGCCATCGAGGTCGTCGACCCGGCCACGTTCAACGCGGAGCAGTTCGCCAAGTACCTGCGCGAGCAGGACGATCTGGGCAGCAAGGGCGCCCCGCGCTTCCTGCGGGTATCGGGCGGCCTTCCGGTGACCGGATCCAACAAGGTGCTCAAACGTGAGCTGCAGGCCCAGAACTGGCACACCGACGAATCGGTGTACCGCTGGGTGGGCCGGGGCGTGCCGGAATACGCGGCGATGACCGACGATGCCAAGCGCGCGCTGGACGATGAGTTCGCGCAGTACGGACGGCAGCGGTATCTCTAGTACCAAGTAGGAGTTCAGACATGGAGTGGGACGCACAGTACGACGTGCTGGTGGCGGGATCCGGTGGTGGCGGCGTCACCGGTGCGTACACCGCGGCGCGTGAAGGACTCGATGTCCTGCTGGTCGAGGCGACCGACAAGTTCGGTGGCACGACCGCGTATTCCGGCGGCGGCGGGGTGTGGTTCCCGTGCAACCCGGTGCTGCAGCGGGCCGGCACCGACGACACCATCGAGGATGCGCTGGAGTACTACCACGCGGTGGTCGGGGACCGCACGCCCCGTGAGCTGCAGGACACCTACGTCCGTGCGGGTGCCCCGCTGATCGAATACCTGGAAGCCGACCCGAACATCAAGTTCGACATGCTGCCCTGGCCGGACTATTTCGGTAAGTTGCCCAAGGCGCGGCAGGACGGTCAGCGGCACGTCGCGGCTCGGCCGCTGAAGGTGGCGAAGGCGCCCGAGTTCCGTGAATTGGTCCGCGGTCCATTGGATTCCGACCGGCTCGGCGCCGAGCAGCCGGATGACTACTACATCGGCGGGCGGGCGCTGATCGCCCGGTTCCTGGTGGCACTGCAGCAATACCCCTCGGCCACAACCGAACTCAATACCGCGCTGGTCGAGTTGGTCACCGAGGGCGGTCGGGTGGTCGGTGCGATCGTCGAGACCGACGGTCAGCGCCGGGCCATCAAGGCGAACAAGGGCGTACTGCTGGCAGCCGGTGGCTTCGAGGGCAACGACGAGCTGCGCCGTAAGTACGGGGTGCCCGGTGAGGCGCGAGACACCATGGGGCCGTGGGGAAACCTGGGTCAGGCCCATGAGGCCGGCATCGCCGTCGGCGCCGACACCGACCTGATGGAGCAGGCCTGGTGGTCGCCCGGCATGACCCATCCGGACGGCCGGAGCGCGTTCGCACTGTGGTTCACCGGCGGCATCTTCGTCGATCAGGACGGCAAGCGGTTCGTCAACGAGTCCGCCGCCTATGACCGGATCGGCCGGATCATCGTCGACCGAATGGCCACGGGCGAAATGACGTTGCCGTTCTGGATGATCTACGACAACACCGACGACGGTGTGCCCCCGGTCAAGGCCACCAACGTTTCGATGGTGGAAACCCAGAAGTACCTGGACGCCGGCTTGTGGCACAGCGCCGACACTCTGGAGGAGTTGGCCGCCGAGATCGGGGTGCCCGCCGATCAACTCGTCGCTACCGTCAAGCAGTTCAACGAGTACGCCGACGCTGGATCCGACCCGGATTTCGGTCGCGGCGACGAGGCCTACGACCGCGCCTTCTCCGGTGGCGCCTGCCCGATGGTCCCGATCGACAAAGCCCCGTTCCACGCCGCCAAGTTCGGCATCTCCGACCTGGGCACCAAGGGTGGTCTGCGCACCGATGTCACCGGCCAGGTGCTGGATACCGCCGGCAACCCGATCCCCGGGCTGTACGCGGCGGGCAACACCATGGCCGCTCCGAGCGGATACGCCTATCCGGGCGGCGGCAATCCGATCGGCACCAGCATGGTGTTCTCCCATTTGGCCGTGCTCGACATGGTCGGCCGGCCCACGTGACCGTGAAGAGCGTGAAGAGGTAGACGATGCGAGCGTGGCGCTTACACGGTGCGGCCGATGCGCGACTGGACGAGGTCCCCGAGCCCGAGGTCGCCGCGGGCACGGTCAAGATCCGTGTCGCGTGCAGTGGCATCTGCGGATCGGACCTGTCCCTGTACGAAACCGCGCCGGTGCTGGTGGACTGGCCGCATCCGCTGGTCGGGCAGCCCGGCCCGCACATCCTCGGTCACGAGTTCGCCGGCTATGTCACCGAGGTCGGTGACGGGGTCGACGGCGTGCCCGTGGGCGCGCTGGTCGCGGTGCAGCCGAGCTTCGAGGACGGCAGCTGCGCCGCGTGCCGGCGTGGGGAACCGAACCTCTGCGAGCAGTTCGGGTTCCTCGGGGTCAACGGCGGCGGCGGGGGCTTCGCCGAGTACGTGGTCGCCGCGGCCGACAAGGTGTTCGTGCTGCCCGACGGATTCACCCCGGAGACCGGTGCGCTGGTCGAGCCGCTGAGTGTCGCGCTGCACGCCGTACGGCTCAGCGGTGTCGCCACGGGCTGCAGCGCGCTGATCGTGGGCGCCGGACCCATCGGGCTCGGTCTGCTGCTGTGTCTGAAAGCGCAAGGAGCGCAACGCGTCATCGTCAGCGAAACCAGCCTGGTCCGGCGTGAGCTGGCGGCTGCGCTCGGCGCCGACGTCGTCGACCCGCGCGATGTCGATCCCGTCGGGTATGCGCGTGAACTGACCGGCGGCAATGGCGTGGACGCGTCCTTCGATGCGGCGGGAGCGGGCCAGGCGACATTCGACACCGCCCTCGATGCCCTGCGCAAGGGTGGCACCAGCATCGTGGTCGCGATGTACCACTGCGGCGTGGACGTCAACCCCGGGGTGTTCATGCTCACCGAGAAACGTGTCACCGGAAGTTTCGCGTATACCCGCGACGACTTCCGTACCGTAATCGACATGATCGCCGATGGTCGGCTGGATCCTGCGCCGCTGATCACCAGTCGAATCGAACTGGCCGACGCGCTCGAAAAAGGAATTCACGCCCTGCAGTCGACGGGCCGAGATACCGAGGTAAAGATCCTGATCAACCAGGGTTGGACGAATTCGGAAGGGACACAACGATGAATGAGGCAGAGGTCCGGCACATCGACGCCGGTGAGGCAATGACGCGGTTCGCCCGCGGTTGGCACTGCATCGGACTGGCCGAGTCGTTCCGCGACGGCGAGCCGCATTCGATCCAGGCCTTCGGCTCCAAGCTTGTGGTGTTCGCCGATTCGCAGGGTGAACTCAAGGTGTTGGACGGCTACTGCCGGCACATGGGTGGCGACCTGTCCCAGGGCACCGTCAAGGGCGACACCGTGGCCTGCCCGTTCCACGATTGGCGCTGGGGCGGCGACGGCAAGTGCAAGTTGGTGCCATACGCCAAGCGAACCCCGCGGTTGGCCCGCACCCGGGCCTGGCAGACCACCGAGGTCAACGGTCAGCTGCTGGTCTGGCATGATCCGGAAGGCTCGACCCCGGGTCCGGAGCTCACCCCGCCCACGATCGAGGGGTATGACGAGGGGAAATGGTCGCCGTGGCAATGGAATTCGCTCCACATCGAGGGGTCGCACTGCCGGGAGATCGTCGACAACAACGTCGACATGGCGCACTTCTTCTACATCCACCACGCCTACCCGACGTACTTCAAGAACGTGATCGAGGGCCATACCGCCAGCCAGTTCATGGAGTCCAAGCCGCGGCCCGACTATGCCACCCGCGAACTCTGGGACGGGACCTACTTACGTTCGGAGGCAACGTATTTCGGCCCGGCGTACATGATCAACTGGCTGCACAACGATCTCGCACCGGATTTCACCGTGGAGATCGCGTTGATCAACTGCCATTACCCGGTGACGCACGATTCGTTCGTGCTGCAGTGGGGCGTGGCGGTACAGAACAATCCGGCGCTGCCCGCGGAAAAGACCGAGAAGCTCGCCGCGGCATTGAGCCGCAGTTTCGGCGACGGCTTCATGGAGGACGTCGAGATCTGGAAAAACAAGACCCGTATCGAGAATCCGCTGCTGACGGAGGAGGACGGCCCGGTCTACCAGCACCGTCGCTGGTACCACCAGTTCTACGTCGACGTCGCCGACGTCCTGCCGGACATGACAGCGCGGTTCGAGCAAGAGGTCGACACCACGCACGCGTTCGGTCTGTGGAAGGAAGAGGTAGAGCGCAACCTCGCCGAGCGCACGCACTGATCGACACGCAGAAATGAGGGCCGGGTACGCGCGTACCCGGCCCTCAATTTCTGTCGGGCGGTCAGTCTCGCCGGTAGGCCGAGCGGATGGCGTCCGATAACGTCCAGAACGAGAGTCCCAGGAGCGGAACATCTTTCAGTAGAAACTCGCCCAGCAGCGAGATGGCTGGGAAGCCGCCGCCGGCGGGTTCACCGATGCCGGGCGTGCTGAACAAGAAGCTGATGGTGTTGACGAACAGCAGGATCGACAGCACGCTGCCCAGGATCGAGATCTTCGGGGCGAACGGTTTGACGGCCAGCAAGATGGCCGCGCTGACCTCGAAGAAGCCGAGCAACGTCGAGAACGTGCGCACCGGGAAGATGTCGTAGAGCCAGCCCATCAACGGTGCGTGCGCGACCAGTGGCTGGATCTGGTGTGCTTCGAAGTTCATGAATTTCAGGGCGCCGATCCAGCCGATGACAGTTACCAGGCCGTAGCGGCCCAACACGCTCGCGATGGTGTCGACGACGGGAAGCTTGGCGATCAACAGTTCCTTCTGAGTTGTCACGGTGCGGTCCTTCCGGTTCGGTGAATGTCCTGCACCGCAGAACGCCACCGTAACGACCGGAAATCCGGTGTGCCATCGGGTTTTCCGATGGACCCCATGCTCCGTGCCGATGGGTCAGAGTTCGCCGAATGCCGCGATGAAGGTGCCGATGTCGCGGCGGTGCGAGTTCGCAGGCCAGACCGCCCAGGTCCGCCGGATCAGCGGATGCCCGACGAGCGGTTGCCACACGACGGCATCGGGAATCGGATGCGACCAGTCGGGTGGGGCCAGCGAGAATGCCCCGCCGGCAGCAACGGCCGCGATCTTCACGTCGGCGATGGCCGCCGCGGCACCCGTCGTGCCGGCCTCGGGTTGCAGTCCGTGACTGCGGAAGATGGCGATGATCTCGTCGTACCAAGCTGGGCTGCCCGAGCGCGGGAAGCCGGTCCAGTCGAGTCCGGTCAATGCGTCGAGTCGTATCCCGGCCGACTCACCGTTGTGGGCGGCGAACTCGGCGGATACCAGCACGCCGAGCTGTTCGCGCGCCACCAGGAACGCGTCCAGCTCGCGATTGGTCGGGTGCTCACGCACCAGACCGACGTCGAGTTCCCCACGGCTGAGCGCGGTGAACTGATCGACGGTGGACAGGTGTTGCGGAAGAATGCGGGTTTCGGGATGCTCGGCGGTCAATGCCGCCAGTGGCGCGACCAGTAGATCAGTCGGTAGTTCCAGTGGAACACCAAGGCGCAGAGTGCAATCCGCTGATCCGGCGTGTCGGGCCAACGCGGCGATCGCCTGGTCGTGCCGTGCCAGTACAGCTCGGGCTTCGGTCATGAGAATGAGCCCGACTTCGGTGGGCGAGACTCCCGAGCTGCGCCGGGTGAGTAGCTGCACGCCGAGTTGGCGTTCCAGGCCGGCGATGGTCTGTGACAGCGCGGGCTGGCTGAGATGTAACCGCCGTGCGGCAGCGGAGAAGCCGCCTTCTTCGGCGACGGCCAAGAATGCGCGTAACTCCCGGATCTCCACGAGAGGATTATCGCGCTTGGTGGGCCGGTGACGGGGCCTACTGCGACCTCGTCACCGGTCGGCCCACCTCATTGTGGACGTGTGATCAGCGACCGGTGGGCGAGAGTTGCGGCACCGTCAGGTTCGAGGTGATGCGCCCCAGCTGGTCCAGGTTGGGGTAATTCACCGTCGTATCGCTGGAGAACGAGGGAATCACCGGGTTGGGCGGGTTGTCTTTGACAACGCCGAGCGTCAGGAACGCGGCTACGCCGAGGCCGGCGGCGGTCATGATCAGTGCCGCGGTCGAGCGACGGGCCATCTCTCGGGCGGGCCCCACGTGAGTGGTCGTGTTGGTCGTCACTGCGCTGCCCCTTTCTTCCGATATTTGCGACCGTCCGGC
Organism: Mycobacterium sp. MAA66; assembly: GCF_041261665.1. Lineage (NCBI taxonomy): Bacteria > Bacillati > Actinomycetota > Actinomycetes > Mycobacteriales > Mycobacteriaceae > Mycobacterium > Mycobacterium sp. MAA66. The sequence continues at coordinate 110,164 of NZ_JBGCCC010000009.1, read as the reverse complement.
CGCCTGGCATGTTCAACAGCTTGCCCCTGCGGTTCCATCCCGCGCAAGTATTTAAATAAGCTATCAAAACTTCAAAAATAGTATCCCACCTGCGGAAACTTTGATTAGATTATATGCACTAAGTAACGAAGGTCACTGCCCGTTGGGGTCAGCGGCGGGATGGTCCGGCCCGGCGATGAATCTGCACGGTCGGCTGGGCGCGTCGGTCGGCCGTGGGTGGCGTCGGCGGCGCCGGTAGCGGGCGTCGGCGGGGAGGGGGGTCCGGCCGGCCGGTGCGAAGCTCCGAATCGATACACAGCGAATCCATATAAATTCCATATCGAAAAACAAGATACGGAATGTAAAAGTATTGAGGATAACTGTCGGATTCATCTCGTATTGAACGCAGGAATTGGTCGCCCGAATTAGGTCGAACCCGGTCTGGTAAAAGACTCCCCCGGTGCCGATAAGCGCCGAGATGGAATGGCGCTTGCGCCGCCGTTTCGTGCTGAATGTAAACCACGCATGCCGTCGTCGGTGTGGGCGATGATTCGGCTTCGGCGGCCGCGCGTCATTGCTAAAACCCTAGCCTAGCTGTGAAAACGCTATGGCAGTTCTCGGTCGACCGTGGGGTTTTCCCTAGCGAAGCGGGCCTGCTAGAGAGGCTGTTGGGTTGCTGAGGTGATCTGTGGTTCGTCGATGGCGATGGGCCATTGCTGAAGACTGCCTATGAATTGATAATTCAGCGAGGAACGCGATAGGCAATGTCCCGCATGGGTCGGTGCGGTACCGTCGACTTGCCGTCGTGACCGTGCGACTTTGCTGTCACAGCAATTTATATGGCCTGAACTGTGCGTAACACAGTAACCTCCGTTTTCCCGGCCAGGAGCCTGTGAGAATTGTCGGAGCGTGATACCATTGACAGCGAATTCGAATTATCGTAGACGCCGATATTGATTGCGCTACGGCCGATGTTCGCCAATGCACAGGTTGGCGCCGGACGTGCGCGCGCATGCGGAGTCGCGAGGCAAGGGATGAGATCGGATCGTGGTGACCGTAGCGCCGCTCATGTTCAGCCCGTGGAAGATGACCGCGGCCAAGCGACTGATCCCTGCTGCCGATCTCATTGATGCGCAATACGACACGGTCGGCGACGTTCCCACGACTGATGTGCTGGTCCTGCTGAGTACGCCGCGCAGCGGCAGCACCCTGCTCTGTGAACTGCTACGCCTCAACGACGGTTGTCTGGCGCACGAATATTTCCAGCCGTTCCAGTACATGCAGATCCTGGCCCAGCGGTGGGGGTGTGTCACGGGCGGAATCTTCAACGACGCGGCCTATGTTCGGGCGCTGCGCAAGCATCGGACGTCGCCGAACGGATGGCTGGGGATCAACGTGCACGGCAGCCACCTGAAGCATTTCGCCCGGATCTCGAAGCACTTCTCCGACGTGCGGTTCCACTACGTTCACCTGGTGCGTGAGGATCAGGTCGCCCAAGCGGTCTCGTATGAGATGGCCACGCAGAGCAAGCAGTGGAGCAGTCAGTTCGAGAAGCGGTCGCATGCCCAGTACTCGTTCCGCCGGATCCTCTCCAAGCTGCGGGTGATCCAGAACCAGAACGCCCTGATAAAGAGCTACCTGATCGCCTGCGGCGCATCGTCCCGGACCATCTCCTACGAGGACCTGGTCGGTGACACCGAGGGCACACTGCGGAGTTTCTCGTGTATCGCCCCCGACCGGGAACTCATCCTCACCCCGCCGCTGCAACGCCAGGCCAGCGACCGTTCCACCCGCTGGAAGGAACGGTTCGCCGCGGACGTCCTGGCCGACCAATCCGTGCCCGGGCTGGGCTGGCGTCCCACGGACCGACTCCGCAACGTAATGAATCTCCCACGGCTGCGGATCCGGTAACAGGCTTTAATTCGGCGTGGGTAAAAGGCCCTGAGCCATCATCGTCTGCAGAGCCCGCTGGAACGACCGCGCGGTGTCGACCGCGCCGGTGAATCCCGCCTGGCGCAGCTTCACCGTGCTCACGAAGGCGCGCGGGCCCTCGGGTGCGCCGTACGCGAAGGCGAAATCGGCATGCTGGTCGCCGGCTCCGACCAATTCGTCCAAGGTTCGCATGCGCAATCCGTGCTCGGCGGCGATCTTCTCCCACACCTCAGAGTTGGCGGCCAGATACTCGGCCACGCTCGTCGGTGCGTCGGATCCAATTGCGGCACCGAGGGTTTCGGCCAGGGCCGGCCACAGGTTGCGCCACTCGAAGACGTCACCGTTCGTCACGTTGAACGCCTGGTTGGCGGCCTGTGGTGACTGGGCGGCCCACACCAGTACGTCGGCGACCAGATCGGCGTCGGCGGCCTCCCAGACGAATGACGGGCCGCCGGGAAAGCTGAACGGCTCCCCCTTGGCACGTCGAACCGCGGCATAGGCGCCGATCGCGGCCAAGACGTTGAGGGCGCCGGGCGTCGGTCCGGTGACCAGTTGTGGTCGCAGCGCGGTGAAGCTGAACCCGTGCAGCGCGGCCATCTCGGTCAGGTAGTCCTGCTGGTCGTGGAAGAAGTTCGGGTGGTCGTCCCGGGGATCGTCCTCCCTGGCCGGAATCGCAATCGGATGCAGGTGCACGCCGTAGTACTTGGTGCCCTGCAGGATGCTGACGTGCCGGAGGCCCGGCGCGCTGGCCACCACCGGTTCGACGGTGTTGCGCAGCATGGCGTTGTTGATCGCGATCTGTTCAGGGTCTGACCAGCCGGCGACCAGATCGGCCTTCTCGTACAACGCCGTGTACACGATGTGCGTGACGTCGGTCAGCGTGCCCAGCGCCACGTGGGCCAGCCCGCGGTCGCGCAGATCCACCGGGACGAAGTCGAAATCGCGTCCGCTGGGCAACTCCGGCTTGCGCCGGGAGATGCCCACCACGTCCCAGCCGGCGTCGAGGAACTTCTCGATCGCTGCGATGCCGATCAGCCCGCTGGCGCCGGCGATCAGGACCCTTTGACTCATGTCGTCAATCCTTCGTATGAATATGGTTGTGGGACAGGGCTATACAGCGGTGCGGCCGCCGTCGACCGCCAGCACCACACCGTGGATGTAGCTCGCGGCATCGCTGGCCAGGAATGCGATGGCATTGGCGATCTCGTCGGCCTGGGCGGGCCGCCCGGCCGGGGCCGGGCCCACCAGCTGATCGAGGCCCTCGCCGAATGCGGCGGTGCCCTCGGTGTAGGTCGGGCCGGGGCTGACCGCGTTGACCCGGACGCCGCTGGGGCCGTATTCGGCGGCCCAGGTCTTGGTCAGAGATTCGACGGCCGCCTTGCTGGCGGCATACAAGCTGGTGCCGACGTTGCCGTAGGCGGCGACCATGGTGCTGAGGTTCACGATCGCGCCCTTTCCGGCGGCCGCCATCTTCGGTGCCAGCTCGGCGACCAGGAAGAAGCTGGCCCGGACGTTGACGTCGAAGACGGAGTCGAAATCGTTCTCGGTCATGTCTTCGGTGCGCCCGAACGGATAGACGCCGGCATTGTTGACCAGCACGTCGACATGGCCCAGCCGGCTGACGGCGGTGTCGGCCAGGGTCCGCGCCGAAGCCGCGTCGTGCAGATCGGCGGCGATGAATTCGCCTTTGACCCCAAGCGCTTCGATCTCCTCGACGACCTGGCGTCCGCGCTCGGCGTTGCGGCCCGAGACTGCGACGTCGGCGCCCAGGCGGGCCAGGGTGATCGCGGTGGCGCGGCCGATGCCGCTGGTGCCTCCGGTGACCAGTGCGGTGACTCCGGACAGTTCGTGTGTCATGGTGCTCGTTCCTTCCGATCGACGATGTTGCCGGGGTCAACGCCGTCGTCGTGGTGAGCACTTCCACCGGAACAGAGCAGGTACTTCTGGCCGCTATAAGCGTGGCTTAACGGCCGAGGTCACGCCCCAGCCGGCACCAGGACAGATCGCAGGAATGCCGCCTGGCTGTTGAAAAATGACTGGGCCACTGGGGTTTTCGGGGCGATCGCGTCGAATCCGTGGAACGCGCCGGGTACCACTTCCAGCTCGCACCGGACCCCGGCATCGCGTAGTCGTTCGCTGTAGGCGACATCCTCGTCGTGGAACAGGTCCAGCGTGCCAACCCCGACCCAGGCCGGTGACAGGCCGGACAGGTCTGTGCTCCGTCCGGGCGCTGCAATCTCGGGATTGGCGCCGCCGAGGTAGGACGACCAGCCGTATCGGTTCGACTTCTTGTCCCACAGCCGTTGGCCCGGTTGGTCGGGAGCGGCGCGGGTGGCCGACCGGTCGTCGAGCATCGGGTACACCAAAAGTTGTGCCTGCAGGGCGATCTCACCGCGGTCGCGGGTCAGCTGGGCCAGTGCGGCCGCCAGGCCGCCGCCGGCACTGGCACCTCCGATGGTGATCAGCGCCGGATCCACCGTCGGCAGCGTGGTCAACCACTTCAGCGCGGTGTAGCAGTCCTCCAACCCGGCCGGGTAAGGATTCTCCGGTGCCAGCCGGTACTTCACCGCAGCGACGGTGATCCCGAGATTCTCGGCGAAGCGTCTGCACTGCGCGTCGTCCTGGGCGGGGCTGCCGATCACATACCCACCGCCGTGAATCCACAACAGCGCGCCGCCGCGAGCGATGCCGGCCGGCGGACGGTGCAGCCGGATGCCAACACCGGAAGAGAGCGTCAGCGCCTCCGCGTCGCCCGGACCGCGCAGGCTCTGCAGCGCCTCGACCCGGCGAATCCACTTCAGTGACCGCGGGCCGACGACGGTGCGTGGGATGAAACGGGCCGCTTTGACCAGATCGGGGTGAATCGCGGAACTGTGAGCTTGGGTGGACACCTGTCCGACAATAAATCGTGATCCGGTGTCCCGTGAGGGTTTCGCTGGCCGGCACCGGCGGCCGTTGCTGTCTAACGTCGCGTTCCGATGCGCGAGTCGGCAGTGAGGTGTTCACTGAATCGCGATGACGAACACTTCGGGACCACCAACGAGTACGGCGGCACTCGCCGTAGAGGACCAGGGTTACCACAAGGGCCTCAAACCGAGGCAACTGCAGATGATTGCCATCGGCGGTGCCATCGGCACCGGCCTGTTCCTCGGCGCCGGCGGGCGGTTGCACAACGCCGGGCCCGGGTTGTTCCTGGTGTACGCGATTTGCGGGGTCTTCGTCTTCTTCATCCTGCGGGCGCTGGGCGAACTGGTGCTGCATCGGCCCTCGTCGGGCTCGTTCGTGTCGTATGCGCGCGAATTCCTCGGCGAGAAGGCGGCATTCGTCGCGGGGTGGATGTACTTCCTGAACTGGGCGATGACCTCGATCGTCGACTCGACCGCGATCGCGACGTATTTTCATTTCTGGTCGGCGTTCAAATCGATTCCGCAGTGGCTGATCGCGCTGCTGGCGCTGGCGCTCGTGCTGTGCGTCAACCTCATCTCGGTGAGCGTCTTCGGTGAGCTGGAATTCTGGGCGGCCCTGATCAAAGTTGTTGCGCTGGTGACGTTTCTGGTCGTCGGCACGGTGTTCTTGATCGGCCGGTTCAAGATCGAAGGCCAGACGACAGGGCTGCCCGTGATCGCGAACCACGGCGGGCTGTTCCCCACCGGACTGCTGCCGCTGGTGGTCGTCACCTCGGGTGTGGTATTCGCCTATGCCGCAGTCGAATTGGTGGGTACCGCGGCCGGGGAGACAGCTGAGCCGGAGCGCATCATGCCGCGCGCCATCAACTCGGTGATCTTCCGGATCGCACTGTTCTACGTCGGTTCGCTGGTCTTGCTCGGACTGCTGCTGCCGTACTCGATGTACCAGGCCGGCGAGAGCCCGTTCGTCACCTTCTTCTCCAAGGTTGGTGTGCACGGAGCCGGCACCATCATGAACGTCGTGGTGCTGACCGCCGCGTTCTCCAGCTTGAACGCCGGGCTGTATTCGACCGGCCGCATCCTACGGTCGATGGCCATGAACGGCAGTGCGCCGCGGTTCACCGGCGTGATGTCCAGACGCGGCGTGCCCTATGGCGGCATCTTCTTGACCGCGAGCATCGGCCTGTTGGGCGTGGTGCTCAACGGTGTAGTGCCCGCCCGGGCGTTCGAGATCGTGTTGAACGTGGCGGCGCTCGGCATCATCGCCTCCTGGGCGACCATCGTGATCTGTCAGATCCAGCTCTATCGCTGGTCCCAGCGTGGCTTGATGGAGCGCCCGGCGTTCCGGATGTGGGGAGCGCCGTACACCGGCTACCTGACGCTGGCCTTCTTGGCCGGGGTCCTTGTCCTGATGGCCTTCGACCCGCCGGTCGGCAGTTGGACGGTGGCCTCGCTGGTGCTGATCGTCCCGGCGTTGATCGCCGGCTGGCATGCGGTGCGGGGCCGCGTCTTGGCGATAGCCAACGAGCGGATGGGCTTCACCGGGGAGTTCCCGCTCATCGCGAACCCGCCCCCACCGGGCGAGCGGCAGCCCTGAGAGGTGACCCGAACCGCCCGGCGCGGCAAATGGCTGTGCGTGGCCGTCCGGTCGCGTATTACTTAGCCAGTGGAGATCATCTCGCCCACCGATGCGATGTTCCTGCTCGGCGAGTCCCGTGAACATCCGATGCATGTCGGCGGCCTGCAGTTGTTCACGCCGCCGGAGGGCGCCGGACCGGAATTCGTCCAAGAGATCTATCGGGACATGTTGTCCCACACGCACTTCAATCCGACCTTCCGCAAACGCCCGGCGCGCCTGCTGGGTGGAATCGCCACCTTCGGCTGGTCCTATGACGACGAGGTCGACGTCGACTACCACTTGCGACGCTCGGCGTTGCCCACCCCGGGGCGGGTGCGTGAGCTGCTGGAGCTGACCTCGCGCCTGCACACCAGCCTGTTGGATAGGCACCGTCCACTGTGGGAGACCTACCTGGTGGAGGGACTCGAGGACGGCCGTTTCGCGGTGTACTCGAAGTTCCACCATGCCCTGATCGACGGGGTGTCGGCGCTGCGTATGACCATGCGCACGCTGTCCGAGGATCCGACCGAGGTGGACATGCGCGTGCCGTGGGATCTGCCGTCCCGCAAGCGCGATGCGGCATCCTCCTCATTGATCGGTTCGGCGCTCGGTGCCGCCGGAGCGGCATTGGGGCTGGCTCCGTCGACCTTCAAAGTTGCCCGGGCCGCTTTGCTGGAACAGGAGCTGACCAGGACCTTCAGTGCTCCGAAGACCATGTTCAACGTCAAGATCGGCGGCGCCCGACGGGTGGCGGCGCAGTCGTGGCCGCTGACCCGGATCAAGGCGATCAAGCAGGCGGCCGACGGCGCCACCGTCAACGACGTCGTGCTGGCCATGTGCGCGGGGGCATTACGGGCCTATCTGTTGGAGCAGAACGCGCTGCCCGACGCGCCGCTGATCGCGATGGTCCCGGTCAGCCTGCGCGCGGAGTCCGAGGCGGACGCGGGCGGCAACCAGGTCGGGGCGATCCTGTGCAGCCTGGCTACCGACGTCGAAGACCCGGCGGATCGGCTCCGCGGCATCGCCGCGTCGATGCGTGGCAACAAGCAGGTGTTCGCCGGGCTGTCGAAGGTCGAGTCGATGGCGTTGTCGGCGCTGCTGCTGTCGCCGATCGCGCTGGCCACGGTGCCGGGGTTTATCGCCGCTACGCCGCCGCCGTTCAACATCGTCATCTCCAATGTGCCGGGGCCGCGCGTACCGATGTACTGGAAGGGTGCGCAGCTCGACGGCAACTACCCGCTGTCGATCGCGCTGGACGGGCAGGCGCTCAACATCACGCTGGTCAACAACGCCGGCAATTTGGACTTCGGGCTGGTCGGCTGTCGGCACAGCGTGCCGCATCTGCAGCGACTGCTCGGCCATCTGGAGGACTCGCTGGCCGCGCTGGAGCTGGCGGTCATCGGCTAGGGGGCTAGCGGGACCGGGCCGTTGTCGGGTGCTTCGGGCATGACCGGAACCGTGACCGGGGCCAGCCCGGGAATCTGGATCACCTCGTGCGCGGGGGCCTGGGGACCGGCGGGGATTTGGCTGACCACGGCCGGACCGCCCGGCGCCGACTGGCCCTCCGGCCCACCTGCCGTCGTGGCGGTACCGGAAGTCGTTGCCGTGCCTGATGTTTCCGACGGCTGCGAGGCATGGGTGATCGCGGGCTCCGGCTCGGGCTCGGCGGAATGCCCGTGGGAGGCTTCGATCCTCGGCGTGGATTCGCTTGGTGCCGAGTCGCTTTCATCGACGGCCGGGTGGTAGGACTTGGCCGGCCCGGAGATCGGTCCCGGCGTCTTCGCGCCCAGGGAACACACGGCCTGCCTGCTGCCTGCGCCCCAGCTGGTCGGGTTGATGGCGTGGTACTCCACCGCCAAGCCGGTCGACATCACGGTCTTGGGCGCGAGGTAGGCGGCGGCCAGGTGGTCGCACTCGCCGCGTAGTTCGGTGGTCTGGTCGGCATCGTCCGGTAGGGCCCCGTGGAACCGGGCACCGAGATCGACCGCGCCGATGACTTCGACGGCGTGCGGTGCAGCGCAGTCGATCACCGTATCGGTGGCGACCGAGGTCTTCGGATCGATGCCCAGACAGGTGCCGGGCGGCCACACCTTGGACTGGTCGGTCTCGGCCACCGACCCGCGGAAGGGGATGAGATGACCGTCGGGTCCGGACAATTGCAGGCCGCACAACGCTTTTCGACTGCCGCCGGCGGATTGGTCGGAGAGGGACAACTCACCGGGGCGAAACTTGCTGTTCGGATCGAAGTGGTCGCCCAGATAGTGGCGTACCGCAAGATCGCACGGCTCGTTGGCAGCGGAATCGATGGCCTGGGCCACCTCGAACATGTGCGGCGTGGTGCATTGCACGAATGCCGGACGGTCTGGTGTTTCGGGTTGCCACACCAGGCAGCTACCCGGATGGGCGCTGAGGTAGACGTTGTCGGACGGGTTGTCCCCTGCAGCCTGCGGTCGTGACTCGGGATTGGCGGTGGCGACGGCGAGCGCGCCGCCGAACAGCAGTGCGCACAGTGTTACGCCGAGCAGGGTGCGGTGGGACGATCGCGGATGTCGCGCGCTGGTGGCCTGCCGGGGACCCCTGCCACGCAGGGCGGCCACCGCGGTGTCCAGATCCGCCGAATCACCATCGATGGGCGCGGCGGATGACGTCACAGAATCCGGGGTCGAGCTCACCGGTCTCGCCCCGGCAGCTTTGCCGGTGGGGCCGGACACGGCATGACCAGCCGTGAGCTGAGTTTGCTGGTCATGCCATCCAGCCTGACACAGCCGCCCCGGGGCGTGCCACGCCGCATGCCGATCGCTATCGACTCGTGACCCCCATCGGCTACTTCAGCAGCGGGTCGCGCGGCAGTCCGAGGATTCGTTCGGCGATGGTGTTCCGAGTGATCTCCGAGGTGCCGCCGGCGATGGTCATCGCGCGATATCCGAGGTAGGACTGTGTCAGCGCGGGCAGCTGACCGACCACTGCGGCCGGGCCCGCCAGCTCCATGGCCAACTCGGTCAGGCGCTGCCCCTGCTCGGCAACCACCAGCTTCGTCACGTTGCCCTCTGGGCCGGCCTCGGCGCCGGCGATGGCCCGGCTGATCCGACGCAGATTCAGCAATCGGAGGGTGTGTCCTTCGGCCAGTACCTCACCGGCTCGTCGCACGTAGCGGTCGCCCTCGGGCGTGGAGTCCAGCAGCGCGATCAGGTCGTCGGCGGTGAACCCGGTCTGCGCGCCCGAACCACCGCCGATCGACATGCGCTCGTTGCCCAGCGTCGCGCGCGCGACCAGCCAGCCCTTGTTCACCTCGCCCACCACATCGGAGTCCGGCACGAACACCTCGTCGAAGAACACCTCGTTGAAATGCGCGTGACCGGTCAGGCCCTTGAGCGGATTCACCGTGACACCAGGGGCTTTCATGTCGATCGCCATCATGGTGACGCCGGCGTGCTTGGGGGCGTCGGGGTCCGTGCGGACCGTGGCCAGGCCCCACTGGCAGATGTGCGCCAGGCTGGTCCACACCTTCTGTCCGGTCACCAGCCACCCGCCGTCGACCTTCTTGGCACCGGTGCGCACCGCGGCGGCGTCCGAGCCCGCGCCTGGTTCGGAGAACAACTGGCACCACATGATCTCGCCGCGCAGCACCGGTTCGACCCAGCGCTGCCGCTGGTCGTCGTTGCCGGCCTGGGCGATAGTCAGGGTGACCCAGCCGGTGATGCCCAGGTCGGGCCGCTGCGTGGCTTCGCGGTCCCCCCCGCTCGCCACGCTCGTGCCCCCTGGGCCGAACTCCTCTTCGATGGCCAGCTGTTCCAGCACGCCGGCGCCGCGACCCCAGGGGGTGGGCCAGTGCGGCACCAGATACCCCGAGTCGACGAGGTAGTCGCGGCGTCGGTCCTCCGGCAGTGCGCGCAGCGCCGCCACCGCCTCGCGGGCCGCGGCCCGATATTCCTCGGCCTCGGCCGGGAGCGCGAACGACGCTCCGTGGGCTTGCCCGGCGCGCTGGGCCTCGACGACGTCGATCAGTGGGTCAGCCCCGGCGGCGGTCACCGCGGCCAGGGTGCGGGCCCGCCGCAGGTACAGGTGCGCGTCATGTTCCCAGGTGAAGCCGATGCCGCCGTGCAGCTGAATGTTGTTCTCCGCGTTGAAGATCTGGGTCCGAATGGCATGTGCGGCGGCAACCGCCGCACCGAATCGCGCGTCCTCCAGATTGTCGGCGCGGGCTGCATCCCAGACGGCGGCGGTGGTCAGCTCGGCGTTGACCAGCATGTTGGCGGCGTGGTGCTTGACCGCCTGGAAGGTACCGATGGTACGGCCGAACTGTTCACGCACCTTTGCGTATTCGACCGCCATGTCCAACGCGGCCCAGCTGACCCCGACCGCTTCGGCGGCAGCCAGGATGCGAAATGCGGTGTGTGCCTTGGCTGCAGCCCCACGAAGCACCGCGACGGCAGTGGCGCTGTCGAGCGCCACGCTGCCGATGCTGCGTGTGGTGTCCATCGAGTCCAGTGCCGTGATGCTGACCCCGGGGTCCGCGGCGTCGACGATGACGACGTCGTCACCGGCGACCAGGACCAGCAGCGCGGCATCCGGTGCGCCCAGCACCGCGGGGCTCTTGCCGAACACGGTGTCGCTGTTGATGTGTATGTGGCCGGACAGCCCCAGCGCGGCCACCGTGCTGCCCGCCGCCAGTCCCGGAAGTAGTTGGGCGCGTAGCGATTCCGGCGCACATTCGGTGATGACCGTGGCGGCAGCCACGGTCGGCAGGAAGGGGCCGGGGCACAGCTCGCGTCCCTGGGCCTCCAGCACCACGGCCAGCTCCGGTAGCCCGAAGCCGGACCCGCCGTACTGCTCGGGGATGGCCAGCCCCTGCCAGCCAAGTTCGGCCGCGGCGGTCCACAACTTCTCCGGGTGGGCAGGCGCGCCATCCAAGGTGGCGCGGGCGGCGGCCCGACTTCCGGCCCGGTGCAGTAGGCCGACGGCGGCGTCGGCCAGATCGCGGTGTTCGTCGGTGATTGCCAGCGCTGAGGTGCCCACGGCTCTAACTGTAAACACGACGGGAAGGCCCTGGTTGGGACCTCCATGGCTGTGAGATGGTTCACAAAGGGCCGGGTGTACGCTCGCGCAATGACGGCTCGACCGGACAACGGCTACCCCGCCCCGACGCTGGCCACTCGGCTTCGCTGGTTTATGCGGGCGCGACCTTCCGACCACATGTTGGCCATGAGTGTCGCGGCGGCGAACTTGCCGGTGATCGGCAAGCACCTCCAACCCCTGGGCGGGGCCACCGCAATGACCCTGTGGGGGATGCGGCACGTGCCGGGCTTCTGGGCCTCGACGACGCATTCACTGTTCACTCCTGGCGTGGCCGAACTCCGCCAGCAGGAACGGGACTGCACCAACGAGGTGACCCGCGCCGCACTGCACGGCGTGGTGCCCGATGAGGCGCTCGACATCGAGTGGCCCGAGCCCGAGCGCACCCCGCCGTTCTGGAAGGCGTTCGAGCACCGGCGCAACGTCTACCGGACGTCGGTGCAGTACGGCGACAGTCCGTCGCAGTTGCTGGATGTGTGGCGCTCGGCCGAATTGCCCAACGAGCCGGCACCGGTACTGATCTACCTGCCGGGCGGGGCCTGGGTGCACGGCAGCCGGCTGCTGCAGGGTTATGCGCTGATGAACCACCTGGCCGAGCAGGGTTGGGTGTGCTTGTCCATCGACTACCGCGTGGCGCCGAATCACCGTTGGCCGCAGCACCTCACGGATGTCAAGAGCGCGATCGCCTGGGCCCGGGCCAACGTCGACAAGTTCGGCGGCAACCGTAACTTCATCGCCATCTCCGGCGGCTCGGCCGGTGGGCACCTAGCCGCTCTGGCTGGGCTGACCCCCAATGATCCGGAGTTGCAGGCCGATCTGCCGGCCGGTTCGGACACCTCCGTCGATGCGGTGGTCGGCATCTACGGCCGGTACGACTGGGAGGACCGTTCCACCCAGGAGCGGGCGGACTTCGTCGACTTCCTGGAGCGCGTCGTGGTCCGGCGCAGCATCGACAAACATCCGGAGATCTTCCGGGCCGCCTCGCCGATCGCCCGGGTACACCGGGATGCGCCGCCGTTCCTGGTGATCCACGGCAGCGGCGACACCGTCATTCCCGTGCAGCAGGCCCGCGACTTCGTCCAGAAACTCAGGTCGGTTTCGGAGTCCGCGGTCAGCTATGTCGAATTGCCCGGTGCGGGTCACGGTTTCGACATGACCGACGGCGCGCGGACCGGAACGATGGCCACTGCCATAGGGTTGTTCCTCAGTGAGGTGCACCGTAACCAGGCTGAGCAGTCTGTCGAAGCCGCTATCTAGCCTCTCCAGTAGGGGGTTCTGCCTGTGAAGCGACTGAGTGGCTGGGATGCGTTCCTGCTGTACACGGAAACGCCCAACGTGCACATGCACACGCTCAAGATCGCCGTCATCGACGTCTCCGCGATGGGTGACCGCAAACTCGGGATCGACGAGTTCCGAGGGGTCATCGCCGATCGGCTCTACAAGCTGGACCCGTTCCGCTATCAGCTGGTGGACATCCCGATGAAGTTCCACCATCCGATGTGGCGGGAGAACTGCGACGTCGACCTGGAGTACCACATCCGGCCGTGGACGCTGCCCGCGCCGGGAACCCGGCGTCAGCTCGACGAGGCCATCGGTCAGATCGCCAGCACTCCGCTGGACCGCAGCCGACCGTTGTGGGAGATGTACTTCGTCGAGGGCTTGGAGAACGGCCGGATCGCCGCCGTCGGCAAGGTCCATCACGCGCTGGCCGACGGCGTTGCCTCGGCAAACCTGTTGGCGCGCAGCATGGATCTGTGGGACGAGGGCCCGGAGACCGACGACCACTCGTATGCGACCGACCCGGCGCCGTCTAGCGGTGAGCTGATCCGCTCGGCGTTCGCCGACCACATGCGGCAGATCAAGAAGTTCCCGGGACTGATGAAGTACACCGCCGACGGTATGGGCCGGGTGCGCAAGAGCAACCGTAAGCTCTCGCCGGAACTGACCCGGCCGTTCACCGCGCCGCCGAGTTTCATGAACCACGTACTGACACCCGAACGACGTTTCGCCACAGCGACTTTGGCGCTCGCCGATGTCAAGGAAACCAGCAAGAAACTGGGCGTCACCATCAACGACCTGGTGCTGTCGATGTCCTCGGGTGCGCTGCGCGAACTGCTGCTCAAGTACGACGGCGTGGCTGACCATCCACTGCTCGCGTCGGTGCCGATGGCCTTCGACTTTTCACCAGATCGTATCTCCGGCAACAGGTTCAGTGGTGTGCTGGTGGCGTTGCCGGTCGACGTCGACGACACCGCCGAGCGGGTTCGGCAGGCACGGCGTGCAGCCGACCTCGCCAAGGAGGGGCATCACCTGGTCGGCCCGGAACTGGTGGCGCGGTGGGCGGCGTACATGCCGCCCGCGCCGGTGGAGGCGATGTTCCGGCGGCTGTCGGCGCTCGACGGGCAGAACAAGGTGCTGAACCTGAACATCTCCAACGTCCCCGGGCCACGGGAACGTGGTGAGGTCGGTGATGCGGTGATCACCGAGATCTACTCGGTGGGACCGCTGACCGCGGGCAGTGGGCTGAACATCACGGTGTGGAGTTACGTGGACCAGCTCAACATCTCGGTGCTCGCCGACGGTGCCACCGTCGACGACCCACACGAGGTGACCGACGCGATGATCGCCGATTTCAAGAAAATCCGTTCTGTGGCAGGACTTTCCGATGAGCTGACGGTCGTCGAGACCGCCATGGCGCAGTAGCGGCCGGTGTCAGCGTAGGACGGCGCCGGGGTTCAGGATGCCAGCCGGATCCAGCGCATCCTTGATCCGGCGGGACAGCGCGATCACTTCATCGCCGACCTGTCGGGGCAGCCAGTCGCGCTTGAGCCTGCCGACCCCATGCTCGCCGGTAATGGTGCCGCCCAACGTGATTGCCAAGCCGATGATCTGGTCGAATGCCGTCTGGGCGCGTGCGGTCAGGGCCGGATCGTTCTTGTCGTACACGATCACGGGGTGGGTGTTGCCGTCGCCGGCGTGCGCCACGACGCCGATGAGGACCTGGCATTCGGTGGCGATGCGGTTCACACCGGTCAGCATCGCGGGCAGTGCCGGCAACGGGACGGTGACGTCCTCCAGGAGGTAGTCGCCGAGTGCCATCAATGCCGGGCCGGCCAGTCGCCGGGCCGCCGTGAAGGCCTGCCCTTCATCGGCGTCGTCGGTGGCAAAAACCTCTGTGGCATGGCATGTTTCGCAGGCTGTGACGATGTGCTGCACCTCTTCGGCAGCCGCTCCGGGTGCATCGGACTGAACCAGCAGCAGCGCCGCAGCGGTGCGGTCCAGGCCCATACTGCGGTAGTCCTCGACGGCGTTGATGCAGGTGCGGTCCATCAGTTCCAGCATGGACGGGCGAAACCGGCCGGAGATCATGACCACGGCATCGGCAGCGTCCTGTACCGAATTGAACAGTGCGACAACGGTGGAGGCCGGTGGCCCCGTCGGGATCAGCCGCAGGGTGACTTCGGTGATCACCCCGAGCACGCCCTCTGAGCCGACGAACAGTTTGGTCAGTGACAGTCCCGCAACGTCTTTCAGTCGCGGGCCGCCGAGCCGCACCGCCGTCCCATCGGCCAGTACCACCTGCAGCCCCAGCACGTAGTCGCCGGTGACGCCGTACTTGACGCAACACAGTCCGCCGGCGTTCGTCGCTGCGTTACCGCCGATCGATGAAATGTCCACCGACCCGGGATCCGGCGGGTACCACAGGCCGTGCTGTGCGGCCGCCCGCTTGACTTCGGCATTCATGACCCCGGGTTGCACCACTGCGGTTCGGGTGGCCGGGTCGATGCAAATCCCTTGCATCCGTTCGGTACTCAGGATCATCCCGCCGTCGACGGCGGTGGCTCCACCGGACAGCCCGGAACCGGCGCCGCGCGGCACGACGGGGATGTGATGGACGCTGGCCCACCGCAGCACCGCCTGGACGTCCTCGGTGCTGCCGGCCCGGATCACGGCCAACGGCCGGCCGGCATTCGGATCGGCGGCGGCGTCGCGGCGATACGCTTCGACCAGGTCGACATCCGTCAGGACCGTGCCCTCAGGCAGTTGGCCGATCAACTCGACCAGGCGGGAGTCCTCGGCGTGCCCGGCCACCGCGGTCAGCTTTCCGCCCGGCCCGCCCGCACCCATTCCAGAAAACGTCCGATCGCCTGGGCGGTGTAGTGCCCGTGTGCCGAACCGAACACGTCGAAGGCGTGCTGGGCGTACGGAATCTCCGCGTACGCCACCGGAGCCTTGGACACCTGGCGCAGGGCGGTCACGAAATTACGCCCTTCCTCGACTGGGATCAGCGTGTCGTTGGTGCCGTGGAGCACGAAAAACGGTGGGGCGTCTGGGTTCACCCGCGAGATCGACGATGCGTCCAAGAAGGTTTGCGGGTCGGCGGAATATTTCTTCTTGACGATCAATCGCTGCAAGACGTGCATCATTTCCTTGCGGCCGACGCCGTCGAAGCTGAACCAGTCGTACCGGCCGTACACCGGGACCGCGGCGACCACCGAGGTATCGGCATCCTCGAAACCGGGCTGCCACTGGGGATCTCCGGGCGTCAGTGCCGCCAGCGAGGACAGATGGCCGCCTGCCGAGCCACCGGTGATCGCCACGAAGTCGGGGTCGCCGCCGTACTCGGCGATGTGTTCTTTGACCCAGGCCAGCGCCTGCTTCACGTCGATGATGTGGGCCGGCCAGACATGCTTCGGGCTGACTCGATAACCGATCGACACACAGATCCAGCCCCGCTCGGCCAGATGACTCATCAAGGGGTACGCCTGCGGTCGGTGGTTGCCGAGCATCCAGCCGCCACCGGGCACCTGCAACAGCACCGGCGCCTTACCGTCCCGCGGTAGATCGGGACGGCGCCAGATGTCGGCGACGTTGGCCTTGTGCGGGCCGTAGTGCACGGTGTCACGGACGTAACTGCGTCTGGTCAGGGTGGTACGCACCACGCCGCCCGGGCGGGGCGCCTTGGGGTCGGTCAGTCCGTGATAGCCGTCGCCCATCAGTTCGCGCAAGGGCTCTTCGAAGGCGGAGCGTGAGCGCCGGCCCCGGTTGATGATGAGCAGCAGGATGGCCCAGGCAATTGCGGTGATGCCCAAGGAAATCCGGCCGCTGGTGCCGGTGAAGGCGCCGCGCCGGCCACGGCGCACGGCGTCGAGCGCGGACGCACCCAGCACGACGTTGGCGGCCTCACTGGTCGGCCAACCGTAGGCAAAGACATACAGGCCAAGAGTTCCCGAGCGGCTCAGCGGTGCGGCCGCGTTGATGGCGTTGACCAGTTCGGCAACGGCGCGCAACAGGGTGAGGCGCCCGGAACGCTTACGCGCCATCGGCCAGTGCCTGCAGTTCGCGGCGGTCGATCTTGCCGGTGCTGTTGCGAGGAAGCTCGGGCAGCACTGTGATTGACCGGGGCACTTTGTAATTCGCCAGATTTTCCCGTACGTAGGCCTTCAGTGCGTCCGGTGTGGTGTCACCGGACAGCACGACGAATGCCGCCAGGCGCTGGCCGTACTGCTCGTCGTCCACACCCAGCACGGTAGCCTCGGCCACATCAGGGTGGGTGGACAGGGTCTTCTCGACCTCTATCGGGTAGATGTTCTCGCCACCGGAGACGATCATCTCGTCATCGCGGCCCACCACGAACAACCGGCCGGCGGCGTCGAGATATCCGACATCGCCCGAGGACATGTAGTCGTGGTGGAAGTCCTTTGTGGCGCCCGAGGTGTAACCGTCGAACTGGGTCGAGTTACGCACGTAGATGGTGCCGACCTCGCCGGTGGGCAGCTCGTGGAAGTCGGCGTCCAGGATCCGGATGTCGGTGCCCTCGGCGGGGCGGCCCGCGGTGTCCGGGGCGGCCCGCAGATCGGCTGGGGTCGCGGTGGCGATCATGCCGGCCTCGGTGGCGTTGTAGTTGTTGTAGATGACGTCGCCGAACTGGTCCATGAACGCGATGACCACGTCGGGGCGCATCCGGGAACCGGAGGCCGCGGCGAACCGCAGTGAGCGTCCGCTGAAGCGACCCCGCACCTCGTCGGGCAGTTCCATGATCCGGTCGAACATCACCGGCACCACACACAATCCGGTGGCCTGATACTTGTCAACCAGGGCCAGCGTGGCCTTCGGGTCGAACTTGCGCCGGGTGACGATGGTGCATGCCATCGAGGCGGCGAACGCCAGTTGCGAGAAGCCCCAGGCGTGGAACATCGGCGCGACGATCACCGTGGTCTCCTCGGCGCGCCACGGCGTGCGATCCAGGATGGCCTTGAGAGTTTCCGGCCCGCCGCCGGAATGCTTGGCGCCCTTGGGGGTTCCGGTGGTTCCGGACGTCAGCAGGATGACGCGGCTCTTGATCCCGGAGCGCTTGGGTGTGAGGCCGGCGTATTCGGCGATCAGGCCTTCGACTGTGTGGCCGTGGTCGTCACGGTCGGTCCAGGCGACGATCCGGGTGACCCGCCTGCCCTCTACGGCGCGGTCGACGGTGGCGGTGAACTCTTCGTCGAAGATCACCACGTCGACGTTTTCGCGGCTGACCACCTCGGCCAGTGCCGGACCGGCGAAAGAAGTGTTGAGCAGCAACACATCTGCGCCGATACGGTTGGCCGCGATCAACGATTCGACGAACCCGCGGTGGTTGCGCGCCATGATGCCGATGACCTTGGCCGACGGCAAGGACTGCAGCGCCGCAGCCAATGCGTCACTGCGCCGGTCGATCTCGCTCCAGGTCAGGGTGCCTAACTCGTCGATCAGTCCCGGACGGTTCGGGCAGCGCTGTGCCGCACTGGCGAAACCCGAGGTGATGCCCATGTTTTCCCGGGCCATCGCCGCGGCGATGCGCAGATACTTGTCCGGCCGTAGCGGAGCGATGATGCCCGCCCGGGCCATGGTGCTGACCAGACCGGCAGTCGTGGAGAGTCGGTCGACGATGGCCACGGTCGTCAGCCCACCACTGGGAAACGACGTTCTTCGGCGAGTGCGTCGAGTGCCTCCTGCATGACGGCACGGACCTTGGCGTCGACCGCATCGATGTCGGGGTCCTCGCCGAACTCGGCCTCGATGTCGATGGGCGGCAGCACCTGCATGACGATCTTCGAGGGCAGCGGCACGTTGAAGGGGAGTACCGCAGACAAGCCGAACGGCAGGCCGAGGGACAGCGGCACGACCTTGGTGCGGGCGGCCCGGGCGATCGGGCCGAGGGCCTTGGCGATGCCCTCGCCGCGGGTCAGGAACAGCTGGGTCTCCTGGCCGCCGATGCCCACCATGGGCACGATCGGGACGCCGGCGTTGATCGCGGCCTTCACGTAGCCCTTGCGCCCGTCGAAGTCGATCTTGTTGGCGTCGACCGACGGCCGGTAGGAGTCGTAGTCCCCGCCGGGGAACACCACGACCAGACCGCCCGAGCGCAGCGATTCGTCGGCATTCTCATGGCTGGCGAGGATGAAGCCGGTCTTGCGGAAAAAGTCGCCGGTGGGGCCAACCATCAGCATGGCGTGGCTGAGGGTGTAGACCGGCCGCTCGTAGCCGTACTTCTCGTAGAAGTCGGCCGCGAATATCGGTACGTCCATCGGCAGCATGCCGCCGGAATGGTTGCTCACCACCAGGGCGCCGCCCAAGGGAACGTTCTCCAAGCCACGCACCTCAGACCGGTGATAGGTCTTCAGGAAGGGGCGGAGAATTCCCATGACCTTCTCAGTTAGACCCGGGTCGAATTTGGTGATTTCAGGTAGCTTGACCACGGGTTTCCTCCAAGAACTCGGTCAGAACTAGAACACGTTCTAATTTAGCCATGTTATCGGGCTGACGGACGCTGATCAGCCACGAGTGACTAGCATCACCGCGGTGACTGAAGAAGCCAACCGCGACGACGCTGTTCTCGTTGAACAGCGCGACCGCATATTGATCATCACCATCAACCGCCCGGAAGCCAAGAACGCTGTCAATTCAGCGGTCAGTCAGGGCTTGGCGGCCGCCATGGACCGCCTCGACGAGGACCCGACGCTGTCGGTCGGCGTGGTGACCGGAGCGGGCGGTTCGTTCTGCGCGGGCATGGACCTGAAGGCCTTCGCCAAGGGCGAGAACATGTTGGTGCCGGGCCGTGGCCTGGGCTTCACCGAACGCCCGTCGGTCAAGCCGCTGATCGCTGCCGTCGAGGGCTACGCCCTGGCCGGGGGTACCGAGCTGGCACTGGCGACGGACCTGATCGTGGCGTCGAACGCATCGGCGTTCGGTATCCCCGAAGTCAAGCGCGGCCTGGTGGCCGGCGGCGGTGGCCTGCTGCGACTACCGCAGCGCATCCCGTACGCCATCGCCATGGAGCTCGCCCTCACCGGTGACAGCCTGACCGCCCAGCGCGCTCACGAGCTGGGCCTGGTCAATGTCCTCACCGAGCCCGGCGCCGCGTTGGAAGGCGCACTGGCGTTGGCGGAGAAGATCACCGCCAACGGCCCGCTGGCGGTGGCTGCCACCAAGCGGATCATCGTGGAGTCCCGTGATTGGTCCGACGAGGAGAAGTGGACCAAGCAGATGGCCATCCTCGGGCCGGTCTTCATGTCCAAGGACGCACGGGAAGGCGCCGTGGCCTTCGCCGAGAAGCGCGCCCCGAACTGGATTGGCAGCTGACGCCGATCTATACCGGGCAGACCTTTTCCACCCAATTGTTGATCGTCTTGCTGTAGTCGTTCTTCTTCGGGTCGGTCTGCTTGAGGCCGCCGGTGCTGACGAAGTGCTCGACCGCCTCCCGGACGTTGTCGGGGGGACTGAAGCTCTCGATGGTGTCGGCGGCCTTGCGGTTGTCGTCACTGTTGGCGCCCGACACCAGGTTGAGGGTGGCGCCGGTGAGTTTGAGGCAGTCGCCGCCGCTCAGCTGCCCGGGTCCCGGTGGCGGCGGAGGTGCCGGCCGGGTGGCGGAGATCGACGGCGGGGACGCCGCATCCGTGGGGGCGGTCTGCGCCGGTGTCGGGGCCTGGCTCGGACTCGCGGTGTCCGGTGGAGTCGAGCTGGGCGCGGTTGGGTACTTGTTGCCGGAGCAGCCGGCCAGTAGGAGTGCGGCCAGCGCCGCTGCGGTGATCTTCGCCCGATGGGACATGTGCTTTTTCTACCGGGTGCGGGCCGGGCTCGGCCAACAGGGTCAGACGGCCGCGATGAAATTAGTGCTGTAGAACTCCCGCGGCGCCTGCGAATGCGCCGACGGTCGATCGACCGCGATCCACATGCCGGTGGTGCCGGGGGCGATGGCGGTCTGCAGCGTGGTGCTGCCGACGCCCATCTCGTCGGTGTTCAATGCACTGCTGGTGATGCCTGGGTCGCCGGTCCCGCAGCCCAGCGCGGCGTACGGCGCGGGAATCAGTCGGACGATGTACTGCGCATTGACGGTGCCGGCGGTCATGTCGACGCGCGCCACGGCGGTATGGCCGTCAGAGGTGATCTCGGCAGCGAGCGGTGAGGTCATGCCGGCGAACTTCGCGTATTCGACCTGTTGGAAGCTGCAGCTGCGCATGTTCGCGAACAGGGTCATCCGGTGGGTTTGCGCTGCGGAAGCGGGGGCGGCGAGCGCTGTTGGAACGGTGGTGCAGACAGCGAGCGCAGCGATCGCGCCGCTCAATTTAGACATGTGTCGAGTTTTCCCTGGTACGGCCGGTACCGCAGTTGCCGCCGTCACAAGTCGGCGCATCACACGTTTGCGTCAGATAATGACTTAGGTCACAACACCTTTCATACTCGGCCCACCGTCACATCCCACGGGTCTGCCGCCGTCACCAACTCTGCCAATCGGCGCGCATGCCACCGGGTGCTGCCGAATTCCCCGGCCCAACTGCGGGCGGCCATGGTGGACCGCCACAGCGGATGCTCGGCGGTGGTCCCGATGGCGCCGTGCAGTTGGTGGGCGATGGTGGTGACCGGAGCGACGGCGCGGCCGACCGCGACCTTGGCTGCGTGCACCGCGTAGCTGGTGCGGGGGTTGGCGAAGCCGTAATCATCCGCCGCAGTTGTCGCCAATATAGTTGCCGCACGGGCATATTCGATCTCACCGAGCATCGCGGCCAACGAATGCTGGACGGCCTGGAACGCTTCGAGTGGACGGCCGAACTGTTCGCGGGTACCGACATGTGCGACGGTCCGCGCGGCGGCCGCATCGAACGCCCCGACGATCTGGACGCAGCGGGCCCACGCCCCGCGGATCTGCAGTTCGTCGGCCACGGCAAGGGCCAGTTCGGACGTGTCTGCGGTATCGAATTGCATGGTGGCACAGGGTTCGCCGGCGAGATTGACGTGGTCGGCGGTGATCCGGCCGGCGTCCAGGAGCGCGACGTGCAGCGTGGTCGATCCGCGGGCCGCCAGCACCACCGGACCGCAACGGGGCCAGCGGACATCCGTTGCGAGGCCTGAAGATCCGTCGGCGATCGCGACGGTCAACGGTCCGGCTTCCGGGACGGTCAGCCCGGCTTCGGTCGCCAACCAGCTTGCCAGTACATCAGTTTCGGCCAGCGGTACCGCGGCTGCGTGTCGGGCGAGTGCGCCCAGCACCACGGCGGAGGCGGCGGGGCCGGCGTCCTCGGTGCTGCTGAGCCGGGTCAGTCCGGAGTTCTCGAGGTTGCGCCACACGGTGTCGTCGAATGCGACCGGACGGGTGCGGTTGTCCGATCCGCGTTGACCGATCTGGTCGGCAAGCTCGTACAGTTCGAGGTGCGTACCGGAAATCGGTTGTCCAACTGCTGATTTCGCCGCGTCCTTGGCGACGATGCCGCGCAGCACCTCGTTGGTCCCGCCGCGCAGGGTGAACAACGGCGCGTGCACCCGCGCGGTGTCGAGCAGAGCCAGCAGCCGCGGCCGGTCGGGGCCGTCGTAACAGTCCAGGAGGTCAGCGGCGATCTCGACGGATTCTTGCTCGAATCGGGTGCCCAGGTCTTTCACCTGTGCGGCGCGGGCCGCGGCATCGTGACCTGCGGTCAGGTCTCGGGCGACCGACACCGACAATTGTCGCAGGGAGATCAGCCGCGCCACCAGTGCGCCGATCTCGGCGTCGGCTGTGTTGCGCAGTGCCTTCGTGACGGCGAAAAGCATTGTGGCAGTCGATAGGAAGCGCTCAGGCCCGCTGCGCTCGTAGCCTAGCTCGGAGGTGACCTGATGCCATCCGTCACCGACGTTGCCGAGCAGATCCGCGTCGGTCAATTGGACGTCGTCGAACATCACCTCGTTGAAGTGGTGCTCGCCGTTCATCTGGATGATCGGGTCGATGGTGATACCTGGCGCGTCTGTCGGCACGATGAACTGGCTGAAACCGGCGTGCCGGTGCTTGGGGTCCGATGCGCTGGTGCGGGCCAGTACCACGATCTGATGGGCGAGATGGGCGCCGCTGGTCCACACCTTGGTGCCGCCCAGGATCCAGCCGTTGTCGGTGCGGGTGGCGCGGGTGCTGATCGCGGCCAGGTCTGATCCGGCGCCGTGCTCGCTCATGCCGATCGCCGAATAGAGTGTGCCGGAGGCAATTCGGGGCAATAGCCGACGGCGCTGGTCCTCGGTTCCGTAGGCCAGCAGGCCCGGCGCCACCTGGCGGTCGGCGATCCAGTGCGCAGCGACCGGCGCGCCGTGGGCGAGCAGTTCCTCGGTCACCACGTAGCGGTGCAGGTGACTCAGTCCGTGTCCGCCGTATTCGGTCGGGATGGTCAGCCCGACGAAACCGGCCCCGGCCAGGCGGACGCTGAAATCGGCGTCCCACCGGGACAGCCAACAGTCCACCTCGGGATGCCAGCCGAACTGGTCGGCGTCGTCGGCCAAGAACTCACGTATCCGGTCCCGCAACCGGGCGAGATCGCCGTCATCGGCCCGCAATACGTCGAAATCGGTCACGGAGCGACAGTAGTCGTGAGTGGCCCGAACTGTCGGGGGGTCACGGCATACTCGCGTGGATCGATCGTATGGAAAGGCAAGTGTCAGTGGCGACCGTCTATTACACCGCTTCGAGCCTGGACGGCTACATCGTCGACGCCGCCGGCAGCCTGGATTGGCTGCTGTCGCGGGATATCGACGCCGATGGTCCGTTCGGCTACCGCGCATTTCAGGAATCCGTGGGCGCTCTGGTCATGGGGTCGGCCACCTACGAGTGGATTGCCACCAACCAACCCGGCGACTGGCCTTATGAGCAGCCGACGTGGGTGCTCACCAGTCGGCCCGACATCACCGCGGCGGGGCACCCGGTGCAGACCTTCAATGGTGATGTCGCACAGTTGCATCCGGAGTTGGTGGCGGCCGCCGCGGGTCGTGATGTGTGGGTGATGGGCGGTGGGGCCGCCGCGGCGCCTTTCGTGGCAGCCGGGCTGGTCGATGAGCTGGTGGTGTCCTACGCGCCGTGCACGTTGGGCGCCGGTTCTGCGGTACTGCCCGTGCGTTCGGAATGGCGGTTGGTGGAGTCGGTTGTCAACGGCGACTTCGTGTGTGCGCGCTGGGCCCGGGCCGGCGGCTAACCACGGCCGGTGGGCACGCCGTTGCGATGGACGAATTCCTTTGCCTTGATGAGGAATTCGAGCTGGCCGGCGACGTCGTACAGCGGTTGCGCGGTGCGCGTCGACCGGCACAGCACCACCGCGCCCTCGAGCGCGGCGAGGCAGGTCACCGATACTGCTGCGGCGTCGACGGCGTCGAACCCTTCGCCGGTGAAGGCCCGCGAAAGTGCCTCGCGCCAGCGGTCGAAGATCTCCCCGGCCACCGGCGTCAAAGCGTGGGCTTCATCGGCCGAGCCGATAGCCGCGGCGACGACGGGACAGCCGGCAGTGAAATCGCTTTCAGCCAGGGCGTTTTCCCAGAATTCGACGAATCGTCGAACCAGTGCGATACCCCCGCCCGCTGCGGCGTCGTCGATCAGTGCGGTGATCGATTCGCCGGCGAATTGCAGTGCTTCGAGCAACAGCTGGCTACGGCCTTCGGGGAAATGGTGATACACCGATCCACGCGGGGCGCTGCTACGGGTGAGCACTTCGTCGATCGTGACGCCCGCGGCGCCGCGCTCGCGTAGCACCCGAGCGGCGCTGCGCACCATGCGCGCGCGGGTGGCGCCTCGCTTGTTGGTCGGCTTATCGGCCGAAGCCATCAGTTGGCGGTCCGATGGTGCCGGAGGCGGTCGAGCTGGTGTGCCGCATCGCGGGCGACCGCCCTCAGGCGCTCGGCGCCCAGCAGCTGGTGGGTGAAGCGATGGCCTTTGACGTTGAGCTCAACGACCCACATCACAACCTCCTTGTTATGCCTTCGAGCATAAATCTTGGGCCACATTCGACCAAGTCGTGTGGCTCAGATCACCCGATTGAGCCCGTTGGGCAGGACACCGGGCCAAAAATATGCCCTCTTGCATAATTTCATGATTGCGCGTTCACTGCCTTCATGACCACGGACCTCGATACCGTCACCTTGCAGCGTGACGGTCACGTGCTGGTGATGGGCCTCAACCGTCCCGAGAAACGCAACGCCTTCAACCGGGCGATGCTGACCGACCTATCCCGGGCCTACGGACTGCTGGAATCCGACGACACGTTGCGGGCAGGCGTGCTGATCGCCCACGGCGACCATTTCACCGCCGGCCTGGACCTGATCGACGTGGCTCCCGCCATTGCTTCCGGGCAGGACCTGTTCGCCGAGGGCGGTCGCGATCCCTGGCGTCTGGACGGGCACTGGACAAAGCCGATCGTCGCGGCCGCCCAGGGGCGCTGCCTGACCTTGGGCATCGAACTACTGCTGGCGGCCGACATCAGGATCGCCGCGGCCGACACCCGGTTCGCCCAGATCGAAGTGCTGCGCGGTATCTACCCGTTCGGAGGGGCCACGCTGCGGCTGCCGCAGGCCGCAGGCTGGGGTAACGCCATGCGCTGGCTACTTACCGGCGACGAGTTCGATGCCGCCGAGGCGCACCGGATCGGTCTGGTCCAGGAGGTCGCGGCCACGGCAGCCGACGCTGCGGCCCGGGCCCGCGTGATCGCCCACACCATCGCCGACCAGGCCGCCCCTCTCGGCGTGCGGGCCACACTGGAGTCGGCGCAACTGGCGCTCACCGACCAAGCCGGCGCCATCGACCGACTGCGGCCCGAGGTCAGCCGACTGTTCGCCACTCAGGACGCCGCCGAGGGGGTGCAGTCGTTCGTCCAACGCCGGGCCGCGCAGTTCCACGGAAGGTGAGTCGAAAAATCAAGGGGCCCTGGGCGTTTACGCACCCAGGGCCCCCGTGGCGAGCGTGAACTAGCCGGCGTTCTCCAGCGCGACCAATGCGGCAGCCAGCTTGAAGAACTTGTTCGACCCCAGATCCCGGATCGTCTTGACGTGGAACGACTCGGCCAAGATCTCGGCGTGCTTGTCGGTCAGGCCCGCCAGTGCCGCGGGCGACGCGTCCAGGATGTCCTTGAGCGACTTTTCCTCGAACGCCTTGTCGAGCGACTTCTCCAGATCCACTGATACGGCCATGGGTTACCTCCCAGAATATTTGCCAACGACCTTCGGACGGGCGCGAGGCTACCAGCGTTCTCCTTCGGTGCACACGGAAACGAAAACCATTGATTTGAAAGGCAAATGGCCACCTGCGTGGACGCAGGTGGCCATTCGGTGAAGCAGGGGTTACTCGGGGGTGTAGCCGAAAGGCATGAGGACGCTCTTTTGCTGACAGTAGGCCTCGATACCCTCCGGCCCGTTCTCCCGGCCGATGCCCGAGTTCTTGTAACCGCCGAACGGGGCGCCCGGGTCGAATGCGTACATGTTGACCGCGTAGGTGCCGGTGCGGATCTGCGAGGCGATCTTCATCGCCTTCGGGATATCAGTGGTGTAGACGCTGCCGGCCAGGCCGTACACCGAGTCGTTGGCGATGCGGATCGCGTCCTCTTCGGTGTCGAACGGGATGATCGACAGCACCGGGCCGAAGATCTCCTCCTGCGCGATGGTCATCGAGTTGTCGACGTCGGCGAACACCGTGGGCTGCACGAACCAGCCGGAGTCCAGACCCTCGGGACGGCCGCCGCCGGCGGCGATCCGAGCACCTTCCTCGACACCCTTCTTGATGTAGCCCTCTACGCGCTCGCGCTGCTTCTCGCTGATCAGCGGGCCGATCATGGCGCCCGGATTGTCGGGCAGGCCACACTGCATGGCTGCGGCACCGGCGGCCACCTTCTCCACGACCTCCTCGTAACGCGACCGTGGAGCCAGGATGCGGGTCTGGCCCACACAGGCCTGGCCGGCGTTCATCAGCCCGGAGAACAGCAGCATCGGCAGCGTGGAATCCAGGTCGGCGTCCTCGAGGATGATCGCCGCGGACTTACCGCCCAGCTCCAGCGTGCAGGGCTTGAGCCGGTCGGCGGCGACCTTGCCGATCTCCTTGCCGACCGCCGAGCTGCCGGTGAAGGTGAACTTGTCGATCTCGGGGTTGGCGGTCAACGCCCGGCCGGTCTCGGGGCCACCCGGCACGATCGACAGCACTCCCTCGGGCAGGCCGGCGTCGGCGAACGCCTGCGCCATGGCGAACACCGACAGCGGGGTTTCAGCGGCAGGCTTGAGCACGATGGTGCAGCCGGCCAGCAGCGCCGGACCCAGCTTGTTGGCGGCCAGGAAGAACGGCACGTTCCAGGCGGCGACGGCGGCGACCACGCCGATCGGCTCGCGGGTCACCAGGCTCTGGCCGTAGATGCCGTCGCGGATGTCGCTCCACTGGAACTTGTCAGCGGCGCCGGCGAAGTAGTTGAACGACGACATCGCAGCGCCGTACTGCATCATGTCGACGATCATCATCGGCTGGCCGGTCTCGGCGGCCAGCAGGTACTTGAATTCGTCGGCGCGCTCGGTCATCAGCTTGGATGCCTCGGCGAGCACGGCGGCGCGGTCAGCGGGCGACATCTTGGGCCACGGGCCCTCGTCGAAGGCCTTGCGGGCGGCTGCGCAGGCGGCGTCGACGTCGGCCTTGCTGGCCAGCGGCACCTTGCCGACGAGTTCACCGGTGGCCGGCGAGTGCACCTCGATGACCTCACCGGTTGCCGGGGCCGCCCACTTACCGCCGATGAAAAGCTGGTCCCACTCGGTTCTGAAGGCAGTGCTCTGGGTCATGCGTGTGCTCCTCGCGTGCTCTCGTCATGCGTCTGTTCCTCGCGTGCGCATGTCATGCACGTCACACTACCCAGATTCTGCAAAAACGAGAACCTGTTGCAGTTCACCGCTGGAGAACAACCACCAAGTTACTCGTCAGGAACTCCCGCAACCCTGGTATGCGTAGTACCCACCAGGCCCATCGCGGGTGGTAGCGAGGGAATGCGGCCAGCAATCTCCCCGTGCTGCGGGCCCAGTTCAGCCCCGCGGCGGCGGACACGGCGAACAATGACGAGCCGTAGTCGTTCTTGGGTCTGTGGCCGTGCTTTCGGGTGTACATCTGGGCTGCGCGCCGGCCGCCGAGGTAGTGCGTCAACCCCATCTCGTGCCCGCCGAACGGGCCCAGCCACACGGTGTACGACAGGATCACCAGCCCGCCCGGCCGGGTGACCCGCAACATCTCTTCGCCCATCAGCCAGGGGTCGCGGACATGTTCGGCGACATTGGAGGACAGGCAGATGTCGACGCTGGTGTCGGCGATCGGCAGGGCCATGCCGGAAGCCCGCACGAATGCGCCTGAGCCGCCGCGGCCGGCCGGACCCGCGTGCATCTCGCGGGGGTCCGGTTCCACGCCGATGTAATGCATGCCGTGGGCCGCGAACTCGGTGGCGAAATAGCCGGGGCCGCCGCCGACGTCCAGCACGGTCGCGTTCGCCGATGACGTGCCGTGGGTGTCGCGCCAGAGCGCCTCGACCAGCTCGACGGTGTCGGTGGCCAGCGCGCCGTAGAACCGGGCGGGGTCGGGTTGTTCGTATCTGAACTCGCGCAGCAGCCGCACCGAGCGAGCCAGGGTAGCCCGTCGAGCCGTCCGGGCCGAGGTGGCCCGTCGGACCACAGCGCTGTGCATCCGGCAACCGTACTGGCCGGTACCCTTCATGGGATGCCTGACCGCCCCGATCAGCTGACCGGACCTCGTGCCGAGATCCGGTCTGTTCTGCTCCTCTGTTGGCGCGACACCGGCCATCCGCAGGGCGGCGGCAGCGAGACGTATCTGCAGCGCATCGGTGCCGTCCTGGCCTCCTCGGGTGTGGCGGTCACCTTGCGCACCGCGCGCTATCGCGGTTCGGTGCGTCGTGAAGTGGTCGACGGGGTGCAGATCAGCCGCGGTGGTGGCCGGCACTCGGTGTACATCTGGGCCGGTTTGGCCATGGTGCTGGCCCGTATGGGCCTGGGCCCGCTGCGCGGAGCGCGCCCCGACGTGGTGATCGACTCCCAGAACGGCATCCCGTTCCTGGCCCGGCTGGCCTACGGTCGGCGCTCGATGATCCTGGTGCACCACTGTCATCGTGACCAGTGGCCCGTGGCCGGCCGATTGATGAGCAGATTCGGCTGGTTCGTCGAATCCCGATTGTCGCCGCGGCTGCATCGGCACAATCAGTACGTGACGGTGTCGCTGCCCTCGGCGCGTGATTTGGTGGACCTGGGTGTCGAAGCGTCCCGGATTGCGGTGGTGCGCAACGGCGTTGACGCCGCGCCCACGGGTTCGCTGGCGTTGGAGCGTTCGGCTGGGCCGCGGGTGGTGGTGTTGTCCCGACTGGTGCCGCACAAGCAGATCGAGGACGTGCTGGACGCGGTCGCCGGGCTGCTGCCGTCGATGCCGGACCTGCGTCTGGACGTGGTCGGCGGCGGTTGGTGGTCCGACCGCCTGGTCGCCCACGCCGATCAACTAGGTATCGGCTCCGCTGTGACCTTCCACGGCCACGTGTCCGAATCGGTCAAACATGAACTGCTGCAACAGGCGTGGGTGCATGCCCTGCCGTCCCGCAAGGAGGGCTGGGCGCTGGCGGTGATCGAGGCCGCCCAGCACGGGGTGCCGACAGTCGGTTACCGGTCGTCGGGCGGACTGACCGATTCGGTGGTCGACGGTGTCACCGGGCTGCTGGTCGATGACCACCGCGGTTTGGTCGCGGCTTTGCAGATGCTGCTGACCGATCCGGTGTTGCGTGAGCAACTGGGCGTCAAGGCGCAGCTGCGATCGGCTGAATTCTCCTGGCCGCAAAGTGCTTCGGCCATGCTGTCCGTCGCTTCGGCGGTGCGGGACGGGGAATTCGTCAGCGGGATCGTCTGACCCCTGCCGCGTCGGGGAGGTGAGTTGCCGCCTCAGCGCGGTTCCGGGCCGGGGTGGCGGGAAACCCGAGCCCACGTCATGCCCGCCAGTCCGCCGACCAGCAGCCCCAACCACACCAGGTGCGCGGCTATCAACAAACCACGGCCGGCGGCCGCCGGGGCTGAGCCGCCCACCCGATACAACGCAATATCCTTGTCCTGGTAGACGGTTGGCAATTGCAAAGCCGGCGCATGGCCTTCGACCACCACCCAGCCCACTCCCGCCCTGGCCAACCGTTCAGCGTCCGCGCCGCGGATCAGCATTTCCTGCACGGCCCGGGCCCGAGCTCCCTCGCCGGGCACCGTCCGCCCGTTGATCACCAGATCGCCGGTGGCGAGCACGTCGGCGGACACCCAGCGGGGGAGTGGATCGAGCACGGGTGCCGTTCCGGCCCAAGGAAATTGGCGGATCACATCGGGTGGCAGTACGGCCACCGGCCGCGGATCGGCGTTGACCTGAGCCGCGACCGCGGACCAGCCGGCCGGATACTGCACCGACCGCAGCTGACCGCCGACCCCCCACACCAGGTCCGGTAGCGCGATCAGCACCACCAGGCAGCATCCGAGTGCGGCGTAAACCGAAGGCAGCCAACGTTGCAACGCCGGAACCGCTGACGCTGCCGCCAGTGCGTAGCCCGGCATGGCCAGGGCCACCCACTTCTGGCCATCGCGCAGCACGCCGGTACCCGGAGCCAGCCGGATCAGCCAGTCCAGAAACGCCAACCCCGGCGCCGTCGCCAGCAGTGCGGGCGTGACCACCGCGACGACGGCCAGTACCAGCAGCGGCCGGGCGTCGGCGGCGTCCCAGGCCCGCCGCGCACCCGTGCCGACCACGGCCAGTAGCGCCACCGTCCCGACCACGGCGAAAAGTGTGGTCCGAGAGGCCGGTACGGTATCGCCGTTCCAGATGCCGCCGAGTCCGGCCAGGCTGCCCAACGTTCCCAGGCCCGGCTCCGCGCGCGCCGCGAACGCCGGAACGCCCGCGCTGGCCACCGGCAACACCGAGCGTGCCACCACGGTCGCCACCAACCACGGCAGCGCCGATCCGGCAGCCGCCGCAAGGGCCACCGCCAGCACGCGCGAGGACCGGCAGCACACCAACGCTACGACCAAGGCGAGCAGTAGTCCGGTCGGCGTCAGCCCGGCCAGCGCGATCCAGAACACCAGATTCGGGAGCGCGCCGCAGCGCGCGCCGAGACGAAGTGCGCCGAAATTGCCGGCACGCAGCGCCGAGAGGGCGACCCAGGGCAGACAGCCGTAACCGACCAGCAGGCTCCAATGCCCCTGCAGCAGGCGCTCGGCGACGTACGGATTCCACGCGGCCACCGTGCACGCCACCAATTGCCCGCCAAGGCCCGCGTCCAGTGCCGCCGCGGCCAACCGCGCCGCGCCCCAACCGGCGAGCCACAGCCCGCCGATCGTCAGCGCTTTGACCACTACGCCGCCGTCGACCACATGCGACAGCACCGCGACCAAGAAGTCCTGCGGAAGTGCCCGCGGCGCCGCCTCGGACAACCCCAGCGCCGCGTCGGACAGATACGACCGCGGGGTGGACACCGCGTCGCGCAACAGCAGATAGCCGGGCGCCAACAACGGCGCCGTTACCGCAAGCGTCAGTACCAGCGCGTACGCCGGCACCGCCCAGTGACGGAACCTGAAGGGACGGAGCTCGATCAGACCGGCCGGTCCGGCGGCAGATCGCTGGGCCGCTGGATGGTCAGCTTCTCGGTGGCGGCCTCAGCAGCCGGCATCGGCCCGGTATCGGTGGGCCGTCGGCCGAAGAATCCGCGTCCCGACTCTTCCAGGGACGGATCGATCAACGCGGCCTGCGAGCTCAGGCCGTACCAGGCCAGTGCCACGCCGCCGACCAACGTCACCAGGCCCAGCGCGACGAAGGTGATCGGCAGGATGCGGTCCCACAGCGCCAGCTTGTCGCGTTCGGCGTGGGCGGCCGACACCTGCGACTCGACCGTGGACTCGGTCGAGGTGACGGTGTAGTCGGCGAACGTCACCTCGGGCTTGAGGGCGTCACGCGAGTAGTAGTGGAAGCCGTGGTCCTTCTGCTTCAGGATGGTGCCGGACACCGGATCGACCCAGAAGGTGCGCTGCGCGGCGTAGTAGCGCTGCATGGTGATCGGCTCATCGGGATCACCCGGCAGCCCCCACAGTGACGCCCGGGCGGTCACCTGGCTGTCCTCGCCCTTCTCGAACAGGGAGGCGTACTTGACCGGTTCGACCAACTTGCCGTCGGCGTCATAGCCGACGTTCTGGGTGAACTTGTAGGCACTGAGCCCGTTGACGTCCTCTTCGCCCTGGAAGTTGGCGTCATAGGTCTTCTGGGCGATCGGATCGAAGAACGGGTACGTCTTCTTCTCGGTGTCGAACGGGAAGCGGTAGGTCAGACCCTGGTGCGCCAGCGGGATCGGGGTCGGCACGCTCTGGTCTTCCATGGTGCGGGGCTTCTGCACCGAACCGCCGGGGTTGTTGTCCGAGGACACCGCCATCGCGGTACGCCGATTCATGGTGACGGTGTCGACGAGCGCCAGCAGCAGACCGTTGTCCTGCTGCTTGTCGGTACGTCGCACGGTGCTGCCGACCTGAAGGGTCACCACATCGGCGTTGGCCGGGGACTCGACACTGATCTGCTGCTGCATGGCCAGCGGCACGTTCTTGTTGACGATGAACTTCTCGCCCAACAGGGACGCGGGATCCAGTGCCGTTCCGGTGCCATTGCTGACCAGCGTGGTGTCGATGTCCAGCGGGACCTTGGCGATCCTGCTGGAGGTGTAGGTCGTCAACAGCAGCGAAGCAATCAGCAGGGCGGCACCGAGCCCCATCAAAACGCAGGCCGCAATACGCAACCCCACAGCGCGGTTCAAACCGTGCTCCTTACTTCCTCTACCAGCCTCACAGCAACCCGCTTGACCCTAACAGCAGAAGGTAAGGCGAGCGCCCAGACCATGAGGCCCGGACGCCGTGGCGCCGGCCGGCGGATTCGGAAGTCTGCGCCGGGCCCGGCACACTGGAGGCTGTGGACAGCGGGACCGACGACACAGGAGTCAGCGGCACCCGCAGCTTTTTGCCCGCGGTCGAGGGCATGCGAGCCTGCGCGGCGATGGGTGTGGTGCTGACCCACGTGGCGTTCCAGACCGGGAACAGCAGCGGCTGGTATGGCCGGCTGTTCACCCGATTCGACCTGGCTGTCGCGGTGTTCTTCGCGCTGTCCGGCTTTCTGCTCTGGCGCGGTCATGCGGCAGCGGCGCGCGGTCTGCGCCGCCGCCCGCCGACCGGGCACTACCTGCGGTCACGGCTGGTCCGGATCATGCCGGCGTATGTGGTCGCAGTTGTGGTGATCCTCACGCTGCTGCCCGACGCCGATGCCGACCTGACGGTGTGGCTGTCGAACCTGACCCTCACGCAGGTCTATGTGCCGCTGACCCTGACCTCCGGACTGACCCAGATGTGGAGTCTGGCCGTGGAGGTCAGTTTCTATCTGGTGTTGCCCATCCTGGCGCTGCTGGCGCGGCAGTTGCCGGTGCGTGCCCGGATTCCGGTCATCACGGCCCTGGCGGTGGCCAGCTTCGCCTGGCCGGCGTTGCCGTGGCACCTGCCGTTCGGGGTGAATCAGATGAACTGGCTGCCTGCGTTGTTCTCCTGGTTCGGCGCCGGCATGGTGCTGGCCGAGCTGACCGTCGAGCCGGTCGGCCCCGTGCATCGCCTGGCGCGTCGGCGGTGGGTGATGGCGGCGATCACCGTGGCCGCATTCGTCATCGCCGCGACACCACTGGCCGGCAACATCGGCCTGGCCCCCGGCACGGTCAGCCAGGTGGTGGTCAAGACCTCGATGGGCGCGGTGGTCGCGGCGACACTGCTGGCGCCACTGGTGCTCGACGCGCCGGGCACCAGTCACCGCGTGCTGGGCAGCACGCCCATGGTGACGCTGGGCCGGTGGTCCTATGGGCTGTTCATCTGGCACCTCGCGGCGCTGGCGATGGTGTTCCCGGTGATCGGCGAATTCCCCTTCAACGGGCACATGCCGACGGTGCTGGCGCTGACGCTGGTGTTCGGCTTCGCCATCTCCGCGGTCAGTTATGCGCTGATCGAATCGCCCTGTCGCGAGGCGCTACGCCGTTGGGAATCCCGCAGGGCCCCGGTCGTTTTGGACAGCTCGATCACGGATCTTCCGGAGCCGGCCCCGGCCCGGTGAACACAGAAGCCGCGACGGCCGCCACCGAGATCAGCGCCAACAGCTGAACTCCCCACTCGTGGCCGATATAGCCGTCGACGGACCGCCACGGGTAAACGCTGAGGATCGCGCCGGCCAAGGTGAGGCCGGACGCGGCGGCGCCGATGGTCAGGCCGTCGAGCAATTTCGGCCGGTCGCGCAGCAGGTAACGCAGTCCCATCATGGCGGCCATCACACCGGCTCCGGCTGCCCCGGCGATCAATGTCCCGATCGCGAGCAGCGCAGCGCCAACGACCACTGGCGGCGGTTGCCACGGACGCGACGGGGCGTCCGAGGACGGCCGTCGGGTCGGCCACAGCGCCAGCAAGGCCACTACCGGCAGCAGCGCCAGCCCACCGAACACTCCCACGCGATATTGCACGTTGGAAGCGAATTGCATTGTCACCGTGCCTGATAGGCCCGCGGGCAGGATCCAGCCCTGCTGCCAGCCGTTGACGGTGACCGGGGTCAGCGACGTGCCGTTGGCGGTGTGCGCGGACCAGCCCGGGTTGATGCTTTCGGGCACCACCAGCACCCGCTGCACCGGTGACGGCGGCAGCCGCACCTCGCGATGATCGGCCGTCCAGGCGCCGAGTGCCGCGGGAGTTGTTGTGGCGCGGTGGATCTGGTCCGCCAACGGGGTGGCGAGCTGTACCCCGAAGAGGGTGAACACCGAGCCGGGGCTGATCACCAGTTCTTGTTGGCCCGCGGGCAGCTGCAGCGGTGCCGCCTGACACGGCTGGGCGGCGATCGGCGCGCTGTCCATCAGGGCGTCGACGGTGGTGTGTACCGAGGTCTGCAGGAACTGGCCGGCTACCGCGATGATCGGTCCCTTGCCGCACGGTAGATCGATCGTGCGCTGACGATTCTTCGCGGCATCGGCCGGTGCGATCGCCGCCCCGTGCGGGTCGAGCGCCGTGACCTCGGCCAGCCCGGGAGGTTTGACCTGATCGAAACCCAGTGAGGTGCGGTCGATCACGTCACGCCAATCCAGGATGGACAGCTTGATGGTGTCGGTCACCGCGGGCTTGAAGGTCAAGGTCTGCGGGCCGTCACCGGTGAGTCGACGAACCTCTGGGCCGTTGCCGAGGTCGACCGCGACCATCGTCGGGTGCGCGGGCAGATCCGATGCACTCGGAGCCAGGCGTAGCCCACCGACCATGGTTGCCGTCGGCAGGTGCACGGTGAGGTTCGCCGCATCGCGGAACTGAACGATGCCCTGCGGGGCGACCCAGGCGGTGCGAGGATCGCCGTCGGTCGCGGCGTAGGCCGAGCCCAACACATCGATGACGTCGGAATCGCCGGTGGCCCGGGTGGTTCCGGGCTGAACGATCAGATCGGCGAGCATCGGACCTTGGCGGGCTTGCACCCACACCGTCGGGGTGACCGTGGTGGGGGCCGGCACCGTCAGGGTGCGGCTCATGTTGATGGGTTCTTCCGGCGACTGCGCCATGGCCGCCGAACACCGCACGCCGGTGGGGCTTTCGGCGCAGCCGGGCCGGCCGAGCTGATCATTGCCCAGATCCCACTGTGCCACGGCAGAACCGGCGGGCGGTCCGGGCACCGCGACGGTGTGCCGCAGGCTCACCGGATGCGCGAAACCTGATGCGTCGTACTGGGTTATCGAGAAATCGGTGATGCCGAACTGGACACCCGGAGATCCGTCATCGGTGCCGACGGCGGTGAACCGGACCCAGGACGTCTCGCCGTAGGGCAGGGCCGCGGTCAACGGCTTGCCAGGTTGATCGAAGCGAATCGTGCTGGTGCCGTTGGCCGTAGCCAGTTCGATGCGGCGGACCTGGGCGCCCACCGCGGTCGCACTGGGGGTCAGGGTGACCACGGCGTTGGTGATCGGATGATCCAGGTCCACCTGAAGCCATTGGCCGACAGCGGCCTGCAGCGAGCTGGACACCCAGGCCGTGGACGGGTCTCCGTCGATCGCGGCCACCGGTCCCGCTGCGGTCGAAACATTGGGCAGTGCAACGGAATCCGACGATGAGCTGGACGCGGTCACCCGTCCTCCGGGCCATTGGCCGTACACGGTCGTCGCGCCCGGGCTGGGGTAGTCCATCACCCGGTTGAAGGTGTGCCGGGGGTCGCCGTGGGCGCGGATGGCCGAGGAGTGGTCGTCGACCCGGCCGTAGTCGGTTTCGCGGGCCAAGGGGGTGTCGGTGATGGTGACCAGCGGTGCGGGTAATCCGGCTTGCCGGGCATCGGAGGTCAAAATCATTGGGCCCAACGGGCTTTGGCCGAGCAGTCGGCGCCGTTCGTCGAGGCGCAGCAATGCTTCCGGCCCGCCGTCGACACGGGCCATCGACTCGGCGTCGGTCAGATACGGGCGAGTGGTCGCCGCGCCGTCGACCTGATAGATCTGGATGGCCGGGTAACGCGGCCGCAGTCCGCTGTCGGTGATGAATCCGGCCACCTTGCCCGGTCCGACCGGATCTCCGAACTCGGCCACAAGGGTGAGCCCCCCGGATCCTTCCAAGGCCCGGTGCACCAGCAACGGCCGGGCCGAACGTGAGTTGTCCGGATCCAGGTCGTTGCGCAGGACGATATGGGAAATGCCCTGGCGGGCAAGGGTATCGGCGAGTCCGGCGGATGGCCGTCCAGTGGCGAACAGGCGCTGCACCGAATCCAGCGCGCGGATGGTCTGCGGCGGCGTCAACGGAATCGAGTCGCGCACGCCCCACGCACTGTGGCCGAGCACCTGCAGAGGTTCATCGTGGGTATTGCCCCAGCCCTGGTTGGCGAACGGGGCCCCCGGGGCCACCAGCACCCGCCCGGTGTCGTGTTCATCGAGCCAGTCGGCCGCCTGATGCCAGTACGCCGGGATGGCACGGTAGGCCCCGGGCGCCGCGAGCCGTCCCGTCCACGCCAGCGAGGTGCCTGCGGCCAGGGCGGCGAGCAACACCATGGTCACCGCGATCCGCTTGTCGCGCTCGGGGTGCGCGAATGCGGACAGCCACTGTCGAAGCGGAACGGTGCCGGGCAACGGAATCCGGCCCAGTAGATGAGCCAGGCCCAGTGTGAGTGGCAGGCGCAGCACCGGCTCGAGCTTGTGCACATTGCGCAGCGGGGTGCCCGCAGCGTCCAGGAAGGTCTGTACCTGGTGTGCGATCGGCGAGCCCAGCCCGCCGGAGTAGGCCACTGTGAGTAGCACCAGCCCGACCAACAGCATGCCGATCAGCCGGCCCCGAGCGGGCATGGTGCGCATGGACAGGCCGGCCAGCCCGCCTGCGGCCACCAGAGTGGTGGCCAACACGGCAACCGAACCGGTCACCAGGGAGGATCCCGCGGTGGCGTTGGTCGCGACGAATGCGGTCCAGCCGTAGGTGCCGCGCAGCACCTCGGTCAGCGACAGCCACTGGGTGGTCACCCCGGAGGACTCGATGAAGTCCAGGAACGGCGGGCTGATCCGGCCGAGCAGCAGCAGCGCCACCACCCACCACAGGATCGCCAGCAGCGTGCAGCCGAGCCACCAGCCGGTGAACTTCCACCAGCGCCGGTTGGGTCGGTGCGAAGCCCACCACAGGATGGCCGCCAGACAGCCGGTCAGGCTGGCCACCGCGTTGACCGCACCCATCAGCGCGACGGCTACCGCCGACCGGGCGGCCAGCTGACGGATCCGTGGGTCACCTTGAAGGACCAGGATCACCGGCAGCAACACCCACGGCGCCAGCACCATCGGCAGCGTCTCGGATGAAATCGCGCCCAGTGTCGTCAGTACCCGGGGGGACAGGGTGAAGGCCAGCGCGGCGATCACCCGGGACGACGTGCTGCCGATGCCCAACGCCTCGGCCACCCGCAGCAGCCCCCAGAACCCGACGATCAGCAGCAGCGCCCACCACAGCCGTTGGATCACCCAGCCGGGCAGACCGATCAGGTCGCCGGCCAGAAAGAAGGCGCCGTGCGGAAACAGGTAGCCGTAGGCCTGGTTCTGCGCCTGCCCGAACGGTAGGTCGCTGTTCCACAGATTGGCCGCCCGCGCCAGGAAACGCGCGGGGTTGGCGGTCAGATCGAGCTTGGTGTCGGGCGAGACCCGGCCCGGTGACTGGGCGAACGTCAGGACCAGGGCGGCCGCACTGACTACCCACAACCAGCGCCGCGACAGCGGCGTGGCCGGCTTAGCTGCGGTTGCCGTATTCGACCCGGTTGAGTACCGAAGACGCTGGATCGCCCGATTGCAGCGCCGGCTTGGTGTCTTGCTGAAGCATCAGCGTGGTGCCGAAGATCGCGGCCGCTCCCAGCAACAGGCCGACCACGATGCTGGCTCCGGCGGGCACGAGGAAGCGGTCCATGCGGCCCAAACTAGCACGTCCGGCTGGCCGGACCTGCTTACCGGCAGCGCCGTCGGTCAACTCAGCCGGAGACGCCCACTAGGCTCGGAACCCATGTCTCTGCCCCGAACTCTTGGCGCCCTGGCACTGCTGTCCGGATTGGTGGTGGGATGTTCGCACTCGTCCAGCCACCCCGCTGCCGCGTCATCGCCGAGTTCGTCCAAGGCGGCGCCGTCGGGTAAGCCGATGGACGCGGCCGCGCCGACTGCTCCGCCCTGTGACCCGCAATCGCTGCTGAGCGCCCTGACCCTGCGCCAGAAGTTGGCACAACTACTGATGGTCGGCGTCAAGGACACCGCGGACGCCAAGGCGGCGGTCACCGATCAGCAGGTCGGCGGGATCTTCATCGGTAGCTGGACCGACCAGTCGATCTTGTCGGACCTCCCTGCCCTGCAGGCCGCCTCCGGGGCATTGCCGCTGTCGGTCAGCACCGACGAAGAAGGTGGCCGGGTGTCCCGGCTGGCCAAGAAGATCGGCAAACAGGATTCGCCTCGCGTGCTGGCCAACACCAAGACGCCCGAACAGGTCCACGACATCGCCAAGGAACGCGGTCAGAAGATGCATGACCTCGGCATCACCGTCGACTTCGCGCCCGATGCCGATGTCACCGACGAGCCCGACGACGAGGTGATCGGGGACCGCTCCTTCGGATCCACGCCGGACAAGGTGACCGAATACGCCGGGGCGTACGCACAGGGCCTGCGTGACGCCGGGCTGTTGCCGGTGCTCAAGCACTTCCCCGGACACGGCCACGGTTCGGGTGATTCGCACACCGGTGGCGTGGTGACCCCGCCGCTGGATGCGTTGCTGACCAACGATCTGGTGCCGTACCGAACGTTGACCACTCAGGGACCGGTGGCCGTGATGGTCGGCCATTTGCAGGTACCGGGTCTGACCGTCGGCGACTTGCCGGCCAGCCTGAGCAAGCCAGCGTATGACCTGCTTCGCTCCGGTGGCTATGGCGGTCCGGGCTTTGCGGGTGTGGTGTTCACCGACGACCTCACCGGAATGGCCGCGATCAGTGCGCATTACGGTGTCGCCGATGCCGCGCTCAAGGCGATGCAGGCGGGTGCGGATGTGGCGCTGTGGGTGACCACCGACGGCATCTCAGACGTGCTGGACAAGCTGGAGAACGCGGTGAAGTCCGGCGAACTGGCACAAGCGCAGGTCGACCAGTCGTTCCTGCGGGTGGCGGCCATGAAGGGTGCCAGCCCGAAATGCGTGAAGTGAAGCCTCTGTTGCTTACCCTGGTCTGATGGCGGGTGGAACCAAGCGGCTGCCGCGTGCTGTCCGCGAACAGCAGATGCTCGACGCCGCAGTGCAGATGTTCTCGGTGAACGGCTATCACGAGACGTCGATGGACGCGATCGCGGCGCAGGCCGAGATCTCCAAGCCCATGTTGTACCTGTACTACGGCTCCAAGGAAGAGTTGTTCGGCGCCTGCCTGGACCGTGAGCTCAACCGGTTTGTCGAAACCGTCCGTACCGACATCGATTTCACGGTGGCGCCGCGGGATCTGCTGCGCACGGCAGTGCTGTCGTTCATGAACTACATCGACGTGCACCGGGCGTCGTGGATCGTGTTGTACACCCAGGCCACCAGTTCGCAGGCCTTTGCCCACACGGTCCGTGAAGGCCGGGACAAGATCATCGATCTGGTCGCGCGGTTGCTCAGTACGGGCACCCGAAACCCGGACCCGGACAGCGATTTCGAGATGATGGCCGTCGCCCTGGTAGGTGCGGGTGAGGCGATCGCCTCGCGGGTCAGTGCCGGGGACACGTCGGCCAACGATGCTGCCGAGTTGATGATCAATCTGTTCTGGCGTGGCCTGAAGGGCAAGCGCTCTGGCCCGCCGGACGCGTCTACCTAGGCCCAGTGCTCTCAACGAAAGTGATGCCTGTGCACAAGAATCCATCGATTCTCGTGCACAGGCATCACGCTCGTGAGGCGGATTAAGACACCGTGGCCGTCAGGTGCGGGTAGCCCTTGGACAGGTTGCGCAGCGCCAGGCCCCACCCCTCGGGGGTCTGGTCGACGTACAACCCGACCTTGGCCGGCAGCAGAACTGGCTTGCCGAACTTCACCGAGTACTTCACCGCATCCGGCAACTGTCCCTCGATATTGGCCAGAACGGCTGCCGCGCTGAACATTCCGTGCGCGATCGCGGTCGGGAAGCCGAACAGCTTGGCGCCGATCGAGCTGGTGTGGATCGGGTTGTGATCGCCACCGACGTCGGCGTAGTGCCGGATCTGACCGGGCGTGATGCTCAGCACCGCGTTGGGTGGCGGCAGTTTGGGTTGCTTGACCGGCTCAGGCTTGGGGCCGCCGGACAGGCTGGTGCGCTGCTGGTGCAGGAACGTGGTGACCTGGCTCCACACCAGATCGTTGCCGACCTTGATGTCCGTGATCAGGTCGACCAACAGGCCCTTGCGATGTTCACGCAGGTTCTCGGCGTGTACTGCGACATCCAGCACGTCGGTCACCTTGATCGGCCGGTACTGGGTGATGTGGTTCTCGGTGTGCACCGAACCCATTGCGGCAAAAGGAAAATCGAAGCCGGTGACCAGCGACATCATGGTCGGGAAGGTCAACGCGAACGGGTAGGTGAGAGGCACCGTGTCGCCGAAGCGCAGTCCGGTGACCGCGGCGTACTCGGCCACATTGGTCGGGTCGATCGTCAGACCGGAGACCTTGACGGTACGGTCCGGCAGCGTGTTGCCGCGTGACACGAACGGCAGCGCACCGACCACCGCACGTGCCATGTTCAGCAGGCCGTTGGGCTGAGTCATTGTCAAGCTCCCAGGAGGGCTTGGCCGCAGACCCGAATCGTGTTGCCGGTCACCGCGTTTGACGCCGGGCTGGCAAAGTATGCGATCAGCTCGGCGACGTCGACCGGCAATCCGCCCTGGAACAGCGAGTTGAGCCGGCGGCCCACCTCACGGGTGGCCAGCGGGATGGCGTCGGTCATCTTGGTCTCGATGAAACCCGGTGCGACGGCGTTGATGGTGACGCCCTTCTCGCCGAAAACCGGTGCCAGCGCGTCGGTCATCCCGATCATGCCGGCCTTGGTGGCGGCATAGTTGGTCTGACCGCGGTTGCCCGCGATACCGGCCATCGAGGACAGGCCGATCACCCGGCCGCCGGATCCGATGGTGCCGCTGGACACCAGGCCCTGCGCCAGGCGTTGCGGCGCAAGCAGATTCACTGCGACGACCGAGTTCCACCGGGCATCGTCCATGTTGGCCAGCAGCTTGTCGCGGGTGATACCGGCGTTGTTGACCAAGATGTCTGCCTTGCCGCCGTGGTGATCGTTCAGGTGCGCCACGATCTGGTCGACGGCGTCATCGGCGGTGACGTCCAGTGTCAGTGCGGTGCCACCGACGGCGCCGGCGGTCTCGGCCAGCGCGTCAGCGGCGGCCTCGACGTCGATGGCGACCACGGCTGCGCCGTCCCGGGCGAATACCCGGGCAATTTCGGCGCCGATGCCGCGGGCGGCGCCGGTGACCAGCGCGACCTTGCCGGCGAGCGGCTTGTCCCAGTCCGCTGGGGCCTCCGCATCGGCGGCGCCCACGTGGAACACCTGGCCGTCGACATAGGCCGACTTGCCGGACAGCAGGAAGCGGACCGTCGACTCCAGTCCGGTGGCGCCGGTGTTGGCGCCGGCGGACAGGTAGACCAGGCCGACGGTGGCGCCGCGCTGCAGCTCCTTGCCGAGCGACCGCGTGAAGCCCTCCAGCGCGCGCTGCGCGATGTGCTCGTCGATGTCGGAGATTTCACCGGGGGTGGTACCGACGACCACGACGCGGCTGTTGGCGGCCAGGTTCCGCAGTACCGGCGTGAAGAACTCGTACAGCGCCTTGAGCTGCTCGGGCTTGGTGATGCCGGTGGCGTCGAACAACAGGCCACCGAAGGAGTCGGCCCAACGTCCGCCCACGTTGTTGCCGACGACGTCGTAGTCGTCGGCCAGGGCTGCGCGCAGCGGCTCGGCGATGCGGCCTTCGCCGCCGATCAGCAAAGGACCGCCCAGGGCGGGTTCGCCGGCTTTGTAGCGCCGCAGCGGTTGTGGTTGCGGAACGCCGAGTTGCTTGGCCAGGAACGAACCGGGACCGGAAGTCAGGACTTGGGAGAGGACGTCAGCCACTGCGAGCCTTTCTAATGCGGACGTGATTTCGCGAGGCATTGTTGCCGTCGGAGCCGTCTTGTCGAGGACGAACTTACTCCAGAGTAAGAACCGTGGGTAGTATGCCCTTCGACACTCCATCCTTCCTTGCATGAGAACGGGAGCAAAGCCGTGGCCGACAACAACAGCCGCCGCCGGGTAGCAGTCCTCGGTGGTAATCGCATTCCCTTCGCGCGATCCGACGGCGCTTACGCCAACGCCTCCAACCAGGACATGTTCACCGCAGCTCTGGACGGTTTGATCGACCGGTTCAACCTCAAAGGTGAGCGCCTCGACATGGTGATCGGCGGCGCTGTGCTCAAGCACAGCCGTGATTTCAATCTCATCCGCGAATGTGTGCTGGGCACTTCGCTGTCGCCGTACACGCCGGCGTTCGACCTGCAACAGGCCTGTGGCACCGGTCTGCAGTCGGCCATTGCGGCCGCTGACGGCATCGCGGCGGGTCGCTACCAGGTGGCCGCGGCCGGTGGCGTGGACACCGCCTCGGACGCGCCGATCGCTTTCGGCGACGACCTGCGCCGGGTGCTGTTGAGCCTGCGCCGGGCCAAGTCCAACATCGACCGACTGAAGCTGGTGGGCAAGCTGCCGGCCGCGGTCGGCGTCGAGATTCCGGTCAACAGCGAGGCCCGCACCGGGCTGTCGATGGGCGAGCACGCCGCCATGACCGCCAAAGAGATGGGCGTCAAGCGCGTCGACCAGGACGCCCTCGCCGCCGCCAGCCACCAGAACATGGCCGCCGCTTACGACCGCGGCTTCTTCGACGACCTCGTCTCCCCGTTCCTGGGCCTGTACCGCGACAACAACCTGCGCGGTGACTCGTCGACCGAGAAACTGGCCAAGCTGAAGCCCGTGTTCGGGGTCAAGTTGGGTGACGCCACCATGACAGCGGGCAACTCGACCCCTTTGACCGACGGCGCCTCGGTGGCGCTGTTGTCCACCGACGTGTGGGCGGCCGAGCACGACATCCCGGTGCTGGCCTACTTCGTCGACTCGGAGACCGCCGCAGTCGACTACGTCAACGGCTCCGACGGCCTGCTGATGGCGCCGACCTACGCGGTACCGCGACTGCTGGCCCGTAACGGCCTGAAACTGCAGGACTTCGACTTCTACGAGATCCACGAGGCGTTCGCCTCGGTGGTGCTGGCCACGCTCGCGGCGTGGGAATCCGACCAGTACTGCAAGGAGCGCCTCGGCCTGGACGGTGCGCTGGGCTCGATCGACCGGTCCAAGCTCAACGTCAACGGCTCGTCGCTGGCCGCGGGTCACCCGTTCGCCGCGACAGGCGGGCGCATCGTGGCTCAGTTGGCCAAGCAGCTCGCCGAGAAGAGGAAGCAGACCGGCCAGCCGGTCCGTGGCCTGATCTCCATCTGCGCCGCCGGCGGGCAGGGCGTCACTGCGATTTTGGAGGCCTGATCCTCGGCGGGTGTAACACCACCCGCCGGCCTGCCGATACCCCAAGTGCCTCGTGTTTCCGTCAGACCCCGACCCGACGGAAACACGAGGCACTTTTCGTTTGTCAGCCGATGCGCTCGCGAATGGTCGCCAGGAACGGCTGCACCGCGGCCAGGAATTCGCCGGGCGCGGACGAGAACGAGACATGGCCGGTGTTCAGCATCGTGAACTGGGAGCCAGGGATCGCGGCATTGGCGGCACGGCCGGCGGCCTTCGGGATGGCGACGTCACGGCGACCCCAGATGATCAGCGTCGGCGCGGCTATTTGTGCCCCGCGGGATCGCAGATCGTGCTCGGGTTCGGCGAAACTGCGCCACAGCGCGGCCCCTTGTAGGCGACCCGCAGCCGTGCGTTCGAGCTCCCTGGTGCGCTCGGCGATCTCATGGTCCAGCGCGGTCTGAGGCTTCATGTAGGCACTGATGAACAGTGGCGCGACCATCTTGAACACCGCAGGCGTGCCCATCGTCCGGCAGAACAGCCGGGACGCCGCGTTCATCGGCATGAACCCGCCGGTCTGAACCAACACCAGCCCGGCCACCAGTTCCGGCCGGTTGATCGCCAGTCGTGCAGCGGCGAACCCGCCCACCGAATTGCCGATCAACACCACCTTCGATACGCCCAAGTGGTCGACCAGGTCTTCGAGGGCGTCGGCGAACAGAGGCGCGCTCAAGTTGGCCGGATCCGCCGGCGGCGCCGACTCGCCGCAGCCGGGCCAGTCGAGGGCAATGACGCGGTGGTCGC
This sequence comes from Mycobacterium sp. MAA66, assembly GCF_041261665.1. Classification (NCBI taxonomy): domain Bacteria; kingdom Bacillati; phylum Actinomycetota; class Actinomycetes; order Mycobacteriales; family Mycobacteriaceae; genus Mycobacterium; species Mycobacterium sp. MAA66. The sequence goes on along the minus strand of NZ_JBGCCC010000009.1, from coordinate 65,517 downwards.
GCGCCAATGCGGGGGCGATGGCGTCGAAGTCGTGGTGGCTGTGCAGCGTGGCGTGTAACAGGATCAAGACCGGGCCTTCGCCGTGGTCCTGATACGTGAGAGCTCCTGCTCGGGTCTCGACTATGGGCATGTGCCGATGTTAGCCATTGATCGACCGGTCGGTCAATGAATACGCCAGAATAGACCATCTACATGGCGATTCGCGTAATATCACCACTGACCAGTCGGTCACCGAGAGTGAACAGGATGTCATGACGACCGGAATATCGCGGGCCGCAGCCAAGGAACGAACCCGTGAAGCGCTGCTGGACATCGGCTTTGCACTTGCCGAGACCACCGGGTTGGACAGCCTGAGTGTCAACGCCATCACCGGGGCCGCCGGGGTGGCCAAGGGCACGTTCTTTCATCACTTCGGTGACCGCACCGCGTACCTGGTTCAGCTGCACCGGCGGTTTCATGATCGGATCCTGGCCGACGTGCAGCACGCCGTTGCGGGTCTGCCGTCGGGTCGTGAGCGCTTGGCGGCGATATCGACCACCTATCTGGACGCCTGCCTGAGCCAGCGTGGTGTCCGTGCGCTCATCCTCGAAGCCCGCGCGTTGGTACCGATCCAGGATGAGATCACCCGGCGCAATGAAGCGACGGTGACTCTGCTGACCACCGACTTCGTCGCCCTTGGCTGGTCGGCACCAGCCGTCGCGGCACGGCTGTGGATCGGGGCGACCGTCGAGTGCGCACTGCTGGAACTCGGGTTGGGTCACGCCGACCGGCAGGCCCGTGCCACCCTCGTCGACTTCGCGACCGCACCAAAGCCGGGTTCGTCTCACTGAGACGTGGTCTGCTCCAGGAATTCCGCCAGTACGGGCACGTGGCTGTGCTCGATCTCCCGGGCCGCCGTCACCAGGGTGACCGGTGCCCGCAGCTGTGCCACCGAATCGGAGTCGGTCAGCTCTTCGCGGTAGCGGGCCACGAAGTCGTCGTAGCGGTCCGGGTGGGCGTGGTACCACTTGCGCAACTCGGTCGATGGCGCAATTTCCGGCAGCCAGGTGCCGACGCGTGGGTCGTCCTTGTGAATTCCCCTGGGCCACAACCGATCCACCAGTACCCGGGGTGGCCGTGCCGGGTCGATGGGGTCGTACACCCGAGCCGTCGCGATCATTTCGGGTCTTTGTGGATCGGCGCCGGAGGCGGCGCCGGGGCGAACAGGCTGCCTCCGACGCTGCCGCGCAACGTACGGACCGCCACCAGCGCCCAGGTGGAGAGCAGACAGCCATAAGCCACTACCGCCGCGACCCGGAACATCGGCAGCCCGGTATGAGCGGCCAGTTGCGAGGTACCGGTCACGAAGGTGCCGACGGGGAAGGTCAGGCTCCACCAGGTCAGCGCGAACGACATGCCGCGGCGCAGCGTGCGAACCGTCAGCGCGGTCGCCAATCCGATCCACAGCACTGCGAAGCCCCACACCGGCACCCCGAACAGCACCGCGAAAACCTGCATACCGGAGGCTAATTCGGGCTTGACCGCCAGTGCCGCCACGGTTCCCAGCAGGCCGGCCGCGGTGATGCCCTGTCCCAACGGTCCTAGCACGATCCACAGCGTCGGTACCCGGGCGGAGCCCGAGGTGCCGTAGTGCGCCAGCCGGCTCCAGATCAGCGTGATGATGATCAGCGCGGCGATCAGCGACAGCCCGAACATCGCGAAGCAGCCGTAGAACATCGTGGCGCGGCCCGTACCGGGCGGCAGGTGTGGAATGAGCAGCGCACCCGACGCCGCTGCGACCATCGGCGGCACCACCGGCATCAGCCAGCCGCCGAAGGCCGCGTCGGGCCCGACCTCCAGTTGAGTGAACATCAGGTACGGGATGGTCATCGCGGTGAACAGCCCGCCGACGGTGCCCGCGCTCCACAGCACCCAGTCCACGTCGACCGCCAGCCGCATGCCGATCAGATCACGGCCGATCAGCACGGCGCCGGTACCCACGGTCAGCAGGGCCATCGGTGCCGCCCCGTAGAAGTGCGTCATCTGCGGATTACGCACCTGGCCGCGGGCCACTTTGGGGTGACGCACCCACTGCACCGTCACCGCGACGATCAGCAGCACCAGCAGGACCGCGGCGATCACCCACACCACTTCGGCGAAAGCTCGCAGTCCCGGGAACTGCACGGGCAAGGAGGCGGCGGCGGTGGCCACGATGCCGGTGCCCATCACCGAGGCGAACCAGTTCGGCCCGAAATACTGCAGCCGGGCAGTCTCCGCGGTCTCGGTGCTCATGCGCGATCCGCCTTCGCTACTCGCTTGCCGGTCATGCTTCGATATTCAACAGGTCACCTAACCCGGTCTGAAGGAGCGTCCCATGCAGATCAGCATTTTCGGTTCATTGAGCGGCCTCGGTTCCCCGGTCGACGACACCATTGCCTACCTCACCCAGCTGCGAGACGAGGGTTTCCGCCGGGTCTGGTTCGCCCAAATGCCTTATGAGCCAGACCTTCTCACCGTCCTGGCGGTCGCCCTGCACCAGGTCGACGGGATCGAGGCCGGCACCGGCGTGCTGCCGATCCAGAATCAGCACCCGATGCTGCTGGCCCAGCGAGCCCTGACCATCAGCAAGATGTCCGGCGGGCGGCTGTTGCTGGGCCTCGGTATGACGCATCAAGCCGTCACCGAAGGCATGTGGGGCATCCCGTGGGACAAGCCGGTGCGCCGGCTGAGCGAGTACCTCGACGGGCTGCTGCCGCTGTTGGCCGGAGAACAGGCCAACGCCATCGGTGAGACGGTGACCACTCGCGGCTCGCTGATGATTCCGGGTGCCCCGACCCCACCGGTCTACATCGCCGCGCTTGGCCCGCAGCTGCTGAAGGTCGCAGGTCGGCGTACCGCTGGGACGGTCACCTGGATGACCGGACCCAAGACGCTCAGTGGTCACATCGGCCCGACGCTGCGCCAGGCTGCCGCGGACGCCGGCCGGGCCGACGAGGTTCGGGTGGTCGCGGCGATTCCGATTGCTGTCACCGACGACGTCGACGGCGCCCGTAAGCAGGCCGCCGAGCAGTTCGTCATGTACGGGCACTTGCCGTCGTACCGAGCCATGCTCGACCGCGAGGGCTACGCCGGTCCGGAGGACATCGCGATCATCGGTGACGAGCAGGTGGTCCGGGACCGGTTGGCCGAACTGCGGGCAGCCGGAGTCGACGAGTACGTCGGCGTGACGTTCGATCCGTCGGCCGAGGGCCGGGCCCGCACCCGGTCAGTGCTCAAGGCACTGGATTCGTAGCGGGTTTGGCTAGCCTTCGATTGCTGGCGGATCGGCGCTGCGCCGTTTAGCGTCTCGGGCATGGCGTTCGAGTCCCACCCTGCCGAGCCCCATGTGGGTTCTGTTGCGTCCAAACTGAATTGGTTGCGTGCCGGTGTACTGGGCGCAAACGACGGCATCGTCTCGACTGCGGGCATCGTGGTCGGCGTTGCTGCCGCCACTGTGGACCGTGGGCCGATCTTCACTGCGGGTGTGGCCGGACTGGTTGCCGGTGCGGTGTCGATGGCCCTCGGCGAGTACGTGTCGGTGAGCACCCAGCGCGACACCGAATGCGCACTGCTCGAAAAGGAACGCCGCGAACTGCACGAGGATCCGGCGGCCGAGCTGGACGAGTTGGCCGGGCTGTTGGAAGGCAAGGGCATGTCGGTGGCGACCGCCCGCACCGCGGCCGAGGAGCTGACCGATCACAACGCGTTCGCCGCGCACGCGGAGGTCGAATTGGGCATCCAACCCGGTGATCTGGCCAACCCCTGGTCGGCGGCCGCTTCCTCTGCGGTGTCGTTCACGGCCGGGGCGCTGTTGCCGTTGATCGCGATTCTGCTGCCGCCGGTGACCGAGCGTGTCCCGGTGACCGTGATCGCGGTGCTGTTGGCACTGGCGATCACCGGCGTGGTGTCCGCCCGGCTCGGCGGCGCTCCGGCTGGTAAAGCCGTGGCGCGCAACGTGATCGGAGGTGCCCTGGCATTGGCGGCCACCTACCTTGTCGGGCACCTGGTCGGCGGCGTGATCAGTTAGTGGTCACGGCCGCTCCCCGGGCTCGTTGAGGAACTGGCTGATGACGGGCGCCAGTACGGCGGCGTTGGTGATGAGGTCGACGTGACCGCCGTCGTGCAGATACATCTGTGAGTGCGGCATCAGGCAATTCATCATCCTGGCGTTGATCACCGGGACGATCGGGTCATCGGTACCGGCCACGATCAACGTCTCCTGCCGGATTGCCGGCAGTGCGTGCAGACTGGTCCACACCGCGCCGGCCAACAACTGGTGCAGGTAGCCGACTTTCGAGCCGGCGTGCAACTGCTGCAGAAACAACTTGGCGACGTCCTCGCCGTGTTCACGGACCTTGCCGCCGTACAGCTCTCCGGCAACCGATGCGGCATAGCTGGTGTCCGAGAAACGCTTTGGTGTCAGCATTTTTGCCAGTACTCGGGGATGTCCGGGCACCATCACCGCTCCGGTTCCGGTGGCCACCAGGACCAGACGGCGGCAGCGCCGCGGATTCTGAAACGCGAACTGCTGTGCCAGCGCCCCGCCCCAGGACAGGCCCAGGATGTCCACCACGCTGTAGCCGAGCTTGTTCAGCATCCGTCCGAGCACCCAGGCCAGGTACGGAAATCCGTACGGGGCGAACGACACCGGTGAACCACCGGTGCCGGGCACGTCGAACCGGATCACCGTGGTCTGCGGTAGGAGGTGCTCGACGAAGGGGTCGAGCACCTCCAGGCTGGCGCCAATGCCGTTGCACAGCACCAGCGGGACCGCGCCGGCGTCGTTGCCCCGGTCGACTCGCACTCGCAGCCGCTGTCCGCCGACCGAAACGTAACGTTCAAGCGCTACCTCGTTGTTTGTCATTTCTGCAGCACGTACGTTCCGGGTGCCGGGCCGATCGCGGTGAAGCCCTCGGCTCCCAGTGTCACGGGTGCGTCGATTTCGTCGCCGCTGCGCTCGGCCAGCCACGCGACGTAGTCGGGCCACCATGAGTCGCTGGACTTTTCGGCGGCGGCCAGCCACTCGTCGGGCGTCTCGTCGGCGACTTGACCACCCCGATAGGAGGCCTTCGGATTGCCTGGCGGGTTGACCAGGGCTGCGATGTGGCCGCTGGAGGACAGCACGTACCGATTGTCCTTGCTACCAAGCAGTTTGGCGCTGCGATAGGTGGCCTGCCACGGTGAGATGTGGTCGGCGATGCCACCGATCACATAAGCGTCGCACGTGATGTTGCCCAGATCGACGGGGGTGCCGAGCATGCTCGCTTCCCCTGGTGTGACCAACGAATTGTGCACACCCATCAGCACCATGTCGCGGTGCAGTGCGGCGGCCATCCGGGTGGTGTCGGCGTTCCAGAACAAGACGTCGAAGGCGGCCGGAGACCGGCCCTGCACATAGTTGTTCACCCAGTACCGCCACACCAGATCGGTGGGACGCAGCCAGGCGAACATCTCGGCCATCGCCTTGCCGTCCAGGTAACCCTTGCGTGCCGAGGTGGCGATCGCGGCCTGCGCGGCGCGGTCGCTCATCGCGGCCGAGGCGAACCCGGCGCGGTCCTGATCCAGCACCGTCACCGCCAGGGTGAGGCCGGCGATCTTGTCGCCCTGACCCGTTGCGGCCAGATGCGCCGCGGTCATGGCCGTGATGATGCCGCCTGAGCAGCTGGCCATCACATGGGTGCCGTCCGAACCGGTGATCGCACGCACCGCGTCGATCGCCTCGACCAGGGCGCCGCCGTAAGCATCCAGTCCCCAATCCTTGTGTCGGGCCTGCGGATTGCGCCACGAGATGGTGAACACCTGCTGGCCCTGCTGGACGAAGTACTCGATCATGCTGCGGCCCGGGGCTATGTCCATGACGTAGTACTTGTTGATCACCGGCGGCACCATCAGCAGCGGCACCGCACGGACCTTCGGCGTCTGGGGCACGTACTGGATGAGTTCGAACATCGGGGTCTGCAGCACGACGGCGCCTTTGGTGACCGCGAGGGTCTCGCCGACGGCGTAGGCGTCGGGTTCGACCATGGCCGGCACCCGCGGCTGCGACATCATGTCGCGGGCGAAGGCCCGCAGCCCGCGCACCGCGCTCAGACCACCGGTGTCGATCAACGCTTTCCAGCCCAGCGGGCTGATCAACGGGTTGTTGGTAGGTGCCAGTCCCTCGACGAGGTTGTCCAGGACGAAGCGCATCCGGGCCTCGTCCCGCCAATCCAGATCGGCGTCGTCGAAAAGCCTTTCGGCGGTGTCGGAAGCGGCCAGGTAGGCCTGCATGATCCGGTGTAGTGCCGGGTTCTGTTGCCACGCAGGGTCACTGAAGCGTTTGTCGGCGCGGTTCGGGGCGAGGTCGCAGTCGCCGAGGGCGATACTGCCCAGCTCGCGGGCCAGTTCGGCGCCGCGGTCGAGCACCGTGCGGGGTTGCTTGGCCAGGTTGGCGCCCATCCGCAGCCAGGTGGCATCGGGTGTCATGCGGCGGACGAAGGGCCGCGTGGCACTGGTCAGCAGCAGGTCGAGCGGAACCGCTAGTTCGTCGGGAGCAATGCGGGTAGACATATCACTTCGTGCTTTCTGTTGTCGGAATGGTGATTTCGCGGCGCAGGAGCTTGCCCGTCGGACCCTTGGGCAGGGAGTCGACGAACCAGATGCGGCGCGGGTACTTGTAGGCGGCCACCTGGCTTTTGACGAACTCACGCAGTTCGTCGACCGTCACGGCGGCGTCCGGCTTGAGGGCGACGGCGGCGCCGACTTCCTCGCCCAGGGATTCATGAGGCATACCCACCACGACCGCCTCAGCGACGTCGGGATGGGCGTACAGCACCTCTTCCACCTCGCGTGGGTAGACGTTGAAACCGCCGCGGATGATCAAGACCTTCTTGCGGTCGACGATGTAGTAGTAGCCGTCCTCGTCGATCCGGCCGATGTCGCCGCTGGCGAACCAGCCCTCGGCGTTGATCGCCTCTGCGGTCGCCTCGGGCAGGTTCCAGTAGCCCTTCATGATGTTGTGGCCGCGAATCTGGATTTCGCCGGGTTCGCCCTGGGGCACCGGCATCCCGTCATCGGCGACCACGCGCATCTCGACGCCCTCCACCGGGGTGCCGACCGAACCCGGCTTGCGGGGTTTGTCGGGGTGGTTGAAGGAGGCGACAGGGGAGGTCTCGGACAGGCCGTAACCCTCCAGAATTGCGCAGCTGAAGGCGTTTTCGAAGTCGTGGATCACCTGGACCGGCATGGCTGCACCGCCCGATGCGCACAACCGGAGGGTGGCGGCGCCGGCTTTCACCCGGTCGTCGGGCAATTCGGCTGCGGCAGCGAGCATGGCCGAGTACATGGTCGGCACACCCTCGAAGATGGTGACGCGGTCGCGCTCGATGACCCGGAGCGCCTTGGCCGCATCGAACCGCGGAATCAAGGTCAGAGTGGCCCCGGCGAGCACCGCGCTGTTCAGCCCGCAGGTCAGGCCGAAGACGTGGAAGAGGGGAAGGCATCCCATGATGACGTCGTCGGGTCCGCCGTGGAACAGGGTCCGGACGCAGACGTCGGCGTTGCGGCCCAGCCCGCCGTGGGTCAGCTCGGCGCCCTTGGGTTGGCCCGTGGTCCCGGAGGTGTGCAGAACCACCGCGGTGTCGGTGTCGGCGCGCTGCTCCGGAGCGGTGTATTCGGTTTGGCCGGCAAGCAACTCCAGCAGGGCCGCATCGTCCACCAGGACGCACTGCGCTTCGGCTGCCGTGGCGCCGGCGCGGGCAGCGTCGGCAAAGGTCGGGGTGGCGAACAACGCCTTGGCGTCGGTGTTGGACAGGTAGAACTCGATCTCTCGGGCACTCAACAGCGGATTCATCGGCACGGCGACCGCGCCCCGGTACATCACCCCGTAGAAGACGATGGCGAAGGCCGGGGTGTTCGGGAGCATGATGCCAACGCGATCGCCGGGCTCGATGCCGAGGCGTTCGAGCAGGGTTGCCATCCGTGCGGCGGCGCGGTGGAACTCGTCGAAGGTGTAGGTCTGATCGTCGCAACGCAGGGCCGGGTGGGCCGGGCCGCGCTGCGCTGAGGCGGTGAGGTTGGTGGCGAGGTTGGTCATATCTCAAGGGTGATCCGGCGCCATTGCCGAAGCGATGGTGACGGGAACAACGCTGGTGCCCGTGGAATGTGATCGCCCACAACAGGCCGGGTGCTGGCCTATGGTTGGGCCATGACCTCGGCGCCCGCTTCTGCCGTCGACCGGTACATCGTCGACCTGAGCCGGCTGATGCTGGAGCGCATCGACCAACTCGGCGAACAATTGGCCGACCGGATCTGGGCCGAGATCGACGGCTATCGGACGTTGCCCCCTGCCGCCCGGGACAATGTGCGCGAAAGTTGTGTCGCCAACATGACTTTCGTGTTCCACTCGCTGACCGGCGATGGGAGCGCCGACCTGTCGCCGGCCATGGCCACCGGTCGGAATCGGGCCGTTGAAGGTGTCCCGTTGGCATCGGTGATGACGGCGTACCGCATCGGCTTCCGGTTGATGTGGGAGAAGACCGTGGCGACCGCACGTGAGATCGGTGTGCCCTCCGAGTCGATCCTGGCGGCCAGCGCCCAGATCTTCCTGAGCCAGGACGAGTTCACCCAGGCGATGACCGGTGCCTATCGCGAGCAGCTCACCAGTCAACTGGTGGATCGCGAGGAAGAGCGGTCGGCACTGGTCGAGGCCGTGCTGTTCGGCCGGATCACCGACCACCAAAGTCTCTGGGAAGCAGCCGATCTGCTGGGGCTTCCGACCGGCGGTCCGTATGTCGTTGCGGCAGCGGAGATTCCGGCGATCGGCAAGCTCGGGCTGCCGGAGATCGCCAACAAACTGGCGGCGCGGGACATTCGCTCGGTTTGGCGGCTGCTGCCCGATCTGCAGGTCGGCGTGGTGCATCTGCGGCAAGGCGCGACAACCTACGGCGCACTGACCGATGTGTTGCGCCGGGTGGCCACCGCGCGCGTCGGTCTGAGCCCGGCGTTCGACAGCCTCGCGGAGACGGGCGACGGATTGCGGCTGGCGCGCCTCGCCGTGGTGGGTCGACCGAGTACCGACGAGTTGGTGTGCGCCTTCGACGACGCCCCGCTGGCGTTCGCCGCGGTGAGCGCGCCCGAGGTGATGTCCCGTATCGAGGAGTCAGTACTCGGCGGCCTCAACGACTTGCCCGAAGAGGAACGGGCGATCCTGGTCGAGACCTTTCAGGCCTGGCTGGATGCAGGCGGCTCAGCCAATGGTGCCGCGGCCGCGATCTTCTGCCACCCGAACACCATTCGGCACCGGCTGCACCGTATCGAGGAGCGGACAGGGCGGTCGCTGGCGCGTCCCCGGGATGTCGCCGAACTCTGCCTGGCCTTCGAGATCGGCCGGCGCCTGCCCGACTAGGCCAACGCAAACGGCCCCCGGCGAGAGCCGAGGGCCGTTCACGTTGAAGGTGCCTAGAAGGCGGCTTCGTCGAGCTCCATGACCTCGTTGTCGATCGTGTCGATGACGGTGCGGGTGCTGGTGAGCAGCGGCAGCATGTTCTTGGCGAAGAACGACGCGGCCGCGACCTTGCCCTCGTAGAAGGCCTTGTCCTCACCGGTGGCGCCGGCGTCGAGCTTCTCGATCGCGACGGCTGCCTCGCGCTGCAGCAGCCAGCCGACCACCAGGTCGCCGACGGACAGCAGGAAGCGGACCGAACCCAGGCCTACCTTGTAGATGGCCTTCGAGTCTTCCTGAGCGGCCATCAGGTAGCCGGTCAGCGTGGCGGCCATGCCCTGGACGTCTTCCAGCGCGGTGGCGAGCAGGGCACGGTCGGCCTTCAGGCGGCCGTTGCCGGTCTCGGCCTTGATGAACGAGTCGATCTGGCCGGCCAGGTAGGCCAGGGCCTGACCCTTGTCGCGGACGATCTTGCGGAAGAAGAAGTCCTGCGCCTGGATGGCCGTGGTGCCCTCGTACAGCGAGTCGATCTTGGCGTCGCGGATGTACTGCTCGACGGGGTAGTCCTGCAGGAAGCCCGAACCACCGAAGGTCTGCAGCGACTCGGTCAGCTTGGCGTAGGCGGTCTCCGAGCCGAAGCCCTTGACCACCGGCAGCAGCAGGTCGTTGATCCGCAGTGCCAGTTTCTCGTCGATGCCGTGCAGGGCCTGGGCCACCTCGGGGTCCTGGAACGTCGCGGTGTACAGGTACAGCGCGCGCATGCCCTCGGCGTAGGACTTCTGGGTCATCAGCGAGCGACGGACGTCGGGGTGGTGGGTGATGGTGACGCGCGGGGCGGCCTTGTCCATCATCTGGGTCAGGTCGGCACCCTGCACGCGCTCCTTGGCGTACTCCAGGGCGTTCAGGTAGCCGGTCGACAGGGTGGCAATGGCCTTGGTGCCCACCATCATTCGAGCCTGCTCGATGACGTCGAACATCTGGGCAATACCGTTGTGCACCTCGCCGACCAGCCAGCCGATGGCGGGCTTGCCGTGCTGACCGAAGGTCAGCTCACAGGTGGCCGAAACCTTCAGGCCCATCTTGTGCTCGACGTTGGTGACGTAGACGCCGTTGCGCTCGCCCAACTCGCCGGTCTCGTGGTCGAACAGGAACTTCGGCACGAAGAACAGCGACAGACCCTTGGTGCCCGGGCCGGCGCCCTCGGGGCGGGCCAGCACCAGGTGCGCGATGTTCGGGAACAGGTCGTCGGCCTCGGCGGAGGTGATGAAGCGCTTCACACCGTCGATGTGCCAGGTGCCGTCGGCCTGCTGAACGGCCTTGGTGCGGCCGGCGCCGACGTCAGAACCGGCGTCCGGCTCGGTCAGCACCATGGTGGCGCCCCAGTCGTTGTCGGCGGCGATGGCCGCCCACTTCTTCTGCTCTTCGGTGCCGTTGTGGGCGAAGATCTGCGCGAAGCCGGCGCCGCCGCCGTACATCCAGACGGCCGGGTTGGCACCCAGGATGTGCTCGTTGAGGGCCCACAGCACTGCCTTGGGGGCCGGCATGCCGCCGAGCTCCTCGTCCAGGGAGACCTTGTTCCAGCCACCCTCGATGTAGGCGCGCACGGAGGCCTTGAAGGACTCGGGCAGCTTGACGGTGTGGGCGTTGGGGTCGAAGACCGGGGGGTTGCGGTCACCGTCGGCGAACGATTCGGCGATCGGGCCCTCGGCCAGGCGCGCCATCTCGTTGATCATTTCCTTGACGGTGTCGACATCCAGATCGGCGAACGATCCGGCACCTAGCGCCTTGTCCAAGCCAAGGACGTCGAACAGGGCAAAGACCTGGTCACGGACATTGCTCTTGTAGTGGCCCACAATTTCTCCTCGATGAGATGGAAGCTGTCGGTTGGGTACTCAGGGCTAAGTTACCCACCAGTAACTGCGGGCAACTATACCGTCGGGTAACTTCGATTCAAAGCAATCGTGAGCAAATTCTTCGTAGCTAACCAACCAGGCGGTTGGGTGACCTGGTTTTGGCGAGTATTTAGGGCTTCTGACCTGCAGTTTAGACCCAATGTGATGTCCGCCACCGAAAACATTCGACACTGGTGAGAAACGCGCAAATTGAGGTTTTTGGGACGCGTGTGGTGCGCTGCCCGGGGGTGGTCGGCAAGTGTGAGGGTTGGGTACGCACACGGGGTAATTTGCGTGCACAACCCTCACACTTGCGGCGATTTTCAGCTCTCGGCAGGCTCCGGCGCAGGCTCGGTCTCGCTCGGCGGCTCCGATGGTGAATCAGACTCGGGCAACTGACTGGCCAGGTGTTCTGCCAGGGATCCGAGCGTCGGATAGTCGAAGATCGCCGTCGGGCTGATCTCGAACTTGCCGCCGAACTGCGAGAACAACCTGTTGCGTAGTTCGACCGCCATCAGTGAATCGGTACCCAGGTCCAGGAACCGGCTCGACGCTGCGGGCGGCTGGGCCAGACGCAGGAAGCCCTGTACTTCGCGCTGCAGGAACTCGGCGATGAAACCGGCCCGTTGTGAATCGGGGATCTCCTGCAGTTGGCGGAGCAACTCGCTGTCACCGGCGGCCGTCGCCTGGTCGTTGGGCAACACATAGTCGAGCAGCGGCGGACGGATACCGGCCAGCATTTTCGCGGCCCGCTGCCAGTTGGCCTTGAGGACCGTGGCCTGTCCCGTTCCGTGTCGGATGACCTCGCCGAGCGCCGACAAGGCAGCGGACGGCTCCAGCGGCATCATGCCCAGCGCACCGAGATTGGCGGCCGCGGCCTGCGAACTGGCCATACCGCCGCTGCCCCACGGGCCGAAGTTGACCGCGGTCGCGGGCAGACCCTGCGCCCTGCGATGCGCGACCAGTCCGTCGAGCAGCGCATTGGCGGTGGCGTAGTTGGCCTGCGCGGGCGAACCCAGCACGGCAGAGGCCGACGAGAACACGATGAAGAACTCGAGATCGTCGTCCTTGGTCAACCGATGCAGGTGGTGGGCGCCGTAGGCCTTGGGGCCCAAGGTCGTCCGGAACCGTTCGATGGTCTGCTTTGGCAGCAGCCCGTCGTCGAGGACGCCGGCCAGGTGGGCCACGCCGGCCAGCGGCGGCAACTCGGTACGGATCCGGCCCAGCAGCGTGGCCAGTTCGGCCTCGTCGCCGACGTCGGCCGAGAAGACGTGCACCCGGCAGTGGTAGCGCTCGGTGATGGCGTCGATGGCGCGTTGCGCATCGGCGTCCGGTGCCCGACGGCTGGTCAATACGATGTCGCCGGCGCCCAGCTGGGCCAGGTAGGCCGCTGTGTGCAGACCCAGTGCGCCGAGACCACCGGTGACCAGATAGCTCCGATCACCCCGCGGCTGCAGCGGTTTGGGCATCTGGACCACGATCTTGCCGATGTGCCGAGCCTGCTGCATGCGCCGGAACGCGGTCTTGGCCTCGGTCAGCGGGTAGACCTCGGCAGGCACCGGTGTCCACTCGCCCTTGGCCATCCCGTCCGACAGTTCGGTCATCAACCGCTGGATGTGGTCGGGGTCGGTCATCATGGTCACGTCCAGCGCGACGATCTCGTAGTCGATGTCGGGACGCAGCGCGGCCATCTGCTCGGCGGTCCAGATATCGCGCTTGGCGATCTCGGCGAACCGGCCACCCTGGGCGGTCGCCCGCACCGTCGCCTCGATGAAGCCCTCGTTGGTCAGGCTGTTGAGCACGACGTCGACGCCGGCACCGTCGGTGTCCGCGAGGATCTGATCCGCGAAATCCGTTGTGCGCGAGTCGTAGACGTACTCCACGCCCATCTTGCGTAGCGTCGCACGCTTGTAGGCGCTCGCGGTGGCGAAGACGGTTGCGCCGTGGTGGCGCGCCAACTGGATCGCAGCCAGGCCCACACCACCGCTGGCAGCGTGGATCAGCACCTTGTCACCGGGCTTCAGCTGGGCCCAGTCGAACGCGAGCCGGGCGGTGAGCGCGGCAGCCGGAAGGGTCGCCGCACCGACCGGGTCGAAGCCGCTCGGCACCGGCGCCAGCAGCGGCGCCGGGACGTTCAGCCGGCTGGAGAACGCGCCCTGCATGGAGCCGAAGACCCGCTGCCCGACCTCGAATCCGGTGACGTCCGAACCCAATTCGGTGATGATGCCGCACAGATCACCGCCGATGGGGCCGGGATCGCCGGGGTACAGGCCCAGCACGTTGAGCACGTCGCGGAAGTTCAGCCCCGCGGCCTCGATGCGCACCTGGACCTCGTTTGCCTCGGGCGGGGTCACCTCCGCCTCGATGAGCCGCAGGTTGTCGATCGCACCGCGTTCCGTGGGCGCCAGTGCGTAGTCGTCGGAGCGCGGCATCGGCAGATGCCCGCTGCGCGACCACGGCTGCAGCCGTGACACCAGGAATTTCCCTTGCCGCACGGCCAGTTCCGGCTCGACGACCGGCGTACCCAGTGCGCCGGCCAACCAGTCCGCCGGCTCGGCGGGGTCGCGGTCCACCAACCGGCAGCGCAGCGTCGGTTGCTCGGCGATGATGGTGCGTCCGAGGCCCCAGAGGGCGGCCTGCACGGGATCGACCGGCTCGCCGGGCTCGGTCGCCACGGCCCGCTCGGTGATGATCCACAGCCCGCCGGGCAGGCTCAGCTTCTCCTGGGCCAATGCGGTGTGCGCGGCGTCGAGCAGCGGGCTGATCTCGGCCTCCAGCCGCGCCGTGAGTTCGGCGGCCGATACGTCGGCACCCAGTTGACCGATGCTGTGCCAGACGATCCCGCTCACCGGTGCGCCGCTTTCGGCGGCTTCGGCGAACGCCTGCTGCCAGGCGTCGGCATCCGCGGAGCGGTCGATCACCACCGCGCCCGGAACTTCGCCGGCCAACTCGTCGGACCCTGCGATCAGCCAGGTTCCGGTGGCGGCGACCTCTGCGGCCGGCTCCGGGGCCACGCCCTCGTGCCAACCCAGGGTGTAGAGCAGCCGGGTGGTGTTGCCGCCCAGCCCGCGCAGCAGGGCTTCACGGGGTGCGCGTTTCACCGTGAACTCGGTGATGCCGCCCAGTCGGCGACCATCGCGATCGACGAAATCGATGTCGAAGACCTGGGTTTCGTTGTCGATCTCGCTGGCGTGCCAGCGGGCCCGGCAGTAGAACCGCCGCGGCATCCGGTCCTGCAGCTCCACCTGCCCGTACCGCAGCGGTAGGAACAGATCCGTCATGCCCTGCTCGGCGGCCAGCAGCGCCGGGAAGGCCGGGAAGGCCACACCGGTGCACAGGTCCAGCAGGACCGGGTGGATCGGCTCGCTGCCCAGGTGTTCGCCGAGTTCGTCGCCGACGGATACGTCGCCGATCGCCTCGCCGTTCCCGACCCACAACGACTTGAGCGATGTGGACCACGTTGGGCCCCAGGCCAGTTCCATATCGCTGAAGGTTTCGAACAGCTGCTGCGGGCGCAGGCGCTCCAGCTTTTCGACGACCTCATCCATGGCGCCCGGTGTGGCGTCGGTGACCGGCCGCTCGTCGGCGCCGCTCAGGAGGGTGCCGTCGGCGTTCAACGACCACTCGGCCTCGCGAACCCCGTAGGGACGGCTGTGCACCTGGAATTTCCAGCCGCTGCCGTCTTCGAGCGGACGCATGGTCAGCTGCGTCTCCCGAGAAGCCTTGTCGGGCAGGATGATCGGCTGGTAGAAGAAGACTTCCTTCACTCGTGACGGGGCACCGGCTGCGGCCAGCGCCATCGCCGCGTACGTGGCACCCGGTACGACGACGGTGCCGTAGATGACGTGATGCGACAGCCACGGCTGGGTCTTGACCGACAACACATTGGTGTAGATCGTGTCGCCGGAGGCCAGATCCTTTGCACTACCCAGGATTCCGGAAAGCTGTACGCCGTCGGAACCCCCGCTTCCGAAAGCGGACGCCTTGGGCCAGTAGCGCCGGCGCTGGAACGGGTAGGTGGGCAGCTCGAGCCGGTGGCCGCGCTGGCGCCCGGCGGCGGCGAAGTCAGGACGGTGTCCGACGATGTACGTCGTGGCGAGGGCATCGGCGATCTGGCGTCGGGCATTGGCGCCCTTGCGCAGCGACACGATGGCCCGCGGAGCGTCCGACGATTCGGGCCAGATGCCGAGGGCGGCAGCGGTCAGGATCGGTTGCGGGCCGATCTCCATCAGCACCGAGCAACCCAGCGCCGCCACCGTGCGCACACTCTCGGTGAACTGCACCGGCTGGCGAGAATGCCGCCGCCAGTACAGGGCGTCCAGCGGCGTTTCGGCCGTCAGCACGGTACCGGTCCGATTGCAGACCAGCGGCAGTGTCGGCACGGCGAAGTCGAATTGCTTTGCGAACGACTCGAATTCGTCGAGCACCGGATCGAGCAGCTCCGAGTGGAAGGCGTGGCTGGTCTCCAGCCAGGTGCAGCGCGCACCGTCCTCGCTGCAGGCCGCGACGATCAGCTCCAGATCCTCACCCGGTCCCGACAGCACGGTGTTGCGCCCGTTGTAGGCACCGACAGAGACTCGGCCGAATCCGTCGGCGGCGCGCTCCACGTACTCGGGGTCGGCGAACACCGCCACCATGCGACCGCCGGCCGGCAGGCTGCCGAACAGCCGGCCGCGTTCGGCGATCAGCCGCGCGCCGTCTTCGAGGCTGAAGACCCCGGCCACGCACGCCGCCGCGTACTGACCCACGCTGTGGCCCAGTACCACGTCCGGCTCGATGCCCCAGGACTGCCACAACCGGGCCAGACCCATCTCGACGGCGAAGATCGCCGGCTGGGCAAAAGAGGTGTGGCGCAACGTCTCCGCGCTGTCGCGGTCGGTGCTGTACATCGCCTCCAGCAGCGGGCGCGGCAGCATCGGGTCGACGGCCTGCGCGCACCGTCGCACCGTGTCGGCGAAAACCGGCTCGCTGTCGAACAATTCGCGTGCCATGCCCGGGTACTGGCTGCCCTGTCCGGGGAAGAACCACGCGGTGGTCGGCGGGTCCGTGCACTCGCCGCGGAGTACCCCCGGCCGCAGCCGGTTCGCGACCAGATCCTCCAGCAGCACCTTGGCCTCGTGGACGGACGTCGCCACCACAGCACCCCGGTGTTCGAAGTGGGAGCGTCCCGCTCCGGCGGTGAAGCAGACGTCGGCGATCGAGGCCTCGGGGTTCGCCTCCAGCCAGGCTCCGTAGCGCTGCGCCAGCGCCACCAGCCCCTGCGATGACCGCGCGGACAGCGGCAACACGTTGACCGATTCCGGTCCGGCGTCGACGACGGGCGTGGGGTCCGGCGCCTCGTCGGCCACGGGCTCGTCGACGGCCGGCGCTTCTTCGAGCAGCACGTGTGCGTTGGTCCCGGTGAAGCCGAAGGAACTGACGCCGGCGCGGCGCGGTCGGCCGTCGGCGTGCCACGGCGTGGCCTTGTCGACGACCTTGACCGGCAACGTGTCCCACGGAATGTGCGGCGATGGGTTCTGGAAATGCAGGTTCTGCGGCAGCATTTCGTGCTGCAGCGACAACACCACCTTGACCAGACCCGCGACGCCGGCTGCGGACTCCAGGTGCCCGATGTTGGTCTTCGCCGTGCCCATCAGCAGCGGCCGGCTCGGATCGCGACCGGCGCCGTAGGCGGCCGCGGCGGCCTGGACCTCGATCGGGTCACCCAGCGGGGTGCCGGTACCGTGCGCCTCGAGGTAGTCGACGTCGCCGCCGGTCAGGCCGGCGCGAGTCAGCGCGGTGTTGATGAGGCGTTGCTGCGCACCACCATTGGGCACGGTCAAGCCGCTCGAGGCGCCGTCCTGGTTGACCGCGCTGCTACGGATGATCGCGCAGATCTGATCGCCGTCGCGCTGCGCATCGCTGAGCCGCTTGAGCACCAGGACGCCACAGCCCTCACCGCGGACGTAGCCGTCTGCGGCGGCATCGAAGGTCTTGCACCGGCCGTCCGGCGCCAGCATCCGGGCGCGGGAGGCGGCGACTGTGGATGCCGGGCTGAGCAGGACGTTCACCCCACCGGCCAGGGCCATGTCGCAGTCGCCGGAGTGCAGGGCCTGGCTGGCCTGGTGGACGGCCACCAGCGACGAACTGCAGGCGGTGTCCACCGCCATCGCCGGCCCTTCCAGGCCGAGGGTGAAGGACACGCGGCCCGCGATGGCGTTGAGTGCGTTGCCGGTGATGAAGTGGGGTTCGAGGTTTTCCACCGAACCGCCCGAGAGCAGGTGGGAGTACTCGTTGGCGCCGACGCCGATGAAGACGCCGGTTCGGCTGCCGCGCAACGTCGCCGGGGCGTATCCGGCGCGTTCCAGGCTCTCCCAGGCGATTTCGAGCATCAGCCGCTGCTGCGGGTCCATCCAGACCGCCTCGCGCGGCGAGATGCCGAAGAACTCCGGATCGAATCCGTCGACGCTTTCCAGGTAACCGCCGGACCGGGTGTAGATCTTGCCCGGCATCTGCTGATCGGGGTCGTAGAACTCATCGACGTCGAAGCGGTCCTCGGGGATCTCCCGGATCGCGTCCACTCCGCCGGACAGCACCTGCCAGTAGGCATCGGGATCCGGTGAGCCCGGGAACCGGCAGGCGACCGAGATGATCGCGATCGGCTCGTCGGCCGCTGCGAGCGACGTCGGCTGGGCCACCGTCTTGACGCCGGCCTTTTCGTTGAGGTTGAGCACCTCGCCGAGCAGGTAGTCGGCGACGTCGGTGAGGCGTGGATAGTCCATCGCCAGGGTTGCGGGCAGCTCCTTGCCGAAGGCCTGTTCCATCCGGCGCCGCAGTTCGACGGCCATCAGTGAATCCATGCCGAGGTCGAAGAATCCGGCTTCCTCGCGGATCTCCGAGGCGTCGATCCGGGTCACCTCGGCGACGGCGTCCCGCAGGTACTCCAGGACGAGTTTCTTGCGCTGCTGCACGGGGGCGGCGGTGAGTTGTTCGACCAGACGCGTGTTGCCTGACGATCCGGTGGCTGCGGCCACCGAATCTGGTACCTCTGCGGCCACCTCGGCCAGCAGCGAGCGCGCACCGGCCTGCAGGTAGATCGGCAGGAACCGGGCCCAGTCGATCCGCGCCACGACGGCCTCGGCCGGCCCGTCGGCGGCGGCCCCGACCATGACGTCTGCCATCCCGGCCAGGGCGTCGGCGGGCGGCAGAGTTCGGACCCCCCGGCGGTCCAATTGTGCGCGGGCATCCGGGTCGGCCATGCCGGCCGCCCAGGGGCCGAAGTTGACGCTCATGCCCGGGACACCCTGCTCACGCAGGTGCCAGGTCAACCCGTCGAGGAAGGCGTTGGCGGCGCTGTAGGCGGTCTGACCGTAACTGCCCCACACCGAGGAGATGGACGAGGTGGACAGGAAGAAGTCCAATTGCAAATCCGCGCAGGCCCCGCTCAGATACCAAGCGCCCCAGACCTTTCCGGAGAACACGCGGTCCAGTTCGGCGGCGTCCAGGGAACTAAGCGGGGTGGTGCTGTTCTCGCCTGCGGCATGCACGATGCCGGCCAACGGCGGCAGCTCGGAGCGCACGGTGGTCAGCAGGCGCGCGACGTCATGCGGATTGGCGACATCGGCCGCGACCGCCCGGACCTGGCAGCCGTACTGTTCCTGCAACGCGTCGATGCGACGCTGCGTGGCCTCGCCGGGAGCGCGGCGACTGGTGAGCACCAGATTCCGGGCGCCGTGCGCGGCCAGGTACCCGGCGATCTCCAGCCCGAGTGAACCCAGTCCGCCGGTCACCAGATACGTTGCACCGGAGCGCAATTCGAGCGCCGTCGGGTTCGGCTGACCGCTACGGCGAACCAGCCTGGGCACATGGAGCGCGTGCTCACGCAGCGCCAGTTGGTCTTCGCCGCGCCCCGCGGCGACCATCTGGGTGATCAATCGCGACCAGTCGTCCACGCCGGCGGCGGCAAGATCCGCCAGTCCGCCCCACACCTGCGGGTATTCCAGTGCCGCTGCGCGGCAGAACCCCCACAGGCTGCTCTGTGCCGGCGACACCGTATCGGTGTCGATAACCCGCCATGCGCCCCGGGTTACCACCCAGATGGGGGCGCGCAGGTCGGCGTCGGCCGCCGCGCGGAACAGTCGCTGCGTGCCGCCCAGGATGTGGTGCTGCATCCGCAACAGGGACTGCATCGACGGTTCGCTGTCGGATTCGAGGGCCGCGACATGCAGGATGCGCAGCGTGGGCTCGTCCTCGACGGCTGCCCGCAGTTGCGTTGCCAGCTGTTGTTCGTCGGCGTCCGATGTCGGCAGGCCGAGAATCCGGTGCCGATGGCCGCCCCGGGTCAAGGCGTCGACCAGGGCTGCCGACGCGTCGGACTCATCGCCGATGAGCAGCCAGGCGGAGCCTTCGCCGGCTCCCGCTGCGGTGGTCGCGGACTTCTCCCAGCGGATCTGGTAGCGGGCATCGGCGATGGACTGGGCGTCGCGTTGCCGATTATGTTGTGCCGCAAGCTTGTTCAGAACATCGGTGGTGGCCGAACTACCGCTCGTACCGTCGAGCAGGGCAGCGAGTTCGTCGATCCGGCCGTCTTCGAGAAGCCGGACAGCCTCGGTGCGCGCACCGTCGGTCTGAGTCGGCTGGACCCTCTTGTCGCGGAACCAGAACTGCCGACGCTGGAATGGATAGGTCGGCAGGTCGAACTTGTGTGCCGAGCCCGGCCGGACCGCTGCGAAGTCGACCAGGTGGCCGGCGACGTAGGCGCCAGCCAGGGCTTCGGTGATCTGGCGATGGTCAGCGCCCTTGCGGCGCAACGACGCAATCGCCTGCGGTGCGGTCGCGGGGTCGGGCCAGGCGCGCAGCGCGGCTGCGGTGAGCACCGGCTGCGGGCCGACTTCCAGCAGCACTGCGCAGCCGAGCTCGGCCAGCGTCGCCACGCCTTTGGCGAACTCGACCGGCTGGCGCGCGTGCCGGCGCCAGTAGCCGGCATCGAGCTTGGCGTTGCGGCCGAGGGTGGCGCCGGTCCGGTTGCACACCAGGATCCGTTGCGGGGCGCCGAACGTGAATTTGCTTGCGTACGACTCGAATTCGTCCAGCGCCGGGTCGAGCAGCGCCGAGTGGAAGGCGTGGCTGGTGTCCAGCCAGTCGCAGCGGATACCGTCTCCGGTCAGTCCCGCGACGGCGCGTTCCAGATCGGCGCCGGGGCCGGAGAGCACGGTGTTGGCGCCGTTGTAGGCCGCGACCGACAGGCTCGGGTACTCGTCGGTCAGGCGCTCGACCCGTTCGGCGGCGGCGAATACCGCCGCCATCCGGCCGCCCGCGGGCAGATGGCCGAACAGCCGGCCGCGCTCGGCGAGTAGCTTCGCGCCATCCTCCAGGCTGAACACCCCGGCGACGCAGGCCGCGGTGTACTGACCGACGCTGTGGCCCAACACCACGTCGGGTTCGAAACCCCATGACTGCCAGAGCCGGGCCAGGCCCATCTCGACGGCGAAGATCGCCGGCTGGGCGTAGCTGGTCTGCCGCAGGGTTTCTTCGGCGCCGGGACCGTCGTCGAAAATGACGTCCAGAAGCGGCTTTTCGGTATATTTCCCGTCGCTTCGCTCGCCCCTGCCCGCACCGGCGACTGCATCGGCACACCGGGTCATGGTCTCGGCGAACACCGGCTCGGTCTCGAACAGCTCCTTGGCCATACCGGCGAACTGGCTGCCCTGGCCCGGGAAAAGCCACGCGGTCTTCGGCTTGTCGGCCGACTGCCCGCGCACCAGGCCCGGCGCCGGCCGATCGTCGGCAAGTGCGCCGAGCAGCTCGCGGGCAGATTCGATCGAGTTCACCACCAGCGCGGCGCGCTGCTCGAAGTGGGCGCGTCCGGCCCCGGCGGTGACGCACACGTCCGCAAGCGTTGCGTCGCTGTTCTCGGCCAACCAATTGCGGTAGTTCTCGGCCGTCTGCACCAGCGCCGCGGGGGTACGTGCCGACAGCGGCAGCACCATGAAGCGTCGCTCGTCGAACTGCTCGGACGGGGCTTCCTCGGCCACTGGCGCGGGGGCTTCCTCGATGAGGACGTGTGCATTGGTGCCGGAGAAGCCGAATGAACTGATGCCGGCGACTCGGGGCCGGTCGCCCCGTTCCCATGAGGTGGCCTCGCTGACCACGCGCACCGGAATCCGGTCCCACGGAATATGTGGCGACGGGTTCTGGAAGTGCAGGTGCTTGGGCAATTCCTGATGTTCGAGCGACAGGATGACCTTCATGACACCGGCGATGCCGGCGGCCGCTTCCAGGTGGCCGATGTTGGTCTTCACCGAGCCGATCAGCAGCGGTTGGGTGTCGTCGCGTCCGGTGCCGAATGCGGCGGCCGCAGCCTGGACCTCGATCGGGTCGCCCAGTGAGGTGCCGGTGCCGTGCGCCTCCAGATAGCCGACTTCGCCGGGCTTGAGGCCCGCGCGCTCCAGCGCGTCGGCGATAACTCGTTGCTGCGCAACACCATTGGGCACGGTCAGGCCGCCGGATGCGCCGTCCTGGTTGACCGCGCTGCCACGGATCACGGCCCGGATCCGGTCGCCGTCGCGAATCGCGTCTTCAAGACGCTTCACCACGATGACGCCACACCCTTCGCCGCGCACATAGCCGTCGGCGGCCGCGTCGAAGGTCTTGCACCGGCCATCGGGGGCCAGCATGCGCGATTGTGAGAAGGCGATCATGGTCGCCGGACTGAGCAGGACGTTCACACCGCCGGCCAGGGCGAGATCGCATTCTCCGAGCTGCAGCGCCTGGCAGGCCTGATGGATGGCCACCAGCGACGAACTGCAGGCGGTGTCGACGGTGACCGCCGGACCCTGCAGGCCCATTCGGTAGCTGATCCGGCCGGCGGCGGCCGCACTTGAGGTGCCGATCGCCAAGTAGGCCTCGATCTCGGGATACGTCAGCCCCGACGAGATCATGCCCAGGTAGTCATGGGTGGCCAGGCCGATGAACACGCCGGTGCGGGTCTCCGACAGAGCCGACGGCGCGGTGCCCGAGTGCTCTACAGCGCGCCATGCGGTCTCCAACAACAACCGCTGCTGGGGGTCCATCATCTTGGCCTCGCGGGTGGACACCCCGAAGAAGGACGCATCGAAACTCACGGCGTCATCGAGGAAGCCGGCCCGACGGGTCACGATCTTGCCGCGCGCCTCGGGGTCCGCATCGAAGAATTCGTCGACATCCCACCGGTCTTCGGGAACCTCTGACACCGCGTCGCGACCGTCGCGCAGGACCTCCCAGAACGCGTCCGCATCCGAGGCCCCGGGAAAGCGCGCTGCATAGCCGACGATGGCGAAGCTGGACGCTGTTGGGCCTTCGGTTGTTGTCATGAGGTTGTCCTCCCGCATTGGCCGGTGATCAGTCGATCCCACGCAGGAGACCGCGTTCAGCGCCAGATTTATCTTCCGAACGGCCACGGGCCCGTTGCAGTTCCGAACGGCCTCCGCCAGTTCATCTTCCGAACGGCCACGGCCAGCTCATCCTCTGCACGCCAGTATTGCACGTGCATTGCTGAATCTAGCGGTTTCCGTACCGCCGTGGTTGCCCGCCGGTGGGCCCTTCGCCCGGGCGGTACAGCGACCGAGCCAAGCCGCGAGGGTATGTTGATGTGGCCACCGGTTATGCCGGACCGCAGCCGGCCAGACCGGGGAGGAAAGATTTGCGCATCGGGAAGTTCACGATCGGCACGATCGATGATTGGACGCCGACCTCAGGAGCGTTGACCTCCTGGCACCCGACAGACGCAACCCGAGAGGCGGCTGGGCAAGCACCGGTCAGCCCGGTACCGGTCAGCTACATGCAGTCGCAACACATCCGCGGCATCTACAACCGGACGAGTCGGGGACTGGATTATTCCCGGCAGGTCATAGCTGCCTGTGAAGTTCCTGGTCAGTGTGATGTCTCGGCGATGAATCAGGCGCTCAACGCCTACCTGCGCACACACGACACCTTCCGCAGCTGGTTCGAGTACGACGGCGTCGGCGACATCGTCAGGCACACCATGAGTGATGCCGCCGATATCGAATTCGAGCCGGTCGCCCACGGTGACATGGCGGTCGAGGACATCCGCAGCCACGTGGTGAACATCCCGACTCCAATGGAGTGGGGCTGCTTCACCTTCGGGACCATCCAGGGCGCGGACTCCTTCACCTTCTACGCCAGTGTCGATCATGTGCACGGGGATGCGGCGCTCATCGGAATGACGATGTTGCAGGCGCATGCCGGGTACACGGCATTGGCGGCCGGGGGAGGCGAATTCGAGCTGCCGGAAGGCGGAAGTTTCGATGACTTCTGTGTCGGCGAGCGCGAGTACACGTCCTCGCTCACCGCCGACAGTCCCGAGATACGCTCCTGGATCGAGTTTGCTGAGAACAACAACGGGAGTTTGCCGGAATTCCCACTTCCGTTGGGAAATTCGGACGAGGCGACGGTCAGTGTGATGACTGGCGGCGAAACTCTGCTGGACCCGGAACAGACCGCGAGATTCGAAGCGGCCTGTGTGGCGTCGGGTGCGCGCTTCGTCGGTGGCTTGTTTGCCTGCATCGCACAGGTGGAGCACGAGTTCACCGGTGCGGCGACCTACTACGGGCTCACTCCCAGGGACAATCGCCGCACCTCAGACAACTTCATGACCCAGGGCTGGTTCACCGGCCTGGTTCCGATCACCGTTCCGATCGCTGCGGCAACGTTCGGTGAGGCGGCATGGGCCGCACAGGAATCGTTCGATTCGAGCCTGACAATGGCGCGGGTTCCCTATGACCGGGCAGTGGAATTGGCGCCGTGGCTGGCTGGGCCTGGCCCGAATTTCCCGGTGGCGAATTTCCTGCAGGGCGATGCCGCACCGCTGAATGCTGTGCTGGCGGCGACCGAATTGGGCTTTGCGAACAACATCGGGATCTATGGCGACGGACGCTATTCCTACCAGCTGAATATCTACATCTTCCGCTATGCGGGCGGCACGTTGGCGGAGATCATGTTTCCCGACAACCCGATCGCCAAGAAGTCAGTGGCCCGATACCTGACCGCGTTGAAGTCGGTGTGTGCGCGGGTCGCCGATGGTGGTCAGTGGTGACGTGTTTTGTTGGTGCGGCAGGTATTACGCGACTTGCCGAGGTGACCATGGGCGTCGGGGCCCCCGACTGCGAAAACCAGAGGTGACGGCAACGTGCGACGGCTAGCCGAATTCACGGTGCGTTGGCCTTGGGCGGTGATCGGGCTCTGGGTTGCGCTGGCGGTTGCGCTGCCGATGTCGTTCCCGAGCCTGAATGAGATGGCCCAGCGCCATCCGCTGACCATGCTGCCCGCCGATGCGCCGTCTAGCGTCACCGCCCGGCAGATGGCCGAAGCATTCCACGAATCGGGCACAGACGACCTGCTGCTGGTGGTCCTGACCGACGAGCGAGGGCTCGGCAAGGCTCACGAAGCCACCTACCGCAAGCTGGTGGACGCCCTGCACGACGATCAGCACGACGTCGTGACGTTGCAGGACTTCGTCGGAACACCGCCCCTGCGTTCGTTTTTGACGAGCAAGGACAACAAATCCTGGGTGCTGCCGGTGGGTCTGGCCGGTGCGCTTGGCACCCCGCAGTCGTATGCCTCCTATAACCGGGTGGCCGAGATCGTCAAACAGACCACCGCGGGAAGCCCGCTGACGGTCCATCTCGCCGGACCTGCTGCCACTGTCGCCGACCTGACCGTCGCGGGTGATCACGATCGTCTGCGGATCGAGCTGGCGATCGCGATCCTGGTGCTTCTCGTTCTGCTGGTGGTGTATCGCAACCCGGTCACCATGTTGGTGCCGTTGGTCGGGATCGGGATGTCCCTGGTGATCGCGCAGTCGGTCGTCGCTGGGGCGTCCGACCTGACCGGCCTGGGTGTTTCGAATCAGGCCATCATCCTGTTGAGCGCGATCATCTTCGGAGCGGGAACGGATTACGCGGTCTTCCTGATCAGCCGTTACCACGATTACGTGCGGTTGGGTGAAAGTTCTGACGACGCTATCCGGCTGGCCCTGCACTCGGTCGGCAAGGTGATCACCGCTTCGGCCGCCACCGTCGGACTCACCTTCGTCGGCATCAGCTTCGCCAAGATGGGTGTCTTCTCCACGGTAGGTGTGTCGTCCGCAATCGGCGTGGGGGTGGCATTTCTCGCCGCGCTGACGTTGTTGCCCGCCATCTTGGCGGTTGTCGGACCCCGCGGCTGGGTCAAGCCACGGCACGAGCTGACTGCGTCGTTGTGGCGGCGTTCGGGGGTCCGCATCGTGCGCCGGCCGCGGGTTCACCTGGCAGCCAGTGTGTTGGTGCTGATCCTGCTCGCCAGCTGTGCGGCGTTTGCACGCTTCAACTACGACGACCGCAAGGCAGTGGCGGCGTCGGCTCCGAGTTCGATCGGATATGCCGCGCTCGCACAACATTTCAATCTCAATCAATCCATCCCGACCTACGTCTTGGTCCGGTCGCCGCATGACCTGCGCAACCCACAGGCGCTAGCCGACCTCGAGCAGATGGCCGGCCGGATCGGCCAACTGCCGGACGTCGCCATGGTCAGCGGCATCACCCGGCCGTTGGGCGAGGTGCCACCGGAATTCCGGGCCAGCTTCCAGGCCGGCATCGTCGGCGACCGGCTGGCCGACGGTTCGGCGATGATCGGCGACCGGTCCGCTGACATCAGCCGACTTGCCAAGGGCGCCAATACCTTGGCGGTCAACCTCGGCGATGCGCGCGGCCAGGTTACTCAGATCACCAGCGGGCTCCAACAGGCGGTCGACGCGCTCACTACGATCAGAGGCCAATACGGCGGCGACAAGCTGGTGAAGAACGTTGAAACCGCGGCCAGGCTCATCGACGCGGTCAGCCAGCTCGGTAATGAATTGGGCCTCAACTACACCGCCGCCAAGGACATGTTCGCGTGGGTGGGTCCGGTATTGGCGGCACTGCAGGGCAACGTCACCTGCGACCTCGATCCCTCGTGCGCCGAAACCCGCGGTCACTTCCAGAACCTGGAACAGGCGCGTCGGGACGGCACCCTTGACCGGATCAACCAGCTGGCCGGACAACTGCAAGCGTTCCAGGACAAGCAGACCCTGAACTCGGCCGCGAAACAGCTCAACGCCGCGCTGGCGAGCCTTGAGAAGGTGGCGAACACCATGGGGATGGACAAGCCCGGTGGTGCGCAAGCGAACCTGACCAAGCTCCGGCAAGGAGCCGAGCAGTCGGCCTCCGGGAGCCGGCAAGTGGCCGTCGGAGTGGATGAAGTCGTCGGGCAGATCAAGCTGATGCGTACCGGGCTGGACGAGGCGTCGAACTTCCTGCTGTCGATCAAGAGCAATGCTGCGGGACCGTCGATGGCGGGCTTCAACATTCCGTCGCAAGTCCTGGAGTTGGACGCCTTCAAGAGCGCAGCCAGGACCTTCATCTCCCCCGACGGGCACTCGGTGCGCTATCTGGTGCTGACCAAACTCGATCCGTTCAGCGCCGCGGCGATGGACCAGGTCAACACCATCAGGGATACCGCCAAGGGGGCCCAGCCGAACACCACGCTGTCGGATGCCTCGATATCGATGGGCGGGTATCCGGTCGCGCTGCGGGACACCCGCGACTACTACCAGAAGGACATCCGATTCATCGTCGGTGTCACCATCATCGTGGTGCTGCTGACCTTGATGCTGCTGCTACGCGCGGTCATCGCGCCGTTGTATCTGGTTGGTTCCGTGGTGCTTTCGTACTTTGCGGCGCTCGGTATCGGCGTGATCGTCTTCCAATACCTGTTACATCAGCAGTTGCACTGGACCGTGCCGCCGTTGGCCTTCGTGGTGTTGGTCGCGGTCGGCGCCGATTACAACATGCTCTTCGTTTCGCGAATGCGCGACGAGTCTCCGCATGGCATGCGTTACGGCGTGATCCGGACCTTGACCTCGACCGGTGGCGTCATCACCGCGGCCGGGTTGATCTTCGCCGCGTCGATGTGGGGCCTGCTGTTCTCCAGTATCGGTACGGTGATCCAGGGCGGATTCGTGATCGGCGCCGGGATTCTGCTGGATACATTCTTGGTGCGGACCATCACAGTGCCCGCCATGGCTACGCTGGTCGGCAAAGCGAACTGGTGGCCATCACGACCGACACCGCAGGGGAGCGAACAGGCATGAAGAAGCTGGTAGCGGCGGTGACTGCGTTGGTGACTTTCAGCGCCACCGGGCCTTTCGGTGCTGGGAGCGCTATCGCCGACGATGGCGCGACGGACGGGACCAATGTCGACGGGACGTCGCGGCTGGGGACGCCGGGCCGGGCGTACGCGCTGGGCGGCGCGCACGTGCTGGGCATCCCTTACGACGAGTACATCCGCCGCACCGGTGCTGACTGGTTCCCCGGACTGGACCGCCAGATCGTCCACTACCCCGCCGGACAGGTTCAGGGTCACGTGCTGGGGCGGTTGATCCCCGGTATCGACAAGCTCGACAAGCAGTTGCCGGGCGTGGGTCTGGACGGGCCGAGCATTGGTGAGTCGGTCGACGTCGGAGAGGACAACGTCATCTCGGCGATCCACGACGGTGGCCCGGGCACAGTGATCGGTCTTTCCGAGGGCGCCATGGTGGTGCACGCGGTGCAGAACCGGCTTGCCAACGATCCGTCCGCGCCGCCGCCCAATGAGTTGTCCTTCGCCACCTACGGTGACCCGCTGGGTGTCAACCCGTGGACCCAGAGCTTCCTGACGCAGGACTTCCCGGTTGGCAGCGTCGTGCCCGCGTTGGACTTCAAGATGCCACAGCCGCAGGAAAGTCAGTACAACACGTATCAATTCGTCTCTGCCTACGACAGCATCGGTGACTGGCCCGACCGGCCGGACAATCTGATGGCGCTGCTGAACGCCGTCGTGGGTCTGGCGACCGGTCACACCGCGGTGGCGTTCACCAACGCGAGCATGGTGCCGCCGCAGAACGTCGTAACGACCTACAACTCCAAGGGCGCCAAGACCACGACGTTCCTGATCCCCGAGCAGCACCTACCGGTGGTACAGGCGTTCAAGTACCTCGGGATGTCCGAAGCCGACATGCGTTACCTCGACGGGGTCATCAAACCCATGGTCGATGCCGGCTATTCACGCAACGACGATCCGGCCACCGCGCCGGTGGAAGTCGATCCGGTACACGGCTACGACCCGGCGGCCGTTACGGCACCGGCTACGCAGGCAGCGTTCGGTGGCGGGTCGGATCCAGCGTCGCAGCTGATGTCGGGCATCAACTACGTGCTGAGTCACGGCCCCAGCGCGAACTGATCGAATCGGCACGCTCGATGTGACGCGGAAACCGCGTCATCAGCGTGGTGCGCTCACACCCCGATAAGCCCCGCCGCCAAGAGCACCACGCCCACGACAGCCAGGAGTGCGGCGACCTCATGCCGGCGCCGTGCGCGGATCCAGTCGTTCAGCGAGAGCATCGCCGCACGCGTGGGCGCAGGAGCGAATAGGTAAGCCAGCAGCGGGATTTCGACGAGCGCGAAGGCCACCACATTGAATGTGAGCAGTGCGCCGAGCCGTTCAGTGGGGTCGAGGCCGGCCGCTGCGATGACGGCCAACACCGCCAGATAGTCGACCGAGGGCAGGGCGATACCCAGCCCTGCCACGCCGGCGATCCACAGCGATTCGCCCAACAGCATGCGGCTGAGCCAGCTCGGCAGGGTTCGATCACTACCCTTGGTGGCTGCCACGATCGCCGCGGCCAATAGCGCCAGCAGGCCGATGGCGATCTGCACCCTCGGCAGGGTGAAGTGTGCCGATTGCAGTAGGCGCGGTGGGATCGCGTACAGCACCACGGCGCCGACGGACAATCCCATCACGAAGCCGCAGCACAGGAAGACGGCGAGCTGCAGGTGCGGGCGTGGCCGGTTGAGCATGAGCACCGTCATTCCGATGCGAAACGGCTCCAGACTGACCGCGACAGCCATCACCAGCAGGGTGATCCACATGGGAGCGCTAGCTACGCATCCAGCCGTACAAACTGCCCTTGCCGGTGTTGCTCGACGCATGCCGCCCGGCGGATCTTGCCACTGGTAGTGGTCGGGATCGCCCCTGGCTCCACTAACACGATGTCGGAGACCTGCAGACCGTGCGCACGCGAAATCGCTGCGATCACATCGTTTTTCAACGTCATCAGTTCATCAGAGGTGCCACTTGTCTTGAGCTCGATGACGGTGACGAGCTTTTCGGACTGACCATCGGACACCGCAATGGCCGCGACGCGGCCGCGCGTGATCCGCTGCACCGTCGCTTCGATGTCATCGGAGTAGTGGTTGCGACCCCGCACGATCAGCATGTCCTTGATGCGCCCCACGATGAACAGCTCGCCGTCGGAGATGAAGCCTTGGTCCCCGGTGCGCAGCCAGCCCGTCTCGGGGCTGTCAGCTGGTGGGTCCGCCAGCGTTGCGTCGAATGCGGACCCGGTCTGCTCGGGTTTGCGCCAGTACCCGGCGGAGACGTTCTCGCCATGGGTCCAGATCTCGCCGACGGTGCCATCGGGGCACGACCGGCAGGTGTCGGCGTCGACGATCCGCACCAGCGGCGAGGTCGGCAGCCCGTACCGCAGCAGCGGTGATCCGCCCGGACTGCGGACGGCGGTGCCCTCGGTCAGTTGTTTGGCATCGAACTCGACGACTTCGGGCACCTGGTCGTTGCTGCCGCTGGCCACGTAGACGGTTGCCTCGGCCAGACCGTAGGAGGGCAACACCATTTCGGGCCGGAAACCGACGGGCCGGAAGCGTTCGTTGAACTGGACCAGCGTGACGGGGTGAATGCGTTCGGCTCCGTTGATGATGCCGAGGACACCGCTGAGATCGAGGCTTTCCATTTCGGCGTCGGTGGTGCGCCGCGCGGTGAGGTCGAACGCGAAGTTGGGGGCGGCCGAGAATGCTTTCGGATGCCGGGACAGGGCCTGCACCCATCGCGCCGGGCGGGTCAGGAACGCGAGTGGACTCATCAGATCGGCGTGATTCCCGGCGAATATCGGTGCCGCGATCCCGAGCATCAGACCCATGTCGTGGTAGAACGGCAGCCACGAAACCAGGCTGGACTCGGGCGGAAGCGCGCCGCCGTGGTGTGACATGTAATCAGCGATCAACTGTTCGTAGTTCGCCTGCAGATTGCGGTGCGAGATCATCACGCCGGCCGGCAGCCGGGTCGACCCCGAGGTGTATTGCAGATAGGCGATATCCGGGCCGGCGGGCATTTCGGTGCTGACGGATGTCTGCGCGTCGAGGTCCAGGGTGTCCACGGTGATCACGGCGGTCATGGAGGCGCCGTCGTCCACGTTCTGCGCGGCGACTTCGAAGACCGCTGCGGTGGTCAGCACCACCGCCGGCGAGGTGTCGGTGACGACCGCACTGACGCGCTCGTCGTGTGAGCCAGGGACCGGAACCGACAGTGGGACAGCGATGAAGCCGGCCTGCATGGCGCCGAGGAACGCGACGATGTAGGCCAGCCCCTGCGGAGCGATGATCAACGCCCGGTCTCCGGGCACTCCGTGCTTGCTGACCTCGCTGGCTACGTTGAGGGTGCGACGGTACAGCTGTGACCAGGTCAGGCTTTCGGCGTTGCCGTCCCAGTCCCGGTCATAGTCGGTGAACGTGAAGGCGACCTCGTCTGGCGTCAGCCCGGCGCGTTCGCGCAGCACGGACAGGACGGAAGCGTTCGGCATGGCGCCAGGCTACTCAACAACTATTGGTGCGAGTCCGCGGTGGTGGGGCGGAGCGACGCCGGTTTGCCGGTGTTTGTCTCCGCATCACCCGACCGAATTGTTGTCCGGACTGACCCGCCTGGCGCTCTATTCTGGTTCGGGGAGGGAGGCTCGATGGCTGAGTTGCGTGTGACGCCCGAGGTGCTGGCTCATGTGTCGTTCGAATTCAGCGCGGCGGAGCGGCAATTGCGTTCCGGCCTGAGCGCACTCGATGACGAGGTTTCGCGTGCGTTGGGGTCGAGCTGGACCGGAGGAGCGTCGTCGGCGTACGACGGGGTCTGGCGTGAATGGCATGAAGGAAGCGCGAAGGTGCTGCAGGGGCTGTCCACCATGTCGGACCTGTTGAACGCGGCGGCATCGCGGTATTCGGGCACCGACCATTCGGGTGGCGCGATGATTGACGGGTCGGGGGTCTAGATATGCCGGCGTTCAAGGTTGATCCGGCGGTGCTCTTGGCGGTCTCCGAGCGGATGTCCGGGTTCGAACAACACGTGGAACAGGTGCTGGCGCAATTGGAAGCCGTTGAGCATCAACTCGGTACCGCGTGGGACGGTGCAGGGGGACAGGCTCAAGCGGCCGCCCAACAGCAGTGGCGTGACGGTGCCGTCGAGATGCGCCAGGCGTTGGCAGATCTGCGCAAGGCTGCCGAGGGTGCGCACGAGAACTACCACGGCGCAGCGCAAGTGAACATGCGCAACTGGAGCTAGCTCGTGGGTGGATACGAGGTTGATCCGGTGCAGCTGGCTGCGTCGGGGAAATCTGTTGTAGCACAGGGTGATTCTTTGATCACGGCGCTGGGTGCGCTGGAATCGGTGTTGACCGGGTCCGGGTTGATGTGTGGCACGGACAAAGCCGGGCTGCAATTTTTCCAGGATTACCGCAAGGGCGGCCAGGCGGCGATCTCGGCGGCGGAGTCCGCGGTGAACGCCTTCCGGAATGTGGGCTACGGCGTTGAGGTTTCGGCATTCAACTACGCAAGTGTCGAGGCGAGATCGACGGTTGGCGGCGCGGCTCCCTCTGTTCCGATCCCGACCAAGCCGGACAAGTATTCGGCATCGGCTGTGCCGGGCCAGTCTGGACCTGAAATTCCGGAACCGGGTTTGTGGGCGGTGGTCGCGGCATTCGTTGACAGCCCGTGGCCCAATGGCAACCCGTCAACCATTCGTGCGGTAGCCGCTGGGTGGCGCGCGTTCGGGGCATCGATTTCCGCTGCGTCCGATGTGGCCGGCGGTGTGTCGGGCCACGACATACCGGAGCTGGACAACATCACCACGGCTCTGACCACGTTGACCAATGGGACGCATGACCTTGCTGGACAATGCAGTTCGCTTGCATCGTCGCTCGATTCGTTCGCCGGAGAAGTGCAGAGTTCGCAAGACTCGATCCGTGACCTGCTACACCGGCTCAGCGTGTCGGGGATTCTCGGCGAATTGGGGAAGATCTTCAGCGGGCACAACCCAATCGACGATCTGAAGAAGATCGGTCACGACATCTCGGAGATTCTGCATACGCTCAGCCGTGAATTGGATGCCGCAGCGTCGATGATCCAGTCGGCGATCGATGACATGGACGGCTTGGTCCGCGAATTCGAGGCGTGGGACCGCAAGGAGTTCGTCCACTTCTTCGGCAATGAGGTCGGCAATGTTCTGGCCAATGTCGTCAACGGTTATGCGGACATCGAAGAGGGCGTCGCCAAGTCGCTGGGGGAAGTCGTCGAGTCGGTGCCCACGATGCTGGCGCATCCGGTCGACACCCTGAAAGGCATAGGGCAGCTGGACAAGGACCTGTTGGAGGTCGCTACGCCGCTGGGTTTGGTTGATCCGCAGGGGGCCAAGGAGTCCAGAGAACATCTCCTTGATGTAGGTAAAGGCCTGATCGACTACAAGGATTGGTCCAGCGACCGTCCGTTGGTCGGGTTGGGCGACAACATCGGCAACATCGCGCAGGTGCTGATTCCCGGCGCAGGCGAGGCGAAGGCCGGTCTGACTGCCGGCAGGGCGGGTGAGGAGGCGGCCCAGATCGCCCGCGCCGAGGGCGCCGTGGCGCGCGGTGGACTGCGTGCTCTCGGCGAGGGCGGCGGTAAGGAGATCGCCGAGCAGGCCGGCAAGGTAACCAAGGATCTTGATGGCCTGTCCGTCAAACCGACAGAGGTACCGAAGGCTCCTGATGCTGCGGCGCCGCGACCTGCAGAACCGGGGCCCGGTGCACCGACGAAGCCAGCGGACGGCGCGGCCGCGGGCAACACCGGGGCAGGAAAGGCTCCGGTTGATGCTGGGGCTCGGCCTGCGGGTGAGTCGGCGCCGGCAGCGCCGCACGGTACCGAACCGCCCGCGGGTGGTCATGGGGCCGGCGAACCGGCCCCGGCGACTAATGGTGCGCCGCATGGTGCGGGCGACGGTCCGCACGGATCAGCGCCAGCGCACGAGTCAGCGCCGACGCATGCCGCAGAAGCGACTGCCCCGGGTGGCGGCTCTCCACACGAGGTTCCCGCGCCGCACGAGGCACCGGCGCCGCGCGAGATGGCCGAAGTCCACAGCGGAGGGCACGAGGCTGGCCATGGGGATTCGGGCGGTGGCTCGCACGGCGGTGGCGGTGACCACGGCGGTGGCGACTCGCACGGTGATGACCAAGGCGGCGGGGACCACGGTGGAGGTGGTGACCACGGAAATGATGCATCGCAATGGGATCACAATATTCTCAGTGAACAACAGCAGCATGAGATTATGGAGATGGAAAAAGGTAGTCGACCCGATCCCTCAGACTACCTGCCGCAAGAATTTATTGATCATCATCTATCGAAATTCGACGAGGGTGCGACTCGATTCATGATCAACGACAACTTAGATATGTATGGTATCGGCCAACGGGACGGTACAACTTTCGTTATGCCGACTAGCGAAGTTGACGGATTGATGGAGACGACCGGAGGGAATCCGCGCGCATTGGAGAAGGAATTGGGGCTACCTGATGGATACTTCAGCGACTATCACGTGGTTCGCGTCGACGTTCCTGAGGCGCGAGATTACGATTTGCGCGTGCCGTCCGGCAATGAAGCGGGCGCAAATGATCAGTGGATACCGGGAGGGTTCCTGCCCAGGGGCGTATCTGAGGCTGTAATTGACGGGCGGGGCGTACCTGGTGGAGGTATGACGGTGAGCGATATGGAATGGCCAGCGGGTAAGGGATGAAATGAAATTTGAAAATACTTATATGTCCAGAGAACATCGCTATTGGTTGGGGATTGAGCAAGATACCGGAAGGCCGTATGCGGCAATACCCGTCGCAAATGGCATGATTGACTATATTGAGAGCTATTGGATAACGGACGTACAGTATCGGGAATTTCTCAATGATCAATCGGCGGCTTTGGTGTTCATCGAGGCGTGCCGCCGCCGTGAGCATGACGACCTGTTAATTCTCAAGCCGGGTACTGACCGAGGTACGCCCGTATAGGGAAATGAAATGATGGTCATATCAGACTGGGTTTCGCTAATGACTGAAGCAGGAACAGTCGAGCTGCTTCTGCTATCCGATGACCCGGCTGGTGCGGAACGAGTAGGAGCTGGCCCCGTCGAGGCTGGAATTTACGAACTGATTGTGGATGCGCGTCGGTTGGTCAACCTGCGCGGCATCGAGAATCAACTGGTCCCTGAGGCGGTTTGAAATGGCAGGTTTTGTCATCGCGGACGTCGACTACGACCAGTTCGGCGGCGGCGTGTTCCCGGCCGTCGAAGAGCTGCGGCAACAGCTGCCAGTTGCGGGCACTCTATGGCGGCAGATAGCCGGACCTGATCGGCCTGATTACGCGCTTGCGGGCTTGCAACGGCCAATCAAATATCACCCGGTCGACGGATTCGACTGGGGGAGGTGCCAACCGGAGTTCATCGGCACTGACGAGGGCGGACGCTTTGTGTCGATCTACGCCGTGATCATCGCCAGTCTCATGGCGGGGGCTCAAATACACGCCGGCATGCGCGGTTTTCCGGTGCGGTTGGCGTATGTCATCGACAACACCGTTGGTCGTGATGCTCAGCTCGAATTCGCCAAGTGCGACTACATCTCGTACGCGATGATCAATGATCTGCCCGATGAACCCGAGTCTTCTCAGTTGAACTCGCAGGGATGAGCTGCATCCGGTTCGCGCTATGACTCTCAATGACATGTTGGCCGCCGAACGGCGTGAACTCCTCGAGCTGTTGCACGACCTGTCTGCCGACGAATGGACGACGCCATCGTTGTGCGCCGGGTGGACTGTCCGTGACGTCGTGGCCCATCTGCTGTGGGACACCGTCACGGTCCGCCAATACGTCGCAGTCGCGGCGAAGTACCGCTCGCCTGACCGGATCAATCAGCACTACGTCGATGAAGCGCGCGACTCGGACACCGACGATCTCCTGTCGCGCTTCGAATCGATTCTCGACGGCGGTTGGCTCAGCAGCATCATGACCGGCGGCATGTTGGCCGATCTTGTTGTGCACCAGCAAGACATCCGCCGGCCTCTGCGTCGTCCCCGCGTCATAGAGCAGGCTCGGCTGCTACACACCCTGAACCATCCGAACCGTTGGGTGTATCCGCGGCGCGTCATGAAAGGGCTGCGTCTCGTCGCCTCCGATGTTGACTGGACACACGGCGCGGGAGCCGAGGTGAAGGGCACGGGCGAGGCGCTTGCGTTGGCGGTCGCCGGGCGCGGGATCGTCCTGAATGAGCTTGAAGGCGATGGCGTCGCGATCCTGGCCGGCCGCATAGCGCAGACAGCCTGAGGCGGCATCCGCACAGTGGGACCGGCCTCGCCTCGCACCGGCGGCGCGTGTGAATATGGACGGACTATGAGCGATGCAGATCTGAGCCCGGCCTCGTTGCGTGAGGCATTCGGTTGTTTCCCGATCGGCGTCATCGCCATCGCCGCAGAAGTCGAGGGCGTCAAGGTCGGCCTGGCCGCCAGCACCTTTGTGCCGGTCTCCCTCGATCCGCCGCTGGTGTCGTTCTGCGTGCAGAACACCTCGACCACCTGGCCCAAGCTCAAGGATCTGCCGGCGCTGGGAATCAGCGTGCTGGGCAAAGAGCACGACCAGGCCGCGCGCACGCTGGCCGCCAAGACCGGCGATCGCTTCGCCGGCATGGAGACAGAGTCCCGCGACAACGGCGCGCTGTTCATCCACGGCACCAGCGTCTGGCTGGAGACTTCGATCGCACAACTGGTGCCGGCCGGCGATCACACCATCGTGGTGTTGCAGATCAGCGACCTGGTGGTGAACCACGACGTCGAGCCGATCGTGTTCCACCGCAGCGCATTCCGTCGTCTGGAAGCCTGAGTATTAGTCGCCGAGCGCGTCTGCCGCACTTGCGGTGGTGCTCAGGCGCGTCGTTGAGTGGTGGGTCCTGACGTCGCACGGTGTCGACGGACGGCATCGCGGTTGGCGCAGCCATGAGTGCAGTACTTCTGGGTCCCTGGTCGGCTGAAGTCGACGAAGGCATTGGTGCAATCGGTGAGCGCGCATCGGCGAATGCGATCCATGCCCCGTTCGGTGAGATATTGAGCGGCGGCGGCACTGGTGGCGCCGGACAACGTGGCGGCGAATTCGGCGTCCGGGTCGCGATAGTGCAGATGCCACCCGCTGCCGTCGTGATCGGTGATCGAGGGATGCGTCGTATGGCGCGCCAGCAACAGGTTGAGAACACGGACTCGGTCATGGTCGGTCGGCGCATCAACCACCGCCTTCCATTCGCGCAGAAATCCCGCTACGCGACGTAGATCCTCGGCGGTTGCGTGGTGTTGAGTGGGCATTCCCCGTGTGGTCCAACGATCTTCGAGCTCTGCGGCAGCGGTTGCA
This sequence comes from Mycobacterium sp. MAA66, assembly GCF_041261665.1. Classification (NCBI taxonomy): domain Bacteria; kingdom Bacillati; phylum Actinomycetota; class Actinomycetes; order Mycobacteriales; family Mycobacteriaceae; genus Mycobacterium; species Mycobacterium sp. MAA66. The sequence goes on along the minus strand of NZ_JBGCCC010000009.1, from coordinate 28,632 downwards.
GGCCGGTTGAGTAAGTCGGTCGCGTTCCGCAGCAGCGGCTCGACGTAAGGGTTTACACGCACAAGAGCATTACATCAACGTTGCATCGTGCCTTCAAGATCTTGCGTATCGAAACCTACTCAACCCGCCGCGGCGACGAATCAGAGCACCGACTGGCGTCCGCTGCTCGTGTGTTGCACCGCGACCTTCCTCCTGCTGGTCTACACGACCGTGGTGACGGTCAGCGTCTCCACCATCGCCGCCGAGCTCGGGGCAGGTTTCACCGTCTCGCAGTGGATTGTCGACGTCTACACCCTGGTCTTGGCTGCCCTCGTTTTGGCGATGGGAACCCTGGGAGATCGTCTCGGGCACCGGCGACTTTTCCTGATCGCCCTGGCTGCGTTCGGCGCAGCCTCAGCGGCGTGTGCCGTATCAGCCTCCGGCGGCCTACTGGTCGGGGCCCGCGCTGCTCAAGGAATCGGCGGCGCGGCAATCTTCGCGACCGCGGTGCCGCTGCTGACGCAGTGCTACGTGGGACGGACCCGCGGGATCGCATTCGCTGTGTGGGGTGCGGTCGCCGGAGCGGGCAGCACCGTAGGGACCCTCGCAGGCGGGGCGGTCACCGAGTTCGTCAGCTGGCGCTGGTTGTTCATCGCGGCGACGCCGGTATGTGCCGTGGCCATGGTCCTCGGCGGTATCGCGCTGCCACGTGAATCCCACCGCGGTGGCCGTGTCGACCTCGCGGGAACCGCACTGATCACCGGCGCGATGACCGGGGTCACCTTCGCGATGATCAACGCCGGAGAAAACGGGTGGACGTCGCTTGGCACCGTCGCAAGTGCAGTGGCGGGCCTGGGGGCGGCGGGTGCGTTCGCCCTGGTCCAGGGTCACGCTGCGCATCCGGTATTGCCTGCCGGACTGTTCGCCACCCGGGGCTTCGCCGGCGCGCTCGTCGTGGCTTTCACCTACTACTTCGGCGCATTCGCCGCGTTGCCCGTGCTGTCGCGGTGGCTGCAGGGAACTGCCGGCATGAAGCCGCTGCAGGCTGCGTTGATCCTCACCATCCAGCTCATTGCGTTCATCGCGATATCGCTGACGTGTAGTGCTCGACTGCACGATGCACCGCGAAGCTGGGTGCTCGGCGGCGGTACCGTCCTGACGGGTCTGGCGTGCTTGTCGGCCGTTGCGCTGATCGCTCGACCGGACTGGACGACGCTGATCGTCGCGTTGGTGGGCACCGGTATCGGTGCGGGGATCGTCTCGCCTGTGTTGCCGGCCGTGGCGACGACGTCAGTGCCGCCCGCGCGGTCGGGGACCGCGGCTGCCGCTGCCAACGCGGCCCGCCAGCTCGGTCTGACCATAGGCGTCGCACTCTGCGGCGCCTTGGCTCAGACGAGCGACCCGGCGGCCGGTATCTCAACGGGTGCACTCACGGCCGCCCTCATCGCCTGTGGAATTGTCGCGCTGGGAGGTGGAGCGATCAGCATCGGATTGCTTCGCGACACCGATGGAGCGGTACGGCGAATGTGACCAGCAGCCCAGCTCAAGGTTTGGCGGCCAGCTCCTGCCGATACCCGTCGACCCGCTGTTCGAGCTCGACGGCGTCGTGGGGCCGGCCCTCTTTACGAGCGAGTTCCGCCCGTGCCGAAAGCTCACGGATCGCGGTCCGGATTTCGTTGACGCTCTTGGTTTCTTGGCTCATGCGGCTGCCTTTCGCAAACTAGATTGGCTGCACTTGAAGCACTCCCGAGCGTACGCCGATCATCTGCAGACCGACCCCGGCAATGTGAAACGGCTGTGAGAGTCAATGACTCTCACAGCCGTTTCGGGCACGACGGCAATCCTCCGAGAACTACCGTCGACTAAGCCTGATGCTTCCGGGGCTCATCGCTTGAAGAGCTTGTTGCCCAGCCAGACCAGCGGGTCGTACTTGCGGTCGACCACCCGTTCCTTCATCGGGATCAGCGCGTTGTCGGTGATCTTGATGTGCTCCGGGCACACCTCGGTGCAGCATTTGGTGATGTTGCAGTAGCCCAGGCCGAACTCGTCCTGCGCCATGTCCTTTCGGTCCAAGGTGTCCAGCGGATGCATGTCCAACTCGGCCACCCTCATCAGGAAACGCGGACCGGCGAACGCCTGCTTGTTCTCCTCGTGGTCACGCACCACGTGGCAGGTGTTCTGGCACAGGAAGCACTCGATGCACTTGCGGAACTCCTGCGACCGCTCGACATCTTCCTGCTGCATCCGGTACTCGCCGGGCTTGAGGTCCTTCGGCGGTGCGAAAGACGGGATCTGGCGCGCCTTTTCGTAGTTGAACGACACGTCGGTCACCAGGTCCCGCATCACCGGGAAGGCCCGTAGCGGGGTGACGGTGATGGTCTCGGCCGGGTCGAACGTCGACATCCGGGTCATGCACAGCAGCCGTGGCCGACCGTTGATCTCCGCTGAACACGAGCCACACTTGCCGGCCTTGCAGTTCCACCGCACCGCCAGGTCGCCGGCCTGGGTGGCCTGGATGCGGTGGATGATGTCGAGCACCACCTCGCCTTCGTTGACCTCGACGGTGAAGTCGTCCAGACCGCCGCCGGTATCGTCGCCGCGCCACACCCGCATGTGGGCTTGGTAGCTCGTGCTCATCGGCTAGCTCCGTTCCGGGTGGGTGGCCAGTTCGGCGTCGGTGTAGTACTTCTCCAGCTCGGACAACTCGAAGCACGCCTGCAGCTCGGCCGGCATCGGCAGCTGCTGCTCCGGAGTGACGGTCACGTTGGGGACGACCGGGTCGCCCCCACTCGCTCGGCACACCAGCAGGGTGTTGCGCCAGTCGGCGTTCATGTCCGGATAGTCGTCGCGGGTGTGGCCGCCACGGCTTTCGGTGCGGGCCAGCGCCGCCTGCGCGACGCACTCGCTGACCAGCAGCATGTTGCGCATGTCGACGGCCAGGTGCCAACCGGGATTGAACTGCCGGTGCCCCTCGACGGTGATGTTGTGCATCCGGTGCTTGAGCTGATCGAGCTTCAGCAGCGCCTGCTCGATTTCGTCCTTGGTGCGGATGATGCCGACCAGATCGTTCATCGCCTGTTGCAGTTCGGTGTGCAGCGTGTACGGGTTCTCTGCACCGGGGTGTTCGTCGAAGGGCGCCAGCGCTTCTCGGGCCGCAGTGGACAACGCGTCGTCAGATACCGCCGGACGCTCCGGTAGTGCTTTGACGTACTGGGCCGCGCCCAGACCGGCCCGCCGGCCGAACACCAGCAGGTCGCTCAGCGAGTTGCCGCCGAGGCGGTTCGAGCCGTGCATGCCGCCGGAACATTCGCCTGCGGCGAACAGGCCCAGCGTGGTCGCCGCACCGGTGTCCGGGTCGACCTCGATGCCGCCCATCACGTAGTGGCAGGTCGGGCCGACCTCCATATCGTCCTTGGTGATGTCGACCTCGGCCAGCTCCATGAACTGGTGGTACATCGACGGCAGCCGCCTCTTGATCTCCTCGGTGGGGATGCGCGAAGCGATGTCCAGATACACACCGCCGTGCGGGGTACCGCGGCCCGCCTTCACCTCGGAGTTGATGGCTCGGGCCACCTCATCGCGGGGCAGCAGGTCAGGAGTGCGCCGGGCCGAGTCGTTGTCCTTGAGCCACTGGTCGGCTTCTTCCTCGGTTTCGGCGTACTGCCCCTTGAACACCGCGGGGATGTAGTCGAACATGAACCGCTTGCCCTCGGAGTTCTTCAGAACACCGCCGTCACCGCGCACACCCTCGGTGACCAGGATGCCCTTCACGGAGGGCGGCCAGACCATGCCGGTCGGGTGGAACTGGATGAACTCCATGTTGATCAGGGTCGCGCCGGCGCGCAGCGCCAGCGCGTGGCCGTCGCCGGTGTACTCCCAGGAGTTCGACGACACCTTGAACGACTTGCCGATACCGCCGGTGGCCAGCACCACCGCGGGCGCTTCGAACAGCACGAATCGGCCCGACTCGCGCCAGTAGCCGAACGCCCCGGCGATCCGGTCGCCATCTTTGACCAGCTCGGTGATGGTGCACTCGTGGAACACCTTGATCCGGGCCTCGTAGTCGCCGGTCTGCGCGAAGTCCTCCTGCTGCAGCGAGACGATCTTCTGCTGCATGGTCCGGATGATCTCCAGGCCGGTGCGGTCACCGACGTGTGCCAGCCGCGGGTAGGTGTGACCACCGAAGTTGCGCTGACTGATCCGACCGTCCTTGGTCCGGTCGAACAGTGCGCCATAGGTTTCCAGCTCCCACACCCGGTCCGGGGCCTCCTTGGCGTGCAGCTCGGCCATCCGCCAGTTGTTCAGGAACTTGCCGCCGCGCATGGTGTCACCGAAGTGCACCTTCCAGTTGTCCTTCTCGTTGGCATTGCGCATCGAAGCGGCGCAGCCGCCCTCGGCCATCACTGTGTGGGCCTTACCGAACAGCGACTTACACACCACCGCAACGCGCAGACCCTGTTCCCGGGCCTCGATGACGGCGCGCAGTCCCGCCCCGCCGGCTCCGATCACGACAACGTCGTACTCGTGCCGTTCGAGTTCAGCCATGAAATAACTCCAGATAGTTGTGAATAACGTTGGAAATCAAGATGTTTGGGGGTCAGCCGATGAATCGCAGGTCGCTGATGGTGCCGCTGGAGACCAGTGCGATGTATGCGTCGGTGAACATCAGGGTGCCCAGGGTGATCCAGGCGTACAGCTTGTGCCGGGTGTTGAGCTTGCTGACCTGGGTCCAGATCCAGTACCGCACAGGGTGTTTGGAGAAGTGCTTCAGCCGGCCGCCGGTGACGTGCCGGCAGGAGTGGCAGGACACGGTGTAGACCCACAGCATCACGACGTTGCCGACCAGGACGATGTTGCCGAGGCCGAACCCAAAACCGGTGGGGGACTGGAAGGCCACGATTGCGTCGTAGGTGTTGATCAGCGAGATGATCGCCGCGGCATAGAAGAAGTAACGGTGGCTGTTCTGAATGATCAGCGGAAGCCGGGTCTCGCCGGTGTATTTGGCGTGCGGTTCGGCGACGGCGCAGGCGGTGGGGGACTGCCACACCGTGCGGTAGTAAGCACCGCGGTAGTAATAGCAGGTCAGCCGGAAGGCGAGCAGGAACGGCAGGGTCAGCGCGGCATACGGGATCAACGACAGCGGTCCCGTTGCGGGCAGGATCTGGGGCCAGAAGTCGCTGGCCTCACCACATTTGACGCTCAGACACGGTGAATAGAACGGCGTCAGGTAGTGGTAGTCGGCGACGTAGAAATAGTTTCGCTGGAACGCCCGGAACGTCGCGTAGATGATGAACGCGGCGAATCCCAGATCGATCAGGATCGGGGACTTCAGCCAATTGTCGGTACGCAGGGTGCGCTGTGGAATCTGCGCACGCGTCGGGGAGAAGACGCCGGTACCAGGACGGTTGGCGGCGGGTGCGCTCACGAAAATGGCCTCGATTCCGGTTGCGGTCGGGCTGACCTGTGCAGTTAGCAGTCCGAGCTCTTGGGTGGTGGATCGGTGGGCGCAACGGACCGGCTGCGCCCACCTGAAACTTTCAGCCTCCGACACCGCCGTCGTGGTCGTGCCAGAACTCGCTGGAGTAGTCGTTCTCGGGGATCACGATCTTCTCCTTGGCGGGAACCTGCTGTTTGATCCCGCGGCTGAATTCCAGTTCTTCGGTGTCGATATCGAGCCGGTCGATGTCGTTGAGCAGGCGTTCAGCGTCGTTCGCGATGCGCCGCGTGGCAGGGGAGTCCCCGTACTTCGCGGCCAGCGCGCCGACGCAGCGACGCAAACTACCGATCAGGTCGTGCAGTTCGGAAAGCTCAGTTGTGGTGGACATCGGGCGACCTCCTTGGGCTGAAGGGTGTCATGGATCACATTACGACACCGGATGGTAGTCATATCCGGAGTTAAAAGTGAGACAGGTCACGTTCGCCGCTACCGTATGGGCATGTCCGATGAGGTATTGGCGCAGCGCGCCGCGGCACTGTTGGCACTGCATCGGCCTGGAAATCCGGTGGTCCTGCCGACTGTCTGGGATGCCTGGTCGGCGACGGTGGCGGTGTCGGCCGGGTTCTCGGCGTTGACTGTCGGCAGTCATCCGGTGGCCGACTCGGTGGGCAAGCCGGACGGCGAAGGCATGTCGTTCGAGGATCTGACGACGCGAGTCGGCCAGATCACCTCGGCGGTGTCGGTGCCGATATCGGTGGACGTCGAATCCGGTTACGGCGAAGCCCCGTCCCGCATCATCGACGGGCTGCTGGCGGCCGGCGCCGTGGGTCTGAACATCGAGGACACCGTGCACAAGGATGGTGGGCGGCTGCGCGACCCCCAGGAACACGCCGACCTGGTGGGTGAATTGCGAAGGGCTGCAGACGAGTCTGGAGTCCACGTGGTGATCAACGCCCGCACCGATCTGTTCCTGCGTCAGGTCGGTGACGAGGGCGACCGCTTCGAGCGTGCCGTGCAGCGGCTCAAGCTGAGTGCACAGGCGGGTGCGGATTGCCTGTACCCGGTGGGTCGCCACGATGGCGACACGTTGCGCCGGTTGGCCGCGGAGCTGCCGCTGCCGATCAACGCAATCGCCATCCCCGAGCAGGACGATCCGGCCTCATTCGGTCCGCTGGGCATTGGACGGATCAGCTTCGGGCCATTCCTGCAGCGCGCGCTGTCGGCCCGCACCGAGCAGATTCTGGCGCGCTGGCGGTAATTCAGGCTGGTGGCTGGTTGAGGCGACAACGCTCGGTACCATCCAGACGGTGAGCAATGACGACGGCCAGGAGAACTACACGTTGTGGTGGGCCGGCGGCATTGCCGCGGGAATTCTCTTGATCATCCTGATCTATCAGGTGATCCAAACCTCTGGCGATGCCGATCAGCCCTCGGGGCCGGTGGACTTGCCGCCGGTCGTGTCGCATTCCTCCACGACCACCACCCAGCCTTCGACGACCTACCCGACGATCACCACGACCACGACGACCACCACCACGACGACCACGGATACGTCGGACACCGAAACGCCGACGACCACCTCGGATACTCCTCCTTCGTCCGATACGTACATCCCGTCGTCCACGGCCGGCTACGGGACGACGCCGGCGACCTCAACAACGATCTACAACCCGTACGCGCCGGTGCCCGCGGCCCCGCCGGCCGGCATCGGCTGAGTTTTGCCCGCTGAAACAGATAGGCGGGCGGCAAAACGCGAGAAGATTCGGCGAATGTCGACCCGTGCGCACTGACGTGAGCAGGGCCACCCAGTTCACGAAAGCCTTCCCCCGCATGTGAGAACAGCGTGACGGCCGGTTCACACGCGGCGCCATAAACCGCAATATCGACTTCCTACCTTTGCGGACATGGAGGCGAAGAACCTGGTGGTCGTGGGCCACGGCATGGTGGGACACCGATTCGTAGAGGCGTTGCGCTCGCGCGATACCGCCGGGCAGTGGCGCATCACCGTGCTGTCCGAGGAGGCCGACGCCGCCTACGACCGGGTCGGCCTGACCGGATACACCGAACATTGGGACCGCGCCCGAATGGCCTTGCCCGGCAACGGCTACGACGGCGACGAGCTGGTCGAGCTGATTTTGGGCGACGCGGCAGCGACGATCGACCGGTCCGCGAAGACGGTGACTACCCAAGCGGGCCAACAGATCAGCTATGACGCCCTGGTGTTGTCGACTGGTTCGTATGCCTTCGTGCCGCCGGTCCCCGGACATGACCTGCCCGGCTGCCACGTCTACCGCACTCTTGATGACCTCGACGAGATCCGGGCCGGCATGTTGGATGCCGCCGGTGCGCCCGGCGTCGTCATCGGCGGTGGCCTGTTGGGGCTGGAAGCGGCAAACGCCTTGCGCCAGTTCGGTATGGAGGCGCACATCGTGGAGCGCGCCCCGCATCTGATGAACCAGCAGCTCGACGCCGCGGGTGGCGCCTTGCTGGTGCGGATGGTTTCCAAACTGGGGATCGCAGTACACACTGATGTCGGCACCGACGCGATCGAACCCCTGTCGAACGGGATCCGGGTACTGCTGAGCGACGGCACCTTGATCGACGCGGGTCTGGTGGTTTTCGCCGCGGGCGTCCGTCCCCGCGACGAACTGGCCAGGGCCGCGGGCCTGGAGATGGCCGACCGGGGTGGTGTGCTCACCGATCTATCCTGTGTGACAAGCGATCCCAGCGTCTACGCGATCGGCGAGGTCGCTGCCGTCGAGGGTCGCTGCTATGGCTTGGTCGGGCCTGGATACACCACGGCCGAGGTGGTTGCCGACCGGCTGCTCGGGGGCGAAGCCGAGTTCCCCGAGGCAGACCTGTCCACCAAGCTCAAGCTGCTCGGCGTCGATGTCGCGAGCTTCGGTGATGCCCAAGGTGTTACGCCCGACTGCCTCCAGGTCGTGGTGAACGACCCGGTGAACCAAACCTACGCCAAGCTGGTGCTTTCCGACGATGCCCAGACGCTGTTGGGTGGCATCCTGGTCGGTGACGCCTCTGCGTATGGCGTGCTGCGCCCGATGGTTGGTGAACCGTTGCCAGGGGACCCGCTGATGCTGATCGCGCCGGCTGGATCTTCGGACGGTGCAACGCAACTCGGTGTCGGTGCACTCCCGGACGCGGCGCAGATCTGCTCCTGCAACAACGTCACCAAAGGTGACCTGTGCGGCGCGATCGCCGGCGGCTGCTCCGATGTGGCGGCCCTCAAGAGCTGCACCAAGGCCGGAACGTCCTGCGGTTCGTGCGTGCCGCTGCTCAAGCAGCTGCTCGAAGCCCAGGGCGTGGAGCAGTCCACCGCGCTGTGTGAGCACTTCGGCCAGTCGCGCGCCGAGCTCTTCGAGATCATCTCGGCCACCGAGATCCGCACCTTCTCCGGTCTGATCGCCAAGTTCGGGTCCGGAAAGGGTTGCGATATCTGCAAACCCGCGATCGCGTCGATCCTGGCGTCGACCAGCAGCGGGCACATCCTGGACGGCGAGCAGGCCGGCCTGCAGGACTCCAACGACCACTTCCTGGCCAACATCCAGAAGAACGGCAGCTACTCGGTGGTGCCGAGGGTCCCGGGCGGTGACATCACCCCGGAGCAGTTGATCCTGATCGGTGAGATCGCCAGGGATTTCGGGCTTTACACCAAGATCACCGGAGGCCAGCGGATCGACATGTTCGGTGCGCGGGTTGATCAGCTGCCCGAGATCTGGCGTCGCCTGGTGGACGGCGGCATGGAGTCCGGGCAGGCCTACGGCAAATCGCTGCGCACCGTCAAGAGTTGCGTGGGCAGCGACTGGTGCCGCTATGGGCAACAGGATTCGGTGCAGATGGCCATCGATCTCGAATTGCGGTACCGCGGGCTGCGATCCCCACACAAGATCAAGATGGGTGTCTCGGGCTGTGCCCGGGAGTGCGCCGAAGCCCGTGGCAAGGACGTCGGCGTCATCGCCACCGAGAACGGTTGGAACCTCTACGTCGGCGGTAACGGCGGTATGACGCCGGCGCACGCGCAGTTGCTCGCCGGAGATCTGGACGACGAAACATTGATCCGGTACATCGACCGGTTCCTGATGTTCTATATCCGCACCGCCGATCGGTTGCAGCGCACCGCGCCGTGGGTCGATTCGATGGGCCTGGACCATGTCCGCGACGTCGTGTGCAACGACTCCCTGGGCCTGGCAAGTGAATTCGAAGTTGCCATGGAGCGGCACGTGGACGGCTACTCATGTGAGTGGAAAGGCGTGCTCGATGACAAGGAGAAGCTGACCCGCTTCGTGTCCTTCGTCAATGCTCCCGGCGTGGCTGATCCGACCATCGAGTTCACGCAGCGCAACGGTCGCAAGGTACCGATCGGAATGCCGACCATCCGCACCGCAGAAGCAGATTAGGAGACCGTGATGACGCTTGACCTCGCCGAAACCGTTAAATCCCACAATGATTCGCCGTGGACCGCAGCCTGCGCTTACCACGGCCTGGTACCTGGCCGCGGTGTCGGGGTGTTGATGCCCGACGGCAGTCAGGTGGCGTTGTTCCGCCTGCACGACGGGTCCATCCACGCGGTGGGCAACATCGACCCGTTCTCCGGTGCGGCCGTGATGTCGCGTGGCATCGTCGGTGACCGCGCCGGACGGCCGTGCGTGCAGAGTCCGATCAAAAAGCAGGCCTTCGCTTTTGACGATGGCAGCTGTTTGGACGATCCGGAGGTTCGACTGCCGGTCTACCGGGTTCGGGTCTGGGGCGGGCTGGTCGAAATCAGGCAACTGGGGTTGGACGAATTCGCGGCCTGAGCGCACGCACCGATCGAATCGGCGGGCGCTGAGCCGGTCAACGCGTACAGCTGTTGTCCTGGATGGTCTGCACCACCCAGTAGGCGGCAAACTCGAAGATCAGCGCGGTCTCGACCACGAGCACGGTGTGGTTGAAGTTGTCCAGCAGCAGGTGCACGGCGACCGTGGCGATCAATGTGGCGGCCATGGCGATCGAAATGGCCTGGTAGACACGGCGGTAGCCCGCGCCACACAGCGACGCCGGACTGCCGAACGCGGTGTTGAACACCGTCAGCACGATGGCTCCGAACATCGACGCCGCCGCGATCCCGTGACCGTTGGCCCGGAACCAGTCGGGAGCCGCGGCCAGTATCACCACGCCGATGCCGAGCAAGGCGCGCTGCACCCATATCGCGGTGCCGGCCAGTGGGCTGCGCGTCCGCCCAGCGCGGTCGAACAGCCACCACGACGCGACACGCGACAACGCGAGTACCACGGCCACCGTCCAGATGTTGTACAGCGTCGCCGGACCGGCTGTACTGATGACGGGATCCGCGCTGCTGCAAAGCAATATCGGGCGGGTGGTCGGCACCGTCGCGATCACAAAGCTCAGTACTCCGGCCAGATTCAGCAGGGTGTTCTCGGTATCGCTGGTGCCCTGGTACACGATCAGCATGGCGCCGACGGCGTACAGCGCTCCGATGAAAACCGTGTGCGCGGTGGTGAAGTAGTACGCGCTGATCGAGGTCTGCCAGCAGGTCGCGTGCCACCGCTCAGCCACCAGTGCGCCACCGAGCAGCACCACCATGACCACCATGCCGCCGCGCAAGAACCGGTAGGTGGTCAAGGCCACGGAGTCAGCCGGCTGATCGGCCATCCCCCGAGTATGTCAGGCGGCGAGCGAGACCCGCGCCAAGCGGAACCGAGACGCGATCAATTTCGCGACCCCGGGATGGCCACCCAGTGGTGCCGTCACCAGGTCCGCTCCTGATGACTGCAGGCGGTCCTGAAAGAGACCGTCGGCCAACAGGTATGACGCCACCATCACCCGACGGGCGCCGCGGCCGCGCAGCGCGGCGACTGCGTCGCCGATCCAGTGCGAGCCGTTGATCGCGTAGGCCAGTTCCACCCGGCTGCCCAACGCTGCCGACAGCATGGCCGCGGTCCGGCGCAGATCACTCAAGGCCCGAGGATCGGAGGTACCGGCAGCGCCCAGCACCACCGAATCGGTCGGTTGCCAACCAGATTCGAGCAATCGATCGGCCAACACCCGCACGATCTCCACCGACGGACCGAGGGCCGGCGTCACCGTCACGTCGAAGTGGCCGCTGGCGGCGATGCCGGCCGGGATGTCCACGTGCACGTGATAACCCGACGACAAGAACGCGGGTACCACCACCGCAGGCCCGAACGGAAGCGCCGCGAGCACGTCGGCCGGGGTGGGGCCCAGGACGTCGACGAATGCAGTGTGCACCTCGCGGCCCAGCAGTTCTCCGACTTGTCCGGCCAGATCATTGATCATCGCCACGCCGGAACCCTTGCGGGTGCCGTGCGCGACCAGTATCGGGTTCATGCCACACCTGCCGGAAAGTCGTCAACCGCCAGTCGGTAGCCGCGTTTGACCACGGTCGACACGATGTGCTTGTCGCCCAACGCGGTTCGTAACCTCAGTACTGCGGTCTCGACGGCGTGCGTATCGGAACTGCTGCCCGGCAGCGCGGCCAACAGTTCGCGCCGGGACACCACGGTGCCTGGCCGCGCAGCCAATGCCCGGATGGTCGCCATCCCGGCCGGCGACAACTCACGTATCTGGTCATCGACCACGACACAGGTGCCGCGGATCTCCAGGCTGTGGCCGGCCACGCGCAGCTTTCGCGACTGCAGCACCGGCAGTTCGTCGGCGATGTGCCGGGCCAGCGCACCCAAGCGCATGCGTTCGGGCGCCGAGACGGGCACGCCGAGCCGCACCAACGGTCGGGCGGTCACCGGTCCGACACACATCGCGTGCACCCGGTTGCGGAACGCGGACACCACAGCGTCGCCGACACCGAGTTCCACCGCCCGCATCAACGTGGCCGCCACCGCCGGTGCAGACGTGAAACTGACCGCGTCCAAACGCTGTTCGGCGATGTCGATGACGATCGAATCGAAGGGGCTGCCGGGCTCGGCCGGCTGCCAGCGATACACCCGGATCGGGATGACTTCGGCCCCGGCGTTGCGCAACTCGTCGAGGAATTCGGGGAACGGGTCCCAGTCGTCGGTGGCGCCATGCAGCTGTACGGCGATGCGCAGTCCGGCGATCTGGCCCTGCAACAGGTAACCCAGCACCTCCCGGGAGGATTCGGACTCCGGTGACCATTCCTCGGGCAGACCCGCGGCCCGCAGCGCTCCGGTTGCCTTGGGTCCACGTGAAACGATCCGCGCTTCGCTGAGCGATGCCAGCAGCGCGTCGGACACGCCCCAATCGTCGGCAGCCGAGATCCAGCCACGGAATCCGATACCTGTGGTGGCGATCAGGATGTCCGGCGGCCCATCGATCACCGCCTGGGTGTTGGCCTTCAGCTCATCGTCATCCGGCAGTGGCACCATGGCGATGGCCGGCGCAGCGATCACCGTCGCGCCGCGGCGGCGCAGCAACGTGCTCAGCTCGTCGGCGCGCCGTGCAGCGGTAACCGCTATACGGAACCCGGCCAGCGGTGCCCGATCGGGATCACTCATCCATTCAGTTAACGGATGACGTGTTTCCGGCCGGTTACCCGGCCATTGCCCAGCGGTGTCAGCTCACCAGACGTCGCCGTCGCGCCAGTCACAGGTGATCTCGGCGGCGGTATCGACCTCGACGGAGACCGGCAGCACGAATAACGACTGGTCGTCCTCGGGGGTGCGGCTCAGGCCTGCCGGCGCCAGCACCGAGGTAGTGCCCTTCCACGGCAGCCAACCACGCGCCGAATAGATGGGGCGGCCGGCGTCCGAGGAACTCAGCGCACCGAGTTGATAGGCCCCCCGAATGACCTGTTCGACGGCGTCGAGCACCGCGGTGGCCAGGCCCTGTGCGCGCCGGTCTTCGCGTACCGCGACTGCTTCCACGTAGCCGCAGCGCAGAGCCGTGTCCTGGTAGATCAGTCGGCGTTGCACCACCGCGCCGTGCGCGATGATCGCGCCGTGATGGCAGATCAACGCATGCATGCCACCCAGCGAGTGTTCCCAGTCAGCGGCGGTGAAAGAGCCGTCGTAGGCGTCGATCACCATCTGCCGGGCGTTGTCGCGCGTCTCGGCATCCAGATCGGAGGTGTGGACCAGCCGCGCGGTATATACCTCGCGCGTGCGCAGCGCATCCGGGGTGTACACCCTCTCGTTCTACCAGGATTGCCAGGCCTGCGCTGGCGCCCCGCCGCTATCCGCCGAAAGGCGACCTGGGTCGAGACCAGTGCATCCGCACGTGCTGGCCGGGCCGGATCTGGGCCACCTTGTCGATGTCCTGGTCGGCGACCACGCCGATCACCGGGTAGCCGCCGGTGACCGGATGGTCCGGGCCGAGAATCACCGGTAAGCCGTTGGGCGGCACCTGAATTGCGCCCCGGGTGGCACCTTCGCTGGCCAGTTGACGATCCGGCCAGCGCAGCTGCAGTGGACGACCGCTCAGCCGCACGCCCACGCGGTCGCTGCGGTTGGTGACGATCCATTCGGTGTGCACCAGCGCATCCGGGTCGATGAACCAGTCGTCCCGCGGACCGGGTACCACCAGCAGCTCCAGCAGGTTCGGCGCGATGGAGGCCACCGGTGCCTGATCCAGCTCCGGGAAGTCGTCAGTGTGTTCGCCGACGGTCAGTACATCGCCGGCCTGCAGCGGGCGCGGGCCGAGTGCCGACATCACGTCATAGCTGCGTGAGCCCAGCACCGGATCGGCCTGGATACCGCCGCGCACCGCAACGTAGCTCCGCAGTCCGGTGTGCGGGGCGCCCAGCGATATCACCTCGCCGTCGTGCGCGTAGTGGATACTGTTGGTGCCGAACGGGATTCCGTTGACGGACGGATCGGCGTCGGCGCCGGTCACCGCGACGGCGACGCCGTCTTTACCGCCGCCGTGGACCCGAACCGACAGGCCGCCGAACATCACTTCGATGGTCGCCCGATCGTGCGGGTTGGCTACCAGCCGGTTGGCCAGCGTGTGCGACCGCCGGTCAGCCGCGCCCGAACGGGTCACGCCGAGGTGGGCCAGCCCGGGGCGGCCGAGGTCTTCCAGCAGAGCGAGCGGACCGGTCTTGAGGATCTCCAGGGTCGCGGTCACTGGGCACCCCTCACGGCCCGGAACTGCACCCACATGCCGGGCGTCAGGAGCGCCGGCTGATCCCGATCGATGTCCCACATGACGGCGTCGGTACGGCCGATCAACTGCCAGCCACCGGGATTCTCTCGCGGATACACTCCGCTGAACTCGCCGGCCAGACCGACTGAACCGGCTGGGACTCGGGTGCGTGGATCGGTGCGCCGGGGTACCTGTAGCCGCGGATCGCCACCGACCAGATACGCGAAACCCGGTGCAAATCCGCCGAATCCGACCTGCCATGGCCTCGCGGTGTGTGCAGCGACGACCTCGCCCGCGCTCATCCCGGTGTGCCGCGCCACCTCGTCGAGATCCTCGCCGTCATAGACCACGTCGAGCACCACGTCGGGCTGGGGTGGAGCGGCGGCCTGTTCGGTGAACCAGTCCAGGCGCACCTGGGAGAGCCGGTGGCGGGTCGGCGCCAGGTAGCGCGGCCCAGCGAGTTTGACCAGCACCGTTCGGGATGCTGGGACGATATCGACTACGCCGGGTATTCCGGCCTCACGCAGCGTGTTGGTCCACGCCAAAACCTCGGCAGTGCTGTTGAATTCGAGCAGCAGTGCCTGGTCGCCATAGTCTCGGACTGTGCCGATGACCATCGTTTCCGCTGTCACGGTCATGACCCGAAGCTACTCGCGAGTAGCGACACCTGGCGGTTTCTTTAATACCTCGCCAGAAGAGCCTTAGCGAATGCTCAAACCGCGAGCCCGTAGGTGGGTTCGCCACGCTTGATATGGGCGATCAGCCGGTAGGTGATGGGCAGGAACACCACCTCGACGGCGGTCTTGTACAGCCAGCCCTGTCCGGTGTAGACCGCGAAATCCCGGAACGTACTGATACCGATCGCATGTGCCGCGATGGTGCAGAACACCAGGGTGTCGCCGAGTTGTCCGGCGAACGTCGAGCCGACCAGTCGGGCCCACAGGTGTTTCTCTTTGGTGCGCTCCTTGATCGCCACCACCACCCAGGCATTGATGGTCTGCCCGACGATGAAGCCGGCCAGGCCCGCGACGATCAGCTGGGTATATGCCGAAACCACATTCTCCAGATGAGCCTGGTTCGGGTAGAAGTCGGCGGCCGGTAGATATACCGTGGCCCAAAAGCTCAGGGCAGCAAGGATATTCATCGCGAAGCCGAGATAGATGGCGCGCCGCGCAGCTTTGAATCCGTACACCTCGGACAGTACGTCGCCGATGATGTAGGTCAGCGGGAAGACGATGAAACCGCCGTCGGTGATGATGGGGCCGAACGCCACGCCTTTGGTCGCGGTGACATTGGAGATGATCACCAATGCGGTGAACACCGCCACCAGCACCGGATAGTAGGTCGATCCGATCTGCGCGAAGCGGGCCTGCTGTCCGGGAACGTCTGGTTCGGTCACGGATGAATATCTTGGCAGGTGGGTTGCTTCCCCGTCGCTTCGCTCGCCCGGGGCATGCTTCCCCGTCGCTTCGCTCGCCCGGGGCATGCTTCCCCGTCGCTTCGCTCGCCCGGGTGGCCCGCGCGAGTTACCTGAGCGCTTTGGCCAGCAGCGGCGGCAGCTGGTCGGCCACTGCGGGATAGGACAGCACCGATGCGAACGTGACGGCCGCGGACAGATCCTTGTTGGGGAACAGGATCCGGTTGCTCTTGGCCAGATTCAGTTGCGCGACTGTGGGGTCGGCAGCAATCGCGGCGGGCTGTTGGTCGTCGTCGACAGTCCAGATCACGGCGTCGGCGTCGTCCAATACCGATGCCATCTGGTCACGCGGGATGAAGGCGTGCTGGCCATGAACGAATTGATCGAGTCCATTCGGGGTCCCGATGCCCATCTCGCCGAGGAACTCGGTGCGCCAACCGGCCGGGGTCACCGTCACCCCGGCAGGGGTCGGGGCACCGTTGACCAGAAACACCTTCCGACCACTGAACACCGGGTAGTTTTTGCCGGCAGCAGTGAACTTGGCGTCGACGGCGTCGATCAGTTGCTTCATCTCGTCGGCCTTGAAGACCGCCTGCCCGATGGCAGTCGCCTGGTCTTTCCACGGTTCGAAGAAGGCGTCCGGACCGGACTGGGCAACCGTCGGCGCGATGGCCGCCAGCTTGCTGTAGGTATCCGAGTCCAGTCCGGCGTTGGTGGCGATGATCAGGTCGGGATTGAGGGCGGCGATCTTGTCGACCTGAATTCCGTTGTCCAGGTTCAGTACCGCCGGTTGCGCAGTGCCGAGTTTGGGCTGCGCCCACGGCCATACGGCCGACGGCTGACCGCCGAACCACTCGGTCACCGCGATCGGGACGACACCGACCGCCAGCAGTTCGTCCTGCCCGGTCAACCCGGCGCTGACCACCTTCTTCGGCGGACCGGAAATCTTGGTCTGGCCGAAGGCATGATCGATGGTGACCGAGCCATCTTGGGCGACAGTGCCGGACGGTTGCGGCTTGCTGCATGCCGCGAGCAAGGCAGTACCGGCCGTCAGCGCCAGAAAGCTACGGCGCGAAAGTGCGTGCACTCGGGTGAGTGTGTCACTCCGGCCGGTACCGCGCCAGCGTGACGTCCCAGGCCACCGCGACCTAGCCGGCAGTTACGGCGACCTCGGTGTCGTATGTGTACAGCGGGGCCGCGGCGTCGGTGATCTCCTGACGGGCCCGGCTCACCACTGCGTCGACCTCCGTACGAGCTGCGGTGGCGCGGTCGACGACCTCGCCGCGTTCCCGGGTGAAGCCTTCACGGACGTCGCCGCCCTGAGCCGCGATACGGGCCAGGTTGAACGCCGCACCCACTGCCGCGTCGACTACCGAACCGCGGGCGCGGAGCACCGCGCCTGCGACGTCGGCACCACCGCTGACCACCGTGTTAGGGAGCACCGCTTGGGTGTTGACGTACTGCCCGACCGCGCTGCGGATCCGGCTGCCGGCCGCCCCGAGCTCATCGGCTAGGCCGTCACGGGTGGTGTGCAGCGCCTCGGGAAGGGTTGCACCGTCCTGGATTTCATTGATCACCGTGGCCGGCGAGTGCGCCAGCAGGGCGGAGATCTCGGTGGCGGCGCCGAGCAGTTCACCGGTGAGTCCCTGCCCGGCGTCGAGCTGACGGGTCAGGACCTGGCGGATCGCCAGAGTGCGTTTGGGCTCGGCGACCTCATCGATGCTGACCACCTCGGCGGTGATCTCGACGGGCTCGTCCCGGATGATCTCGGATTTGGCGTTGAGGGTGTCTGCTTCAGGCATATGAGCAGTCCACTCCGCGCAGACGTCACGCAGTCGGCGCAGAGGTTAGGACCGGATGAATCCCATGTTGCGCATCAGGAAGTCGGCCAGGAATCCCTCGTGCGGGACCTGGGGGTCGCTGCGGTAAGTGGTGTGTCGGCCCAGGTAGACATTGATGATTGTGGGCTCGGTCACGATGTCGTCGACCAGGGCGTGGTCCTCGGTGATGACGTTGAGCACCAAAGAGTTCCGCAGGGGTGCCAGCCCGTCGGCACGACGCCATTCGGCCACCCAGGCGCAGGGGAACGGCATTTCGACGTTCAGGATCGCCGGGTCCGGACCACGGAGCAGGTGCAACGCCGGACGCAGCACCGCGTACCCGTCACCGCGGTCGAGCAGCACCTGATCGGCGCCCAGCAGCGCGGTGGTGCCGACCGCCTTGTCGCGTAGATGGCGCACCAGCTGGTCAGCGGCGGTCCATGGGCTGCTGGGCAGTTCGGCCACCGGGATGGCCGCCAGCCGCTCGGCGATGGCCTGGGCAAGCTCGGCGGGGTCGCCTTCGTAGAGCACCGCGGTGGTGTTGACGCATGCCATGCCGGCCAGCCCGCCGATGGAATCGACGATGGTGTCGAGGTGCGGACGCCAATCTTGTTCTGCGGTGATCAAGATCTTGGTGCGCCCGGGCCCGTTGGTGAGCACGTTGGGGTTACCGGTGTAGCGGTCCACGACATCCTGACCGCCGTAGACCAACGCCAGGTCGCCGGCGGCGATCAGATGATCGGCCCCGGCGTAATCGGTAGGCAGGAACACCGCGTCGCTGTCGCGGAACCCGGCTTTGCGTAACGCCAGGATCATCCGGTGTGCGGTCAGTGGTTCCCGGCGGGACGGCCGCACCGCCACCCGCAGCCCCAGAGCCAATGCCTGCGGCCACAATCCGTGCACACCTGGGGCGTTGCCGGGAGCGTGGACTGCAAGCACTTCGCCGCGCCGGGCCCACAGCGCGCCGGCCGATTGCTCGGCCCAGTTCAATGTTGCTCCGCGGGGTTGCGCGGGCAGCACCGCGTCGAACGCGGTGCGCATGCCGTCGGCGGCTGCTTGGGCTCCGGTCGTCGCCACGGCACGAGGCAGGCCGGAGATCCGGCAGGTCAGATCCAGGTAGTCCTCGAAGTCCAGCCCGCCCAGCCGCTCGGTGGCGAAAATGCTTGCCGCGTGCAGCAGGCTCTGCTGCCGGTGCGGCAGCGGTAATGGCCGGGCCCGTCGTTGTGCCATGACTGCCCTGGTAACAAAAATCCTTGGTACCAAGCTCATCTCGGCGACTGCCGTGCCGCCGGTGTCGTAGATCGTCTCCTGCCGGTGGGTGCGGTATACGCCATCCGGGCCGAGTGCGGCAATGTCCGCCAAATCGGACATGGTCAGTACACGCCCTCGATCACCGGTTCGCCGCCGAATACCGCGACCGGGGCCACCTCGCTTACCGAATCACCTTGCTGCCCTTCAGGTCCCGGCCAGCGGATCGCGGTATCGCGTTCCAGATTGTTCGGGATGAACATGCCCTTGCTCAGATGATTCATGACCACTTGGCCGCGCTGCCCGTACGGCACCGGGTCGCCGGTGTCGGGGTCGACGACCCAGAACACCACGTACGGCGAACGCGGATCGAATACCGCGGTGTGCTCCACGATCCGGGTAGCGGCCTGCGACAGGATCATGGTGGAGCCGAAGACCAGGGCGATCTCGGTGTCGGGGAAGACGTTCCGCATCACGTCCAGAGTGTCGGGATCGACGTGGGCACCGCTGAGAAGTAGATACCGGATCTTGCTGTTCACCAGGTCGACGAGGGCGTCGTCGGCGGCCATTGCCTCGATCATCGGTGGGGTGGCGTGAAGGTTGGCCACATCCTGGGTACGCAGGATGAACCGGGCCTGGTCCAGGACGTGGTCGAGATACGCGTCGACCTGGCGGGTTTCGCCGCGCGCTGCGATCTTCTTGACCCAACGCGGATCGAGATCGATGGCATGGAAGATCGCGCCGAGCCGGTTGGCCACCGCCTGGTCGAAGTATCCGACGCCGTGTGGTCCCCCGGGCATGAGGCAGAGCAGCCCCCGGCCCCGCTGGAAGCCGCCGGCGCTGAAGTCTTCGACCTGCCAGCGGGTCACCTGCTCCAGCCAGTCCGGGAGTTGGGCAGTGCGTTTCGGTGCTCCGGTGGTGCCGCCGGACTCGAAGATCCTTGGAATCGGCGCCGGGGAACCGTAACCCGCGGGGATCAGATCCTCGACCGGTACATCGCGCAATTGATCGACCAGATTCGGGAATCTCCGTAGGTCGGCGAAGGTGTTGACTTCGGTAACCGGATCGAAGTCCAGCGTGCGGGCAGCGCGAAGCCAGAAGGGTGATCCGGTGTCGGCACCGAAATGCCAAGAGATGATCGCCCGCAGGTATTCCAGCGGATCGGGCATGGAGTCCCGTGGAACGTCGAGCAGGGAGAAGTCCGGATCGGCCACAGGGTCATCCTGTATCAATCGAGCGCGTGGAAGTGCTTGGCGCCAGGGAACTTTCAGTGTCGCGACGGGTAACTGAAGCCGTCTCGGTGGTGAACATCAAGGCGCTCGCGAACTCGGTTGTGGCGGTCGCGTCGGGTCTGCGGCAACTTTGAGATCGTTTGCCGAGCGGATTAATTGACGCAACTTCTGAGTGGTCGGCCCACTCTGACCCCTCGCGTCACTCGGGTTTCTAAATGTTTGCTGCAGAGGGCGTCTGCGGATCGAGAGGCGGTGTTGTCCGTGGCTTTCGGGTGGCTGTGAAGATGCCGCGTAGGGTAGATATGCGCAGCTCAAATAGGTAAATCACGACGTGCATAAAGAATTTGTCCGCTACCTGGGTGGCCTACATCACATTTGCTAGAATCTGTGTAGAATATATGTGCAGCCGCAGAAATTAGCCAGAGCGTCAGATCTTCTATCGAGAGACCGTCTATGGTGACCGTTCGCTGGGCTGCTCATAGGGGTTGAGAAGTTTGCTGAGTCGGTGATGCTCGGTGGCTGCGCACGTTGTTCCATCGCGGTTCGCGAAGGGGCCGGCGCAGACGGCACATCGGTTTGGTGTTGCGGGAAAGGCGGTTTCGGGCATGGGGCAGTCAACGCCTGGGCGGTCGTCGGCGCGTCAATGTCTGCGGCCCGATCGGCGTAAACGTGCCGACGTGGTTGCGGCCTCGGCGCACTTGCCGGCCGTGCTCATCGGCTTGCGGTGGCTGTACGACACCGTGCAGCCACCCCAGTCCGCGATCGATCCGCGTGGTCACAGCCTGCCTTCTGCGAGGGGAAGTCGGAGTCTGCGGTTCGACCCGGTGGGTCGTTACGGCCTGGCAGTGGTGGAGATCTTCGGTAGTGCCCGAAGTGAATCCGGGGACGGCGCATTGGCCACCGCCGAGATTGCTGCGTTCGGAGACCTGGTGGATGGTCTGGGTGAAGAGGTCATTGCGACCTGGACCGGCACGGGCAACGTGATCGGTGGTTTGGCGTTGGCCCGGTCCGCACATCCGTCACTACTCGCCGCGGTCGCCCGGTTCCGCGAACACGGCCTGGCCGAAATGGAAGACGCGATCGACCTGCGAGCGGTGCAGTGTGCCGTGCTCGACCGGGCGCTCTCCTTGCAGCCGTTCGTCGGCCCATGGCCGGAGTCACTGGACCCGTCGGGGGTATTGCGGCGATTGGCCGGAGGCGCGGTGGCCAAGTTCTCCTCAGGGCAGGGCGGCGTCGGCCGACGCTGATGTCCCCGAGTTGACGTGCGCGTCAGTTCATTCGGTGTTACGGATCTCGAGTTCAGATATCGCATTTGGTCCTGAATCCTTATCATTTCGGTATGGCAACGCTATGCGCGGCCGGTGCGAGCGGCCGGAGCGCGTGATCGGGCCATCGGGTGACTGAAAGGGGGCGGCGTGTCCTTCCTGCGAAGGTCTGTCGGTCCGTTGCTTGCGGCGTTGGTTACCACGGGATTGCTGGGTGCCGGACCTGCCGCAGCTGATTCGGGCCCGGGCTTGTTGGGCTCGTGCGCCGAGCGCAACGATCCGCTGGAATGCGTGCCCATCAAGACGCCGGCCACGGCCTCTGAAGCTGCCTACCTCGACAATCTTCACGGCGTGGTCAAGACCAA
Organism: Mycobacterium sp. MAA66; assembly: GCF_041261665.1. Lineage (NCBI taxonomy): Bacteria > Bacillati > Actinomycetota > Actinomycetes > Mycobacteriales > Mycobacteriaceae > Mycobacterium > Mycobacterium sp. MAA66. Next base: position 6,770 of record NZ_JBGCCC010000009.1, on the reverse strand, counting down.
TGACGCTGACCTGCTTGCGGCCGGCCGCCGTACCTGCAACATGTTCGTGTACGCAGGGCAGACCACCGATCAGGCCACTGCCGCCATCGGTACGTCGCTCAAGTTGAATCAGGCGTCTGCGAGCGCCGTCATGCACAGCGCTATGACCTATCTGTGCCCCGGACTCACGGTCGGTCCGGACGGGGTGCCCCGGCCGATTTAGCCGTCACGTCCCGGTCGGGGCGGGGTGGAACCGTCGCAAGTATGCGGGCCAGTCCCAGTGGGTGAGGAATTCCTGCGCTGCCGTAAAACCGTTGGTGTACAACCTCGCTCGGTCTGATTGGGTGATATTGAAGTTCAAGTAGCCGATGCCCGCCGAGTCGACCGCTATGGTTCGGGCCGACACCGACGGCTGGCTGAGGTAGGTCTGGTCGTGTCCCAGCAGCGCGGTGTTGATCAAACCTTCGAGCAGGCGCGGTGCACCAGGCAAGTCGATCAGTGGCGCCAACCCGGGTTCGGGGTCGCCGTCACCTTGGGCCGGTCGCAGCGCCGTCACGGTGATACCGAAACTCGGCCAGCGTGGCGGCTTTCCGTCGATGCGGTCGAGTGAGTACATCGGGAAGTTCGACAGCAGCCCACCGTCGATCAAGGTCGACGTGACGCCCGCCGTACTGGTGATCGTCACTGGGCGAAAGAAGAATGGGATTGCCATCGAGGCGCTCACCGCGTCGGCGACCATTTGCTCGTCGGGGTCCAATCCGTAGAGACGGCGGTAATCCCAGGGCAATCGGACCAGGCGGCCCCGGGTGACGTCCGCGACCGTCACCACCAACCGGTAGCGCTGTTCGGGTGGCAGATCGGGGTCTGCCAACGCCAGATCGCCGAAGGTCCGCACGCCGAGATTGCTCAACTCGGCGGCCACCCAATCGTGAATGAAGTCGCCGCGGTACATCCCATGGCCGCGCAGTGCCGCCCATGCCATGCCAAGGAAGGGCAGATGGGCAGCCGGCACCGGATCGAGAAACTTGCGGTACGGCAACGACATTGCGAGGTTCTTGAGGTCGCCCCCGTCGAGTTTGTCGGCACCGGCGGCCACGATGGCGCCGACCAGTGAGCCTGCCGAGGTTCCCGATATCCGCCCGATTCGGTAGCCGGCGTCCATCAGCGCCACCACCGCACCCACCAGTCCGATGCCCTTCACCCCGCCTCCGGAGAGCACCAGGTCGGCCTTAAGCTGCTCGAGGCTGCAGTCGCCGTGACTCTGATCCATCGAGGTCGATGCTAGCTCCGAGGAGTGCGTCACCTGGTCGTTTGCCGGGAGCGGTCACAGTCAACTCATAACGTTCGGTCACCGTCTGCCCAGTGGGCGTCCGTAATCTCGGTGGGGCACATCGGATTTCGAGACGCAGAACGGCGGAGGTGAACAGTGGTGGGCCGAACAGTCAGTGTCGGGGCAAGCCGCCGATCGCCCGTCGGTACTGTGACCGAATGCTGTTCCTACGCGCGTTGGTCGTGTTTTTGTTCGCCTCGTTCTGGGCGCCGGTTGCGTTGGCATCCGCCGACGACGAGGACGTCCCTCCGGCCGGTCCGCCGCCGGCCTCGTTCACTATGACCTCCGGGGCCCCGATCCAGAACGGGGCTACCTACGGAGTCGGCACGGTGATCGTCGCTCACTTCGCAAAACCGGTCGGTGACCGCGCTGCCGCTGAGCAGTCGGTTGCGGTGCAGGCGAATCCACCGGTGGCAGGTTCGTGGCACTGGGTCAACAACCAGACCGCGCATTGGCGCCCGCCGCAGTATTGGCAACCGGGAACTATGGTTTCAGTCGGCTCCGGTCCGACGTTCACCATCGGCGCCTCCCATGTGGCGATCGCCGATGACAACACCAAGCAGGTCACTGTCTTTGACGGTGGGAAGCTTGTTCGCACCATGCCGACCTCGATGGGTCGCGGCGGCACCGACACTGTCAACGGCAAGACGTTGAGTTTCTGGACCCAGCCAGGGGTTTACACCGTGCTGGACAAGAGCAATCCAGTAGTTATGGATTCCTCCACGTACGGACTGCCCATCAACTCGCACCTGGGTTACAAGGAGACCATCCCGTACGCGGTGCGGATCAGCACCGACGGGATCTACCTGCATGAGCTCGATGCCACGGTGTGGGCGCAGGGCAAGACCAACACCAGCCACGGCTGCCTGAATCTGAATGGCGCCAACGCGCAGTGGTACTACAACTTCTCGGTTCCCGGTGACGTTGTCGAGATCCGGAATACCGGTGGCAAGCCGCTGCAGCTGTGGCAGAACGGGGACTGGAGTGTGCCGTGGGACCAGTGGTGATCACAGTGTGGTGACATCGGCACGTCGGTGTGACGTATTCCACAATTCTTTGGGTATCCTGATCAACGTCACCACTAAATGTCCTCGTCAGAGCTGGTAGTTAGTAGATAAAATAAACTGGTAACAGAGATCCAAGGTTCGGTCAGGAGTCATCGTGGGAGCAGTAGTCAAGTTGTCAGACCGGTCGCCTCAGTACCCCGACGCGTCCGGTGCCTCGATGTCTGAAGTGCTGTCGACATGTTCGGACATCATCGAGTCGACGTTCGCCGATCGCATGCGCCAGCTTGGCGGTAGCGAGTCGGACATCCACAAGCTTGCGTCGTCGGCGGCCTATGCAGTGTTCGCCTGGTCGGCCGGGCGCGGCTTCGCCAGTTAGCCAATACCTCAAGACTTCACGATCCCGCCGGCCGGCACACCTTCGTGGTGTGCCGGCCGGCGGGATTTCTGCACTATTGCCGCCCGGCACTACGGTTTCTGATGAAAATCAGCCGAATTCCGTCAGAAACCGTAGTGCGACGGTCGGTTACCCGGGGCATCTGGTTGCCCGCAATGCGCGACGGATGCGAGCGATGACTTCCTCAGCCGATAGCGCAACTGGTCGCGGCTCACCCGAATGATCGTCCAGCCGCGTGCCGCCAGGAATTCCAATCGCTCGATGTCCTCGGCATGCTGGCGGGTGTCCGTCCAGTGCTGGTCACCGTCATACTCGACACCGACCAGCCACTCAGGCCAGCCCGTGTCGATGCGTCGTCGTACTCAGCGCGGCTGTCGGTGACCGGAATCTGGGTTTGCGGCCGAGGCAGACCTGCATTCACGATGAGCAGCCGCAGGCGAGTCTCCTGCGGTGATTCCGCACCAGCGTCGACGAATTCCAGGGCGGCGCGTAGCCGGCGAATACCGCGCGCACCCGGGTAGCGTTCGGCGATTGCCGTCACCGCGCCGACTGGACAGCCGGCGGCGTGTAGCAGTGCGTCGATCCGGATGACGGCCGTCTCGAAAGGTAGCCGGCGGCCAAGGTCGTATGCCGTGCGGGCCGTTGTGGTGCAGCGCATTTCGGTGACGCCGGTCAGCTCGTCTGCGGCGATCGCTCCAGAGTGAACGATGATGCCGTGGGGCGAGGGCTGGCGCAGGCGGCCGAGTTCGGCCGGTGCCGCGTCGGGGAGCCATCTACTGCCCAGGACTGCCGCGGCCGAATACCCGGTCAGTGTTGCTCTACGTCTGGACCACAACCACGCCGCGATGGCCCGGTGGTACGCGGTGAGCGTGAAATCTCTTGGCGCGTAGACGTTCTGATGGACCTTTGAGTAACTGGTGCGAAGCGTCTGCCGGGTGACCAGTCCCGTGGATATCGCTTCGCTGCCGATGATGATTTCCCCCACGCTTCTTTAGATGCGTGAGAGCGCCCATCGGTTCCATATCGGTCGTCGGCACTACGGTTTCTGACGGGAATTCCCCGCTATTTCGTCAGAAACCGTAGTGCCGGCGCCAGTTAGACGGAGGCGTGCTCGGCAGCAGCCGGTGCGGGCCAGGGCGACGGAACCGGGCGCTGACGCACGATTTGCGGCCACCAGAACCACTTGCCCAGCAGGGATGCGATCGACGGCATCATGAAGGACCGCACCACCAGAGTGTCGAACAACAAGCCCAGGCCGATGGTGGTACCCACCTGGCCGATGATGCGCAGCTCGCTGATCGCCATGGATGCCATGGTGAAGGCGAAGACCAGGCCGGCGTTGGTGACCACAGAGCCGGTGCTGCCCATGGCGCGGATGATGCCGGTGTTGAGTCCGGCATGGATCTCTTCCTTGAACCGGGCGACCAATAGCAGGTTGTAGTCCGCGCCGACGGCCAACAGGATGATCACCGACATCGGTATCACCATCCAGTGCAGCGGTAGGCCGATCAGGTACTGCCAGATGAGGATCGACATACCCAACGACGCGCCCAGTGAGATCGCCACCGTCGCCACGATCACCGATGCCGCCACCACCGCTCGGGTGATGATGAGCATGATGATGAAAATCAGTGCGAGAGCGGAGATTCCGGCGATCATCAAGTCGTAGTCAGAGCCCTCGGCCATGTCCCGGAAGGTTGCGGCACTACCGGCCAGATAGATCTTGGAGCCCTCGAACGGGGTGCCTTTGATCGCCTCCTTGGCGGCCTGCTTGATGGCATCGATGTGCGAGATGCCTTCGGGCGTAAGGGGATTTCCCTCATGTTGCACGATGAACCGCACCGACTTGCCGTCCGGCGAGATGAAGTTCTTCATGCCGCGTTTGAAGTCGGGGTTCTGGAAGGCCTCCGGCGGCAGGTAGAACGTGTCGTCGTTCTTGGCCTTGTCGAAGGCTTCACCCATGGCGCTGGAGTTCTTCGATCCCTCGGCCTGCTGTTCCTGCTGACCGTTCTGGGTGGCGTACATGATCTGCATGTACTTCTTCATGTTCTTCATGACGTCGATCTGCGGTGGCATCACCGCAACCAGTTGCGGCATCAGCGCATCCATCTTGTCCATGTCGGGCAGGATGCTCTGGATGTCGTCGGTCATGGTGTCGATGCCGTCGAGGGTGTCGAAGATGGACCGGATGGACCAGCACGACGGGATGTCGTAGCAGTGCGGTTCCCAGTACAGGTAGTTGCGGATCGGTCGGAAGAAGTCGTCGAAGTCTGAGATGTGATCGCGCAGGGTCTGGATGTCGTAGACCATGCCGTGCATCTTGGCGACCATGCTGTGCATCACGTCCGCCATCTGAACCGTGATGCCCTGCATCTTGGTCATGGTGTCGATGCTGGTCTGGATGTCGCCGATCTGCTTCTGCATATCGCGCATCATGTCCTGCTGGTACTTCTGATTCATGACCTGAGTGGTGCTCTGCATGCCCAGCTGGAACGGGATGGTCGAGTGCTCGATCGGGGTGCCCTGCGGCCGGGTGATGGCCTGTACCTGGGAGATACCCGGCACGGCCACAACGGCTTTCGCGATCTTGTCGATCACCAGGAAGTCCGACGAGTTCCGCAGGTCATGGTCGCTCTGTATGAGCAGCAGGTCGGGGTTCATGCGGGCCGGTGAGAAGTGCCTGTTGGCGGCCGCGTAGCCCTCGTTGGACGTCAGATCTGCCGGCATGTACTGGCGGTCGTCGTAGCTCGTCCTGTAGCCGGGGATGGCAATCAGACCGACCAGCGCCACCGCGATCGTGGCGACCAGGATCGGACCCGGCCAGCGAGTGATCACAGCGCCGATCTTGCGCCAGCCGCGCACCCGCATCACGCGCTTGGGTTCGAGCGTCTTGCCCAACTTGGTGACCACGGTGATGAGGGCCGGGCCAAGGGTCAGCGCGGCGAGTACCACGGTGACCATGCCGATGGCCAGCGGAATGCCCAGCGTCTGGAAGTAGGGCAAGCGGGTGAAATGCAGGCAGTACGTCGCACCGGCGATGGTCAGACCCGAACCGAGAATGACGTGCGCGGTGCCGTGGTACATGTCGTAGTAGGCGTCCACTTTGGACAACCCGGCGGTGCGCGCCTCCTGGTACCGGCCGATCAGGAAGATGGCGTAGTCGGTCGATGCTGCGATGGCCAGCATCGGAAGCAGGTTGGTGGCGAAGGTCGACAGGCCGATGACGTTGTAGAACCCGAGGACGGCGACCAGGCCGCGGGCTGCACCTACCAGCACCATCACGATCAACAGCTCGACCAACACAGTGACCACCGACCGGTACACCAGCAGCAGCATGATGATGATGACCGCGAACGAAACGGCCTCCATGACCTTCAGGCTGCGGTCGCCGGCGACGTTCATGTCGGAGGCCTGGGCTGCCGCGCCGGTGATATAGCTCTTCACACCGGGCGGGGCGGGGGTGTTCTTGAGGATCTTGTCGACGGCCTCGACGGAATCGTTGGCCAGCGATTCGCCCTGGTTGCCGCGCAGGTAGACCTGCACGTAGGCGGACTTGCCGTCCGCGCTCTGTGAGCCGGATGCGGTCAGCGGGTCACTCCAGAAGTCCTGGACGTGCTCGACGTGCGCGGTGTCGGCCTGCAGCTTGGCGACGATCTGGTCGTAGTAGGCGTGCGCCGCGGCGTCCAGCGGCTGTTGGCCCTCCAGCACCACCATGGCCGAGCTGTCGGAGTCGAACTCCTTGAAGTCGGAGCCGACCTGCTTCATTGCGATCATCGAGGGCGCGTCGTGCGGTGACATCGAGACCGAGCGCATCTTGCCGACCTCGTCGAGCGACGGGACGATCGTGCTGAGCACGACGACGATGCCGATCCAGACGAGGATCACCGGGATCGCCAGGGTGCGGATCAGCCGGGGGATCAGCGGCCTGTGAGTGGATGCCGGTTCTGTCTCGGCGGACATGGAATGGGTGCTCATGCGGATTTCACCAGGCAGAAGGTCTGGGCGTGCACGCCGGTGGATGTTCGGGTGTCTTTGAGTTCGTCGTCGACGTGGACGGTGC
>NZ_JBGCCC010000008.1:0-245278 GCF_041261665.1 Mycobacterium sp. MAA66 | reverse complement strand
CGGCGCCGGGCCTCGGCACTGCTGATCCGCAACCGGATGGCCAGCACCTCAGCCCAGTTCTTCGCCCCGATCTCCTGGGCCGTGGCCTGCGCCTGCAGCGCCGCCAGCAGCGCATGATCCACGACCGGGGCGCAGCGGGCCAGCACCTCCCGGCGGGACTGCAACTCCAACAACTCGGCCACGCTCAAGCCGGTGTAATCAAACGAGGCGACCTTCGCATGCAACTCCTCCAGCGCCGCATACGCGGTGAGGATGGTGCTGCGATCAGTTGCCATACTCGAACACTAGTTCGAATCACCGACAAGAAACCGTTGAATGTGACTGCAGTGACCAAAGTTTTCGTCGAGGGCGATGTTCACGACCACTCGCAGTCGTCAGCGGTCAAGGTCCGGTCGCATCTCCCCTCGGTGGCTGCGACCAATACGGCGTTCGACTCGTCTACCGAAAGCACCCAGTGCTCCGCCGCGATCAGGCTGCGGCCACCAGCGATGTGGCGAGCGATCAATCGCTTACGCCGCTCGGATTCGGGACACGTCAGGTAGTACAGCTTGTCGATCAGATCCCGCGTACCGGCGAAGCCGTCCGACGACAGCGCCAGGTAGTTGCCTTCGGTGACCACCAACCGGGCACCCGCCGGCACCACCAAACCGGCGGCAACCGGTTCTTCCAGGGCTCGATTGAATTGCGGCACATATATATCCGCGGCTCCGTAGGCCTCCCGCACCCGGACCAGCGCGACGAGATAGCCGGCGGCGTCGAAGGTGTCGGGCGCGCCTTTCCGACTCTTTCGCCCGAGTCGGGCCAATTGCGCGTTGGACAGATGGAAGCCGTCCATCGGCATCAATGCGGCGATGTCGGCTCGGGCGTCGTTGAATTCGTCGACGATCCGCTGCGCCAAGGTGGATTTGCCGACGCCGGGCGGTCCAGCCAGTCCGACGATGACGCGACCCGGCCGCTCCGCGAGCAGCCCGGCCATCTCGTCCATCGGCGAAGTCATTCCGCCGACCTTAACGGTTGACCGGTCAGGTACGGCTCGGCTGCTTCTTTTCGTACAGTCGCGCCCACTCGGCCCGCGGACGGATCGACACATCGACATCAGCACCCTTGGCGCGCAACGCCTTAACGTTGGCCTCCGCACGCGGCGTCCGGGCGAATGGATCCCAGCCGAAGAAGCTGCAAGCGTTCTCCCAGGTGATCTTGTTGATGTCGGGATCGCTGGCGCCGGCCGCGTTCAGCTCGGCCAGCACCTGCTCGGGCGCGTCGGGCCAGAAGCAGTCGGAATGCGGGTAGTCGCACTCCCACGCGATGATGTCGATGCCGATCTCGTGACGCAGCCTCAGCGAGGTCTTGTCGGTCACGTAACAAGCCAGCGAGTGCTCGCGGAACACATCGGACGGCAGCTTGTCACCGAAGTCGCGGCGCAGCCACTTTTGGTTTGTGTAGTGCCGGTCGCTGCGGTCCAAATAGAAAGGGATCCAACCGATTCCCCCCTCGGAGAAGGCGAACTTCAGGTCCGGGTAGTTGCGCATCGCCGGGCCCCACAACAGGTCCTGCGCGCACATCGCCGAGACCTGCGTGGCCAAGATGATCATGTTGTCGATCGGCGCATTGGGCGCCATGCTGATCGCCCCGAAGCCGGTGCCGATGTGCAGACACATCACCACGTTCTCCTCAGACAAGGTACGAAAGACCGGACCCCAATACTCGTCGTCGTGATAGCTCGGCAGGCCCTCCAGGTGCGGCAGCTCGGGCATGGTGACCGCGCGGCAACCTTTGGCCGCCACCCGGCGGACCTCCCGGCACATCGCCTCGGGATTCCAGGTCGGCAGGATGGCGATCGGGATGAAGCGGTCCAGATACGATCCGGCCCACTCATCGATGTGCCAATCGTTGTAGGCCGACACCATCACCAACGTCGCTTCCTCGCGATGCATGTTGAGGTGCCGGGCGGAGAATCCGGTGAACGTCGGAAAACACATCGAGGCCAGAATGCCGTTGCGGTTCATGTCGCGGACGCGCTCGTGCACGTCGTACACACCGGGGCGCATCTCGGCGAAGCCGGCCGGATCGCGGCCCCACTCCTCCGCGGGCCAGGACACCACAGCGTTGAGTCCACTCACGCCCTGGGGCCGCCCCTGGTACATCCACTGATCGACGCCCTTGTCATCGGTGACGACGATCGGCGCCTCGGGCTTGTACTTGTCCGGCACGTGGTTCAAGAACATGTCGGGCGGTTCGACGACATGGTCGTCGATGCTCACCAGGATCAGGTCGTCGGTGTTCATGCCTCAGTAGTACCGTCTGATGACATGACCGTCTCTGCACTTTCGGACAGAGATTTGCCCAAATCGGCCAAACTGGTGGACCGACCGGTTATCGAGCTGCGCCGTGGCGGCCGGGCGTTGGCCGGAAGCTATCTCTACGAGGGCGAAGGGCTGATCACCGGCTGGCACAGCCACGAGGTCCACCAGATCGAGTATGCACTGCACGGCCTGGTCGAGGTCGAGACCGATGCCGCGCACTATCTGCTGCCACCACAACAGGCTGCCTGGATCCCCGCGGGACTTCAGCACCAGGCAGTGATGAATCCGGATGTCAAGACCGTCGCGGTGATGTTCGACCCGACCCTGATTCCTGATCGCGGAGACCGGGCCCGCATCATCGCGGTATCACCGTTGATCCGCGAAATGATGATCTATGCCCTGCGATGGCCCATCGACCGAGGCCGCGGCTCCGCCGAAGACGAGCGAGTGTCCGACGGCTTCTTCCGCACCCTCGCCCACCTCGTGGTCGAGGCACTCGATCATGAAGCGCCGCTGAGCCTTCCGACCTCTGAGCATCCGATCGTGACGGACGCGATGGCGTACACCAAAGCGCATCTGAACTCCGCGACGGCCGAGGACGTCAGCCGCGCAGTGTCGGTGTCCGAGCGCACGCTCCGTCGTCTGTTCCAGGAGCACATCGGGTTGTCTTGGCGCACTTACCTTCTCAACGCCCGAATGCTGCGCGCCATGGCGTTGCTGGCCGAACCCGGGCAGTCGGTACAGGCCACCGCAACGGCAGTCGGGTTCGAGAGCCTGAGCGCATTCACCCGGTGCTTCACGCAATTCAACGGCGAATCACCGTCGGGGTATCGGCGACGAGTCAGCCAGGGCGACTGAGGCCCGCTCAGGGCAGCAGCACCAGCTTGCCGGTCATCCGGCCGCTCTGACTCAGCCGGTGGGCCTCCTCCGCACTGGTCAACGGCAGTGTCTGGGCGATCGACACCCTCAGCGAGCCATCGGCGACGGCGGCCACCAGGGGCTCGAGCAATGCGCCGGTGGGCCGACCCAGAATCGACTTCGAGCGTCGCGGCGCGATCACGGTCTGCACCATGGCGGACGGCTCGTCGCCGGCGACGATGACATGACGCCCGCAGGGCCCCAACAGACTTCGAGCACCAGCACCCGAATAACCGCCCGCACAGTCGATGACAACCTGAAACGGGCCGTGCAGCCGCGCCTGTTCCATCACATCGCCCTGGTTGTAGTCGAGCACGACGTCGGCACCGAGGGCGCGGACCATCTCAGTGTTGCGCCCCGAACAGACGCCGACGACGAATGCCCCCTTGCGCTTGGCAATCTGGGTCGCAAGTTGGCCGACACCGCCGGATGCGCCCAAGATCAACACCCGTCGCTGCTTCGGCAGCACCATCTCTATTCGGCCCAGTTCCACCACTGCCCGCCAGGCAGTCACACCGGTGATCGGCAACGCACCGGCCACTGTGATGTCCACCGCGTCCGGGAGGCGACACAGCTGGTCTTCACGCACCAGCACGGCCTCTGCATACGAACCCCGTTGCCCGCGAGAGAAATCGGTGCCGCCCACCACGCGATCGCCGGGTGCCGCGCGGGTCACGTCGGCCCCGACGGCCTCGACCACACCGGCAAAGTCGACGCCGACCACCACCGGCGGCTTGGGTCCGAGAAGCCGGGCGGCCAGCCGTAAGGGACCGGACGTACGCATCTTCCAGTCCACCGGGTTCACCCCGATCGCCTGGACGCGCACCAGCACCTCCCCTTTACCGGGCTGCGGCGTGGGTAGCTCGACCAGTGTCAGCGGCTCACCGGCCTTCCAGGTGCGCTGCGCCATCGCTCTCACGTCGTCGAGCCTATGCGGACCTCGATCCGAGCGATCAGCGAGGCTGGTTCGGCACCCCTGGGTACAGCTGCTCGGCCGGCCCAGCAGTCACCCAACCGCCCAGCTTGGTGACCAGATGCGGCGTAAAAACGGCCCCGTACAAGAGGTTTCCGATCACGATCGCCGCGGCGATCGACAGCGCGACCGATTGCGCACGCGACGTCGAGTACTTGTCGGCCCACATCTCGATGACATTGCGTCCACGATCGTCCGTCCGTCCCAACAGGTAGGTGAAGACCATCATCTGCACACCCATCGCCAGGGCATCGTAGATCGGGTATTGATGCGTCGTGCCCTCGGACAAACCGAGGCCGAGAATGACGTAGCCATAGTGGAAGACGCCGACGCGGGCACCGATGAAGGCGTTGAAGAACAACGCCCAGCAGAAGCCGACGACCAATCCGGACGACAACAGGGCGAACGGACGCCGCCAGCCCAACCGCGTACTCAGCCACCGCCCCAGTCCGGCGCCGACCACCGCGGGCAACACGAAGTACGACATGTAGCCAACCGGTACCGACGACGGCAGTCCACCCCAGGTCATGTTCAACGGCCACCACGACGGCATCCGAGGCAGCGCGGGCGGGAACTGGGCGTACATCGCCCAGTCGTAGGGCGCCTCGATCCAGGAGAACGAGATCGCCGAAATACACAGCAGCAGAAGGGGATGCAGCCGTCGCTGACGCACGGTGAGGTACACCCCGGCCACCGCAAAGGACAGGCCGCCGAGCCAGCCGAAGGCGACCGCGCACACCAATAACGGGGACAACCCGGTGTTCACCGGTCGCGCGCTTCCGGATCGAAGCGCCAGACCAATCCGCAGATCACGACGATCAGTCCGAACAATGTGCCGAGCATGATGACCGCGCCCATGCCGGTCACTCCGCTGCGAACTCGATGTGCAGCGCGGTCAGTCCACGCATCACGAAGGTCGGTTCGTAGTCGTAACGTCGCGCATCGGCTGGACCGTGCTCCGACTCGGCGATTCGGATGTCGGCCATCCGGTCCAGGATGCGGTTCATCGAGATCCGGCCCTCGGTGCGTGCCAGCGGCGCACCCGGACAGGAATGCGCACCACGTCCGAACGCCACATGCTCGCGAACATTCGGACGATCTACCCGAAACGCGTTGGGGTTCTCGAACTTCCGCGGATCGCGGTTGCTGGCTCCAGGAATCAGCATCACAGTCGAGCCGGCAGGCACCGGACACTCACCGATCGCGGTCGTTCGGGCCGCCAATCGGAAATGGCTCTTCACAGGGCTTTCCAGCCTGAGCGTCTCCTCCAGGAACGACGGGATCAGCTTGCGGTCCGCGCGCAGGGCGGCTTGCAGGTCGGGGCGTTCGCCGATCACCCGCATCGCTGCGCTGAGCAGTTTGGTGGTGGTCTCCTGCCCCGCCGCGAAGACGAAGGTCGCAAGTTTGACCACAAGCTCGACGTCCGGGATCGAGCCGTCTTCGTATTTGGCCAGTGCCAGTTCGGTGAGCACGTCGTCGCGCGGCGCATTCCGGCGGTCGGTGATGTAAGTGCGGAACTTGTCGTCGAGCCACATGAGCGGGTTGTGCGCCAGTTCGTCGTCAAGAGCCCCAACATGCTGATCTGCCAGCACCGCACGAAATGCCGTGTGGTCCTCTGCAGGAACCCCCAGCAGGTCCGCGATCACCAACATGGAGAACGGCTTGGCGTAGGCCTCCATGAATTCGCACCGGCCTTTGGCGACGAACTCGTCGAGTTGGCGATCAGCCAGGCGCCACATGAAATCCTCGTTCTCACTGAGTCTTTTGGGCGTCAGGAGGCGGTTCAGCAGCCCGCGGGTTCGCCCATGTTCGGGCGCATCCATGGTGACGACGTGCTCGCTCATCGGGATCTGCGCCCGGTGCTCGGCAAGCAAGGCACTGATGTCGTCGCCTTCGGCGGTAAACGGCAACGGCGCGAACGGGCCGACCACCGCGTTGGCCGAAGACAACGCCGGATCCTTGTACGCTGCAAGAGCTTCGGCGTGCCCTGTCACCGAGATGACCCCACCCGGACCACCGGGAAGCACCGGGCACTGGCCGCGCAGATGATCGAAGTACGGATAAGGGTCCGGAATCAGCGCCGGGTCGGTGAAGAAGTCGACGGGCTCGAACTCGCTCAACGTCATTCCCCCACCGCATCGAACAGCACCGGCAACGACGCCGGCGACCGGAACACCTGCCCGCGAACATAGATATCGCCGGCCGACGGATCGAGGCGCAGATTGGGCAACCGGTCCAACAGCAGATTCACCGCCGTCCGCATCTCCAGCCGAGCCAAATGCATTCCGAGACAGACGTGGACGCCATGGCCCCAGGAAATCGGGGTTCGGGCCTCCCGGAATATGTCGAACGCATTCGGATCGGGGTAACGCTCGTCCTGACGGTTGGCCGCACCCAGCATCGGCATCACCGAGCAGCCTGCCGGGATGGCTACCCCACCGAGCACAGTGTCCCGGGTGGTCTGCCTGGTGATAGTCAGAAGTGGCGCCTCCCAACGCACCGACTCCTCGATGGCCTGTGGGATCAGCGAGCGGTCGGCGCGGATCGCCGCCAACTGCTCGGGATAGGTGAACAGGCCGAACAACATGCTGCTCAACGAGCGGTAAGTGGTCTCGATACCGGCCGGCAGCAGCAACCGCAAGAAGGAGTAGATCTCCTCGTCGGACAGTCGCTCACCGTCGATCTCCGCGATCGCCAGACTGCTGATCAGGTCGTCCTGAGGTTCGGCGCGGCGCGCCGCCAGGATCGGCGCAAAATACTGCTTGAGCGCTTCGGAAGCCTGCTTACCCCGCTTGGGATTGATGGTGAAGCTCAGCAGCGAAATGGACCAGCGTTGGAATTGAGGAAAGTCCTCCTGCGGCAGGCCGAGTAGCCGCGAAATGATCCGAGCGGGGTAGATGAAGGTGAAATCCTTCACCAGATCGGCCGATCCGCGCGCGGCGAATTGGTCGATCAACTCACTACCCACCTTGCTGATCAGCTCATCTTCCCAGTGGGCCAATGCCTTCTGGGAGAACGCCTTCGATACCAGCGCCCGATGTCGGCCGTGCTGCGGTTCGTCCATGCCCAGCATGACCTGGTGGCCGAGCACATCGCCGAACGCCTGGATGACGATTGCCGAGGAGTAGGTGTCGTTGTCCCGCAGCATTTCGATGATGTCCTCGTGGCGGTACACGATGAACACCGGCTTGCCCTCCTCACCCGGCATCACCGACATGTCGATGCGCTGGATCGGCTCTTCCCTACGCAGCCGGGACAATTCGGTATAGGGGTCGCGGACATTGCCCGACACCACGTCGTCGAATGCGCCGAAATCGGCGAGGTCATCAAACAATTGCATGACTGCTCCTATGCGGGTTCAGGCCGGATACGCGACGGACTTGATCTCGGTGTACTGGTCGAATCCAGCGGTGCCGTTCTGACGGCCCACACCGCTGGCTTTATAACCGCCGAACGGGACGTCGGCGCCATATCCCGTGGCACCGTTGAGCCCGATGAAACCGGCGCGCAACCGCTTTGCCACTGCCAGTGCCCGATCCAGGGTGCCCGCCATGACGTTGCCGGCCAGGCCGTACGGGCTGTCATTGGCGAGCCGGACGGCATCATCCTCATCGTCGTACGGTATGACCGCCAGCACCGGACCGAAGATTTCCTCCTGGGCGATGGTCATCGAATTGTCGACGTCGACGAACAGTGTTGGCCGGACGAAGAATCCACGTTCGAGGCCGGCCGGTACGTCGAGGCCGCCGGCGAGCAGGGTGGCGCCCTCGTCGATGCCCTGCTGGATATAGCTGCGCACCCGATCGCGCTGTCTGGCGGAAATAACCGGCCCACACAGGGTTCCGCCGTCCTGCGGATCACCCGGTGCGACGTTGTCGTAGATACCCTTCAGGATCGCCACGCCCTCGTCGTAGCGAGACCGTGGCAGCAACATCCGGGTCGGGTTCGCGCAGCCCTGCCCGGCGTGCATGCAGGGCGCTATGCCGATCAGGCACGCCGACCCGAAATCGGCGTCGTCGAGAACAATGGTGGCCGACTTGCCGCCCAGTTCTAAGAACAGCCGCTTCATGGTGGCGGCACCCTTCTCCATGATCCGCCGGCCCACGGCGGTCGATCCGGTGAACGAGATCAGATCGACCATGGGTGAGAGCGTGAGTTCCTCACCGACAAAGTGATCGGAAGCCGTCACGATGCTGACGACACCAGCTGGAATGTCGGTCTTTTCGACGATCAGCCGACCCAACCGGGTGGCGTTGAACGGGGTGTCCGGGGCCGGTTTGAGGACCACCGTATTGCCGGCGCCCAGGGCCTGCCCGAGTTTGTGGATGGTGACCTCGAACGGGAAGTTCCAGGGCACGATCGCGCCCACCACCCCGACCGGTTCGCGCCAGACTCGCCGCGTGGTCTGCATGCCGGTAAGCGCGACGAAAGCCTCGCCCAAGTCGGTGTCCCAGGTATAGGTGTCGATCAGCTCCGCCGGATGCCGTAGCCCGTCGGACAGCGGCGCGTCGAGCTGTGGTCCATAGGTGATGGCGCGTGGGCACCCCGCCTCTGCAATCAGTTCCTCACGCAGCGCTTCCTTTTCGGATTCGATGGCATCCTGCAGCTGTAGCAGGCAGCGCTTGCGGAACTGGTGATCAGTGGACCACGCGGTCTCGTCGAAGGCCCGGCGAGCGGCGGCGATGGCCTGGTGCATGTCGGCTACCGACGCGTCGGCGACCTCGCCGATGGGTTCTTCGGTGGCGGGATTGATGTTGACGAAGGTGCCGCTTTCGCCGTCGACGAGCTTGCCGTCGATCATCATCCTCGGTTCATAGGCCTCAGGCATCGTTTCCCCTCCTGGATCGCAGCGCGCCGCGGCGCGGCAACCCCATGGCCGACCGAATGAATTGATGCATGCCCGCCGATGGCATCAACCGGTTGGTATGCAACAGCATTCGGGCATCAGGTCCGATCGGTACCTTGGCGAAGGCCTTATCGGATTCCAACGCCTGCGCCAGGGACCGGGCGAACAACTCGGGTGAGCGCGCCATCTTCATGGCCAGCCGACCGCGTTGGTCGATCGCCTTGTGGTGCCGGCCGTAGGGCCCATCGAAGTCGCGGAGATCGATGGTGCCGGCATCGGTGATGATGTCGGTATCGAAGGTGCCGGTGACCAGGATCGTGATACCGATGCCGAACGGCGCGACCTCACCGGCCATCGCCTCACCCCAGCGTTCCAGGGCGCCCTTCGCGGCGGAATATGCGGCTGTGGTCGGCATGCCGCGTACCCCACCGGCACTGGAGGTCAGCACGATCCTGCCCCTCCCGGCGGCCCGCATTGCGGGCAGCAGAGCCTTGGTCAATTCGACCGGTCCGAACACATGCGTGGCGAACATCTTGTGCCACAGGTCTATTGGAGTCTCCTCGACCATACCGGCCGCTGAGATTCCGGCGTTGTGGACCAACGCGTTCGGTGCACCGACGGCGCTCTCGATGTCCTTGGCCGCCGCCGCTATCGAGTCGGAGTCCTGCAGATCCAGTTGCACCCCGACCAACCGCGCGTCGTCGCCGGCTCCGGCGGCGACCCGTAGCCTGTCCATCCCGGATTCCGGTGATCGCATGGCCGCCACCACTTTCCAGCCACGCTGGTACAGATGCTTCGCGGACGCGAAGCCCAATCCGCGGGATGCCCCGGTGATCACCACACTGCGAGGCTCAGTGTCCACAGCGTCCACCATCAGCGGCTAGCGAGACGTTCGGGCGGCCATCGGGTTGGCCGGTCATGAACGTCGACATGATGCCGACCGAATACGGGCCCTGCTGCCCATTCTGTTCGTAATAGCCCTGCGGATCATAGATTTTCGCCTCGGGATATGGCCACGGACACGCCACCGAGGTGGCAGCCCCGGACATCTTGATCAGCGTGTAGCCCGCTCCGTAACAGAAATAGGCGAGATTCACGATCACGAACATCACGATGAACGTGCCGAGTCGGGGACGGTTGGTGAACAGTCGGGCTCTTCGCGCGAGCTTTTCGGCCACTGTCCGACCGGTGTCGTCCCGGTAGACCAGCAGACCCGCCGGAATCATCACGAACGTCACCATCACCGATTCCCAGATCAGCGGGAACTGGAAGGTACTGCCGACGAAGATCGACCCGAACGGGATCACCTGCGAGTAGATGTACAGGCCGGTACGGACCAGCGTGAGTTCGAGCACCATGTCGAACAAGAACCCGATCACGAAGATCAACGCGGCCAGGCAGACCAACGGATGGCGCGTGACGAACGCATCGGGTGATCGACGCGCCTGCAGCTTGCGCAGAATCCACACCGCCGGGAAGTATGGACCGAACTGGAACATGACATAGCCGATCACCACGAACGGTTCGACGGTGGGCGACAACGACACCCACGGCCAGTCTTCGGGCCAGTGCCACAACTCGGGGTTGTAGACCGCATACGGCGACCAGTTCATAAAGGGGTCCTGCCACACGATCGCGGTGGTGACGATCGCCATCATCACGATGGGGCTGCCAGGATTTCGGCGCCAGGCGACGACGCAGACGATGATCAGGGCCGGCACGGAGAAAATGGTGAAGATCTGCCACAGGTCGATCCAGTGCGTGAACCCGAACAGGAACTCGACCGGCCGCGGTGCACCGGTCACCTCGGGGTTGCGAATACGTGGCGACACCGCGCCACGGCGCGCGTGGTAGGCGATCAAACCCACCAACGCCAGGGCCACCACCGTCCAGCAGATCGCCGCGACGGGCGGCTTCTTTGTTGTGCGGCTGCCGGTTTCAGTGACGGCCATCAGCTCACGCCTCCCCGAATCGATCGACAAGGTGAGAGTTGACCCCATCTGGATCCAACTTTCGGGCCACCAGATAACCCGCACCCATCCAGCCGCGACGGATCCAATTACCGAACGACACCCGGGTCCCGGGAGCACCCGATGCCGCCGGCAGCATCTTGACCCGTTCCAGGGCCTCCTTGAGACCGCGAGGGCTCAACGGGTGCGCATCGGCGAGCGCCCGGACCAGGGTCGCCGCGATGTCCCGATTCACCACGGCCACACACCATTCCGGACGCCGACCGTATTCGGACTGGTAGTCGTCGAGAAAGTCCTGACCAACTCGGTTGGCCTCGTCGTATTGGTCGACCCCCACCCAACCCATGAAGGCATTCCACATGACGGGGTTGATCCAGGCGTTCTGGAATGCGGTGCCGCAGAAGCGCGGCGGGTCCCATCCCATGGCTTCGAGCACGGGGTTGACGAAGACGATCCCGAACCCGAATCCACAGTGCACCAGCGCATCGACCTTGGCGTCATGCAGCGACTGCACCGCCGCGCCGACATCCTGTGCAGTCTGGGCCACGGAGACCTCCGCAGCGATCCGAATCCCTTTGCGCTTGCACGCTTCTCGGAAACTCTTCGCGTAGCTCTCACCGACCAGCGAGCACTCCTTGATGACGCCGACCTCGGTATGCCCACCCTTGGCCAGCAGATCTGCCCAGAAGATCGGTTCGTCCGTCATCGACCCCTGCGGGAACGAGAAGAACCACTCGCCCAGCGGTTCGTCCGAACCGGTGACCGACAGCGCGGGCACCCGGAATCGCTCATCGATCGTTTCTGCCGTGGGCACCGCGTTGTCGGTGATATGCGGGCCGATGACGGCCAGACACCCCTGGTCGCACAGTTCCCGATAGGCGTCGATGACGGCCTTCACCGACCCTTTCGGCAGGCCCTCGACTTCGCGGTAGATGATCTCGATCGGCCGGTCGATCAACCCCTGTTCCGTTGCCCTTTTGAACACCAGATCAAACGGGCGGGTCAGGTCATCACGCAGCTCCTGCGGATAGTTCTCCGGCAACCGGAAATCCATCAGGTATCCGATCTTTATCGGCTCAGCACTGCTTTCGTAGGACATTGCACCTCCGCAGGTTGCGCGACGCGGCGACTAACCTAACTTTTGTTCCGACACTAACGACGGCGGTGGGTGCGGTCAATCATTTCCCGCCCGCCCATTGGCCAGATAGGTATCGATCATGGTGTGCAGCCCGCGGGTCACGGACGGGTCGTCGGTCAGCGGGCCGGCGATCGCCACCCGCGCGGCATCCCTTGCCCCCAGCCCCTCGACCATGAGCCGACCGGCCGTGATCAGCACCCGGGTCGACGCCACTTCCCGCAGTCCACTGTTCTCCAAGCGGCGCAGCACCTGGCCGAACTGCACCAGCTCAGCAGCCTGCGCCGACGTCACACCGGCCTCGATTGCAACGATCTGCTGTTCGATTTCCATTGCCGGATAATCGAATTCGATGGCAACCATGCGCTGACGGGTAGAGTCCTTGAGGTCCTTGAGCACGCTCTGATAGCCGGGGTTGTAGGACACCACCAGGCCGAATCCAGGCGCCGCATCCAGGGTGACGCCCAGGCGTTCGATCGGCAATTTCCGGCGGTGGTCAGCCAGCGGATGAAGTACGACGGTGGTGTCCTGGCGCGCTTCGACCACCTCGTCCAGGTAGCAGATCGCACCCTCACGGACCGCGCGAGTCAGCGGCCCGTCGACCCACTCGGTTTCCCCGCCGCGCAACAGAAAGCGCCCGACCAGGTCCGCCGTCGTCAGATCGTCATGGCAGGCCACCGTGATCAGCGGGCGACCCAGCTCATGCGCCATGGCCTCCACGAACCTGGTCTTGCCGCAGCCGGTGGGACCCTTCAAGAGGATCGACAAGCCCTGGCGATACGCAGCCTTGAAGACGACCTCCTCGGTCCCGACCGGCACGTAGTACGGACGCTGCGTGTTCATCGAGGACATGTTAGCTCGGAACAGATATTAGGTTCAAGACCCCATTTGCCGGAGTCGCGCGGAATTTGTTCGCGCCGGGCGACTTTCGGCTCCGGAGTTCCGCAGATTGCAGCGCCGACCGGAACAACGGGCCGACAACCCCGCCCAGCTCCGTCGCCGAGGACACTGCAGCGTGCGCGGTGGTGCCGAACACCCGACGCAATTCGGCCACCTCCGTTGCGGCACCGACGGTCAGACACAGGCATCCCACCCCAGCATGGCGCGCCTCGACCAATGCACGGCTGGCGTCGGCCGCACCGTGCTCACGCTCGTATCCGTGGTCGTACGCCAGTCCATCGGTGAGCACCACCAACAGTTGCCGCCCGTTGCCGGACGATTGTTTCAACACCGCGGCCCCGTGCCGGATGGCGGCGCCCAGCCTGGAGTATCCGCCCGGCACCAGTCCGTCCAACTTGGCCAGCACCCCGCCGCCCATCACCTCGTCGAAACGCTTCACCGGCGTCAGGTACACCGCCGAGCGTCCCTGCGAGCAAAACCCATACAGCGCAACCCGATCCCCCAGCTCATACAGTGTGGCCGCCAAGAGCCCGGCCGTCGCACGTTGATGCTCATGCACTGTGCGGCCACCGTGCCCGATCTCCTTCGCCGACCCCGAGATGTCCAACAGCAACATGACCGACAGCTCACGCTTGCGCCGCAGGAAGTCCAGATACACCTCGTCATCAGAGGCGCTGCCGGCCAGCGACTGCACCCGCGCCTCTACCGCCGCATCGATGTCGATGTCGTCACCTTGACGTTGACGTCCGCACCGCTGCAGACCGACAGCCAGCCGGATCAACGCTCGGCGTAGCGGCAAAGTGGGTGGCAGCCCCACGGCCGAACTGCCTACCCGACCGGGCTCGTTCTCGATCACCGTGCACCAGTCGGCCCGATAGGCCCGACGCCGTAGGTCCCACTCGGGATAGATCAGGGCTCCCACCCCCGGGGAGCCACCGCCCGTGGCCGGCTGCCTGGACGCGCCCACCACCACCGACCGCGACGCGCCCGCGGTACCCGCGCCATGCCCCATGACGGCCTCGCCGCCGGACGGGCCACCGGCGCCGAGCCGGCGAACCCGACTGGTCAGCCGGCCCAGCAGCTTACCCAGCGCGCCGCCGGCGCCCACCGGGCTGGAGAACGGATCACTGTCGGTATCGGTTGTTTCACAATAGAATTCATCATTGCCGCGCTCACCAGAGGTGCCGTGTGCACGCAGCCCCGGCACCGGACCGGATTGCACGGCATGCCGCAGCAACGACTGAACCCGGATAACACCGAAACTCGGAGGCGGATCGGGCACCGATCGACTGCCGCTCACCAGTGCCAACGAGTCCTCCGGCGAAACGGTCAGCACGTCCAGGCTGTCGGCGAACCCACGTAGAGCCGACGGCAGCAGTTGCGCATTCGACGCCAGCGCCCGCCGACCCTCTACCGCCAGATACCTGCGGGTCAGATTGGGGCGCCGGGCCAGCCGACGGATGACATCCGGGTTCAGCGAGCCCGCGGCCAACAATGCCGTCTGCACCGCAAGACATTCGAGCTGTCGGTCGTAAGGCGCGGTGAGATCCACGTGCACGGTGGTGCCGTCAGTCCATACCGGCTCGCCCGGTGCCGTCCCAGCAACACCGACGTGGCGGCCCGCCAGTGCCGAGGCGAGCAACTCAAGGTCACGACAGGCGTCGACTACCGTTGGGCCATCACAGTTTTCACCGGTCATCCACAGGCCCTCGCACTCCTGCCCACTGCCACTCAACTCATTGACCAAATATCTGTTCCACCGTATGGTCACCAGCAACGAGCGTCAACCACCACGACATGGCGACCAGGAGCTGCCGATGATCGACTTCACCGACCAGGTCGTCATCGTCACCGGCGCCGGACGCGGGCTCGGCCGACACTACGCATTGGAGTTCGCCCGACGCGGCGCCGCCGTGGTGGTCAACGATGTCGGCGGGTCGATGCACGGTGAAGGCACCGACGTAAGCGTCGCCCAGTCAGTGGTAGCCGAGATTGTCACGGCCGGCGGAGCGGCCCTGGCCTCAACCGACTCGGTGGACAGCCCTGAGGGCGGCGAAGCGATCGTGCACGCAACCGTGGACCGATTCGGCCGGCTCGATGCGGTGGTGAACAACGCCGGCATCTTCACCAGCACCGCGTTCGACGAACTCACCACCGAGCAGTGGCGGCGGATGCTCAGCATCCATCTCGACGGTGGATTCTTTGTCAGCCAGCCCGCATTTCGGGTGATGAAGCAGCAGGGCTACGGCCGATTCGTGTTCATCTCATCGTCAGCCGGCGCATTCGGGCAGCATCTCGAGGCGCATTACGCGGCTGCCAAGTCCGGGCTGATCGGTCTGTCCAACGTCATCGCACTGGAAGGGGAACCGTACGGGATCCGCTCCAACACCGTGCTGCCATTCGGAGTTTCGCGCATGGTCACCGAAACACTCGCCAACCCCGGGGCTCTCGACGAGTCCGACTTCTTCCGAGCCATCCGCCCGGAATTGGTGACCCCGATGGTGGTGTATCTGGCCAGCCGCACGTGCGAAATGAGTCACCAGAACTACTCGGCATGCGGAGGCCGGTTCGCGCGGGTATTCACCGGCCTGGCCCAGGGCTGGCTCGCGGCCCCCGGTCGAGAACCCACCGCCGACGACATCGCCGCCCACTTGTCTGAGATATCGGCACTCGAACCGTTCTCCGTGCCCGGATCGATCTACGAGGAGGTGTTCGGCGTCTGCGAGCGATTGGGCATATCGGGTTGAGTGGCCTTGCGCCGGTGGAATGCCCTGCGCTGGTAGCGTCTAACCCCAGCTGGCGGTCATGGGAGGTGTGGTGTGGGGCGTCCTGACGTGACGGCCGATGCGGGCCACTCATATGACGATGGCACTCGCCGCACCGAAATTCTGCAAACCGCAGCGGCACTCATCGCGACCTCTGGGCTACGCACCTCGCTTCAGGACATCGCGACGGCGGCCGGAATCCTGCCGGGCAGCCTCTACCACCATTTCGAATCCAAAGAAGCGATCCTCGTCGAGTTGCTGCGCCGCTACCACCGCGATTTGGACCGGATCGCCCAACGCGCCATCGACGGACTCGACGCCCCGGATTCGCGGCCCCCCTTCGACCGCATTGCCACGTTGGGTACCGCAATCGCCTCCTGCGCGGTGGCGCATCGCGCGGCATTGCAGATGTCGTTCTATGAAGGTCCAAGTGCCAAGCCGGAATTGGTGGCGCTGGCAGCTCAGCGACCGACCGCCATCCTCGATGCCATGCAACAGACCTTGCGCACTGCGCGGTGGAGCGGCTATCTGCGGGATGACGTCGACCTCGCGGTCCTTGCCGACCGGGTCTGCCAGACCATGCTCCAGGTGGGGCTGGATGTGGTGCGGCACAACGCAAAAACAGAACGGGTTGCCACCCTGCTGTGTCGGATCCTGCTGGAGGGCGTGGCCGGCAAGCCGCTTTCGGACAAGAAACTGGATCGCTCACCGGCATTTGTCGCAGCAGACCAGCTGGTTCGATCCTGGGCTGCTGAGGCCCGGTCTGTCGCCGAGGCAGACGACAAGACGACGTTCATCCGATCGGTGGCGCGCACCGAGTTCGGCCGCCGCGGCTACGAGGGCACCACGGTTCGCGATATCGCGGCGGCGGCAGGGCTGGGCACCGGAACGGTCTACCGGCTGATCGGGTCGAAGGAAGAGCTGCTGATGTCGATCATGCAGGCGTTCGGCGAGAAGGTCGCGTTGGGCTGGACCAATGTCCTTGCCTCCGAATCGACCTCGGTGGAGAAGATCGACGGGCTCAGCTGGATCAACACGAACGCGCTGGCATACTTCGGTGACGAGTTCCGCATCCAGTTGGCCTGGATGCGACAGTCCCCGCCGAACACGTCCGACCCCGGCTGGCTGTTCACCACCCGGGTCCGTCAGATGAAATCCCTGCTGTCCGAAGGTATCAGGGCCGGCGAGATCGAGATCGACAGCCCGTCCAATGAGATGCTCGCCCGCTGCGTCATCAGCGTCGGCTGGATCCCCGAGAACATCCTGCACGAACTCGGAACGTGGGACGCACAGATCCACGTACGCGACACGCTGCTGCGCGGCGTCATCATTCGGCAGCGCTGACCACCGCCATGCCGCTCATTCATGAATTGATCACTGCCGCAGCATCTGCCGCGCCCGACCGCGCCGCAATCATCGCCGAGGACGGCACCGTGACAACGTTCGCAGCCTTCGAGCTATTGGTGCACAGCACCGCAGCCTGGGTGGCGTCTCGCACCGAACGCGCCGACCGGGTGGCAGTGATCGCCGACAACAGCATCGACTACGCCCGGCTCTACTACGGCGTGCCACGGGCCGGACGACTCCTGGTCTTGATCAACCAACGGCTGGCGGCGGCCGAACAGCTAGCGCAACTGGACACGGTGACGCCGACACTGGTCGTCGGCGATGCGCGCTACCTGGCGGAGCTGGACGGTCAGCCGACCGTTTCATTCCAGGATCCGCAATGGACTGCCGCACAAAATGATTCACCGACCGTCGCTCCCCCGCACCCCGATGACCCCGCCTGGATGCTGTTCACCAGCGGATCCACCGGGGTCCCCAAAGCAGTGGTGCACACCCACCGATCCATCACCGCCGCGGTACACGGCACCATCGCGGGCCGATCGGTGCGCGCCGGTGGCGTGTATCTGTTGCCGTTTCCGATGTGCCACATCGCCGGATACAACATGCTGGTGCAACATGCCACGGCGTCCACGGTATTGCCGGTGGCCACATTCCGCCCTGATGCCTTCGCCGCAGCCGTCAACGCTCACGGTGTGACATCGTGCTCACTCGCGCCGACCATGTTGCACAGCCTGCTGGCCTATCTCGACGACACCGGAGTCGACCTGCCGTCGTTGCGCGACATCGCCTACGGCTCATCGGCCATCCCGGCGGGCCTGCTGCGGCGCGCTCTGGATCGACTCGATGTCGGCTTCCACCAGGGTTACGGGATGACCGAAACCGGAGGCAACGTCACCTTTCTCGGGCCCGACGAGCACCGCGCCGGCGCTGCCGGCGATACCGCGGCACTGGCTACCGCCGGTCGCCCACACGACGACGTCGAGATCCGGATCGGGGCGAACGGCGAAATCCTGGTTCGCGGTACACAAGTCGCGGCCGGATACTGGCCGGACCGGCCGGCGACCGAAGACGGGTGGCTGCACACCGGTGATGTCGGTCGCATCGATGACGCCGGGCGCCTGCTGGTGTTCGACCGTCTCAAAGACATCATCATCACCGGTGGTGAGAACGTCTCTTCCCGCGAGGTCGAAGATGTGTTGTCCACTCACCCGCTGGTGGATCAGGTTGCGGTGGTGGGTGTTCCAGACGACTACTGGGGAGAGGCCATCTGCGCGGTGGTAGTTCCCCGGGCCGGCGCCCAGCCCGACGCCGAGGAACTCATCGGCTACGTCCGCGCCCGCCTCACCGCCTTCAAACGGCCCAGGCACGTACTGTTTACTGATGCACTGCCGCTGACCACCAATGGCAAGATCGCCAAACAGAAACTGCGCGAGCGAGTTCGGGAGCAGGTCAGTTCTCGGCCGTAGCCAGCCCGGCACGTTCGACGCTCAGCAGACTTTCGGTGTGATGCTCCTCTTCGTACGCCTTGCCGCCGCCGTTGAGTCCGAAGAGCCGTTTGCTCCACAAGAGCCAGACCACGGCGGCGACGTTGATCAGGAATGCACCCAGTCGCAGCGTCGTCACCTTCTCGGTCAGTTCGTAGAATTCCAGCGGCAAGAAGACACTGGTGGCGACGACCGCGAAGTACTCACCCCACCGCCACATTCCCCAGAGGCCGACCGCCTCGACCAACTCGATGAGTGCATAGGCGAAGATGCCCACCGCGATCCACAGCATCGTGGTGGGCGACAAGGTGAAGGCCTCGTGGATGTGCTGGATGATCCGGGAGCTGTCCATGTTCCAGCCGATCTGGTCGGCCAGCGGGCGCAGCAGCGGCAGATCCTGGTGGAACATGTCCTGCAGATGTGAGCGGCGGGCCCGCACGTGCAATACGCCGGCGCCGACCAGCGACAGCACCAGCGCCCGGATCACGCGCTCGACCGCCAGTGCGCGCATCAAAAACCGGTCGCGTAACAGCCGGCCGCGCGGCACCTCCGGGGCGGACTCGGCCGGTCCACTTCCAGCCGGCGGGCCGACGACGAATGCCTCGCACCGCAGGCAGCGCCACGCCTCACCCACCGGCGTATCGACGAACAAGCGGGCCCGCAGCTCGGGTTCGTCGGGGGCGAACGTGGCATGACCGTGCAATCCGCAGGACCGCAGTGCGAAATTCACCATGCCAGCACCGTAGTGGCCACAGCCGAAAACGCCCCGAATTATGGGCTCAAACCACCGCGGGAACCTCATTCGCCCCGAAAAACTCACATCTACCAGCGCAAATGTGCCAATCCATAGACTACGCATAGTGAAACCACAGAGCGCCGCTAGTCCGATTCGCCACAATGAAGCTGTGAATGACGCGAATGCGGCTGTGCGTCGGACGTCGGCGTCGGCTCCCGAACCGATGACCCATGCCGACGGCAGCCCGATCGAGGTGCTCGTCGTCGACGACGAAGCCGCACTCAGCGACTTGGTATCGATGGTCCTGCGATACGAGGGCTGGAAGGTCAGCACCGCGCACGACGGTGGGACCGCGATCAGCAAAGCCACCACCGACAGGCCGGACGTCGTGGTGCTCGATGTCATGCTGCCTGACATGAGCGGGCTCGACGTACTGGCCGAACTGCATCGGATCCGCCCCGATCTGCCGGTGCTGCTGCTCACCGCGAAAGACACCGTCGAGGACCGGATCGCCGGACTGTCGGCCGGCGGCGACGATTACCTGACCAAGCCGTTCAACGTCGAGGAGATGGTGCTGCGGCTGCGCTCACTGGTCCGCCGATCGGGCAGCGGTGTCGTCGCCAACAACTCCCAACTCGTTGTCGGAGACCTGGTACTCGACGAGGACAGCCGCGAAGTCACCCGAAGCGGATCAGAGATCAAGCTGACCGCAACCGAATACGAAGTGCTGCGACTGATGATGGCCAACCCACGACGGGTCCTCACCAAAGCCCAGATCTTGCACAGTGTCTGGGACTACGACTTCGAGGGACGCTCGAATGTGGTGGAGCTGTACATCTCCTACCTCCGCAAGAAGATCGACGCGGATCGCACCCCGATGATCCACACCGTGCGCGGTGTCGGCTATGTCCTCAAACCGCAGTAGATTCGGACCGCGGACCTGGAGCCTCCGGGCCCGACTGATCGGCGCTGTCGCGATGCTCGGCACCGGCCTGTGCATCGCGGTGGCCGCCGGCACACTGATCTCCTTGCGGCACTTCCTGATCGATCAACTCGACGATCAGGTCTTCGACACCCAATCGCGATCTCTGACATTCTTCGAATTGGGTCCCCCACCGTTCCTTCGATTCGCCGGGCCCGGACCGACGTTTCTCGACGGCCCCGGCCAGTCTGCCGGGACCCTCGGGGCCATCGTCGCCCCGCCGCACCCCACCGAGGCCTCCGTCATCCTCACCAGCGGCGATCGGCAGCAGCTCAACCAGGCCGCCATCGCTCAGCTATCCGCTGTCCCGCAAGGACATACCGTGAGCATCGACCTCGACGGTGTCGGCCCCTATCGGGTGATCGCACAGTCAGCACAAGACAAGGTGGTGGTCTCCGGACTCCCGCTGACACCCATGATGCACACCATGGACTCGGTCAGCTGGATGATCGGTGGATTTTCCCTGCTGGCGCTGCTGGGCGCAATCACCGCGGGCTCGGTGATGATCCGTCGCGAACTCGCTCCGTTGTCGCGGATGTCCGTTGCGGCACAACATGTTGCGGGACTGCCACTGCACCAGGGCGACGTCCGGCTGCCCACGCCGATCGAGCCAGTGGCCGCCGACGTCGCACACACCGAGGTCGGTCGGCTGGGCACCGCCCTGAACCACATGGTCGACTCCGTCGCCGGAGGGCTCGCAGCCAGGCATGCCAGCGAAACCCGGGTGCGCCAGTTCGTCGCCGACGCCAGCCACGAACTGCGTACGCCACTGACGTCGATCCAGGGCTACGCGTCGGTGGCCCGGCGGCTGATCTCCGGTATCCCCGATGACGTCGACTATTCAACCCGAGAGGACTTGGGGTATGCGCTGACCCGGGTGCACTCCGAATCGGGCCGGATGCATCAGCTGGTCGAGGACATGCTGCTGCTCGCTCGCCTCGATGCCGGCCGCCCCCTGGAGCACGAGGACGTCGATCTGTCCCAGATGGTGATCGACGCGGTCAGCGACGCGCACATCGCCGCCCCTGGTCACCGTTGGACGTTGGATCTGCCCGACCAGCCGGTGTCGATCAACGGCGACCGACAGCGACTGCAGCAGGTGCTGTCCAACCTGCTGGCCAACGCCCGGACGCACACACCACCGGGGACCAAGGTCGTTACTGCCCTTGTCTGTAACCCCGACAATTCCGTGGTGCTGTCGGTAACCGATGACGGGCCCGGCATCGCGGCCGACGTGCTACCCGAAATTTTCGAACGCTTCGCCCGCGGTGACGAATCACGGTCGCGCGCGGCGGGCAGCACGGGCCTGGGCCTGGCCATCGCCCACGCGGTTGTCAAAGCTCACGGTGGCACCATCGTGGCTGCCAACGGCGCACAGGGGCCCACCTTCACCGTGACGTTGCCCACGGCCGCCCTCAATTCATAGCCTGCACAGAGCCTTCACTCACGGGGGGCCCAGTTGGCCCCCAGATCATGAGAGGCATGCTCCACACCATGACCGCATCTGTGTCCAGTCGACCGGACGAAGCTGATTCGACGCCGGCCACTTCGGACCCGCGCTGGACGCGCCCCGCACTCGCCGGGCTGCTGGTGGCGACTGCGGTGAGTTGGATCGCCACACTCGGGAAAATGGGTTGGGCGAACGCCTTCTATGCGGCAGCGGTGCAGGCCGGCACCAAGAGCTGGAAGGCTTTCCTCTTCGGCTCGTCCGATGCGGCGAACTCGATCACGGTCGACAAGCCACCTGCCTCACTGTGGCCGATGGAGCTGTCCGCCCGGATCTTCGGGGTCAACACCTGGTCCCTCTTGGCGCCACAAGTGCTGCTGGGCGTCGCATCAGTGGCTTTGCTGTACGCCATCGTGCGGCGCCAATTCGGTGCCGCGGCGGGCCTGATCGCCGGTGCGGCACTGGCGTTGACGCCGGTGGCCACACTCATGTTCCGCTACGACAACCCCGATGCACTGCTGGCGTTGTTGATGGTCGCCGCAGTCTGGGCATTGATGCGCGCCGTTGAGGATGGCCGAACCCGATGGTTGGTGCTGTGCGGTGTATTCGTCGGATTCGGTTTCCTGACAAAGCAAATGCAGGTGATGCTGGTAGTTCCCGGCCTGGGACTGACCTATCTGATCGCCGGTCCTACCCGTCTGCGGACCCGGCTGGTGCAGCTGATCGCGGCGCTGGTGTCGATGATCGCCGCAGCCGGATGGTGGGTCGCTCTGGTGACATTCGTGCCGGCGGCCGACCGTCCCTATGTCGGCGGCTCCACGGACAACAGCTTTCTGAACCTGACCTTCGCGTACAACGGACTGTCCCGCCTCACCGGCGGCAAAGGTGGCGAGGGTGGCTTCCCGATGTCACCGGGTGGCCCTGGCGCACCGGGATTTCCGCAGGGCGGCCACGGCGTCCCTCCCGGTGGCCATGGGTTCGCGTTCGGAACCGAGGCCGGGTGGGCCCGGCTGTTCACGGGCGAATCGGGCGCCCAGATCTCCTGGTTGCTACCCACCGCTCTGGTCGTGCTCGTCGTCGGAATCATCTTGCGCGGGCGAGCTTCCCGAACCGATGCGCAGCGCGCCCAGTACCTGGTGTGGGGTGGCTGGTTACTCGGCAGCGGCATCGTCTTCAGCTTCATGTCGGGCATCTACCACGACTACTACACGGTGGCTCTGTCGCCGGCGATCGCTGCGTTGGTGGGCATCGGCGTGACGCAGCTGTGGCAGCACCGGTCTATCAAGTGGGTTGGCCTGACACTGGCTACGACGGTTGCACTCACTGCAGTGTGGTCATGGGTATTGCTCAGCCGCACAGCCGATTTCGTGCCCTGGTTACGGTGGACAGTGCTGGTGGTCGGAGTGGTGACAGCAGCGTTACTGGCGCTTCAGGTGCTGCGGGAATCGTTGTCGCGGCGGGTCGTTCTGGCCGCGGCCATGTTGGCGACCGCAGCGGCGGTGGCCGGCCCGCTCGCGTACAGCGTGCAGACCATCGCGACTCCGCACACCGGCGGCATCATCACCGCCGGCCCGCCTGTCGGCGACCAGCACTTCCCCGGCGGTCCTCCGGGATTCGACAAGACGCCGAGCGATCACCTGGTGCAGTTGCTGAAAGCCAATGGCAGCAACTACATCTGGGCGGCGGCCACCAACGGGTCCAACGATGCCGCCAACTACCAGTTGGCCACGGGTGATCCCGTGATGCCCGTGGGTGGCTTCATGGGCAGCGACCCGTCACCGACGCTGGCCCAGTTCCGGCAGTACGTCGCCGATGGAAAGATCCACTACTACATCGTGTCCCGCGGCCCGGGAGACCGGCCGCCGTTCGGCGACGCCGAGGGGCCGCAGGCCGGTGGTGCCAAAGAGCAGACCGAGGGCACCAAGATCGCCGACTGGGTGAAGCAGAACTTCACTGCCGCCACTGTCGACGGGGTGACCTACTACGACCTGACCGCACCGCACACGCACTAGCGGCCGCTCACGAAACTCAACCGCCAGGTTGTGGTCCGCAGTAGTCGGCCACAACCTGGCGGTTGATTGTTTCGTCCGGCGAGCCAGAATCGAGGCGGAGGAGGCTGGGCACCGGCAACTGCCGCACTAAAGAACGCAGCCCCGTCGACAAGCACCTGCGCCGGTCGACGACACTGCCTGTGCTGCATGGACATTCAAAATCGGAGCGGGCTTTCAAACGTGGAGCTAAGGGGATTCGAACCCCTGACCCCCACACTGCCAGGAGCGAGTGAATGCGACGAGTAGGCGAAATACACTGTTATAGAGGTGGTTTCGCGTGCAACGGTCGTCAGCGTTGTCGTCAGAATTGTGGTCGACCGAACGCCACCGGATAGCTAAGCGAAGCTCGGGTTCCACGGCTCTGTCGACAGGAGCTGGGCCGGCCAGCGCCCGGACTTGATCAATCGGGCGGTCTCTTCTCGGATCGTGTCGCCGACCTTGGCCACGAACTGTCGTGGGAGATCCAACTGTGCGGTCGCCGCAACGCCGAGATGTTGACTGAGGGAGGGTTCAGCGATGGGCGAGTAGCGCATTCGGCCATCTTCGAGCTCACGTCCAACCGCGGAGAGCGGCAGTACCGCGTACGCAAGACCCGCCTCGACGAGACTCTTGACAACTTGCAGGGAGTCAGTCGTAGTTCGGTAGCCGATAGCGACCTTCATTCGTAGTGCTGCATTCTCGAGCGAGTTACCAACGCCGGTCGGTGATCGCGGTATCACGAGCGGCAACTCGACGAGCTCGGCGAATGTGATCTCGCGGCTCGGCTCCATGCCCGACTGCCGACCTCCAACGAGTACGAGGTGCTCCACGAGGAGTTCGCGGAAGAACACACGGTCGTCGGGAACCGGATTGATCACGGCGACATCGACCGAACCCTTCAACATCGCCTCGACCAATTGATCCGTACTCCCGACTGCCACAGAAAAAGTCGCACCGGGAAACACGGTGTTCAGGCTTGCTATGAGCGGCGCCGCCAAGACTCCGATTGCGGTCTCGGGTAGCCCGAGCAGAATGCCGCGCTCGAGCCGCGCCAGCGGGGATCCGACGTACCGCACGGCGAGCTCCAGTTGGCGCAACGGAGCGGCCGTCGACGACCGCAATCGTTCGCCTTCCTCGGTCAGCTGAACGCCCCGCCGAGTCCGGTGGAATAGCGTGACACCTAAGTCCTCTTCGAGCAGCTGCACCTGGCGACTCAGTGCCGGTTGCGCGATTCCCAACAGGCTCGCCGCGCGGGTAATCGAGCCTTCTTCGGCGACGCGCAGGAAGTACTTCAGTCGGTGCGTATCCATCGTTGTTCAGCTATACCAGGCATCCAATATCGGCATGGCTGGACCACGAAATCGGTATTACCGTCCTGACCTCTGGCCGCCATAGTGTCGCCACCGACGAGCAAGACGGCACAGAGAATGCCCATGCCGAGCAGGCTATTCAGTGCCGAGACGACAGGTGAGGAGCATCGATGACGATGCCGAATGACGACGAGGCGGCCATACGGGCACTCAATCTGGATCGGCTGCCGACGCACATCGTCGACAAGCGGGTCACCGACTTGATGGATCTCACGGGCCAGAAGGCGTTCTGCACCGGAGCCGGTGGCGACGGCCTCGGCCACGCGATCGCCAACCGATTGGCAGGCCTGGGCGCAGACATCGCCCTGGTCGGTCGAACCCTGGAGCCGCTGGAACGCCGCGCAGCCGAGATTGCGGCGCGCTGGGGAGTGCGCACTATCCCGGTCCAGGCGGACATGTCCGACTGGGATCAGATACACCGGGCGGTCCGCGAAGCCCACAAAAACCTCGGCGGGCTGGACATCATGATCAACAACCCGGTCATGGTCGCAGCCGGCCCGTTCGAAACGCAGACCAAGGATCAGATCGACCTCACGGTGCTCGGCAGCCTCACCATGATGATGTATGGCGCGCATGCCGCCCTGGAGTACCTGCTTGCGCAAGGTTCGGGAAAGATCATCAACATCGGCTCGGTCGGTGGACGAGTCCAACAGCGTGGCCTAACCGCCTACAACGCGTGCAAGTCTGGAGTCATCGGCTTCACGCGCAACCTCGCCCACGAAGTCGCGCCGCGCGGAGTGAACGTGTTCTGTGTAGCACCCGGCATCATGATCAAAGAACAGATGAAGCAGTACCTCTTCGACCCGCAGAACGACCAACAACGCGCCGGACGCAGAGCGATCATCGAATCCATCACCCACCAGGTCCAGCTCGGCCGCGCCTCGCTTCCCGAAGAGGCAGCCAACATGGTGGCTTTTCTGGCGTCCGACGCGGCCAGCTACATGTGCGGGCAGACCATCGACGTCGCCGGCGGACAGTGGATGGGTTGATCATGGCGACCCTGAAGGACATTCAGGACGCGGCGGTCGCGCACACAGGTCTCGACGACTTCGGAGACGACACCTATCGGGAGGGTCTGGAAGTCCTGCTGGCGTCGTTGCGCGACGAAGCGCGGCTCAACGCTCGCGGTGAGGCATTCATCCGCCAGCGCATCATCGGCTACCTCGGTCAGCGGTTACAGGTGGAGGACTGGTATCACCGCCACCCCGAGATCGACGACCAACCGATCGCTGCGCCACTGATCGGATTGGGGCTGCCACGCACCGGGTCCACCGCTCTGTCGATGCTGCTCGCACAGGACCCCGACGTACGGTACCTGCGCCGCTGGGAGTCGTCACAGCCCTGCCCGCCACCATCCACCGTAGAGGGCGTCGATCCCCGCGTCCCGCCGGACAAGGGCGAGATGATCGGTTCGCGCTACCACGTGCCGACCGACACGCACGGGCCGATGGAGTGCCACGAGTTGATGGCGCTGAGCTTCTGCTCTCACATCTTTCAGTCGTTCGCGCAGATGCCGACGTACTCGACATGGTTGGTCGAGACGGCCGATCTGCACTCCACACTGTCCTATCAACGGCGGGTGATGAAACTGCTGCAGTGGGGCGAGCCAACGCGGCGCTGGCGGTTGAAGTGCCCTTCACACGTGTTGTGGCTCGAACAACTGGATTCGGTGTTCCCCGACGCGAAATACGTCATGACGCACCGCGATCCGACCGATGTCATCCTGTCGGTGGCCGAGCTCTATGCCGACATCGTCGGATCGTTCACCGATGACATGGACAAGCCTTACCTTGGACGGCTCAACGTCGACCACTGGTCGCTCGGTATGGATCGAGTTTTGGCCTTCAGGGCCGGGCCGGCCGCAGACCGGTTCTACGACATCGACTTCCGGGCGATGCAAGATGACCCGATCGGTGAAGTAGAAGGGCTGTACCGATGGCTGGACGAATCGGTCAGCGCGGAGTTCGAGGCGCGCATGCGGAATTGGTGGACGCGAGCCGCAGCTGAGCGAGAGCCAAGTCAACGCGCGGACCCCATCGAGTTCGGTATTGACCCCGAGCGAGTCCGACCCCGGTTCGCCGACTACGTGGAGCACGCGCACCGCTGGACCACCCACGAGAACCACTGAGAGTCAGGAACTAGGAATGGCAGTCGATTTGACAGGTGGCATCGACCCGGCCCGCGAGTACGTGTACGCGACACGTCCCGACAATCCGGAGATGCGCGACTCGGTGAGTTTTTGGACGATGGATGATCGCGGCGAAGTCGGTCTGCCGCGGATCGGCATTGAGGCCGTTGCCGCCAATTGGGACAATCACGACATTCAAGTGAACGTCGCGTTCCCCGACGGTCGGGTATACCGGCTGCGCAGTAACGGACCATCTCTGCCTGCCGAAGGACCCGAGGGGAACCCCACTGTGCTGGGAGCGGGTGGTCTGGCGTTTCGCTGTGTGAATCCGTTCGACACATGGACGATGACTTACGACGGTAAGGCCGTGCAGACCTCGACGACTGATTTGCTTGCCGGCAAGAAGGACGGTCCGCTGGTGGACGTCGCGTTCACCGTGGAAGCGAAAATGGCAGTGCCGCCGTGGATTCAGGGCGCACTTCATCTGGATGCGGCCGATCGGCTCAAGACGTCGATCGAAGGCGACCTGATGGGCGGCCCACGTTACGAACAGCTCTACCGTGCCTCCGGTTCGCTTGCCATAGACGGAGGTGAGCGCCTGGACTTCACCGGTAGCGGGCTGCGAATCCGCCGCCAGGGTGTCCGAAAATTAGCCGGATTCTGGGGCCACACGTGGCAGTCCGCGGTTTTCCCCAGTGGCAAGGCATTCGGATACATCGCCTATCCGCCGCGCCCCGACGGACAGCCCACCTTCAACGAGGGCTACCTGTTCACCGGTGATGGTGAGCTCATCCCCGCGCGTGTGATCGAGGCGCCGTGGTTGACCCGGTTGCAAGCGCTCGGTGAAGACGTGTCTCTGGTGCTCGAAACTTCCACTGGCACAGTACGAATCGAGGGTAAGACGGTGTTCTCGACCCACGACATCCACCACGACGACGACATGTACTCCATGCATGCGCTCAAGCAGGAGATGCCGATCTTCCCCGCTCTTCAACAAGCCGGTGTGCGTTACCGCTGGGACGGGGAGGACACCTACGGCATGCTGGAGCGGTCGAACCCGCTCGACAAGATCATCCGGGATTAGTGGCGTGGAGCCACGAATGAGCGGACGGGTCGCCTTGGTGACTGGCGCAGCTCGCGGCCAAGGCCGAGCCCATGCCGTGCGACTGAGCGCCGAGGGCGCCGACCTCATCCTGGCCGACATCGCCGGACAACTGCCGCCCGGCGTGCCTTACGACTCACCGACCCCAGCCGATCTCGATGAAACCACCCGGCTCGTCACTGCCAACGGCCGCCGCGCCATCACCGCGGCGGTCGACATTCGTGACCTAGAAGCTCTACGTGCGGCAGTCGACGACGGCGTCACGCAACTGGGTCGACTCGACGCGATCGTTGCCAACGCCGGAATCTGTTGTCCCGCAGCATGGGATCAGATCAGCGGACAGGACTTCCAAGACACCATCGATACCAACGTTGTCGGCACGTGGAACACCGTGATGGCCGGGGCACACCACATCATCGACGGTAATCGGGGCGGTTCCATCATCCTCATCGGATCCGCTGCGGCGGTGAAGGTTCAGGCGTTCATGGTTCACTACACCGCAAGCAAGCACGCGATTACCGGTCTGGCGAGAGCCTTTGCGGTCGAACTAGGGGTGCACAACATCCGGGTGAACAGCCTGCATCCCGGCTCCGTCGCAAGCCCGATGGTCACGACAGGCGGCATGGTCAAGGCGCTGAACCTGGCCCGCGAGTCGAACCCACGACTCGGCAACCTCCACACGCCGCTGCTACCGCAGGAAATCGTGATGGCGGAGGACATCGCCGATGCGGTCGCCTGGCTGGCGTCGGACGAGTCGAAATTCGTTACAGCAACGGAACTCTTGGTAGACCTCGGCGTGTCGCACTGCTGACGATCACGTAACCGGAAACGAAAGGGAGCCACGCTGATGCGAGGACTGCACGGCAAGACCTTCATCATCGCGGGTGGCGCAACCGGCATCGGCGCCGGTACGGCCAATCGCCTTGCGGTAGAGGGTGCTTACGTCGCCATAGGCGACGTCAACATCACCGCCGCGCGGATGACAGTCGACGCCATCAACGCCAAGGGCGGACGAGCCATCGCCGTCGAGTTCGACTTCGCCGACGAGCACTCGGTCAGTGACCTCGTCGACACGACACTGCGTGAGTTCGGCCATGTCGACGGCCTTTACAACGTCGGTGCGGATTTGTCGGCAGAGGTCAACGGTCGCGACCTCACCGTACTGAACACCGGATTGGACATCTGGTGGCGAACCCTCAACGTCAATCTGCTCGGCTACGTACGCACCATCCGTGCCGTCCTCCCCCACCTTCGTGCGCACGGCGCGGGCAGCATCGTCAACACCTCCTCGGGAGGATCTCTGGGCGTCGATCCGATGCACGTGGCATACAACGCGTCGAAGGCCGCGGTGAATCAACTGACGCGTCACGTCGCGAACAACTATGGCAAAGAAGGTATTCGGTGCAACTGCGTGATGCCGGGCCTGGTGTGGGGCGAGACCCAGGAGAACCAACCACAACTCGCCGGTCTCCAAGACATGTTCATCGCATCAGCCAAGACCACCCGAGTCGGGCGGGCATCTGATGTCGCCGGCATCGTGGCCTTGCTGTTGTCTGACGAGGGCGAGTGGATCAATGGTCAAACGTGGTATATCGGCGGTGCGGCACACATGCGGCAATGATTCCGGGGCTATGTCGATCGGTCCCAATGGGAACATATGGGCCAACGAACGACTGCTTGAACGGTCCACCTGTCCACCTCACCTTGCCTCATCTCGTTGCTCTACTACGCGATCTGCTGGATTACCACATCGCGGAGACGGCTCGTGCGTATACATGCGGCCGGGGTAGCCGCTGATGTGGTCGCGGCCTGGCTCGGTCGCACCGAGCGGATGACTCAGGCTGTCTACGGCCGACCGACGACCGGCTCACCGCCACCTCAGCCATATTTTCGACAGCGATAGGGCAAAGGTAGGACAACGGCACAGAACGCGACCTTGTCAGCAAAACAAAACCCGCCCCGACCGAGGTCGGAACGGGTTTCAAACGTGGAGCTAAGGGGATTCGAACCCCTGACCCCCACACTGCCAGGGTGAAACAGGTTGTGCTGGTCTGTATTCGGGCGTCCAACGTATACCTAAACGTCCACGTCAAACGGTCCGATTTGTGCTGATCTGTCTAACTCGTGTTTGCCCGTGACTCAGAGTGTTAGGACACCGTTAGGACACATCGAACGGGTGTGCGCAGCGGCGTCAGTAGTACCGACCAGCGGCGTACAGGCTGCCCGGTTCGGCACCCTCACGGATCGCCCGGGTGTACCGGTGCGCGTCGGTCGCCGACGGGATGCTGAGCGCGGCGAGCACGTCGGCATGTTCGATCCGGCGCTGTTTGTCGAGCTGCAGCGAGAGTCGGCAGATTGGACCCCACAACCGGCTCACCTGCGGCAACGCGTCGAGCACCGCACCCATGGGGTTCTGCCCGTGCGCGAACGACATGCGTTCGATCTCGCCGTTGTCGTGCGTGTGGTGCGTCGACAAGGCCACAAGCACTTCCTTCAACGACGGGGCGCGCCCAGCGTCGAACGTCATCTCAGCGGCCGCACCGGCTGCCAGTGCGACCGGCGCGCGATGCTCGCCCAGCGAGCCGTACGGCTCGAACTTCACGTATCCGGCGGCGTGTGGCTGCTGGCCGATGCGCGCGGGTGTGCTCAGCAGCTCGGCCCGATCAACGCGGAGATCCTGCACCACAGCGAGGCAGGCGTGCGCGCTCTCGTGCACGGCGGTGGCAAGGCGGCGGTTCGCGTCGGCGCTCAGACCGGCAATTCCCCTGGTCACGATGTGCTCCTACATGTAGTTGGTTTGGGCGGTCTAGCGGTGACGCTGAGTCGGGTAGGCCCACAGCCATGCACCCGACTCAGCGCCGCCTCCCTTAGCACTGACCAGGTGTTTCGGGCGATCGGTAGCTCACTGCGGGCCTCGTGCGTACGTGCCCAGATACGGCGCTGCGCTCAGGTTGGGCGGGGGCGGCGGCACGTCATCCGCGGCGATGGCGGTCTGGTCGTCCGCTGCCCGGTACGGATACGGCGGCACGAACCCGGTCGCGTCCTGTGCGGTGTGTCGGGTGACGTCGTCCATCTTGTCGCCGCCGCCGCTTTGGGTGTCCTGATCAGGCATTTTTCATCGTCCTATCTGTGCGAGGCGGCGAGCTGCGCGCTCGGCGTCCCGTCGTCCGGCCTGCTCGGCGTTGAATTCGGTCAGCGTTGGAAGTGCTTGCCGCTCGCGGAGTTTCGGGATACGCCGCTCCAATGCCAGTGCGGCGGTGTCGACCTCGCGCAACGCGCGCTCGATGCGCTCGCTCGCGGACGGTTTACCGCGCAGTTCGTTGGCACCCGGGGGCAGTGCGCGGCCGAGCAGTTTGCGCAGGTCAGCGGTCACCTCGGCGGCGTAGTCAGCCAGCACCGCCGACCATGTGCCACTGGTGAGCATGTCGTCGGTGATGACCGGCTGACGTGGCCGGACGGCCAGGTCCACCGCCAGGCGGCGCGTCTGGCCGTCGGCGGCCCGGGATTCTCCGACCAAACCAGCGGCGGCGTGCACCACCTCGGCAACGGCGTCGGCGAGCTGGTCGACCTCACGGCGTGCGGAAACAGGTCTGACCAGCGTCGATACCGAGTAGGCCAGCGGCCCACAGATCGCGGTGACCTCGCGTGTCAGATCGAACGTGCCGCCGTAGACGATGGGCAGCACCTTGCGACGGCGGTCGCGCTGTTCGTCCAGTGACACGGCGCGGCGCGGTGGCTGCGGCTGCTTGTGGCCGATCACCGCGCCACCGCCGCCCGCAGATCAGCGGCCAGTCGATCGACACCGGTAGGGCTGAGCTGGCCCGCGTTGGCGTCAATGGCGCGCTTGGCGCGGTGATACGCCAGACCCTGCCGAGCTTCGATGCAACGAGGATCGGTGTCCGGCGCACCGCGGCTCTTGAGACTGGCCAGCGTGGCCGACCAGCTCGACGCCGACCGGCTGGCCGGGTCGCTTGTGAGAGTTGCCATGACGCCATCGTTGCACCCGACGGTGCACAGCAGCGGCGACCGCACCGCGTCGGCGTTTCGACAATGCAGCACCGTTAACGCATTGTGCCGCAGCCGATTACGCCGCCATGCAGGTCAGTCGTCCAGACGCGGAAACATCACGTCGCCGTCGAACCCGGCACGGCGCGCGAGGCTCGGACGCGGATCGACGTCGCTGCTTTCGGTGAGCTTGCGCGCGAACCCGCCGACGTGACCGACGCCGGTCACGTCGCGCGCGGCCAGAACCTCGGCCAACGTCACGCGCACACGGCGCTGCCCCGGCGGCAGCGGTTCGGGTTCGACCGGCGGCAGCACCGGCTGCACTGCGACTGGCACCGGCGGCTGCACCGGCTCGACCGGCGGCTGCACCGGTTCGGCCAGCGCGCGGCGCAGCTGGTCGCGCAGGCCGCTCACGATGCCAACCTGCGATAGCGCGCAAGGATCGCCGCCGCCTCGTCGTCGGTGGCGGCAGCGGCGGCAACAGCGAGCACGTGATCCGGAATTCCGGCCAGATCGACCGGTTCGGGTTCGTGCTCGACCGGCGTCGGCACGCCGATATTCGACCAACCGTCGTTTCCGCCGCTGTGCGCCACGCTGAGCGACGATTCGCCGTCGGCTGGCCCGTCAGTCTCGAGCGGCCCCGTTTGGCGGCCTGCGTCGAACACCGCCCGCACCTCGGGCACGTCGGGGAACACCTGCCTCAATGTTTCGGGCCGCAGCTCCGTAATCAGCGCGGCCATCCGCTCGGCGAAGTCGACGTGTGACAGTTCGTCTGGCGCAACCTGTACCCGCTGCGGTGCGTTCAATCCGAGCAGTTTCGCGCGGCGGTCGATCACCCGCAGCACGATCATGCTGGCGTCGGTGTTGCCGCCGATCGCTGCGGACCAGTGCGCCGCCGTGAGCGCGTCCAACCGCTCGCATTCGATGGCCCGCAGCTCGGCGGCACCCTCGTGCTCGACGCGAGACAGCAGACGTTCCACCGCCTTGCGTGCGCCGCTCTCATCGGAGTAGCCGAGCTCGGCGGCGATCGCGCGATAGGTCGCGCCGGTCTTTCGCAGTTCGATGGCTTGGACGGCACGTTGCCGCTCGTCGGGTTCGGGTCGGTCAGGTCGGGACATGGTTCACACCTTTCGGGGTCGGACAGGTTCAAGGACGGACACCGCTCACACCGCCACGTGAGCCCGGCAGCGGGACACCGGTAGCGGTCGGCGGGCCTGTCGGTGCCGGTCGATCTCAGCGGCGGCGGCGGCACGGTCCCAATCGGTCGCCAATCGGACGTAGTTCTGGCCGCCGACTTTCACCGCCGTGACCTCGTGGCGTTCAAACAGGTTGGTCATCGCCGCCGCCTTCGCCTGATCGCTGCCCGGTATCCGTGCCCGCACCGCCGCCCACGGTTGCAGCTCGGTCGTCAGCTCGG
Source organism: Mycobacterium sp. MAA66 (assembly GCF_041261665.1). NCBI lineage: Bacteria > Bacillati > Actinomycetota > Actinomycetes > Mycobacteriales > Mycobacteriaceae > Mycobacterium > Mycobacterium sp. MAA66. The sequence goes on along the minus strand of NZ_JBGCCC010000008.1, from coordinate 211,420 downwards.
CCCGGATCGCCGCTGCCATCCCGGTGTCGGTGTTGTGGTTCTCGGTCATAGTCACGCCTCGTTTTCGGTGAGTCGGTGTTGTGGATCGGTCATCGGTGGTCGCCGCCGCTGCCGTCGAGGCCCGGCAGTGCGGCATGGGTTCTAGGTCACGGGGTCACCGCCCGCCGCATGACCGTGCGGCACCGCGTGCGGCACGTAGTGCGGCACCGGAAAACACAGCCCCACCTGCGGATATCGGTTGCCGCCGCTGCCTGCAACCGGCAGATGCCGCACGGTGCCGCATGGGTGCCGCATGTAATGCCGCACGACGCTCACACAGCCTGAGCAGCGAAAACGCCGATGTGCCGCACGAGCCGCACGATTTCGGGACGTTTCCGGTGTTCACCGCCGCGTCCTTGCCGCCGCCGTGCCACCGCTCGGAGCACAAAACCGCAGGTAAACATACATAAAGGTCTAATTTTGTAGTTCTAGAGACCCTGCGCATGTGCGGCACATTCACGGGAAACCGTGCGGCACGTGCGGCATCTAGGTGTTTTTGCAGGTCAGTAGCGGTGCCTGCAATGCGGCACCCGTGCGGCACCATGCGGCACCGTGCGGCGGTCACCACAGCGTCGCTCCGTGCGGCAGCGTCGCCAGCGGGTGCAACCACACCACCTCGCGACCAAGATCCTTGCCGCGGGTGATGATGTTGAAGTCGGCCAGCGCGTCGAGTATCGGTTCACGAATGCTCTTGCGCCGCAACACACTTGGACCACTTTTGCCGATGTTCCGCACCGGGATAGCGGCCAACGGCATCGCCGCCTCACACCGTCGCAGGTAGTCACCAGCGGCGGCGAGGTCGGACACCTTCACCCCGCAGGTGTCGGCGATACCGAACGCGGCGCGGGTGTGAGCGGCAAAGAACTCGCCAATATGCCGGGCAGCGACGACCGTTTCGGGCGATATCGGCAGGTCGACGCCGGTCGCACCGTGCTCGGCCATGTGGCACAGCAGCGCAATGCGGACCACGCGACCGACGTGCTTGCCACCCCACGATTCGAGGTCGCCGCTCAGATCGCCGCCGTTGACCAGCCGCCGTTCGACGCGGCGCTGAATCTCGGCGATCTCGGCACGCGCCGCCGGGCTGAACTTGACCGCGACCGGTGCGCCGTCGCGTTCGTGCAACCGGCGGGCCAGGTCGGACAGCGCGGCGGCGTAGGCGGCGGTGACGTGTTCGGGCAGCGGCACCGCCGCGTCAGGATCGCGGCTGCCGATCATCGAGCGCGGCTGTGCGATCGACAGCCGGGACAGCAGGCCGGTACCGGCAAACCGCTCATCGGCGCACACCTTGTCCAGCACCGATGGCTGCACAGCCAGGCAGACAGTCAGCGCCGGGCGGTCGATCGACTCGCCTTCACGGCCCACGCGATCAACGATGATCGGGTCACCCGTGTAGCCCTTATTCCAGCCATCGAGGTTCGCGCCGCCCTTTGAGTACCGACCGGTCAGCGTGTCGAACATGCCGCCCTCGGCTGACACCACAGCCAACCGTCCACGATTGGCCGCGAGGCGGCTGTTCAGGGCCTCCGGTGTCGCGTCGTCGGCCAGCAGACGCCGCAGTTCGGGCACGTCGATTGTCGCTGCCACGGCGGCGAGTCGAACGGCTGTGGCCACTCGATCCTCACCGCCTGCATCGTCGCCGCGACGGGCCTTGTCCTTGTTGATGGCGGACGCGTTGCGCTCGGCATTCTTAGCCTTCTGCTCGGCGATCCGCTTGCGGGCCAGGGCCTCGTCGCGGCGCGGTCGCACTGCTTCGATCATGGCCGTCTCGGCGGCGCGCAGCGGCGCGATAATCGGTGACTGGGCAGCCGATTTGCGTTCGCTCGGCCCGACGGCGATCACCAAATGAAGGACGCCTACCTCGCGCCAGTCGTGCTGTACCTCGGCCTCAACACAGCCGCCGCACGCTGCCGAGAGTGCGCCGAGCACCATCGTGCAACTCATGGCGGTGTCGACCTGTAGCGCCTCGGCCACCGCACCGGCCATCAACGCATACGGACCCGGCAGCGCGGCGAGCGGAAACGGCGGCAGATACCCGGCCCGCAACGGTTGCGGGTCACCGTCGAACTTGTCGGCGACGACGTTTCGTTGCTGCTCATCGCCGGAATGAAACTCACCGTGGTCAGCCATTGGCGGTATCCTGATTCTGTTGGGTCATGCACATGGGGGTATGGCCTCTCACCTCGGAAAGAACGCCGCCGGTCACCGTCAACCGGCGGCGTTCATCGTTTTCGGAGCTTGGGCGGCGGTGACCGGGCGACCGGGCTGCGGGCGAGCGATCACCGCGCGGCCACCGCCGGGCTTATAGCTGGTCGCGGTCGCCGAGCAGGCGGAGCAGACCGGCAGAAGGCACGCGAACGCGCTTCGCGCCGAGCTGGATAGTCGGCAATCGCCCTTCGCGCGCCATGCCGTAGGCGTAGCCGCGACTCACGCCGAGGTATCGCGCAGCCTGTTCGACGCTGATTGTCGGTGGGCCGCTGCGCAATTCATCCAAACTCGGTGCCGTTCGTGTGGTGGTTGTCTGAGTCATTCCTACATGTTGTCAGTTTGTACTGATAGTTGCCAGGGCATTCTGCTATCGTTCTGCACATGAGTTCTGATAGCGGCCCCGCATCGCGGGCGATCAAGGGTGACGTAGACCTCGGCAGCATCCGGCGCATCAGCGGCACGCGCGGACAGGATGACGGGCTGATCGAGCTGCGTCTAGTCGGTCACCCATATCGATACCGGGTGCGCGTCCAGGTGGACGACCCATATCGAGCCATTGCGGAAGTCGGCGGCACTGCGCCGCGACTGGTGGAACTGCACTTGCTGCCCGCCGATCATGACGCCCCCGCCGAGATAAGCCCGGCGACTATCCGAAACGTGCCAGTCCGACGTCTCGCCAACGCTGCGGCCCGTTGGATCGCAAGTTCCGACGGGTCATTCATCGGCGTGACCGAGTCGCGCGATCCCACCATCAGACTCCGGCCTGACAGGCCAGCGGGCGTCGGCAAGCACCACAAGCTCGATGACGTGCACTACCGCCGCGTGGCCGATCTGCTCATCGCCGCCCGAACCATCGGCGAATCGCGGACGTGGGTGGCCGAACAGTTTGGCGCGACAAAACCCACGTTCGACCGATGGATTGCCGAGTCCAAACGTCGGGGGTTCCTCCCCCGCGACTGGGCCACCAATGACGCCGACCGGGAGAACTGACGATGACCGCAACGAACGAACAGACACATCGCCGCTGGAACCAAATCGCGCGCCACTTCAACGGCGGACTTATCCCCGGCCGGAACGATCTGCCCGGGTGTCTATCCGATGCGTTCGATGCAGGTGCATTCCTATCCGATAGCGGACAACTCGACACGCAGCTTCTCGCGGTAGCAGTTGAGAGCACTTGGACGGCAGCCGAATATCCCGAGGGCCAACTAGATGATCACGAACTGTGGCAGATCATGTTTGATCGTGCGCGGGACCACCTAGAAGTTCCCACCGCACCCGTCACTCTGTACCGCGGTGTACGTCACGAATGGGCAGCCGCGCACATGTCGTGGACTGGCACGCTGGCTGTTGCGCAGTGGTTCGCCGACCGCTACAGCAACAGTCATGGCGCAGGCGGGCGGGTCTACGTTCTGCGTGGTGTCGAGCCCGCGCACGTCCTTGCCCGCGTCACACACGGCCGGGGAGAGAACGGTCGAGGTGAAGATGAGTACGTGCTCGACCCGTTCTATTTGGACGACGCTCCGATCGAACTCCACGAACTTCGGCAACCCGCCGATCAGGAGAACTGACGATGACCGCAACGAACGAACAGCCCCGTCCGCGCGGCGAGCGTGCCGACAGCAGTATCAAGAAACTGCCCGGCGGTCGGTGGCGCGCACGTCCGACGCTCGGCACCGACCCCGTTACCGGTAAGCAGGTCCGGCCAACCAAGGTGTTCGACACCAAACGAGCTGCGCAGGACTGGGTTACCGAGCAACGCGAGCAGTGGCGCGCGGCGACATGGGCACCCAAGTCAGACCAAAGTTTCGATGACGTGGCCGATCACTGGCTCAAGCTGCGCGCCGCCGATTCATCCATCGGCCCGAACACCGTCCGCGCTGACCGCGAGTCGCTGGCCTACGCACGCCGGGCGTTCGGTGCGGTGCCGGTCCAGAAGCTGACCCCCGCCGCCCTGGCCGACTGGTCGGCCACGCTGACCGGCAAGGGCGGCAAGGCACTGGCACCGGCCACCAAACGGCGGGCCATCGTTCGAGTCAAATCGGTTATGGCGCACGCCAAGCGGATGCGTTGGGTCACCTACGACGCCGCCGCCGACCTCGCCGCACCCGAACAGAAGGCCATCACCGCCGCTGCTGCCGACGACATATGGACCCCGGCGCAGATGGGCGCGTTTCTCGACCACGTTGCCGGTCACCGCCTCAGCGGGTGTTTCGCCCTGACCCTGCTAGGGCTGCGTCGCGAGGAAGTCGGTGGGCTGCGCTGGCAGGACATTGACCTAGATACCGGCGCGCTGCGCATCCGACAAGCTCGGGTCGACGTCAACGGCAAGGATCACATTGTGCCGACCAAGACAGACCGGTCAGCCCGCGATCTACCGCTGCCGCCCCGCGAGCTGGCGATGCTCAAGGCCATGCGCAAAGTCCACCAACGCGAGCACCTGGCCATCGGCCGACCTCTGACCGACGCTGATCTATTACTCGCACGCGCCGATGGCACGCCGCTGCCGGTGCGCGACTACTCGCGCGCGTTCGCCGCCCAGCGCAAGGCGGCGGGACTCAAAGCGATACCGCTCGGCAAGGTGCGGCACTCCAATATCTCGCGGATGCGGGCAGCGGGTGTCGCCGCCGATGTTGTGGCCGCGTGGCACGGTCACACCGAGCGCATGACGATGGCCGTATATGGGCGCGTGACCGATGACCGGCTCACCGCCGCCTCGGCTGTGTTCTCGACAGCGATAGGACAAAGTTAGGACATTTGGCCCGGCAAGCACTCTTGCCAGCAAACGAGAAAACCCGCTGTCGACCGAGGTCGCAGCGGGTTTTCTGCCTGTGGAGCTAAGGGGATTCGAACCCCTGACCCCCACACTGCCAGTGTGGTGCGCTACCAGCTGCGCCATAGCCCCTTGATTTGTGCTTGTTGAAGCTACACCACGAGCACTACCGGGGACAAAACAGCTGCTCAGAGCGACCCCTCTACCGGCTCGTGGCCCAATGGACAGATTGGCGTCTGCTCTTCGTCACTGAAAATCCGGGTCTCCGGGGCCATCAGCCAGCCCAGCGCCGCCACCAGCAGAGTCACGCCGCTGACCGCGAACGCCGCCGCGAACGATACGTGCTGAGCGATCTCCCCCGACGCCAGTGAGCCGACGATGGCGCCCAGGTCGGACATCATCTGGAAGGTCGCGACCGCGGTGCCGCCGCGAGCCTTGTTGCCGATGATGTCGGCAACGGCGGCCTGCTGCGGCGAGATGAAGACGCCGGTCGCCATTCCGGTGACGAACGCAGCCAACAGGAACACCGGCAGTGATGTGGTGCAGCCGAGCAGCACCGTCGTCGCTGCTGACACCGTCAGACCGACGATCAGCAGGACCCGCCGACCAACCCGGTCGGACAGGTGCCCGCTGGGGATCACCGCGCACACATTGCCCACGGCGAAGGTCGCCAGAACCAGTCCCGCCATGCCAGCGCTGCGGTGCAGCGCGTCGACCACGAACAGCGGCACCAGCGCCACACGAAGACCCAACGCGGCCCAACCGGACGCAAAGTTGGACAGCAGCGACGCGCGGTACGCGCGGTTCCGCAGCGCCGCGCGCACGGAGACCACCGGCCCGGTCGCCTCCTCGGGCGCAGCCAGGGCCGAATGGCGCAGGCTGACCAGCACCACCGCGGCCGCCACCAACAGCGCCAGCCCATAGATACCGAACGGCACCGCTAGTCCAAACCCAGCGGTCAAACTGCCCAGCACCGGCCCGGCCACGCCGCCGATCAGAAAGGCGCTGGAGAACAATCCGGCGACCCGTCCGCGGGCATCGGGCGGCGACATCCGGATCATCAGCCCGAGCGAGGACACCGTGAACATGGTCGAGCCGGCACCGCCCAGCGACCGGAACAGCAACAGCTGCCAATAAGTCTGCGCAAAGGCGCACGCCAGGGTCGATACCGCGACGATCAACAGCCCACTCAAGTAGACGCGGCGCTCGCCGAGCTTCTGCACGAGCACGCCACTGGGCGGCGCGAAGATCAGGCGCATCAGGGCGAACGCGGTGATGACGAAGGTCGCCGCACTGATGCTCACCCCGAAGTGCCGCGCGTACTGCGGTAGCACCGGCGCCACCACGCCGTAGCCGAGCGCAATGACCACATTGGCGCCGGCCAGCACCCAGATCTCCGCGGGTAGCGGCGAGCCGACGGGCGTCTTACAGTCGCCCTCCGATAGCGAACTCACCCGATAACTGTATGCACCAGCTCACGTGCGGCATCCTGGACCTGCGCCAGATGATCGGGACCCAGATATGACTCGGCGTAGATCTTGTAGACGTCCTCGGTGCCTGACGGACGGGCGGCGAACCAGGCGTTCTCGGTGGTCACCTTCAGTCCGCCGATCGGGGCGCCGTTGCCGGGTGCCGCGGTCAGCTTGCCGGTAATCGGCTCGCCGGCGAGTTCGGTGGCGGTAACCTGATCGGCCGACAACTTCGACAGCCGGGCCTTCTGTTCCCGGTCGGCCGGAGCGTCAACCCGGGCGTACGTTGGGGCACCGTACTTTTCGGTCAGTTCCGTGTAGTGCTGCGACGGTGTACGGCCGGTCACGGCCAGGATCTCCGAGGCCAGCAGCGCCAAGATGATGCCGTCCTTGTCGGTGGTCCACACCGATCCGTCGGTCCGCAGGAACGACGCCCCGGCACTTTCCTCGCCACCGAAACCGATTGTGCCACTGACCAATCCATCGACGAACCATTTGAACCCGACGGGCACCTCGATCAGTTTGCGCCCTAGACCCGCGACTACCCGATCGATGATCGAACTACTGACCACGGTTTTGCCGACCGCCGTCGAGTCCGCCCACCCCGGCCGATGGCCCAGCAGGTAGTCGATGGCCACCGCCAGATAGTGATTCGGGTTGAGCAGCCCGCCGTCAGGAGTGACGATGCCGTGCCGGTCCGAGTCGGCGTCATTGCCGGTGGCTATCTGGTAGCTGTCCCGGTTCGCGATCAGCGATGCCATCGCATTCGGTGAGCTGCAGTCCATCCGGATCTTGCCGTCGGTGTCCAACGTCATGAACCGCCAGGTCGAATCGACCAACGGATTCACCACGGTCAGGTTCAGGTCGTACCGCTCGGCAATGGCACCCCAGTAGTCCACGCTCGCCCCACCGAGCGGGTCAGCGCCGATCCGGATGCCTTCCGCGCGAATCGCATGCAGGTCAACAACATTCGGCAAGTCATCGATATAGGCGTCGAGGTAGTCGTGCCGCTCCGTGGATCCCAGCGCGCGGGCCAACGGCATACGTTTCACATCGCGCAGGCCATCACGAAGTATTTCGTTGGCGCGCTTGGCAATTGCCGACGTCGCGTCGGTGTCGGCCGGGCCACCGTTGGGCGGGTTGTACTTGAAGCCACCATCGCGCGGCGGGTTGTGTGAAGGTGTGACAACGATGCCGTCGGACAGGTCCGTGTCGCGGCCACGGTTGAACGACAGGATGGCATGGCTGACGGCCGGGGTCGGCGTGTAGCGGTCGGCGGAGTCGATCATCGCCACCACCTCATTGGCCGCCAGCACTTCCAGCGCGGTGACCCACGCCGGTTCGGACAACGCATGAGTGTCACGGCCGATGAACAACGGCCCAGTGGTCCCCTGGGCGGCCCGGTACTCGACGATGGCCTGGGTGGTCGCCAGGATGTGCGGCTCGTTGAATGCCGCGTCCAGGCTGGACCCGCGATGCCCCGAGGTCCCGAACACCACCTGCTGGTCGACGTTATCCGGGTCAGGCGCCACCGTGTAGTACGCGGTGACCACGTGGGCCACGTCGATGAGATCGTCGGGCTGCGCCGGTTGCCCGGCACGCGGATTGGCCGTCATGGCCACGATTGTGCTTGAGATTCTCCCCCGCCGCTGTGCCGTTCAGGAATGGACACCATACTTTTGCCTCATGTTCGGCCACGACAACAGAGAATTGGCCGCCGTGTTCGTCGGGGGCGCGATCGGCACCATGGCCCGTGCCGTGCTCGCGCATTTCATCACCACCCCCGCGGACCAATGGCCGTGGACCACCTTCACCGTCAACATCGTCGGAGCGTTCCTGGTTGGCTACTTCACCACCCGACTGCTGGAGCGTCTGCCGGTGTCGAGTTATCTGCGTCCGCTGCTCGGCACCGGGGTGTGCGGTGGTCTGACCACCTTCAGCACCATGCAGGTCGAGACGGTCCGGATGGTCCAGCACGGGGCCTACGCGCTGGCCGTGGGCTATACCGTCGCGAGCATCGTGGCCGGGATGGTCGCGGTGTATCTGGCCACCGTGCTGGTCCGGCGGGTGCGAGTGCAATGACGACGGCGCTCATCTGGATCGGCGTCGCACTCATCGGCGGCGTCGGGGCCGTCGCGCGGTTCATGGTCGACCGTGCGGTGACAAAGCGTAAGAGCAACAGCTTCCCGCTCGGCACCTTCGTGATCAACATCAGCGGCGCCTGGCTGCTGGGTTTTCTCGGTGGGTTTGTGCACAACCCCAACGTGGCCCTGCTGGCCGGTACGGCGTTCGTCGGGGCCTATACAACGTTCTCCACCTGGATGCTGGAGACCCAGCGACTCGGTGAGGAACGTCAGCTGTCTTTCGCCTTCGCCAACATCGCGCTGAGTGTGGTGCTCGGCCCGACTGCAGCGGCATTGGGACTGTGGATGGGAGGCCTGTGTGTCCACCACTGACTACCTCAAACTGACAACCTATTTCGGCGAACGCCAACGAGCCGGCCAGCGGTTCCTGGCCGAGGAACTGCTGAACCTGTACGGCACCGAGAACGTGGCCACCAGCGTGGTGCTGCGCGGCATCGCCGGGTTCGGGCCCCGCCATCAGCTGCGTACCGATCAGACCCTCAGCCAGTCAGAGGACCTGCCGATCGCCATCGCGGCGGTCGACACCGCCGACAAGATCTCGGCGCTGGCTCAGCGGACAGTCGAGTTGACCCAGCGTGGTCTGGTCACCCTGGAACGCGCACAGCTGGCCACCGCGACACCGACCGGCCCGTCAACTTTCCCGTCGCTTCGCTCGCCCGAGCCACCTTTCCCGTCGCTTCGCTCGCCCCAAAACACCAAGCTCAGTGTGTACGTGGGTCGCCAGCATCGCATCGACGGTCGCCCCGCCCATGTGACGGTGTGTGATCTGTTGCACCGCAACGGCTTCGTCTGCGCGTCGGTGTTCCTCGGGGTGGACGGCACGGTGCGCGGGCGCCGTGAGCGGGCCCGGTTCCTCAGCCGCAACGTCGACGTCCCGGTGATGATCATCGCGATCGGCGACAGTGCCGTCGCAGCGGGATTGGTCCCCGAACTACAGCGATTGCTACCCGACCCGCTGATCACCGTCGAGCGCGCCGAACTGTGCAAGCAAGGCGGCCGACTGCTGGCCCGTCCCGGCACGCTTCCGGCGCACGACGCCAACGGCACACAGCTCTGGCAGAAACTGATGATCCACACCACCGAGGACACCTTGCACAACGGCGAACCGGTACACCGCGAGATCGTCCGACGGCTGCGGCAGATCGCGAACAGCCGAGGCGTGACGGTGCTGCGCGGCATCTGGGGCTTCGCCGACAACCGGATGCCACACGGCGACAAGCTGTTTCAGCTGGGTCGCCAGGTTCCGGTGACCACCATCGTCGTCGACACGCCGGAGAACATCACCACCGCTTTCGACGTCATCGACCAGATCACCGCCGACCACGGGGTGGTCACCTGCGAACGGGTGCCCGCGCTGGTTTCGGTAGACAGTGGATACCGGCACGGCGGTACCAATCTGGGCCACTTTCCCACATAAGAGGTAAGCCTAGCCTAAATGCTTCGTATCAAGTACGGTCCCTCGACATGGAGCCAACAACTGAATCAGTAAGCACCGGTCTCGCGGCGATCATGCGTGAGGACATGAACGTCGACATCAAACGAGTCACCCGCGAATCTCGGCTCATCGATGATGTCGGCCTGGACTCGGTGGCCTTCGCCGTGGGCATGGTGGCGATCGAAGATCGCTTCGGAGTCGCATTGTCGGAGGAAGACCTGCTCAGCAGCGAAACGGTCGGTGATCTCGAAGACGCCATCGCCGCGAAACTGCCGACCGCTCAGCATTCATGAGCAGCGCTGACCCCACCCTGGCATCCGCGCTGTCGCAGGCAATGACGGCGTCCACCCGGGATCTGGTGATCCTGGACCCCAAATCCGGTGACTGGCAACACCATCCGTGGCAGGAAGTCCACACCCGCGCCGAGAACGTCGCAGCATTCGTCGATGGCCACAGCCGGGTCGGTCTGGTCGGTGAGCCGACGGTCGAGTTCCTGGCGGGTATCTACGGCGCCATCTTCGCCGGGGCCGCGGTGTCCATCCTGCCCGGACCGATCCGCGGCGCGGACGTCAACACCTGGGCCGGGGCGACTCTGAACCGCTTCGAGAGCATCGGCATCCGCACAGTGCTCAGCCACGGTTCGCACCTCGAGCAATTGCGCGCAGGCACCCCCGACGCCAGGCTCCACGACGTCAGTGCCATCGCGCACGAACGTCGTTCCACAACATTCGCACCGTCCGGGACCGCCGAAGCCGGGATCCTTCAGGGCACCGCCGGGTCGACCGGAACACCGCGCACCGCCGAGATCCCCGCCAATGCCGCCCTGGCCAACCTGCGCGGACTCGTCTCCCGGGTCAACGTGACCGACGCGGATCGCGGGCATTCGTGGCTGCCGATCTACCACGACATGGGATTGGCCTTCATGCTCACCATGACGCTCGGCGGCGGAGAGCTGTGGCAGGCGCCCACGACGGCTTTCTCCGCGTCACCGTTCAACTGGCTCAAGTGGCTCACCGAGAGCCGTGCAACCATGACCGCCGCCCCGAACATGGCCTACGGCCTTATCGGCAAGTACGCCCGACTGGTCAGCGATGTCGACTTCAGCTCGCTGCGATTCGCCCTCAACGGCGGTGAACCCGTCGACTGTGACGCGACCACGCTCTTCGCGACGGAGATGGCCAGGTTCGGATTCGACGAGGGCGCAATCTGCCCGTCTTACGGCTTGGCCGAATCAACCTGTGCGGTAACTGTTCCCGTGCCTGGCGGCGGGGTGCGCCACGACGAGGTACACGTCGTTCGCAGCGACACCAGGACCACGCACCGGTACGCGGTACTCGGGCGCCCGATCGACGGCATGGAAGTCCGCATCGCCCCGACTGACGCGCCCCACGAACTCGTCGAACGCGAGGTCGGCGAAGTCCAGGTGCGGGGCACCTCGATGATGACCGGCTACTACGGGCAGCACCCGATCGATCCCGACAATTGGTTCGCCACTGGCGATCTCGGCTATTTCACCGACGATGGACTGGTGGTATGCGGCCGGGCCAAAGAACTCATCACCGTGGCCGGCCGGAACATCTTCCCGACAGAGATCGAGCGAGTTGCCGCGCGGGCCGACGGAGTTCGGGACGGCGCCGTCGTGGCAGTCGGCACCAACGAAAACGGATCCCGTCAAGGCCTGCTGATCGCCGCCGAGTTCAAGGGCGACGACGAATCTGCCGCACGCACCCAGGTGGTCTCACTGGTGGCCTCCGAATGCGGCATCGTGCCGGCCGACGTGGTGTTCCTCAAGCCTGGCTCGTTGCCCCGCACCTCGTCGGGCAAGCTGCGCCGCCTCGAAGTCAAACACAACCTGGAATCGGTAAGTTCATGAGCGTCCCGGACTCAGCGCTGGCATCGGCCCTGACGGAGTCGATGACCCGAACCACTCGCGATCTGGTCATCCTTGATCCCAAATCCAGTGACTGGCAACACCATCCGTGGCAGGAGGTGCACGCTCGCGCCGAGAACGTCGCCGCCCGCGTTGATGGTCAACACCGAGTCGGACTGGTCGGCGAACCCACCGTCGAGTTCCTGGCCGGTGTCATCGGCACCATACTGGCCGGAGCAGCGGTGTCCATCCTGCCCGGGCCGATCCGCGGCGCCGACGCAGATACCTGGGCACGGGCCACCTTGAACCGCTTCGGCAGCATCGGGATCCAGACCGTGCTGAGCCACGGTTCACAACTGGAGCAGCTGCGCGCTGTCGCGGCCGATACCGAATTGCACGACGTGAGCACAGTTGCCCACGAACAGCGGTCGACGACCTTCCGACGATCCACGACAAGCGAGATCGGCATCCTGCAGGGTACCGCCGGCTCGACCGGAACACCGCGCACCGCCGAGATCCCCGCCGATGCCGCCCTGGCCAACCTGCGCGGCCTGCTGGCCAGAGTCGGCCTCACCGACTCGGACGTGGCGCACAGTTGGCTGCCCGTCTACCACGACATGGGTCTGGCATTCACGCTCGCGGCGGCCGTCGGCGGCACCGAGTTGTGGCAAGCGCCCACCACGTCTTTCGCCGTCTCTCCGTTCAACTGGCTCAAGTGGCTCACCATGAGCCGCGCAACCATGACCGCCGCACCGAACATGGCCTACGGCCTGCTCGGCAAGTACGCGCGGCGGGTCACCGAGGTCGATCTGGGTGCATTGCGGTTCGCCCTCAACGGTGGCGAACCGATCAACTGCGAGGGCAGTGCTCTCTTCGCCACCGAGATGGCCAAATTCGGGTTCGACCCCGGAGCCTTGTCACCGTCCTACGGTCTGGCCGAATCCACCTGCGCGGTAACCGTTCCCGCGCCGGGTGACGGACTGCGCTACGACGATGTCACGATCGCGCTCGACAGCAACATCACTGTGCATCGGTACGCCGTCCTCGGCCGGCCGATCGAAGGCATGGAAGTTCGCATCGCCCCGGCCGACGCATCACACGAGCTCACCGGACGCGAGGTCGGCGAGGTCGAGATTCGTGGCACATCATTGATGCGCGGCTATCACGGCGAACATCCAATCGACCACGAGGATTGGTTTCCCACAGGTGATCTCGGGTACTTCACCGAGGACGGGCTGGTTGTCTGCGGGCGGATCAAAGAGCTCATCACCGTGGCCGGACGCAACATCTTCCCAACTGAGATCGAGCGGGTGGCCGCACAGGTCAAGGGCGTGCGTGAAGGCGCCGTTGTGGCCGTTGCCACCGACGGAAACCCCAGCCGACAGGGCCTGGTGATCACCGCCGAGTTCCGGGGTCCGGACGAAGCGGCCGCACGTAGTCAGGTGGTCGCACTCGTGGCCTCCGAATGCGGCATCGTGCCGGCCGAAGTGCACTTCGTACTGCCGGGCTCGTTGCCTCGCACGTCGTCGGGCAAACTGCGCCGCCTCGAGGTCAAACGCAATCTAGAAAAGGTGTGATGATGACGACCTTCGAAGCCCCTTCGATCGAGCTCTACCGGGCGCTGCTCAGTGAGGCGTTCGACGATCAGGTCCGGGCCTGGACCGCCGAAGCCGAAGAAACCGAGCGCTTCCCGCGGAAGCTGATCGAACACCTGGGCCGGTCCGGGGTGTTCGCGGCCAAGTGGGGCGAGGCTCAACACCCGGATGTGGCAAAGGTTTTCGCACTCGCCAACGAGCTGGGCAAGCTCGGATCGGCGGGCATCGGCGTCGGTGTCAGCCTGCACGACTCGGCGATCGCGATCCTGCGCCGGTTCGGCAAGTCGGAGTACCTGCGCGACATCGCCGAGCAGGCGATCCGAGGCGAGACCGTGCTGTGCATCGCCGCATCGGAGGAATCGGGCGGTTCGGACCTGCAGATAGTCGAGACCGAAGTCCGTTCCGCGCGTGGCGGTTTCGAGGTTCGCGGAATCAAGAAGTTCGTGTCGCTATCCCCGATCGCCGACCACATCATGGTGGTGGCCCGGAGCGTCGATCACGATCCGAACAGCCGGCACGGCAGCGTCGTGGTGATCGCGGTACCGACCGCACAGGTAGATGTGCAAGTGCCTTTCCGCAAGGTCGGTGCCGGACCGCTCGACACTGCTGCGGTGCACATCGACACCTGGGTGCCCGCCGATGCGCTGGTGGCTCGCGCCGGCACCGGGCTGGCCGCCATCTCCTGGGGCCTGGCCCAGGAACGGCTCTCTGTCGCCGGACAGGTCGAGGCGAGTTGCCGCAGGGTCATCGGAATCACCTTGGCCCGCATGATGAAGCGCCGCCAGTTCGGCCACACGTTGTACGAGCATCAAGCACTCCGGATGCGGCTGGCCGACCTTCAAGCCCGCGTCGACCTGCTGGGCTATGGCTTGGATGGGCTTGCAGCGCAAGGCCGGATGGACTTGAGGGCCTCCGCGGCCATCAAGGTCACCGCGGCACGACTCGGTGTCGAGGTGGTCAACGAGTGCATGCACATCTTCGGTGGCGCCGGATATCTGGTCGATGAAACGCCGCTGGGACGCTGGTGGCGAGATATGAAGCTGGCACGAGTCGGCGGCGGCACCGACGAGGTGCTCTGGGAACTGGTCGCGGCAGGCATGAAGCCCGACTACGACGGCTACGACGAGGTGATCTCGTCACCCGGGGTCACTGTCTGACCAGGATCACCTGAAATTCGATGGTCGCGATCGGCTGCACTTCGAGGATCCCGGCGAACGGTGCCGGCGGAGCGATGTTGTAGTCGGCGAACGCAATCGAGGTCTGCCCGACCGCGAAGACCCGGTCGCCCGAACGCTGCACATCGAGTCGCACCTCCACATGCCGGGTGACGCTTCTGAGGGTGAGGTCCGCAGGGACTTCCAACGACGCGGGAGCGCCGTTGGCCGGTATGCCCGACAGGTCGACGGGGTCGGAGACCTTCAGCTTGGCGGTCGGGAACTGATCGACCGCCATCACATCGGAGCTGCGAAACTTCTTGTCCCGCCCGTGATGCGGCGACTGCATTGAGGCCACGTCAACCGTGATGTTGGCTGACTGCAGCGTGGTTCCGTCGACCAGGACGGTGCCGCTGACACCGTTGGTGCGGCCGTCGACCGTCACGGTCTCCCACAGCAATTGCTGATCGGCCCGGTAACCGACCATCGAGCGCTTGGATTCGTCCCCAGGACCGGCCGTGACCACCCATACACCGCCGAGGTCGGTCGTGGCCGGATGCCGCTCAGACGGCAGTTTCAGCGCTGGGTCGGGCGCACCCTCGAGGTATTCGCTGTAGAGCCAGGGCCCTCCGACCACGCCGACCAGGCCCAGTACGGCCAGCAACATCAGGAGCCTTTTCGCCACTCCCCCTATATACAGGTAGCGCCGTCGTCGTACACAGACGGCGCCGGCACCGATCTACCGCTGGAACGCGTACAAGGCCATCCGGCGATTCGCCATGTCGTGTTCGCCGAGGAACTCACAGCCCACGTGCTCACACAGCCGTCGAGCACCAACGTTGCGATGATCTGGATCGAACATGATGCGACGACATGGCGATTCGATCTCGAACAGACTGGCCACCACGCGCGGCAGCAACATGGGGGCGATGCCGCGATTGACGAACCGGAGGTCGGCCACCGCGGCGTGTATGCCTAGATCGTGGGGGTCGGCGTCATACCGCGGCGCAATAGAGTCCTTGGCCGCTCGATAGACCTCGATATAGCCGACGTCCTGGCCGCGGAAACCGACGATGAACGGCCGCGAGTACGTACCGTCGAGCTGCGCCTGTAGGTGACGATGCCAGCGCTCGGGTGGCCAGTCGTACTCCCAGGCTTCGGCAAGGTGCGGTCGATTCATCCATTCGGACAACAGCTCGGCATCGTTGTCGGCGTGGGCCAGGCGAATCGTCCATGGATCGGCCAGATGCGGGGTCGGCGGGGCGCCGACCGCACTCACCTCGGCAGACAACGACGTCAACTCGCGGGGCAGCGCCGGCGCTTGGTCAATCTCAGTCATTTGAGGAGTGACCCTACCGCATCTAATTAGGGTAGGTTTGCCTACATATTTGCTCTTATCTAACTCAGTTTGATACCCGGCCCCATCGCGGCGATCCCGCAGTGCCAGAATCCGAATCGGCGCACAAACGAGTGAATAGGGGTTGTCCCCGATGGCGATCAGCACCACAGAGCGGGCCGAGCTGCGGGCAGCGGTCAAAGATCTGCTGGACGACGGCTGTACCGAATCCGACGTTCGCCGAGTCATGGACAGTGATGATGGCTTTGACCGCACGCTGTGGCGGCGGCTGGCCGAACAGGGCGTGACCGGAATGCTCATCGAGCCCGAGTACGGCGGGATCGGCCTGGGCGTACTGGAAGCCGAAGCGGTCGCCGAGGAAACCGGTGCCGTGCTGCTGCCCGCGCCGTTCATCTCCAGCTCGGTACTCACCACTGCACTGATCCAGGCCGCCGGATCCGACGAGGACCGCGCCCGGCTGCTGCCCAGCCTGGCCTCCGGCTCATCCATCGGCACCGTGGCGATCACCGGCACGGCTGGTACCTGGACGACCGACGGGGTGGATGTACGTGCCAATGCCGACGGAACACTCAGCGGCACATCGCATTACGTGGTCTTCGGCCAGGCCGCCGACGTGATTCTGGTGGTCGCACGCGGCGCGGATGGCATCGGAATCTTCGAAACGACTCCCGATGCCACGGGCTTCACGCGCACCGCGGCCACGGTTTTCGATCCCACGGTGCGATTGTCGACGTTCAGCTTTGACGGCACGCCCGCCCGCCGCCTGGGTGACGCGGACTGGTCGGCCGTGCAGCACGCCCTGGACCTGGCCGTGGTGACCATGGCCGGCGAACAGGTCGGCGGCGCCCGCCGGATCTTCGACATCACAGTCGAATACCTCAAGACCCGAATCCAATTCGGCCGACCGATCGGTAGCTTCCAGGCACTCAAACACATGGCCGCAGACCTGCTCCTGGACGTGGAGTCGGCCACCTCGGCCGCCCGACATGCGGCCGCTTCGATCGAAGATCACGAAAATCGAAGTGGCGCAGTCGCCTTGGCGGGCTTTGCGTGCGGCGACGCCTATCTGACGACAGCCATGCAGGCGGTCCAGATGCACGGCGGCATCGCCTTCACCTGGGAGCACCCCGCACACCTGTACCTGCGGCGTGCCCGGAGCGGACTTCAGCTGTTCGGCAGCTCGGCGGCGCACCGCGAGCGCTACCTGGTCTCGAAGGGAGCCTGAGGATGACGGAGTCACCCAGTACCGAACAACTGCGCGTCGAGGTCCGCGACTGGCTTGCCCAGCACTGGACCGGCCTACCGAAATCGATTGATCCCTGGGTCAGCTCCCCCGAACGGATCGCCTGGCTGGAAAAGGTCGTCGACGCCGGCTACGGCGCACCGACCTATCCCACCGAATGGTTCGGCCGGGGATACCGCAGTGACCTCGCCGCGGTGATCGGCCAGGAGTTCTCCGCAGCCAAAGCCACCGGCGCCCGGCAGGACAAATACAGCATTCCCGCCAACACCGTGCTCAAATTCGGCAGCGATGAGCTCAAAAGTGCTGTGCTGTATGACTTTTTGACTGAACGCTGCCGGGCCTGCCTGCTCTACAGCGAACCGGGCGCCGGGTCGGACCTGGCCGCCGTCCGCACCACCGCGGTACGAGACGGCGACCGATGGTTGGTCAACGGACAGAAGGTGTGGACCTCCGGCGCCCAGACGTCCGAATACGCCCTGTTGCTGGCGCGAACCGACTGGGACGTGCCCAAGCACCAGGGCCTGAGCTTCTTTCTGATCCCGATGCGTCAGCCGGGTATCGAGGTCCGGCCGCTGGTACAGATCACCGGCGAATCGCACTTCAACGAGGTGTTCATCACCGACGCGACGGTGCCCGAGACGAATCTGATCGGTGGAGTCGGCAACGGCTGGAAGGTTCTCCAGACCGCGCTGGCCTATGAGCGCTCTCTCATGGGTGACAGTGGCCGGTCGTCACGCAACAAGTCCAAGGCCGACAGCCTGGTCGAACTGGCCCGCGAGCACGGTCGCCTCGACGACCCGGTGATCCGGCAGTCACTGGCCAGGGTGCTGGCGCTGCGCGAGTTGAACAAGTTGAACGGCCTGCGGGCCAAGGCCGGCACCGACCAGGGCACGTCGAGCTCGATCATGTCCCTCGGAAAACTGGCGATGTCAGGAATTCTGCACAGCGAGGCCAGGCTGAAGACCGAGATCCTGGGCGCGCAGGCCCTGTTGGCCGGTAGCGACAGTCCCGAGGCCGACGACGTCAACTTCCTGTCGCTCAACGCGTACTTCACCTCCATCGGTGGCGGCACGGATCAGATCCAGCGCAACATCATCGGTGAGCGAGTGCTGGGGCTGCCAAAAGAACCCGACGTCGACCGCGACATTCCCTTCCGTCAGGCGCGACGGAGCTGACGGTCCTCAGAGACCCGTGAGGATGACTCCGGAAGTGATCAACGCAATCACCTTGACCACTTCAAGGCCCACGTAGACGTAGTGGCCGCCGGACCGCGGCCCCTCATCCCCACCCAATACCGAGGTGGTGTGCCGCGCCAGCGTCGGTCGCACCATCAACAACTGGATCATCAACGCGGTGATCGCCACCGCACACGCCAGATCCACTGACAGCGGGGTGTCGTGGCTATAGACCGCGGACCCCAACACCAGCGCGAACAACAGCTCGCAGATGTTGAGCGCGAAGAACACGACGCGGCCGATGCTGAGTGCGACCTGCAGACTCACGCCGGGCACATGGAATTTCAGCGGAGCTTCCATGAATGAGATCGCCAGGACCATGCCCAGCCAGACGAACACCACTGCCACGGCCAACCGTATGGCTACATCCACGCGGTGACCCTACGTCGCAGGCGTCACCACAAATGCCTGGCCGGCCAAATCCGTTCACCGGAAATTGGCACCGGATTTGGTCAAATGCGATCGAAAATACTGTTCACAATGTCGTCTCCGATACCGAATCCGGCACCGCGGACAATTGACTGACCGAAGTTGCCGCCGAGGAATCGCTGCAACGTGCCACCGGCCTGCTGATACTGCGGCTGCGCGTAAGCCTGCGGCTGATACTGCGGCTGCTGATACTGGCCCGGCGGCGGATACGCGGGCTGCTGATACGCGGGCTGCTGATACTGGGGCTCGGGGATCGGCGCACTCTGAACGTGGTTGTCCACCAGTGCGTGAATGGCCTGGAACACAGCGCCGGTGGCGCTCTCCTCGTCTCGAACGGCCAGCGCGATCTCCTTGAGGTCGAGTTGCCACTCCCGCGCATTGACATCCCCGGCAGCCACTGCCGTCGCCAGCTTGCCGGCGAGCGCCTGGATCAGCGCGCCGGTCTGCTGCGCTTGTTGCTGCAGGGCGGCGTACTGCCGGTCCACTGTTTCGACGTCCATAGAGCACCTCACATCCTCGAATTCGCTCGCCAACCTACCGTCGGAGCTGGCAGCCTGAGCTGGCCGAACGATGTGAATGGCCTGACCGAAAACTACGAGGTAGCTTTAGGAGTGTTGGCGGCGGCCGGTTTCGCCTTCAGCCGAATCAGATCAGCTGGTATTTGTGATTTGTACAGGCACTATTGCGTCGATCGAACGCTGCGGCGCCCGCGCCGGTCACCTGACTACAGCTGCCGTGTAACGCACACAGGATGAGCGTCGATACAACTGCTAACGTGGTCGTTAGCAACTTTGTTCGCATCACAAAGCTGGTGCGGGAGGGGAATTAGAAATGGCATTGACCAACAGAATGATCGCTGGGGCCGGCGGCGTCCTGCTGTCGCTGATGGCCGGTTCCGGCATCGCTTCTGCGCTCCCGGACCCAGGCCCGATCATCAACTCGACCTGTTCCTACCCTCAGGTCATCGCCGCGCTCAACGCGGAGAACCCGGCACTGGCACAGCAGCTCCAGGCCAACCCGATGGCTGTCGGCTGGCTGCACCAGCTGGTCAACGCCGGTCCGGATCAGCGCGCGAAGATGGTTCAGCAGGCTGAAGCCACCCCGGGCGTGACGCAGTACACCGGCGTGATCATGAACGTCGCGAACACCTGCAACAACTTCTGACACTCGTCAGCTAGAGCGCAGCCCGACTTGTAACGCCACGCTCCCGGCAGTTGACCCGTTCTGCCCGGAGCACAGCAATCAGGTTGGGCTGCGTTTTTGCGTGCGGATCCGGATGCCTTTGCAGCCCGTCACGCACGCCATGCCCGTCATTCGGCCCCGGTCGGTTCTCCGGTCGGGGCCGAATGCGTTCACGGCAATGGCGCGGCGCGCGCGGAACGACCGTTGCGACGCGGTCACATTTATATACCCATCAATAACTCGATGATCACTTCAACCACACCAATCACTAATGTCACAGGGGTCCGCTGCCGACGTCCGCAACGGCGTCGATCTCTCGAAAGGTGTGACCTTGTCGCCGCGTCCTCGCTTCGCTTCGGTCGCGCTGACGGCCGCAACAGTCGCCGCCATGACGGTGCACGTCGCGCCGCCGGTAGCCGCAGAACCGTGCCCGGGTGCCAACGGCTCAGCCACGGCTCCCATCTCTGGCCCATCTGGTCACCGGCCGAGTAACGCGAATTCGAACGCGCCACTGCCCAGGCTCGGCCAGCTGTCGCGCTCGCTCATCGGCGCCATCGCCCAGGGCACGGGTGCCCTGCAGCAACAGGCCGCGGTCGTTCCGGGCACACCACTGACGCCGCGCGCACAGACGGTCCAACCCGCCCCGGCCGCAGCCCAGCCCACCGAACCGCCGGCACCTGCAATCGACGCCGGCACGACATCACTGGTCGGCTGGACCACCGGCGATCAGAGCGCCGGCGGCAGCACACTGCCCCGGTTCGGCATCTCAGGCACCGACCTGGGCATCATGTGGGACAACGGCGATCCGGCGAATCACCAGGTGTTGATGATGTTCGGCGACACCTACGGCAACTGCAACGCCGCCAATCTGCAATGGCGCTACAACACGCTGCTGCGGACCAGCGACCGGAGCCTGTCGCACGGCGTCAGTGTGCCCGCTGGCTCCGTCAGTGACCCGTACTCAGGCTCCCCCGAATGGCAACCGAGCCTGTCCAAACAGGTCATCCCGACCATCCGGTGGGCCGAGCCGGAGAAGGGCATCATCCCGACGTCCGGAATCGCGGTCGGCAAAACGCAGTACGCCAGCTTCATGTCGATCAAGAGCTGGGACAACACGGGCTCGTGGACGACCAACTATTCGGGGATCGCGGTCTCCAACGACAACGGCCAGAACTGGGGCGTCTATCCGACCAGCGTTCGCCCCATGGCGCCGGGCAATGTGGCACAGGTTGCCTACGTCCCCGGCAACGAAAACTTCCAGCAGGGCGCGTTTCTCAAGGGCAACGACGGCTACATCTACTCCTATGGCACGCCGCCCGGCCGCAGTGGCTCGGGATACATTTCCCGCGTAACCCCGAACTTCTTGCCTGACGTGAGCAAGTACCAGTACTGGAGCAACGACAGCCAGTCCTGGGTGCCCAACAACCCCGCCGCCGCGTCTCCGGTGATCCCCGGGCCGGTCGGCGAGATGTCGGTGCAGTACAACACCTACCTCAAGCAATACCTGGTGATGTACTGCAACAACCTCTCCGACGTGGTGTTCCGCACTTCTCCGACCCCGGTCGGGCCGTGGAGTCCTGAGCGACTGGTCGTGTCCGCGATGCAATTCCCCGGCGGGGTTTACGCACCGTTCCTGCACCCCTGGTCGACCGGACGAGACCTGTACTTCAACTTGTCGCTGTGGTCCGCGTACAACGTGATGCTGCTGCACACCGTCCTGCCGTAAGCGGTCTGCCCCAGGTCAGTGACCGTGGCCGTGGGCACCAGTGCTCTTGGCGTGCTTCGGCGCGTTGACGGCGGACTGATCATCGGCGCCGCTGTGGTCGCCGGATTGGGTATGCCGCTGGCCGGATGAATCCTTGTCGCCCTTGGGCAGCCCGGCTTTCTGCGATTTGTTGTTGTCCGGCTTGACGTTCGGTCCCGCGGCAACGGGGGTGGCAGCTAGCGCCTTCGATTGCCGCACAGCCGATTTGACGGCAGCGACGGGGGTAGCCGACGTCGTCGCCGCCTTGGTCTTGCCGTAGTTCGGGTTCAATGCGTCCGCGATGCCTTGGCCGGCCGCCTGAATCAGCGCGAACGGCAACGAGATCCACTGGTCTGGTGTCGGCGCCAAGCTCCACGGAGTCGGCGTGCCGGGGCTGATCCTGCGGTTGTAGCCGAAGTCGACGAGAACCTTCAGCGCCGGCTCGATCAGATTGATGAACGGCTTGGGAAACCCGAGCGCCTCCAAAGGCACGACCAGCGGAAGCGTGGGAGCCGCGAGCGTGATGTAAGTGATATTGCCTACCGTCGTATCCGGGGTGACCCTCGGAGCGCTCGGGCTGACGTTCGCGTAGTAGTAGTCGGAGTGCTGGGTGAAGAACGCGACGAGCGAGTTCAGATCGGAGACGACGTCCAGCGGATAGTTCGGAAAGTCCGAGATCGGGTCGTACTGCCAGCTGACATCGGTGACCTTGTAGTTGGTCTTGGTCTGCGGAGACCCACCCAGGGGCACGTTGATGAACGGAACAACAATGCCCGCGAAGCGTTCTGCGATACCACCATTCGGCCGGTTCATGCCGGCGAGCATCATGAACTGCAGCTCGCTGGTATCCGGTGAACCTTCAGCTTTGAGCGCTTTCAGTTCTTGCACAACGATATTGGCGCTCGACGAATAGCCCGCCACCTCGACCGGTCCGCCGCCGGCCAGCCCTGAAGCGATCGCGGCCTGCATAGCGGTCAGCCCGGCCTGCTGCGATTGCTCGAAAGTCTCGCCACCGCTCCAGTTGGTGGTGAACGGGATCTGCGACGGCCACTGCACGAAGACCGGGTTATAGCCGTAGAACGGCGAAGCAGGGTTGGTCGGGTCGAGGTACGCCTGGCCCGCGACCCCGACCGGCTGCAGTACCGAAGTCTTGACGCCGACGGGCAGCGGGTCACCGCCGAGTTGCTGGTTCATGCCCGCACTCGTCGGGTTGCTGTTGCCGCCGATCAGGACCAGCGTGCCCGCGAGCAGTTTGACCCCGACACCGATGCTGGACATGAAACCCATTGCAACCGTTACCGCGAAGGCAACGGCAGCGACGATCATCGACCAAATAGTTCTCATACTCGAGACACGATGCATGTCAAGCCCTCCCCTGGTGCCATGACGACAGCCTGCTGATGTTCATACCATGGGTATGCTCGACCGGGATGAGGCCACGTACCGCCCAATTCCATTGAAGCTCGGACATATTCGCACGCCTTTGCCCTCATTTCGCATTCTGTATATATGCTGTCAATTGACTGTGATTTCCCTATTGGGCCAGCCGCCGACCCCACGCGATCACGGCGAATCTTCTTCCAAAAGAATGGGTGCATGAAGGTCCATCACCTCAATTGCGGCACCATGCACTTGCTGGGCACGCATCTGGTCTGTCACGTGCTCCTCGTCGAGACAGCTGGTGGCCTCGTCCTGGTCGACTCCGGCTACGGACTGGCCGACATCGCCGACCCGGCGCACCGGCTCGGTCCCTACCGGCATATCGCCAAAGCCGACCTCAACCCTGCCGAGGCCGCCGTCCGGCAGATCGAGCGACTTGGCTTCCGGCGCAACGATGTTCGTCATATTGTGCTCACTCACCTCGACGTCGACCACATCGGGGGCGTCACCGACTTCCCCGAAGCCCACGTACACGTCTCCCGGGCCGAGACCGACGCCGTCCGCGACCCCCGCACCGTCGCCGACCGGGCCCGCTACCGGCACGCGCGCTGGGCGCTCGACAGTCGCCTGGTCGTCCACGAACCGGTCGGCGAGTCGTGGGAGACGTTCCATCAGGCTCACGAACTGACCGACGTCGCGGCCGGCATCGTGATGATCTCCACTCCGGGACACTCCCGTGGGCACACCGCGATCGCGGTCGACGCCGGCCACCGCTGGGTCCTACATGCCGGAGATGCGGCCTACCTACGCTCGTCGCTCGACGGTTCGGGCCGGCGTTCCCCGATACCCATTCGGGTTCAGGAACGTTTTGTGGCGCATGACATTAGGCGGTTGCGCAAGGACCGCCAGCGGCTCGCCGACCTGTACCAGCAAGGCGACCCAACCCGGCTTGTCATCACCGCCCACGATCCGGATCTACTCGAACGAGCGCGGGCCACGTGAGACTGTGCACGTCACGGCGAGTACCTACAAAAGGAAAACCCCGCCCGTGTTGACGGGCGGGGTTTCACTCGGTGGAGCTGCCGGGAATTGAACCCGGGTCCTACGGCATTCCCTCGAGG
This sequence comes from Mycobacterium sp. MAA66, assembly GCF_041261665.1. Taxonomy (NCBI): domain Bacteria; kingdom Bacillati; phylum Actinomycetota; class Actinomycetes; order Mycobacteriales; family Mycobacteriaceae; genus Mycobacterium; species Mycobacterium sp. MAA66. Next base: position 187,042 of record NZ_JBGCCC010000008.1, on the reverse strand, counting down.
CTTCTCCGTGCGCAGTTCACTATGTCTCTACTTGGATCTCTCGGTCACGTGAACAAGCCGAGATGACAATCCCAGTCGCTGTTGGATGTCCCCACAGGTCCCGCGACCGAACCCGTGGGTGGGTCCCTCTAGACGATGCCAGGGTCCGGGCCGAGGGCGGTCCCGGTCTGACAGACACGCGCTGGCTGCTTAGGCAGCGAGGGCGTAGTCGCGCTGATTGGAATCGGCGCTTAATTGGTTACAACGACGCTTACGGTGGTCTCTTGCCTGCACCGGCACGCTTCCCTTGATTCGATGCGCGAAGTCGAAACCGTTCAGCCCCTTGCCTGTGAACTTCGCTCACCCTGTCGACTTTCGGCAGGACACTCCATCATAGGAGATAGCTCCGACAAGCTCCACCGAGTATCCGGCAAGTAGCCAGATGGCCAGGTCACATGACGTAGCCGAGGTGCTCGACGATGCGCCGGCCAACTTCGGCATCGCCTTCGAACTCGATACCGGCGGGCCGCACCGCACCCAGTGGACGCCCGCCGCACAGCCGGGTGAACTGCCACCCGTCCATCCGGATCGTGGTGGTCGGTTCCACGCCGCCGAAGTCCGGCACTACCGCCGCCTTGCCGTCAACGGCGACCCGAATGGTGCGCGACAGCGGCCCGGTCAGCTCGAAGGCCACCCGAGAACCAGCCGGCGCTCCCCCGCGCTTGGCCACCACGAACCCCATGCTGGTTTCGATCTCATCGAGCGACAGCTGCGCTGCGAGCGTCTGCAGAGCAGCATCAGAGGCCGGCCGGGCAACGGATTCACGGATGTCCTGCTCGTGCATCCAACAGTCGAAGGTCCGGACCCGCATGAACCGCCCGACGCTGTCCAAGCCGACCGGCGTCATCGTCGGGGTGTTCCAGTCGTCATCGGACATGGCTTCTAGCACGGCACGCCGTTCATCGGTGACGGACCGGAACTTGGCCAGCAGTTCATCACCGGACAACGCGGCCAGCTGCCGGATCCAGCACTCGTTCATCACACCCACGGGGTTGTGCACGTGGTCCAGTTCGGAGACATCGATATCGGTGTCGGGCAACGGCTCGCCCTTGAGCGTCAGCTCGGTTCCGATGATGTGCGCGACAACATCGCGCACATGCCATCCCGGCAGCTCGGTCTGCGTCGTCAGCAATTCCGCTTCGGAAATCGTTGACAACAAATCATTTAGGCCGTCCCACACGCCGAACAAACCGGGCAGGACGGCGGATTTCTCCATGACGGTGACAGGGCGCGTTGAGCTGCTCACGGGCTGACAGTACGTCGCACACCCACCCGAAACCCGGACTTTCGACGAAGCGTCACGTCGGGGTCGTTTTGTCGCAACAAGGCGGGCAGCACGGCCACCGAACCGCGCCGCGGCTACCCAGTCGCGATCATCGCGACGGCTCCCAACGCCAACACCATCCCGGCCGTCTGCCACGTGGTCACCCGCTCGCGCAGCACCACCAGCGCCAGCGCAACGGTCGCGGCCGGATACAACGAGATCAGCACGCTGGCCAACGACAGCATCGACCCCTGCAACGCCAACAGCATGGACACGTTCGCCACGGTGTCCAAGCACGATGCGAACAAGGCGAGGCGCAACGGCAGTCCCCGCGGCGCAACGAGATTGCGCGTCAGCAGTGCCACACAGAGCACCACTGCCGTAGCCGACAACCGCCCGAACACCAACGGCCACAACCGCGCATCATGCGGTGCCTGATGGATCAGCACGAAATTGAGCCCGAACGCCAAACCGGAACCGACGGTCAACCAGGCGACCTTGGCGGTGAACCTGTGCGGCGTCGAGTCCTCGTCGGTGGCTTGCGCGCTGACCAGGAACACCGCGACCAACGCCAGCAGGATGCCGGCACAAGCAACCGCACTGGGGCGTTCCCCCATGGCGATTCCGAAGCCCAGCGGTACCCCGGCGACCAAGATCGCGGTCAGCGGCGACACCACAGACATCGGGCCGGCCGCCATGGCTGCGTAGAACCACCACACACCGAAGGCCTGACCGATGCCGCACAACGCACCCCACAGCACGGCGCCGGACGAAATGTGGCCGCCGACAACGCAAGCCAACACACCGAGGAACACCGCGGCCATCGGGTAGGAAATCAGTACGACACGCAGCGCAGGCACCCGACGAGAAGCGATACCGCCGACGAAGTCACTGACGCCGTAGCCGAACGCTGACAGCAGCGCCCATAGAACGGCAGTCAGCTCATGCCTTTGGCACGCCGGCCGAGTTCCCGAACCACCTCGCGCTGGGCGTCGCGCTTGGCGATGTCCTGACGCTTGTCGTGTGCCTCTTTGCCTCGGGCCAGCGCCAATTCGACCTTGACCCGACCCCCGGAGAAGTAGAGCGACAGCGGCACCAAGGTGAAATTGCCGTCGCGCAGCTTGCCCACCAGCATGTCGATCTGCCTGCGGTGCAACAGCAGTTTGCGATTGCGCCGCGGCGCGTGATTGGTCCAGCTGCCGTGCGAGTACTCGGCGATATGCAGGTTACGCAACCAGATCTCGCCGTCGTCGACGGTGGCGAACGCGTCGGCCAGCGAGGCCTGACCCTCACGCAGACTCTTGACCTCGGTCCCCATCAAGGCGATGCCCGCCTCGTAGGTATCGATGATCGAATAGTTGTGCCGGGCTTTGCGATTGGTCGCGACGACCTTGTTGTTGCCCGACTTGTCGTCCTTGGATTTATTGGCCACCGCTACCGCCTGACGTACAGACGCAGGGCGACGTAGGCGGTGATGCCCGACATGCCCAGACCGAGCAAGAGCATCCACGGGGCGCAGTAATAGATGACGTCGTTGTAGTCGACCTTGGCGATCAGGTTGGCGCGATAGAACTGGTCGAGCGCACTCTCCAGGAACAGCGCGCGGACCGTGATCAGACCGACGATCGCCAGCACCACGCCGACCAACGCCGCCAGCATCGCCTCCACCAGGAACGGCAGCTGGGTGTACCACCGGCTGGCGCCGACCAGTCGCATGATGCCGATCTCCGTACGCCGAGTGCGCGCCGCCACCTGAACCATGTTGGCGATCAACAGGATCGCACCGACCGCCTGCACCAGCGCCACCGCGAACGCCACGTTGCTCAGGCCGTTGAGGATGGCGAACAACCGATCGATGAGCTGCTTCTGGTTCAGCAGGTTCAAGACGCCGGGCTGGCCCTTCAACGCATTCTCGAAATCGGTGTACCGCTCCGGGTCGTCCAGCTTGACGACGAACGAGGCGGGGAATGCATCCTTACTGGCGAAGTCCTTCAGCGCCGGGATCTTGGCCACCGCGTCGTCGTAAGCCTGCTCGCGGTTGAGGAACCGCACCGACTTGACGTCCTTGCGGTCGTCGATCAACTTGCGCAAGGACTTACAGGGGTCCGCGTCGCAGTGCAGGTCGTTGGCAGACACATCGTTGGTGAGGAAGACCTGGGTCTCCACGCGGTCCAGGTAGATCTTGCTGGACTGGTCGGCCAACCGGACCACCAGCAGACCGCCGCCGAACAGGCCGATGGAGATGGCGGTCGTCAGAATCATGGCGACCGTCATGGTGATGTTGCGGCGAAAACCTTGCAGGACTTCGCTGATCAGAAAGCCGAAGCGCACTAGCGATCCATTCCGTAGACGCCGCTCTGTTCATCGCGAACCAGGCAGCCGTGGTCGAGTTCGACGACGCGCCGGCGCATCGAATCAACAATGTGGTGGTCGTGGGTGGCCATCAGGATCGTCGTGCCGGTGCGATTGATGCGCTCCAGCAGATCCATGATGTCCTTGCTCGTCTCCGGGTCCAGGTTGCCGGTCGGTTCGTCGGCGAGGATGACCAGCGGATGGTTCACGAAAGCCCGGGCGATCGCGACCCGCTGCTGTTCACCACCGGACAGCTCGCCGGGCAGCCGGTTGGCCTTGCCCGACAAACCGACCATCTCCAACACGTCGGGCACCACGCGGTTGATGATGTCGGGCTTCTTGCCGATCACCTCCAGGGCGAAGGCCACGTTCTCGAAGACCGACTTCTGCTGCAGCAACCGGAAGTCCTGGAACACGCAGCCCAGCACCTGACGCAACGCCGGCACATGCCGATTCCGCAAGCGGTTGACATGAAACTTGGACACCCGGATGTCCCCCGAGCTGGGATGTTCCTCGGCGAGAAGCAGTCGCATGAACGTCGATTTGCCCGAACCCGACGGCCCGATGAGGAACACGAACTCACCCTTGTCGATCTTGAGTGAGACGTTGTCCAGGGCAGGGCGAGCCGAGGACTTGTACTGCTTGCTCACTTTGTCGAGGGTGATCATCACGGCACGCCAGTGTAGCCGGGTCGGTGACCGAGCCCGGTCAGGCTAATGCGGCGGTGCTGCGGGTGAGGGCGAACTCACCCCGGCCTGCGGCGTCGGTGCCGGTATCGGTCCCGGTGTCGCCGTCGTGATCGTCGTTCCTGGCGGCGGAGGCGGCGCCAGCCCGGGCAGGACCGGCAACGTCAGGGGCGGCAGTCCGGGTACCGGGGTGATGACCGTGGTGGTCGGCGGCGCCGAGGTCGTCGTCGGCGTACTCGGCGTGGTCTCGCTGGGTGCCGTCGTCTCGGTGGTCTCGGTCGATTCAGTGGTGGTTGGCGTCGTCTCCGTGGTCGTCCTCGGCGCCTCGCTGACGTTGGTACGCGGCACCCAGGTGTATGCCGGGTCCGGCACGAACCCCGGCGGCACCACAGCGGGTGCCGGCGCAGGCGGAGGAGGCGGCGGCGCGTACGTCTGATGCAGCCAGTACGCGGCGAAGAAGGCGATGATCAGGACCACCGTCGAGGTACGGATCCGTCCCCCGAGCAGGTAGGCCGGCCAGCCGTGAGTCAGACGTTTCATTCGATCTCCACCTCCGACCCGGTCTTGGCCTGACTCGCGATACCCACCCGGCTCAGCGCGGTGACCACCATGACCCGCAGCCGCCGCCCGACTTCGAACTGCTTGCCAGGCAGGCTGCGTGCCACCATCCGCAGGTTCACGGTGTCCAACTCGATGCTCTCCACACCCATCAACTGAGGCTTGTCCAGCAGCAGCGCACGCAGTTGCGGGTCTTCCATGGCCCTGACGCAGACCTGGTTGAGCACCTCGTTGACCTTGCCCAGATCCTCATTGGAGGGCACCGGGATGTCGACCACCGCACGCGCCCAGTCCTTGGACAGGTTGACCGTCTTGACGATCTGACCGTTGGGGATGGTGTAGACCTCCCCGTCACTGGAGCGCAGTTTGGTGACTCGCAGCGTGACGTCCTCGACGGTGCCTTCGGCCGGTGCCGCGATGCCGCCGACGGTCAGCGACACCAGGTCACCGAAGCCGTACTGCTTTTCGGTGATGATGAAGAACCCAGCCAATAGGTCCTGAACGATGCGCTGGGCGCCGAATCCGAAGGCCGCACCAAGCACCGCGGCCGGCGCGACCAGCGAGCCGATCGGGATGGCGAGGATCTCGGTGATGTCGACCAGCACGATGACCGACACCAAGGCGATGGTCACCCAGGAGATGACCGACGCGACGGCCTGCCGGTGTTTGGTGGTCTCCGAGCGCACCAGCGCGTCGCTCTCCCTGAACCGGGCGTCGATGCGGCTGGTTATCCGGTGCGCGCACCACGTGACGAACCGCGAGATGAGCATCGCGGCGATGACCAGCATGACGATCCGCAGGCCGCGGGTGATGATCCACTCACCGATCGAGCCGCGCCAGAAGTTGTGCCACTGCTGAGCCCACCAACTGAGCGAGTGCTTTTCAGCGGCACTCGCGTAGAAGGTGACCGTCAGCCGATCGACCGGGAACAAGCTAGTCATCTTTCCGATTGCGCCAGCGGATTCCGGCTTCCAGGAAGCCGTCGATGTCACCATCGAGGACAGCAGCCGGGTTGCCGACCTCGTACTCGGTGCGCAGGTCCTTGACCATCTGGTACGGATGCAGCACGTACGAGCGCATCTGGTTGCCCCAGGAGCTGCCACCGTCGCCCTTGAGCGCGTCCATCTCGGCCCGCTCTTCTTGACGCTTACGTTCCAGCAGCTTGGCGCTCAGCACCCGCATCGCGGAAACCTTGTTCTGCAGCTGCGATTTCTCGTTCTGGCAGGTGACGACGATGCCGGTCGGGATGTGCGTCAGCCGGACCGCGGAGTCGGTGGTGTTCACCGACTGCCCGCCCGGGCCGCTGGACCGATAGACGTCCACCCGGATATCGCCTTCGGGGATGTCGATCGAGTCGGCGGTTTCCACCACCGGCAGCACCTCGACATCGGCGAACGAGGTCTGGCGCCGGCTCTGATTGTCGAACGGGCTGATCCGCACCAGCCGGTGGGTGCCCTGCTCGACCGACAGCGTGCCGTAGGCGAACGGGGTATGCACCGCGAAGGTGGCGCTCTTGATGCCCGCTTCTTCGGCGTACGAGGTGTCGAATACCTCGACCGGGTAGTTGTGTTTCTCGGCCCAGCGGATATACATCCGCATCAGCATCTCGGCCCAGTCGGCGGCATCGACACCGCCGGCTCCTGAGCGGATGGTGACGACGGCTTCACGCTCGTCGTATTCCCCGGAGAGCAGGGTCCGAACCTCGAGAGTCTCGATTTCCTCGCGCAGCTTGGTCAGCTCGGCATCCGCATCGGCGACGGCCTCGGTTTTGGCGGTGCCTTCTTCTTCCTCGGCCAGCTCGTACAGCACGGGCAGGTCCTCGATCCGGCCGCGCAGTTCCTCGACCCGGCGCAGCTCGCCCTGGGCGTGCGAGAGGCTGCTGGTGACCTTCTGCGCGTTCGCCTGGTCGTCCCACAACGTCGGGTCGGACGCCTCTTCCTCCAGTTTGGTGATCCGCGCACGCAGGCCTTCGACGTCGAGCACCCGCTCCACAGTGGTCAGGGTGCTGTCGAGGGCGGCTATGTCGGCTTGACGGTCGAGGTCCACAAAGCATGAGGGTACCGACCAGTGGGACAGACCTTCGCATAGTCAGCCCCGGATCGCTTAGACACGTTTAGCATCGCCCATGGACCCCGCTCGACCGCGTCGCGACAGCCCCTTGCGCGCACCGGGCAAAACAAGAAAGCACCCGCAATGCGCCCATACCATGTGGCGATCGTCGGTTCAGGCCCATCGGGCTTCTTCGCCGCCGCATCGCTGTTGAAATTCGCTGACCTCAAAGCGGATTCGGAAGACCCGGCCGATGTCCGGATCGACATGCTGGAAATGCTCCCCACCCCGTGGGGGCTGGTGCGCTCGGGGGTGGCCCCGGACCATCCGAAGATCAAGACGGTCACCGGACAATTCGAAAAGACCTCCGACGATCCGCGGTTCCGGTTCTTCGGCAATGTGAAAGTCGGCGAGCATGTGCAGACCGCCGAACTCGCCGAGCGTTACGACGCGGTCATCTACGCCATCGGCGCACAGTCCGATCGTCCGTTGGGCATCCCGGGCGAGGAGCTGTCGGGCAGTGTCGCTGCGGTCGACTTCGTCGGTTGGTACAACGCGCATCCGCATTTCGAAGACATGTCCCCCGACGTGTCGCAGCACCGCGCGGTCGTGGTCGGCAACGGCAACGTCGCGCTGGACGTGGCCCGCATCCTGGTCAGCGCGCCGGAAGAACTGGCGGTCACCGACATCGCCGACCATGCGCTGACGGCGTTGAGCGCCCGTGGTGTCCAGGAGGTCGTGGTGGTGGGCCGACGTGGTCCGCTGCAGGCTCCGTTCACCACTCTCGAACTGCGTGAACTGGGCGATCTGGCGGCGATGGCCGACGTCGACGTCGTCGTGGACCCGGCCGACGTCGACGGCATCACCGACGAGCAGTTGGAAGGCGCCAGCAAGACCGTCCGACAGAACATCAAGATTCTGCGCGGCTACGCCGAGCGCGGGGTGCTGGGACGTAAGCGCCGCATCGTGTTCCGTTTCCAGACCTCGCCGATCGAGCTCAAGGGCGACGAGCACGTCGAGTCAATTGTGTTGGGCCACAACGAACTCGTCGACGATGGCGGCTGGATCGTGGCCAAGGACACCGGGGCCCGCGAGGAGTTGCCCGCGCAGTTGGTCGTCCGCGCCGTCGGGTACCGGGGCGTGCCGACCCACGGTCTGCCGTTCAACGAACGGTCAGCGACCATTCCGCATACCGACGGCCGGGTCGAAGGCAGCCGCAACGAATACGTCGTCGGCTGGATCAAGCGCGGGCCCTCAGGCGTGATCGGCAGCAACAAGAAGGACTCACAAGACACCGTCAACACGCTGATCGCCGACATCGCCGACATCGACCTGGCCGACTTCGGCCCTTCGCATTCCGATGACCTGGCCGCCTGGCTGGCGGAGCGGCAACCCGCGCTCGTCACCGAGGAACACTGGCGACTGATCAACGATCACGAGGTCGGCACCGGCCAGGATCAAGGCCGGCCGAGGGTGAAGTTGACGAATGTGGATCACATGCTGCGGGTGGCCCACCCGTAGTCACTCCGCGGGGCTGATCCGGTCGGCCTCAATCGTGATCAGTACCCGAGTCTCATCGGGGTTGCCGCTGAAATACGGGTACGGGATGCCCAGGTATTTGTGTGAGATGTCGTCGATGCTCTGTTTGGCACCATCGATGGTGATGTCGATGACCCGGCCGCGCACCGCGTAATAGCGAGTCGGGTTGTCCGGGTCGGCGATGTTGAGCGCAACCCGCCCATCGCGAGCGAGGTTGCGCGCCTTCTGCATTCCGTCGACGATGTTGATCACGACATGCTCGCCGTCGGTGGTGACCCAGGTCTGACTCAATTGCGGTGAACCGTCGGGCATCAGCGTCGCCACGAAGCACAGGGACGGTTTGTTCAGCAGTTCCAGCAGGCCGGCCGGCAGCAGCGTTGGCATCAGATCGTTTCTCCGTTCGGCGGTTGGTTGGCGCCGGGACTGGGCGCAAAGCTCCAGTTGTCCGGGTTCTTGGGCGAGTAAACCACTGGAATCATCTGCCCCATCACGGGCCAATCGGCGACGTCGACAGCCAGCCGCCCGTACACCTCGTGATCGTTGACCGATGGGCCGGAGATGACGCCGGTGATGGTGACGAACTGTTCGCCGGTGGCTTGCGGGCGCGGGCTGACACCCGTCACCAGCAGCGTCCCGCTCTCCCCGCCGCGGGTGCGTCGCAACCACGGCGCCGCGAGTAGCGCGAGAGCCCCGACCATGACCATGAGCACGACGAATTCCCACACGCCCTCATGGTAGGACTGCACCCATGAGTCCCCAGCAAGAAGCGAAGGTGGATTGCGCATGAGCACCGTCGCCAACGACATCGCCCTGGCACTGCAACTGGCCGATCAGGCCGATGAGTTGACCCTGGCCCGCTTCGGCGCACTGGATCTGCGCATCGAGACCAAGCCGGACCTGACGCCGGTGACCGACGCCGACCAGGGCGTCGAACAGGTCTTGCGTACGACGCTGGCGAGCGCCCGGCCCGACGACGCGTTGCTGGGCGAAGAGTACGGCGGCACAGCCATTTTCGCGGGTCGACAGTGGGTGATCGACCCGATCGACGGGACCAAGAACTTCGTTCGCGGAGTACCGGTGTGGGCCACCCTGATCGCATTGCTCACCGACGGCGTGCCGACGGTCGGAGTGGTCAGCGCCCCGGCGCTGGGCCGGCGGTGGTGGGCCGGCACCGGTCAGGGCGCATTCACCTCGTTCGGCGGCCGGGCCCGCCCGATCTCGGTGTCCGGCGTGGACACGCTCGACGCGGCGAGCCTGTCGTTTTCGGATCTGACCACCGGCTGGGACGACAAGCGCGAGCAGTTCTTGGCGCTGACCGACGCGGTGTGGCGGGTCCGTGGCTACGGCGATTTCTGGTCGTACTGCCTGGTGGCCGAGGGCGCGATCGACATCGCCGTCGAGCCCGAGGTCAAGTTGTGGGATCTGGCCGCCCTCGACGTGGTGGTCCGCGAGGCCGGTGGCACGTTCACCAACGTGGCCGGCGCATCGGGACCACACGGCGGCAGCGCTCTGGCCACCAACGGCGCTCTCCATCAACAGGTTCTGAACGCCCTCGCCTGACCGCATGATGTGAAGTTGATAACAACTGCCCCTTATCTTACTCAGGAGTAAGATACGGTCATCGAGCACTGCCCCAACGAAGCGAGGCTGTCGAAATGACCAACACCCTTCCCCAGAATGGCTCGACCCAACGCCACACGCGCAAAGGCCCGGAGAGCGCCATCGGCCTGCAACGACACAAGCGGACAGCGACCGACATCGGTCTGGCGCTGATCACGCCGTTGGTCGGCCAAGAGTTTCTCGACAAGTACAACCTGCGCGATCCGCTGAACCGCGGCCTGAAGTACGGCATCAAGACGGCGTTCTCCACCGCCGGCGCCGCGGGCCGTCAGTTCAACCGCATCCCCGGACGCAGCGGCGCGCCGACGCGCCTCAAGCCCAGCGGTTCGGACTACTTCGACCTGAATCCCGACGAAGACCAGCAGATGATCGTCGACACCGTCCGCGAGTTCTCCGAGGAGATCCTCCGGCCCGCCGCCCATGACGCCGACGCGGCTGCGACCTACCCCGCCGACCTGATCGCGAAGTCGGCCGAACTCGGCATCACCGCGATCAACGTGCCCGAGGACTTCGACGGCATCGCCGCCACCCAGAGCACGGTCACCACGGCACTGGTCGCCGAGGCACTGGCCTACGGCGACATGGGGCTGGCCCTGCCGATCCTGGCCCCCGGCGGTGTTGCATCGGCCCTGACCCGTTGGGGCAGCGCCGGCCAGCAGGCCACCTTCCTGCCTGCGTTCGCCGGCGAGAACGTGCCGCAAGCCTGTGTTGCGATTGCCGAACCGCACGCGCTGTTCGACCCCACCGCCCTGCGGACCACCGCGATCCGCACCCCGAGCGGGTACCGCCTCAACGGCATCAAGTCGCTGGTACCGGCCGCCGCCAACGCTGAGCTGTTCGTCATCGGCGCCCAGCTCGACGGCAAGCCGGCGCTGTTCATCGTCGAGTCCAACTCCGAGGGCCTGACCGTCACCGCCGACCCCAGCATGGGCATCCGGGCCGCCGCGCTCGGCCAGATCGAGCTGAAGAACGTCGCAGTCCCGCTGGCCAATCGGCTCGGCGAGGACGAGGCCACCGATAACGACTATTCCGAAGCCATCGCCCTGGCCCGATTGGGTTGGGCCGCACTGGCAGTCGGCACCTCGCACGCGGTGCTCGACTATGTGGTCCCCTACGTCAAGGAGCGCGAGGCGTTCGGTGAGCCGATCGCTCACCGCCAGTCGGTGGCGTTCATGTGCGCCAATATCGCCATCGAGCTCGACGGCCTGCGGCTGATCGTCTGGCGCGGCGCTTCCCGCGCCGAGCAGGGTATGCCGTTCCTGCGCGAAGGCGCGCTGGCCAAGCGGTTCGCCGCCGACAAGGGTATGCAGATCGGCCTCGACGGCGTCCAGCTGCTGGGCGGCCATGGCTACACCAAGGAACACCCGGTCGAACGCTGGTACCGCGACCTGCGGGCTCTCGGCGTCGCCGAAGGTGTCGTCGTCTTGTAGCGCGGCCCGGTAATCGCCCAATTCTTCTCACTCTCCGAAAGACCAATCATGGCAATCAATCTGGAAATACCTCGCAAGTTGCAAGCCGTCGTCGAGAAGGGACATCAGGGCGCCGCGGAGATGCTCCGCCCGATCTCCCGGAAGTATGACCTGGCCGAACACGCCTACCCGGCTGAGCTGGACACCCTGGCCAGCCTGTTCGAAGGCATCCAGGAATCGAACGCAGTCTCTATCGCCGGAGCTGGGTTCTCAGCCACCGAATCGAAGAGCAAGCACGCAAACACCAACGGCGCCAACATGTCTGCGCTGTTGAATGCCTTGGAGGTCAGCTGGGGTGACGTCGCGCTGCTGCTGACGGTGCCCTACCAGGGCCTGGGCAATGCCGCCATCTCGGCGGTGGCCACCAAGGAGCAACTGGCCAAGTGGGGCAAGGTGTGGGCCGCGATGGCCATCACCGAACCCAGCTTCGGTTCGGACTCGGCCGCCGTCTCGACCACCGCGGTGCTCGACGGCGACGAGTACGTGATCAACGGCGAGAAGATCTTCGTCACCGCCGGATCGCGCGCCACCCACATCGTGGTGTGGGCGACGCTGGACCGCTCGCTCGGCCGCGCGGCCATCAAGTCGTTCGCGGTGCCGCGGGAGCACCCCGGCGTCATCGTCGAGCGCCTCGAGCACAAGCTGGGCATCAAGGCCTCCGACACCGCGGTCATCCGCTTCGACAACTGCCGGATCCCCAAGGACTACCTGCTCGGTGATCCGGAGATCAAGGTGGACAAGGGTTTTGGCGGGGTCATGGAGACCTTCGACAACACCCGCCCGATGGTGGCGGCCATGGCCGTCGGCGTGGGCCGTGCCGCCCTGGAGGAACTGCGGGCAATCCTGACCGACGCCGGGATCGAGATCTCGTACGACAAGCCGGCCCACGCGCAGAGCGCGCCGGCCGCGGAGTTCCTGCGGATGGAGTCCGACTGGGAGGCCGCCTACCTACTGTCGCTGCGCGCGGCATGGCAGGCCGACAACAAGATCCCGAACTCCAAAGAGGCGTCCATGAGCAAGGCCAAGGCCGGCCGGATGGGCACCGACGTCACCCTCAAGGCCGTCGAATTGGCCGGCACCACCGGGTATTCCGAGCACACCCTGCTGGAGAAGTGGGCGCGGGACTCCAAGATCCTGGACATCTTCGAGGGCACCCAGCAGATTCAACAGCTCGTCGTGGCACGACGCCTGTTGGGCCTGTCGTCGGCGCAGCTCAAGTGATTCGCTGCTCCGGTGGTCCGGGAAGCCGGGCTACCGGAGCGCTGTCGCGATCGCGTCGAACAGCACCGCAGCCTCCAGCGGCTGGGCGGCGAAGTCGGGTTCGGCCACCGGCCAGGTGGACCACTGCACCATGACGACGTTCTCTGCCCGATTGATCGCGATCATCTGACCGAAAATGCCCAGCGCCCAAAGGTTCTCCCCCGGGTTGCCGGGCTTTTGACCTTCGGGCGGCAGCGCGTTGTTCCACCACTGATAGCCGTAGCAGCCGTTCGGATGCTCCGGCGAGGCCGATGCGACCGACCAGTGCGACGCATCCCGAATCCACCCGTCGGGCAGAATCTGCTCGCCCGTGGGCAGCACCCCGTTGCTGCACACGAACAACCCGAAACGACCCCAGTCTGCGAGCGTGGCATTGAATCCGTGGGCTCCGGTGTCGTGACCTTCGTAGGTATGCCAGATGCCGTCGGCCGCCATGCCACAGGGTTTCCAGATCTTCTGTTCCAGGTACCGGCTGATCGGCATGCCGGTCGCCTTCTCCAGCACATCGCCGAGCAACCAGGCTCCCCCGCTGTTGTACGACCACCCCTGGCCGGGCTCAATCCCGTCCCGGCGCTTGAGGTTTCGCACCAGATCGGACACCGCCCGGTACACTTCGGCACCGGCCTCCAACCGGGTCAACCTGGCGAACTCGGAGTCCGGGTCGGTGTAGTCCTCGTTCCACTGCACCCCTGATGTGTGCTGCATCAACTGCCGGACAGTGACGCCGTCCCAGGCGGTACCCACCAGCTCGGGGTCGTAACGGATCAGTGCATCGTCCAGCGACCCGATGGACCCGTCCCGGACCGCGACGCCGACCAACGTCGAGACCACCGACTTGGCCACCGAGCGAGAGGTCCACAACGTCGTCGCGGTGTTCCCGGATCCGTAGAACTCGCAGGCGATTCGGCCGTCTTTGAGCACCAGTAACCCGGTGGCGTTCTGTCGGTCCAGGTAGTCGTTGATGCGATAGCGCGTCCCGTTCATGGTGTACGTCAGGTCAGCGAGTCCGTCGGCGGCTCGTGGTAACGGATGCGCTGCCCCGCACCGGAACACGTTGCCCGGGTACGCCCGGTAGGTATTGCGAAAGCCAACGACGCGCTCGGCCTGGCTCCAGGTGAGCATGTCCTTCGGGTCCGGCAGGATCTGGTCGACGGGCTGCGGGGTCATTGCTCAATCATGCACCGCCACAACAAAACAGGACCCCCGGTTGGCAACCGGGGGTCCTGTCTCTTCGATGTTTACGACGACGGGTTGGCGCCGAGCACACGCTGCAGGTCAGGCTTCATCTGCTGCAGCTGCGCACCCCAGTAACCCCAGTCGTGGGTACCGCTGTCCGGGAAGTTGAACACCGCATTGCGGCCACCGGCCGCGACGTAGTTGTCCTGGAAGGTGCGGTTGGTGCGGATGGTCAGGCCCTCCAGGAACTTGGCCGGCACGTTGTCGCCGCCCAGGTCACTCGGGTTGCCGTCGCCGCAGTAGACCCAGAGGCGGGTGTTGTTGGCGACCAGCCGGGGAATCTGAACCATCGGGTCATTGCGCTGCCAGGCGGGATCGCTGGACGGGCCCCACATGTCGTCGGCCTTGTAACCACCGGCGTCACCCATCGAGACACCGATCAGGAATGGCCACCAGCCCTCGGAGGGGTTCAGGAAGCCCGACAGCGAACCCGCGTAGATGAACTTGTCGGGGTGCCACACAGCCAGCGTCATCGAGGCCGAACCGGCCATCGACAGACCGACCGCAGCCATACCGGTGGGCTTGACCTCGCGGTTGGCCTGCAGCCAAGCCGGCAGCTCCTGGGTCAGGAAGGTCTCCCACTTGTAGGTCGAGCAACCGGCCTTACCGCAGGCCGGACGGTACCAGTCGGCGTAGAAGGAGGACTGACCGCCAACCGGCATCACAACCGAAAGACCGGACTGGTAGTACCACTCGAACGCCGCGGTGTTGATGTCCCAGCCGTTGTAGTCGTCCTGCGCGCGCAGGCCGTCGAGCAGGTAGACGGCCGGTGAGTCTGGGCCACCGCTCTGGAACTGGACCTTGATGTCACGTCCCATTCCAGCGGATGGCACCTGGAGGTATTCCACCGGCAGGCCCGGGCGGGAGAAGGCTCCCGCGGTGGCGGTTTGACCCACCAGGCCGACCATGCCGGGCAGCAGGACGGTGGCCGCAACGGCACCGAGGATCCTGCGCGCCAAGCGCCCGCGAAGCTTGTCAATGAACATCGAGAATTCCCATTTCAGTTCGGGTACCTGGATGACCGCGACCCGAAGCCGCGGTGTTGTCCCATCTCCCCGGACTCAGCACAACCGAGCTGGGCAGACTGGGAGATTCAGTTGTCTATAGGCAGTAAAACATGGCTTTAGCGGGCTTAGATAGGTCCGTTCACAGCTGAGACCAGGTTGTTGCGGAGCCGGTGCAAGACGCGAACCGACCCAAATGCCAACGTAACCGACCGTAGGCTGCCGGGTGTGGTAAACGGCTCGAACGCCCCGCACGGCAAATCCGGAGTCCGTCTGAACCTGGACGACTGGTTCAGCGCCGGATACGCGATTCTGGCGGAAGAGGGCATCAAATCCCTAAAAATCGACCGCCTCTGCGCCCGACTCGGCGTCACCAAGGGCAGCTTTTACTGGCATTTCGAGA
The DNA here is from genome assembly GCF_041261665.1 of Mycobacterium sp. MAA66. Taxonomy (NCBI): domain Bacteria; kingdom Bacillati; phylum Actinomycetota; class Actinomycetes; order Mycobacteriales; family Mycobacteriaceae; genus Mycobacterium; species Mycobacterium sp. MAA66. The sequence goes on along the minus strand of NZ_JBGCCC010000008.1, from coordinate 171,563 downwards.
ACATGCCCAGCTACCGCACGGCATTGGTTGCGGCCTGGGGAGAATTGCGCGACCAAGACCGCGTCAGCTTCGACGCGCTCAGTGAGATCACGCCCCGCGAACGGCTGTCGGCGATGATGAACTCATTGATGAGCCCGCGGCACTGGACGCTCGAGCGGGCGATGCGTGAGTGGGCCCGTTCGGATGGCGACGTTGCGGCCAGCGTGCGCGACGCCGACCGCCGACTACTGCGCGCGGTGCGGCAGGCGTACCTCGATTTCGGATTCGCCGACGAAGAAGCCGGCCTGCGGGCCGATGTCACGTTCGCCACCGGAATCGGGTTTCTGCACCTGGCTGCGCCCGAAGCGGGCGACGAAGCGCGCGCCGAGCGGTTCCTGGACCTGATGCTCGCACGCTAGCCCAACATACTAAAAGGTATGGTAACTTCCGGCGCATGGCCGACCCCAGTTCTCTGATCACCGATGAATTCGTCACCCGCCTGACCGCCCGCGCGAGCGAAGCCGAGCAGATCCGACGACTGCCGGCGGCCACCGTCGCCGAGCTCTCCGGATTCACCGAACTGCTGGTTCCGGCACGGTACGGCGGCATGCAGGCCCGATTCCCCGAGATCCTCGACCCGGTGCGGCGAATGGCCCACGGGTGCGTCTCCAGCGCGTGGACCATCGGCTTCTACGCACTGCACAACTGGATGCTCGCGCTGTTCGGCGAGCAGGCCCAGCAGGAGGCGTTCGCGAACCGGCCGTTCCTGGCGCCCGCCCCCCTCGCCCCCACCGGCCGCGGCCTACCGACCGACGGCGGCATTCGGCTGAGTGGACGATGGTCATGGGCCACCGGGGTGATGGACGGAAATTGGATCATCGTCGGCGCCCTATGCGGCCCGGATACCGCGCTCCATCCGGCCCTGGCCCTGCTGCCCGCATCCGAGATCACCGTTGAGGACGTCTGGCACACCGACGGGATGCGGGCCACCGGTTCCAACGACGTGGTCATCACCGACACCTTCGTTCCGGAACACCGGTTGGTCGCGGTGACTGACATCTACAACGGCACCGCACCGGGCGCCGGTCTGCACGACGCCGATACCTATCGCTGGCCGATGGTGCCCGCGCTTGCACTGCTCGCGGCGATGCCCGCGCTGGGCAGCGCCGAACGGGTGACCGAGATCTTCTCCGAACGACTGGCCGAGCGGGTGCTGGCATATGAGGGCGTAACGCAACGCGACAAGCCGCTGGCACAAGCCCGCCTCGGCGCTGCACGGGTGCGGCTGCGCGCCTTGCGCGGGCTCCTGGACGACACCGTCGGACAGATCGAAACCTTGCTTGCCGCAGGCGATCCGGTGTCCCGGCTGGTGCGCGGCGAAGCCCGGCTTGCTGCGGCGCACATCGTGCACGAATCGCGGGCAGTCATCGACGATTTGATGGAAGCTTCGGGCGCCGGCGCGCACTTCACCACCAATCCACTGCAGCGCTTCAAGCGCGACGTCGACGTCATCTGCGGGCACGTGGTGTTCGACTACGACACCAGTCGCGAGCTGGCCGGCGCCCTGGCACTGGGCATGAAGATTCCGCGAACCTCGATGGTCTGAGCCATTGACGGCAATCGTCCGCGGCCATAAAGTAAAACTGAATTCATTTTTATTTACCTCCCCACCGACGCACTGGAGCTGGCCGTGGAATCGTTCGTTCACCTGCGCAAGGGCACCACGCCGAAGCGCATGCATGCCAACCTTGACGGCCTCAAAGACGACGAGTTGGGGCGCGGCGGATTCACCGGTCGCACCGTCAACCTGTACCGCCTCAACGACCCCACCGCGTATCGCTGCGCCGGCCCGCTGCGGCCGGTGGACGTCCTGTCCTCCGAACTCAAGCCCACCGACGCCACCCACGCCGACGGCCACCCGATGTTGTTGTTCCACAACGACGATTGCCGAATCTCGTTGTCCCGCAGGGCAGAACCCATGCCATTCTTCGCCCGGTATGTGGATGGCGATGTGTTGTCATTCGTGCATCAGGGCGCGGGCCTACTCGAAACCGAGTTCGGGCCGCTGCGCTACCGCGAGGGCGACTGGGTGTACCTCCCGAAGGGTTGTACGTGGCGCCAGGTGCCCGACGCACAGACCACGATGCTGATGATTCAGGCAACCGACGACTTCCGGGTACCCGCGCCGGGCTATCTCGGTCGGCACTTCCCTTTCGATCCATCGCAGGCCGTGATCCCCGACCCTTCACCGATCGAGAGCGACGGACGTGACGAGTACGAGGTGCGGCTGGTCCACAACCCGATCGACGGAGTGGTGACGACTTCGCTGTTCTACCAACATCATCCGCTCGACGTAGTGGGCTGGCAGGGCGACAATTTCCCGTTCGCCTTCAACATCGAGCACTACCACGTCATCACCTCCGACAGCGTGCACCTGCCGCCAACTGTGCACTTGTTCATGCAGGCGACCGGGGTGTACGTGATGAACTTCCTGCCCCGGCCAGCCGAAGGCGTACCCGGCACCGAGCGCACGCCGTGGTATCACCGCAATGTCGACTATGACGAGATCGCGTTCTTCCACGGCGGCTCGCTGTACGGCATCCCGATGCCGCCGGGCCTGCTTTCCCATGCGCCACAAGGTGTTCACCACGGCGCCCCTGAGAAGGCTCGCGAACGGGCCCGGCGCAAGTTCGACGACTATCAACGCGTGGACTGGCAGGTGATCGCGATCGACACCCGCCGACGGTTGATCCCGTCTGCAGAAATATCGGCCAACGACCTGGGGCAACACGCATGAGCAGCACAGCGGCACCAGTCAAGTACGACTACCAGCGCGTCCCGTATCTGGTTGCCTACCAGAATGATTCGGCTGTCCGCGACGTGTATGGAGGCGTCGCCGAGCTGGTGGTGTTGGAAAGCTATCTACTTCGCCCGAACAAATCGTCGGACACCGTGGTGGTGTTCATGCACCCGATCGGTGGCGGTGCCTACCTGCCGATGATCAACGCCCTGGCCCGCGCCGGGCACCACGTCATCTACTGCAACAGCCGATTCCGCGGCACCGACTCTGCCCTGTTGATGGAGAAGGTGGTCGAGGATCTCGGCGAATGCATCAAGGATGCCAAGAACCGGCTCGGCTACTCGAAAGTGGTGCTGGGCGGCTGGAGCGGCGGCGGCTCACTATCGGTGTTCTACCAACAGCAAGCCCAGCACCCCACCGTCACCGCCAGCCCATCCGGCGACGGACCTGATCTGACCAAGCTCGGATTGATCCCGGCCGACGGAGTCATGCTGCTGGCCGCGCACATCAGCCGGCACGGCACCATGACCGAGTGGATGGACGCCTCCATCCTGGACGACAACGATCCATCCAAGCGCGATCCCGAACTGGACCTCTACAACCCTGACAACCCGAATCAGCCGCCGTACGCTGCAGAGTTCCTGGAGCGCTACCACGCGGCGCAGATCGCCCGCAATCGACGAATCACGGTCTGGGTCAAGGAGAAACTGGCCGCACTGAAGGCCGCCGGCCGGCCCGAGGACGAATTCGCGTTCGTGGTGCACGGCACCATGGCCGACCCACGCTGGTTGGACCCGACGGTCGATCCCAATGACCGCACGCCCGGGCAGTGCTATCTGGGTGATCCCCAGGTGGTGAACATGAGCCCGGTCGGCTTGGCCCGCTTCTGCACATTGCGCAGCTGGCTCTCGCAGTGGAGCTACGACGACGCCAACGGCGACGCCGTGAAGGCGGGCCCGGATATCGCGGTGCCGACACTGGTGATCGGCAACCTCGCCGACGACGCCTGTACGCCCAGCCACACCCGTCGACTGTTCGAGGCGATCGGGCATCCCGACAAAGAGATGCACGAGATCCCCGGCGCCAACCACTACTACTCGGGCCCCGATCAGCGAGGTACGCTCCGCCAGGCAGTTGCGATCTGCACGGATTGGCTGCACCGGCACGGGTTTTCACTATGACCGACGAGCAGGACCCAGGGATTCTCGCCGGTGCGCTGGACGGAATCCGGGTGCTGGAACTGGGCACGCTGATCTCCGGTCCGTTCGCCGGCCGGCTGCTCGGAGACATGGGCGCCGAGGTGCTCAAGATCGAACTGCCGACAGCTCCTGATCCGCTGCGCACCTGGGGCCAGGCCGAATTGGACGGGCACCGGTTCTTCTGGACGGTCCACGCGCGCAACAAGAAGGCGGTGACTCTCGACCTTCGCGCCGAGCGCGGCCGCGATCTGTTCCTGCGGCTCGTCGAGCAGTCCGACATCATCGTGGAGAACTTCCGACCGGGCACACTGGAGAAATGGAATCTCGGTTATGACGTTCTGCACGAGCACAATCGGGGGATCATCCTGGTGCGCGTGTCCGGCTACGGGCAGACCGGCCCGGAAGCCGGAAAGGCCGGGTACGCCTCAGTCGCCGAGGCGGCCAGCGGCCTGCGGCACATGAACGGCTTCCCCGGCGGCCCTCCCCCACGGCTGGCGTTGTCGCTGGGTGACAGCCTGGCCGGGATGTTCGCCGCCCAGGGCGCCCTGGCCGCACTGTACCGGCGCACCGTCACCGGTGAGGGACAGATCGTCGATACGGCATTGACCGAAAGTTGCTTGGCCATCCAGGAATCCACCATCCCCGACTACGACGTCGGCGGCGTTGTTCGCGGCCCGTCGGGTACCCGGCTGGAGGGTATCGCGCCGTCGAACATCTACCAGAGCTCGGGCGGCAGCTGGGTGGTGATCGCCGCCAACCAGGACACCGTCTTCCGTCGACTGTGCAGTGCCATGGGTCGGCCTGAGCTTGCCTGCGACGAACGGTTCGCCGATCACCTGGCGCGAGGCCGCAATCAGGACCAGCTCGACGCGATCATCAGTGATTGGGCCGCCGAGCGTGAGCCCGACGAGATCATCGCGACGCTGTCGGAGGCCGGGGTGATCAGCGGACCGATCAACACGGTCGCCGAAGTGGTGCAGGACCCGCAATTGCAGTCGCGCAACATGATCGCTGACCACTTCGACGAACGGATACAGCGAAACGTGAAGGGGCCCGGCATCGTTCCGGTTCTCACCGAGTCGCCCGGAGCCATTCGCAACGCCGGGTCGGCGCGGCCGGGTCAGCACAACGACGAGGTGTACGGCGAGCTACTGGGGTTGAGCCCGAGTGAGTTGGAAAGCCTGCGCGAGGAGGGGGTGCTGTGAGCGCCATAGGACGAGACCACGTCACCATCCGCGAGGTCTGCCTGCGGGACGGGCTGCAGCTCGAAGACCCGATTCCCTTGTCCGCCAAGCTGGAACTGTTGGAGGCCATCGTCGCCACCGGGGTGCGGGAGATCGAGGCGACGGCCTTCGTGTCACCGTCGAAGGTTCCCGCACTCGCCGACGCCGCCGCTCTGGCTGCCGAACTGCCACGATTCGAGGGCGTCGAGTTCTCAGCGTTGGTGGCTGGTCCCGGCGGTGCGGGGCGGGCGATCTCGGCAGGCATGCGGTCGCTGGAATACGTGGTGTCGGCGGCAGACGGGCACAGCCAAGCCAACGTCGGGCGCTCAGCTGACGAATCGACTCAGTTGATCGCCGACATCGTCGGGATCGCCCGCGACGGCGGGGCAAGTGTCGAAGTGATCATCGCGACGGCCTGGGACTGCCCGTTCGACGGCCCGACCGATCCAGCCCGGGTGGTCGAGATTGCCTCTGCAGCACGGTTGTTCGGTGCCGATCGGGTCGCCATCGCGGACACCATCGGCACTACCACCCCGCGGCGGACCGCCGACCTGGTCGCCAAGGTACGCCCGGTGATCGGAGATCTGCCGCTCGGCGCGCACTTCCACAACACCAGGGGTGCCGGCCTGGCCAGCGCCTACGCCGCGGTGCGGGCGGGTGTGACCCGGCTGGACTCTTCGGTCGGCGGGTTGGGCGGGTGTCCCTTCGCTCCGGGGGCCACCGGCAACATCGCCACCGAAGATCTCGTCTACCTGCTGCGCGACAGCGAGATCGGTACCGACGTCGACCTGGATCGGGCAATCGATGCGGCGCGGGTTGCGCAGCGCCTCGTCGGCCACGACCTGCCCAGTGCGCTGCTGCGCGCGGGTGACCGGTTGCGCTGACGTGCCCGCCGAGACATTGACGGCCAAGGGCCGTCAAACCCGCGAGGCCCTGGAATCGGCCGCGCGCAAGTTGTTCGCCGAGCGTGGCTTTCACGGCACCACTCTGGCGGACATCACCTCGGCTGCGGGCAAATCGGCGGCAGTGTTCTACCGCTACTTCGATGACAAGGAAGATCTGCTGGCCGGCCTGGCCGAGTCGTTCCTGCACGACATCGTCGCGCCGTCGGGACTGAGCGTCGACCTTCCCGGGTCGGCCGACGACGGAGAGTTCTTCACCTCGGTGGTGACGGGCTACTGGAACCTCTTCAAACAGAACATCGGGATCATGATCGCGGTCGCCCAGCTCGCCGCCACCCAACCCCGATTCGCGCAGGTGCAGAACGAATTTCGGCGCTTCGGCATGGACATGGTGGCAGCCTCGATCCACCGCGCGCAGGACCAGGGCTTCGCCACTGACCTGAACGTCGAACACACGGCGGCGGCGATTGCGCTGCTGTTCGAGAACTTCACCGTGGTGCTGGTCGGCACGCCGAGCGCCGGCCTGCGGATCAGCGATGCCGACGCCATCGCCACACTGTCGACCATCTGGAAGAAGACCTTGTACGGCCGTTAGGAAAGGCAGCACTGTGGATTTCGCACTACCAGAACACCTTCCGGGACTACTGGCGGAGATGGATGCCTTCATCGAGGACCAGATCAAGCCACTCGAGCGCGAGAACATGCAGTTCTTCGACCGGCGACGGGAGTTCGCCCGGACCGACCTGGAGAACGGTGGCGTGCCGACCCGGGAATGGGAAGACCTGCTCGACGAGATGCGGCGGCGCGCCGATGCGGCGGGATGGTTGCGCTACGGGCTGCCCAGTGAGTTCGGCGGCCGCGACGGCAGCAACCTGGACATGGCCGTCATTCGCGAACACCTGGCGCACAAGGGCCTTGGCCTGCACAACGATCTGCAGGACGAGTCCTCGATCGTCGGAAATTTTCCGCAGGCGATCATGATGAGCCGGTTCGGCACCGAGGCCCAGAAAACCGAATGGGTCGAAGCGATGATCACCGGCCGGCGGTCGATGGCGTTCGGCCTGACCGAGCCCGACCACGGCAGCGACGCGACCTGGCTCGAAACCACGGCCGTCAAGGACGGTGACGGCTGGATCATCAACGGCCGCAAACGCTGGAATACCGGGGTGCACCGCGCCACCCACGACCTGATCTTCGCTCGGACGTCGGGAGAAGCCGGTCACGCGGTTGGCATCACCGCGTTCCTGGTGCCCACCGACGCGCCAGGATTCACCGTCCCCTTCTACTGGTGGACCTTCAACATGCCTAGCGACCACGGCGAGGTAGAGCTCACGGACGTCCGGGTGCCCGACGATGCGGTGCTCGGCGCGGTGGACCACGGACTGGAGGTCGGCCAGACCTTCCTGCACGAGAACCGGATTCGGCAGGCCGCCAGCAGCCTGGGTGCAGCGCAGTACTGCATCGACCGGGCCGCGGGCTACGCCGGCGAACGCATCGTCTTCGGCAAGCCGCTGTCGGTGAACCAGGCCGTGCAGTGGCCGCTGGCCGAGTTGCAGACCGAAGCCCAAATGGTCCGTCTCCTGGTGTATTACACCGCCTGGCACCTCGACCGGGATCACCACATGGAAGTCTCGGACAAGGTGTCGATGGCCAACTACCGGGCCAACAGGCTGGTGTGCGAAGCGGCCGACCGCGCGATGCAGATTCACGGCGGTATCGGATACAGCCGTCATGAGCCGTTCGAACATATTTACCGGCATCACCGGCGTTATCGGATCACCGAAGGCGCCGAAGAGATCCAGATCCGCCGGGTAGCGCAGCGGATGCTCAAGTTCGGCAAACGGTAGATGGAGGCATCGGCGATCGCTGCGGTACTGAAACCGGTACTGGGTGAGGTCAGCATCGAGCAGCTGCGCGTGTTGACCGGTGGCGCCAGCCGGACAACGTGGGCCTTCTCCGCAGTGACCGCTGAGGACAGCCGTGCACTGATCTTGCGGGTCGGCCCACCCGATGAGCCCCATGCCGGCATGGAGTTGGAGGCTGCCGCGTCGTCCCGCGCAGCCGACGCGGGAGCGCCGGTCCCCCAGGTGCTCGCGGCCAGCAATTCGGTTGCGGCCCTGGGCAGTCCATTTTTGATATGCGACTTCGTACCCGGCGAGACGATCGTGCGTAAGATCCAGCGGGCACTCGACGACGACGGCAGCGCCACGCTTCTGTGGCAATGCGCCCAGGCGCTGGCCGCCGTTCACCGTGCCGACCCCGCTGGAATCGACCTGTCCCCCAACGACCAACTCGCCGACTGGCGGCAGCAGCTCGACGAGATGGGCGACACCACAGCGGTATTCGAGTGGGCGTTCCGGTGGTTGGAGCGCAATCGGCGGACGGAAACCGAAGGGCCGGTCCTGGTGCACGGGGACTTCCGGATGGGCAACCTGATTGTCGACGCAAACGGGCTGGCCGCCGTGCTCGACTGGGAACTCACCCACCTGGGATCCCGCACCGAGGATCTGGCCTGGTTCTGCATCAGGGCCTGGCGCTTCGGTGCACCCCGTCGCCTCGACGCCGGTGGACTCGGCAATATCGACGACTTCGTGACCGCCTACGAACAGGCTGCCGCAGTCACCGTGGACCGCAATGACTTCCACTGGTGGTTGGTGATGGCCACGCTGCGCTGGGGCATCATCTGCCGGTACCAGGCGCAGCGTCACCTGTCAGGTCAGAGTCGTTCGGTGGAGTTGGCTGCCATCGGGCGCCGGGTCTGTGAAACCGAGTGGGATTTGCTCAATCTGCTGGAGGCGCGATGAACCACTACCGCCCCACTGCGACCGAACTCATCGCCGCGGTGGCCGAATTCCTGGAGACCGACGTTCGGACGGCCACCGACGGGGCGCTCAATTTCCACGCCCGAGTCGCCGCGAACGCCCTGCGGATCGTCGAACGCGAACTGCAGCAGAACGGTCCAGAACCCGAGCTGCTCGGCTATCGCGACGAGCAGCAGCTGGCCGGTGCCGTTCGGGCCGGCGACTTCGATGATCGCGCAGACGAATTGAACCCGGCGCTGCGGGCCCTGGTGCGGTACCGCCTGGACGCGGCACATCCCGGTTACCAGAACGAGTAGGCCCATCCGGGCCGATCCGACGACCATACTGTCGTAGCATCGCGAAGGTGGCCGACACTGCGCTGACGATCCTGGTGTATAGCGACAATCCGAACACCCGGGACCGGGTACGCACCGCGCTGGGCCGCCGCATTCACCCCGACCTGCCTGAATTGACCTACCTCGAGGTGGCGACCGCGCCCGTCGTGGTCAACTCGGTCGGCGCCGGCGGCATCGATCTGGCAATCCTGGACGGCGAAGCGACCCCGGTCGGCGGGATGGGGCTGGCCAAACAGCTCAAGGACGAGGTCGAGGACTGCCCACCTATCGTGGTGTTGACCGGCCGGCCAGACGACGCCTGGCTGGCATCGTGGTCACGTGCAGAAGCTGCGGTGCCGCATCCGATCGATCCGATCCGGCTGGGCGAGGCGGTCATAGCCGTGTTGTCCCCCCAGCGCTGACCTCAGCGATACCGCCAAACCCGCGGCACCGGCTGCGCAGAAGGCCGTTCACAGCATCTCAACACGGCGTTAACAGCACGAAATCGCCTGCGGCCGTTGACGCTTCGTATTCTTGACACTGACGCGTGAGATCGCCGAAGTTTCAAGATCATCCTAGCCAAAACGGGCCACCCCGACCGTTAACACGGCTAAGCTGTGGGCCAGCTCACATCGACAGCCCGACCAGGAGCCGCGCGCGGATATGACGAAATCATGAACGTGTACATCCCCATCCTGGTGCTCGGCGTGATCGCGGCAGCGTTCGCGGTGGGTTCGGTCGGCATCGCGGTACTGATCGGTCCGCGCCGGTACAACCGGGCCAAGCTCGAGGCCTACGAATGTGGCATCGAACCGATGGAGCCGGGTTCGCCGGGACACCAGATGACGGGACAACGGTTCCCGGTGAAGTACTACCTGACCGCGATGCTGTTCATCGTCTTCGACATCGAGATCGTCTTCCTGTACCCGTGGGCGGTCTCGTTCGATTCCCTTGGGACATTCGCCCTGGTGGAGATGTTGTTGTTCATGCTGACGGTATTCGTCGCCTACGCCTACGTCTGGCGCCGCGGCGGACTGAACTGGGACTGACGGGCGGACAGATGGGACTGGAAGAACGCTTACCCGGCGGCATTCTGCTGTCCACTGTCGAGAAAGTCGCGGGCTATGTGCGGGCGGGCTCGCTGTGGCCGGCCACTTTCGGACTGGCTTGTTGCGCCATCGAGATGATGGCCACCGCAGGCCCCCGCTTCGACATTGCCCGGTTCGGCATGGAACGGTTCTCCGCGACGCCACGCCAGGCCGATCTGATGATCGTGGCCGGCCGGGTCAGCCAGAAGATGGCCCCGGTGCTCCGCCAGGTCTATGACCAGATGGCCGAACCGAAATGGGTTCTGGCCATGGGGGTCTGCGCATCCTCCGGTGGCATGTTCAACAACTATGCAGTGGTCCAGGGTGTCGACCATGTGGTTCCCGTCGACATCTACCTGCCGGGTTGCCCTCCGCGGCCGGAGATGTTGCTCAACGCAATCCTCAAGCTGCACGCCAAGATTCAAGAGATGCCGTTGGGGGTCAACCGGGCCGAGGCCATCGCCGCCGCCGAAGAGGCTGCGCTGCAGGCCCGCCCGACCATCGAATTGAAAGGACTGCTCAGGTCATGACGGACGGTCCCGTTTCCGAGACTCCCGAGTCGATCGGGACACGGCACGGCATGTTCGGCGTGCGTGGCAGTGGCGACACGTCGGGCTACGGCAAACTGGTTCGCACGGTGGCGCTGCCGGGCAGCTCGCCGCGTCCGTACGGCAGTTATTTCGATGACGTGGTCGATGCCCTCGCACAGGCTCTGGGCCCGGACGGCTTTGCCGCTGCGGTGGAACGCATCGTGGTATTCCGCGACGAGTTGACCGTGGAGGTCCACAGGGAGCACCTACTCGCGGTGTCCCAGGCCCTGCGCGACACCTTGCTCTTCGAGCTGTGCCTGGGAGTGTCCGGCGTGCACTACCCCGACGACACCGGCCGCGAACTGCATGCGGTCTATCCATTGATGTCCATCACGCACAACCAGCGGATCCGGGTGGAGACCACAGCTCCAGACGCTGATCCTCATGTGCCGTCGCTGTTTTCGGTGTACCCGACCACCGACTGGCACGAACGCGAGACCTACGACTTCTTCGGCATAATCTTCGACGGTCACCCCGCACTGACCCGGATCGAGATGCCCGATGACTGGGTTGGACACCCACAGCGCAAGGACTATCCGTTGGGCGGTATCCCGGTCGAGTATCACGGAGCCACGATTCCTCCCCCGGACGAGCGGCGGGCCTACAACTGATGAACGCACACAACGATTCCCAGGACCGGGTGGTTACCGTCGGCGGTCAGGACTGGGAAGAGGTGGTCGCCGCGGCCCGGGAAAGCGCCATCGCCGGCGAACGCATCGTGGTGAACATGGGTCCGCAACATCCGTCCACCCACGGAGTGCTGCGGCTCATCTTGGAGATCGACGGCGAAACCATCACCGAAGCCCGGTGCGGAATCGGCTACCTGCACACCGGCATCGAGAAGAACCTTGAATACCGGAACTGGACCCAGGGTGTCACTTTCGTGACCCGGATGGATTACCTGTCCCCCTTCTTCAATGAGACCGCATACTGCCTCGGCGTGGAGAAGTTACTCGGCGTCACCGACGACATTCCCGAGCGTGCCAACGTGATTCGGGTACTCCTGATGGAGCTCAACCGGATATCCAGCCACCTGGTGGCGCTGGCCACCGGGGGCATGGAACTGGGGTCCATGTCGGCGATGTTCTTCGGATTCCGCGAACGCGAACTGGTGCTGTCAGTCTTCGAGACCATCACCGGGCTGCGGATGAATCACGCCTACATCCGACCCGGTGGCCTGGCCGCCGATCTGCCAGACGAAGCACTGCCCCAGTTACGCGACCTGCTCAAGCTGCTGCCAAAGCGGTTGCGCGACATCGAAGATCTGCTCAATGAGAACTACATCTGGAAGGCCCGGACCCAGGGAGTCGGGTATCTGGACCTGACCGGCTGCATGGCGCTCGGCATCACCGGTCCCGTGCTGCGCTCCACCGGACTGCCGCATGATCTGCGCCGGGCCCAACCCTATTGCGGCTACCAAGACTATGACTTCGACGTCATCACCGAAGATCAGTGCGATGCCTACGGGCGCTACATGATTCGCGTCCGTGAGATGCGCGAGTCGATCAAGATCGTCGAACAATGTGTGGACCGTCTGAAACCCGGCCCGGTGATGATCACCGACAAGAAGCTGGCCTGGCCCGCGGATCTGAAGGTCGGTCCCGACGGTCTGGGCAACTCCAACGAGCACATCGCCAAGATCATGGGCTCGTCGATGGAGGCGCTGATCCACCACTTCAAGCTGGTCACCGAGGGTATCCGGGTGCCGGCCGGGCAGGTGTACGTCGCGGTCGAATCTCCCCGCGGTGAGCTGGGTGTGCACATGGTGTCCGACGGCGGCACGCGGCCCTACCGCGTGCATTACCGTGATCCGTCATTCACAAATCTGCAAGCAGTGGCGGCGATGTGTGAGGGCGCGATGGTGGCCGATGCCATCGCCGCGGTGGCCTCGATCGACCCGGTGATGGGAGGGGTGGACAGATGACTGCCGTGGAGCTCCGCCTCGGTCAACGTCCCGACGAGCCTGGACCGCCGATCGGCGAAGGGCCGCAATCATATTCGGCCGAGGTGACCGCGCAGCTGGCGGCCGACGCGGCGGTGGTGATCGCCAAGTACCCGAATTCCCGATCCGCCCTGTTGCCGCTGCTGCATCTGGTGCAGGCACAGGACGGATACCTCACACCGGCCGGCATATCCTTCTGCGCAGCGCAATTGGACCTCAACCCTGCCGAGGTCACGGCGGTCGCGACCTTCTACTCGATGTACCGTCGCACCCCCACCGGCGATTATCTGGTTGGCGTCTGCACCAACACGCTCTGCGCGGTGATGGGCGGCGATGCGATACTGGACGCACTCGAGGAACACCTCGGCCTGGAGCCCGGCCAGACCACCGACGACGGTCGGGTCACCCTGGAACACATCGAATGTAACGCCGCCTGCGACTACGCACCGGTGATGATGGTCAACTGGGAGTTCTTCGACAACCAAACGCCAAGTTCGGCACGCGATCTCGTCGATGCGCTACAGTCCGGGACGCCGGTCGCCCCGACCCGCGGGGCAACGTTGTGCACGTTCCGCGAGACGGCCCGAATCCTCGCCGGCTTCGCCGATGAGCGGCCGGGCAGCAATGACTCCGACCCCGGCCAGCCGACCCTGGCCGGCCTGCAGGTCGCCAAGGAGCGCGGCATGGAGGCACCAGAATGACGCTGGCGCCGGTGCTGAGTCGCCATTGGGACGAGCCACAATCCTGGACACTGCCGAGCTACCGGCGCCACGGCGGATATCAGGCGCTGCGCAAGGTGCTGACCATGGCGCCCGCAGACGTGATCGCCCTCGTGAAGGACTCCGGGCTGCGCGGGCGCGGCGGTGCTGGCTTCCCCACCGGCACCAAATGGTCGTTCATCTCCCCGGACGACGGCCGTCCCCATTACCTCGTGGTCAACGCCGATGAGTCCGAACCGGGGACGTGCAAAGACATTCCGCTGATGCTGGCGTCACCGCACACACTGGTGGAAGGGGCGATCATCGCGTCGTATGCCATCGGCGCCCGGCACGCGTTCATCTATGTGCGCGGCGAAGTGGTGCCGGTGCTCCGACGGCTCCAGACCGCGGTGGCCGAGGCCTACACGGCCGGCCATCTGGGACACAATATCGCCGGGTCGGGGTTCGACCTCGATCTGGTGGTCCATGCCGGCGCCGGTGCCTACATCTGCGGCGAGGAAACCGCCCTGCTGGACTCGCTCGAAGGACGCCGCGGCCAACCCCGTTTGCGCCCACCGTTTCCCGCGGTGGCGGGCCTGTACGCCTGTCCGACCGTGGTCAACAATGTCGAGTCGATCGCCAGCGTGCCCGCGGTGCTTCGCCGTGGCGCCGGGTGGTTCAAGTCGATGGGCTCGGAGCGCTCGCCAGGGTTCACGCTGTACTCGCTGTCCGGCCATGTGACCCGGCCCGGACAGTACGAAGCACCACTGGGCGTCACCCTGCGTGAACTACTGGAGTACGCGGGCGGCGTGCGGACTGGTCATCAGTTGAAGTTCTGGACGCCGGGCGGGTCGTCCACCCCGATGCTGACACCCGAACACCTTGATGTGCCATTGGATTACGAGGGTATGGCAGGTATCGGGTCGATGCTGGGCACCAAGGCGCTGCAGATTTTCGACGAAACGACCTGTGTGGTGCGGGCCGTGCGGCGGTGGACGCAGTTCTATGCCCACGAGTCGTGCGGCAAGTGCACGCCCTGCCGCGAAGGCACCTATTGGCTGGCCCAGATCTACGCACGACTGGAAAGCGGTCAGGCCCAGCCATCCGATCTGGACAAGCTGCTGGACATCTCCGACGCCATCCTGGGCAAGTCGTTCTGCGCGCTCGGTGATGGCGCGGCCAGCCCGATCATCTCCTCGCTCAAGTATTTCCGCGCGGAGTACGAGGCACACCTGGACGGTGGGTGCCCATTCGATCCGCACGCCTCGACCGTCTTCGCCACCGAGGAGGTCGGCGCATGACTCCAGTTCCCCCGCGAGCAGACATACATGTACCGAAATACCCGGCGTGTCGGGAGTATTTGCGTCTGCTCGCGGAAGAAAAGGGGGTTCGCGCGTGACGCTGGCCGAGTCGGAGAAGGACACCGCCGTCGAGATGGTGACGCTGACCATCGACGACCAGCAGATCAGTGTGCCCAAGGGCACCTTGGTCATTCGCGCTGCTGAATTGATGGGCATTCAGATCCCCCGGTTCTGCGATCATCCACTACTCGATCCGGTGGGCGCCTGCCGACAGTGCCTGGTCGAGGTCGAGGGGCAACGTAAGCCGTTGGCGTCGTGCACCACCACCGTGTCCCCCGACATGGTGGTGCGCACCCAACTGACCTCGGAGGCCGCCGACAAGGCCCAGCACGGCGTCATGGAGCTGCTGCTGATCAACCACCCATTGGACTGCCCGGTATGCGACAAGGGCGGCGAGTGCCCCTTGCAGAACCAAGCAATGTCCAACGGCCGCACCGATTCCCGATTCGACGATGTCAAACGCACCTATCCGAAACCGATCAACCTGTCAGCCCAGGTGCTGCTCGACCGGGAACGCTGTGTGCTGTGCGCGCGATGCACCCGGTTCTCCGATCAGGTGGCCGGCGACCCGTTCATCGAACTGCTCGAACGTGGTGCCCTGCAACAGGTCGGCATCGCGAACGATGCCCCGTTCGACTCGTACTTCTCCGGCAATACCGTGCAGATCTGTCCGGTCGGCGCGCTGACCGGGACCGCCTACCGATTCCGGGCCCGCCCGTTCGACCTGGTGTCCTCGCCCAGCGTCTGCGAGCACTGCGCCTCCGGCTGCGCGCAACGCACCGACCACCGGCGGGGAAAGGTGCTGCGGCGCCTGGCCGGCGACGACCCCGAAGTCAATGAGGAATGGAACTGCGACAAGGGTCGCTGGGCATTCACGTACACCGGGGCCGACGACCGCATCACGACGCCGCTACTGCGCGACGACGACGGGACTCAGCGTCCGGCATCGTGGTCCGAAGCCATCGTGGTGGCCCTGCGCGGCTTGACTACCGCAGGAGCGGGCACCGGCGTCCTCACCGGCGGGCGGCTGACGCTCGAAGACGCCTACGCCTACGCCAAGTTTGCGCGAATAGTCCTGGGCACCAACGATATCGATTTCCGCAGCCGAGCACACAGCCAGGAAGAAGAGCAGTTCCTGGCATCGACCGTCGCCGGACAACCGATGAGCGTCACCTACGCCGATTTGGAAGCGGCCCCAGTCGTGCTGCTGGTGGGATTCGAACCCGAGGACGAGTCTCCGATCGTGTATCTGCGGCTGCGCAAGGCATTCCGCCGCCATGGGCTGAAAGTGGTCGCCGTCGCGCCATTTGCAAGTCGCGGCCTGAGCAATATGGGCGGCACCCTCATCACCGCCGCACCCGGCCGCGAACCCCGGGCCCTTGACGCCATCGAAGTCATGCCGCCCGGTTCGGTGATCCTGGCCGGCGAACGGCTCGCCGGTGTGGCGGGCGGCTTCTCGGCGGTCGCGCACCTGGCTGCCCGCACCGGCGCCCGGATCGGGTGGGTGCCACGCAGGGCCGGTGAGCGCGGCGCGTTGGAGGCCGGCGCGGCGCCGAACCTGTTGCCCGGAGGTCGTCCGCTGGCCGACCCGCAGGCTCGCGCCGAGGTCGCTGCCGCCTGGAGCGTGGACGAATTACCCAGTGCTGCAGGGCGGGACACCGCCGGTATCCTGTCCGCCGCGGCCGACGGCTCTCTGGCCGCATTGCTGATCGCCGGCGTGGACCCGGCCGATCTTCCCGATCCGCAGCTGGCACTGGCCGCGCTCGATGCGGCCGGTTTCGTGGTCAGCCTGGAGATGCGCCGCAGCGCCGTCACCGACCGGGCCGATGTGGTGTTCCCGGTAGCGCCGGTTGCCGAGAAGGCCGGCAGCTTCGTCAACTGGGAAGGCCGACAACGGTCATTCCCCGCAGCACTGTCCCCCAGCGCCACCCCCGACATGCGGGTGCTCGCCGCGCTCGCCGATGAGCTGTGCATCGATCTGGAACTACCCGACGCTGCCACCGTGCGGGCCGAACTCAACGCACTCGGCCCCTGGACCGGTTCGCGGGCGTCGACGCCGACCGTGGACGCCGCTACGGTCGCCTTGCCACCCGGCCAGGTGTCGCTGGCCACCTGGCGGATGTTGTTGGACGACGGTCGACTCCAGGACGGTGAAGCCAGCCTGGCGGCCACCGCCCGTACCGCGGTGGTCCGCATGTCTACCGGCACCGCGGCCCAGATCGGCGCCGGGGATGACGATGCAGTGACCGTCAGTACCGACCGTGGCTCCATCACCCTGCCGTTGAGCATCACCGAGATGCCCGATCAGGTGGCATGGGTGCCGATGAACTCCCCGGGCTCGCACGTATACGAGACATTGGGGCCCGCATCGTTCGTCGCCGTCCGCCGCGGCGGTGATCCGTCGTGAACTATCCCGACCTCAACTCTTTCGGCCACGACCCGTGGTGGCTGGTCATCGCCAAAGCCCTTGGCATCTTTGTGTTTCTGTTGTTGACGGTGCTCGTCGCCATTCTCGTCGAACGCAAGGTCCTGGGCCGGATGCAGATGCGGTTCGGCCCCAACCGGGTCGGCCCGTACGGGCTGCTGCAATCCCTGGCCGACGGCATCAAGCTCGCCCTCAAGGAGGGTCTGATCCCCTCGGGCGTCGACAAGCCGATCTACTTGTTGGCCCCGGTGATCGCGGTCATCCCCGCGGTCATGGCTTTCGCAGTCATTCCGTTGGGCCCGCTGGTCAGCGTGTTCGGGCACCGGACTCCCTTGCAGCTCACCGATCTTCCGGTGGCAGTTCTGTACGTACTGGCCGTTACCTCCATCGGGGTGTACGGAATCGTGTTGGCCGGCTGGGCATCCGGGTCGACCTACCCGCTGCTGGGCGGTCTACGGTCCAGCGCCCAGGTGATCTCCTACGAGATCGCTATGGCGCTGTCGTTCGCCTCGGTGTTCCTGCTCGCGGGCACCATGTCGACGTCACAGATCGTCTCGGCCCAGCAGGGTCGTTGGTATGTGTTCCTGCTGCTTCCGTCATTCCTTATCTATGTCACCTCGATGGTCGGCGAAACCAACCGTGCGCCTTTCGATCTGCCCGAAGCTGAGGGCGAACTGGTGGGTGGCTTCCACACCGAGTACTCGTCGCTGAAATTCGCGATGTTCATGCTCGCCGAGTACGTCAACATGACCACGGTGTCTGCGCTGGCCACCACACTGTTCCTGGGCGGCTGGCAGGCGCCGTGGCCGTTGAGTCTGATTCCCGGCGCCAATACCGGGTGGTGGCCACTGCTGTGGTTCATCGGCAAGGTGTGGACCTTCATGTTCCTCTACATGTGGCTGCGCGCCACCTTGCCCCGGTTGCGCTACGACCAGTTCATGTCGCTGGGCTGGAAGGTGCTCATTCCGATCTCCTTGGTGTGGATCATGACGGTGGCGGTCGTGCGTGCGCGAATCGAGGGCCATCCCACGTGGACCATGGCGCTCGTGGCGGGCGGCTTCGTCGTGGCGGTGGTGATCGGCGAACGACTGTGGTCCTCGTTGCGCCACCGTCGCATTCCCCCCGAGCCGGCACCGACCGGCGCCGGTGCGTTCCCGGTCCCGCCGTTGCCGGCCAAGGAGGTAACCAATGCCTGATAGGCCCAAGTTCATCGATGCGATCGCCGGCTTCGGTGTCACGTTCAGGACCATGTTCAAGAAGCCGATCACCGAGCAGTACCCCGAACAACCCGGGCCGGTGGCGCCGCGCTATCACGGACGGCACCAGCTCAACCGGTATGAGGACGGCCTGGAGAAGTGCATCGGATGTGAGCTGTGTGCGTGGGCCTGTCCCGCGGACGCCATCTTCGTCGAAGGCGCGGACAACACCGCGACAGAACGTTTTTCGCCCGGTGAACGCTATGGCCGGGTGTATCAGATCAACTATCTCCGGTGCATCGGCTGCGGGCTGTGCATCGAGGCCTGCCCGACCCGAGCACTGACCATGACCAATGATTACGAGATGGCCGACGACAACCGGGCCGACCTGATCTTCGGCAAGGACAAGCTGCTGGCACCACTGCAGCCCGGGATGACGGCCCCACCGCACGCGATGGCGGCGGAGAGCACCGTCGAGGACTACTACCTCGGCAACATCACCGCTGAAGGTGTCGGCCGACGGGGAGCGGCCGAATGACGACGGTGGGGCGAGCGAAGCGACGGGGTAGGACACCGGGGCGAGCGAAGCGACGGGGGGTGTGAATGTCAACGTATCTGGCAGCCGAGGCACTGCAACGGACGTCAACCGCTGAAGCGGCGGCATTCTGGATTCTGGGCACGGTGGCGGTACTCGGTGCGATCGCGATGGTGGTTGCACCCAAAGCCGTCTACTCCGCGATGTTCCTGGCGTCCACCATGATCAGCCTGGCTGTTCTGTACACAGCCCAGGATGCGGTGTTTCTCGGGGTGGTTCAGGTCGTGGTCTACACCGGCGCGGTGATGATGCTGTTCCTGTTCGTGTTGATGCTCATCGGGGTCGATTCCGCGGACTCTTTGGTGGAAACGATTCAGGGACAACGTATTGCCGCGATCGTCGCCGGTCTCGGGTTCGGCGTGGTGTTGATCGCCGGAATGGGCAACCTCACCATCCAATTCGTCGGACTCGACGATGCCAACGCCGCCGGCAATGTGCAGGGACTGGCGACGCTGATATTCACCCGCTACCTCTGGGCCTTCGAGCTGACCAGCGCACTGTTGATCACCGCGGCGCTCGGAGCGATGGTGCTGGCGCACCGGGAGCGGCTCGATCGGAGGAAAACCCAGCGCGAGTTGTCCGTCGAACGTTTCACCGCAGGTGGCCATCCCACCCCAATGCCCAATCCCGGTGTGTACGCCCGGCACAACGCAGTCGATGTGCCCGCCAGATTGCCCGATGGATCCGATGCTGACATCTCGGTCAGCGCCATCCTGCCGCGACGGACAATGTCCGATGAGGGGAGGTCTCGGTCATGAATCCCGCAAATTACCTGGTGCTGTCGGCGGTACTGTTCACCATCGGCGCGGCAGGGGTTCTGTTGCGGCGCAACGCCATCGTTGTGTTCATGTGCGTCGAGCTGATGTTCAACGCGGCCAACCTGGCGTTCGTCACGTTCTCGCGGATGCATGGCCACCTCGACGGCCAGGTGGTGGCGTTCTTCACCATGGTGGTGGCAGCCTGTGAGGTGGTGGTCGGTCTGGCGATCATCATGGCTATCTTCCGCACCCGGCGTTCGGCATCGGTGGATGCCGCGAACCTGTTGAAGCACTGACCATGACGACCCAGGTATGGCTGCTGATTGCGCTGCCGCTGGCCGGTGCCGCGGTGCTGTTGTTGGGCGGCAAGGCCACCGACAGGTGGGGGCACCTTTTGGGGTGCGCGACCGTGGCGGCTTCGTTCGTTCTCGGCGTGCTGCTGTTTGTCGGGCTGGCCGGCCGGGAACCGGCGGACCGCAGTATCGATGAGCGGATGTTCTCCTGGGTCCCGGTGGCCGAGTTGCACGTCGATTTCGGCTTGCGCGTCGACCCGCTGTCGATCTGCTTCGTACTGCTGATCACCGGCGTGGGATCGTTGATCCACCTGTATTCGGTCGGCTACATGGAGCACGATCCCGCTCGCAGAAGGTTTTTCGCGTATCTGAATCTGTTCGTCGCGGCGATGCTGTTGTTGGTGCTGGCCGACAATTACCTTGGCCTGTACGTCGGTTGGGAAGGCGTCGGCCTGGCGTCGTACCTGCTGATCGGCTTCTGGTCCTACAAGCCGTCCGCGGCGGCCGCCGCCAAGAAGGCCTTTGTGGTCAACCGCGTCGGCGACATCGGTCTGGCACTGGCACTGGCCGCGATGTTCAGCTATGCCGGAACCCTTTCTTACTCAGGTGTTTTCGCCGCCGCGCCAAGTCTGACCAGCGGGCAGGTCACCACGATCGGGCTGCTGCTGTTGCTCGCGGCCTGCGGTAAGTCGGCACAGGTGCCGCTGCAGTCCTGGCTCGGTGACGCCATGGAGGGCCCCACCCCGGTGTCCGCGTTGATCCATGCGGCGACCATGGTCACCGCGGGTGTGTACCTGGTCGTCCGGTCGGCGCCGCTGTTCAACGAATCCCCCGACGCCCGACTGGCCGTAGCGATCGTCGGCGCCGTCACCTTGTTGTTCGGTGCGGTGATCGGCTGCGCCAAGGACGACATCAAGAAAGCGCTCGCGGCCTCGACCATGAGCCAGATCGGTTACATGATGCTCGCGGCCGGTCTCGGCCCGGCTGGTTACGCGCTGGCGATCCTGCACCTGCTGGCTCACGGATTCTTCAAGGCCGGCCTGTTCCTGGGCGCCGGCTCGGTGATGCACGCGATGAACGACGAGACCGACATGCGACGCTTCGGTGGCCTGCGGACCGCGATGCCGGTCACCTTCGCCTCGTTCGGAATGGGGTACCTGGCGATCATCGGAGTGCCGCCGCTGTCCGGCTTCTTCTCCAAGGACCCGATCATCGAGGCCGCATTCGCCGTCGGCGGCATCCCGGGCCTGTTGTTCGGTGGCGCCGCGCTACTCGGTGCCGGCATCACCGCCTTCTACATGACCCGCGTCATGTTGATGACGTTCTTCGGCGAAAAGCGTTGGCGTACCGACGCCCATCCGCACGAGTCACCGTCGACCATGACCTGGCCGATGGTCATCCTGGCGGCCGGATCCATCGGCGCCGGTGCATTGCTGGCAGTGGGCGGCGCATTGCAGCATTGGCTGGAGCCGGTGGTCGGCCACGCGGAGTCCGAAGCCGGCGTCCCGGCTTGGGTCTTCACCCTGATCACTGTGGCCGTGGTCGCCGGAGGGGTCTGGGTCGCGTACCGGATGTATGGGCAACGTCCGATTCCGGTGACTGCGCCGACCGTGGTTTCCGGCTGGACCACCGCTGCTCGCCAGGACCTGTACGGTGACGCATTCAATGAGCGCGTGCTGATGCTGCCGGGTCAGCGGTTCACCGACGACCTGGTCGATTTCGACGACAACGCCGTCGAGGGGGTCACCCGCACTCTTGCCTCGACGGTGGGCGCAGCCGCCCAATGGTTACGCGGTTGGCAGACCGGGTTCGTCCGCTCGTATGCACTGTCCATGTTGGCCGGAGCGGCATTACTGGTGGCCGCCATTCTCGCGGTGAGGGCGTGGTGACCGGGATGTGGTGGTTGACGACGTTGTGGGCGTTGCCGATGGCCGGTGGCGCCCTGGTGATCCTGCTGCCCTCGTCCGCGAGGAACACGGCCAGATGGGTCGCGTTGGGGACGTCGCTGGTGGTGCTGGCGGTTGCCGTCATGTTGGCCGTCCGGTTCGACCCCACGGGACCGCAGTACCAATTCGTGGAGAACCACAGGTGGATTCCGTCATTCGGCACCGGTTACATCCTCGGGTTGGACGGCATCGCACTGGCATTGGTGGTGCTGACCGCGGTGTTGGTGCCGGTGCTCATCGTGGCCGGCTGGCACGATGGCGGCGAACAGAGCCAGTCATATCTGGCATTGATCCTGGCCGTGCAGTCGATGGTGCTGATATCGCTTGCCGCACTGGATATCCTGCTGTTCTACGTGTTCTTCGAAGCCATGCTGATCCCGATGTACTTCCTGATCGGCGGCTTCGGCGCAGACCGGAAGGCGGCCTCGAAGGCCGCGGTGAAGTTCTTGCTGTACAACCTGTTCGGTGGGTTGATCATGCTGGCCGCAGTGATCGGCCTGTACGTGGCGACGGCCGACAGCCCGGCAATCGGTTCAGGCACCTTCGATTTCCGCGCCATCGTGAGCGCAGTGAGCACCGGGCAACTGCACATCAGCCCGGCGCTGGCCAACGCCCTGTTCGGTGGATTCATGTTCGCCTTCGCGGTGAAGGCGCCGCTGTGGCCGCTGCACCGGTGGCTACCCGATGCCGCAGTGCAGGCGACCCCGGCCACCGCTGTGCTGATGATGGCCGTTGTCGACAAGGTCGGAACATTCGGCATGCTCCGCTACTGCCTACCGCTTTTTCCGACCGCGGCAGTTACCTTCCGGCCGTTGATCATCACGCTGGCGGTGATCGGTATCGTCTACGGTGCGATCGTGGCCATCGGGCAGACCGACGTGATGCGGTTGATCTCCTACACCTCTATCTCGCACTTCGGGTTCATCATTTTGGGTATCTTCGTGATGACCGACCAGGGACAGTCAGGTTCCGCGCTGTACATGGTCAACCACGGAATCTCCACGGCTGCGCTGTTCCTGATCGCCGGATTCCTGGTGGCCCGCAACGGTTCCCGGAACATCTCCGCGTACGGCGGGGTGCAGAAGGTGGCGCCGATAATGGCCGGCTGCTTCCTCGTCGCCGGCCTGGCCACCCTGTCGCTACCCGGGCTGGCGCCGTTCATCAGCGAATTCCTGGTATTGATCGGCACTTTCGTACACTTCCCGGTGTTCGCGGCCACCGCGGCCACCGCATTGGTGCTGTCCGCCATCTACATCTTGTGGATGTACCAGCGGATGATGACCGGACCGGTGTCGGCGGACAACGAGCGCATCGGTGATCTGGTACCACGCGAATTGGCCGTGGTGGTGCCCTTGATCGCGCTGCTACTGGTGCTGGGCATCTACCCGAAACCCGCGCTCGACGTGATCAACCCCGCTGTCGGTCACACGCTGTCCAGCACGGCCCAGGGGTCGCTCCAGTGAAACCACCCTCGATCGAATACGGCCTGCTGTCGCCGATGCTGATCATGCTCGGAATAGCGATCCTCGGTGTGCTGGTGGAGGCGTTCATCCCACGCCCAGCCCGATACCGGACTCAATTGGTCTTGGCCATCGGCGGCCAGATCGCGGCGCTGGCCGCGGTCGGAAGCCAAGCGTTGCACCTGGGTTCGTCGCTGGGCAGGGTCACCGTGGTGGGAGCCGTCGCCGTCGACCGGCCGGCGCTCTTCCTGCAAGGCACCCTGCTACTGATCGGTCCGTTGGCCACTTTGTTGATCGGACAACGCATTCCGGCGGGAGGATTGGTCGCCTTCACCGCCCAGGCCTCGTCGGTGCCCGGCAGCGCCACCGAGAAGGCCGCCAACGACGCAGGCATCATGCAGACCGAGGTGTTCCCGTTGGCGATGTTCGCCCTCACCGGGATGATGCTGTTCGGCGCTGCCGATGATCTGCTGGCACTGTTCGTCGCGTTGGAAGTGCTGTCGCTGCCGCTGTATCTGATGTGCGGGCTGGCCCGGCGGCGACGGCTGCTGTCACAGGAGGCATCGCTCAAATATTTTCTGCTGGGCGCGTTTTCATCAGCGTTCTTCCTGTTCGGCATCGCCATGTTGTATGGCTACTCGGGCACCCTGAGCCTGACCGGGATTGCGTCTACCACCGGTTCGCGAGCCATGGCACTGGTGGGCATCGCACTGCTGTCGGTGGGTCTGTTGTTCAAAGTCGGTGCGGTGCCGTTCCATTCGTGGCTGCCGGATGTATATCAGGGCGCACCAACGCCGGTCACCGCCTTCATGGCAGCGGCGACCAAGATCGCAGCCTTCGGCGCGCTGTTGCGGGTCTTCTACGTCGCGTTGCCCGGACTGGCGGCCGACTGGCGCCCGGTATTGTCCGTGATCGCTGTGCTGACCATGGTCGTGGGTACCGTGACGGCCATTGCACAGCACGACGTCAAACGCATGCTCGCGTATTCGTCGGTGGCCCACACCGGTTTCATCCTGACCGGAGTGGTCGCACTCAACGACAGCGGCCTGTCGGCGTCGCTGTTCTATTTGTTCGCATACGGATTCAGCACACTCGGGGCGTTCGCGGTGGTCAGCGTGGTTCGCGACGCCACCGGCGATGAGGAGACCGACATGCGCCGCTGGGCCGGTCTGGGCCGGCGATACCCGTTCATCGGTGTGGTGTTCTCGTTGTTTCTGTTGGCATTCGCCGGCATCCCGTTGACCAGTGGCTTCGTCAGCAAGTTCGCCGTGTTCAAGGCGGCGGCGGTAGGCGGTGCGGCCCCGCTGGTGGTGGTCGGTGTGATCGCCAGCGCGGTGGCGGCATACTTCTATGTGCGGGTGATCGTGTTGATGTTCTTCACCGAAGCCCCCGCTGATGCTCCCGAAGTACACCTGGGCGCATTGAGCCGAGCCATGATCGTGCTGACGGCGGCGGTAACCCTGCTGTTGGGGGCGCTTCCACAGCCGCTGCTGGATCTGGCTGACAACGCCGACCAGTTTCTGCGCTGAGCGCCGGCCGCCGGCGCGCAGGTCTGGTTCGACGTCGCCGAGGGCTACGGCCGCGTCCCTCGACGCTACAGTGCCTTCCACCATCTGGGTTAAGTTCGACATATGAGCGTCGTCCTGGAAACCGACTACGGTGCTGTACGTGTCATCACGATGAATCGTCCGGAGGCTCGGAATGCATTGAGCCGTAGCATGATTGGCTCCTTGTACAGCGCGTTGACTGCCACCGACGCAGACGACTCGGTGCGCGCGGTCGTACTAACCGGAAGTGATCCGGCATTCTGCGCAGGGGTCGACCTCAAAGAGGCGGCCGCCGACGGCATGGACTACTTCGCCGAATTCCAGGCCCACAACTGCATCGCTGCCGCAGCCGAGTTGCGCAAGCCCTTGATCGGCGCGATCAACGGCGCGACATTCACCGGCGGGCTGGAGCTTGCACTCGGTTGCGACTTCCTGCTGGCCTCCGAGCGTGCGGTGTTCGCCGACACTCATGCCCGGGTGAGCATTCTGCCCGGGGGCGGGATGACCGCACGCCTGCCGCACCTGGTGGGCGCAGCCATGGCCCGCCGGATGTCGATGACCGGCGAGGTAATCGACGCAGCACGTGCCGAACACATCGGACTGGTCACCGAAGTCGTGGTGCACGAACAGCTTCTACCTCGGTCCATCGAACTGGCCGCTCAGATCGCCGAGGTGCCCGGCCCGACGATGCTCGGGCTCAAGGAGATCTATCGTCGCGGCTCGGCCGCGGCCGTCGATCCGGCACTGGCTGCCGAACACGACATCGCCGGCGCCCAGACCCGAGATTTCGCGGGGTTGGGCGATCGGTTCCAGGCGGTGTCTGCACGCAACAAGAGTCAGCTGTGAATCAAGGCGTCGGAGTCAAGGTGAACGGCAACCAATAGGCGCCCGGGCCGTCACCCGGGCAGCCGGCTCCGGACACCGTGAAGGTCCGTTCACCCGAGAAGCTGCCATCGCCGTTGGGCCGCAGGAAGTCCGACCGGACGGCGTTCACCGCAGTGCCACCCGGGCCGCAGTGGAACGGATAGTCGCCGGAGGACTCCCACCGGTCGCCACTCCACCGATAGTCGAACAGGGCCGGCGCATTCGGATTCTCTTGCAGTTCAGTCAGTCTCAACCAGTGCGCCACACAGCCCCCGACATCGCACACCGTCCTGAACGAGGCCGCCTGAGTCGACGGATCCGAGACGTCAGGACGCCCATTGAAAGTCTGGCGCGAATGGTCCAGATACGTGTCATATGAACCGTAAAGCGGTACCGGTTCAGCACGGTCGGCGTGCGCGGACGGAGCGAGTGCCCCGAGCACGATCAGCGGCGCCAGGCACATTTTCGACAACATGGCTCTTGCTAACACACCGCAGCTACCCATGTGTCCGTTTGGGCGATGACGGCGGTCAGCGCACGACGCCGTGGACGACGATCGCGGTGGTCTCGTCGACCCAGCTCTCGCCGAGCTCGTCAGCCGGATGCAGAAGCATGCGTAAAAGTGTTGCACCACCGATAATTTCGATCAGCCGCTCCGGGTTGACATCAGGGTGCACCTCTCCCCGCTCTACGGCATGTTCGAGCCGGACCCGCACTACGTCGAACAGTCCGTGAAAGCGGCCCACCACACGTGCGTTGAGCTCTTGATCGGCATTCATGTCGGCGACCAGCCCGGGTAGCGCCGCGCGAACCAGCGGGCTGGTGAAGACATCCCGAGCGGCCGCGATCATGCCACGGATGTCACCGGCGATATCTCCTTCCGGGGTCGCCAATGCGGTGGGCGCGGTCGGAAATACGGCCTCGTGCACCAACTCGGGCTTACTCGACCACCGGCGGTACAGGGCCGTCTTGGTGGTCCCCGCGCGGTCTGCGATGGCTGCCATGGTGAGGTTGGCGTAACCGACTTCGGGCAACAACTCAGCGGCAGCGGCCAATACTGCGGTGTCGATCCGCGGGTCACGCGGCCGCCCGGCGCCCGAGGGCTTGTCAACCGGTTGCAGGTCTGATTTCATAACGCTACGCATAGTATCGTATTTATTCCGGAAAGGACGGTCTGTGACGAACGAATCAGCTGCTGAGGTGTCGGTCGAGACCAACGTCGATCACATCCAGCGCTCCAGCCGAGACGTCACCACCGTGCCCGACATCCTGTCGCAGTGGCTGTCGACGGTCATGGACGGCGGCACCAGGCCGGACATCACCGTGGAGAGCGGCATCGACTCCAACGGAATGTCCTCGGAGACAATTATTCTCACCGGCAGGTGGACCGAGGACGGCCGGCCGGTGGAACAGAAATGGGTGGCCAGGGTGGCACCGACCGACGAAGACGTTCCGGTGTTTTCGTCTTATCGACTGGACCACCAATTCGACGTGATGCGCCTGGCCGGCGAACTGACCGACGTTCCCGTCCCCCGGGTGCGTTGGTTGGAGACCACCGGCGAGGTGCTGGGCGCCCCGTTCTTCCTGATGGACTGTGTGGACGGCCAGGTACCGCCCGACGTGATGCCCTACACCTTCGGCGGCAACTGGTTCGCCGACGCCACTGCGGAGCAGCAGCGCACCCTGCAGGACTCCACCGTCGACGCCATCGCAAAGCTGCACTCGATCCCCAACGCCGACAAAACATTCGGTTTCCTCACCGAGATCGACCCACCCGGAGACACCGCGTTGCGCCGGCACTTCGGCTGGCTCAAGGACTGGTATCAGTACGCGGCAGCGGGCCTGGAGCGCTCGCCGTTGGTCGAACGCGCGCTGGAATGGCTCGAGGCCAACTTCCCCGACGACGTCGCCGCCTCGGAATCGGTTCTGGTATGGGGCGATTCGCGGATCGGCAACGTGATGTACCAGGACTTCAAGCCGTCGGCGGTGCTCGACTGGGAGATGGCCACCGTCGGCCCCCGCGAGTTCGACGTGTCATGGATCATCTTCGCGCACAAGGTATTCGAGGAACTCGCTGGCTTGGCCGGGCTCCCCGGACTACCGGACGTACTACGCGAAGAGGACGTCCGCGCGAAATACAAGAACCTGACCGGTGTCGAGGTCGGCGATCTGCGCTGGTTCTACATCTACTCCGGCGTGGTGTGGTGTTGCGTTTTCATGCGCACCGGAGCCCGTCGGGTGCATTTCGGCGAGATGGAACGGCCCGCGGACATCGAATCGCTGTTCTACCACCGGTCTCTGCTCGAGAAGCTTCTGGAAGGATCCGCCTAAATGCTCGGCCCCATGGACGAATACCCGATCCACCAGATACCGCAGCCGATCGCCTGGCCCGGGTCCAGCGACCGGAACTTCTACGATCGCTCATACTTCAATGCGCACGACCGCACCGGCGACATCTTCATCATCACCGGTCTGGGCTATTACCCGAACCTCGGAGTCAAGGACGCGTACTTCCTGGTGCGCCGTGGTGATACGCAGACAGCGGTGCACCTGTCCGACGCGATCGATCAGGACCGCATCAATCAACACGTCCTGGGCTACCGAGTCGAGGTCACCGAGCCGCTGCGCAAGATTCGTATCGTGCTCGACGAGACCGACGGCATCGCCGCCGACCTGACCTGGGCCGGCTTGTTCGATGTCGTCCAGGAGCAGCCGCATTTGATGCGGCAGGGCAACCGGCTCTCCCTGAATGCCCAGCGCTTCGCCCAATTGGGTTCCTGGAGCGGCCATCTCGCCATCGACGGCGAGGAGATCAAGGTTGACCCGTCGACGTGGATCGGATCCCGCGACCGGTCCTGGGGCATCCGGCCCATCGGTGAGGCCGAACCCGCCGGCCGGCCGGCCGATCCGCCGTTCGAAGGCATGTGGTGGTTGTACGTGCCGATCGCCTTCGAAGAGTTCGCGATCGTGATGATCATCCAGGAAGCCCCCGACGGCTTCCGCTCGCTCAACGACTGCAGCCGGATCTGGAAGGACGGCCGCGTCGAGCAGCTGGGCTGGCCACGGGTGAAGATTCACTACCGATCCGGCACCCGGATCCCCACCGGCGCCACCATCGAGGCGACGGCGCTGGATGGCTCGCCGGTGCGGTTCGACGTGGAATCCAAACTGCCCGTGCCGATTCACGTCGGCGGCGGTTACGGTGGCGACTCTGACTGGCTGCACGGCATGTGGAAGGGCGACAAGTTCACCGAGCGGCTCACCTACGACATGAACGACCCCGCGGTCGTGGGCCGCTCCGGCTTCGGCGTCATCGACCATGTCGGACGCGCGGTCTGCCACGAAGGCAACAAGCCGCCGGCCGAGGGTTGGGGCCTGTTCGAGCACGGTGCACTCGGCCGACATGACCCGTCGGGATTTCCGGACTGGCTGACCATGGCTCCTTAGCCCCCCAAGTCCTCCGCTCCGTCCCCTCGGCGAGCGGAGCCAACTGTCCCCGGCCCAATGGCGTGCTGGGGACAGTTGTTTTTTCAGGCTCATCTCGTTACGACTGGACGGTGCGCAAACGACGTGGCCAGTTACGTAACGCGCCTATGGGCTCGGCTCAACGAGCCCACCACAGGAGCGCGGCGGCGATCAGCTCGACCAGACAGTAGAACCAGTTGGGGTAGAACGTGGTTCGGTGGTCGACGACCGCTGAGTACATCCGCCCGAACGCCATCCCGGCCAACGCGATACTCACGGTGAGCACGATGCCGGCCCGGATCTGCTCGGCCGCAGTGATCGAATACCCGAGCACAGCGGCCATGGCCAACCCAAAGCCTCCGTAGACCGCGCGGACCTCAGCCCGGGATGCCGCCTGACCCAAGACAATCCCGAACGGATTGAGCATCGCGGACGGAGCCGTCAGCGCACGCAACCCCATGGCTGCGAAGAACACTGCAGTGGCTCCGAGAACGACGACGGAAGCTGTGGACACGGTGACCTCCCGACAAGAACTGACAGGAACCCAGCATGACTCATGTGTGGTTCAGCCCGCACCTAACCGTCGATCTTGCTGAAAATGACTCAGAGCCTCCACATTTCGCGTTCCATGGCGGACTGCTCGAGGTACCGGAAGCGATCAGCTTCGTGTTCGTGCGTCCGCAGGGCGCGATGCACCCGGGCAACGATGGCGGCGGTCGCAGCTTCCCACAAGTGGGCGGCCGTAGCCGCGGGCCTGACAGTAACGAAGGCTGTGTTGGCAGCAGTCATCGCGGTTTCCCTTCATGAACCCCGACAATGTTGGGATCTGTGATTTGTCGGCGTCGGCAACGTCGGCGCTGGTGCTGGACTCAGCAACCGAAGTCACAGATATATTCCCTGGCACTCATGCGTCGGCGGACTGCTGCCGTGGCGGGCCGCTGTGGCAAACACTTGCCCAGGACGCAGCCTGGCCCGAGGAAAACTCAGGCGGACTTGGCTGCCCGCTGCGAGGCCCGTCCGAACACCATCGACTCCTCGATGTTGTCGAACCGGTGGTCGATGACGTCCAACACATAGTTGTGCCGGACGTGCCAGGGCCGATGCGTGCCGGATCTGGGCAACGCGTGCGGGTTGCGATTGATGTAGCCCGCGTCGAGATCGAAGGTCTTCTTCTCTGCGATAGGCACGCCACCCAGATGCGGATAGGCGTGGGTGTATCCGTGAACATCCATGTATGCCAACAACTTTGCCACCGCGCTAGCCGTCATGTCGGCCCGCAGTGTCCACGAAGCGTTGGTGTAGCCCAGGCACCAGGCCATGTTCGGCACATCGTCGAGCAGAAACTCTTTGTAGGCGAACCGGTCCGAGGCCTTGAATCCGACGCCGTCAAGGCTCAGCTCGATACCGCCGAGCGCCTGCAGTTGCAGACCCGTCGCGGTCACGATGATGTCGGCGTCGATGCGTCCGCCCGATTTGAGCACGATGCCCGTCGCGTCGAAGTGATCGATGTGGTCGGTCACGACGCGGGCCCGGCCTTCGCTGATGGCCTCGAAGATGTCGCGGTCCAGCACCGCGCACAGCCGCTGATCCCATGGGTCATATCGGGGCTTGAAGTGCACGTCGACCGGGTAGCCCGGCGGCAGCGCCGCAACCGCACGCCCGCGGAGCAGTCGACGGGCACCCTCGGGGTACTTGCGCATCAAATTGTAGGAAAGCACCGAGATCAACACATTCCTGAACCACACCAGTCGGTGAGCGATCTTGCGCGGCAACAGCTTCCGGATCGCCGCGACCATCGGATCGATCCGCGGTTGGGACATCATGTACGTCGGTGACCGCTGCAGCATGGTGACCAGGTCGGCGGTCTTGGCCATTGCCGGCACCAGACTGATCGCGGTCGCGCCGCTGCCGATCACCACGACCTTCTTGCCGGCGTAGTCCAGTGACTCGGGCCAGAACTGCGGGTGCACAACCTCACCACCGAAGTTGCCGAGACCGGGGAACTCCGGGGTGTAGCCCTCGTCGTAGTTGTAATAACCGGTACCGAAGAACACGAAGCGCCCGCGATAGGCCTTGGGCACCCCCTCTTGGACGGTCTGCACGGTCCAGGTATCGGTCGACGAGTCCCAATCAGCCGAGCGCACATGAGTGTTGAAGGTGATGTGCCGGTCGATGCCGTGATGGCGCGCCGCCGCGGTCAAGTACTCCCGGATGTCGTCGCCGTCGGCGATGTTCTCCGGCCGGGTCCACGGCTCATACGGCAGGCTGAGCGTGAAGATGTCGCTGTCGGAGCGAATGCCCGGGTAGCGAAACAGGTCCCAGGTGCCGCCGATGCGTTCACGACGTTCCAGCAGCGCGTAGGTCATCTGGGGATTGCGCTGTTGCAACCGGTACGCCGCGCCGATACCGGAAATGCCGGCTCCGATGATCAACACATCGAAGTACTCGGGCTGCCCGTCCATCAAGAAGCTCCCTTGGTTCGTAACCGGTACCACCGGTACCACATTAGGACACGGCCGCCGACGCGAACAGAAAAGCTAGGACACTGCCGCGAGTAAAGCCCGAAACTGCTGGTTGACCTCGTGTGGGCGCTCGAGAATGGCGCAATGCCCGCCCGTCAGCTCCACGAACGACCACAGATTCGGAGCGTGGGCGGCAATCCGCCGGGACGCCGCGATGGGCAGCAGCCGATCCTTGACGCTGCCGATGACCAAAGTGGGCACCGTGAGATTGGCCAGTCCGATGTGGCGCGGGCCGAGGCTGTCGACCAAGGCGTTCGTCCAGCCACTGCGGCCGGCCGCCGACGTGCCCTCGAACAGCTCGAACACAAAGTCGGCGATGGCCGGGTCGGCGTCATGACCCACTGCGACGGTCGCGACGAATCGTCGCCCGGGCCGACGCGAGCCCGGCACCAGAGGCGCACCGCCGAAGGTCTTGAGCAGTCGGCCGGCGGCCCGCTCCCGTGGAGTTTCCAACTGTCGGGGCGCCGGGAGAAACTGAACCAGCCGCAGTAGATCACCGGTGGTGGTGTTGACCAGGGCGACGGCGTCCGCACATTCCGCGACGCGCTCCGGATACCGCTCAGCCCAGGAAGTGATCGCGATGCCACCCATCGAGTGCCCCGCGATGACGGCACGCTCCCCCGGTCGCAATGTCGCGGCCAGCACCGCGTCCAGGTCGGCGGCCAGAAAATCCAGGTTGTATTTGCCCCGTCCGCGCGGAGCCTGGCTCAGGCCATGCCCGCGGTGGTCGAAGGCGATGACCCGGTGGTCCTTGGACAGGTCGGAGATCTGGTTACCCCACACGCCGATGGCGCAGGTGATGCCGTGTGCCAGCACGATCGGGTAGCCATCGTCGGGGCCGAAAACCTCGACGTGCAGCCGGGTGCCGTCAACCCCGCGCACTTCCAGCGACTGGCCCGGCGGCAGCGCCGCGGGGCGTCCAGGTCTGGCCAACCAGGCCTCGTTGAACACGGTCACGGTTGCTCCGTTCTGTTCGGCGACGTTGCCGGTGGGGAAACCCCAGAACCCGCACATTACCTACATCGCCAAAACCGGCTTGATCGTTCGGCCCCCTTTGGCGTCGGCCCAGGCCTGATCGAAGTCGTCGAACCGGTAGCTGCGGACCATCTTGTGCACCGGCAGTTCACCGCGACGCAGGTAGCCGGCGAGCTGTGGGATGAAAGCGTGCGGCTCACTGTCGCCCTCGATGACGCCCTGCACACGCAGACCGTTGGCCAGGATCAACCCCACCGGCAGTTCGGCCGTCAGGGCCCCGAGCCCGACCAACGCCAGGGTGCCGCACTTGTGCAGCAGCGACAGCGCGGTGCTGATCACATCGGCGCGCGCGGTGGTGTCCACCGCCAATGTGGCCCCGCCGGCGGTGAGTTCGCGGAGCCGGCCGATGAGGTCGTCCGACGCCGGGTCGACGGTACCGGTGGCGCCCAATTCGACTGCCAGCGTGCGTCGTTCGGCGATCGGATCAACCGCGACGATCGTTGCACAACCGGCGATCCGCGCACCCATGACCGCTGACAGCCCCACAGCACCAGCCCCATACACGACGATCGAATCGGTGGGCTTGGCCGCCAACGTGTTCAGTACGGCACCCACCCCGGTCTGCACACTGCAGCCCAGCGGTGCGGCCAGCACCGGGTCGAGCGCCTCCGTCAGCACCACCGTGTTGGAGGCCTTGGAGATGACGTGGGTCGCGAAGCTGGACTGACCGAAGAATCCACCCCGCACCGGTGCTCCGTCGAGGCGCAGCGCGCTGGACTGGTCACCACGATCCCCGGCCATGTTCAATCCGGTCGCCGCGTCGCAGTAGGCGGGCCGGCCCGCAGTGCAGTGTGCGCACCGCTCGCAGCTGGCGAAGGTCAACACCACCTGGCTACCGATGTCGATCCGCGTCTGCGGACCGGCGGCAACGACGGTGCCCACGCCTTCGTGGCCGAACACCATGGGCGTTCGCTTGTCGGGCCATCGCGCCGCGATGCTGATATCGGTGTGGCAGATACCCACCGCGTCGATGGCGACCAGGACCTCGTCGGCCTGCGGCTCCCGAACCTGGACGTCGAGCAGGGTCGGGTCGGATCCCCCGTGCCGCAGTACGGCCGCGCGTGCGTCGATCATTCCGGCATGTTAGATGGAGGCATCTGTGCCCGGACAGCCCGGCGCATAAGGAGGACACCATGCGCGCCATACAGATCGCCCGGTTGGACGGCCCGTCGGCCGCCGAGCTCACCGAGATCGCCGAACCCGACGGCACCGATGCCGTGGTGATCGAGGTGCATGCGGCCGGTGTGGCGTTCCCCGATGCGCTGCAGTCGCGCGGCCTCTACCAGCACAAGCCGGCGTTGCCGTATGTGCCGGGCGCCGAGTTGGCCGGAGTGGTGCGCAGCGCGCCGCCCGGCGCGCACGTGGCGGCCGGCGATCGGGTGGCCGCGCTGACCATGCTCAGCGGTGCGATGGCAGAAGTTGTGGCGCTACCGGCCGAATTGGTGTTCGCATTGCCCGACACGGTGTCATTCGAGGCGGGCGCGGGGCTGTTGTTCAACGATCTGACGGTGCACTGCGCGCTGCGTACCCGAGGCCGGTTGGCTGCCGGCGAGACGGTCCTGGTGCACGGTGCCGCAGGCGGCATCGGCACCTCGACGCTGCGGATGGCGCCGGCATTGGGCGCGGCGCGCACCATTGCCGTCGTCAGCTCTCCCGAAAAGGGCGAGATCGCCCGTGCGGCAGGTGCTTCCGATGTTGTCATGGCCGACGGATTCAAGGATGCGGTGGCCGAACTGACCGGCGGCCGCGGAGTGGACGTGGTATTGGACCCGGTGGGCGGCGATCGCTTCACCGATTCACTGCGGTCGCTGGCCCCGGGCGGCCGGCTGCTGGTGGTCGGCTTCACCGGAGGCGACATCCCGACAGTGAAGGTCAACCGGCTGCTGTTGAACAACGTCGATGCGGTCGGCGTGGGTTGGGGTGCTTGGGTTTCCAGCCATCCGGGCTATCTGGCCGAGCAGTGGGCCGAGCTGGCACCGCTGCTGGCCTCGGGTGCGGTGGCGCCGCCGGAGCCGGTGGTGTTTCCGCTGGAGCGGGCCGCCGAGGCCATCGGTTCGCTGGAAAATCGTTCGGCGACAGGGAAAGTGGTCGTCAGCGTGCGCTGACTGTCAGCCGGGGTCAGCGTGCGCTGACCGGCAGGATCAACCGAGACTGCCCACCGTCACCGTGCGCGACGGTGTGTACCACCGACACCATCCGGGTACCGCTGCCCACCGGTTCTCCGGTACCCAGGTTGCGCGCGAACCGCGGATAGCAACCGCCGGCGATCAGCAATCGGATGCGATGGCCTGCCCGGAACCGGTAGGCGGTCGGGTCCAGCTCTATCCGCAGCGGCCCCACGGTGGGCACGGTCAACCGTAGATAGCCGTCACTGACGTTGCGGGACCGCCCATCTGGCGCGACGTCGCTGATCCGGACATACACGTCGGCGT
This sequence comes from Mycobacterium sp. MAA66, assembly GCF_041261665.1. Classification (NCBI taxonomy): domain Bacteria; kingdom Bacillati; phylum Actinomycetota; class Actinomycetes; order Mycobacteriales; family Mycobacteriaceae; genus Mycobacterium; species Mycobacterium sp. MAA66. The sequence continues at coordinate 136,107 of NZ_JBGCCC010000008.1, read as the reverse complement.
GCGGGTTGGCGGTGCTGTGGGTCAACTCGACGATCGGCGCGCCCAGGGTCTCGACATCGTCGGCCAGCGCCGGGCCGGTGAAACACAGCACGTCGCTGCGGTGCGCCAGTTCGGTGTCGTCCACATAGCCCGACTTGCCCGAAACCAGAAGGCGCCCACCAATACTGGGCGTGGGATCGATCGGGTTGTAGACGAAAGTCGATGGTTGTCCGCCCCGCGACGGTGCGTCGGTCAGCGCCTCACCCGGATGCAGATACAGCACCTGTTCACCACTGGGCGGGGGCCAGTCTTGCAGCTCCAGCCAGTCGCCGTCATTGGTACAGACCCGCACCGGAGCACCAATGCGGCGGGCGCCGTCCAGCCATTCCAACGATTCGCGCAGCGCCTCGGTGCCGCCGTCGCCGTGCGTCCACGGCCCGACCGTCAGGGCAACGTCGATGCCGCGCTCCCGTAGCCGCCGGTACTGCTCCATGGTCTGCTCCAGAAACGCATCCTGCCAACCGGTGATGAGCAGCAGCGGGCCGCTCAGCCGGTCCAGCGCGTGGTCGACCCGCAGTCCCTGCCAGTACGGCGCTGCCGGATCGTCGTGTCCGAGCCAGGAGGTGAACCACGGCGTGCGACCTGCCAGCAGGTCATCAGCGGCCTGGCTCACCGGCAACGCACTCAACGCCGGCCGCAGTGTCCGGCGAATGGCATTGCCCCGCACCATCTGCCGGATCCAGCCACCGTCATGCTGGATACCCACTTGATAGGTCCACCCCAGGAAGTCACCCAACGCGAACGAGCCTGTGCCCCAAACTGATTGACCGAAGTCGTGAGGTGCCATGGTGATGACCGAAGTAGCCAGGTCGGCCGGCTGGTCCACCAGCAACGCAAGTTGCGTGTAGCCCAGATAGGACGCCCCCACCGTGACGAAGTCCCCGGTGAACCAGCTCTGCACCCGCAGCCAGTCGGCGGTGTCCGCACCGTCCTCGACCTCGTGTCGTCCCGGCTCGAACTCGCCGCCCGAACCGAAGGTTCCGCGAGTGCTCTGCAGAGCGACATGGAATCCGTACGCTGCGTACACCCCGGCGATCACCCGGGTCGGCAGGCCGTCGCGACCGTAGGGAGTTCTGATCAGCACGGTTCCGGCGGGCTTACGGGTGCTCGGGCCGTAGTGGTCGGCCAGCAGCTCCACGCCGTCGCGCATCGGCACGGGCAGTGACCGCTGCACCCGGAAGCGGACGGGGCGGCGCGAGAGCTTCATGCGGCGCAACATGACCCGGGCGCCCAGCTCGGCCAGAATGTCGCGACGCATCGCACCATGTCATCACACCCGGGTCATGACGTGCAGCATTGTGATTGGATCAACACCCGTGAGCGGTTCGCTTCCGATGGTCACCCGTCGACGATTCATCGGCGGGTCCGCGTTGGCCGCCGCCTTCGCGGCGATGCCGTCGCATGTGCAGCAGGCGCTCGCGGAACCGGTGCCTCCGAAGCCGATCGAGCACGTAGTGCTGCTGATGCAGGAGAACCGCTCGTTCGACCATTACTTCGGGACCATGAGCGGGGTACGCGGGTTCGGTGACCCGACGGCGGCTCGACTGCCCAACGGTGCATCGGTTTTCGCGCAACCCGATCCGGAGAACCCCGACGGGTACACCTTGCCGTTCCATCTCGACACCTCGCGCAACAGCGTGCAGAAGATCCCGTCGACCTCACACGCCTGGTCGGTGCAGCACTCCGCACTGGCCGGCGGCCGGATGGACAACTGGCTGCCGGCGCACCGCAAGGCCGACGGCGCCAACGGACCGTTCGTCATGGGGTACTACCAGCGCGAGGACATCCCGTTTCATTTCGCGCTGGCCGACGCATTCACGGTCTGCGATGCCTACCACTGTTCGGTGCTCGGGCCCACCTGGCCGAATCGAATGATGTGGATGACCGGCACCATCGACCCGGCCGGTACACACGGCGGCCCGATCACTCGCAATGTCACGCCCGCCGGCGGATATTCGTGGACCACCTATCCGGAACGGCTGGAACAAGCCGGGGTCAGTTGGAAGGTCTACAACGAGATCAACGACTACGAGCTGAACATCCTGGAGCAGTTCACCCAGTATCAGCAAGCACCGAAGGATTCGGCGTTGTACCGCAAAGGTATTGCGCTCTCCCCCATCGGCTCTTTCGATGCGGACGCCCGGGCCGACCGTTTGCCCGCGGTGTCGTGGATCATGCCCAGCGCAGTGACCTGCGAGCATCCCGACTATCGCCCGGCCGATGGCGCCAAGTTCATCGCGGACCGGATCAACGCCGTCGCAGCCAATCCGGAGCTGTGGGCCAAGACCGTGTTCATACTCAACTACGACGAGAACGACGGGTTGTTCGATCACGTGATCCCACCGCTGCCGCCGGCCGGAACCGCCGGGGAGTTCGTCCGCGGGGAGCCGATCGGCGGTGGCTATCGGGTGCCGTGCATCATCGTGTCGCCGTGGACAATTGGCGGCTGGGTGGCCTCGGAATTGTTCGACCACACATCGATTCTCCAGTTTCTGGAGTGGTTCACCGGGGTGCGCGAGCCCAACATCTCCGCGTGGCGACGCAAGACTTTTGGCGATCTCCGGTCGGCATTGCGACTGGACCAACCCGTCGGCACGCCCGTGCAATTCCCGAACGTCGATCAGGAAGTGTTGCAGGCCAATGCAACTGATCAGTTGCCGGCGCCCGTGGTCCCGACCATGCCGCAGAGTCGGCCCGTGCAGGTACCCGGCACCAAGCCGCACGTGAACTGACGATCCTGTACCGCATTCGGGTCACAAGACGGCGGTGAAGTACCGAGACCGTCCCATCTGGTCGGTGAGATCGTCATCGCGGGTGTGGCCATACCGGACCAGCAATTCGCGTGCAGTAACGGTACTGATCGCCCATCCGTGCTGTCGTAGCCATTCGACAGTGTCCGCGCGTTCGTCACCGAACCACAGCGCCGACGGATCGGCACTGCCGTCAGTGAAGCTTGCGAACATTCGGTGCACCGCCCCGCCTTCGGTCATCGCCGCTCCCATCTGCGACGCCCCACCGCCCAGCGGCGCGAAATCTTCTACAGCGAAACAACTTCCGGGCGCCGACAGATCCATGACCCGCTGGAACAACAGATCTTGGGCCGCGCCGGGCAGGAACGGCAACAGGCCCTCGGCCAGCCAGGCGGTGGGTTGAGTCCGGTCGAAACCGGCCTCGATCAGTGCGGCCGGCCAGTCATCACGCAGGTCGACAGCCAACGTACGGACCGTGGTGTTCGGGGTGATGCCGTGCTGACCGAGCACATCACCCTTGAACTGCAGCACCTTCGGGAGGTCGAGTTCGTATAGCGTGGTGCCGGCCGGCCACTCCAGCCGGTAGCCCCGGACATCAAGCCCCGCAGCAAGAATCACCGCCTGGCGGATGCCCGCTGTTCCCGCCGCCGCGAAAAACTCATCGAAGTACCTGGTGCGCGCACCGAGGTAGCTGCTGAACACCACCACATCGTTCTCAGCAGCAATTGCCGGGTCGCCCAGCATCTCGGTGAAGATCGGCGCCTGCCCCGCGGTCGCCGCAACGAAATGCTGCGCGTACTCGTCGCGGGCGATTGCGTCGGGCTTGCGGGCTTCGATGGCCCGCATCGCCGCCACCGCCAGCGCCGTGGCACCCACGCTTGTCACTATGTCCCAGGAATCATCGACCGATCGCACGATTGCCACGTTACGCCGCCGCCGAAGCTGCCGTTTCTGGTGAAATCCTGTCCAAATCCCCTGAAGATCAAGGCGTCCGCGGGTCAGAGCTGGACGACAACGCTCTTGTTCTTCAGGTACGCCTCGAGGCCTTCGCGGCCGAACTCCTGTCCCCAGCCGGACTGCTTGTAGCCACCGAACGGCAGATCGTGGTCAAACACCAACTGACAGTTGACCTGAACGCTGCCGGCCTGCAACCGCTTGACGATCCGGTGGGCCCGGCTCACATTGGTGGTCCACGCGGTAGCCGCCAGCCCGTAGCTGGTGTCGTTGGCCATCGCGACAGCCTCATCCTCGGTGTCGAACGGCAGGATGGAAACCACCGGACCGAAGATCTCCTGTTGGTACAGGCGCATTCCGGGGTCGACATTGGTCAGCACGGTCGGGTGCACGAAGTAGCCCTTGCGGTCCAACCGGTATCCGCCGGTGACCACATCGACGCCGTCGCGCTTGCCTTCGTCGATGAAGCCCATGACGCGGTCGAGCTGCTTGGCGCTGATCAGCGGGCCACTCATCACACCCTCTTCGGACGGGCCGCCCAGCTTCATGAAATTGGCGACGCCGGCGATGCCCTCGACCACTTGGTCGTAGACGCCGCGCTGCACGAAAATCCTTGAGCCACAGACACAGCCTTGCCCGGAGTGGACGAAGATGCCCATGGCCGCGCCGAAGATGGCCTTGTCCAGGTCGGCGTCGTCGAAGATCAACACCGGCGACTTGCCGCCGAGTTCGAGCATGACCTTCTTGAGATTGCCCGCCGAGGCCTTGACGATCTCCTTGCCGACATCGGTCGATCCGGTGAACGCCACCTTCTCGACGTCCGGGTGTGCGGTGATGGCGGCGCCGGCGGTGTACCCGTAGCCGGTGATCAGGTTGACCACACCCTCGGGAACCCCCGCCTGATGGATGAGCCGATCCAGCAGGACGGCCGAAAGCGGAGTCTCCTCAGCGGGTTTCACCAGACTGCTGCAGCCCGCGGCCAGTGCGGGCGCGATCTTGGCGCAGGCGTTGAAGATCGGCCCGTTCCACGGAAAGATCAGGCCCACAACGCCGTACGGTTCACGCAGGGTATAGCCGTGCTGGTCGACGTAGCTGTCCGAGGCGATACCGCTGGTGCGAATGTCATAGGCGGTGCCGTTGATCTTGGAACACCAGCCCGCGTAGTAGCGGAAGAACTCGGCGCAGGTCGGCACCACCAATTCGGCCTGCATCTTCATCATGCCGGTGTTGGCCGAGTCGATCTGGGCGAATTCGGCTGCGTGCTCGTCGATCAGGTCGGCGATGCGCCACATGATCTTCGCGCGCTCGCGGCCGGGCAGCCCTGACCAGACGCCGTCCTCGAAGGTCGATTTGGCCCGGGCGACGGCATCGTCGACCGCCTCGGGACCGCAGTCGCGGAATTCGGTGAGCGGCTCCTCGGTCACCGGATCGATGATCGTGATGACATCGCCCGTGCCGGGGCGCTTCTCAATGTCATCCAAGACCGACTGCAGCGTCATCGATTCCCTCTCGTCATCGCCGGCGCACCCTCGGACGAGCGAGCGCGAATGCTGAGCACCTGCTTAGCATTCGTCCTGGCGGGTCGTCAAGAGTTCGCTCGGATCACGAGATTGTCTGAGAAGATCAACGACGTGAGCGCCGGCCACGACTACACCTCTCCCGAACTCGATCGCAGCGCCTTGGTGCTGATCGACGTCCAGAACGACTTCGTCTCCGGGACCGCACAAGTTGACGGCACCGCCGAACACCTACCCGCCATGGCACGGCTGGTCGAGCTCTACCGAGCACGGCATCGACCGATCGTCCATGTCATCCGGTTGTACGTCCCGGGCGGCAGCGACGCCGATCCGCCCCGGCGGGCCGTGATCGAAGCAGGACAGCAGATCGCCGCACCGCACACCGACGGTGCCGCCATTCCCGCAACGCTGCTGGCCCATCCCCTCGATTACGAATCGCTGCTGGCGGGCGGCGTCCAGCACGTCGGCGCCAACGAGGTCGTGATGTTCAAGCCGCGCTGGTCGGCGTTCTACCGCACCGACCTCGACCGGCATCTACACGACCTGGGAGTGACCACCGTCGTGGTAGCCGGATGCAACCTCCCGAACTGCCCGCGGGCCACCCTGTTCGACGCCTCGGAACGCGACTACCGGGCCGCTCTGGTGACCGATGCGACCTCGCAGGTGACCACCGAACGACTCAACGATCTACGGCTCATCGGCGTCGAGCTGTTGACCATGGCTGATATCGACAGGTCTCTGCTAGCCGACGCATAGCAAAACCAGGCACCATCAATCCGAGGTACCGAGACGAGCCACGGGGGAAATCGATGGTCACCCTCGCCTCCGCACGCACCGCGTCGATACACGCGCGCCGACCCGCGCTGACCACGGCATGGTTGGCGCTGATCATCTCACCGCTGCTCATGTGGCTGATCCACCACGGACTACACCAAACGTTGGACCGCAGCCAGGCAGCCCGAACGATCGCACTGTCAGCCGGACTCCTGGCGTCCATCTTCATGGTTGTGCAAGTGGTGCTGATCGCCCGAATCCCCTTGTTGGAGCAGACCTGGGGACACGACCTGCTCGCTCGGCGGCACCGATGGCTCGGATTCTGGTCGTTCTGGTTGATGATCCTGCACATAACGGTGGAGACGATCGAACACCTGCAGCGCCGGCCCGACGCACCACGAGTCGCGCTACTGGATCTTTTCGTGTGGCGGTGGTGGCTGCTGCTTGCGACCATCGGCAGCTTGCTGATCGCAGTGGTCGTCGTCACGTCGACACGTTGGGCCCGCCGAAAAATGCGCTACGAGACATGGCATCTGGTGCACCTGAACGCGTACGCGGGCATGGGTTTTGCACTACCGCACCAGATCCTGCACGGTCCGGACTTCCATGGCGCGGGCGCCCAGTTCTATTGGTGGACCATATACAGCGCGGCCATCGCGGCGATCCTGATTTTTCGCGTGGGTATGCCCTTGTACCGCAGCGTCTTCCACCGCCTTCGGGTCGATACCGTCACCTTCGAGCGACCCGGAGTGGTGTCGGTGACGATGTCCGGCCGGCACCTGAACCAACTCCGCGCACGGTCGGGTCAGTTCTTCATCTGGCGGTTCCTCGACGGACCGCACTGGTGGCACGGCCATCCGTTCTCACTGTCGGACACACCGACAGACACTGCGCTGCGGGTCACCGTGCAGGCCTGCGGCGACGGCAGCACTCGGCTCGCCGAACTGCGCCCGGGAACCCGGGTGGCCATCGAAGGCCCGTACGGCACCATGACGTTGGACCGACGCGAGAACTCGCACGTGGTGTTCCTTGCCGCCGGACTCGGAATCGCCCCGTTACGGGCGCTGATGAGCGAACTGCAACCGGAAGCCGGCCATGCGCATCTGATCTACCGATGCACACTGGCCGAGCAGCAGATCTTCGTCGACGAACTCGATGCCCTGGCCGACACCACCGGCATTCAGGTCAGTTACCTCACCGGCCCGCGTCGCGACGAGTCCTCCTGGCTGCCGGCCGGTCACACCGGCGGTGACGTCGACGTACTGAGCCAGTTGGTTCCCGCGATCGGCGACTCCGATGTCTACCTGTGTGGGCCTGGGGGCTGGCTCCGTGCCGCTCGAGCAGCGGCGATCGGGGCCGGTGTGCACCGCAAACACATCCACAGTGAAGAATTCGCGTGGTGACGAGTGTCGACAGCCACCCGAGGACGCACCTATGACACACCTGGGCATGCTGAGCCCACTGGCCCTCACCGCTGTACTGCTGGCAGGTATCGCGGCCGGCATCATCAACACCGTGGTCGGTTCGGGGAGCCTGATCACCTTCCCGGTGCTCATGGCGGTCGGATATTCACCGTTGGTGGCCAACATGTCCAATACGGTGGGTCTGGCCCCGGGAAATTTCAGTGGCGCCTACGGCTACCGAAGCGAATTGACCGGCCAACGATCGCGCATCGTGAAGTTCGGTGTGACAACGCTATTCGGGTCGATCGTGGGCGCGCTGCTGCTGTTGATCCTGCCACCCGGGGCATTCACCTTGGTGGTGCCGTGGCTGGTGCTCCTGGCCGGCGTGCTGGTGCTGCTACAGCCGAGCCTGCGCCGAATAATGGACCGCCGCAACGGCACCGGCTCACCGAACCTGGTTCCGCTGTATGTGGGCATCTTCGGGTGCGCGATCTACGGTGGCTATTTCGGTGCGGCTCAAGGCATCATCATGCTCGCGCTGATGGGACTGTTCATGCGCGACGACATCCAGCGTCTCAACGCCGTCAAGAACATCTGCACCGGTGTGGCCAACGGCGTGGCTGCGCTGATTTTCATCGCGATCGGGCAGGTAGCTTGGCTGCCGGCGCTGACCCTGGCCGTCGGTTCGACCATCGGCGGCCAGATCGGAGCCAAGGCCGGACGCCGGTTGCCGCCGAACGTATTACGGGCATGCATCGTCGTGGTCAGCTTCACGGTGTTCGCTGTCATGATGCTGCACTGACCTCGCCGAAATGGACAAACGGGCCGCAAAACACGAGTGTCGGACTTTGCCGACAACAAGAGGATCGAGATCCGGGACAACCTTGACATCGCTGTGCCGTTGCGAATGTTGCTGCGTGGTCAGCGATTCACCGTGACCATCGTCACGTAGCGAACGCACAGCAGCAAGCCAGGCAAGACATATATCCGATCCCTAGCCTCGGCGAAGTCGAGAACATCAATGCGGCGCTACTCAATTCGCTCCGTCAGGCACACAGACAGGCTGTCCACATGCCCACAATCAGCCCAACGGCAACGAATACCGTCGCGCGCGTGGCATCGAAAGTGCCTGAGGTCACTGCGGTGTTCTGGGTGCTCAAACTGCTCACCACCGCGATGGGTGAAGCCACATCCGACTTCCTTGTGGGAACGCTGGGCCCACTCGCCGTCGCACTCGGCGCGGTCGCCTTCGCGCTGAGCCTGTGGTTGCAGTTCCGGCTGGACCGCTACCGACCATTCGGCTACTGGGGCGCGGTGATGATGGTCGCCGTGTTCGGCACCATGGCTGCCGACGTGCTGCACCACGAACTGCACGTACCGTTGGCGGCATCGACGCTGCTCTACGGACTGGCCGTGGCAGCCACCTTCCTGCTCTGGCATCGTGCCGAGGGCACTCTGTCGATGCACAGCATCACCACCCGCCGCCGCGAAGTGTTCTATTGGCTCGCAGTGACTTTCACCTTCGCACTCGGTACCGCAGCCGGCGACCTCACCGCGAGCGGGTTCCACCTGGGATTTGCCGGATCGATCGTGCTGTTCGCAGTCCTCATGGCGATGCCCGCCATCGGTGGCCTGTCGTCCCGCCTCAACAGCGTCGCGGTCTTCTGGTGGGCCTACATCCTGACTCGCCCGCTCGGCGCGTCGATTGCCGATTGGCTCGGCAAGCCGGCACGAGCGGGTGGCTTGGGCTACGGCGACGGTGTGGTGGCCGCAACCCTGCTGGCCGCCAGTATTGCACTGTTGGGTTATCTCACCCTGCGCAGACCCGCCACGGATCGCGAACTGGTACCCGAGCCGGTCTGATCCGACTCAGACATACCTCTCGTGGACATAGCACCAGCGCCAGTCTTCCCCCGGCTCGAACGATTGCACGATCGCGTGCCCGGCCGACTGCGCGTGCGCACTGGCGTGCCGCATCGGCGACGAATCGCAGCAGCCGACATGCCCGCAGGTCAGGCACAACCGCAGATGAACCCAGCTGGTACCGAGCTCGAGGCAGTCCTGGCATCCCTTGTGCGTTTGTGGCGCGACCAGGCGCACGTCCGTCAGGTGCGAGTCGGGAAAAATGGATGCCACGGTCGTTCCTCCTCGTGCGGACGGCCAACAGACGTTCACCGTAGCCGGGTACCGCACGGGAAGGGAACTCCTCAGCCCGCCCCGAGGTGTACCCCTGACAGCACACTCGCCAGGTGACCGATCCCGAATACCAGCAACGCCGCGCCGCCGCCGATCACCAGTTGCCTTACCCCAGAACGCAACCCGTTGCGTCCGTTCAGCAGGCCCAACGCCGCGCCGACCGCGAAGAGCGCGACACCGGCCAGTACCACAGCGGTCACCAACGCCGCGGTTCCCGATCCGAACAAATACGGCAACACCACGACCACGGCGCCCAACGCGAAGGCCAACAGGCTTGACGCCGCCGCCGACCACGGGGATCCGAGTTCATCCGGGTCCAAGCCCAACTCCTCGCGGGCCATGGTGTCCAGCGCTGTCTCGCGATCTTTCATGATGGTGGTTGCGATGTGCTCGGCTGCCTCCTCGTCCAAGCCCTTGGCCCGATAGATCAGCGCAAGCTCCTCAGCTTCGGCCTCGGGATCATCGCGTAATTCCATCTCTTCCAACGCGATTTCACGTTCGTATGACTCACGCTGGCTGCTCATCGAGATGTATTCGCCTGCGGCCATCGACAGCGCCCCGGCAAGCAACCCGGCCAGACCCGCGAACAACGTCACCGACCCACTCGCGCCCGAACCGGCGAACCCCATCACCAGCGAGGCGTTGGACACCAGACCGTCGTTGACACCGAAGACCGCCGCCCGCAGCGCGCCCGACCGGTCACCGCGGTGCCAACGCTCCGCACTGCGAATCTCGCCTTGTGACTGAATCCCCCTGTCGCGCAACTGTGTCAGTACCCGGGCGTGCGAGCGCTCATCGATGGCCATCCGCGACGTGGCGTCACGGTCATCCTGGTACAGCCCCGCGTCGGACCGCTCAGCGCGCTCCAGGTACGGCAGCACGGCGTCGATCGACGATTTGCGGGCCAGCCACACCATCAGGCGGGACCCGAAGCCAGGCGGGGCCGGCGCGGGCACGGGCTCGCCGAGGGCGGTGATCTTGCCCGCCCAATGCTCGGCATGGCGGCGCTCGACCGCGGCCAACTCATTGAGAATCTGGCGGCGCTCCCCACTGGCGGCCTGCGCCAGGCCTTCGTATTGCCGGGCGCTGCGTTGTTCGGAGGCCAGTAGTTCGCGATACCGGTCTGCCTGCCCAGTGGCCATCTCAATCTCCTCGGCGGCGTGGTGCCGGACGTCGGACCCGGCAGGTTGCTGATGTAGTCAGCAACCCCATCATTTCTGGATTCATTCCAAAATAGCCAAAATCGCCCGCCGAGGCGTCCAGCCATCGGCGGCATCGTCGGAACGACATCACATAGATCGTTCGCCAGATCCCCCGAGACCGGGATCGATGCCGCACGGACGGGGTGCACGCTGCGTCCTGGACTTTGCTGGACGCCACGCCGAGACCGTCACAACCAAGCACATTGCGGCACCATGTGTCAGCATTAGCTGGTGAGTCCACGCCGAATCAGCAGTCTGATCGGCGCTGCGGCAGCAGTAACCTGGGCAATTGCGCCTTGGGCGCTGCAAGCATCATCGCTGCCGTCGGCGCATGCTGCGGACTGCCCAGACGCCCTAGCCATCTTTGCCCGAGGTACCACCGAGGATCCCGGCAACGGCTTCGTCGGTGATGCGTTCGTCCACACGCTGCGCGCGCAGCTCGCCCCCAAGACCCTTGACGTCTACTCCGTGGACTACCCCGCCACCACTGACTTCCCCACCGCGGTCGACGGCATCCGCGACGCCCGCACCCACATCACCGCGACTGCAGTCAGCTGCCCCAAGACCAAGATGGTGCTGGGCGGTTTCTCCCAAGGCGCCGCCGTGATGGGCTTCGTGACCGCCGGAACCATCCCGGACGGCGTGTCCGCCTCAGACGTTCCGGCACCGATGCCGCCGGACGTCGCACCGCACGTTTCTGCCGTTGTGCTGTTCGGCAAGCCGTCGCTGCGCTTCATGCGCGCGATCAACGACCCGCCGGTCACCGTTGGCCCGCTGTACCAGATCAAGACCAAGGAACTGTGCGAGGACGACGACGTCGTGTGTGATCCGCACGGGACAAGCTTCGATGCACACAACAGCTACGTCGATACCGGCATGGTCACCCAAGGCGTCAGCTTCGCGGTCAGCCAGTTGCAGGCCGGTTGGGCCGCCGACGCGCTGACACCGTCGTCGAGCACACCGGCCCCGCCGCCCGCGGCGATATCCCCGGCCGCGGGTTCGACCAATCCGGTCGGCCCGGCTCAGCATCTTCCGCCGACCGCACCCGCGCTGCCCGGCACGCCGAACCCGGCCAGCCAGCCGCCCCCCGGCCCACCCCCGCCCGTCCCGCCACCGGCTACCTGAACTTCACCCCGCGGCGACGTATCCACTGGTCGGCCATGACCGTTCCGACTATCCACACGGCAAACGCAAACCCAAGGTGGACAAAGCTTTTGGTATCGCGGCCCAACACCGGGCCGAAAATGTGCGAGAACACCAAGGGCAGGTTTCGCCACAGTTCGCGATGCTCGACCCCACCCATCGGATCGGCAACGTAGTACAGCGCGTACGGCAGCGCCAGAGACGAGATCCAGACGCCGGTGCGCCACCGGTCGTGCCGCTGCCGCCAGCGCCGCGTCAACGGCACGTCGCTGGTGGGCAACAGCACCGAGATGACGTTGCCGACGCCAAGCCACGACACGATCGGCACCGCGACGGTGGGAATGGTGATGCCCAGCCTGGCCGGTGTCTCGAACCACAGCGTCAACGCCACCGCCGCGACCAGCGTCGGCACGCCCACCAGTACCAGCAACGCCAGGTTCTTGATCAGCAAGATCCGCCACGGCGCAACGCCGTTGGAAAGCCCCTGCACCACCCGGTAATGGTCGGCGCCAAGGACATTGGTGGTTGTCACGTCGGCCAGCACGAACGACGAGAAGTACGTGCCGACCAGGATCACCCAGTCTTGGTGACGGCCGTGCGTGGTCAACGGCTGTGCGGCCAACCACAGCAGCGCGAAAATGACGTTGGTCAACACCCCCAGCAGCCAGCTGCGCGGCGCAGTGAACGCCCAGCGGATCTCCGATCGCACCGCGGCCCCGAGGCCCTGCTGGAAATCAGCGGCCGCTCGGCGGGCCGCCGCGGGCCTGGGCGCCGAGGCCCGGGCGGCACGACGCAGCGCCGCGTCCTTGCGCGCGGACAGTTCCGTGCGCCGGGATGCCGTGTTCGCAGACACCGCCGATCCACCCTCCACTATCGATACCCTCGCGATCTGGGGCGCGTGCGACGATACCCGGGAAGCACATGGCAGCACCCATCATCGCTACGGTCGGAGCACCGATCCGAGTGCTGATCGTCGACCTAATCGTGGTTATGCCGAAGGGCTGAGGCCAGCGTCCGCTCCTGCTCACAACTTCGACTGAGACCTGTCACCTTTTGCTGACAGTGTCAACAAAAGATGACAACGCCAAATCGCAAGCGCCACAAGAGCCAGCGCACGCCCACACGTCGTATACCCACCCTCGGCGCGAGGTTCATTACTTAGTAAACTACGTTTACCATATGGTCGAGTCGGCGGGACCGTGCATCAACCGAACTGTGCATGCTCGCCGGCACGTCGCAGCCAACGAGAGGAAATGTGTACATGTTGATCAAGGACTCTGTCGCCGTTGTCACCGGTGGCGCCTCGGGCCTGGGCCTGGCCACCACCAAGCGGCTGCTGGACGCCGGCGCCAGCGTCGTGGTCATCGACCTCAAGGGTGAGGACGCAGTCGCCGAACTCGGCGCGCGAGCCAAGTTCGTCGGCACCGACGTCACCGACGAAGCCGGCGTGACCGCCGCGCTCGACGCCGCCGAAGCCATGGGCCCGGTCCGGATCAACGTCAACTGTGCCGGCATCGGCAACGCCATCAAGACCCTCAGCAAGGACGGCGCCTTCCCGCTGGCCGGTTTCCGAAAAGTGGTCGAGGTCAACCTGATCGGCACTTTCAACGTCATCCGCCTCGCCGCCGAACGCATCGCCAAAACCGACATCATCAACGGTGAGCGGGGCGTCATCATCAACACCGCATCCGTTGCCGCATTCGACGGCCAGATCGGCCAGGCCGCGTACTCGGCTTCCAAAGGCGGCGTGGTCGGCATGACCCTGCCCATCGCCCGCGACCTGTCCCGCGAACTGATCCGCGTCTGCACCATCGCCCCGGGTCTGTTCAAGACCCCGCTGCTGGGTTCACTGCCCGAAGAAGCCCAGAAGTCCCTCGGCGCCCAGGTTCCACACCCGGCCCGCCTCGGCGACCCCGACGAGTACGGTGCACTGGCACAGCACATCATCGAGAACCCGATGCTCAACGGCGAGGTCATTCGCCTTGACGGTGCCATCCGGATGGCACCGCGATGAGCAGACGGCAGCGCTAGGCACCATCCACCCCGGTCGGAGCACCCTGTCGCCAACGTCGTCGGCAGGGTGCTCGCTGTCGGCACCAATCTGTCGTATGCAAATCTGAATCCGATGCGTGGCACCCACAATTCTTCGACGAAGGGCGGCAGACCGTGAGCATTCTCGATCGATTCCAGATGAACGACCGCGTGGTCATCGTGACCGGCGCATCGTCCGGGCTCGGCGTCGCCTTCGCCCGCGGATTCGCCGAGGCAGGCGCAGACGTGGTGCTGGCCGCCCGCCGCCGGGGCAAGCTCGACGACACCGCCGGCCTGGTCGCAGGTGCCGGCCGGCGGGCCCTGTGTGTCGAGACGGACGTCGTCGACCCCGAACAGGTCCAGGCGATGGTCGATGCGGCGATGACCGAATTCGGACGGGTCGACATATTGATCAACAACGCGGGCATCGGCACCGCCGTCCCGGCGACCCGGGAGACTCCGCAGCAATTCCGCGATGTCGTCGACATCAACCTCAACGGCTCGTTCTGGGCCGCCCAGTCCTGCGCACGAGTGATGCTGCCCGGCTCCTCGATCATCAACATCGGCAGCATCCTGGGCATCACCACCGCGTCATTGCCCCAAGCCGCCTACTCCGCCAGCAAGGCCGCGATCATCGGACTGACCCGCGACCTCGCCCAGCAGTGGAGCGCCCGCAAGGGAATTCGGGTCAACGCGATCGCACCCGGGTTCTTCGCCTCGGAGATGACCGACCAGTACGTGCCCGGCTACCTGGACAGCATGGCACCGCGGATGCTGCTGGGCCGCAAGGGCGATCCCGAAGAACTCGCCGCCACCGCGCTCTGGCTGGCCTCCCCCGCCGCCGGCTACGTCACCGGGCAGACGATCGTGGTCGACGGCGGCGTGTCCATCACCTAGCCGCCGTACTGCGGCTTCAGTTGCCCGGCCAACGACGCCAGCGGCACATTGGCCACCACGGCGCCGCCGTCCATGGACCAGACCCGTCGATCCGGCGGAGTGGGGCTTTCGCGCACCATCGGCTGATCGGGCAGGTAGAGCCGCAGCGAATCGCCGGTCAACGCGAACGCGCGGTAGTTGCCCGAATAACCGGAGCCGTCGACGTCCGGCTGGAACTCTGCGACTGTGAACGGGTAGGTCCCAGGCGTGTGGGGCGGCGCGGCGGCATCGAGCAGCGGCGGCAGGATCGGCGCGGCGGCGGCCGAAACCGCTTGGTTCACATTGACTCCCGGCCGAAACAGATCCGGCAGATACAGCCGGCGCCCGGTGTTCATGTCGAACACGAACGACCGGAAGGCATTGTTGGCCTGGATGCCGAAGGGCTCGAAGATCTCGTGCACGACGACCGACTGCACGCCACCGGGCCCGGGAATGATCTCGTAGTCAGCCGTGGCGCTGCTGTCGCGGGGCGTGGTGTTGCCGGTGTTGCGCCAGCCGTTGAACAACCGGGTGTAGTAGTCCCGCAGCACGGGACCTGCCGTCGGATTGTCCATCAGCTGCGCCGGAAGCTTCAGCGACAGCAGCATTTCCGCTTCGCGCTGCGATTTGACCACCGCTGTGCAGGTGGAGCCGTCCCACGCCGCGCCGAGCTCGGTGCAGAAGCTCTCCACCGAGGCGTGGGCCGACGACGCGCCGGTCAAACCGGTGACCGCGAGGGACAGCCCGGCACAGACCGTGGCCAGGACTCTACTTAGCACGCTTGCCGTCCGCTCCGGCCAGCAGCACGTTGGCGGCCAGCCACTTGTCCCCCACCTTGCGCATCGTCACGGACATACTGACGAAATCACTCCGTGGATCCGGCGACGCCGAACTGGTGATCACCTGCTTCACCGACAGCAGCACGTCGACGTCATCGCCGTGGACGGCCTTGGCCGCCGCGTCGATGACCGTCCCGGTGGTGCTGACCTTGTTGTCGATCAACATCTTTCGCATCTGCGACCACGCCTTGGTGTAAGCGTCCTTGAACTCGCCGGTGGCACCGCCGGTGATATCCGCGAAGTTCTTGTCGATGGTGTT
This sequence comes from Mycobacterium sp. MAA66, assembly GCF_041261665.1. NCBI lineage: Bacteria > Bacillati > Actinomycetota > Actinomycetes > Mycobacteriales > Mycobacteriaceae > Mycobacterium > Mycobacterium sp. MAA66. The sequence continues at coordinate 120,085 of NZ_JBGCCC010000008.1, read as the reverse complement.
CTGGTCGGTGGTGGTCAGCGTGACCGCGTAGGCACGCGCGGCGTCGATCGCCTGCGCCGCCTCGACGTCGCGCTGGTGCTGCTGGAATACCAGGGCTCCCAACGTCACCGCCGCGGCTGCCAGCAGCACCACCAGCACGCCGACCGCCCAACAGACCGCGCGACGTATCCGGTAGGTCCTGGGGCCGTGTTCGCCGTCAGACTCAACCTCGGTCGCGGTGTCCTCGTCGACGGCCTCGACGTCGACATCGTCAGATTCCTTGGTGGTCACAGGATTTCAACCTTGCCGGCCAGCCATCGGTCGCCCACTTTGTCCATCGTGATGTCGATACGGTTTCGGTCGATCCGTGGACTCGGATTCTGCGCATTGGTGATCGACTGGTCCACGAACAACAGCACTTCGACCTTGTCCGGGGTCGCGGACTTCACCGCGGCGGCGACAACGACGCCGGTGCCCGAGGCCTTGTTGTCGATCAGTACCTGGCGTAACTGGTTGGCGCCCTGACTGTAGGCGTCTTTGAACTCCCCGGTGGCCCCGTCGAGGGACTTACGGTAGTTGTCGTCAATGTTCTTGGCGTCCAACGTCGTCAGCACCACCGCGTAGTCCTCGGCGGCCTGCAGTGCGGCAGCGGTGACCTGATCGAGGCGATACTGCTGATACTGCCGCCAGCCCAGAAAGCCCGCCGCCGCCGCGATGACGATCAAGGACACCGTCAGCAGCACAACCACTGTCCGTGGGCGCTTCGTCCGCTCGCCGCCGTCGTCGGCCGAGTCGGTCACATCTGATTCGGCCGGGTCCGAGTCGGCCGAATCGGTCTCGGAGACACCGGCATCGGGATCTGGCTCCGCCAGGTCCGCGGCGTCGGGTTCGACGTCGCGGGCCTGCTCGAAAACGTCGGGGTCGCTGGTTCGTTTACTCATCACATCTCGCGTATCTCATTGGCCCCGTCAGTTCGGCATCGGCGCCGGCATCGATGGGCCGCCGTATAGGGTGTCGATGGTGTAACCCGGGTAGTGCGGTGTCTTATCGGTCACCGCATGCGGGTCGTATCCCGGCGGTGGGCCGGCGGTGTCGTCACCTGGCGGTCGGGGTGCGTTGCGGGCACCGCGGACCAGCAGCGACGGATCCTGGTCAGCACAATACGTGTACTTATACGGCTCAGGGAAACTCGCATCCGACGGTGAATGCTGAGGCAGGTTGTAGTCGCACCGGTACTTCGGATAGAGGTCACCGATCGCCCAGATGCCGTCGTCATGCAACACGGAGGAGAAGCGGTCGATGAACGGATCTCGATCTGGACGCCAGATGTACTGCAGCGCAGGGATTCGCTGGTAGATGATCTGCGACACCGTGGTCAGGTTGCCCAGAATCTGCACGACATTCTGGCGGTTGTCGGCGATCAGATTGTCCAGCGTGGCCAACTGCGGCTCGCCCCGCTCGACCAGGGTGCGGAAGCCTCCGTCCATCCGGTTCACCCCGCCCAGCACTTGAGACAGGTCCCGGGTGGTGTCCTGCAGGCCCGGGCGCACGTCGGCGACGGTGTCGAAGACCACCCGGGTACTGCGGATCATGCTCACGGTCTGCGGCAGTACCGAATCCACCGTGTTGGCCAGCAAGCTGGCGCCATCGAGGATCGCGGCGAGCTTACGCGGTCCGTCGTTGGTCACATGCAGCTCGGTGAACATCTTGCCGAGCTTGTCGGCATCCAACTGGGCCAAAGCGCCGCGGCTGTGGTCGATGATGTGTGGCAAGGTCACCGGGATACTGGCCTGCTTGCCTGAAATGACCGCACCGTCAACGAGATACGGTCCGCCGCCGTGCTCGGGCCGAAAGTCCAGGTACTGCTCCCCCGCGGCGGATAGCCCCGACACCCGCACCGCACTATCGGTCGGAATGCGGGCCGACGAGTCGATGGACGCGACGGCTTCGACACCCTGGTCGGTGAGGTTGACCGCCGCAACACGGCCGATCGGGATGCCGCGCAGAGTGACGTCCTGATTGGCCAGCAGCCCACCGGATTCCGGCAACATGATCCGTACCGCGATGGTCCGGTGAAACGGGTTGAACCGCAAACCATCGATCGCGATGTAACCGAAAGCGATCACCGCGGTGAGGGCCAACCCCGCCAGCGCGAGCAGGACCTTGCGGCTGGCCACCGCCTTGACGACGCGAATGATCACTGCCAGAACGGAATTGAGTGCGCTGATCATGGGCGGTCCGGTCCGTTGATGCGGCCCACCAGCATGTTCCACTCGTAACGGAGGCTGCCGATCATCAGGTGCCAGTCAGTGCCGTCAGGTCCGTGGAAACCGGGGTCGCCTGGGTAGTTCTTGTCGGGTAGAGCGGCGATGGCAATCTTCGAGATGTACGCGTCACCGTGCAACGCAGTGGAATTGGTGGACTTGACCAGGACACCGATCAATCGGTTGAACGCGGCCAGAGAAAGGTCCGGGTCCAGCGCGATCTCGTTGGACACCGCCGACAACTTGTTCACGTCGGCTGCCACACTTCGGGTGTCGGTGCCCTGCATCGACGGGAACTTGGACAACTGCCGGGTGATCCGGGCGACGTTGTCGACCACATCCATGATCCGCGTGGTGTTGTCGGAGATCACCGCCAGGGCCGGTGCGCCGGCAGATAACGCGGTGTCGATGCTCTGCTGGTGGCCTGCGATCTCGGCGGCCATGTTCGACGTCGAGCGCAGGGTCGCATCCAACTGTGCCGAACGCGCCGACATCTTGGCCAGGAACGCGTTGGTCTCCGAGATCAATCCGGCCAACTTCTCACCGCGCCCGCCGACCGCCCGGCCCGCCCCGTTGACGTCGGTGGTCAAGGCCCGAATGGCGCCGCCGTTGACCAGCATCGCCAGCGAGTTGAGCAGTTCCTCGACCGTCGGTGCCGCGGCGGTGGACGCCAGCGCAATGGTGTCGCCGTCGTGCAGCAGCGGGCCGGAATCTGTTTCGGGCCGGCCCGCACCGCCCTGCACACCGGGCGGGCGAATCTGTACGAACACGTCGCCCAGCGGGGTGGCCGAACGTAATTCGGCGGTGCTGCCCACCGGCAACGGCACATCCCGGCGGATCCGCATGGAGACCTTTGCAGTGAAGTCCTCGGCGCTGATCGACTCGACCTCGCCGATATCTGCGCCGTACAAGCGGACTTTCGCCTTCGACGGCAAGTTCAGCGCATCGGAGAACACCGCGTTCAAGCCATAGGTCGGTCCACTGGACCCGGGCGACGGCAACGGCACCTGGTCCAGGCCGGCAGCGCAACCGGTCAGCAGCAGCGCACTACCCAGCGCTACACCCCACCGGGCCTGGCGCAACACGGAAGTCAAGCACATCGTCATCGGGTCGGCCCTCCCGGCGCGGGCGATGCTCCCGATTTGGGCGGTTCACCCTGTCCGGACGGGCCGATGCCGTTGGCCATCAGGTCCATCATCGAGGTCAGCCCGAAATCCGGTCCGTAGTCCTGCAATGTTCCTGTCGCACAACCCAGCTGCTTCAGACCCATGAGGTTGCAGAGTTCCTTGTTGAGGTTGTTGTTGGCCAACACTTTGTCGGTCACCAGATGGACTCGAACGCTGCCACCCACCGGATCGAGTACGTTGTACAAGTTGTCGAGGGTCAGCGGCAGTACGTCCAGGGTCTCTTCCAACTCGCGCTTGTTGTCAGCCAGAGACTTGACGACGGTGTTGGCATCCCCGAACGTGCCCTTGAGCTCGTCCCGGTGCCGGTCCAGCAGACCGCTGACCTCCTGCAAGATCTCGTTGATCTTGGCTCCCGTGCGCCCCGCACCCAGGTTCTGATCGGCCAGGATGTCGCTCAACTGGTGCACGTTGGAACCGAACTTGCGGACGGCACTGTCATTGTCGGCGGCGGACTGGGTCAGATCGGAGATGCTGCGGATGATCTCCTGCAGGTTCTTCTCGGTCTGGGCACCACCATCGGGTCCAACCTTGAGCGCCTCGGACAACTTGCCCAACGTGGACTTGATCTGGTCGCTGTTGTTGGAGGAGATCTGGGAGCCGAGGTTCACCAGATCACCCAGCGGGCCACCACCATTGGCGTTACCGCGCAACGCCGTACCGAGCCTGTCGATCATCGACAGTGTCTTGTCGAATTCGACCGGAGTCTTGGTGTTACCCAAGGCAATCAGATCGCCGTCCCGCAGCTTGGGTCCGCTGGTGTACGGCGGGGTCAACTCGACGTGCCGGTCGGTCAGGATCGACGTGGAGACCGTGACGGCGGTTACGTCGCTGGGCAGCGGGACCTTTCGGTCGATGTCCATGGTGACCTCGACATAGCCACCCTTGTTCTCTACCGTGTCGACCTTTCCCACCTGCATACCCAACACCGACACCGCGTTACCGGCATACAGCCCGACGGCGTCCTGGAAATGCGCGCGGACGGTGATGTTGCGGTGCCAGAATCGCGGCGCGGCGAACGCCACCGCGGCGACCGCCACCACCACGGCGGCGACCGCGACTGCGGCAATCATCAAGGGACGCTTATTCATTTGCAGTCCTTGAAGTACTCGACGAGATTGAACTGCCGGGCCCGACCGCTGATCGCACACATCCAGGAGTCGATCATGACACCGGCCGGCAGCTGGACATCGGCGCCGTTACCACTGCCCAGGATGTTGGCGAAGTCGCGCGCCGTGACCGGGGCAACCTGCAAGATGCTGCGCACCATGGCATCGTGGTCGGCAAGCATCTTGGCGAAGTCGTGCATGCTGCTGATCAGCGCATCCAATTGCGGCTGGTCGGCCAGAATGGTGCGGGCACGGTCGACCAGCAGGGTCACTCCGTCGAACAGGCGCTGCATCGCGGCCCGCCGGGTGGTGATCTCACCGAGAATCTGGTTGCCCTGCAACACCAATGCGCCCAGATCCGCTTTCTGCCGATGCAACAGCTCGGCGATGGTGTGAGCGTTGGTGATCAGCGTGCCGAGTTGGTCGCGCCGGGACGCGATCACCCCGGCCAACGAATTCAGGTTGGTCAGGGCCTGCGGTAGCGCATCGGGCACTCCCTGCAGGCTCCCGGTCATCACCCGCACCGACTCGGCGATCCGATCGGCATCGAGCGGGCCGAGGGTACTCGTCGCGCCGGCCAACGTCTTCTGTAGGTCGTACGGCACCTCGGTATGACTCAATGTGATTCTGTCACCAGCCAATTGACCCGAACCAGCCGGTCGCAGCTCGAGGTAACGCGCACCCAGGATGGTGGTGAGCTTGATGGCGGCGTGAGTCTCGGTGCCCAGTCGCACGTTCTTGTCCGCCTTGAAGGTGACGACCACGTGGTCACCGGCCAGCGTGACGTCCTGCACCTCACCGACCGGAATGCCCGCGATGGTCACCGCGTTACCCGACTTGATCGCTGCCGCCTGAGCGAACTCGGCGGTGTACTGCTTCTTCCCGACGTCCAGAACACTGACCAGCACCACCGCGGCGACCAGCACGACGATCACCGTCAGGCCGATCACGCCGAGCCAGAACTTGTTGTAGTCCTCCAGGACCCGCTGACGCCCGCCCTCAAGCCGCTTCGGGGGACGCAGCGGCCCGCCAAAGATATTGCTCATCGGCACACCGCCGAATGCCACACTTCGTTGCCGTTGCCCGGAGTGGCCCTGATGACGAACATGCGGAACCAGTTGAGCAAGCCGCGCCACAGGCCGAAATCGAGATCGCAGATGTACGCGTCCAAATAACTACCGTCCTGGGTGATGCGCGCAAATCCTTTGAGCATCAACGGCACATTGGCCATCATGTAACCGAGCCGGGCCTTGCCATCGGTGGTGCTGTATTTCAGGAATCCGGGGTTGCGGTCGATGAACTGCTGCACGTCCGGAGTGATCGCACTGACCAGCTGCGACAGCCTCCCGACGTTCGCCGTGATCGAGCCTACCGAGGCGACCAGTTCCTCCCGCCGACCGGACAAGGCGGACAACGTCGACGACGACTGCGCCAACATGGTCTCCAGATTGGCGCTCTGTTTGGCGAGCGTCGTCATCAGCTTGTCCAGGTTGGCGATCAGATCGCCCAGCGCCGCATCCGGACCCGCGAGGGTCTGCGTCAGCGCCGACGCCTGCGTGGTCAATGTCAGCAAGGAACCTTGATTGCCCTGGAATGCCGCGATGATGGCGTTGGTCAGGTTGTCCACCTGCTGCGGATCAAGCTCGGTGAACAACGGCTCGAAACCGTTGAGCATGTAGGAGATATCGAACGACGGGTTGGTCCGATTCTCCGGAATCTGTGCGCCCACAGGCAGTTTGTGGCGCTCTCCCTCCCCCTGGCTCAGGCCGAGATAGCGCTGCCCGATGATGTTCTGGTAGGTCACCGAGGCCAGCGTGTTGGTGTAGAGCGTCTGATTGCTGTGCACCCGGAAGGTGACCTTGGCCTGGTTGTCACCGGTCAATTCGATGCCATCGACCCGGCCGACCCGCACCCCGGCCACCCGAACATCGTCACCCTCGGCAAGCCCCGACACATCGCTGAAAACCGCCGAGTAGCTGCTCGTCGGCCCAGAAACGTTGCGTTGCAAGGTGGCAAACACCATCCAGGTAACCGCAACCGAGAAGACCAAGAACAAGGTGAGGCCGATGACGGTGACACGTTTGAGTTTCATCGGGCACCGTCCGGCACGGGAGTGATCTGCACGTCACTGCCCCGGGTGACCGGGCCCAGTAGCAGTTCGGTGGCGGAAGTGGCTGGGCCACCGACAATCTTGCTCAACTGGTCCTTTTCAGTCTGGCTACCGACCGGTCCCACGGTGCCTCCGTACAACGGTGCGGACTGCTGCTGCGCCTGGCCCGGCGGCGGTGCCGGAGCCGACGCATCCGGAGTGGACTGCTGCTGCACCTGCGCAGGTGCGCCCGCTTCGGCAGGCAACGGCGGAGGTCCTGGGACCGTCGGCGTGGGAACCCCCTGCGGTGCCGGCAGTCCACTGGGATCGGGCGGCCCTGGGAAATCCGGCACGATCGGCACCGAGAACCGTGGCGGGGCCATGTTGGGATAGTTCTCGGGAACCCACGGCGGCGGCGCCATACCCATCGACGCCAACCCCGGCTTGAGGTCGGGCGCGGTGGGCGTTTCCGGGGCTGTCTGGCAGCTCGGGCCCTCCAAGGCCCCGTACCGCGGGCAGTCTGCCCGGGTGTACTGCCGCGACGAGTTCAGCGCGACAACCACCTTGACCTGAAGCAAATTGGTCTCCGGGTTCCACGCCTGGTCGTAGAACTTGTTGGCCAGCGTCTGCAATCGGGTTGAAATACCGTGAAATTGGTCGGCATGGTCGGCCAGCACACCCAGCCCCGGGGTCAGGCCGGTACTGACTTGAATCATCCGATCGGTCTGATGCTCGAACGCGTCACCCAATATTCCGCTGGTGTGCAGTCCCCCGGTAAGGAATTCGGTCAACTGACTGCGCTTCTCGGCGATGGTCCGCATCGGCTTGACCGAACTGTCCAACGCGGCGAACAGATCTGGCGACACGGTACGCAGGCTCTCAGCGGCAGCCTTGAGCGCGGACAACGTCGACGGTCCCGAGTCGTCCGAAGTGACCACTGAATTCAGTTGGCGCATCACCTCATTGAGGTTGTGTCCGGCATCGGTGAGCTTCTGTCCTCGCCCGTGGGTGGCCTCCGACAACGCTGCGAAGACGCCGACATTGTTGGCATCAGGCGCCTGCCCAACCGCCTTGAGCAGCTGCCGAAGCTTCGCCAGCACGTTCTGGAACAGCACGGTGGGCAGGGTCTGGTCTTCTTCGATGACATCGCCGGAGCGGATCGGCCGGGCCCCGGTGCCGTTCTGGACGAGCTGAACGGCGGACACCGCGAACAGGTTCGCCGGCACCACCCGCGCGGTCACGTTGTCGGGGATCTGCGGCGCGAACTGCGGCTGGATGTCGACGTGCACCACATTGGGCTGGCCGTGTTGCGACGGCGCGATACTCGACACCATGCCCACGATGACGCCGCGGAACTTGACATCCGAGCGCTCCGGCAGCCCGTCGCCGATGTTCACCAGTTTGATGTCGACGCGGACGAAATCATCGAGCTTGCCAGTGGATTTGATAACCATCACCACCGCGATGAACGCCGCCACCACGGCAAAGCACAGACCGATGACACCCAGCTTGCGGTCGGTCGAGCCCCGCGGGTCGTGATCGAACGAGTTGCCCATCAGCCGCCGAACCTCGCGCCGCTGATGACGCCCCACAGTGCCATCGTCAACAGCATGTTCACGATCACCACCATGGTGACGCTGCCCCGCATCGCGCGGCCGGCCGCGACACCCACACCCGCCGGGCCACCGGAGGCGAAGTAGCCGTAGTAGCACTGCATCGTCGAGGAAATGAACACGAACACAACGGCTTTGATGGTCGCGAACAACACGTCCCGACCCTCCAGGAACAGCCCGAAGTAGTGCAGATAGGTCCCGGTGGACTGGCCGGCCACCACACTGACCACCTGACACGCCAAGTAGGCCAGGGCCAGCGCCGCCAAGAAGAGCGGCACCACCGCGATGATCGACGCCACCACTCGGGTGGCCACCAGATACGCCACCGAGTTGATACCGAGAGTGTCCAGCGCGTCGATCTCGTCGTTGATCCGCATCGCCCCGAGCTGTGCGGTGAATCGGCAGCCGGCCTGGGCGATGAACGCCATCGCGATCATGATCGGCGCCAACTCACGCGTCGTGGCGAACGAGGAGACCAATCCGGTCGCCGAACCCAGCCCCAACAGATTCAGCGCGTTGTAGCCCTCCACCGCGACCAGGGCTCCGGCCGTAATCCCCAGCACGCCGGCCACATTCAGGGTGCCGCCGCCCACCACGATGGACCCGTTGCCCCAGGTGATATCCGACAACAGGCGCAGCAGCTCTTTGCGATAACGCAGCCACATCGTCGGCATCGCCAAGACGACCCTGCCGAAAAACTCGACCATGTGACCGGTGCGGCCGGCACCTTTGAGCAGACCGTTTCCGACGCGGCTGAACGGCCGCAACAGTCCCGGGGTGAATGTTGACGGTGCGGCCATGTCAGATCGTCGTCTTCGGGAAGATGATCACGTAGAGCTGACTCATCACGACGTTGACGATCATCATCAGCAACACCGACTCCACCACGGCGGCGTTGACGGAGTTGGCCACGCCGGCCGGGCCGCCACGGGTGTCGAGGCCCTTGTGGCAGCTGATCACCGCCACGATCACACCGAACACGATCGCCTTGACCATCGCCAACGCCAGATCGCCGACGGTGGAGAACGACGAGAAAGTCGCGATGAAAGATCCGGGCGTGCCGTTCTGCATGTACACGTTGAACAAGTAGCTGGCCAGATAGCCGACGAAGCTGGTGACGCCGGTCAAGAGCACGCCGATCAGTACGAGTGCGGCCAGGCGTGGGACCACCAGCCGCTGGATCGGTGACACCCCCATCACCTCCATCGCCTGGATCTCCTCGCGCATGGTGCGCGAGCCCAGGTCGGCGCAAACCGCCGAGCCGACCGCGGTGGCCAGCAACAGCGAAGCGACCAGGGGCGCACCCTGGCGGATCACCACGAGGCCGGTGGCCGCGCCGGACAACGACGAGGCGCCGACCTGGCCGGCCAGCAGCGCGAATTGGATCGACAACGTCACGCTGATCGGGATGGTCACCAAAACCGTTGGAGTGAAAGCGGTTCCGGCCATGAATGCGGCCTGATCCAGGAACTCGCGGACGTTGAATCGCCATTTCACGATATCCAGGAACAGGTACTGCAGCGTGCGCAGCCCTAGCACGATCTGGCCGCCTGCGGTGCTCAGCGACGCAATCGGGTGGTTCAGCAGATAGCGGCGGACCCAACCGACGGCTTCGCCGATCGCATCGGAATTCTGCGCTTGGTCGGTCATCGGGCGGACTCCTCGTTTTGCGGAGCCAGCCATTCGGTGGCAAGTCCACGGCAGACCAGATCAGTGGTGGCACGGGTCTGGGCCACCAGGACGTTGCGGTCCGGCTTCTGCCCATAGCGCAGGGCGATGCCGAAGGGGATCGCGACGATCGACTGGGCGGTCGCGTACGGGTCGACGTCGGATCGGATGTAGCCGCGGTTCATGCCGTCCCGCAACAACATCGACAGCCTGCGCACTCCGCCGTCGAACATGCGGTGGAACTCTTCGGTCATCTGCTGATCGACGCCGGCGGCCTGGATAACGATCAACTGCAGCAGCCGCGGATCTTCGGCGAGCAAGTCGGTATACGCCATCCCGATAGAGTTGGTGTACGCGCTGAATTCCTCGATGGACGCAAAACCATCGGATGAACACTGACCGATCGCGGCCACCAGTCGGGCATTCACCTGCCGCACGGCGTGGTCGAAGATGTCCCGCTTGTTCTCGAAGTACCGGTAGAACATCGAATGCCCGGACCCGAGCCTCTTGGCGATATGGCTGATCGACGTCTGGTGATAGCCGCGCTCGGCGAACTCCGCCAGCGCTGCGTCGATCACCTCTTCACGCACCAGCTCGGCGCGCCTGGCGCGCTGGCGGTCCGCCATCTTGGTGCGCGCCTCCCCAGTCACACCGCGAACCATAGCGGAATGATTCCGTAAACAGACCCAGTATTCGCAAAACGGAATCAATTGTCGCGCGTGTAGGTAATCCGGTCTCATTCGGTTTGCCCACGCGAGTGCCAGCTGGCTGTCGCAGCAGCGTAGGACGCCCCAGCTGACGTCGTGGGCGATTCCCGCCATTCACATCGAATGCACACGGTCCACGCCTCAGGCAATCCCCGCCATTTATCCTGACGCGATGGCTCAGGACCGCATCACCGTTGATGTTCGAGACGGCATCGCTTACGCGACGCTGAACCGAGCGGACAAGATGAACAGCCTCGACCTACCAATGCTTGAGGCACTCGCCTCTGTCCCCGCTCAACTGGCGCGAGATCGATCGGTGCGAGTGGTGATCCTGCGCGGTGACGGGCGGGCGTTCTGCACTGGGCTGGATTTCGCCGGCGCCAAGCTGTCGGGGCTCGCCGCGATACGCAACTTCGGCAAGCTGCCCGGCCAGACGACCAATCTGTTCCAGAAGGCGTGCTGGGCCTGGCGCGAGCTTCCGGTACCGGTGATCGCCTCGTTGCACGGCCACTGTTACGGCGGCGGGATGCAACTCGCCCTGGCGGCCGACTTCCGGATCGCGACACCGGACTGCAAGGTGTCGATCATGGAGGCGCGGTGGGGACTGATACCGGACATGACCGGCAGCGTGACGCTGCGTGAGCTGCTTCCGATGGACGTGGCCAAGCGGCTGACCATGACCGCAGAGATCTTCCCCGCGACCGACGCCTTGCGGTACGGGCTGGTGACCTCGGTCGCCGACGATCCGGTTGCGGCGGCCGAGGAACTGGCCGCCCAACTGATCGAACGGTCACCAGATGCGTTGGCGGCCACCAAAAAACTGTTCCACTCGACCTGGACATCTGCGCCGCGCTGGGCGTTCTGGACCGAGTCGGCGCTGCAGCTTCGGCTGCTCCGCGGGCGAAATCATCGATTGGCACGGAAAGCTGGTCGCGACGGCTTTCCGACGTGGGAACCACGATCATTGGGGTGAGCGCCGGAGCTCGTCGTACCTGTCACGTGAGTGCCGGTCTGGACCGGCGCGTCGAACTGCCCGCCTTTGGGCGACACGTTCGTCGTAGAAGTCCGCAGTGCACCGGCAGGCGTCCCGTGGTCCGTTGACTTGCCGCCAGAGCTCAACAGTCCGAGCGTCTTCGGGGATGTGCCCGCTGTCGCCGACAGTGCGGACACCTTCGGGCCCGGCACCGGAGCCGCGGCCGCGACCTTCGGCGTCACCCCGGCAACCGTGACGGGTACCGACGCCGCTGCCGCATTCCGGACGGTGTTGATCGCGGTACCGATCGCATTGGCGATGACGGTGCCGGCTGCAGTCACGACGCCAGCCGCGGTGCGTATACCTGCAAGGAGTGCCTGGACCGGGTTGCCCGTCGCGGCCAATTCCTTCGCCACCGCGTTGGGGACCTGGAATGCGCCGGCCAGCACGTCGTTGAACGCCGGGAAGATCACGGCCGCAACGACATTGATGGCCTGCACCACCGCGACCTCGACGACGCCGTGAGGCATGACCGTGGGCGTGGGATTCGGCACGAAGGGTGCGTTCAGCGCGTTGAAGGTGTCCAGGCGCGCCTGCCCGATGGCAGCCAGGATCGCCGATGGACCACCGGTAACGGCCGGGATGATGTTGAGCAATCCGACCACCCCGACCTCGAATGCATTCAGAGCGCGCTGTGCGGGTATGGCCGCATCGACGGCGATGGCCTTTTCGATCGCGGTATCGGTCGGGCCGGTCACCGATTCGGCCGCGACTCCGATCGCTTGCAAGAGGTTGTGCGACTGCAGCGCGGCGAACAGGGTGCCGGGCACCTGCAGCATGGTCGAGACGGCCGTGACGCCGGTCTGCACCAACAGCGGGCAGATCAATGAGCAGTAGACAGTCTGGTTGTGCAGAAAGCTGGTGATCAGGCCACCCGGCGGAACGGTCGTGGCGGCGAGTCGGACCTGCTGCACCGTTGTCGGTGGCGACTGGGTGATCGGGGCCAGCGGCGCGGCGACCGCCGCGGTGATACTCATCGTGGCGATCCCGACAGTTGCAGCGTGGACGCGTAAGCGTTGCATAGTGACCCCTTGCCTCGGTGGTGACATAAGTGCCACGTTCGCCAGCCCCGGCAGGTTCAATTCAATTGGACGTGAGTGTCACTTTTGACGCTCAGGCGGACAGCAGCCGCGCTCACCCCGGACAGCGCGGGAGTGATCGGCGTGGGCTCGTCGCCGACGGCGCCGATCGGAAAATCGCACTCCAAGTTGTCTGGTCAAGCCACTAAATACATTGTTTCCGTGCAGCTTTCAATATCTCTTCAGCGGTGTTGAGCGTGCCGTCTTCGTTACGTGCGGGGACTACGGGCAGCCCAGCAGCGCGGCGCAAAACCATCGCAGCCAGATTGCTGCTCGTCGTGCATGGCACGACCAGCACGTTCGCCCGAGCCTGGTCACCCTTGATGGCCATGATGTGCTGGGGTCTGGTCTGCCAATCCTTCCAGTTCAGGTTGGGTGGATTGTGCATTGGCGCCCAATTGATGTCTATTTCGGCAACTTTTCCCAATCGCGAGTCGAGCGCCGCAACCAGATCAGCAAGTTCGTCGGCAATCGCGGCCGTGTAGGGCCACCATCCCCCGTCGATCTCATGGCCGAGGTCATACGCCAACGAGAGCCGGACCGGCTTGCCAGAACGTGGCTTCGGCATGACGTACGCCATTACTCAGATGCCGAATATGTGGACGCGCCGATGTGCTTCACGGAGACCCCTCACGGTCGAAACAGCGACCACCCCACGCGGGGCGAAACGGAGGACTTAACGCAGCCGAAGCGCCTGCGTTCGGGCGAACCGCTGGCCGCTAAAAGACATCTCCGCTACCCACCTTACGCTGAACCTGCACTTCATGGCGCCCGACCACTCGAATCAGCACGCGCCTGACCCGCTGGCCGTAGACTCCACCGATGGCGCCAAAATGCCCCCGGTGCGGCTGCGCCGGCATGTACCCGCTACCTCCCGTCAAGGCCGGCAGCGGGCGGCGGTGGGAGTGCTTCGATTGCGGCAAGACAGTTTTTCGCGGGGCACCCGGCGCCGGCCCGGCTCCGGTCTAACCCTCGTCCTTTCTGGCTGTCGATCAAATCTTTCGATATTTGGATCGCTGCCCGCGGTATTCAACTGAACACCCCATTGGCCGACCGTTACCGCGCCGTGGTGGTGAACCGATCGCGATACTGCCTAGGCGAAATACCAAGACGCGCAACGAACGTCCGCCGCATCGTTTCGGCACTGCCGAACCCGGCGGCCCGGGCAGCCCGTTCGACACTGTGCCCGCCTTCCATGAGGGCCTTGGCGTGGTCCAGTCGCACCCGTTCGACGAATTTCGCGGGGGTGGTGTCGAGTTCGGATGCGAACAGCCGAGTCAGGTGGCGGGAACTGACACCGACCCGGGCCGCCAACTTGCTCGTACTGTGGTCCAGGTCAGGCTGCGCACAAATCAGGTCGACCACTGTCCGCAGGGTCGGCACGCGAGGCGGGCGGACATCCAGATACGTAGAGTACTGAGATTGCCCGCCCGGCCGTTGCATGAACACCACGAGGCTGCGCGCGACCGCACGCGCGAGGTCAGGACCGTGATCGTGTTCGACGAGCGCGAGTGCAAGGTCGATTCCGGCCGATACCCCCGCCGAGGTGAAGGTGTCGCCGTCCACCACGAACAGCGCGTCGGGCTGGACCTCGATATCGGGATAGGCGCGCGCAAGCAGTTCGGCGTGCCGCCAGTGCGTGGTTGCGCGGCGGCCGGCCAACGCCCCCGCCGCAGCGAGAACGAACGATCCGGTGCAAATGGACACCAATCGCTTGGCCCGAGGGACGAGGCCGCGCACCGCATCGATCAGATCTGGCGCAATGGGCTGTCCGACCAGGACGTCACCGCCGGAGATGATGACCGTGTCAGGCTCCAGCACGTCGGCGGCCGCAGCCTCGACCGGCAGCTGAATTCCGGTAGAGGTCAGAACCGTTGCCCCGGAAGGCGATACATAACTGAGGGTGTATTCGGCTCCGAACAGGTTGGCCTCGGCGAAGACCTCGGCCGGCCCCGCCACATCCAGCGTCTTGGCACCGTCGAACACGACGAACACGACATGGTGGCGGCCACGCGTAGTCGTCATGGGTTCAGTCCGCCGGTCACCAGACACTGAGCGATCCTTACATCTCGTGTCCGCGTGCGGGCCCGGTCGGTGCATCCGGATCGCTGTGGCCCTCATGCGTGCTGGTGTGGTGGTGCGGCTGCTCGCCCATGGTGTGGTCCATCTCGGGTGCGCCGTTCATCATCTTGAGCATCGCCACGCCACCGGTACGCACGAACCGCCACACCAGCACGGCCCCGAGGCCGAGGAACACCAGGTTGAGCCAAGTGGTGTAGTTCCAGGAGATGCCTTCGTCGGGCATCTGGGCGCTCTGCCGGTCGGGCACCAAACCGGTAGCGGTGAACAAGATCTCGACGAAGTAACCGGCGAGGACCATGGACAGATAGAACACCGTGGCGATCACGACCGTCATGCGGAGGCCGTAGTAGCGGCGGTAGATGTTGAGAATCGGCAGGATCAACAGGTCGGCGAAGATGAACGCGACGACCCCACCAAAGCTGATGCCGCCGCTCCACAGCACCACCGCCAGCGGCACATTGCCGATCGAGCAGACGAAGCTGACCACGGCCACCAGAGGACCGATGATCGGACCCCACACCGCCGAGGCGGTGGGATGACCGTCGATGAACAGGCCCTGCCAGAACGAGTTCGGCACCCAGGCCCCGATGGCGCCGGCGATCAAGAGCCCGGCTACCAGGTCGCGCCAGATCGCGGCCCACTCCATCACGAAGACATGCGCCACCGAGGTGAGTCCCTCGGCCGATAGCAGCCGCGTCCAGAAGCTGCCGGTACCGGCGATGGACATGTCCATCGCCGCATGCCCTTCCATCGATCCGGCCACGCCCTTGTCGGCCTGCGCCGCTGCCTCACGTATTAGGTTTTGACGCAACACAATTCGAAATATCAGCGCAACACCGATGATGATGATCGGACCGCCGAGGAACTCGGCGAGGGTGAACTGCCAGCCCATCAACAGGGCCAGGATGATGCCCAGCTCGATCACCAGGTTGGTGGAGGCGATTTCGAACACCATCGCGGCAGTGAAGGTGGCGCCCTTGCGAAACAGTGACCGCGCCAGCGCCACTGCCGCATAAGAACACGAGGACGAGGCAATGCCCAGGCCCGTCGCGATCGCCAACGTACGGGGCGAATCGCTGCCGAGTAGTCGCACCACAGCGGCACGTTGAACGACCGCCTGAACCACCGCCGACAGCAGGAAACCGAGTATCAAAGCCCAGAGGATCTCCCACGTCATCGACCCCGTCAGCGACAACGCGTGCCCGATCGCCGTCATGTCCGCTCCCTTGCTCGGATTCCCACTCTGCCCTCTCTAGAGGCATAGTGACGCCCTCTCTGGAGGTATAGCGCCCCAGCCGGGTCGCCGGCACCGGCTTCGTCCCACCCGACGCGGCCGGCTGCGGTGCCGCCGACGGACTGGGCTGACGCCGCGCCGTGCACCGATATCAGCTGCGCCACAACATTTTTAACGTCGGTCAGACCTTTCCAAGAATTCCGAGACGGCGCTGCCGATACCGATCGACGATCGCGGTCATAAGCTGCTCAAATAGCGCGCTTTCCATCCTTCTGAAACTCGTTCTATCCACTGAAACTCTGGACAAACGCGGTTAGGATCAGCCGCTATGAGTTCACTGACAATTCGACGCCTGGGCGTCATCATCGGTTCAGGTGCGCTGATCACCTCAGGTGCCCTGCTGGCCGGTTGTAGCAACGGCGGTCAACCGACGACCCCGACGACGAGCACAACCACAACTACCACCACCACGACTTCGGTGACGCCTACCGAAAAGAGCATCAACCCCGGTGGCCCCGCCTTCACGCCGGCTCCGCCCGAGCACCGTGGGAATGTCGGCTGAACCGGCTCGATCACTTGGCTGCGACGCGCCGATGACGTAGGCGTTGCCGCGGATTCAGTTAACTTCCGTCGCCGCGACTTTGATGGCTAACGCGGCGAGTTTGCCGTCCAGCGCCAGAGCCGCCTCTCGCAGCGACGGATTGTCCTCGATGACCATGAGCGAGCTCGGTTTCACATAGGTCAGGCTACTTCGACCACCGGCTTCGTCGGCGATCAGCAGCTCGACTGGCGCGAACAATCCAGCCGCCAGGTCGTGCCGGATCATCGTGATCGCGATCAAGGGGTTGCCGAGGATGACCCGCAACGCCTTGCGGTTGATCCCGGCCGACGGCAACCACCCACCGTGGTCGATGAGGTGCATCAGCATGAAGTCGCTGGGCCCCAAGTGCCGCGAGACCTCCCCCGAGAACGACTCCCAGTCACTCAAAGTCGTTGCAGCAAAATCACTTATCGCAGGAGGATCGGCACCGATATCCGCCAGCAGCGCGGCGACCAACTCCTCGTATGTCTTGTCGCTGTCGAGGCGGACCCTGACACCCTCGAATCGGATCTCGTGCGGTTCAGTCACCTCACTCATCCTCCTCGGATATCCCGCTTGAGGACAACAGCTATCGACACGGAGATTGCGGCGGAATCCGGCACGGCGAGCTATCAAGGAGCGCACGACGCCACCGTCGCAGCGGACAACGGGCACCGATCACACGGAAGGCGCCTCCGCAATTCGCCTCTCGGCGGGCGGGACGACGTGCAGATACAGATGCGGGTCGGTCGTTCTCCCGTCACTGCGCTGGACCAGTATTGACCCCGACACCGAACGCAACCAGCGAACCGAAGGCACCGGCGATGGACCTTGACACACGAACCTTCTACGCCATCAACGCGATCGCCCGAGACACCCCGTGGTTGCGTCCGCTCATGGCCTGGTACGCCAACGACGGGGTTGTCCTATTTGTGGCACTACTGGTGGCCGGATGGTGGCTCGCCCGCAAGCGCGTAGATCCGACAGCAATGGTGGCGGCGGTGTGGGCTCCGCTGGGTGTGGTCGCTGCGCTGTGGCTGGTGAACCGACGCCTTGGCACCGTTGCGGCAGTGGCCGCGGCCTTGATGGCCTTCGCACGCGTCTACGTGGGTGCGCACTACCCGCGCGACGTGCTGGCCGGCCTCGCGCTGGGCATTGTGGTCAGCCTGGCCGGATACTTCCTCAGCCGGCCGCTCTTGCGCCCCCTGCTTGATCTCGTCAGCAAGACCCCGCTACGCAGACTGGTTACGACGACACCCGGCCGCGCCGCGCCCCCCGACTCACACCGATAGCCCGACCCCAACCTCACCCCTTCCCCTGCCGACAGTGCCCGCATTCAGGCACCGACGTCCGCGCGGTAGGGAGTCCGATGATCGATGACCACCCTGCCCTGGATCCGCCCCTGTTCCATCTCGGTGAGCACAGAATTGATCTCACCGAGATGTGCACGAGTGACGGTCGGCTTGATCAATCCGCGGGCATAGAAGTCCAGCGCTTCAGCCAGATCCTGTCGAGTTCCCACTATCGACCCGCGAATGGTCAAGCCCTTCAACACAATGTCGAAGATCGGTGCCGGAAAGTCCCCTGGCGGCAGTCCGATTAACACTATGGTGCCGCCACGCCGCGCCATACCGATCGCCTGGCGAAAAGCCTGCGGTTGCACTGCGGTGACCAGAACACCGTGTGCACCGCCAGTGGCGTGCTGGACAGCCTCCGCGGCATCGCCCGCCCGAGCGTTGACCACCACCTCGGCGCCAAGGCTCTTGGCCAGAGTCAGCTTCGCCACATCGACGTCGACAGCGACAACCCGAAGGCCCATCGCATGCGCGTATTGAACAGCGATGTGTCCGAGTCCACCGATCCCGGAGATCGCCACCCATTGCCCCGGCAGGGCCCCGCTGACCTTGAGGCCCTTGTACACCGTCACGCCGGCACACAAGATCGGAGCGACTTCGACCGGGTCAGCGCCGTGCGGGATCCGGGCAGCGTAGTCCGCATTGACCAGCATGTAGGTTCCAAAGCTCCCGTTCACGGTGTATCCACCGTTACTTTGGTGCTCGCACAGGGTCTCCCGGCCGCTGCGGCAGTACTCGCACCGCCCGCATGCCGACCACAACCACGCGTTGCCGACTTTGTCGCCGATCTCAAGGTCGCGAACGCCTCCACCGAGAGAAACCACAGTGCCGATCCCTTCGTGGCCGGGCACGAATGGAAGCTCCGGCTTGACCGGCCAATCACCCCGCGCCGCATGCAAATCCGTATGGCAGATGCCAGACGCGTCGAGATGGACCAGGGCCTCCCCATAACCCGGCGAGGGCACTTCGAGTTCAGTTATTTCCAGTGGTGCGCCATAGGCGGTGACGACTGCGGCACGCATGGTTGTCGTGGCAGTGCCATTGGCTGGGGCGGACAAAGCCTGAGTCATGATCTATTTCCATCAACGAAAGTTATTTGTGTAAAAGGTCTTTCACGTCATCGGGCAAACAGCAGCGAGCAGTCGGAATCGTCGAGGACCTTGCGGGTCTGGCCGTTGGTCAGCTCCTCGACCAAGCCGGCGTGATCGCCGGCGACGATGACGAGCTGATCGATGGAGGCGCTCTGCTGCAAGAAATCGGTCATATGGCTCGGCCTGGGTAGCGTGACCGATTGCACATCGCTGTTACCTGCTTCCTTGAGCAAGCGATTCAGTGCGGCGCGCACCGGATGTCGAGGATCATTCGCCTCGTTCGAATGTGACCACGATTCCAACACCAGGATCGGGGAATGGCGCCATACGGCCTCGTTCTGCGCCACCTTCAATGCCGCTGTGGCCGAGTCTGATTCGTCGAGGACCACGATGATCCACTTATGGCGGTCGAATGCCCGCTTGGTATGTGGCGCGTGCACGATCGCGACCGATCCGACCGCTTTTTGAGCGACCTCTGCAGCGGTGGAACCCCGCGGACCGTCTGGCGAGTCATGGGTTCCCCGGTGACCCATACAGACCATCGACGCGTGCCGGGATTCTTCGACCAGGCAGTCAGCCGGGCGTCCGGATGCGATTTCGGATTCGACTTTGACATCGATGTTGCTGTCTGAGATTGCAACCCAGGCTTTGTGCAACGCGTGCTGTGCTCGGTCGATGCTTTCCTGCCGTTGGGATTCATCGGATTCAATGACGTAAACCAGGCGCAACGTAGCGTCTCGGCTCGCCGCCTCGACTGCGGCCCACCGCGCCGCCCGCAGTGCCGGTTTCGAACCATCGATGCCGACGACAACAGGTTCTGCGTCAACTGTTTCGTTCATGGTCCGTCCTTGCCTCGTACTGGTTGTCCGTGATTGCCACCCTACGAGTCCGCCTGGCGCCGGAATACTGCCCAAGGTCCCATGCTTCGGGTACTTGGTCCCTCCAACCATGGCCGCGAGTAGCGGTGCTGTGCGCTGTGCCACTCACAGCGCAGAGCGGCACATCTCGATGGCGTCCTCGACCGACGCGGCGACGGGCTGAGAAGTGTCGATACCGAGCGCCTCGGGCCAGATCTCAGTTTCCTGCGCCATGGCAGCAGCTATCTCCGGTGTGACTTCGGACGCACCGACGCATCGACCGGCAATCCGGTTCTGAGCGATGTAAAGAGGTGCTGTACAGCACAATTCGACCACCGGACAGCTGTTTTCATGACCAATTGCGCGGGCACACTCACGCGCTTCGGCATCACGCCAGGTGCCGTCCAAGATCACCGACTGCCCCTGCGCAAGAAGTGATCCTGCCCGGTGCAGCATCGCTTTGTATACCGCATGGACGTTGTGCGGGCTGTAGCGTCCGGTATCGTAGTGTCCGGCAGGACCATCCAGCTGTCCCGCCGCTCGGAGTTCTTCGCGAACGTCGTCGGTCGATATCACCTGTGCGGCCAGTGCACCTCCCAAAGCGCTTGACAGCGTGGATTTTCCGGCTCCTGGGCCACCGCCCACGAGGACCAGACGAACGGTCGCACGCTGCAGATTGTCGATCGCCAGTTCCAGATGCCGCAGCGCGTCCGCGTGGGCCAAGCCATCGCCTTGTTCCATGCGCACACAGTCGACTTTCGCGCGCACGACGGCCCGGTAGGCACAGTAGAAGTAGGCCAGGGAGAACGGCGCATCCTCTTCGGCGGCGCCACGGTAGCTGGCGAGAAAGCTGTCGGCAAGTTCGTCGGCACTCAGAAATTGCAGATCCATTGCCAGAAACGATGCGTCGTCCATACCGTCGACATAGCGCAGTTGGTCGTCAAATTCCAAGCAGTCCAATATGACCGGGCCACCGGCGGTACAGAAGATGTCCGCAGCCTGCAGGTCACCATGTCCATCGACGATCCTGCGCCGATCGATCCGCTGCGCAAACAACATTGCGCGACCGTCGACATACTGCCGGAACAGGTGGTCGATCTGGGCGATGGACTTGCCGATGTCGAGGCGCGTGGCCCGGCGGACGAGTTCTACGAGATTCTGCTCCCACCGCGCAACGATCGCCGTGCGGCGTCCAGCGGCGTTGATCTCCCTGCCACGTGGGGACTCCGCATGCAATCGGGCCAACTTCTGTGCGATGGCATCGAGATGGCCGCCTGCCCACAACGCACGACCCACGATCGTGGAAAGGCGTTCGTCGTCTGGGTACCGGCGCATCTCGATCACGGGTTCACCCGGACCACCTTCGGGGCCGACGAGGTGCGCCAGACCGATATAGCTGTCCGCGGACAGCCGGCAGTTCAATTCGATCTCCCTTCGGCAAGCATGTTCTCGGCTCAGACGTGTACTGAAATCCAGAAAGTCGGTGATCACTGGCTTCTTCGACTTGTAGGCGCGGTCCCCGGCCAATACCACTACGCCGGTGTGCGTTTCGCACACTTCGATCCGTTGCGTCGGAACCTCGTGGTCTTTGCGGACACCTGATGTGGCAACAAGATTCATGACAGAAATCCTCGCGGCAACTGCACCCCGGTGCTGCGGTCATCTGGCCTCTGCTCAACGCCAAAAGTCACACGCGCGAGCAATGGTGACTTCCGGCCCTGTCCGCACCACCGCCAATCGCGGCACCGTGGAGACCGAACGTCATCGACGGCGAGAAGGACACACCATGACCAAGACCTCCATCACGGTTCAGGACATCCAGGACGCGGTACACCTGGCCTGCCGCGCCCCGTCATTCCACAACAGTCAGCCATGGCGCTGGGTTTTCGAATCCGGCTCCCTGCGGCTGTTTCTCGATACCGATCAGCTGGTCGGCTCGGACCGCTCCGGACGGCAGGCGTTGTTGAGTTGTGGCGCTGCTTTGGACCATCTTCGAGTGGCTATGGCAGCACGTGGTTGGTCCACCAACGTCGACCGCTTTCCCAATCCCAACGATCGGCACTACCTTGCCGACATCGACTTCAGCCCAGCAGCGGGTGTCACGGCGGCACAACGCCGAGCCGCCGACGCTATTCTGTGCCGAAGAACCGACCGGTTGCCGTTCGAGAAAGTCGAGGACTGGCCGGCGTTCGAACAACTGCTGCGGCTCTCGGTGGACACCCGCCCCGTCCACGTTGACGTCCTGGCTGCCCGGCAACGTACTGAACTGGCCGAAGCCTCTCATCTCGCCGATGTCCTACGGATGTACGACGCCGCTTACCATTCCGAATTATCTTGGTGGACATCACCGTTCGGCGCAGTGACCGGAATTCCGCACAGTGCACTGGTGTCCGCGCCAGAAAGCGACCGCGTCGACATCGGACGCTCGTTCCCGGTGACCCACAACCGGGAGCGGCGCCACGAAATCGACGATGACCAAGCAACGGTGGTGGTGATCTCAGCATTCGACGACACCGGTAGGGACATCCTGGAATGCGGCGAGGCGCTCTCTGCGGTGCTACTCGAGGCCACCATGGCTGGGCTGGCCAGTTGCACCCTTACCCATATGACCGAGCACCCGGCCACTCGCGGCATCATCAGCACGCTCACCGGACACCAGCTGCCGCAGGTACTGGTGCGCATCGGGGTCGCCCCTGTTCTGGATCAAGTTCCGCCGCCGACGCCGCGCCGCCTGTTATCCGATGTTCTTCACTACCGGACCGATGCCAGCACGCGTGCCGAATCCTGAGCCCCGCGTCGTCATGCAATGGTCTTATCCGTCAGCACCATCGCGGTTTTTTCGGCACTGGCCTTGATGGCGCCGAGCATGGAGTGGACCGAGAGTCCGATGAGCGGCGCCTCCAGTTCCCGGACAAAGACCTGCCCCGGATGGCGCAGCCCGCTCCGCATACGCAAGATCAGGCGCGTCGAACCGGTCCATCGCGCAGCGATGACAACCGAACAAACGGTCGGCGCGGTGTCCGGGCCCGCCCGCAGCACCAGCGATCGTTCTGGATCAACGTCGACGACGGCTGCTGCAGTGCAGACAAAGCCGACGTCCACCAACGGCGGAAATCGGACGCTGTCACCAGGAAGTAGGCGCCCGGTTCGCCCGCTGACATCGTCACTGTCAGTCAGTTCAGCGGTCAGCGAGGCCCACACAGCGCAGGGCTCGGCCTGCACCGTGATCGCCGCCGTGGTTTGAAATACAGGTTTGGAAACCATGGTGTCGCCAGGCATTTTCGACCGGGACTCCTCCTTTGTGGCGCCCCAGTTCCGGAAGACCCGACGAGTCCCGTACAACGCAGATGCCAGCAATGCGCCGGTCAACAGATGCTTGTTCATGACGTCCACGATTGCGGCCGCACAGGGATGGCACTAGGGCACACAGCCCCAATGTCACGGCCAAGGGTCCCACCACTGAAGGCCACTGCGACCAGGCAGTAGGGACCAATGCCCCTGCTGCGGGTCGTGCCCCCTCACCTAGCGTCATGAACATCCAGATCGGCGCGTTCAGGAGAGTGCAAATCATGTACAGATCAGCTTCACCGTCTCCGGCTGTCGTGGTCGGTGTCGACGGATCGCGGTGGTCCGTGGATGCCGCCTTGTGGGCGACTGATGAGGCGATCGGTCGTGATGTGCCGCTGCGCCTGCTTTACGTGGTCGAGCCACGCGCACATGGCGCGTTCGACACAGAGCAGGCCGCCCGCGACCTGGCATGCGCCGATGTGTCCGTGCGCCGGATTCTGGTCGCGGTGGAGTCCACAGAGAAGCCGGTCAAGATCGAATGGGAAGTACTCCAGGGAGAGCCGACCCGCGTCCTGCTGACTGCAGCTAGATCCGCAGATCTGGTGTGCGTCGGCTCGCTGGGCATTGCACATTCGACCGGACGGCGTCTAGGTTCCACCGCAACCGCGCTGTCAACGTCGGCGCAATGCCCCGTTGCCATCGTCCGAAGCGAGCAACGTTGGTCAACCCAGCCGCGACACGTCGTCGCCGAAATCGACGAAAGTCCGGACAGCGCCGACATTCTCGACGCTGGGATCAGCGAAGCGCGGTTGCGCGGCGCACCGCTCACGATCCTGGCTACCTGGCAGTCCGAGCTCGACGATATCCAGGAAAGCGGGAAGGACGAAAAAGCCTGTGCACGATTGGAAAAGCGCCTCGCCCGGTACCGCCTGGCTAATCCGGAGGTCGAGTTCAATCCTGTCGCAGTCCGCGGGACGACGATGAATTACCTTGACCGTCACGCTGATTCGATCCAGCTGCTCATCGTGGGCCGAAGCCGGCGTTGCGGTTTGGGAGAAATTGTCGGGTCAGCACACACGACTGCGCACCCGATCGGCTGCTCCGTGCTGATTTGCCAGCATCATCACCGTCTCTGATCAATTCCTGGCCTATCGTCGTGGAAGGGCGCAATCAAACATCCGGAGGGCACACACATGGTCACAGTGTTTCTGGTCGACGATCACGAAGTGGTGCGTCGCGGCCTCATCGACCTGCTCAGCGCCGACCCTGAACTAGAGGTCATCGGTGAAGCAGGGACGGTGGCTCACGCCATGGCCCAAATCCCTGCGCTCAGACCCGATGTCGCGGTCCTCGATGTGCGCCTGCCAGACGGCAACGGCATCGAACTCTGCCGCGATCTGCTGTCGCGTCTGCCGGATTTGCGGTGTCTCATGCTGACGTCGTTCACCTCTGACGAGGCCATGCTCGATGCGGTCCTGGCCGGAGCCAGCGGCTACGTCATCAAGGACATCAAGGGAATGGAACTGGCCGAAGCGATCAA
Organism: Mycobacterium sp. MAA66; assembly: GCF_041261665.1. NCBI lineage: Bacteria > Bacillati > Actinomycetota > Actinomycetes > Mycobacteriales > Mycobacteriaceae > Mycobacterium > Mycobacterium sp. MAA66. The sequence goes on along the minus strand of NZ_JBGCCC010000008.1, from coordinate 95,333 downwards.
GACGGTCGGCGCGGGTCGGTCACTGCTGGACAACCGTGCCGCCGCCGCATTGATGGCAAAGCTGCGCAATGAAGCCGAACGATCGGATCCCCTGTCAGGCCTGACCGATCAGGAGCGAGTGCTGCTCGATCTGCTCGGTGAAGGATTGACCAACAAGCAGATTGCCGCACGGATGTTTCTGGCCGAGAAGACGGTAAAGAACTACGTCTCCCGCCTGCTGGCCAAACTCGGCATGGAACGCCGGACCCAAGCCGCCGTCTTCGTGTCAAAACTGGGCCGCCCACAGCAGTCCGAACGCTGACCCTCAATTCGCACAAACCTCGCCGAGCCGCGCTGACGATGACACAATCGCGTCCGTGACCGGTCGTTTGTTGAACGAAGACGGCGGTGAGCATCCACTGCGGGCACCGTTGCCCGGACTGCGACTGCGCGAGCTGCTCAGCGAGGTCCAGCAGCGGGTTGAACAGATCATCGAAGGCCGCGATCGTCTCGACGGTCTCGTCGAGGCGATGCTCACGGTCACGTCTGGTCTGGAACTCGACGAAACTCTGCGGACCATCGTGCACACCGCGATCGAGTTGATCGACGCGCGGTATGGAGCACTTGGAGTCCGCGGCTCCGAGCATGAACTCGTCGAGTTCATCTACGAAGGCATCGATGAAGTCACCCGACAAAAGATCGGCCCGCTCCCCCAAGGACACGGCGTCCTCGGCCTATTGATCGACGAGCCGAAACCCATTCGGCTGGAAGATATTCGGACCCACCCGGCCTCCGTGGGATTTCCGGACAATCATCCGCCCATGCGTACCTTCCTCGGTGTACCGGTCCGGATCCGCGATGAGGTTTTCGGCAATCTGTATCTGTCCGAAAAGGTCTCCGGACAACCGTTCAGCGAGGACGACGAGGTCCTGGCTCAAGCGCTGGCCGCCGCGGCCAGCATCGCCATCGAGAATGCACGCCTCTACGACCAGTCGCAACGACGCCGCGCTTGGATCGAGTCCACCCGTGACATCGGCACCGCGCTGCTGTCAGGGACCGAACCTGCGCTGGTATTCCGACTTATCGCTGAGCAAGCACGCTCCCTGACCGATGCGAACGCGGCGCTGGTCGCAGTGCCAGATGAGGATGACGCGCCGAGCGACGAGGTCACCGAGTTGCAGATCGTCGACATCGTCGGCGACGTACGAACGACGTCACTGCAGATCGCTGTCACCGACGGGCCGATCGGAAACGCGTTTCATCAACGAATACCGTCGCGCTGCGCGGCCGCGGACCTCGCCACTGCCATCGCGCCCGATATGGAGCATGTCCTGGCGCTGCCGCTACGCACCACCGAGACGGTCCTCGGAGTTTTGGTCCTGCTCCGGCGTACCGAACGGCAGCCATTCACCGACGACCAGCTGGACATGATGGCGGCGTTCGCCGACCAGGCCGCGCTGGCCTGGCAACTTGCCGCCACCCAACGGCAAATGCGCGAACTCGACGTTCTCGCCGATCGTGACCGCATTGCCCGCGACCTGCACGACCATGTCATCCAGCGGCTGTTCGCCGTCGGCCTGACACTGCAGGGCGCGATCCCCCGGGCACGATCCAGCGACGTGCAGCGGCGCATCACCGAATGCGTTGATCAGCTACAGGACGTCATCACCGAAATCCGCACGACTATTTTCGATCTTCACAGCAACGCGGCCGGCAACACGCGGCTCCGCCAACGAATCGATGCTGCCGTCGCCGCGTTCTCCAGCAGCGAACTACACACCGCCGTCCGCTACGACGGCCCGCTGTCGGTGATCGAACCTGAACTCGCCGACCACGCCGAAGCGGTTGTGCGCGAGGCGGTGAGCAACGCCGTCCGCCACGGCCACGCCACCGCCATCACCATTACCGTCAGTGTTCACAACGATCTGAGCATCGAAGTAACCGACAACGGCGAAGGGCTGTCGGACGGAATCACCGAGAGCGGCCTGGCCAACCTCCGCCATCGGGCGCATGAGAGTGGCGGTGACATGACTGTGGAACCGGCGAACGATCGCGGCACGGTGCTGCGGTGGTGGGCGCCGCTACCGTAACAGGTCATGCGGCACAATCGATTACCGCGAGAAGTGATCTCGTCGTCCTGCGTCGTCATGGTCGAACACCTGCCATTCGGTGGCCCACGCGGCATACCGTTTACGGTCGAGTCGCCAATGACGATGGCCATCGAATATGACTGGCGACGGCCCATCTGAACTCCATCGGAACACCAAGTGACCTATTGCTCTGTTGGACACGCGTCTTCAAACCGCAGCATGGATAGATGGACCCGCTATCTGCCGGATACCCAGCGAGGTGAATCCGATGTCCCATACATTCCCGGACCGCGAGACGATACGCGCCGCAATGGCATTGGCCACGCGCGCGCCGTCGGTGCACAACACCCAACCGTGGCGGTGGCGGATCGGCGAGCACAGTGTGCACTTGCACGCCGAACCGTCACTTCATCTGATTCACACTGATCCTGATGGACGCGACCTGCTCGTCAGTTGCGGAGTGGCATTGCACCACGCTGTTGTAGCGCTCTGCTCGCTCGGATGGCAATCAACGGTGCGCAGGTTCCCCAACCCGGCAGAACCCAACCATCTTGCCGTGATCGAAGTGGTTCCGTGCACTCCGCAGCACGCTGACATCACACTTGCCGCGGCGATTCCTCGACGCCGAACCGATCGCCGATACTTCAGCGGATGGCCGGTCGCGCTCGGGGATATCGCGCTCATGACCGCGCGCGCCGCCCGCGTTGGTGTCGGACTGCGCCGAGTATCGCCCAACGATGTTCTCAGAACCGCACTGCGGCAAGCGGTTTACCAACACGCTCAAGACTTGGAATACCTCACCGAACTGACCACCTGGAGTGGCCGCTACGCGTCCGTCGCCGGGGTCCCGGCGCGTAGCACCCCGGTACCAGACCAGACCGCCACCATCCCCGGCCGAATCTTCGCGGGGCCTGCACTCGGCCAACCGGCCGGGGCGATCGTCACCGATGACAACGGATCATTGGTGGCACTGGGCACCTCGACCGACTCACCGACCGACAGACTCCGAGCCGGGGAAGCCACCAGCGCAGTACTGCTTACCGCAACGGCTCAAGGACTGGCCACTTGCCCGGTCACCGAGGCGCTCGAAAATCCGCAATGCCGAGACATGGTTCGATCGGATGTCTTCGGCAATGAGTTGTTTCCCCAGATGCTCGTCCGCATCGGTTGGGCACCTCTCAATGCCGACCCCTTGCCATCAACTCCACGGCGACCGTTAGCAGACGTGGTGTCCTGGATCGACGGAACGGCATTCACCTGACGACCGCGGCATGCAACCGACCCGATTGGTCAATGGCCCTCTCCTGCAAAAGAACCCACGATATCCCGACCAGTATGAGGTTCCCATCATGAGCTCGTCACCGCAGATCCGGAACCGCACCCGCATGTTCGCCCGGGTGCTCGGCCCGTACCTTCTCATCTCGGCCGCCACCCTGGTGGCTCGCCCTTCATACGCCAGCGCTCTGGTGCGCGGATTCGAAGCAAACACGGTGTGGCCCTGGATCACCGGAGCGTTCGTCTTGCCGATGGGACTGGTCGTGATTGCATTGCACCCCTATTGGCGGGGTGCGGCCGCGGCCACCATTTCGACACTCGGGTGGATGACCGTATTCAAGGGAGTTGCCCTGATGACGTTCCCCCGTACCTACCTGTTGACGGGGCAAGACGCCGTTGGAGCGGCACCTTGGTGGCAGATCAGCGTCATCATCATGGTGCTTGTCGGGTTGTACCTCACCATTGTCGGCTGGATCCCGAATCGTCGCACCGCTGAGTCCGGGACCGCGGCAGCCGATGCCCTCTAGGCTCCATCGCGGTGAATTTGATTGGTGCACGGGTTTGTTCGCGGGACGATAGCTCCACCGGTTCCGCAGATCGACCAGCGCGCGTGGGCACATAGGGAAGCAGCAAGAGGATGCAACCACCTGACCGAATTCTGTCTGGGCACGATTGGGCAGGCACGGCGACGGCGCGACCTCAGTGATCACACACCCGAGATGAGCGAGCCGATCAACGCCACCGCGCAGACACCCATGATCGCCACGATCGCCCAGCCCATCACGTTGGCAAAGGTGTTGTTGACGCGATCACCCATGATCGACTTGTTGTTGCCGACCAACGTGATCATCGCCATCAACGGCGGCGCCAGCACACCGTTGAGCGCCGCGGCGTAATAGAGCATCCGAAAGGGCGGTATTCCAACGAAATTCAAGGCCACTCCAGCGATGGTGGCCAGGGCTATGACCAGATAGAAAGCCCGGGCCTCACGAAACGTGTACCCCAGACCGGCCTTCCAGCCCAACGCTTCGGACAATGCATACGAGGCAGACCCCGCCAGCGTGGGTACTGCCAGGAAGCCCACTCCCACGATACCGATCGCGAACAGCAGAAACGCGAGATCACCAGCCAGCGGACGTAGCGCGGCCGCCGCTTGATCCGGCGTATCCACCGTCAGCACACCCGCCTGGTGCAGTGTCGACGCACACGTCAGGATGATGAAGAACTGCACGATGTTCGAAAAGCCCATCCCGACTGCAGTATCGACACGCATGTTGCCAATATCGTGGCGCGACAACACCGGCACACCTTTGCCGTAATACACCATCCTGCCGCGGGCAAAGTCCTCTTCCGCTTCTTGATCAGCCTGCCAGAAGAAGCAGTACGGAGTGATGGTGGTCCCCAACACCGCCACGATGTTGAGTATGTAGTCGCGGGACCATTGCAGGTGCGGGACAATGGTATTCACCGCAACAGTGGGCCACCACGGGTGGTGGACGACGACCGCCGCAGCCACATAAGCCAGCAGCACCAGACAGATGTACTTGAGAAATCGCGCGTAGGCCGGATAGGGAACGAACACCTGCAAGAGCAGGGAGATCCCGACGATCACCGCCAGCCAAACGAGGAATGGCACATGCACCAGCATCTGTCCGGTCGCAGCCATTGCACCGAGGTCTGCCCCGACATTGACCGTGTTGGCGACCAAGAGCAGCGAGACGGCGACGATAAGCACTCTGCGCGAGTAATGCTCGCGCAGCACTGCCGCCAATCCTCGGCCGGTAACCATCCCGACTCGCCCCGAGATTTCCTGGATCGCGGCCATGAACGGATAAGTCCAAGCCGCCAACCACAACTGCGCATACCCGAATTGCGCTCCGGTCTGACTGTACGTCTGAATGCCAGATGGATCGTCGTCGGATGCCCCGGTGACAAACCCTGGGCCTAGAACTCGCCACGCCGAGGCCACCCTGGGCTGCACTGCCAGGACGGAGGCTCGACATATACGGACTGCTTTGCGTGCTGACGACTTGTCTAGCAACATCGCATATCCCATCTCGCGGCGACGGTCAGGCGTTTATGGGCGGAACGTGAACAGCAGAACGGCCAGGTCCGTCAACAACAGTGCGTGAACACCCAGCGGCACCCAAATCCCGTGTTTGCGCGTCGCAGTGAAGAACGACAGCGCGATGGCCAGTCCGGCGGCGACCAATGGGCCGTATGCCGTAACACCAAACCAGAATGCGGTCGGACCGTAGTGCCGGCAGGGATAATCGGCGCAACGCGCGAGACCCATCACTGCGCCGAAGGCGCAGAGCGTGACGAACATGGCGACGGGAATTGTCAAAACGGCCAATAGCCAATTGAGCCAAGGCCGGCGGGCCACACCGCTGGTGCTCAGTGTGGCACGGTTCGTCGATCCGAAGAGCCCAAACGTTGTGCTCGTTCTCGGGGTGACAGCTTCGGCCACGATGCTCCTCAGGTCGGTTACCGATGGCGGGCTTACGCGTCGATTCCATCGCTTACCCTCCACGAGCGATAGGGCCGCAAGTCCCAACCCGACGTGGCGAGCCCGCGACCGGTGCCGAAAGTCCCAGAGACTGTGTCCGATTAGCCCTGCCATCGACACGCGGACCGGGCTCAGCATTCGTTCGACGAACACCTCGGGACGGAACCTAAGGCTCGGATGGTTGGTGACTTTGGTCCATTGCCGGGGTGCGCATCACGAACCGATGATGGTGGCACACCGTCACTTCAGGAGCAGAAATGATTGATCATCAATGGGACGACGCCAACTCGATTCTCACGGTGAGACCCGAATCACCTTTGGAAACAACCGACTTCACCGAACTCGCACAGACGGTCGACCCTAAGATCAAGCAGAGCGGTGATCTCGCCGGCCTAATCATCGACGCTCCGCAATTTCCAGGTTGGGACAGTTTCGGGGCACTGGTGACCCACATCCGATTCGTGCACGATCACCACAAACACGTAAAGAAAATCGCAGTCGTCACCGATTCACCGGTCGCTGCTGTCGCACAGCACTTGGTATCGCATTTTGTCGCAGCCCAGATCCGTCAGTTCCCGGCGGGCCAGGTCGAGCAGGCCCGCAAATGGATCGCGGACATCGATGCAACCGGCTGATCGTCCGATCGGGGCAGCGGACGACGAACGGTACTCGGAAGTGGTAGTACGTAATATGGCTTCCTCGATCATGCGCGGTTGGCAGGTGCGAACCCCCGGGCCGATCGACACACATCCGCTCGAATTCGGCACCACAGCCGTTCCAGAACCTGCCGACGACGAAGTGCTCATTGCCGTCCGGGCCTGCGGTGTCTGTCGGACCGATCTGCATGTCGCCGAAGGAGACCTGCCGGTTCATCGTCCGCACGTCACACCTGGTCACGAGGTGGTCGGTGAGGTGGTGGCCATCGGCGACCGGACAGAGAACGACCTCACCGTCGGAGACCTCGTCGGTGTCGCTTGGCTCAGACACACCTGCGGCCGCTGCCGGTTCTGCATCCGTGGAGCCGAGAATCTCTGTCCGCAGTCCAGCTATACCGGCTGGGACGCAAACGGTGGCTACGCGGAATTCCTGACGGCGCCAGCAGATTACGTCCATCGGTTGCCCAGTGGCTATTCGGATGCCGAACTCGCTCCGCTGCTCTGCGCCGGCATCATCGGTTACCGGTCCTTGATGCGCACCGATCTCCCCGCCGGCGGTCGCCTCGGCATCTACGGTTTCGGTGGTAGTGCCCATATCACTGCCCAGGTGGCGCTGGCCTACGGTGCCGAGGTGCACGTCATGACCCGTGGCGATGCTGCCCAGCGGTTGGCTCTGGAGTTGGGGGCTGCCTCCGCGCAAGGCCCCGCTGACCCACCGCCGGTACCGCTCGACGCTGCGATTTTATTTGCCCCCGTGGGGGATTTGGTGTTGCCTGCGCTCGAAGCCCTCGACCGTGCCGGCACGCTGGCCATCGCCGGTATCCACCTCACCGACATTCCCGTGCTCAACTACCAGCGCCACCTCTTTCAGGAACGTCAGGTGCGATCAGTAACCTCCAACACCCGCGCGGACGCTCGCGAGTTCCTCGCGTTCGCCGGCAGCCATCACATCCAGATCACCGCCCCGACCTATGCCCTGGACCGGGCCCAGGATGCATTGAGCGATCTTGCTGCAGGGCGTATTTCGGGCGCGGCCGTCCTTCAAGTCTGCTGAACCGCAGCAAAACCGCCGCGCACCAACTGATCGTGTTCATCGACCGGGATCACCTACCCGCACCGTCGGACATCGAGGACGACTCCCGAAATCTCATCAAAAGCTGACCGATTCGCCAACGGCATCGGATGGTTGGGCGATCCACTCCCCCGACGGCTGACAGCGGGCGATATCATCGTCGAATGGCGATGATAGGTGGAATGGTGGATCGCGACGAGCTGGCGCCGGCGGCGGCGTTGTTCCGATCCCTGGGAGATCCGGCCCGGTTGGCGATCGCTCGGCAGTTGGCGGTGGGCCCGGCGCGGGTGGTCAACCTCGTGGAGATGACGGGGCTGGCACAGTCCACAGTCTCCAAACACCTTGCGTGTATGCGTGATTGCGGCCTGGTGGCGTCAGAACCGGTTGGTCGCGCATCGTTGTTCCGGCTGGCCGAACCAGCGCTGCTGAATGTTCTGGCCGCAGCCGAGACGTTGCTGGCCGCCACCGGTGCCCGTGTCGCGCTGTGCCCCACCTATGGTGTTGCCGGCGCCAGTGAAGAGACGTGCTGATGAGCGGCCGCCCGGAACCCGATGAACAGTCGAGGTTGGCACAGCAAGGCTGCTGTGCCAGTGGCGGAAGCTGCGCCGAACCTGCGGCAGGCGCGGTGATTGATCCGGGGTGGCGGCGCGCCGCGGGCCGAGCGCGGCTGTTGTCGTGGTTGTCTCTCGCGTATATGGGCCTAGAAGGCACGGTCGCGGTGATCGCTGCAGTCGTCGCAGGCTCGGTGGCGTTGTTGGGTTTTGGGCTCGATTCGGTCATCGAGGGCCTGGCCAGCGCGACCATCGTATGGCGGTTCACAGGAAGCAGGACCCTGTCCGAGTCTGCCGAGGCCGTTGCACAGAAGGCGGTGGCGGTGACGTTCTTCCTGTTGGCTCCCTACATCGCCTATGACGCGATCGTCACCCTCGTGGCCCGGGAGCGCGCCGCAACGAGTTGGGTAGGGATCGGGTTGTCGATCAGCAGCCTGATCGTGATGCCAATTCTGGGGATCGCCAAAAAGCGTCTCGGCGTGCGCCTGGGTTCGGGCGCCACGGCTGGAGAGGGCGCTCAGAATCTGCTGTGTGCATATCTGGCCGCGGGAGTGCTTATCGGGCTACTGGCGAACACTTTCCTGGCCTGGTGGTGGTTGGATCCCGTTGTAGCACTGTTCATTTCCGGACTGGCCATATGGGAGGGCATGAAGTCCTGGCGAGGAGAAGATTGCTGTTGACGGTCGATCAGCCAATCATCGGGTTTGCTCATTTGGATGTTTGTTCCAACGCCAGTTCCGTACCTCCGGCAGATCCTCACCACGGGCGTAGATCCATTCACGGTGGCGCTGGTGAGCCGCCATCATGTCTGAACGCAACGCGTCCACGGCTGGCCCAGACAGTCCGGCCGTCCGATCGACCACGTCGATCACCAGCTGGAATCGGTCCATCTTGTTCAGCACCAGCATGTCGAAAGGTGTTGTGGTGGTGCCCTCTTCGAGATATCCATGCACATGCATGTGCTCATGATTCGCGCGACGATAGGTCAGCAGGTGGATCAAGGACGGATAGCCATGGTAGGCAAAGATCACCGGCCGATCCGTGGTGAACAGCGTGTCGTACTCCACGTCCGTCATGCCATGCGGATGCTGACTATCCGACTGCAGACGAAAGAGGTCAACGACGTTGACGACACGTATCTTGAGTTTGGGCAGACGATCTCGCAGGATCGACACCGCAGCCAGTACCTCCGTGGTGGGAACGTCACCAGCGCAAGCCATCACCACATCGGGGACTGAACCCGCGTCGTTACTCGCCCATTCGAAGATGTCCGCGCCGCGAGCGCAGTGCACCGCAGCCTGCTCGGCGTTCAGCCACACCGGAGCATCGTTCTTGCCCGCCACGATCACGTTGATGTAATCGCGGCTGGCCAGGCAATGCGCAGCCACCGACAGCAGGGTATTGGTATCCGGCGGAAGATAGATACGAGCGATTTCCGCGCGCTTGTTGGCAACATGGTCGATGAAACCGGGGTCCTGGTGGGAGAAGCCGTTGTGGTCCTGGCGCCACACGTGCGACGTGATGAGGTAATTCAACGACGCGATCGGTTCGCGCCATGGCAGCTGACGACTTGTCTTGAGCCATTTGGCGTGCTGATTCACCATCGAGTCGACGACATGAGCAAAGGCCTCATAACTGCTGAGCAGGCCGTGACGGCCGGTCAGGAGATAACCCTCCAACCAGCCCTGGCACATGTGCTCTGACAAGACTTCCAGCACGCGTCCGTCGTTGGACAAATGCTCATCGGTCGGAAGTACTGCGGCGTTCCACTGCTTGTCGGTAACTTCGTAGACTGCGCCGAGTCGATTCGACGCGGTCTCATCGGGGCCGAACAACCTGAAGTTTCGCTGACAGGCGTTGCGCACCATCACCTCCCGCAGGTAATCACCGAGCACCTGAGTTGGAGCCGACGTGGTATCACCCGGCTGGACGGTTGCCACCGCGAATTCCTTCGGGTCGGGCAAATGCAGCGGCGTCAGCAGCAAACCCCCGTTTGCATTGGGGTTCATCCCCATCTGGCGGTGCGCGGCCGGCACATTGTCGGTGACCAGCGTTGTCGGACTGCCGATTTCGTCGAACAGTTCGTCAGGCCGATAGGAACGCAACCATTCGACGAACTGCCGCCGGTGCTCGGGATCGGTTCGGACATCGGGTATCGGCACCTGGTGCGCCCGCCAGGTCCCCTCCACCGGCACGCCGTCGACCCACCGGGGTCCAGTCCAACCTTTCGGCGTGCGCAACACGATCATCGGCCACCGTGGGCGTGACGGCGCCGGCGAAGCTGTGCGAGCCGCGCGATGAATCTCGGCGATCGTCGCCACCGCGCGGTCGATCGCGGCCGCCATCTCCTCATGCAGCTGCTCTGGATCATCACCAGTGACGTATAGCGGGTGGTGCCCGTATCCACGCAGCAGGCAATCGAGTTCATCGTCCGTGATTCGCGCCAGCACCGTTGGGTTCGCGATCTTGTACCCGTTGAGGTGCAGAATCGGCAACACGGCACCGTCGGTCGCGGGATTGATGAACTTGTTGGAATGCCAACTGGCCGCCAACGGACCCGTCTCAGCTTCACCGTCGCCGACCACGCACGCCACCAACAGATTCGGATTGTCCAGCACAGCTCCGTATGCGTGTGCGAGTGAGTAACCGAGCTCGCCACCCTCGTGGATCGAACCGGGAACCTCTGGCGCCACATGGCTGGGAACTCCACCGGGAAAAGAGAACTCGCGGAACAAGATACGCATGCCGTCGCCATCGCGAGTAACGTCCGGACGGCTCCGGCTGTAGCTGCCCTCCAACCAGGAGTTCGCGAACAAGGCCGGCCCACCGTGGCCCGGTCCGATGACATACATCGCGTCGAGATCGTGATCGATGATCGCGCGATTCATGTGCGCGTAGATGAAATTCAGGCCCGGCGAGGTTCCCCAGTGTCCCAATGGTCGAGGCTTGATGTGTTGTCGATCCAATGGTGCGCTCAGCAGCGGGTTGTCCATCAGGTAAATCTGACCCGCCGTGAGATAGTTCGCCGCTCGCCAATACGCATCGACCGATCGCAGCCGTGCTGCCGTCAGTGTCCCAGTGAACTCACCCGTTGCCGTTGTCATCGACCGGACTCGTGGGCGTGAGGTCGTGCGACGAGCACCGGGCAGGCCGCGTGGTGGATCAGCCGATGGCTGGTGGAACCGAGAAAGAACCCGCCTGCGTCGCCGCGTCCGCGACTGCCGGCGACGATCAATTGGGCGTGCTGCGTATGACTCAAAAGCACTTGGCCCGGATTGCCAGTAACGACGATGCGGCGCACCACGACGTCGGGGAACTTCTCCTGCCACCCAGCCAGGCGCTCGGCCAACAGCATGCGCTGCTGCTCTTCACCAGCCTGACCGGACAGATCCTCCCAGGGCGGCTCACTGTAGTAGAAGTAGGCTGGCAGATAACTCGATACGAGAATGGCGACGAGTTCGGTGCCACGCATGGAGGCTTCCTCGAACGCCCAGCCGATCGCATCCTCACTCTCTGGAGCACCGCTGATCCCCACTACAACAGGGCCATTCACCGGCAGACCCGGGGCCCGGACCACGACAACCGGACTGTGCCCATGTGCGGTGAGTTCGACCGCGACCGACCCGGCGAGTAGACCGGTAAACCCGTTGAGACCACTTGAGCCGACGACCGTAAGAAACGCGTTCTTCGAAAGATCGCTCAGTACCCGCTGAGGACGACCCGACACCCGGGCCAGCGACACCTCGACATCAGAATTCGTGATCTGGACGTGGTCGGCAGCTTCGTCCAAGGAGGCCTGCCCCTTCTGTTCCAGATACTTGAAGAAGCTTTCCGAGGCGCCCGGGTTGAATCCCATGGCAAAACTTCCGAAGTCCACGGCGTGTGCCAGTCGCAGCGGCAGGTTGCGCAGCTGCGCTTCGCGAACGGCCCAATTAAGGGCGTGAAGCGCCGAGGTCGATCCGTCGATTCCGACCAAGATGTAAGGGCGGGGAGATAGTTCGCTCACGATGTCCTCCGATGAAGTGTCTATCCGATGCCCATCACGGTATGGACCCGCTCGGTCGACTACTACGGCCGAAAGTCACTGATTGGCAGACCGAAAGCAGCTCGACTTGGCCGTCGCACCGCATCAGGCTGCGACTACAACCTTGACCGGGATGCAACCGACGCAGGTATGCCATGGACCTGGCAGATCGTGTTGTGCGCCCCCTTGCGGTGCCTGACCGCATGCCACCGACAGACGACACTTAGAGCAATGCTTCTGCACCGCAACGTGTTTGGTGACCGACCGAGAACACACATGGCGATCACCTGGCGAATATCATTGGTCCGCAACGGGATAACCATGGCTCGGCACACCCCGAGCCTTCGGGCTTGATTGCTCGACCATGATTCTCGGGACCGCTCCAGAGTGCCCTTTGTGAGCAATCCTGAGTTGATTCAGTCCAGACGCGCTGCGTGCGACACCGTCAATGAATGCCCGAGATAAATCCGAGGTCAGGAGACGACGAAGTAGACCCATATGCCCACGGCGCAGACCCAGGTTGCTGCGAGCCAGAATCTGGTGCCCCCGAGCCATACGCCGACTGCGGGCCGGGCGGCAAGCCATAGCCCGACTGCGGGCCATATTCCGACTGCGGGCCATATCCCGGCGTCTGCGAGCCGTATCCGGGCACCATCCGGCTTGACGCGCCCAGTAGCGCAGCCGCAACGAACGCCGCCGCCTGGTTGGTGTATTCGGGAACGTAGCCCTGCGTGTGTCCGCTCCAGGCGTTGCCCGGACCCGCGTGACAAATCGGGTCGGCGGGATTACACAGGTCGATCGCTTTGGCGCTGAGCGGCGAATTCTGGGTCGGTGGCGCACCGTCGGTGCGGTCGGCCTGGTTGCCGAAAGTAGCGACCGCCGCGACATTGTTCATGTACTGCGCTGGCAGAGGATCGCCCCAGTTGATACCGGAGAAACCGGCCACGATATTGATCACACTCGCACCTTGCGAATAGCCGCCCAAGACGATCTTGGTGTTGGGGCAGGAGGACACAGTGGATTTGATATGGGAAATCGCGTCTTTGGCGCCATCGCCGCCGTGCCGCTGCGTGATGGTGGCTTTGTAGTTGACCGCATAGGCCCGGATATTCAAGCCGCTGGCCTGCTGACGGAGCGAATCGACAAGGGCATCACCGACACGGCCCATACCGTCTGGCTCGTCGGTGCCGCGCGCGAAAATGACCTCGGCGTCGGGGCAGTCGTCGGCGGATGCCACTGGAGCCACCGCCGGGACGACGAGCGGGGCCGTGGCAGTGAGCAGTGCCGAAGCACCAAGGCCGGCCCAACGAAGCGCTGCCCTCGCGCCGACTACCCGACAGCTACGTACACGGTGAAAAACCATGTCCGAATCCTACCTGCATCCGGGAAATGGCAAACCCCTGTGACCTGCGGATGGACTACGCAGCGCGGTCGGTGCGCCACCTCCGCGCCCAGCGATAACAGGACCCCGGGCAAATTTTCTGCGGCGATTTTGGGCAGTTGACGAATGCGGCCGTCGGTGAATTCTCCGGCAGCCGCTTGCTGATGGCAGGTACACGATCCGACCCGCGTGCTGCGGGCGCCGAGATGGCAACGCGGCCTGTTGCCGGCTGCGGTTGGCCCTGAGTATGCAGGTCAGCGGGCATGAAACAGCCGGCCGGGAGCGACACGTTGGACCGATTTTGGGCAGTTTCGCTCATCCTTGTCCCAAAATCTGCGGGCAGATCGGGCGCCACGATGATCGGTGTCGTGGCCCTCAATCACTCACCTCGTCCGATGGGCGCAGCGGCCGTGCCGACGCCGACATCCAGGCCGCGTCGACAATGCCCTGTGAATCACCTACGAGTCCCTGCTGCTTGACGCGGTAGACCTGAGACCGCCGGGTCGTGTCCGGTACTTGCGCTATGCGAGCCACCAAAATTTACTCCCCCGACAGCACACGGGCGCCGCGAAGGCATGCGACCATGTCAGGCGTGCCCGACGCTCACGACATCGCCCAGGCCGCTCATTTTCGAGCCGAGCTCTGGCGCCATGTCGAGGAGATCTCCGAGCGCCTGGAGAAGACCGAACGTCGAGAACGCCGACTGTCCGACTGGAGCCATCGCCACAGCCGCCAAATGCGCGCCGAGCTCTACCAGGCTCACCACCTCATCGACGCACTCGATCGCAGATTCCCGCCCAGCGTGCACGAACACGACAGTTAAGGACGCTCGCGCTGCCACGCCGTACACGCCTTGTGAGGTGTTCCAGCGCAGTCACTCATACCCACCCGCCCACGGCGCGGATTGCGGCTACGGCGCCCATCCACGGCCGTAATAGGCCCGTGTCGGGGCGACCGGACCCGTCCCGGTCTGTACGTGCTGCTCAAGAGCATGCGGCATTCTTGTCGGCTGCCAGCTGGTGCTGAGCAAACCGATACACCGCGCCTGGTCGGTGCCCGCCCTTAGAAGCGTGGAATCGGTTGAGAACAAACACGCACGACCAGAGCAGGACGGGAATACCGCGTAGTGTTGTCTGTGGTTGGGCGTTTCAGCCAGATCGGAAACCCTGTCCCTCCGGTGACAGTGTGCAGAGCCCTCGCTCGCAACCGTGCATTTCGGTGATCCTCTCGTGAAACCGTTCACCATGCCCGCACCACCGTCCTGTCGAACCATCCACCAGCAAGCCGCGCGGCCGAACGCCCGCACGGGCCGGGCACCGTCAGTGGTATCGGTGGTGGAAGGCCGGATGCCGCTGGCTGGGGGCGCCATCGCCTACACCAAAGCCGGGACTGGCCCAGTAGTGCTGCTCATTCATGGTCTGGGGGGCACCCGTCGCACCTGGCGGCACCTGCTCACCCCCCTTGGGCTCACTCACACGGTGATCGCGCCCGACCTGCCCGGACACGGCCAGTCGGACCCGCCGGCCGGGGACTACTCGCTAGGGGCGCATGCCTGCGCGATGCGTGATCTGCTGCTCACGCTGGGCCATCACCGAGCCACCATCGTCGGTCACAGCCTCGGCGGTGGCGTCGCGCTGCAGACCGCCTACCAGTTCCCGGAGCGCACCGAACGCATCGTGCTGATCAGCAGCGGCGGACTGGGCGCCGAAGTCACCCCCATCCTGTGTGCCGCCACCCTGCCCGGCGCCGACCCGGTGGTCGCCGCCCTGAGTGCCCTCCCGGCCGCGCTGACCCAGCGGCTATTCGATCTGCTCCCCGCCCTCATCGGACACTCCGACAGACGGGTCCTGGCTGAGGTGCTGCGCGGGTTGACCGACGAGCAACAACGACGAGCGTTCCTGCGGACCGCGCGCACCGTAATAGATTGGCGCGGACAGACAGTCAGCGCCACCCGCCAACTAGGCTTGCTGCGCGACGTCCCACTTCTGGTCGCGTGGGGGGCCGACGACAAAACCATTCCCCCGGCACACCACCACGCTCTGGCCACCCAGGTCTCCCACGCCGTGACCGTAGAGATCGCCGGCGCCGGGCATTACCCCCACGAAACCGCCCCGGAACAAGTGCTCTCGGCGATGCAAACATTCCTCTCCGCGACCCAGCCGTTCCGCTATCGCGAGGACCGCTGGGTGCAGCAACTAATCCGCCCGCACCCGGGCAATGGCGGACATCCGCGCTACGCGGAAACTGCCGGCGCGCCGCTGCCCACCAGCACCTGAATCGAGGTACGCATGGCTATCGCGCACATCGCCGAATATGCACACCTGAGCACCGTCGACATCGCGGCGTTGGCCGCGGAATTGGAAGCGATTCGCCGCGAGGTCGAGGGGTCGCTCGGCGAACAGGACCGCGAATACATCCAGCGCACCATCGCTTTTCAGCGTGGCCTCGACATCGCCGCCCGGCTGGTGCTCGGTGCCAGTCGCAGCAAGAGCGGGTGGGTGCTCGGGACGCTCGCCCTGGCCGCGGCCAAGAGCATCGAGAACATGGAACTGGGCCACAACATCGGCCACGGCCAATGGGATTGGATGAACGACCGCGAAATCCACTCCGCCACTTGGGAGTGGGACATGGTGGGTCTGTCCTCGCAGTGGCGGTACACGCACAACTACCGCCACCACGTGTTCACCAACGTCATCGGCATGGACGACGATCTCGGCTACGGCGTGTTACGGGTCACCCGCGACCAGCCCTGGCGGCCCAGTACCGTGCTGCAGCCGCTGCGACATCTGTTGCTGGCAGCCACCTTTGAATGGGGCATCGCCCTGCAGGGCCTTGATGCGGCGCGGGACAGCATGGCCACGCAGCAGGAGAAATCCGCTCAGTCCCGCGCGCTGCTCAGCAAGATCGCGCGCCAGGCCGGCAAAGACTACCTGCTGCTTCCCGCACTCGGCGGACGCCGGTGGCGGCGCGTGCTGTCCGCGAACATCGTTGCCAACCTGGCTCGCAACGTGTGGGCCTATCTGGTGATCTGCTGCGGGCACTTCGTCGACGGCGCCGAGAAATTCACCCCGGCCATTCTCGAGGGTGAGACGAAGCCGCAATGGTATCTGCGACAAATGCTGGGCAGCGCCAATTTTCGCGCCGGGCCGGTGATGGCGCTGCTGAGCGGAAACCTCTGCTATCAGATCGAACATCACCTCTACCCGGATCTACCCAGCAACCGGTATGCCGAGATCGCAGGGCGGGTGCAGACGCTGTGTGCAAAGTACGACCTGCCCTACACCACCGGCCCGTTGGCCAAGCAGTACCTGCTGACCCTACGGACGGTCTTCAAGCTTGCACTGCCCGACCGGTTCCTGTCCGCCACTGCAGACGACGCCCCCGAAACCGCCTCTGAAGTCAAATTCGCCAAGCGCGCCATATGCCCGGACCTGGAACGCAGTGTCAACATCGCTGCGCCACGGCGCGGTCTGGCCAGTGCACTGCGAAACCACCGCAGCCGACGCCTATTTCATCACCGCACGCACAAAGTGCTGAAGGTCGGCAGATGAATCACGCTGTGCCGAAGGCGGTCTCGATGAGATGGGGACTTGAACAACTTCTGTTGCGCCGTCACCTCTTGTGGCAGATCCGCTGAACCCGCCGTCCCGAAGAGCGTCCTTCATGAGGATCCGGTTACCGAATGGTGCTCTCCCCGGCGCGCAGGCCCGGCCTGGCCCGTCGTCGGCAACCGTGACTGCTCGGCTTCGGAGTCCGCGGTACTGACGAGTTCGCCTCACCGACTTGGCGCAACATCAGTCCGATAGCGGCGTTAGGGGGTTAGCGGCGGTTGCATGGAGTTAGTCTTCAGTGAATGGGCTGATCTTGATCGCCGACGTCAGCGGTGAGGAGGGCCAGGATGTGGCGGGCGGCGCCCAGGCGGTCGGTACGTGCATGTCTGGCTTGGATGTCGAGTTCCCAATTGGCTTGTTGGGGAGTGTGGCCGCGGCCGATGAGGATGCCGATGGCTTGATTGATGGTCGAGGCGGCACGCAGCTGTCCGCCGGTGATCGACCCGGCGGGGATGGTGAGGTGCCGATCGAGGATGAAGTCGGCCAGTGGTCGTGCGGTGAGCCATGCCAGATCCGCGGCGAGGTCGACAAACGTTCCCGGCGCGCCCGCGTACAGAATGATCGCCACAGTTGACAGGCTCCGGTGCTCACCGAGACCTGGCAGCCGCAGCCGCAGCGAGGTGCGCACGTCCCCCGCGCCTGCACCGTCGACTAGGTAAGTGGAGGCGAATAGCGGATCGCTGCGACTCACCATGACGCTCAGACCAAGGAAGCTGGGCACGCCCGCTATGGTGTCGGCTGCCAGCTGGTGCAGGGTTGCCGCGATGTCAGTGCCGGTTTCATCCAGCGCTGCAGTGAGCAGACGCAGATCGGCAGCCAGGGCCGCGGTGATGTTCACGAGGTGGGTGCTCCGCCGGGCGCTCCCGAGCGCTGATCGATCCTGCCAAAGGCCGGACAGGGGCGAGTTGCCCTGCACGGTGCGGACATTGGGGACGCGGGCCAGGACCCGTCCCGAGACTGTTGTCCTCGGTTCCCAACGTACCCGCCATGGCGGGTACGCGGGGGCTGTAGTTCAGGTCGACTTGCGCCGGGCCCGGGCCCGGCGCACCGCTTCATCGACGAGATGCTGGGCGACGTCGGCCAATTTGCGGTGTTCGCTTTGGCTGATCGCCCGCAGCTGAGCGAACGCGTCCTCGACACTGCGCCCGGTGCGTCCCCGCAGTATGCCGATCGCTTGATCGATCACCGGTCGGGTCGCGAGCGCGGTCTGCAACTGGGTGGCCAGTGTCATCGCCTGGGCGAGGATCTGGGCGTTGCGCACCGCTACTGCAGCGGGTTTGGCGAACAATTCGCCCAGTTCGGCGGCGTGCTCATCGAACACGTCTTTGTCGTGGGCGTAGACGTTGATGGCGCCGACCACCTGGTCAGGCAGCAGCAGCGGTAACGAGAGCGCACTGTGTACGCCCAATCGGCCCACCCGAGGACCGAACCGTGGCCACAGCTTCTCCCCGCCCAACGACCCCGAGCGCACCGTACGCCGTTGCAGTGCCGCAGTGATGCATGGCCCCTCGTTGAGAGTCACGTACTGGATGTTGTCGATTT
Organism: Mycobacterium sp. MAA66; assembly: GCF_041261665.1. Lineage (NCBI taxonomy): Bacteria > Bacillati > Actinomycetota > Actinomycetes > Mycobacteriales > Mycobacteriaceae > Mycobacterium > Mycobacterium sp. MAA66. The sequence goes on along the minus strand of NZ_JBGCCC010000008.1, from coordinate 76,643 downwards.
CGGCGACAAACGGCGCACTGGCCGCCAACGCCTCGACCATGTTCTCAGGCCGGTCAACGTGCAATAAGGTCACCCCGGCACCCTCGGCGCCTGGGATCGCGCGCACCGCGAACGTGGCCACCTCCGCCAGTAACGCCGGCAGCCCCAGACTGTCAGAAACCAGGCCGGCCAAGGCACCGATCCCGGCCTGCAAGTCGGCGGCATCGGAAATGACTTGCTCGGCGGTCAATGGTCTTTTCGTTGTGCCGTCGCCGTTTTCGGTGAATTCGATCATCGTCGGTACCGCGCCCGCTATCCCGCCAACCCCTTGGTAACGCCGGGAGTGTGACGATTTTGTCCCGCAGCGCAGCCGCGCCTGGGTATGGACTCAGCTTACCTGTCCAACGCCCCGCCGGGCTCTCTCGCCGGGTTCCTAACTTCTGCAGGGTCGACCGGCAAAACCACCTCTCACCGGGGAAGTCGGTCAAACGGGTGTAGCGTCAGAGGTGGCTGAGCATGTCAGCTGGTCGGGAATGAGTTCGGCTGTCCGCCGCAGAACTCCAGAAGCGATCGCCCCCCGTAACCCGACACATTCGTCATTGCCCCATGGTGGGATCACCATGACCACGTCACCTGCTGTTACGGCCTGCTGGTATGTCGCACTGAGCCAATCCCGCTGCGGCCCCGGCGATTACCGGGCCGCTACTGCCTTGACTACCCGTAGGCATATGGGTGCTCACCGACACGGACTGCGCTATGCAGTGAGCCCGCGGCCCGGTTGACGCCTGCGGTATCGCGGCGACCGATACTCACGCCATACAACTATGCTCTAGGCACCGAAAGGTGTTGTACACCAAGATAATCCGCGGAATTGTTCGTCTCCTGGCCGAGTTCCTGCTCAAGATCTCCCTGCTGTGGGCCCTCAGGCCATCCTCTTCATTATCGGCCCGGACCTCACACTGTTGGACTCGTCCGGACACCGCGATCGCACCAGCCACCGGCCCCACCGCTATCAATACCGACATTTGCCGAATAGCCCACACACCCAGACCAATTCAAGGAGCCAACAATGGCTACGCACACCATCATCGAAATCATCCTCGCAGCGGTCGTCGTCATCGCAGTCCTCATCGCACTGGGCGTCGTGGCGCGCCACAAGCGCGCCGAACAGCGCCGCGTGCAGGCAGGCGAGATCCGCGACGACGCCGCCGAACGAGCCCACACGGTGGGCCGGCGCGAAGCCCTCGCCGACGAGACGGCGGCCAGAGCCCGAGCCGCGGAGGCCGAAGCCGACGCCCAGTCCGCGCGCGCCCGGGGACTGGCGCATCAGGCCGAGGAGCGTCGCACCGCCGCCGCGACCGCCCGAAGTGAAGTGAACCAACAATTCCAACGTGCCGACACCCTCGATCCCGACATCCAGGGAGACCACGCCCCGAGGGAACACTCCGCGGCTGCCGACGGCGTGCCGCCGACCCGGCGAACAGACTGAGGCGCATTCGAGCGCAACTACCCGCAACCCATCTAGGGCAAAGTCCGGTCGAATGGGCGCGTTGGGTTTCGAGTACACGGCGGCGATTGGGGCCGTGGACGAGCGGGTGAGGGTGAACTCGATCATCGTTTTGCGGCTCCACACATGGCAGCGCGGTTAACCGTATTCGGCGCACAGGGTCACCGTCCCTGCCTGTCGAGGCTCAACGTCGCGCGACATTTCCGTGGGACCCACGATGTCGGTGCGGGGCACCGGTTTGATGCGTCGTTTGCACCTGCACGTCGCTGCATCGAGGCCCTGGCACCCTCGGCGGGGTCACGAGCTCGACCTTCATCGCGCTGCCTCGTCGCGGCCGCCCGATCCGTTCTCGAGGTCATTAGCGTTGCGAATGTTCCCAATCGTGTTCCCATTGGGCATGAAGACGGCCCCCGGAGAAATCTCCGGGGGCCGTCTTACCTAGTAGCGGGGACAGGATTCGAACCTGCGACCTCTGGGTTATGAGCCCAGCGAGCTACCGAGCTGCTCCACCCCGCGTTGGTGAACACAACGTTACCCAACGCTGCCGTATGAACCAAATCGACTGCTCAGCACCGGTTTTACACGTCGACAAGCCCCTGCCGAGCGGACACAAATGCCCCCGACACACCGTGCATGCGGGGGCATTTGCGTCTGCTCTCGGAGGAAGGTGACCCCCGCTCGGCTATTTGGTGCTGCGGTAGCGGGACATCGCATCGTCGAGCTTCTGCAGCGCATCGCCATACTGCGCAAAATTGCCGCCCTGCTGCGCTTGACGCACCGCGTCCAGCGCCGTGTTGACGTCTTGCAGGGCAGCCGATTTCGCCGGCGACAACGTCTCGGGCACACCCACCCCACCCGGTGGGGCCGCGATGGCAGGCACCGGAACGGGAGCACCAGCCGGCGCCCCGGGTGCTGCCGCAGGAGGCGGGGCTCCGGCAGGCAGGTCCGTCGGCGCCGGGCCGGTGGCCGTAGCCCCCGCGCCGGGCCCGAAAATGCCGTTCAGCGCATCACGCACGGTGGGGCCATACCCGACCTTGTCGTTGTACATCATCGCCACCCGGATGAGCCGCGGATACGACGACGCCGCATCCCCTGCCCCGGGCGAGGCATAAATCGGCGAGACGTACAGCAATCCGCCCTGACCCACCGGCAGGGTCAGCAGATTGCCCCACCGGATCCGGTTCTGGTTGTCCCGGCCGATCACACCGAGATCTTGACTGACCGCCGTATCGGTACTGATCGCGTTGAACGCCAACTTTGGTCCGTTGACCTGACCGGGAATGGTCAAGACCGTGATCTTGCCGTAGGTCGCCGGATCGGAACTGGCGCTGATATACGCCGCCAGGAAATCCCGGCGGAACCGGTTCATCGCCGTCGTCAACTGGAACGAGGCCGAATCACCGCCAGTGGCAAGATCTTTGGCCACGATGTAGTACGGCGGCTGGTAGCTGCTCGCGGTCGGGTTCGGATCCAGCGGCACGTCCCAGAAGTCCGACGTCGAGAAGAACGTCACCGGATCGTCAACGTGGTAGCGCGCCAACAACATCCGTTGCACCTTGAACAGGTCCTCCGGATAACGCAGGTGCGCAGCCAGATCCGGGCTGATCTCCGACTTCGGCTTCACCGTGCCGGGGAACACCTTCATCCACGCCTGCAGCACCGGGTCGTGCTCATCCTGCTCGTAGAGCGTCACCGTGCCGTCGTACGCATCGACGGTGGCCTTCACCGAGTTCCGGATGTAGGACACCTGCTTGTCCGGCAGCATCCGGTTCACCGCAACCTCATTGGAGTCAGCGGTCGCACTCGACAGCGACGTCGACTCCGAATACGGGTAGTTCTCCAGCGTCGTGTAGCCGTCGATGATCCACACCATGCGCTTGTTGACGATCGCCGGATACACCGTCGAATCAGTGGTCAGCCATGGCGCCACCGCCTCGACCCGCTTGGCCGGGTCACGGTTGAACAGGATCTTGCTGTTCGGTCCGATCACATTGGAGAACAAGAAGTTTCGTTCGGCGAACTTGGCCGCGAACAACGTACGGGACAGCCAGCCCCCGATCGGCACACCACCGTCGCCGCCATAGGTGTAGTTCTTGGTCTCGGTATTGGTCTCGTAGTCGTATTCACGATCCGCACCGTTGTGGCCGACGATCGCATAGTCAGAAGCGGCGCTGGCGATGATCGGCCCGTAGTAGATCCGCGGCTGGTCCAGCGGCGCCGGACCCGGTGAGATCGCCGCTCCGTTGGCGCCCACCACGCTCGCCAGGAACTCCGGGTACCCGCCATTCTGGTTGGGGTCGTTGGCAATACCGCGCACGGTGTTGGCGGGCGAGGCGATGAATCCGTTGCCGTGGGTATACACCGTGTGCCGGTTGATCCAGTCACGCTGATTGTCGATCAACCGATCGGGGTTGAGTTCACGCGCGGCCACCACGAAATCTCGCAGCTTGCCGTCCGGTCCGTCGTACCGATCGATGGACAGCTGGTCGGGAAAGCTGTAGAAGTTCTTGCCCTGCTGGAACTGGGTGAACGCCGGGCCGACGATGGTCGGGTCGAGCAACCGGATATTCGACGTGGTCGCCCGGTCGGAGGCGACCTGCTGCGCCGACGTCGGCGTGTTACCGCTGTAGTCACGGTAGGTCACATTGGCGTCGGTCAACCCGTAGGCCTGCCGGGTCGCGGTGATGCTGCGGGCGATGTAGTCGCGTTCCTTCTGCGCCGCATTGGGTTTGACATTGAACTGCTCGACCACCATGGGCCAGCCCGCGCCGATGATCACCGAGCTCAACAGCAGCAGCACCACACCGATCGCCGGGATCCGCAGATCGCGCAACACCAGCGCGGAGAACACCGCCACCGCGCAGATCAACGCGATCGCCATCAGGATCAGCTTGGCCGGCAGCACCGCGTTGATGTCCGTGTAACCCGCACCGGTGAACGGCTTGCCCCCACGGGTGTGGCTGAGCAGCTCGTAACGGTCGAGCCAGTACGCAACTGCCTTGAGCACCACCAGCGTTCCCACCAGCGACACCAACTGGATGCGGGCCGCCCGACTGACCGCGCCGGTCCGCCCCGACAGTCGGATGCCACCGAACACGTAATGGCCCAACAGGTTCCCCACCAGTGCCAGGAACACCGCGACAAACAGATAGCTCAGCACCAACCGGTAGAACGGCAACTCGAACGCGTAGAAACCCAAGTCCTTGCCGAATTCGGGATCGGTGATGCCGAACGAGCCGCCGTTCAGGAACAGCTGCACCCGAACCCAGTACGTCTGCGCGACGAAGCCGGCGAGCAGCCCGATGAATCCCGGTACGCCGATGGAGAACAGCCGCAGTCGCGCCAGCACCGTGGTGCGGTAGCGCGCCACGGGATCGTTTGGTCCCGACGTCGGCACGAACACCGGCCGTGTCCGATAGGCCAGCGCCAGCGCCGCGAACACCGCCAGCCCGATGAACGCCGCCGCGACCACGAATACCGCGACGCGAGTCAGCACCACGGTATTGAACACCGAGCGGTAGCCGAGTTCGCCGAACCACAGCCAGTCCACGTAGGTGTCGATCAGTCGCGGGCCGACCAACAACAACCCGACGAATAACAGCGCGACACTCACCAGGACTCGGCTACGTCGCGTCAGCTTCGGCATCCTTGCCGCCGGCCGCATCCCCACTCGTCAGCTCCGTCTGTTGTAGGTCGATCGGTCAGCTCAAACTCTACGCATTGCGCTGGCAGCGCACGCTCAGCAATGCGGAGGTTCGCCACCGGCGGACAGAGTGTGCAACGCATCGACGGCGCTGTCCAAGGTGTCGACCTTGATCAGCCGCAGACCGTCCTCGGGCGCCGCGGCGGCCTCCGCGCAGTTGCCGGCGGGCACCAGGAACACCGTCGCGCCGGCCTCCTTGGCGGCCACCATCTTGTGTGTGATGCCGCCGATCGGCCCGACCTTGCCGTCCGCACCGATCGTTCCGGTGCCCGCGACGAACTTGCCGTTGTTGAGATCACCGGTGGTGAGTTTGTCGACCACGGCCAGGCTGAACATCAGACCCGCCGACGGACCGCCGATGTTGGCCAGGTTGAAGTCGACGGTGAACGGGGCCCACGGCGCGTTGAGCACGGCGGTGCCCAGATAGCCGTAGTCGCGATCCTTGTTGGTGCCCAACGTGATCGTCACCGTGCCGATCGGCTGATTCTTCCGGCGGTAGTCGATCACGATCTGGTCGCCCGGCTTGGTCTTCTTGAGCAGATCGGTGAACTGCGCGACGTCGGCCACCTCGATCCCGTTGACCATGTCGATGGCATCGCCCGGTTGCAGCTTGCCGGCCGATGGGCCCGGATTGCTCACCGACTCGACGGTGACGGCCTGCGGGTACTTCAAATACGACAGCGCCGCGAATTCGGCGTCCTTCTCGGAATTCTTGAAGTCGGTGTTGTTGGCCTTGTCGACTTCGGACTTGGACTTGTTCGGCGGGTACACCAGGTCACGCGGCACCATCTGCTCGCGTCCCGACATCCACAGCGCCAGCGCCTGGCCCAGGGTCAGGCCGTCGCTTTGGGCCACCGTCGTCATGTTCAGGTTGCCCGACGTGGGCTTGATGTCGGTGCCCTTGATGTCGACGACCTGCTTGCCATCCACCTCACCGAGGGTGTTGAACGTCGGCCCGGGTCCCAACGCCACGAACGGCACAGTCACTGCCGACACCAGCACGCCGAACACGATGATCGGCACCACCGCGACGACCAGCGTCAAAATCCGCCTGTTCACACCGCCCAGAGTAGGGCTCTGCACCCGGTTCACTCTCAGCGTGACCCGCCCGGCCACCCAAACAGACGGGGGGCAGTACCGTTGACGGTATGGCTGACCTGCCCTTCGGCTTCTCGTCCGGAGACGACCCCGACCACGACAAGGCCAACAAGGACCCGGATCCGGGTGACCCGTTCGGCTTCACCGCCGGCGGCGGCAGCTTCGACATGGCCAACCTCGGCCAGATCTTCACCCAGCTCGGCCAGATGTTCAGCGGCGCCGGTTCCGGCACGTCCGGCGGCGGCCCGGTCAACTACGACCTGGCCCGGCAGCTGGCGTCGAACTCGATCGGATTCGTCAAGCCGGTGCCCGAGCAGACAGCCAGCGCGATCGCCGACGCGGTGCGACTGGCCGAGACCTGGCTCGACGGCGTGACCCCGCTGCCGGCCGGTACCACCAAAGCCCTCGCCTGGACCCCCAGTGACTGGGTGGACAACACTCTGGGCACCTGGAAGCGGCTGTGTGACCCTGTGGCCGAACAACTTTCGAGCGTATGGGTATCGGCACTGCCCGACGAGGCCAAGGCCATGGCCGGGCCGCTGCTGTCGATGCTGTCCCAGATGAGCGGCATGACGTTCGGCTCGCAGCTCGGCCAGGCCCTGGGCACACTGTCACGAGAAGTGTTGACCTCCACCGACATTGGGCTGCCACTGGGACCATCCGGGGTGGCCGCCCTCATGCCGGAGGCGATCGACGCCTTCGGCGAGGGCCTGGAGCAGCCGCGCAGCGAGGTGCTGACGTTCCTGGCCGCCCGTGAGGCCGCCCACCACCGGTTGTTTTCGCATGTGCCGTGGCTGTCGAGCCAGTTGCTCAGTGCGGTCGAGGCCTTCGCCAAGGGCATGAAAGTCGACCTGAGTGGCTTCGAGGAGATGGCACAGGGCCTCGACCCGATGTCCCTGGCAGATCCCGCGACGCTGGAAAAGCTGATGAGCCAGGGGATGTTCGAGCCCAAGGCCACCCCCGAGCAGACCGCCGCGCTGGAGCGGCTGGAGACGCTGTTGGCATTGATCGAAGGCTGGGTGCAAACAGTGGTCACCGCGGCGCTGGGCGACCGACTGCCGGGCACCTCAGCCCTGAGCGAGACGCTGCGTCGTCGCCGGGCCACCGGCGGCCCGGCCGAGCAGACCTTCGCCACCCTGGTGGGCCTGGAGCTTCGCCCACGCAAGATGCGCGAGGCCGCTGCCTTGTGGGAGCGCCTGACCGAGGCGGTCGGTGCCGACCAGCGCGACGGGGTCTGGCAGCACCCCGACCTGCTGCCCGGTGCCGCGGATCTCGACGAGCCGGCGGCATTCATCGACCGGGCGCTCGGCGGAGACAGCAGCGGTATCGACCAGGCCCTGGCCGATCTGGAGAGGGACCTGAATTCCGGCACCGGCGACAAGCCGGGTGACAAACCCTCAGACGGGCCTGTGGATAACTGATTCGCCGAATCGGCGTCGCGTTGGCACAGTCGAGACATGGTGTGCCACACACTCAATCCCGCGATGCCGGTGCTACTGCGCCCCGACGGCACCGTTCAGGTGGGCTGGGATCCGCGGCGCGCCGTGGTGGTCCGGCCTCCCGACGGACTGACCGCCTCCGTACTGGCCGAGCTGTTACGGGCCATGCAGGACGGCGTCAGTGCCGCGGACCTGCACGCGCTGGCGTCGGCGCGTGGCCTTACCGACATCGATGCATTGACCGCCGCGCTGAGCGCCGCCGGTGTCCTGCAGACCACTTCGCCGGGTCGTGCGCACCGCTCGGCATCGATACGCATCCATGGCCGCGGTCCGCTGTCGGACCTACTGTCCAGCGCGCTGCGCTGTTCGGGTAGTCGGGTCGCCAGCACCCGGCTCGGCCACGCTGCGGTGGCCAACGCGACCGTCGACTTGGTCGTGCTGTCAGATTTCCTGGTGGCCGACCCGCGGATGGTCCAGGATCTGCAGGCGGCCAAGGTGCCGCACCTGCCGGTGCGGATCCGCGATGGCGTGGGGCTGATCGGCCCGCTGGTGCTACCGGGAGTCACCTCCTGCCTGAACTGCGCCGACCTGCACCGCGGCGACCGCGACGCGGCCTGGCCCGCGGTGGCCACCCAGTTGCAGGGTGCGGTCGGAACCGCCGACCGCGCGACCGTACTGGCCACGGCGGCCGTCGCGCTCGATCAGGTGAACCGGGTCATCGACGCAGTACGCGGCAACAAACGAGGCGACGAACCGCCAGCCACCCTGAACGCCACGCTTGAGTTCGACGTCCGCACCCGCACCACCACGGTCCGGCGGTGGAGCCCGCATCCACGCTGCAGCTGCCGATGACAACAGTCGTTGCCACTTCGTTGTCGACCTTTGGCTTTCGTCATGGATGATGGTCTCGTGACGGATATCAAACGCGGCGGTGTCGCACGGAACGCCAAGCTGGCCGGACTGGCCGGCGGCATGGCTGGGCGGGCGGCACTGGGTCTGGGCAAGCGGTTGGCCGGCAAGTCCAAGGACGAGGTCACCGCCGAACTCATGGACAAAGCCGCCAATCAACTGTTCACGGTCCTGGGTGAACTCAAGGGCGGCGCCATGAAGGTCGGCCAGGCACTGTCGGTGATGGAAGCCGCGATCCCCGAGCAGTACGGCAAGCCCTACCGCGAGGCCCTGACCAAGCTGCAGAAGGACGCTCCCCCGCTGCCGGCAGCGAAGGTGCACCGGGTACTCGATGCGCAACTAGGCACCAAGTGGCGCGATCGGTTCACCTCGTTCGATGACAAGCCGGTGGCCTCGGCCAGCATCGGCCAGGTGCACAAGGCGGTCTGGTCCGACGGCCGCGAGGTCGCCGTCAAGATTCAGTACCCCGGCGCCGACGAAGCGCTGCGGGCCGATCTGAAGACCATCCAGCGTCTGGTCAGCGTGTTCAAGCAGCTTGCGCCGGGCGCCGATGTCCAGGGCGTGGTCGACGAGCTGATCGAGCGCACCGAGATGGAACTGGACTACCGGCTCGAGGCCGACAACCAGCGGGCGTTCGCGAAGGCCTACGAGGGCCACCCCCACTTCAAGGTGCCGGCCGTCGTGGCCAGCGCGCCGAAGGTCGTCATCGCCGAGTGGATGGACGGCATCCCGATGTCGGCGATCATCCGCGACGGCACCGTCGAACAGCGCGATCTGATGGGCACCCGGTTGTACGAGCTCACTTTCGACGCGCCGGCCCGACTGCAGATCATGCACGGGGACACCCATCCCGGGAACTTCATGCTGCTAGCCGACGGCCGGATGGGCGTCATCGACTTCGGCGCGGTGGCCCCGCTGCCGGGCGGTCTGCCCGAGGCACTCGGCCGAATGACCGCGTTGGCCAGGGACAAGAACTACCACGACCTGCTGCCCACGATGGAAGCAGCCGGTTTCATCCAGAAGGGCGAACAGGTTTCGGCCGAAGAGATCGACGACATGCTTCGCCAGTACGTCGAGCCGATCAAGGTCGACGTCTTCCACTTCACCCGTCGCTGGATCCAGCGGATGGCGGCCGGCCAGATGGACAACACGGTGGCTCAGATCAAGACAGCCCGCCAGCTCGACCTGCCGCCGGGCCTGGCCATCCCGCTGCGCGTCATCGCCTCGACGGTGGCGATCTGCTGCCAGCTGGACGCGCACATTCCGGTGAAAGCTATGGCGGTGGAACTGGTTCCGGGCTTCACCGCCTAGCCGATCACCGGTTGAGGCGGGCCTTGGCCCCGTTGTACACGCCATCGCGGTAGGCGTCGATACGGTCGGCGCCCGACGAGCGTGCGTGACATGCACACTTAGACACCGCGTGTCGGTGTGCAGGCCCGCACGCTCGCGGGAGTCACGGGGAGGTTCAGGCGGCGACGGTGTCCTTGCGGGGACGCCCGCGCGGACGCTTGCGGGCGATGACGGCACCCCGGTCGAGGATCTCGCCACCCCAAACACCCCACGGCTCTTGACGTTCCAGCGCGGCGGTCAGGCACTCACGCTGGATCGGGCAGTCGGCGCACAGCGCTTTGGCCTGTTCAAGGTCGACGGGGTTGTCGGCGAACCACATGTCGGGGTCGCCGACATGACATGGCACCGCCAGCCTCTGTCGGCAAGTCTGGCTAGTCATGTCCGAATCACCTGCTTCCTGGTCGTTGTCGTCGGTAGGGCCATCTGTTGCTGATGGATCTGCGACCAGGTGGTGGTTTTTGGTTGTGCCCCAAAAACTTTGGCCACGGATCCGGTAGTTTCGGGTCCGTGGCCAAGGTGGCTGTCGTGGGCTCTACCTAGGTAGTGCCCCGATTCACGGACGCGAAGTTCTTCGCAATGCGCTTGTGCTGCGGGAGGTCGGCGACATGTCCGGCCGTCGCGGGACGTGCCGCCGACATAGCGGCGGCGGCAATTGCGGCGGGACGGTGCCAACCCAAAGCAGCACGGGATACGTCAGCACGGCCGACAACAGCACTGCGGGCGCCGCCGACGGCGGCGCCTGGGTACGCGTCAAAACTGATCATCTCGGGCCACCTCCTCGGCGCTCAGTCGTGCATCCACGCGTGGTGGATGCTCGGATTTTTTTGCGGTTCTGAGGTTAGAGGCTACCACTGCAAACCGACAAGCGATTTTTTGACCAGCGGTTTTGCCGCAACGACCACCGCGATAGGGGCGTTAGCGGCGCGCCTTGACCAAGGCCAATACGTCCGGCCCGAACTGCTCGAGCTTGCGGGCCCCGATCCCCGGGATCGCCACCAGCGCCGCGTCGTCAGCCGGCATGGCTTCCGCGATCGCGATCAGGGTGTTGTCGGTGAACACCACGTATGCGGGCACCTTCATTTCCTGCGAGGTGCGCAGCCGCCACTCCTTGAGCTCGGCGAGCAACTCCTCATCCAGATTCGATGGGCAGGATTCGCAGCGGCGCAACAGGATTGCCGTCGAGGTGGTCAATGCCGAGTTGCACACCCGGCATCGCGGGGCCGGGCCGCGCTTGCGCTGCTGCTGCTTTGACGCGGGCTCACGCTGGGTCTGCGGGGTCAGGCCATTGAGGAACCGGGACGGTTTACGCCCCTGCCGTCCTCCCGGTGCCCGCGCCAGCGCCCACGAGATGGTCAGATGCACACGGGCCCTGGTGATTCCGACATAGAAGAGCCGACGCTCCTCCTCCACCGGCTCACTGTCCGCGCCGTGCGACAGTGCATGCGAGATGGGCAGCGTGCCGTCGACCAGGCCAACCAGGAACACCGCATCCCACTCCAGGCCCTTGGCCGCATGCAGCGACGCCAGCGTCACGCCCTGTACCACCGGCGGATGCCGGGAGTCGGCGCGCTGACGTAACTCGGCCACCAGCGCGCGCAGGTCCAAATCCGGCCGCAGCGCGACTTCCTGCTCGACCAACTCGACCAAGGCCAACAACGCATCCCAGCGTTCCCGAGCCTTGGTACCGGCCGGCGGCTCACCGGTCAGACCGAGTGGCTCCAGCAACTCGCGCACCAGCGTCGGCAGTTCGGCACCGACCGTTTCGGCATCACGCTCGGCGGCCCGCTGCAACGCCAACATGCCCTGCCGGATCTCCTGCCGGCTGAAGAACCCCTCGCCGCCGCGCACCTGGAAGGCCACCCCGGCCGCGGTCAAAGCCTCCTCGTACACCTCGGACTGTGCATTGATCCGGTAGAGCACCGCGATTTCCGAAGCGGCCGTACCGCTTTCAATGAGTTTCTTGATGGCGGCGGCGACCGCATTGGCCTCGGCCACTTCATCGGGGTGCTCCCGGAACACCGGCGCCGGCCCGGGATCGCGCTGACCCACCAGGTGCAGGCGACTGCCCGCCATCCGGCCCTTGGCCACCTCGATGACCCGATTGGCCAGGGACACCACCTGCGGGGTGGACCGGTAGTCGCGCTCCAGCCGGACCAGCGCCGCATCGGGAAACCGACGGGAGAAGTCGAGCAGATACTGCGGCGTGGCACCGGTGAACGAATAGATGGTCTGGTTGGCGTCGCCGACCACCGTCAGATCGTCTCGCTCCCCCAGCCAGGCGTTGAGCACCCGCTGCTGCAATGGGGTGACGTCTTGGTACTCGTCCACCACGAAACACCGGTAGCGGTCCCGAAACTCGCCGGCCACCGCGGCATCGTTCTCGATCGCGGCGGCGGTATGCAGCAGCAGATCGTCGAAATCCAGCAGGGCGCTGCCGTCACGGCGGGCCTTGAGCTTCTCGTAGCCGGCATAAACCGCGGCGACCTTGGCCGCGTCCAACGGGATGTCCCTACTGGACTCGGCAACCTGCTGGGCGTATTGCTCGGGGCTGATCAGCGACGACTTGGCCCATTCGATTTCGCCGGCCAGGTCGCGCACGTCGTCGGTACTGGCCTGGATCTGCGCCCGGTTGGCGGCCTGCGCGACGACGGCGAACTTGCTGTCCAGCAGCTCCCACCCGGTATCACCGACCACCCGCGGCCAGAAATACCGCAGCTGGCGCAATGCGGCGGCGTGAAAAGTCACGGCCTGCACGGCGCCGGTGCCGGCGGCGCCGTCGACATCGTTGTCCAGGGCGCGTAGCCGCCCGCGCATCTCGCCGGCGGCCCGCTGGGTGAAGGTCACGGCCAGCACCTGGCCGGGCGCGACGTGACCGGCGGCCACCAGATAGGCGATACGGCGGGTGATGGTCCTGGTCTTACCAGTTCCGGCGCCGGCCAGCACACAGACCGGGCCACGAGGGGCGAGCACCGCCTCGCGCTGTTCGTCGTCGAGGTCCTCGAGGAGAACCGTCGGTGGGGCCCCGGCTGGCATGGTGCCCATCATGACAGGGCGGTCTGACACCGTGGGCACCGCCGACCACGTGGCCCCGTCGGCACCCCCGACCACGTGACCCCGTCGGCACCCCCGACCATGTGACACACCGCGCACCTCGCAGCGGTATGGCCCGCGGATCGGATACGTTGAGTTGCGTTATGAGTGACCTGATCATGTACTCCACAACCTGGTGCGGCTACTGCTCGCGGCTCAAGACCGCGCTGAAGTCCGAGGGCATCTCCTACACCGAGGTCGACATCGAGCTGGACCCGGCCGCGGCGAAGTTCGTGATGTCGGTCAACGGCGGCAACCAGACCGTGCCCACGGTGAAGTTCCCGGACGGCACCGCCCTGACCAACCCGAGCATCAAGCAGGTCAAAGCCAAGCTGGCTTAGGCAGGCGTCGCCGAGATCGACGAAATGGCCGGTTCTACTCGCGCTTTGCGGCCCGTTGGTCCGTTCGGGCCGAGACTCAGTCCAGGGCGGCCCACGACTCGATGATCTCGCGGGCGATCGAGATCGAGCCGGGCAGCAGCAGCCGGGAGTCCGACTGGCTGTTCCAGTCGCCGTGCTCCAGCGCCTCACGCACTTCGGCCCGCGTGAACCACTCGGCCTCGGCGATCTCGCCGTCGTTGAATGCGAACGGCTGCTCGGGATCGCCGATGGCATGGAACCCGACCATCAACGAGCGCGGGAACGGCCAGGGCTGACTGCCCAGATACTTGACGTCGGTGACGGCCAGCCCGATTTCCTCGGCGATCTCGCGCTGCACACAGGTCTCGAACGACTCGCCGGCTTCCACGAACCCGGCCAGCAGGGAGAACAACCGCTCGGGCCAATTCGTCTGGCGAGCCAGCACCGCCCGGTCGTGCCCGTCGTGCACCAGGCAGATGATCGCCGGGTCGATGCGCGGAAATTCTTCGTGGCCGCCCAGTACGTTCGCTCGGGCCCAGCCGCCTCTGATCGACTTGGTCGGCGCTCCGTCGATCGCGCTGAACCGGGCGTTGTCATGCCAGTTCAGCAGCGCGGTCGCAGTGGACACCAATTGAGCGCTGGCGTCGTCGAAAATCGTTCCGGCCCGGCGCAAGTCAAGCACCTCGGCCTCGGCATCATCGGGGCTCTCAAGCGCCGCGCGTACCGCCCACACGTGCCGTCCGTCGGGCAACCGCCCGAGGAACACCGCGTGTTCGTCGGGCTTGTCGCCCAGCTTGGCGGCGCTGCCGAGCACCACCTTCCCATCGGAGATCAGCACCTGATTGCGCCGGTCCACCCGCAGCAGCAAGGCGTCCTTCCACCCCGCGATCGCGGCATCGACATCGGTGCGCAGCGCATCCGCCCGGTCGGCGCCGACCCGGGACAGCAGTGGAACGTTACGAAGGGTGAAGTCGCTCATCGTTCGACTTCGGCGTTGCGGATGTAGAGCAACCGGTCCCCGGCGGTCAGTGCGTCCACCTCGGGCGCGTCGACGCGGAGCAGATGACCGTCCCGCACCACCCCAAGCACGATGTCCGACAGATGTCGCGGTGAGCCACCGAGTTCCTTGGCCTCCACCTCACGTTCGGAGATCGCGAATCCGGCATCCGGCGTCAGCAGATCCTCCACCATCTCGACCACGCTCGGGGTCTGGGTCGCGATGCCCAACAGGCGGCCGGCCGTCTCCGACGACACCACGGTCGAATCCGCACCCGACTGCCGCAGCAGATGCTGATTCTCGGCTTCCCGGGCCGAGGCGATGATCTTGGCTTTGGGCGCCACTTCGCGGGCGGTGAGCGTGACCAGCACCGCGGTGGCGTCCTTGTCGGTCGCCACCACGATGGACTTCGCGTGCTGGGCTCCCGCCAGGCGCAGCACCTCCGACTTGGTGGCGTCGCCGACCACGGTGACCAGTCCGGCGGCCCGCGCCCGATCCAAGGCCGCCGGGCTCTCGTCGACTACGACGATGTCTCCGGGTGCGACCTCGTCACCGACCATGGCAGCGACCGCGGTGCGGCCCTTGGTTCCATAGCCGACGACGATGGTGTGGTTGCGCACAGTGCTCCTCCATCGCTGAATCTTCAAGGCCTGACGCGACTGCGTGGTGAGGGTCTCGACGGTCGTGCCGATCAGCACGATCAGGAACGCGATCCGCATCGGCGTGATCACCAGCACGTTCACCAATCGCGCGCTCGGGGTGAACGGCGTGATGTCGCCGTAGCCGGTGGTCGACAGCGACACCGTCGCGTAATAGACGCAGTCCAGGAGCGACATCCGGTTCTCCTGAACGTCCCGGTAGCCGTCTCGGTCGAGATACACGACGAGGACTGCCGCGGCGAGCACCAGTAGGGCGTAGATGACTCGGCGGGCAATCCGCCGGCCAGGGCTCACGAACCGCTCTGGAATCCGCAGGATTTCAACCAAATCCGCATTCTGCCGGCTAGTCAGATTCTGCTCGATCACGGCCATCCGCCGCGCCAATCTAACCCGAGCCATGGGGACCCACTATCTGTCGAAGGCTCCGCACAGCACTATGTAACCATGACCGTCACCAATACCGCGGGGAACACCACCCCCAGCCAGGCCACCGCATATCGATTGGCAGGAATGCTCCTCGGAATCGGAACCCTGCACTTCGTCGCCCCCAAGCCGTTCGACGGCATCATTCCGGAAGAACTACCCGGCAGCCCCCGGCTGTACACGTACGCCTCGGGCGTCGTCGAAGTCGCCACCGGCGCTGCGTTGCTGGTTCCGCGCACCCGCAAGCTGGGTGCGCTGGCGGCTGTCGCGTTGTTCATCGGGGTGTTCCCCGCCAACGTCAACATGGTCCGACTGTGGTGGCCGAAGGGCTGGCCCGCCCGCATCATCGCGCTGGCCCGGCTGCCGCTGCAGGTACCGATGGTGACCCAGGCGCTCAAGGCGTACCGCAACTCACCCGGCGCGCACTAACTCCGCGAGCTCGTCGACGTCGGGTAGCTCGGCGGGTGCCACCGTCTGCCCGGCGCGGACGTAGTGGAACACCGCCCGCACCGAGTCGGTCGGCACCCCTTGGATAGCCGCCCACGCCAGTCGGTACACGGCCAGCTGAATGGCCTTGTTGCGCAAGGCATCAGGGGCGGTCGGTGGATCGCCGGTCTTCCAGTCCAGCACGGTGAAGCCGCCGTCTGGGTCAGCGAACACGGCGTCGATGCGGCCGCGGACCACACGGTCGCCGATCACCATGTCGAACGGCACCTCGACGTCGATCGGGGTTCGGGCCGCCCACTCCGACACCGCGAACGAGGCCTGTAGGTCGGCCAATTCGTCCGAGACCGCCTGACCGAGTTCGGCATCGACCGCGCCCGGCAGATCGTCGAGGTCGAACAGTCGCTCGGCCGAGAAGTACCGCTGCACCCAGTCGTGAAATGCGGTGCCCAACAGTGCCTGCGGGTCGGGCCGGCTGGGCATTCGACGCTGCATCCGTTGCAGGGCACCGGCGCGGTCGCGACCCAGGTCGACCAAGGTGCTGACCGACAGCTGAGGCGGCAGCTCGATCGGGCCACGATCGGCGAACCGCTCGCGTTCGGCCAACAGCGCATCGACGTCGGCGGCCCAACCGTGCCGATCATCGGGGTCGTGGTCCGCGACCCTGGTAGCCAATGCTCCGGTGACCAGTGCCGCCCCCCGGTCGACATCGGCCCGGCGGGCACCGGCCGGATCAATCGGCCAGGCACACTCGACCACGTTGTCGCGCAACGGGTTCACGGTGCCCTCAGCCGGTTCGAGCGCCCATTGTTCGATCTCTCCGCAGGGGTCTCCCGCCGCATCGGCGCGTTCGATGATGTCGCGGATCTCGAGCAGGAACTCGGACGGTCCTGCCGGCTTGGACGCAGTCGTGCCCCAATGATGGCCGGAGAGCAACAGGGTGTCCTCGGCGCGGGTCAGCGCGACGTAGAGCAGGCGCCGTTCCTCATCGGTGCGCCGCTGATCGAGCTTGGCCTTGTGGTCGGCGATCTTGTCCGCCAACACCTTCCGGTCGTAGACGTCCGAGGTGTCGAGCATCGGCACCCCGTGCTCGGACAGCTCGGCGCGATCACCGCGCAGCAGCGGTGGCAGATCGCCCGGGTCGGTCAGCCAGGTCCGCTGCGACGCCGTGGACGGAAACACCCGGGCGACCAGATGCGGCACCGCGACGATCTGCCACTCCAGACCCTTGGCCGCGTGCACGGTGAGAATCTGGACCCGATCCGATGCCACCGTCACCTGCGCCGGCGCCAGCCCGTTCTCCACGTCGGCGGCCGCGGTCAGGTAGGCCAGTAGCCCGACGACGGGCGCGATTCCGTCGGGGTCGCCACCCGGCCGCGCGGCATACGCGGCGACCACGTCGGCGAACGCGTCGAGATGCTCGGTCCCCCGCCAACCATCGGAAACCCCACTGATGGCACGGGTTTCGGCGTCGATGCCCAGGACCCGCCGAACTTCTGCGACCAGGTCCGGCAGCGGCTGATGCAGGTGTGCGCGCAGCTGGCTGAGCTCGGCGGCCAGCGCCAGCAGCCGGCGGTGACCCTCTGGCGAGTAACGGTCGGCCGGGCCCGGATCGCTGACCGCATCGGCCAGGCAGGCATGGTCGGCGTCGGGGGCGACCTGAGCGACTGCCTGCTCGGCGGCGGACCCGGAGGTACGCGAGGCGTCCGGCAGGTCCAATTCCGAGGCGCGCCGCCACAGCGCGGCCAGGTCTGCGGCGCCGAGCCGCCATCGCGCGCCGGTCAGCACCCGCATCGCGGCGACCCCTGAAGTGGGTTCGGCCACCAGTCGCAACATCGCGACGACGTCCGCAACCTCGGGGATCGCCAATAACCCGGCCAGGCCGACCACCTCGACCGGTACGCCACGCGCAGTCAGCGCCTCGGCGATCGATGCCGCATCGGCGTTGCGACGCACCAGAACAGCGGCCGTCGGCGCCTGTTCACCGGCAGCAACCGCACCGTGGTACCTACGCGCCAGCCGATCGGCTACCCAATCACGTTCGGCGACAACATCGTTCAACAGGGCGCACTGGATGGTGCCACGCTCGGCGCCCGGCCGCGGCAGTAGTTCGCGCACGCTCACGCTGCGGCGGCGCGCCTCGGCGGATACCTCGTTGGCCAGCTTCAGCGCCCGGGGTGGGTTGCGCCAACTGGTCCGCAGCTCCAGCGTCGGCGCCGCCGTTCCGTCCGACAGCCGGAAGTCGGTGGTGAACCGCGGCAGGTTGGTCGCCGAGGCACCGCGCCAGCCGTAGATGGACTGGATCGGATCGCCCACGGCGGTCAGGGCCAGTCCGTCATCGACGCCGCCGCCGAACAACGACGACAGGGCGACGCGCTGAGCGTGTCCGGTGTCCTGATATTCGTCGAGCAGCACCACCCGATACCGCTGCCGCAGCTGCGCGCCTACTTGCGGGAAGCGCGATGCCAACTGTGCCGCGGCGGACATCTGGGCGCCGAAGTCCATCACCTGCGCATCCCGCATCCGCTGATGCACCGCGTCGATCAGCGGTACCAACTCCGCCCGCTCGGTCTGGGTCGCCAGCAGGTTCAGCAGCCACTGATTGGGTCCGCCGCGCTGGCCCGGCCCGGCCGGCAACGCGTGGATCAGCCGCTCCAGCTCGTGGTGGGTGTCGCGCACCGCACCGGTGTCGACCAGGTGCTCGGACAGCTGGCCGGCGAGCCGCAGCACCGACTGGGTAACCGCAGCCGGCGTCTTGTCGGTCTGCAGCTGCCCCGGGAAATCGGATACGACTCGAAAGGCCAACTGCCACAACTCGGTTTCGGTCACCAGCCGGGTCGCGGGCTCGATCGGCAACAGCAGTCCGTGCTCGCGCAGCAAGGTGCCGGCGAACGCGTGGTAGGTGCTGACCGTGGCGTGCTCGTCGGCCAGCGGGGCGCCGGGCAGCAGCCCCGACCCGGCGAGGCGCGCCAGCCGGGTCCGCACCCGACGTAACAATTGCCCGGCCGCCTTCCGCGTGAAGGTCAGCCCCAGTACCTGCGACGGGGTGGCAAAGCCGTTGGCCACCAGCCACACCACCCGAGCCGCCATGGTCTCAGTCTTCCCTGCGCCGGCACCGGCGATCACCACCAAAGGCCCGGGCGGAGCGGCGATGACGGCCGCCTGCTCGTCGGTGGGAGCGAACAGCCCGAGCGCGTCTGCCAGGTCTACGGGGCTGTACATCATGCGCATCCCCCCTTCGTACCCTGCGCCGGGCACATGGCCCGCACCGGGCAGCTGGCACAGCCGTTGCCCGGCCGGGCAACGAACTGCGGGCCCGCCGTGGCCGACGCAGCCTCGGTGACCCGTTGCCGCCATTCATCGCGGGCGGACTCACCCATCGGGTCCTGCTCGCGCTCGGTGGCGCCGCTGCGCGCCGGCTTGGCCGGATAGATCAGCCGGCCGCCACCCGGCTGATCACCCTCTGGCACAACACCTTCCGCGATGGCCAGCTGGTACAGCGCGAGTTGCGCGTGCTGCTGGGCATCGGCCTTGGTGACCGGGCTCTTGCCGGTCTTGACATCTACCACCACCAAACGGCCGTCGCGGTCGCGTTCCAGCCGGTCGATACGTCCCCGCACCTGCACCTGGGGCCCGTCCGATGCGTCGGCGATCACGCCGGTGACCTCGAGCTCGGTACCGACCTCGGTCAGCTCGGCGCGGCTCTGCTGACGCCACGTCGTGAACGTGGCCAACATCTCTCGGTACCGGTCCAGTTCGTTGTCCGCGTACCAGTTCGAATCGAAAGGCAGTTGCTGCCATACCTTTTCCAATTCAATCTCCAGCTGGGACTCGCTGCGGCCCGAGTCCGCGACCAGGGCATGTACCAGCGATCCCAGTGCCGAACGCAAGTCGCGGCCGTCATTGCCGCCGTGGCGCTCCAGCATCCAGCGCAGTGGGCAGTCCGTCAGGGTCTGCACGGTTGACGGTGACAGCGTGACGGTGTGCCCGTCGCCGGACCACAGTGGCTCGGCTGTGGACAGTGGGGTGCTGGCATACCACTGAGCCGGGTCGGCGCCGGGCACGCCGGCCTCGGCCAGCCGGGCCAATTGTGCTGCCGCACAGCGCCGGTCATCCTCGTCGACGGCACCGTCCGGGGCGCACGTCACCGAACGCAACCGGCCGACCAGGGCCGACGGCGACAGAACCGCAGGGGCATGGACCAACTCGCCGGCGGTATCCACGCCGCCGGCCAACCCCGCGAGCTCCTCGCAGAAGGTCGACGGCAACAGCGCTTCGTCACCGCTGTCACTGTCCACCGCCGTCACCAGTACCCGGCTGCGGGCTCGACCCAGCGCGGCCACCAACAGCCGCCGTTCCTCGGCCAACAGCGGTGCGGTGGCCGACATGCCGCGAACGTCGCCGACACCGTCGACCACGTCGAGCAGCTGCTGGGTGCCCAGGACACCACCACGCGGAACCGTGTTGGGCCACAACCCTTCCTGCAGACCCGCGATGACCACGAAGTCCCATTCACGGCCGAGCGCGGCATGCACGCTGAGCACCGCGACTTCGTCGGCCTCGGCGCGTTCGAAGGTCGAACCCGACCAGGACAGCGCGCGGACGTGGTCCACCATGCCCGTGAGCGAAGCGGCGGCGGTACGCGCCACATACTGCTCGGCGGTATCGAACAGTGCGGTGACCGCGTCCAGGTCGGCACCGGCGGCCGCTCCGGCGGCACCGGGACGCCCGGCGGCGGCCAGCCACCGGCGCGACAGCCCACTGTGCTGCCAGGCCTGCCATAAGACGAAGCGCGGATCCTGGCCCGCGGCGGCCGACCGGCGTGCCGCGTCGAGCACCGCATGCACGCGACGTACCGGCCGGGACAGCTGGTCGGGCAGCTGCAGCACAGTGCCGGCACCCAACGCCTCGGTGAGCAGCTCACCGAACTCACGTCCGCTGCTGTCCGCCCGACGCAGGGCACGGCGCAACTGACGCAACGACACGGGGTCGACCCGGCCGATAGGACCGGTGAGCAGCGCCAGCGCCCGGTCACCGGTCAACCGGTCTGCTACGCAATCGAGCACCGTGAGCAGGGCGGCCACCGCCGGATGCTGGGCCGGAGGCGCCGTGCCGGCTTGCTGCCGCACCGGAACGCCAGCCGAGGTCAGGGCCCGGGCCAGCGCCGTCCCAGCCTGCGGCACCGACCGCACGATGACAGCCATTTGAGACCACGGCACACCATCGACCAGGTGCGCCCGGCGCAAGGCGTCGGCGATGAGCGCGGACTCGGCGTGCGGCGAACCGGCGATGCGTACCGCAAGCGACCCGGCCTGCGCGGTGTCGGCAGCGACCAGCGCCCGGGAGGCGTCCACGCCGGGCAGCCGCCCTGCCACGGCGGCGACCGCACCGGCCACGGCGGGTGCGCACCGATGGGACGCGGTCAGGACCACCGAGGGCTGATCCTCAGGGCCGTACAGCAGCGTCGGGTCAGCGCCTCGGTATCCGAAGACCGTCTGGCTCGGGTCACCGGCGATGACCGTCAGCTGCGCGCCCGCTGCCAGCACCCGCACCAGCAGGGCGGCCTGCGGATCGAGGTGCTGAGCATCGTCGACCAGCAGCAGCCGGATGCGCGAGCGCTCGGCGGCAAGTAACTCGGGGTCCAGCGCGAACGCATCCAGCGCGGCACCGACCAGTTCGGCTGCCCCCAGCGCCGGCACGGTGGCCTGCGGCGCGGCCATACCGACGGCGCTGCGCAGCAGCATCACTTGCTCATACACCTGCGCGAACCGGCCCGCGGCCACCCATTCCGGACGGCCGGCTTTGCGGCCGATACGGCGCAGGTCTGCGGCGTCGACTCCGCGTTCGGTGCAGCGGGCCAACAGGTCTCGCAGTTCAGTGGCGAACCCCGCGGTGGCCAGCGCCGGACGCAGCTGCACCGGCCAGGCCACGCCGGCGGCGTCACCGTCCTCCAGATCACCGGCGAGCAACTCGCGGATGATGCCGTCCTGCTCTGCGCTGGTGATCAATCGGGGCGGCGGGTCACCGGCGCGCTGGGCGGCCAGCCGCAGCACCGCGAACGCGTAAGAGTGCAGGGTACGCACCAGCGGTTCGCGGGTGACCTGGCCGGAATCGCCCAACAACGCCGACGTGACCGCGCCCCGTACCCGACTGCCCAACCGCGCCGAACCCGTCAGCAAGAGCACTGATTCCGGGTCGGTACCGGCCTCGATATGTGTTGCGGCGGTGCGGATCAGCAGCTCGGTCTTGCCGGTTCCGGGGCCGCCCAGCACCCGCACCACACCGCGCTGCCCGGGTTCGGTCAGGGCATTAACCGAGCCGGGCGCGGCGAGTGCGGAGTGCGGGGCGGCCATGCTCGGAATGCAATCACGGGGGTCCGACAAGTTCGGTCGTGCGCACTGCTGGCAGCATTTGGGGGGTGAGCTTGCAGGTATATCGGTACGGTCCACAGCGGCCGGCACAGATTCTGGCGATCCACGGCCTGACCGGGCACGGCCAACGGTGGGAACCACTGTCGAGCGCCCATCTGCCCGAGTACGCCATGCTGGCGCCCGATCTGCTGGGGCACGGCCGGTCATCCTGGGATGCGCCGTGGAACATCGACGCGAACGTGGCCGAATTGGCCGCACTGCTGCAGGCCCAGGCAGGCGGTCCGGTAGTGGTGGTCGGTCATTCGTTCGGTTGTGCCGTCGCTTTGAATCTTGCTGAGGCACATCCGGAATTGGTGGCGGCACTGGTGCTGCTGGATCCGGCGACCGGACTGGACGGAGCCTGGATGCGGCAGATCGCCGACGGGATGTTCGGCTCGCCGGACTATCCGGATCCTCAGCAGGCCCGCGACGAGAAGGTGCACGGCTCCTGGGGTGAGCTCGGTGCCGAGGTGATCGATCGAGAACTCGACCAGCATCTGATCGCGCTGCCGTCCGGCCGGTTCAGTTGGCGGATCAGCATGCCGGCGATGATGTCCTACTGGAGCGAACTGGCGCGACCGATCGCGTTGCCGCCGCAGGGAACTCCGACGACGTTGGTGCTGGCGAAACGGACCCGGCCGGCGTACGTGACGCCGGAGTTGTTGTCCGGCTTGCAATCGCGCCTCGGCGCCGACTTCGTGTTGACCGAATTCGACTGCGATCACATGGTGAATCTGGCGATGCCCGCCGAGACCGCCGCGGTGATCCGAAGCCATCTGGTCTGATCATGGCCGCGGTAACCGACGAACAAGTGGAGACGGTGCGGGCACTGGTCGCCTCGATACCGCCTGGCCGGGTGTCGACCTACGGCGATATCGCCGATGCCGCAGGGCTTTCCAGCCCGCGGATCGTCGGCTGGATCATGCGGACCGACTCGTCAGACCTGCCGTGGCACCGGGTGATCGGCGCGTCCGGCCGGCCGGCGCCGCATCTGGCGACGCGGCAGCTGGAGCGGTTGCGCGCCGAGGGGGTGCTGGCCGTTGACGGCCGGGTTCCATTGCGCGGCAATGATTCCGTGCGCCACCAGTTCTGATTGCGAGCTAGAGAACCAAGCGAACCAGCGCGGCGGTGCGGGCCAGACCGGGGAACGAGGAGGCCGTCGACCGCGGATGCAGCGCGTGCACGGCAAGCCGGAACATCAACGCACGCAACAACATCTGCGGCCACTCCGGCAGCGACGCCCAGCGCTCGATGAGGCCGTCGTCGGCCTCGCCCCAGGACAGCGCGTCGACGACGACGACTCCCGCCGCCCAGGTCGCCGGCCGCCAATACGGCGTGATGTCGGTGATTCCCGGTGCGGCTGTACCCGCGAAAAGCACTGTGCCGTAGAGATCTCCGTGCACCAGCTGGCTCGGATTGCGGGTTGGCTTACGCAGTGCGGCAAGTTGATTGATGAGCTCGACCGAACGCTGGCCATCGGTGGTACCGGACGACACCTGGGCGCCGGGCGGCAGCGTGTGCAGCGGCCGGTCCTCCCAGGCCGCGCGGTCCGCGGCGATGAACACGTCGACGTCACTCCACGGCACGGCCGGCGGTTGGGTCAGGAACCGCGGCCGCTCCAACTTGGCCGTCGCCTCGTGCAGTCGCACGGCCGCCGAGACGATCTCGTCATGCCGGGGCTCGGGGGTGCCGGTGACGAAAGTGTCCGCACGCCAGCCCGCGACCACGTAACGACCATCGGTCGATCGCACCGGCCGAGCCAACCGGACCCCGTCTACGAACAGCGTCTCGCGCACCTTGGCCGACCATGCTGCACGGGCGGGATCGGCCGCCATGGAGAGCACCACCTCGCCGCAGCGCCAGCCTCCCTCCCAGCTCGATCCGAGCGGAACCGGCCGAAGCCCGCTGAGGCCGAACGCCGTCAGCACATGGTCGGGGGGACGGTCGACGGTCACAGCGCACAGCCTAAGGCGTGCCTCGGCCGACTCGACGTCAGTACATCGCCATGTCGGGTTCGAGTCGCCGCGCCCACGCCACAATTCCGCCCTGCAAATGCAGCGCGTCACTGAACCCGGCTTTCTTCAGCAAAGCCAGCGCCTCAGCCGACCGAACACCGGTTTTGCAGTACAGCACCGGGGTGCGATCGGACGGCACACGGGCCAGTCCGGCCCCGGATTCGAGCGTGGACATCGGGATCAGTTCGGCGCCGGAAATGTGGTTGATCTCCCACTCGACCGGCTCGCGGACGTCGATCAGCGCGATGGGATTTCCAGAGGCGAGCATG
Source organism: Mycobacterium sp. MAA66 (assembly GCF_041261665.1). Classification (NCBI taxonomy): domain Bacteria; kingdom Bacillati; phylum Actinomycetota; class Actinomycetes; order Mycobacteriales; family Mycobacteriaceae; genus Mycobacterium; species Mycobacterium sp. MAA66. The sequence continues at coordinate 51,992 of NZ_JBGCCC010000008.1, read as the reverse complement.
TCCCGCAGTTCGACCGGCGTCACCGCGCTGTCCGACGCCGCGACGGCAGCTTCGTCGGACACTGCGCCGCAGAACGACTCGTAGTCGATCAGCTCGGTAACTGCCGGGGCCGCCGGATCCTTGCGAATCCCGATGGTGCGGTAGGTCATCCCCAGTGCGTCGTACATCATCAGCCGGCCCAACAGCGTCTCGCCGATGCCGGTGATCAGCTTGATGGCCTCGGTACCCATCACCGACGCAATCGAGGCGCACAGGATGCCGAGCACCCCGCCTTCCGCGCACGACGGCACCGTGCCCGGTGGCGGTGGCTCCGGGTACAGGTCGCGATAGTTCAGGCCCCGGCCATCGGGGGCGTCCTCCCAGAACACCGACACCTGGCCCTCGAAGCGGTAGATCGAGCCCCAGACGTACGGCTTGCGGGCCAGCACCGCGGCATCGTTGACCAGGTATCGCGTAGCGAAGTTATCGGTGCCGTCCAGGACCAGGTCGTACTGCTCGAACAGGCCGACGGCATTGTCGGCGTCCAGCCGGAACTCGTGCAGGTTGACCGTGACCAGCGGGTTGATCTCGGCGATGGAGTCTTTGGCACTCTGCGCCTTGGACCGGCCGATGTCGGACTGGCCGTGGATGATCTGGCGTTGCAGGTTCGATTCGTCGACGACGTCGAACTCCACGATGCCGATGGTCCCGACGCCGGCAGCAGCCAGGTACATCAGCGTCGGCGCGCCCAGGCCACCGGCGCCGATCACCAGCACGCGAGCGTTCTTCAGCCGCTTCTGCCCGTCGACCCCCAGGTTCGGAATGATCAAGTGGCGGCTGTAACGGGCCACTTCATCGTGAGTCAACTCGGCCGCTGGTTGCACCAGCGGCGGCAACGGTGTCGACACGCCAGTCTCCTTCGACGATGATCCGGCTGTCACCAATCTCAACAGGTACCGCCATTGTCATCAGCTACCGCATTCAACGGCAATCGGCCCCCGAACACTCCCGGCCCTTTCGCGGGAAAAGACACCCGGCTCAGGCGATGGGGTACGGCCAGGAGTTGAACCGGCAGGTCTTACCATCGGGCTTGACCGACTCCGGGTCGAACTTCGCATCGTCATTGTTGCTGGTCGAAAACGTCTGCTGCATCATGACCGGCGCCAAGCCACCGTTCTCACCGCACGGTTCGTGCTGGTAGTAGCCGATCGCATGGCCGACCTCGTGGTTGATGAGGTACTGCCGATACGACCCGATATCGCCCTGGAACGGCACCGCGCCGCGGACCCAACGGGCCTCGTTGATGAACACCCGAGCCTGCGGCTTACCGCCGCCGTCCGGGTGGTACGACGGGTTGTAGCAAGAGGATTCGAGTGCAATGTCATATCCGCAGCCCTCGCGGACCGTCATCGGCGAGGTCAGCGACACCCGGAAATCCGGCTTCTCCGGCGAGCTCGCGTCGACCCGGGTGAGCGCGAACCGCGGATCATGCGTCCAACTCTTCGGATTGGACAGCGTCTCGGTGACCATCCGTGCGAAGGCGTCATCGCCGCCGAAGCCGGTGGTGTCCACGCCGTCCTCGATCTCCACGGTGTACGTGAAGGACCGCAAGGTCCCCTGCCCCACCTTCGGGCTGGTCCCCGGCACCACGTGCCAGGTCTTGGCACCCTCCTCGGTGACCGTTCCCCCGTCGGGCAACACTCCCGTCGGCAGGTTGACATCGAACGACGTCAAACCCTTCGGCGGGGCTCCGACGATCGCGGTGCTCGCCGTGTCCATGGTCGGTTGCCCCACCAGTGGGCCCTGCGCCTGCACGTGGCCGGTCGGCCGGACCCCGATGGCAGCTTGGTAGACCACGACCGCCGTGATGGCGGCCAGCACCGGCAACGCGTACGCACGCCAGCCGTAGGTCGAGATGAATCGGCCCAGCCGGGACTGTTTGCGCCACTGCGGACGGTCATTGCGGTTGGCCCGAGCCTGACCGAAATCCTCTGTGACGGGGTCGCGCTGAGCGCGCAAGGGCTCACGCCATTCGTTGCGCACCACGGGGACGCGGCCGCCACCTCGCCCCGGGTCGTAGGTCACCGCACCAGAATGGCACAGAGCAGCGCCGACGCAGGTAAGGGCACGCCACCGGTCGCGTTCGCGATTACGTCGTGATCACACTGAGGACATCAGTCGATCCGCCACCCATGTCCGGTAGTAGTCTCGTCCGGATAAACTGCCGGGTCGACCGTCATGAAATGACGATCACCTAACTAATGCCGCTGACCGGCCAGCCGGTGCCGCGGCCGGCCGACTCCGGTCGGTGTGCCAGACGAATCCGGATCGAGGACGCAATGAGCGAGGTCGCCAACACCCCAGCCCGCGGAGACGCGCAATCGGCCGGCGGCGACAGTTCGCAAAGTGCGACCAACCTGAACCGTCGCGGCAACCGACTGCCCCGCGACGAGCGCCGCGGCCAGCTACTGATCGCTGCCAGTGACGTCTTCGTCGACCGCGGCTACCACGCCGCCGGCATGGACGAGATCGCGGATCGCGCCGGCGTCAGTAAACCCGTTCTGTACCAACACTTTTCATCGAAACTCGAGCTGTACCTGGCGGTGCTGCAGCGGCACGTGGAGAACCTGGTGTCAGGCGTGCGCCAGGCGCTGCGGACCACCACGAACAACCACGCTCGGGTGACCGCCGCGGTCGGGGCATTCTTCGACTTCGTCGAACACGACAGCCAGGGCTACCGCTTGATCTTCGAAAACGACTACGTCACCGAGCCGCAGGTGTCCGCGCAGGTGAAGGTCGCCACCGATTCGTGTACCGACGCGGTGTTCGAACTGATCAGCAGTGACTCGGGCCTGGAAGCGCACCGCGCGCGCATGATTGCCGTCGGCCTGGTGGCGCTCAGCGTGGATTGCGCCCGCTACTGGCTCGACAACGAGCGGCCGATCTCCAAGGAAGCCGCGGTCGAGGGGACGGTGCATTTCGCCTGGGGCGGACTGTCACACGTCCCGCTCACCCGCTCCTGACGGCTTAGGACTCGCCGGCCGCCACGCCGAAGCCCACCCGGCGCACGTCGGCGGCACCGATCTCGACATAGGCGATCTTGGCGGTCTGCACCAGGAATCGACGACCTTTCTCGTCGGTCAGCGCAAGCACACCGGCATCCTTGCCGAGCGCGTCGGTGACCAACTTCTCCACCTCTTCGGGTGACTGCCCACTGTTGAGGAACAGTTCACGCGGGCTGTCGGTGACACCGATCTTGACCTCCACGCCGACCCCTTTCAATTAGTTTTCGACGACGACATGAAGGCTAGTGGACTCCCGGGGCGACCGGCCGCCATGGTGGGCCGCAGGACGTTCGCCCTTCGCGAATCAGCTCCGCTCGCCCCGATAAATACCCAATCCCGTCGCTCCGCTCGCCCCCTCCTGACCACCAATCCCGTCGCTCCGCTCGCCCCACAAATCCGAGTCCCGACCGTTATCTGAACTCCCGCGCGTCAACCTCAGCTGTCACACAAGCCCCATTAGCATCAGGCCGGTAACTGACTACTGGAGTGGGGACAGTCACATGAGCAGGCCATACGAGCCAGAAACACCAGCCGGGGCACCGTGGGCAAACGGCAGCCGCCCGACCTATGGAACCAACCGTGGGTACGGCGACCCGGTAACCGACGAGGGCACCGGTGACGGGTCCTACGGCGGCGCCGGTTACCGGCCTTCCCAAGGCTCGTACAGCAGCAGCACGCGCTACGCCAGCACCTACAGCACCGGCGCCACCAGCGTTGCCGACCGGCCAGAGGATGCCGAAGCCGAGTACGCCGACGACGCCTACCCCGAGTACTCGGACGAGGGCTACTACGAGTACGACGAGCCGATCGACCGGCGCTGGATCTGGGTGGCCGGAATCGCCGGCGCCATCCTGCTGGTTGCAGTGATCTGCACGGTGGTGATCCTGGGTGGCGGCGACAGCGGACCGGTCACCGCGACGGTCACCCCGTCTGCCCCGACCACAAGCGCAGCCGCACCCACGACGCCGTCCGCGGTCCTTCCGACGCGGGTGGCCCCGTCCCCGGTACCGCCGAGCGCGGCCCTGGCACCCGAGACCGTCACCACCGTGACACCGTCACCGACCCCGACCGCGGCGGCAACCCCGGCTGAAGTCGCACCTCCGCTGGCCGCCGCCCCGACCGCGGCGGCCGGGCCCACGGTGACCTACCAGGTCACCGGCAACCGGCAGCTGCTGGATCTGGTCACCGTCATCTACACCGACGGGCAGGGCGCACTGCAGACCGACGTCAACGTGGCGCTGCCCTGGACCAAGTCGATCACGCTCAACCCCGGCGTCAGCCTCAGCTCGGTGACGGCCACCAGCGTCGGTGCCCAGCTCAACTGCGCGATCACCGACGGGTCGGGAACCCCGCTCGCCGCGCAGAACAACAACGCGATGATCGCTTCCTGCACCAAGTAAGCGGCAGCACCAAAAAAGCGGCGAGGATTTCCTCGCCGCTTTTTGATTCCTGGGGTGTGAATCCCGAGTTTCAGCCCAATCCGAGCTCGCGGACCCGGGTGGCATGGGTCTCCTGCAGGCGCCCGAAGAACTCGGTCATCTTGGTCAGCCCATCCCCGCTGGACATCACCAGATCGACCAGATCGTCACGCTCGGCCAGCACGAATTGCGCCTGGGTGATGGCCTCCCCCAACAGCCGGCGCGACCACAGTGCCAACCGGTGACGCTGGCGGTCGCTGGACCGGACCGCGGCCTGCACCTCGGCGACAACGAACTGCGAGTGGCCGGTCTCCGAGAGCACCGCACGCACGACATCGCCGGCGTCAGCGGGCAGCGAGTCGGCGATCTCCAAATAGAAATCGGCCGCCAAGGCGTCGCCGATGTAGGTCTTGACCAACGCCTCCAGCCAGGTGCTCGGGGTGGTCAGGCGGTGATAATTCTCAAGGGCCGGTGCGTATTTCGTCATCGCCGAGACGACGTCGACACCGCGACGCGCCAAGGCGTCACCGAGCACATCGAAGTGACCCATCTCGGCGGCGGCCATACGCGCCAGGTTGATCCGGCCAGCCAGATTCGGCGCCATCCGGGCTTCTTCGGTCAACCGGTAGAACGCCGCAACCTCGCCATAGGCCAGCAGCGCGAACAGCTCGGTGACGCCGGGATGCTCATCAACCGCTGCCGGATTTACCGGATCTGCCGTCTGTTCAGGCTCAGCGTGGGACGTCGAAGGCATGGGCACAACTGTAGACCGCAACGGCAATGGCGACCGATCGACGAACCGACCAGCTACAATAGTGGCTGGCTGCGGCCAGTTCAGTGAAGTTTGTTGCTACCGGCCGCGACCGTAGATATGTGCGTGCACGTGTTGGGCCGTCTACCGCCGCGACCTCAGCGGCCGGCGATTCAGTTGGAGAATCGCCCCCAAGACCCCAGTGCTTTTTCGTCAGACTCGTGCGCGCGTGAACTAACTGCGAGCATTGACTCCGATGACTTTGGAAGGCATCCACACCCCACCATGACCGCACTAACAACCAAGACCACAACCGAAAAAACATTCGCTGACCTCGGCGTTCGCGAGGAGATAGTGCGTGCCCTCGCCGAAGACGGCAAGCACAGCCCGTTCGCCATCCAGGAACTGACCATGCCGTTGGCGCTGGCCGGCGACGACCTGATCGGTCAGGCCCGCACCGGCATGGGCAAGACCCTGGCCTTCGGCGTACCGCTGCTGAACCGGGTCTCCACCGATCAGACCCGCCCGCTGACCGGTACCCCCCGCGCCCTGATCGTCGTCCCGACCCGCGAGCTGTGCATCCAGGTGCATAGCGACCTGCTGATAGCCAGCAAATATTTGACCGCCGACGACCGCAAATTCAGCGTCGAGGCCATCTACGGCGGCCGTCCGTACGAGCCTCAGATCGAGTCCCTGCGCAAGGGCGTCGACGTCGTCGTCGGCACCCCGGGCCGGCTTCTCGACCTGGCCCAGCAGGGTCATCTGCAGCTCGGCGGGCTTTCCGTCCTGGTTCTCGACGAAGCCGACGAGATGCTGGACCTGGGCTTCCTACCCGACATCGAGCGAATCCTGCGGCTGACCCCGGATTCGCGCCAGGCAATGCTGTTCTCGGCGACCATGCCGGACCCGATCATCACCCTGGCCCGGACCTTCATGAACCAGCCGACGCACATCCGCGCCGAGGACCCGCACGCCAACGCCACCCACGAGTCCACCGAGCAGTTCGTGTACCGCGCCCACGCGCTGGACAAGGTCGAGACGGTCAGCCGGATCCTGCAGGCCACCGGCCGCGGCGCCACCATGATCTTCACCCGGACCAAGCGCACTGCGCAGAAGGTGGCCGACGAACTGGCCGAGCGTGGCTTCAAGGTCGGCGCGGTCCACGGCGACCTGGGCCAGATCGCTCGCGAGAAGGCCCTCAAGTCCTTCCGCGAAGGCACTGTCGACGTGCTGGTTGCCACCGACGTCGCGGCCCGTGGCATCGATATCGACGACATCACCCACGTCATCAACTTCCAGATCCCCGATGACGAGCAGGCCTACGTACACCGCATCGGACGTACCGGGCGTGCCGGCAAGACGGGTATCGCCGTCACCCTGGTCGACTGGGACGAGCTGGATCGCTGGTCGATGATCAACCGTGCACTGGGCCTGGACTGCCCCGACCCGGCCGAGACGTACTCGCGCTCCCCGCACCTGTACGAGGAGCTGAACATCCCCACCGATGTCACCGGTTCGGTGGGCACTTCGCGGGCCAAGCCCGCCAAGAAGTCCGTCGACCCCGAGGTCAAGCGCGAGTCCAGCACCGACAAGGACCGCCCGGCCCGTGCCCGCAGCCGGTCGCGTCGTCGCACCCGCGCCGGTGAGATGGCGACTGGCCACGTCGAAGGCACCGACGTCGCGTCCGTCGAAGCGCTGGCCACCGACGCAGCCGACGAGGCCGCCACCGGCGAGGCCGCACCCGCGGCTCGACGTCGGCGACGTCGTCCGCGCAAGGCCGCCCCGGCGGCAGCGGCCGAGTAGCACACGCACCGCACCCGATGGTCAAACCGGAACAACGCACCAAGACCGATCTGATCGCCGCTGCGGCCATTGTGATGGCCGTGGCATTGGGCGCCACGCTGATCTGGTGGAACAGCGACGCCCGCGCGACCACCAGCCGGCCCGCCGAACGCCTCGTCCCGCAGTTGCACTCGGCGCGATCGGCACCGACTGCACTGCACGAGCTGTGGCACGAAGCGAGCGTCAAGACCACCCAACCGGTGGTTGTCGGCGGCGTAGTTGTCACCGGTGACGGGCGTCAGATCGACGGCCGCGAACCAGCCACCGGCAAGTCGCTGTGGAGCTTCTCGCGAGGCAAGGATCTGTGCGGGGTCACCTCCGTGTACCAGTACGCGGTCGCGGCCTACCCCGATGAGCGCGGCTGCGGTCAGATCAGCACCGTCGATGCCATCTCGGGCCGTCGCGGACCGGCGCGCACCGCGCTGGCCGACGAGGAAGTGAAGCTGTCCACCGACGGCAGCACGGTGTTGTCCTACGGCGACAGTCGCCTCGAGCAGTGGCGGTCGGACATGGTCCGGATGATCAGCTACGGCTATCTGGACGCCCCGATCAAGCCGGGTGTGCCGGCCTCTCCCCTGTGCCGACTGGTGTCGGCCGCCGCCAGCCCGGCCTCGGTCGCGGTGATGGAGGCCTGCCCGAAGAAATCCGACATGCAGCTGACGTTGCTCAAGCCGGCCAAAGAAGAGGACCAACCCGATATCAAGCGGGTGTCCCAGCCCGGCGTCAGTGTGGATTCCGATGCCCAGGTGATCGCGGTGTCCGACACCAAGGTCGCGGTATACGTGCCGACCCCGCGCCCGGCGGTGAACGTCGTCGACGAGACCGGATCGACGGTGGCCAGCACCGCACTGCCCCGTCCGGCGACACCGGTGACCGCGATGACCCGGGCCGGTGACCTGGTCACCTGGTACACCGGCGACAGCGTGGTGGTGCTGGATGCCGACAGCCTGCACTACAAGTACACCGTCAGCCCGCAGGGCAACCAGGCGCCGATCGGGCCGGCCACCGTGATGGCTGGTCAGCTACTGGTACCGGTCACCAGCGGCTACGACACCTTCGACGCACAGACCGGAGCCCCCCGGGCGCACATCGCCCTGTCTCGCCCGCCGCTGAACGGTGCGGTGATGCCGGCCGTCGCGGGATCGACGATCCTGGAGCAGCGCGGCAGTCAACTCGTCGCGTTGGGCCAGTGATTTGCACCGTTAGGGGCGGTAGGTGGTGTTCAGCGAGATGGATTTCTCGGCGCGGGGATACCAACCTTGGCTCGCGTGCTGGCTGGTGTGCAGATAGCACTGGACCCGCACGTCGCGGCTCCCCGGAGTAAACGTGAGCACCCTGCTGATCGGCAACGTGGTGATCGGCATGTGATGACGGCTCAGCGATGCCACGTTGAGAAACCAAGTTCCCCAGCGCTTTTCGATGTGAGTCTTGCCCCCGTGATGGTCGTCGGGGTTGGTGTGGGTGTGCCCGCCGATCCACAGCTGCACGCGTCCTGGATGTGCGGCCAGGAAGGTCTCGAACGCGCCTGAATCAGGTTCGCCGTCCACCCAATACAAGTAGGAGGCCGCGTTCGGCGTGCCCTGCTCGAACGGCCGGTGATAGTGCTCGAGCAGTCGGCCGTCGCCGCCTCGCTGCACTCCTTCCCATTCCCCGGAAGCCACGGTGGTGTCCTTGAGCACGTAATGGTGAACCGTGATGATGATGTCGTCCGGATGACTGAGCACCATCTGCTTCCACCACCGGAAGGTCTCGCCGGTGACGACACCACCGGGATTTCCCCCGAGGGTTCCCCGTCCCACGGTCTGACTGGGCTCGTTGCGGTCACTGAGCATGAGGAACAACAGATTTCCCGTGCGGAACGCGTAGTGCGACCACTGCCCCACCACCGGGTACGGCCGCGCGCCGGAATCCACACCGGAGAATGCCGGGTGCTGTCCCAGTGGGTCGATCCACTTCTGCCACCACCAGGCCTCTGGTTCATCGAGCCCGCTGCGGTCGTGATTGCCGCACACGCTGTAGACGTCTTCGCGACGGTGCTTGCGCAAGGTGGCGAACTGACGCCGGATCTCCAGGCCCTCGGCGTCGTCGGGCAGTTTGTGGTGTGCGCCGGACATGTCTCCGGCATCGACGGCGATGTCCCAGTCGAACGCCGGGCCACCCTCGGTGCCCCCGAACTCCGACTGCGAAAACGCCTCGGACAGGCTGTCACGCCCATGCTGCTTGTCGGTTCCGACGTGCGCGTCCCCGAAGGCCCACACCCGAAAGGGCTTGTGCGGGCTCACCGTTCGGTGGTCTCCAGCAGGCCCCAACGCAGCCGGATGCGTCGGTCGGCGAAACCGAACACCGCATCGACGACGACCCCGATCGCCAGGATCACCATCATGATCGCCATCGCCGAAGGCATGTCGCTGAGATTCTGGGCATTCTCCAGCAGCACCCCGATGGACGCGGTGTTGGTGACCAGGACCACCAGCTCGCCGGCCATCAGGCTCCGCCAGGCAAAAGCCCAACCCTGGCGAAGTCCGCTGACGAACATGGGCAGTGAAGCCGGCAGGACGACGTGGCGATACAACGCCACCGACCGCAGTCCCATGTTGTCCGCTGCCCGCAACAGCAACGGCGAAATATGGTCTGCCCCAGCGATAACGCCGATCGCGACCGACGGGGCCGCACCGATCACGATGACGAACAGGATGGCCGAATTGTGCAGACCGAAGAAGATGATGGCGAACGGGAACCAGGCAATGGCAGGCATGGTCTGCAGACCGGTGATGATCGGTCCAAAAGCATTTCGCAGCAATACTTTTCGGGATATCACCGCGCCAGCGACGGCGCCGATGATCACCGCCAGGCCGAAACCGGTGATCGCCCGGCCCATGGTGGTCGCGATCGCATCCCACAACAGTGGATCGGCGAGCTGCTGCCATAGGTTCGCCGCTACCGTGGCCGGGCTGGGCAGGACAAACGAGGGCTTCCAGCCACTGAAATAGAGCAGTTGCCACGCACCGACGACGAGAACCACGGCGAGAGACTTGGCGCCCAACGACGCCAACGCGCCGCGCAGTCCTCGTGCGGCTCGCCACGAAGCGGCTGTGGTGTCGACCCGAAAGTCCGGCGCGGCGAGGTCACCGACGACCATCGTGAGCACCTCCTTGAATATGCAGACGGGCAGTGATGCGGGCGGCGAGTTCGGCCACCTCGGCAGTGTCGATGGCACGTGGGCGTGCGGCGGCGATCGGGAACTCTTCGACGACGCGGCCCGGGCGAGCGCTGAGCACCACGACCCGGTCCGCGAGGCGGACCGCTTCGCGGACATTGTGGGTCACGAAAATGACAGTGAGACCACGCTTTTCAACGATCCGCTCAAGTTCCTCGTGCAGACGATCTCGGGTCATCGCATCCAATGCTGCGAAAGGTTCGTCCATCAGCAGCACATCGGAGTCCTGAGCCAGGGCCCGCGCCAGCGCGACACGCTGGCGCATCCCGCCGGAAAGCTGGTGCGGACGCGCGTCCGCGAAGTCGGCCAGGCCCACGGTCACCAGCAGGCGACCGGCCTCCGCGACCCTCTGCTTGCGGGCCACACCTCGCGCCCGCAATGCCAACTCGATGTTTCCGCGCGCGGTCAACCAAGGAAAGAGCGCCGGTTCCTGAAACATCAGCGCGACGCGCCGCCCGCGGATGTTCAGTTCGCCGCCCGACGGTCGCTCGAGCCCGGCGATCAAGTTGAGCAGAGTGCTCTTACCGCATCCCGAAGTTCCTACGATGCTGACGAATTCGCCGATCCCGACCGTCAGCGACACCGGATCGAGTGCGGTGATCACCCCGGCGCTGGTTCGATACCGCTTGGTGACGGCGTCGAGCGATACCGCGGGCTCGGCGACCGTCGAAGGCACCGGCGTCATGAGGAGCTGACCGTGTCCGCTGGGTGAACTCACGGCGCGATCTCGGGTTGGCCCGATGCGGAAAGCACCCGGTTGAGTGGGCCCGGGTCGAACAGGCCGGTGATGTCGAGGGGTTTGAGCAGCCCGATCGCGACGGCCTTGTTGACCTGGCCACGTAGCGAGGACATGCCGGGGTCGTTGGTGAACCTGGTCTCCTGGAACGAAGCGCTGAGCACATCGGCGTCCAGTCCCTTGCCGAGCGCGTCGGCCAATGCGCGGTTGGCCGATTTCGCGGCCCCGGCCGGATCCCGGGCGATCTTGTTGTTGGCTTCGACTTGACCGGCGACCAACGCCGACACCACGTCGGGATGCGCGGCGAGGAAGTCCTGCCGCACCACGAGCACGGCGATCGTGTTCGGGTCCGTCCACAGCCGAACACCGCCGGCCTTGATCATCTGCACATCGAACGGCGCGGAGTCGATGGCACCGGCTATCTGGTTGGTCAGGAACTGCTGAACAATTGCCGATTCAGGGTTGGTCGGCTTGACCGAGACATCTCCGCCGCCCTGAGTGTTGGTCTTCAACCCGTTGTGCGCCAACCAATCCCGGACACTGACGTCCTGAGTACCGCCCAGCGCCGGGTCCGCAACGGTCTTGCCTCTGAGATCCTCAGCGGAATGGATGTCGGGTTTGACCACCATGGACGTCCCACCGCTTGCCGAGCCGGAGACGATCTTGATGGCCGTTCCACCGGACTTCTGCCATGCGTTGAACGCCGGATTGGGGCCCACGTAGGCGGCGTCCAGCTGGCCGGAGAGCAGCGCTGTCACCTCTTCGGTGCCCTGACTGAACGGCTGGGCGGTCAGCTTCACCGCCGGTCCGAGTTTCTGCGCGAACAACCCGTCGGCTATCCCGACCAGCGCCGAAGCATGGGTGATACGGGTGAGGTAGCCCAGCCGCAAAGGCGTTGCGGCCGTGGTGGTCGCGGCGAACGGATGCGAGCAGCCGACCAAGGCGACAGCGGCCGCCACGGCGGCGCAAGCCGCAAGGGCCTCGGTGATGAATCGATGAGATGGCACGTTTTTCCTCGGGATTCAGGTCGAGATCGGTCCGATGTCGAAAACGCCGACATGTGTCGGCGGACATCGAAGCGGGAGAAGCGAATTCAGGCGTGGGCGATTGACGCCGGACAGGACGCACAGGTGACACGCTGCAGATCAACATGCAGCCGCCGGGTCAGGTAGAGCCGACGGTGCTTCATCACGGATTCGCTCCGGACCGGGTGACGAACAGTGGACTCGTCCACACCTGGTGACCGTCGAACTGCCGGGCCCGTAGATACGTCGAACTGGTGCCGACGGGAAGGGCAAGGTCGACTTCTCCGGTGACGGTGGCGGGCAATTCCGCCGGTTCGGCGATGCGCTCCAGCCTGATACGCAGGTTCAGGCCGCCCACCTCTGCGTCGCGATAACCGGCGTTCAGCAGTTCGGTTCCGGTGACCGTGAGGTTGGCGGTCAACGCATCCTCGCGGACGGCCGCGTCGATCTCGAAGCGGGCGTCAGCGAGATCGGCAACCCGCACGACGACCCCGATGTCGGCTCCGAACGTGGTGGTACTCCAGTCGACAGTGTCCCCACCGACGTCGATTCGCTGTTCGGGATGAGTTGCGGCCCAAGGTGTTACATCCAATATCGACGACCCGGAGACGCGCAGCCGACCCGACCAAGTTGCCCAGCGGTAGCGGTCACGGTGCCGTGCCCCGCCCCAACGGATACGCACCAGCTGCGAGGACAACCCCACTTCGTCATGCAGGTTGCGGCGAAACAGCAGGCCCGCACTGTCGTAGAGCGCGATTTCGTCCCAGCCGGTAGTCCCGTAAACACCGTACTGTGCACCGAGGTGCGGGGCCGTGGTCTCGATGTCGTCGCCCATCCAATGGTCAGCGCTGCGAAGCAGGGCCACCGCCCGGGCGCCGGTGGTGGCCCAGGTGCGCCGGGCCCGCAGTCCGCGACCGACGTCGATGGCGGTGAGCGCCGGAGCCAGCACACCGGTCAGCCCGCCGAATCCACCGAAGATGTTCGCGCCCGGGGCACCGCCGCCGGGCCGTCCACGATGCTCGTCACTGGCCGCGCTGACGCCGAGACGAAGCCCGCGCGCGAGCGCGTCCTCGTAGAACCACGGGCTGGCTCCCCACGTCGAGTGCACCTCGATCAGCCGTTCCAGCTCCGGGTGGTGCCAGTCCAAGATCGCCCGGCGCCCACCCACGTGCGGAATGAGCAGATACGAATCCGGGTCCTTGTCGTAGGCCGCGTACAACCGGGTGATCGGCCAGGTCTGTGGCGTGGGCCGGGTACTCGCCATCCCACTGTGCCATTCGAGCGATCGCGCGACGGTGGTGTCTTCGCCGAGAAACACCACGTTGTGGTCACCGCCCACACCGGCTGTGCCGCACCACTCGACGCCCGGGAAGCACACGAATTCGCCGTCTGCGGCCACCTCTCGGCATGCCTGCACCACATCGGCCCATGCTTCGTCGGTGATCTGGAAGTCATTGGCGGTATAGCCCAACACATCGAGCGCACCGATATCGCGGCCATACCGCAGATTCCAGTCGGTGTTTCCCGTGCCGACGGTGTCGTTGGAGTGCACGTGCAGGTCGGCGAAATAGGCCCGCGGAGAAGGGAAATCGTCGACGACGTCGACGAGCGTTTCCGTCCTTAGCTGCACGTCACTGCCGGTCTCGGCGACCACCTCGATTCGCCCGCTCACGGCCGGCACCGAGAGGGCCGCGCTGACCCAGCCCGTGGCCGGGGTGTCGGCCCGGGCCACGGTCACTCCGTCCACGACGGCTCGCATCCCGGTCGCGATACCCGAGCAGGTGTTGCCCCACCGGTCCTGCACGTGCGTGCGCAGAACGACGCCCTGCGCGCCGTCACGCACCACCCGGGGTCCGTGCGCGACGACGGTGTACGGCTCACCGGGCACCACGGCGATCTGCAGCCCGCCGGCCCGAGCCATCCGCGAGGTCCCCAGCGGGTCGACGAACAACTGCAGCTCGAAGGCGTCCTCGACAAAGGTTTGGACGCGCGTTCCGGGACCGCCGTATCGCCGATCGCCGAACCGGATTTCGATGACGTCACCCGGCCGCAGGTAGCCGTCGGTCACGTGCACCAGTAATGCCTTCTGGAACGGCCGCTCACCGCCTTTGACGTCATAACGTGTCGTCAGGGTCCGTACGGTGGCCGCGCCGTGTTCCGATGCGCCGCCGTCCAGAGACCGGTGCACCAGCGTCGCCGTGGCGAAATCGCGACCAGCGGGATCGACCGTCTGCAGATCCCAATCGGAGTAGTAGCGAAAGCACAGCTTCAACCAGCCGCTGTCGGCGATGCCCGACGCGCCGACCGTGTAGGTGAACACCACTTCGTCGATATCGCCGGCCACGAGCCGGGAGTGCGAGCAGCGCAACTCCCCGAGAAACGGCATCGCGTCCACCTCAGCGGTGATCTGATCGCGCAGTTGCACATCCGAGCAGTCGTTGGTCAGCAGCGCCGGTTGCGAACGCACGGCGAGGCGTGCAGTCGGCGCATTGCCGATCGCGTTCGCAGACGTTCCCATTGCCACATCATTTCCGCTGACAACCTAGGCGTCCAGTAAATAGATATGATCGAATTAATCGTTGAAAGTGATCAATCGGATGAACCTGCAACAACTGCGCTATGTCGTCGCCCTGGCCGATACGCGCAGTTTCACCAAGGCTGCCGAGGCGATGTTCGTGGTCCAGTCCGCGCTGAGTCAGCAGGTTCGCCGCTTCGAGGATGAACTGGGCATAGCGCTGTTCGACCGGACCACCCGATCGGTGTCACTCACGGCCGCAGGCCAGGCGTTGCTCCCGCTGCTGCAGCGGGTGGTGGCCGGTGTCGAGCAGATCAAGATCGACGCGCAGGCCCTCAGCGGCACGGTTGCCGGCTGGCTCAACGTGGGGATGATGGAAGTCCCGTCGGAGAGTCTCGATGTCGCGACGCTGATGGCAACATTCCACTCGCGGTATCCGGACGTCAGCGTCACCCTGCGCAGCGGCGGCAGCGACGTCCTCGTCGAGGCGGTTCGTGACCGCAAACTCGATGTCGCCGTGGTCGGCTTCAACGCACCACGAGCCGACGATCCCCTCACGTACACCCACCTGTTCACCGAAGCACTGATCGCAGTGCTGCCCGCCGATCATCGGCTCACCGCCGGCGCGACCATCTCGGTGACCGACCTGGCGGCCATGCCGTTCATCGATTTCCCGCCCGGCTACGGTCTGCGCCACGAAACCGAACGTGGTTTCGCCGGAATTCAGCGACGGGTCGCCTTCGAAGTCACGCGTGTCGACGAGGTGATCCACTTCGTCCGCGCGAATCTCGGCGTAGCGCTGTTACCGGAGTCGGTGGCACGCGCTCGCGCCGACCCCACGCTGGCACTGCGCCCGGTTACCGGGGTGGACATGCATCGCCAGGTCCATCTCGTCATGCCGCGACCGGACCTTCGTTCCGCGCCGTGCCGCGCGTTCATCGGTTGCGTCGACGAACACGTCGGGGGCAGCGCCGAACCGGCTCGGTAGCGCCCGGCGTGCGCGCGGTCTCGCCGAAGTCGGCGGCCGAGATCACCCGTCGGGCGTGAAGACCGTGAGTGCCTTGTTCTTCTTCCAGTGCTTGAGCAGCGAGGCCGCCAACTCCCGATAGGCCAACGCGCCCTTGTTCTTTCGGCCCGCCAACACAGACGACCCGGATGCGCTGGCCTCGGCGAAGCGCACTGTCCGCGGAATCGGTGGGCCCAGCACCACCAGGTCGTAACGGTCGGCGACGTCCAGCAGCACGTCGCGGCTGTGCGTGGTGCGGGCGTCGTACAGCGTCGGCAGCGCGCCGAGCATCCGCAGGTCCGGGTTGGTGATCTGCTGGACGTCGTTGACGGTTCGCAGGAACTGCCCCACTCCGCGGTGTGCCAGCGTCTCGCACTGCAGCGGCACGATCACATCGCTGGCTGCGGTCAGGCCGTTGAGCGTCAGCACGCCCAGGGACGGCGGACAGTCGATGATGACCACATCAAAACCGTCGAGCTTGGCCAGCGCCCGTTTCAGGGCGTATTCGCGCCCGGCCCGCATCAAGAGCATGGCCTCGGCCCCGGCCAGGTCGATGTTCGCCGGTAGCAGGGTCATGCCCTCGTCGGTGGTCACCAGCGCAGCGTCCGGTTCGACGTCGCCGAGCAGCACCTCGTGCACCGACACCGGCAACTTGTCCGGGTCCTGGCCAAGCGAGAACGTCAAACACCCCTGAGGATCGAGGTCGACGAGCAGAACCCGTTGTCCCTCCGCAGACAATGCTGCGCCCAGCGATGCCACTGTCGTCGTTTTGGCGACCCCACCCTTTTGATTGGCGACCGCAAGTACCCGCGTCACGGTGTTCATCCTGGCACGTGCTCGAGTCAGTCCGCAGGCCGTGGGGCAGAATCGCGGGCGTGGGTACCCGGGCGGATGGGCTGGCACACCGATTGCTGCTGCTTCGGCACGGCCAAACCGAGTGGTCGAAGCTCGGCCGCCACACCGGCCGCACCGATCTTGACCTGACCGACACCGGCCGCGATCAAGCCCGGCTGGCCGCCGACGCGATCGCCGAACTCAAACTCGAAGACCCCCTGGTCATCAGCAGCCCACGTCATCGCGCGCTGGTCACCGCCGAGCTGGCCGGTCTGCACGTCGCCGAAACCACCGAGCTGCTGGCCGAATGGGACTACGGCGACTACGAGGGCATCACCACCCAACAAATCCGCGAACAGGTGCCCGACTGGCTGGTCTGGACGCACGGCAGCCCCGGCGGCGAGAGCGTCGCCGACGTCACCGTGCGAGCCGACCGTGCCGTCGCCCTTGCCTTGGAGCACCTGGCCGAGCGCGACGTGGTGTTCGTCGGGCACGGCCAGTTCTCGCGGTGCGTCATCGCCCGCTGGATGAAACTGCCGGTGTCCGATGGCATCCGGATCTCAATGGTCGAGGCCTCGATCGCGGTGTGTGGGTTCGAGCACGGTGAGCGTCAGCTGGTCGCGCTCGGGTTGACCGGCCATCCCAACCCGTGCCTGCCGGCGTGACCCCAGTTTTTGCGCTGGCCGGGCCCGACGGCGCGGTGCTGGCCGACGGCCCGGTCCGGCCGTTCTCCGACCTGACCTCCGCGCGGGCCGCGCTGACGCATCACGACGTACCGATCCTATTGGGCGCCTTGCCTTTTGACCTGTCCGGCCCGGTAGCGCTGATGTCCCCCGCCGAAGTCACTTTCACCGACGTGCTGCCGTCCTGGCCACGCACGCCCCTTCCCCGGGTGGAGATTTCGGCGAGCTTGCCATCCGCCGGCGAACACCGTGCCCGGGTCACCGCCGCCATCGAAGCACTGCGCGACCCGGCGGCCGGCCTGCACAAGGTGGTGCTGGCGCGGGCCCTGCAGCTGACCGCCGACGCACCTCTGGACCCCGCGACCCTGATCTCCCGGCTGGCCGAAGATCACTCGGCCACCGTATTTTTCACCGATCTGAGCGCGGCCGGGCCGCCGTACTCCGGATGCGCCCTGGTCGGTGCCAGTCCCGAACTACTGGTGGCCCGCCGCGGTGACGTCGTCACCTGCAAACCATTTGCCGGGTCGGCCCCGCGCGCAGCCGACCCGGATATCGACGCGGCCAATGGTGCCGCACTCGCCGCGTCGGCCAAGAATCGCCACGAACACCAACTGGTCGTCGACATCATGCGCGAGGCACTCGAGCCGTTGTGCTCCGAGCTGCAGATCGCCGACGAACCACAGGTGTCCGCCACCTCGGCGGTGTGGCATCTGAGCACCCCGATCATCGGTAGATTGCGTGAATCATCCACCACGGCACTGGATCTCGCCCTGGCACTACATCCGACCCCGGCCGTCGGCGGGGTCCCCACCGCAGCCGCGGCAACACTCATCAATGAGTTGGAAGGCGACCGCGGCTTCTATGCGGGCGCGGTCGGCTGGTGCAATGCCGACGGCGACGGCCGCTGGGTGGTGTCGATCCGCTGTGGGCAGTTGTCCGCCGACCGGCGCACCGTCGAGGCGCGCTCGGGCGGCGGTATCGTCGCCGAGTCCGATCCCGACGACGAGGTCGCCGAGACCACAACGAAATTCCGAACCATGCTGTCGGCACTGGGAGTAGACCGATGACCGTGAACATCCGGCGGGTCCAGCCCGGCGACGAAGCCGAGATCACCGCAATGATCCATGAGTTGGCCGCATTCGAACGCGCCGCCGACGACTGCATCGTCACCGAAACCCAGATGCACACCGCACTTTTCGGCCCGACTCCGACAGTGTACGGCCATCTGATCGAGGTGGACGGGCAGCCGGCGGCGGTAGCCCTGTGGTTCCTGAACTTCTCCACCTGGGACGGCGTTGCCGGTATCTATTTGGAAGACCTGTTCGTCCGTCCCGACTTCAGGCGCCGCGGCCTGGCCCGAAAGTTGTTGTCCACACTGGCCTCCGAGTGCACCACACGGGGTTATTCGCGGCTGCAGTGGGCGGTGCTCAACTGGAACGTCAACGCCATCGCGCTGTATGAGGAAGTCGGCGGCAAGCCGCAGTCCGAGTGGACCACCTACCGCGTGTCCGGGCCGGAATTGACCGCGTTGGCTCAGGGCTGAGCGGAGCAGAAACCTCCCCCAGTTCAGACGCTTCCCGCCCACCACTTCGACGTCTGCGTAAATTTCTTCCCGAATCCCCCTCAACACGGGAACCTCCTCTGTCACATCGGTGTTAATCTGCCGCCAGGCCGTGCTGGCCGGTCCGGCGAAGGGATGCCCGATGGTCGAAGTATCGGAGCAGGAAACTGCCGCGGATGCGGGGGCCGACCAGACCCCTGAAGTGCCGGCGGCAGCGCAGGAGACACTGTCCCGCCGCGATCGATTCCAGCGTCATCGTCTGCTGTCCAAAGTGAGCATCCAATCGAAGCTCGTCGTGATGATGGTGCTGTGCACCATCGTGGCGGCCACGGTGGTCGGTGTCATCGGCTTTCAGGCCGGCCGTGCGTCGCTTCGCGATTCGGTCTTCAACCGGCTCACCGAATTACGGCAGTCGCAGTCCCGCGCGCTACAGGACCAACTGACGGATCTGAAGAACTCGATGATCATCTACGCGCGCGGAGCCACCACCCGAAATGCCCTGTCGGACTTCACCGCCGGCTTCGACGCGCTGCAGGACAAGCCCATCAGTCCGGCGCAGTCGCAGTCGATCACCGACTACTACAACAACACCTATCTCAAGCAGGTAGAGCAGTCCAGCGGCGACAAGCTGGATGTCGACCAGCTGGTTCCGAAGGGCAATGCGCAGCGGTACCTGCAGGCCAACTACACCGCGTTGCGACAGAACGACGACACCGCCGTGAAGATCGACGATGCCCACGACGGCAGCGTCTGGTCCGCGGCCAACGCGCGCTACCAGGATTTCTTTCGCGAGATCGTGACCCGATTCGAGTTCGAAGACGCCATGCTGCTCGATACCAGGGGCAACATGGTGTACACCGCATTCAAGGACGTCGACCTGGGCACCAACATCCTGACCGGTCCCTACAGCGGTTCCAAACTCCGTGCCGCGTATGAAAAGGCGCTGTCGTCCAATGCCCTGGACTACGTGGGATTCACCGACTTCGAGATCTACCAGCCGGCCGAGAACGATCCGACGGCCTGGATGGTCACACCGATCGTCACCGACGGGCGTGCGGTGGGGGTGTTGGCCCTGCAGTTCCCGGCCTCGAAGATCAACCGGCTGATGACATTCGACAAGCACTGGGCCTCGTCGGGTCTGGGCACGACCGGTGAGGTCTACCTGGTCGGGCCCGACAACCTGATGCGCTCGGATTCTCGGCTGTTCCTGGAAGATCCGCAGGCATACAAACGCGATGTCGTCGAGGCGGGTACGCCGGTCGACGTCGCGGACCGGGCAATCAGGCTGGGCGGCACGACGCTGGTGCAGCCCGTTCCACCCGAGACCACCCACAACTCCTTACGCGGTGAGTCCGGCACCCAGATCGCCATCGGCTACCTCGGCCGCGAGTCGTTGCAGGCGTACGCCCCAGTGGACATACCCGGCGCCGAACTACATTGGTCCATCATCGCGAAGGTCAACACCGCGGAGGCCTTCGAAAGGGAGGCGTCGTTCACCAAGACGATGGTGCTGACGACCGTCGGCATCATTTTCGCCGTGTGCGTGGCCGCGGTATTTCTTGCCCAGCTGTTCGTACGGCCCATCCGCCGCCTCGAGACGGGCGCGCAGCGGATCAGCGCCGGCGACTATGACATCGCCATCCCCGTGGTGACGCGCGACGAAATCGGAGATCTGACAGAGGCTTTCAACGAGATGAGCAGAAGCCTGACCGTCAAAGAGGAACTTCTGGTCGAGCAGCGCGCGGAGAACGCCAAATTGTTGGCGCTGCTGATGCCCGAACCGGTGGCCGAACGCTACCAGCAGGGTGAGGAGATCCTCACCGAAGAGCACCAGAACGTCACGGTGATATTCACCGAAATCATCGGGCTGGACCGGCTGCAGGCCGAACTGACCTCGCAGGGATCACTCGCGGTCGCCAACGAGATCGAGCGCCAATTCGATGCTGCGGCATCCAGTCTCGGCATCGAACGCGGCCGCGCGATCCGCAACGGCTATCTGGGCAGCTGCGGTCTGAACGTGCCACGGCTCGACAACGTGCGACGGACCGTCGATTTCGCGCTGGAGTGCCAGCGGATCATCGATCGGTTCAACACCGAGACGAACAACAACCTGAGTCTGCGGGCAGGTATCGACACAGGCACCGTCAGCAGCGGCCTCGGTGGTCGGCACGCGGTCGTGTACGACATGTGGGGCGCGGCGGTGAATGTCGCCTACCAGATCAAGAGTGGCTCGCCGCAGCCCGGAATCGATGTCACCGACAGGGTCTATCAGGCGTTGCGGGCAACCGTGAATTTCACGTCTGTCGGCACCGTCACCGTCGACGGGCACGAAGAGCCGATCTGGCGATTGGTCGAACCGCGGTGATCACCAACGTCTTCACCTCGTCCTGGTTCTACTGGGCCGTGGGCATCGCGGTCGGCTTGCCGATCGGACTGGTGGTACTCACCGAGTGGCAACACGCACTGCGTCGCAAGCAGAGCTTTCTGCTGCGACCGGTGACGCTGCTGCGCAATTACCTGCTGCCGCTGGCTGCGCTGCTACTCCTGCTGACCGAAGCCAGGCAGGTACCGGCGGGCGCCACATCGGTGCGGACCGTGGCCACCCTCGTCGCCTTCGTCGTGCTCATCTTGCTGTTGTCCGGGGTGAACGCCACCCTGTTCCAGGGCGCCCCCGCCGGAACCTGGCGCAAGCGTGTGCCGACGATCTTCGTCGACGTCGCCCGGTTCGTCCTCATCGCCGTCGGCCTCGCGCTGATCTTCTCGTACATCTGGGGCGCGAACGTCCGAGGCCTGTTCACCGCGCTCGGGATCACCTCGATCGTCATCGGCCTCACGTTGCAGAACTCGGTCGGCCAGATCATCTCCGGTCTGCTGATGCTGTTCGAGCAGCCGTTCCAGATCGGCGACTGGCTCGATACCGCCGCGGCCCGGGGACGGGTTGTGGAAGTCAACTGGCGCGCAGTGCACCTGGAGACCAGCACCGGACTGCAGATCACCCCGAACTCGGTCCTGGCCGGGGCTTCGTTCACCAATCTGAGTCGCCCGGACAACAAACACAAGATCACCGTCAAGACCATCTTTTCGCTCGATGATCCACCAAACCAGGTGTGCGCCATGCTGACTCGACTGGCCACCGACTTACCGCTGCGGCGACGCAACGGCACCGCAAAGGTGACCCCCACGGGCGGCCTGGAATATCAGACCAGCATTCCACTGAACTCCCCCGCAGACGATGGGGACACGAAAACACTTTTCTTGCAATGGGTCTGGTACGCATCCCGGCGCGCGGGCCTGCACCTGGACGAAGCCGAAGACGACTTCTCGACGCCCGAACGGCTGGCAGCGGCAGTCGCCAAAGTGGTGGCGCCGACGTTACAGCTCGACGAGGAGCAACAGCGCGAGCTCGCAGCAGCAGCGACCCTGGAACGCTACGGAATCGACGAGACGATCCAGCGCGCCGGCGAGGTGCCGGACCGGATGACCTTCATCCTGTCCGGCCGCGTCCAGCTGACCGCGGGCACCGCCGATGAACCGGGGCCGTTGATCGGAATCCTGGACGAGGGCGGGTATCTCGGCCAGAGCACCCTGACCCGACAGCCGGTGATGGGTTACGCGCATGCGATCGACGAGGTCACGGTGGTACAGGTCGATCGGGAATACATCGCGAGGGTGGTGCAGCGAAATCCGGTGCTGCTGCAGGAGTTCGGTCGCGCCATCGAAGACCGCCGGGCCCGCGCCCGGCGAGCACTGACCGCACACACCGACGACTAGCACCCCTGGGCCGGAGCCCGGAAACCGTCAGTCGCGCCCGGACATCCACTGCACGGTCGACGGACTGAACAACAGTCCCAGTGCGACCACCGCGGCCAGCCCGACGCCGATGGAGTACTGCAGTCGGCCGGACTCAAAGACGTACCAAGCGATTCCGAGCAGCAGCAGGTTGGCAAACACTCCGATACCCCGGCCCCAGCGGCGGCCGTTGATCAGCGCCCAGCCGGCGGCCAGCACCGCTCCGCCGATGAACACCAACCAGATCGCGTTGCCGTAACCGCTGACGATGTGCTGATCGGCACCTGCCAGCCCGCGCACCACAAAGACCACCGCCACGATCAAACCGACCAATCCTTCTGCGGCAACCAGAAATCCGGCGTAGCGAACCGCGGGCGGATGGATCACCGGGACAACCGTTCCGCGAAATACTGCACTGCGAATTGGTAACCCAGGGGTCCGGCGCCGGCGATCACGGTCTCGGCCACCGCGGACACATACGAGTGGTGCCGGAACGCTTCGCGCTTGTGGATATTGCTCAAATGCACTTCGGCCACCGGCAATTCGGCGGCGATGAGAGCATCGGCAAGGGCCACCGAGGTGTGGCTGTAGGCGGCCGGATTGATGATGATGCCCACGCAGTCGTTCCGGGCCTCCTGGATGGCGTCGACGAGATCGCCTTCATGGTTGCTCTGGATCGCCCGCACGACGAAACCGAACTGCGCAGCAAGTTCGGTGACCGCGTGTTCGATCTGAGCCAAGGTGGTCGACCCATAGATCTCCGGCTGGCGGGTACCCAGCAGGTTCAGGTTCGGCCCGTTCAGGAGCAGCAGTCGGCGTTCGGTCACCTTGTTACGGTAGCCGCTCCAAACAGGCACAATTGCCCGGTGCCGACGATCAACGAACCGTGTCGCTGTGGATCCGGCGAGCTGTACGACGACTGTTGCGGACCGTTGCACCGTCGCGAGCGCACCGCAACGACCGCCGTCGCGCTGATGCGTTCACGGTTCTGTGCCTTCGCCGTGGGTGACACCGACTACCTGTTGGCCACTTGGGATCGACGCCACCGACCGGCAACCCTGAGCCTTGACGAGGACACCACCTGGCGCCGCCTGCAGATCGTCGACACCGAGGCCGGTACCGAGAACGACGTCACCGGCATGGTGCAGTTCCGCGCCCAGTACCAGCGCGACGGCAGCCGGCACATCCTGCACGAGCGCAGCAGGTTCGTGCGCGACAACCGTGGCGACTGGGTTTACCTGGACGGCGTCTTCGTCGAATGACCACCCCGCGCTGACGCTGCCAGGGTGCGCCACGCGCTCGGGTTGCCCCTCGGGTCAGCCTCGATAGGCTGGGCACCCGTGCGTGCCGTGCTGATCGTCAATCCGAATGCCACATCGACCACCCCGGCCGGGCGCGATCTGCTGGCCCACGCGCTGGAAAGCCGGGTGGACCTGACCGTGGTGCACACCGACCATCGCGGCCATGCCATCGAGATCGGCCAACAGGCGGCCGCCGACGGCACCGACGTGGTGATCGTGCACGGCGGCGACGGCACGGTGAACGAGGTGGTCAACGGCATCCTCGGGCACAGCAACGGGACTCGGGCCAGCACCGCGGTCGGGGTGGTGCCCGGCGGTTCGGCCAATGTCTTCGCCCGGTCGTTGGGCATCAGCGCCGACCCGCTGGAGGCCACCAACCAACTCGTCGACCTGCTCGCCGGGGCGAGCGGAGCGACGGGAGATATCACCGGGGCGAGCGGAGCGACGGGAGATGCCGGAGATCACCGCCGTGGCGTGCCGTGGCGGCGCATCGGGCTGATGGACTGTGGCGAGCGCTGGGCGGTGTTCACCGCCGGCCTGGGCGTCGACGGTGACGTGGTGGCCGCGGTGGAGGCGCAGCGGGCCAAGGGCAAGAAGGTCTCTGCCGCACGCTATATCCGGGTGGCGGTGCGCGAGGCGCTGGCCAATGCCCGCAAGCCACCCACTCTGACCCTGCAGCTGCCCGACTCCGAGCCGATCCCCGGTGTGCATTTCGCGTTCGTGTCCAACTCCAGCCCGTGGACTTATGCCAACGACCGGCCGGTGTGGACCAACCCGACGACGACCTTCGAGACCGGGCTCGGTGTATTCGCGACCACGAGCATGAATGTCTGGGCCAATCTGAAGCTGGCGCGCCAAATGCTGTCGCCCACACCACATTTGCGAGCCGCGCAACTGATCCGCGAAGACGATCTGCCGTGGCTACGGGTGACCAGTGACACACCGGCCGCGTGCCAGATCGACGGAGATTTCATCGGGTTGCGGCGAACCATGACGTTCACAGCCGTTCCAGGGGCTCTGAGCGTGGTCGCCCCACCTGCGAAATCCCGTTGACCAGGAAAATTTGCCGGATTTTGCCTTATTTAAGGCGCAAGTAGCCCAAGTGTAGTACAAAGGATTAAGGGACCCGGTAGCCGGGTCCGCAGTGACATTGCCCACGTGTTATCGCGTCGCTATTGACATCTGTTCAGCCTGTGAAAACATCAAATGCAACAGTGCTGAAACATTTCGTGTGCACGCGTTAACAGACAACGAAAAGTTCGTGTTGCTTCAACGCGCACTCAGTAAGGAGTAGGGATCATGGATTGGCGCCACAAGGCGGTCTGTCGCGACGAGGATCCGGAGCTGTTCTTCCCCGTCGGGAACAGCGGTCCGGCGCTCGCGCAGATTGCTGACGCGAAGCTCGTGTGCAACCGCTGCCCGGTTACCACCGAGTGCCTTAGCTGGGCGCTGGAGTCCGGCCAGGACGCAGGCGTCTGGGGCGGCATGAGCGAGGACGAGCGTCGCGCGCTCAAGCGCCGCAACGCCCGGACCAAGACCCGCACCGGCGTCTAACCGCTTCCAAGCATCAAGGCGGCCCCGGGGAAACCTGGGGCCGTTCTCTTTGCCCTGGTGAGCGAATACCCTTCCGGGGTTTGCTTTTTCGGGTGCTCATCCCCTCGGGGCAGCTAATGCGCGACCCGGGTCCGTCTGCCGATCGGCACCCGCAACACCACATCGGTGCCGCCATCACCAGCGGCGGACATCTCCATCGAGCCGTCGAGCACCGATGACACCTGGGTCCGCACGATCTGCAGCCCCAACCGGTCGGACTTCTCCAAGTTGAAGCCCTCCGGTAGTCCCCGACCGTCGTCGTGGATCACCACATCGAGCCACCGCGCCGAGCGGTCGGCGCGAATCGTCACCGAGCCCTGCGGCGTGTTGATGTCGAAGGCATGCTCGATAGCGTTCTGGACCAGTTCGGTGACGACCATGATCAGGGCATGCGCCCGATCGGCGTCCAGCACCCCAAGGTCGCCGTCACGTCGGACCCGCACCGGCGTGGCCACCGACGCCAGGTCATTCATCATCGGCAGGATCCGGTCGATCACCTCGTCGAGGTTGACCTCCTCGTCCACCGACAACGACAGGGCATCGTGCACCAGCGCGATGGACGACACCCGGCGGACCGAATCCATCAGCGCCTCGCGGGCCTCCGCGTTGTTCATCCGGCGGGACTGCAGCCGCAGCAGCGCGGCCACCGTCTGCAGGTTGTTCTTCACCCGGTGGTGGATCTCACGGATCGTGGCGTCCTTGGACAGCAGCGCCCGGTCGCGTCGTTTGATCTCGGTGACGTCGCGAATCAGCAATGCGGCCCCCAGGGCCTTGCCCCCGACCACCAGCGGGATCGTCCGCAGCAACACCGCCGCGCCGCCGGCATCGACCTCCATGCGCATGCTCGACCCACCCGCCAGCGAGTCACGGATGTGGTTGGCCAATTCCTGGGCGTCGAACGGGTCGGAGATCAGTGGCCTGGTGACACTGACCAGATCCTGGCCCCCGAGTTCGGATACCAGCCCCATGCGGTGATAGGCCGAGATGGCGTTGGGGCTGGCGTATTTCACCGAGCCGTCGACGTCCAAACGGACCATACCGTCCCCCACCCGGGGGCTGGACCGCGACATCGGCACGTCACCGACATTGGGGAACGTGCCCTCGGCCAGCATCCGCAGCAGGTCGCGGGCACAGTCCAGGTACGCCCGCTCCAATGGACTGGCCTTGCGCCGGTCGCCCTGCGACGGCTGGTGGGTCAGCACGGCGACCACATTGCCGCGGTACCGGATCGGCACCGCCTCGAACTTCAGTCGGGTATCACCTAGCGAATTGTCTTGTGCCGCATCACTTCCCCGGCCGATATGGCCGGATTCGAAAGCGTCCACGACCACCGGCAGGTCGGTCCCGGCGTTGATGGTCCCGACCACGTCGGCGGTCAACACCGTCAACGCGGTGTTGGGCCGGATCTGAGCCACACACACCAATGCGCCGTCGTCGCGGCGCACCCACATCAGGTAGTCGGCGAACGACAAGTCGGCCAACAGCTGCCACTCACCCACCACGGCGTGCAGGTGATCGACGGCGTTGCCGGGCAATACGGTGTGCTCGGCGAGTAGGTCACCGAGTGTCGACATGACGCGCTATCCGCGCATTCTGGAGAGTCGCTACCTAGCCGATGACGGCGATCAGATCGCCGGCCTGGATGACGTCGCCGACCGCGACATTGACGGAGGTGATGGTGCCGGCGACCTCAGCGAGTACCGGGATCTCCATCTTCATGGATTCCAACAGCACGAGAGTGTCCCCCTCGCCGATCTGATCGCCCTCGCGAACCACAACCTCGAGCACGCTGGCCACGATCTCGGCGCGAACATCCTCGGCCATCTTCACTCCACTCGTCTTCAGGAGGCACCCAGGAAAGACCCGGGGCGCTTCGACACACAGGCACTGCCTGCGCCGTCTATTGCACCACAACACCTCGGTTTGCAATTGGGTGGCGTGGCCGTGCGACACTGGAGAGCAATCAATTGACCTTTTGGAGGACCATCATGGCCAAGCGTGGCCGCAAGAAGCGTGACCGTAAGCACTCGAAGGCCAACCACGGCAAGCGGCCCAACGCCGGTTCGAAGTCGGTTCGCTGACCGCTCCGGAGCTTCGCTCCGAACCCAGCCAAAGGGGCTGAGCCGGCATTCGCCTGGCTCAGCCCCTTTTTGGTGTCTGGCGGTCCCGCCAGCGCGTCAGCCCCGGATGATGGTGGTGCGGCTGATCTCCAGCCGTAGCCGGGCGCGCAGGCTGTCCGGAGCCTTCTCGCCGCTGCACTTGGTGGCGATCAGCGCCTTCACGCGCTCCTCGACGCCGTACTGGCGCAGGCAGGTCGGGCACTCCTCCAGGTGAAAGCGCAGCTTGTCGCGCGTCTCCGTCGTGCATTCACCGTCGAGCAGGGTCCACACCTCGGCGATCACCGCGGCGCACTCCGGATGATCCGGGTCGACAGGACCGATCGGCGGCGTGAACGTGTGCCCCTCGGGACGGGTGAATTCGTCGCTCATGACGACACCTCCTGAGTGTCGAGGCTTTCGCCTCGCAAGAACCCGCGATCCCGTGCGACATCGGACAACAGTTCGCGCAGCTGCTTGCGGCCGCGGTGCAGACGGGACATCACCGTCCCGATCGGGGTATCCATGATTTCGGCGATCTCCTTGTACGGGAAGCCCTCGACGTCGGCGTAGTACACCGCCATCCGGAACTCTTCGGGCAGCGCCTGCAACGCGGCCTTGATCTCGGTGTCGGGCAGCGCTTCGAGCGCCTCGACCTCGGCCGAGCGCAGCCCGGTGGACGAGTGCTCGGCGTTGGCCGCCAGCTGCCAATCGGTGATCTCGTCCGTCGGGTACTCGGCCGGCTGGCGCTGCTTCTTGCGGTAGCTGTTGATGTAGGTGTTGGTCATGATCCGGTACAGCCAGGCCTTGAGGTTGGTGCCCGCGCGGAACGAATGGAAGGCTGAATAGGCCTTGACCATGGTTTCCTGCACCAGATCCTCCGCGTCGGCAGGGTTGCGCGTCATGCGCAAGGCACCACCGTAGAGCTGGTCGAGCAGCGGAATGGCATCCCGCTCGAATCGCGCCGTCAGCTCGGCGTCGCTCTCCTCGGTGTGCACAGCCGGGCCAGCTTCCTGGTCGGACAGCACTTCTGGGACTGATCCGTAGACATCGGTCATCCTGATCGAGCCCGTCCCTTCTGTTGCGGCGCCACCCAACAGCTCCGGCAACTCGACCGGACGTTCCAGAAATGCCGTGGGCACCTGATGTTCCCCTTCCATGCGATCCTAGAGGCTGCGACCGACAATCGCTCCAGCCTGCTTCGACCCCAACAACAGCCGGTAGCGGCGGAGTTGTTCCCGGCTACGCTTCGGTGCCATGGCCAGTGCTGCCACTCCGGCGATCAAGGTCCTGCTGAGCGCGGGTATTGCCCACGACGTGCTGCACTTCCAGCACGATCCGCGCGAGACCTCGTTCGGCGACCATGCGGCGGCGCAGCTCGCCGCTGTCGGGTATTCGCCCGAGCAGATCTTCAAGACCCTGGTGATCGCGATCCCCGACGGCCTCGCGGTCGCGGTGCTGCCAGTGCCCAACAAGCTGTCGCTGAAGGCCGCGGCCGGCGCGTTGGGCGCACCGAAGGCCGCGATGGCCGATCCCGCAGCGGCGCAACGTTCCACCGGGTATGTGCTCGGCGGTATTTCCCCACTGGGACAACGTAAATCACTGCCGACGGTCATCGACGAGAAGGCGCTGCTGTGGGACCGGGTGCTGTGCAGCGCCGGCAGGCGCGGCGTGGAGGTCGCGCTGGCGCCCGCGGATCTGATCAAGGCCACCGGCGCGGTGATCGCCGACATCTGCGCCGTCTGACCATCTCTCGACGGGCCGACCGTCCGCGTCATAGGGTTGGCGCCATGTCATCCTTCGCCGGCAAAACCATGTTCATCTCCGGAGCGAGCCGCGGCATCGGCCTGGCCATCGCCAAAAAAGTGGCGGCCGACGGCGCCAATATCGCGCTGGTCGCCAAAACCGCCGAGCCGCATCCCAAACTCGAGGGCACCGTCTATACCGCCGCGAAGGAAATTGAGGCCGCCGGCGGACAGGCGCTGCCGATAGTCGGCGACGTTCGCGACCCCGACTCGGTGAGCGCCGCGGTGGACCAGGCGGTGGCGCAGTTCGGCGGCATCGACATCTGCGTCAACAATGCCTCGGCGATCAATCTCGGTTCGGTCGAGGAAGTTCCGATGAAGCGCTTCGACTTGATGAACGGCATCCAGGTCCGCGGCACCTACGCGGTGACGCAGGCCTGTATCCCACACATGAAAGGCCGGGAGAACCCGCACATCCTGACCCTGTCGCCGCCGTTGCGGCTGGAGCCCAAGTGGCTCAAGCCGACCGCCTACACGATGGCCAAATACGGAATGACGTTGTGCGCATTGGGCATTGCTGAGGAGATGCGGGACGCCGGTATCGCCTCCAATACCCTGTGGCCGCGCACCCTGGTGGCCACGGCCGCCGTGCAAAACCTGCTCGGCGGCGACGAGGCGATGGCCAAGGCGCGTCGCCCCGAGGTGTACTCCGATGCCGCATACGCGATTTTCCTCAAACCGGCCCGCGAATACACCGGTCAATCACTGCTGTGTGAGGACGTGCTGCTCGCCTCCGGCGTCACCGACCTGTCCGTCTACAACTGCTCCCAGGACGGCGAACTCGGCGTGGACCTGTGGGTCGACACCCCGAACCCGCCGGGATACACCGGCCCGTAGTCGAATCGACCGGTGGGCGACGATTCAGTTGCCCACCGGCGTCCACTCCTGCGCCGGACAGATCTCGACACCCGTGGCCAGGACCGGCCACACCGCGGTCATCTCGACCAGCGCGACGATCTGCGAACCCGCCGGCACCACCCGGTCCCACTGATAGCCGATGCGCCGCAGGTCGGCCGGATGCAGAAAAGTCCACACCAGACCGGCCACGACATACGGGATCGCCAGCCATAGAGCGAATTCCATCATCGCCGCGACGCTGACCTTGCGGCTGAGAAACCGGCGCATCGGACTCCCCTCAGATCAACGCCGCGTGCTTACGCACCCGACGGCGGACGTCAGCCAGCAACAGGTAACTGCCGCCCTGGCGGATGAAGACCGGCAGAAACCGATTGACGACAGCCACCAGTAGGAACAGGCTTTCAAAACACCATTGCCGGACGCCGCTCCACCTCATCCCCATCGCGTCCCGGAACACCGGGGCCAGAAAGCCACCGGTCAGGAATTTCAGTAGTGGCCGAAAAGGCAGCGCCACAACAGGATTGATCATCCGCAGGTGGACCAGATCGAGCAGGTGGCGACGGACCGGGTCGTCCATGGAGAGCTGCGCGCAGGCCTGCGTCCAATAGGCGTCGAAGTCGACCCGGGTCGCCGGCCACTGGTCCTCGGTCACCTGCAAAGTGGTGCCCAGCGTGTGCGCCGACCGATAGAACTGCTCGGCCTGTTCTGCGGTCATCTGGCCGCGTAACAATTGATAGCCGTCCTCCAGCCCCACGAACAGGCAGGCTGCGACCCACATTTGCAGGTCGCGGTCAAAGGCGTTGTACTGCACTGGGCTGTCAGGGCCCGAGCGCACCTGGCGGTGCGCGCCGTCGACCGCTGCCCGGTAGGCGGCGCGGTCGTCGTCATTGCCCAGGACTGCCACCGCAAGGTATTGCGTGGTGGTGCGCAACCGCTTCCACGGATGTTTGAGCAGATTGCCCGAGTCGACCTTGCTCTCCACCACCCCGTAGCCGACACCCGGTCGGGACAGCTGCATGATCACGTTCGCGGCGCCGGCCGCACCGACCCAGAAGTCGAAGGCACCCGATGCGGTGACCGGGCCGTCGTCCCAGCGGGAGGTCCGCCGGCGGATCTGGATTCGACAGTCTTGCAGCGGCGCTGCGGTCATGACACGCACACATTCGCCAACAGCAGCACCGGCCAGGCGATGATCGCCCGGACGAACAACAGTAGCCACCCGATTCCGTGTGCGGCCGCGCGATCAGCACTGTGGGAGAGCGCCCAGATCAAGCCGATAAGCAGGTACGGCGCCGCGACGATCAACGCGGTCCCGATCCACTCGGCGATGGTCATCTCGAAACTGAGCACCTTGCGCGCCACGCCCATGACATCCGGCGCCTGGCTTTCCCTGTCGGTCATATCGACCCCACGGTAACGCGGTTCGGGGGCACGGCAGCCGATTTCGTCAAGAAAGCTCTGCCGACGCAACCGCGCGTACATCGAAATCTTGTGTCGCGCAATATGTTAGGCCGCATTCCTGGAAGTTCGCGGTTCGTGGGCGTGGCCGCGACAGCCGCAGCGCTAGGCTGGCCCGATGACATCGTGGTCAGTGGGCCGGTACGAGGCCGTCGCCCAGCTCATCGCCCCCATCGCTGCCGAGGTGATCACCGCGGCAGCGCCCCGCGCCGGCACCACGCTGGCCGACCTGGCGTGCGGCACCGGCAACGCCGCTTTGGCCGCCGCCGCGACCGGCGCACAGGTGACCGGTGTGGATCTCACTCCCGAGCTGCTGGCCATCGCGGCGGCCAAGGCCGGCGGCGCCGAGGTGACCTGGCTGGCGGCGGACGCTTCGGCCACCGGTCTGCCCGACGCCGGATTCGACACGGTGGTGTCGAACATGGGGATCATCTTCGTGGAGCCGGCGGCGATGGTCGCCGAATTGGCCCGCCTGGTCAAATCCGGTGGTGTGCTGGCTTTTTCGACCTGGGTACGGGCCGGGGACAACCCGTTCTTCACACCGGTGGTGCAGGTTCTGGGTGCACCCGTGGCGGCCGCCTGGAGCCCGGACCAGTGGGGCGAACCGAACACCGTGAACGCGCGGTTCGCCGGCGCCTTCGACGACCTCCGATCCGAGCCAGGCATGTTCACCTGGCGATTCGAATCCCTGGCTGCCGCAGTGCGATTCATCACCGACGAGTCGCCGATGCACGTCACCACATTGAGCTATCTGGATGACGACACCCGCGCCCGATTGGTCGGCGCGTTCACCGACGCGATGGCTGCGCACCTGGGTTCCGACGGCACTGTGGTCTTCGATGCACCCTACGCCATCATCACCGCGCGACGGCGCTGAATCAGGTTGCCTGATAGAGGATTCCGCGGCCGATGGCGTCCCGGACCTCGGGCAGAGCGGCCTGCGCCAGCGCGTCGGCGTCGACCCCGTGATGGGCGGCGAGCAGCTGGATCAGCGCACCCAGTGGCACCTCACCCCGGCAACCCGCCAGCAGTGCGCGCATCACCTCATCGACGCCAAGAACCGCGGCCGGACCACCCGGCCGCCGGACAGCGGCCCCGATCTGCTGCCAGCCGTCCGAGCCGGGCAACCACTGTTCCTCCAAGAACACCGGTGCCGTCGACAGCCGCGCGGCGAGCAACGTCTCGTCGGACGTGTTGCGCAGGTAGCGGCGTCGAGCGAAGAAGGCCTGCACTTCGATGCCCGTGACCGGCTCGTCGGTGATCTCCTCCAGCATCTGCTCGGGCTCTTCGCCGTCGCTCGGCACCTGCAGTGAGATCAGCCCCATGCCGATTCCGGTGATGCCCTGTTCGGCGAACCAATCCAGCCAGGCCGCACCACGCCGAGCAGTCTGCTCGGCGGTCTCCCCCGCATCGGCCAGCCACAGCGAGACATAGCTGACGGGGTCGGCCAGCTCACGCTGCACCACCCAGGCGTGCAGTCCGGTGCCGGCGAGCCAAGCCCGCACCCGCTCGGCCCAATCATCGCTGCGGACAATCCAGTTGGCCATGATCTGCGCGGTACCACCGGGTTTCAGGTAAGCGGCGACGTTCTCGATGATGTGTTGGCACAGCGCATCCCCGGCCATCCCGGAGTCCCGATAGATGTAATCCTGCGAGCCCGCGCCCACCACGAACGGCGGATTGGACACGATCAGGTCGAATCGCTCTCCGGCCACCGGCTCAAACAGGCTGCCACGCCGCAGATCCCACGACATGCCGCCCAGCCGGGCCGTGGCCGCAGCCAGGTCCAGGGCACGCTGGTTGGTGTCGGTGCCGACGATCTGTTCGCAATGTGCGTTCAGATGCAGGGCCTGGATGCCACATCCGGTACCCAAATCCAGTGCGCGCCGCACCGGAGTGCGAATGACGGCCCGCGCCAAGGACATCGACGCCCCGCCGATACCGAGCACGTGGTCGCGGAGCACCGGTCCGCTACGCAGTGCCGCGTCCTGATCGGAGACCACGTAGAAGTCGCGCTCACCATCGCTGTGCGGACGGACGTCGAGTATGGCCCGGACGGTGTCGAGCACCTCCAGCACACCGGCAGCGGACAGCTCCTCCAGGGACAGGGAAGGAAACGCGGCCGCCGCGCGCGGTGCGGGTTCGTCGGTACCCAGCAGGAACAACCGGATCAGGGTCGAGAGCCGGTCCTCCCCGGTAGCACGCAGCGCCGGCCACCACACGCCCCTACCCAGGGCGGCATTGGCGTCGGGGCCCAGCAGCTCGGCCACCCCGTCCGTGGTGTAGCCGGCCGACCGCAGATCTGCCTCAAGCGCATCGAGCAACGCGTCGTCCAATGGGCTCAAAACAGTGTCGCTTCCGGCTCTTCGTTCTCTACGGGTGCGATCAGCTCCGGGCCGTTGTTGCGGATGCTGTTCACCAGTCGGGACACCTCTCTGACGGCAATACGGTCCAGGTCGCCGTGCCCGCGCAACAGCCCCTCGTCGATCGGGGCATCGGGGTCCAGCCATCGATCCCAGTCCGGCGCGCTGATGGTCAGCGGCATCCGATCATGGATCACCGCCAGCGGACCCACCGATTCGGTGGTGATGATGGTGCAGCTGACCAGCGGGGCGCTGTCAGGCTCAGCGGCTCCCAATTCCCCCGTCGCTTCGCTCGCCCCTTTCGGCCGCCACGTCGACCACAACCCCGCCATGAACAGCAACTCGCCGTCAGCGGCATGCATGAAGAACGGGGTCTTGGTCTTTTTGTCAGCCGTCGCGGGTGGCTGCCACTCGTACCAGCCGTCCATCGGGATGAGGCAGCGCTTGGATTTCGCCGAACCGCGAAACGCCGGTGAGGTGGTCAGAGTTTCAGCGCGGGCGTTGATCAGCAGCGGCCCCTTGGTGTCCGGGGTTCCGTCGACGGTGGTCTTGACCCAGGGCGGGATCAGGCCCCAGCGCATCGAGCGGACTCGGCGAGTGGACTCGTCATCGGGTTCGGCGTCGGGCGAGCGAAGCGACGGGGAATCAGCGTCGGGCGAGCGAAGCGACGGGGAATCAGCAGCGGGCGAGCGGGAATGGTCGTGCCGTTTGACCACGGTGCTGACCGTTGTGGTCGGCGCGACGTTGTAGTTGGCCTCGAACTCCCGCGACCGCTCGGCCTCATTCAGCGCCTCGATTTTCGAAGCCAGCAGCGCCGGGTCGGTGGTCACTGCAAATCGCCCACACATACCAGGCAGGATAGGGGTATGGAATCCTGGCCCGCACCCTCGGCGACCGGCCCGGTGCAGGCCACTGTCACCGTGCCCGGCTCGAAATCGCAGACCAACCGTGCGCTGATCCTGGCGGCGCTGGGCACTGCGCAGGGCGTATCCACAGTCGGCGGCGCGCTGCGCAGCCGGGACACCAACCTGATGATCGCGGCGCTGCAGGCGCTCGGCGTCCGCATCGACGGCGCAGGCACCGACCTGACGGTCGGCGGCGTGCTCTCGCCGGCCGGCGATGTGCGGATCGACTGCGGCCTGGCCGGTACCGTGCTGCGGTTCGTGCCGCCATTGGCAGCCCTCGGCGCGCGTCTGGTCACCTTTGACGGCGACGAGCAGGCCAAGGCCCGGCCCATCACTCCGCTGCTCGATGCCATGCGCGGGCTGGGCGTCGGCATCGACGGCGCCGGCATGCCCTTCACCGTGCACGGGACCGGCGGGGTGGCCGGCGGTGAGGTGCACATCGACGCGTCGGCATCATCGCAGTTCGTGTCCGGACTGTTGTTGTCGGGCGCCACTTTTCGGTCCGGACTGACGGTGGTGCACACCGGCGAATCGGTGCCGTCGGCGCCGCACATCGCGATGACGGTGTCCATGCTGCGTGATGCCGGCGTGGCCGTTGATGATTCGCAATCCAACCGATGGACCGTGGCCCCCGGTCCGGTGGCCGCACTACACTGGGCCATCGAGCCCGACCTGTCCAATTCGGTGCCGTTCCTGGCGGCGGCCGCGGTGACCGGCGGTACCGTACGGTTGGCGCACTGGCCGCAGCACAGCGTGCAGCCGTCCGGCACCATTCTGGAGCTGCTGGGCAAGGTGAATTGCACTGTCCGCATCGAGGATTCGTACCTTGTGGTGCAGGGCCCAGCCGGTTTCGACGGGTTCGATGTCGACCTCAACGAGGTCGGCGAGCTGGCGCCGTCGATGGCCGCGCTCGCGACCCTGGCCGCCCCCGGTTCGGTATCCAGACTTTCCGGCATCGCGCACCTGCGCGGACACGAGACCGACCGACTGGCCGCGCTGACCGCCGAGATCAACGGCCTGGGCGGCCAATGCGCAGAGACCGACGACGGGCTCTTGATCACTGCCTGTCCTCTGCACCAAGGGGTTTGGCACTCCTACGCCGACCATCGGATGGCCACCGCGGGCGCCATAATCGGACTTCGGGTGTCCGGCGTGC
Source organism: Mycobacterium sp. MAA66 (assembly GCF_041261665.1). Classification (NCBI taxonomy): domain Bacteria; kingdom Bacillati; phylum Actinomycetota; class Actinomycetes; order Mycobacteriales; family Mycobacteriaceae; genus Mycobacterium; species Mycobacterium sp. MAA66. The sequence goes on along the minus strand of NZ_JBGCCC010000008.1, from coordinate 16,036 downwards.
AGGTGGAGGACATCGGCACCACGGCCAAGACCCTGCCCGACTTCCCCGGCATGTGGGCCGACATGCTGGCAGGGAAATAGCTTGCGCGAGTATGACGAATCCGATGTCCGAGTGCGCTCGGGCAAGGGTTCGCGGCCGCGCACCAAGAACCGGCCCACCCACGCAGATGCCCTCGAGGCGATGGTGGTCACCGTCGACCGCGGCCGGTGGGGTTGCGCACTGAACGGCGATCCCGGACACATCGTCACCGCCATGCGGGCCCGGGAACTGGGCCGCACCCCCATCGTCGTCGGCGATTCGGTCGGCATCGTCGGCGATCTGTCCGGCCGGCCCGACTCGCTGGCCAGGATCGTCCGGCGGGAGGACCGCCGAACGGTGTTGCGCCGCACCGCCGATGACACCGACCCCACCGAACGGGTGGTGGTGGCCAACGCCGACCAATTGCTCATGGTGGTGGCCCTGGCCGATCCCCCGCCGCGGGCCGGTTTGGTGCAGCGGGCCCTGATCGCCGCCTACGTCGGCGGGCTGCGGCCGGTCCTGTGTCTGACCAAGACCGATCTGGCGCCGGCCGAGCCATTTGCCGCCGAGTTCGCCGGCCTGGACCTGACGATCGTGACCGCCGGCCGCGACGATCCGCTCGACGCAGTGGCGCCGCTATTGGCCGGTCAGGTGACAGTGCTGCTCGGCCACTCCGGCGTCGGCAAATCCACGTTGGTCAATCGCCTTGTGCCGCTGGCTGATCGGGCCATCGGAGAGGTGTCCGGCGTCGGAAAGGGCAAGCACACCTCGACCCAGTCGGTGGCACTGTCTTTGGACGACGGCTGGGTGATCGACACGCCTGGCATCCGCTCGTTCGGGCTGGCCCATATCAAGCCCGACGATGTGCTGCTGGCATTTTCGGACCTCGCCGAGGCGATCGAGGACTGCCCCCGCGGGTGCGGGCACATGGGCCCGCCGGCCGACCCCGAATGTGCACTGGACGCATTGACCGGTCCGGCAATGGACCGGGTGGCCGCCGCGCGGCGGTTGCTCGCGGTGCTGGGCGAGCCGGCGTACTGAATCCTGTTGGCGAGCAGGCCCTTCAGTGGGCGGTGGCCCCAGCAAAACTGCCCCTCTTCCACTGGAAAAGGGGCAGTATTACCTCTGCTCGCGAGAGAACAGTTAGGCCTCGACCGCCCGCTTGAGGCGACGCTTGGCCCGCACCGCGGCGATGGACGACTTGAGACCGCGTCGCGAATCCACCGGCAACTCGTCGAACATCCGCTCGCTACGAGTCTCCGGAGCGTCATCGACAGTGCCGGACAGGAACTTGTCCGGCAACGACAGCTTGGCGATGGTGCGCCAGGTCTTGCCGTACTGCACCAGGAACGGCCCGGTGGTGTAAGGCAGGTCGTACTTCTCGCACAGTGCGCGCACCCGGATCGAGATCTCGGCGTACCGGTTGCTCGGCAGGTCCGGGAACAGGTGATGCTCGATCTGATGGCTCAGGTTGCCGCTCATGAAGCGCAGCGCCGGGCCCGAGTTGAAGTTGGCACTACCCAGCATCTGCCGCAGGTACCACTGCCCGCGCGACTCACCAACCATGTCGGTCTTGGTGAATTTCTCTGCGCCGTCGGGGAAATGGCCGCAGAAGATCACCGCGTTCGACCACACGTTGCGAATGACGTTAGCCAGCGCGTTGGCCTTGAGCGTCGAGGAGAAGGTGGCACCGGGCGACAATGACGTGATCGCGGGGTACGCGACATAGTCCTTGGTCAGCTGGTGTGCGGCCTTGGTGGCGAATTCCCGCACCCTGACCAGCGTGGCAGCGCGATTGTCTCGGCCCTTGAAGATCTTGCCGAGTTCCAGGTGCTGCAGACCGACGCCCCACTCGAAACCGACCGCCAGAAGCGTGTTGAAGAGCAGATTGCCGTAGAGATTGAACGGCCGCCATCGCGCATCGCGGGTGACCCGGATGACGCCGTAGCCCACGTCGTCGTCCATGCCCAGGATGTTGGTGTACTTGTGATGCATGAAGTTGTGGGTGAACCGCCAGTGCTTGGACGCCCCGCTCATATCCCACTCCCACGTCGAGGAGTGAATCTCGGGATCGTTCATCCAGTCCCACTGGCCGTGCATGACGTTGTGGCCGATCTCCATGTTCTCGATGATCTTGGCCACGCCGAGTGCTGCGCTGCCGGTCCACCAGGCCCAGCGCCGGGAGCTGGCAGCCAGGATCAACCGGCTGGAGAGTTCCAGCGTGCGCTGAGCGGCGATGGTGCGGCGGATGTAGCGCGCATCGCGCTCGCCGCGGGAATCCTCGATATCCTGCCGGATGGCGTCCAGCTCGATACCGAGAGCTTCGATGTCCGCATCGGAGAGATGAGCGAACACCGGTACGTCAGTCACTGCCATCTGCCGACCTCCTTCCTTCTACCTACGGTAGCGTAACCTACGCGATCGTAGGTTACGCCGAAGCTAATTTTGAAAACTTCGCCAAATTTTCCCGAACGTCAAGCATCCAGCACGCAGTCGCCTGCCGCAGCGGAAATACATGTTTGCACCCGACTGCCCGGCTCACGTTCTTCTCCGGTCCGCAGATCCCGCACGTGGCCGCCGACCAGGCCCACTACACAGGACTGACAGATCCCCATCCGGCAACCGAACGGCATCTGGACGCCGGCCTGCTCGCCGGCCTCCATCAGCGATGTCGCGGCATCTGCGGTGACGCTCTTGCCGGTGCGCTCGAAGGTGATGACACCGCCGGTACCGCGCGCGGCCGCACGCGAAGCGGCGAACCGCTCCAGGTGCAGCTGATCCCGAAGACCCGCGCTGGTGAACAGCCGCTCGGCGTCGCCGAGCATCGCTTCGGGACCACATGCCCACACCTGACGCTGACGCCAGTCGGCGACGACGTCGTCGAGCCGGTTCAGGTCCAGCCGCCCTTCGGTGCGGGTGGTGCGCAGCTGGAGCCGGTAACCAGGGTGGTTGCGCTCGAACGTGGCCAGCTCCTCGGCGAAGATCACGTCGGACTCAGTTGGTGCCGAGTGCAGGTGGACGATGTCGGTGATCTGCTCACGACGCGCCAGCGTGCGCAGCATGGACATGATCGGCGTGATGCCCGATCCCGCGGTGATGAACAGCACCGACGCCGGCGCCGGGTCCGACATGACGAACTCGCCCTGCGGCGCGGCCAACCGCACGATGGTTCCGGGCGCCACACCACCGACCAGATGGGTGGACAGAAAACCCTCGGGCATCGCCTTGACCGTGATGGTGATGGTCTTGTCGACGTCCGATTGCACCGGGCTGGAGGTCAGCGAATAGGAGCGCCAGCGCCAGCGACCGTCCACCAACACACCGATACCGACGTATTGGCCGGGGCGATAGTCGAATGAGAAACCCCAGCCGGGCTTGATCACCAGAGTGGCCGAATCCTCGGTCTCGCGACGTACGTCGACCACCCGGCCCCGCAGCTCGCGGGCCGACCACAGCGGGTTGGCCAGCTTGAGATAGTCGTCGGGCAGCAACGGCGTGGTGATCCGGGTGGCGAGCTGGCGCAGGGCGTGCCAGCCCGGACGCTCCTTGGCGCCGGCAACGGTCGGCCGCACCGTATCGGCGACGTTGGCCGCGATCTTGATGTGGTTCTTGGCCACGTGGACTCCCGCTTAGGTAGGCACCGCCGATCAGTTTCAACCGGCGCGTCGCTTACCTACGGTACCGTAACTTACGCCCCCGTACCGACTATTCTCTGCCGCCCGGTCAGAGCAGCTCCAGCAGGAACGGCAGCTCCGACGGCGCGTACCAGGCCAGATCGTGATCCTGGGCATCACCGACGGTGAGCTCGGCATCCTCATCGCCCAGGTCGGCTTCGTCGACCACCCCTACGGCGGCGAGCACCGCCGACTCGGCGGCGGCATTGTCGACGTATACGGCGATGACATCGCGCAACGAGATGTGCCCGTCCAACCGGACCACCGCGTCGTCCAGATCCGGACGCACCGTGGCCGACTCGGCCTCGGCGACCAGCACCGCCCGCCGCGGCGGCAATTCGGATGCCTCCCCCGACAGCAACCGCAGCGAAGCCAGAGCCGCCTCTCGCAGGGCGATCTCGGACAGCTCGTCCTCGTCGCCGTGCGAATAGGCCTCCCGCAACGCCGGGGTCACCGCGAAGGCGGTGCCGCTGCGCGCAGGCATCGATCCGTCGGCCACAAGCTGGGTCAGCATGGCCAAGGTCGCCGGGATGTAGACGCGCACGGGAGCGACTGTAGCGGCGGCCGGTCGGCCGGGCCATCAGCAACGCGCTACTTGGCGGCCTCGATTAGCTCGTCGAGCGATTCACGCAGCAGACTCGGCAGGACCTCGACATCGCTCATCGCCTCGCGGTCGGCATTGATGCCGAAATACAGCATGCCGTTGTAGGACGTGACACCGAGCGCCAGCACCTGGTTGTTCAGCAGCGGTGGCACCGCGTAGGTGTCGAGCAGCTTGGTTCCGGCGACATACATCTGCCGCTGCGCGCCCGGCACATTGGTGATCAACAGATTGAACTGGCGAGCCGGAAAACTGGTGGCGACTCGAGTTCCCATGGCGTGCAACGTCGGCGGCGCGAACCCGGACAGCGTCACGATGGTGCGAGCGTCCACCAGGCTGGCCGCGGTGGCCTGGGTTTCGGTGGCATGCGCGATCTGCGACAGCCGGACCACCGCGTTGCCCTCGCCAACCGGCAGGTCGACCAGGAACGGTGACACCTCGCTGATGGCCTGACCCGGGCCGGCGCCGTCGAGCTCGGCGTCGGGATACACCGACACCGGCGCCATGGCCCGGACCATCGACCCCGACGCCGCCGGCTCACCGCGGGACAACAGCCAGTTTCGCAGCGCGCCGGCGATCACGGCCAGCACCACGTCGTTGACATCGCAGTCGAAGCGGGACCGCAGCCGCCGATAGTCCTCCAGGTCGTGCACGGCCACCGTAAAGCGCCGGTTGCGCGACACCGTGGTGTTCAGTGGACTGCTCGGCGCGGTGCCGCGGGCGAACGTGCGGGCCATGTCGATGACGCGGCGACCGGCGTCGACCAGCTGCTCGGTGCTGGTGATCATGTCGACGGCGGCGGACCGTACCGCGGCCAGCTGGACGGTCGGCCGGGTGATCCACTCACCCACCGCGCCCAGCAGCAGCCTGGTGTCGCTGGGTTCACGACCGGGAATCCAGATGTCCTCGCCGAACTCCGGCGGTTTGGGCGTCCGATCGGCGATGACGTGCCCGATCTCCAGTGCCGACATCCCGTTGACCAGGGCCTGGTGGGTCTTGGTGTAGATCGCGACCCGGTTCTTCGACAGCCCTTCGACCAGGCACATCTCCCACAGTGGCCGGGTCTTGTCGAGCGGCCGCGAACCCAGCCGCGCCACCAGGTCGTGCAACTGGGCATCGCTGCCCGGGGACGGCAGCGCCGAACGCCTGACGTGGTACGTGATGTCGAAGTCGCGGTCGTCGACCCATACCGGCCGGGCCAGACCCAGGGTGACCTCACGCACCTTCTGCCGATAGCGCGGGATCTGCGGTAATCGGGCCTCCACCGCCCGCAACAGCGTCTCGTAACTCAAGCCCGTGCGCGGGCGGCGCAAGATCGACAGCGTGCCGACATACATCGGGGTGGAGGAATTCTCCAAGCGGTAGAACGACGCATCAGACGCCGACAACCGGGTCACCATGAAGATGTCTCCCCTTTGCTTCTTACGACCCCGTCACCGTAGTCGCCAACCCGGGCACCCCGCAGCATTGGCGTCAGGCGGCGTCACCCAGCCGTGGGATCATAAACAGGTCCGCGCCTCTCCAGCAGACGACGCCCGTGTTGACCGACCGCTGGAGACGTTGTGACCGCATCAATTTCGACCTGCACCTCGGCGATCTCCGCCGCGGCGATCACCCGTCCGATCTTCGATTACGAACCGCCACCGCTGAATTCAGCGGTACATGCCGTCCCAGTACGCCGGTTGCACGCGGTACCGGCCCCCGCGCCCCGGCCGGACATCGCGCCACCACGGGACGCACTGATATTCGCCGACACCACACTGCGCCGGGTGCTCGAGGTGGCCGATCGGCGCCGTCCGTCCGGCCAGTTGCGGTCACTGGTCGCACCCGCGCTACTGGACGCCATCGCCGTACTGGCCCGCGACGGGCAGCCCGATGGCTGCGCCGTGCTGCGGCGAGTCCGGCTCCGAACCGCACAGCACACCGCTGGACGCGCCACCGCCGCCGAGCTGTTCGCCACCTTCACCCGCGGACAGCGAGTCCGCGCGGCCGCCGGTCGCATCGAAAACACCGGTGGGCGTTGGCAATTGGTGGCGTTGCAGCTGGGCTGACCGGCCGCGCCGAAGCCGAGGCTAGCCGCGCTTCTGGCGACGGGCAGCCTCCCGACGCTCGCGGCGCGAGGTCGGTGCGGCATGGCGGCCACCTTCGCGACGAACCTCGGCGCTACCGTCCTCGGACGGGCCGGTGTAGGTGAGCGCCGGCGCCTTCTCGTCAATTCCCTTGGCGTGCAACGTCGCCGCCGGCGCGGCGGGTATCTGCTCGCGGGGAGCCTCGCCGGACTCGGCCGCAGCAGCGGCGTCAGCGGCGAACTGGGCCAGCCCTTGCGGAGCCGCCATCGTCGCGACCTGGGGCGCCTGCTGAGCCTCGACCTGCACATTGAACAGGAACCCGACGGACTCCTCCTTCATGCCGTCGAGCATGGCGGTGAACATGTCGTAACCCTCGCGCTGGTATTCGACCAACGGGTCACGCTGAGCCATGGCACGCAGGCCGATGCCCTCCTTGAGATAGTCCATCTCGTAGAGGTGCTCGCGCCACTTGCGGTCGACGACGTTGAGCAGCACGCTGCGCTCCAGCTGCCGCATGGCACCCGGCCCGGCGATCCCCTCCAGGTCGGCTTCCCGCTTGGCGTAAGCCTTTTCGGCATCATCGAGCAACGCCGCGTGCAGCTCGTCGCGGGTCAGCTCGCCGGGCTCTCCGACCGTATCCGTGTGCACCAGATCGTGGTAGTCGATGCCCACGGGGTACAGCGTCTTGAGCGCGTCCCACAGCTTGGCCAGGTCCCAGTCCTCCGAGTAACCCTCGGCGGTGGCACCGTCGACGTAGGCGGTGATCACGTCGACCAGCATCTGGTGAGCCTGCTCCTGGAGGTTCTCACCCTCCATGATCATCCGGCGCTCTTTATAGATGACCTTGCGCTGCTGGTTCATCACCTCGTCGTACTTGAGCACGTTCTTGCGGATCTCGAAGTTCTGCTGCTCGACCTGGGTCTGCGCGCTCTTGATGGCACGGGTGACCATCTTGGCCTCGATCGGCACGTCCTCGGGCAGGTTCAGCCGGGTGAGCAACGCTTCGAGGGTCGCACCGTTGAACCGGCGCATCAGCTCGTCGGCCAGCGACAGGTAGAACCGCGATTCACCCGGGTCACCCTGCCGGCCGGAGCGACCACGCAGCTGGTTGTCGATCCGGCGCGACTCGTGCCGCTCGGTACCCAGCACGTACAGACCGCCGGATGCGACCACGTCCTCGGCTTCCTTCTTGGCCTCGGCCTTGATCTCGGTGACCGTCTGCTCCCAGGCTGCCTCGTACTCCTCCGGCGTCTCCACCGGATCCAGGCCGCGCCTGCGCAGCCGGGTGTCGGCCAGGAACTCGACGTTACCGCCGAGCACGATGTCGGTACCACGACCGGCCATGTTGGTGGCGACGGTGATCGCGCCGAGCCGGCCGGCCTCGGCGACGATGTTCGCCTCCTGCTCGTGGTACTTGGCGTTGAGCACGTTGTGCGGGATCTTGCGCTTGGTGAACTGGCGGGACAGGTACTCCGAACGTTCCACGCTGGTGGTACCGATCAGGACCGGCTGGCCCTTCTCATAACGTTCGGCCACATCGTCGACGACCGCGATGTACTTGGCCTCTTCGGTCTTGTAGATCAGGTCGGACTGGTCGGTGCGAACCATCGGCCGGTTGGTCGGGATCGGCACCACACCGAGCTTGTAGATCTCGTGTAGCTCGGCTGCCTCGGTCTGGGCCGTACCGGTCATGCCGGACAGCTTGTCGTAGAGCCGGAAGTAGTTCTGCAGCGTGATGGTGGCCAGCGTCTGGTTCTCGGCCTTGATCTCGACGTGCTCCTTGGCCTCGATGGCCTGGTGCATGCCCTCGTTGTAGCGCCGGCCCACCAGCACGCGGCCGGTGAACTCGTCGACGATGATGACCTCGCCGTCGCGAACGATGTAGTCCTTGTCGCGGTGGAACAGCTCCTGGGCCTTGATGGCGTTGTTCAGGTAACTGACCAGGGGCGAGTTGGCCGCCTCGTACAGGTTCTCGATGCCCAGCTGGTCCTCGACGAACTCCACGCCCAGCTCATGCACGCCGATGGTGCGCTTCTTGATGTCCACCTCGTAGTGGACGTCCTTTTCCATCAGCGGGATGATGCGGGCGAATTCGGTGTACCAGTTCGAGGCGGCATCGGCCGGGCCGGAGATGATCAGCGGCGTACGGGCCTCGTCGATCAGAATCGAGTCGACCTCGTCGACGATGGCGAAGTTGTGGCCCCGCTGCACCATCTCTTCGTCCGAGTGCGCCATGTTGTCGCGCAGGTAATCGAAGCCGAATTCGTTGTTGGTGCCGTAGGTGATGTCCGCGGCGTAGGCGGCCCGGCGTTCGTCCGGGGTCATCTGGGACAGGATCACCCCGACTTCCAGGCCCAGGAACCGGTGCACACGGCCCATCTGCTCGCTGTCGCGTCGGGCCAGGTAGTCGTTGACGGTGACGACGTGCACGCCCTTGCCGGCCAGCGCGTTGAGATAGGCCGGCAGCACGGCGGTCAGAGTCTTGCCCTCACCGGTCTTCATCTCGGCGACGTTTCCGTAGTGCAGGGCCGCTCCGCCCATGACCTGCACTTCGAAGTGCTTCTGGCCGAGCACGCGCCAGGCCGCCTCGCGGGCCACCGCGAAAGCCTCGGGCAACAGGTCGTCGATGTCGGCTCCGTCAGCCACACGCTGCTGGAATTCGGCGGTCTTGCCCCGCAGCTCGTCGTCGGTGAGCTTCTCCATTTCGGCGGACAAGGACTCGACGTACTCGGCGACCTTTTGCAGGCGCTTGACCATGCGGCCTTCACCGAGACGGAGCAACTTCGACAGCACGCTAATTCCCCTGTGGGTTTGGAACGGATACACGTCAGCTGGTTAGACGTGACCCATCGTAGGGGAACGCGAAACACCGCTGGTCGAATGAGCCCTCGGCGGTTCTCGCCGAGGGCTCATTGGGGGTTGGTTCAGTCCAGCCGGATCAGTCGGATGGCTCAGTTGAGCCTGATCAGCCCGTAGTCATAGGCGTGGCGACGATAGACCACCGTCGGGCGGTCGCTCTCCTTGTCGTGGAACAGGAAGAAGTCGTGCCCGACCAGCTCCATCTCGTAAAGGGCGTCATCGACGGTCATCGGGTTGGCCGCGTGTTCCTTGACGCGCACCACCTGGCCGGGAACGTGGTCGTCGACCATCGAAGACTCGTCAGCGGTCGCCGCAGCCTCCGGCGGCGGCAGGATGGCCGTCGCTTCGGCCAGCCCGACCGGGGTCTTGTCGCCGTAGTGGATCTTGCGGCGGTCCTTGCTGCGACGCAGCCGGTTCTCCAGCTTGGCGACAGCGGCCTCCAGGGCCGCATAAAAACTGTCTGCGCAAGCCTCGCCGCGCACTACCGGGCCACGGCCGCGGGCAGTGATTTCGACGTGCTGGCAGTTCTTGCGTTGTCGCCGATTCTTCTCGTGGTCGAGTTCGACGTCGAACATATAGATGGTGCGGTCGAAGCGCTCCAAGCGGGAGAGCTTCTCCGCGACGTAGATGCGGAAGTGTTCGGGGACCTCGACGTTATGGCCCTTGACTACGACGTCGGCTTGGTTGGTCAGGATCGGCTCGTCGGTGTCGACAACCATGGTCGATCGGGCAGTTTCCACAGAATGGGTTGACATGGAATGCAACTCGTTTCTCTTCGCATCGCGCGCACAGTGCGTGCGCGGGTCTTTCTGGGACAGAGCGCCGAGCGGGCAGGAGCGATGTTCGCCGCACACAGCGCAAGGTGTCGAGTACTCACCTCCTATCGCTGTCAGCGATTGGCGCCGGAGTATGCAGTGGCGCCGCCGTGAGGCTTCACGGATGGTTGCTGCCGACGGTAGTCCGAGTTCACCCACATGTGCCACCGATTTCGCAGACCTGTTTTGAGATCTTCACGTCGATTTGATCTCGGCATGCCGAATTGCTTGTCATACATGCGAATTGCTCAGGCATGCGCCAGCACGAGAACCGCCGCGACGCGCACACCCGACTCTCGTAAGACCCGCACCGACTCGGTAGCGGTGGCGCCGGTGGTGACGATGTCGTCGAACAACACGACCTCGTCGGCGACGGCCGCACGCTGCCGGATCCGACCCTCGACGTTGCGTTGACGTTGTGCACTGGACAGGCCGACCGAGTCGCGAGCAAACGCGCGCATGGTCAGCGCTCTGACCACCGCGACGTGTTCCGGCGCGGCCGCGGCGGCGATCCTGGCCACCGGATCACCGCCGCGACGGCGCGCGGACCAGAACCGCGTCGGTGCGGGCACCACGGTGATCGGCGCGACGATCACGCCCCACCTGAGCAGGTGCGCCAACGACTCGGAGAGTGCCTGTGCCAACGGCGCCATCAGATCGGTACGGCCATGCTCCTTGAGCGCCAGGATCGCCTGCCGTCGGGCGCCCGCGTAACGACCGAGCGCGAAGACCGGCACACCAGGGTCGCGTCGCGGCGTGATGAGATGCGGGTGATCCGGGCGCACCGTCAGTTCAGCAGCGCAGGCATCGCACCACGGGGTCTTCGGCGCGCCACAGCCACCGCACGCGAGGGGCAGGACCAGGTCGAGCATGTGGCCAGCCTGCCCGGTGGGTACGACAGCCGGCGTGGCGGCGTGCGGACCCGCACGCGCGTGGGAGATCGGATCAGCCGGGCAGTACCGGGAGGGCGCCGGCGATGATCAGCGGCCGCACGTCAACCCACATCAGGTCACCGTCGGGGGCCGACCCGGACAGCTGCATCACACCCCGCTGGTCGGCGATGTACACCGTCGACGGATTGGCCGCCACGGTCGTCACCGGACCGGTCAGGTTGCGCGTCGGTCCGTCGGAGTTGACGCCGTCGAGGTTCACATACGACACCGGACTCTGCGGATCGGTGCGCGTCACCACGATGTCGTCGCCGGTGCGCCAGGACAACGACACTGCGGTACTGCCCAGCCCGAAACCCAGCCGGCGCGGATAAGTCAGTGCGTACTGGCCACCCTGGGTCTGTTCGACGCCGGCCAGGATCACCTGGCCATTGATCACCATCACCGCGCGGGTGGCGTCGCGGGACAACTGCAGTTCGGAAATCGGGCCGGGGAATCTGGTGGCCACCGCGGTGGAATCCACTGGGATCCGAGCCGGCTGCCCGGACGCCGCCTCCTGGATGACGCGCACCACGCTGTTGCCGTCCACCACGATCCAGATCGCATCGTCCAGCGACCAACTGGGCCGAGTCAGGGTGTGTCCGTCGAGGGCCTGCGAGGCGTCGCCGTTGACCGGGCCGACCCAGAGCGACGATGACATGTCCGGGGCTCCGGGACGGACGGTCACCACAGACGCCGCTTCCTGGCCACTGCGCGACAGGGCCGCCGACACCTGGCCCGGCAGCTGCCCGAATGCCCCCGGCACCCGAGGCGCGTTGCCGCCGTCAAACGTCACCAGCGACCCACCGACCAGCGCGTGCAGCCCGGCCGCCGCCCCCGGATCGGCGCCTGGGTCGGTGGCCGCCACGTCGGAGGTGTTCCACCCCTCGGCGAATCGATCGTCCAGGGCCCCACCGTCGGCATTGATCACGTACGGGCCGTTGACCCCGGCCCGCGACAGGGTCCAGATGATCTGTGCGGCAAGCATTTGCCGACTGTGTGGATCGGTGGTCGAGAGATTCTCCAGGTCGATCCGGGCACCGCCGTAGCCCTTGCCCACCCCGGTCTTACCGCCGTCCGCCCGGGTCACCGGACCGCGCAGCCGCAGCGGCGGACCGAGCAGATTGCGCACCGTGTTGGCCATTTCCGGCCGCGGACCGGACACCAGCTTGCTCACGAGTTCGGTGGCCAGCTGGTCGGAGTCGGCCACTGCGACATAGCGCGGATCGGGCACCACGGTCTTACCGGTGGGGTCCACGAAGTACAGGGTGTCGCGCTTGTAAGTGTCCTGGAACTGCTGCCAGTCCAGGAAAACCCCATTGGGCAACTTGTCGATGCGCCAACCGCCGGTGGTCTTGACGAGCTCGATCGGACCCGGATCGGGCAGCGCACCTTCACCGGTCTCGAACACCCCGATATCCGACAGCGACCCCAGGATGTCGGCGTGCATGGTCACCGAAACCCGTTCGGCACCACGGGTTTCCACGAAGACGACCCGGTCGATCAACAGCGCGCTACCGGCGTCGTCCCAGGCCCGCGACGCGGACTCGGTGAGAAACTGCCGCGCGGCCAGGTGCCGGTTCGCCGGATCGGCGGTGGCCTTGAGGAATTCGCGCAGCAGCACGTCCGGATCCATGCCCGGCGTCGGGGTGGGCAGACTGGGCGGAGCCGACCGCTCGACGGTACCGACCGCCTGTGGCGCCGATGAACTGGGCACCCCCGCACAACCGGCGACGGCCAACGTCAGCACCACCCAGCAGGCCAGTAGGACACGGGTCATGTGCTGTCCCCGGCGGGCTGCGGCTCTCGCGGCGAACGTTCGGGCGCAACAGGTTTCAGCGGAAGCGGACTGGTGGTGACCTTGTGGCCACGGACCAGCGGCAGGGTCATCCGGAAACAGGCTCCGTTGCCCGGTTCGCCCCAGGCCTCCAACCGGCCCTGGTGCAGCCGAGCGTCCTCGATGCTGATGGCCAGGCCCAGGCCGGTGCCGCCCGAGCGTCGCACGCGCGACGGATCGGACCGCCAGAACCGGCTGAATACCAGCTTCTCCTCCCCCGGTCGCAACCCGACACCAAAGTCGCGCACGGTCACGGCCACGGTGTCCTCGTCGGCGGCCATCCGGATCTGTACCGGCTTCTTCTCGGCGTGATCGATGGCGTTGGCGATGAGGTTACGCAGAATTCGTTCCACTCGGCGCGGGTCGACCTCGGCGATCACCGCATCGCCGGGAAGTTCCACTTCCAGATCGATGTGGGCGTCGTCGGCCAGATGCCCGACGTTGTCCAGAGCGCTGCGGACCGTGTCGCGCAGATCCACCGATTCCACCGACAACTCGGCCACGCCGGCGTCGTGCCGGGAGATCTCCAGTAGGTCGTTGAGCAGTCCCTCGAACCGGTCGAGTTCGTTGACCATCAGCTCGGTGGAGCGGCGTAGTGCCGGTTCCAGTTCCTCACTGTGGTCGTAGATGAGATCGGCCGCCATCCGCACCGTGGTCAGCGGGGTGCGTAGTTCATGACTGACATCAGAAGTGAAGCGCCGCTGCAGATTTCCGAACTCTTCGAGCTGGGTGATCTGCCGGTGCAGACTCTCGGCCATATCGTTGAACGACACCGCCAGCCGCGCCATGTCGTCCTCACCGCGGACCGGCATGCGTTCGGTCAGATGCCCCTCGGCGAACCGTTCCGCGATACGCGAGGCGGATCGGACCGGCAGCACGATCTGCCGAGCCACCAGCAGAGCGATCGCCGCGAGCAGACCCAGGAGCACCACGCCGCCGGTGGCCATGGTGCCGCGGACCAGGGTGATGGTGCTTTCCTCGTTGGTCAGCGGAAAGATCAGGTAGAGCTCAAGATTGGTGACCTGCGAGGACGTCGGGCTGCCGACCACCAATGCTGGGCCGGAGTAACCATCGGTGTGCACGGTGGCGTACTGGTAACTGACCTGGCCGGCCTTGACGAAATCGCGCAAGGTGTTCGGAACTTCACTGACCGGACCGGCCGCGGTCGCCGCACGTGGCCCGTCGCCCGGCACCACCAGCACCGCATCGAAGGCGCCGGCCAGCCCCGCGCCGGTGTTGGCCTTACGGTCGATCAGGGTGTTGCGGGCCAGCTGCAGGCTGCTGTCCAGCGAGCGTGTCTCCTCGCCGCCGACGATGCCGCTCACCGCATTTCGGGCTCGCTCGATCTCTTCGGTGGCGGCACGCACCTTCGACTCCAGGATGCGGTCCGTGACCTGGCTGGTCAGCACAAAGCCGAGCACCAAGATGACGGCCAGCGACAGACCGAGTGTCAACGAGACCACTCGCAACTGCAGGGAACGACGCCATGCGTAACCGACGACACGGCCGATCGCACCCAGACCCCGCAACATCGGGGCCGAACCGAAACGGCTACGCAGACGCCGCCTCGTACCAAAGATCACCGGCGCCGCCTGCAGTCGCCGTCACTGCCGATCACGGGGGTCCGGCCTTGTATCCCACTCCTCGAACGGTCAGGACCACCTGCGGGTTCTCCGGGTCTTTCTCAACCTTGGCCCGCAGCCGCTGAACATGCACATTCACCAACCGGGTGTCGGCCGGATGCCGGTAGCCCCACACCTGTTCGAGCAGCACATCACGAGTAAATACCTGCCGCGGCTTGCGGGCCAGCGCGACCAGCAGATCGAATTCCAGTGGCGTGAGCGAGATCTGCTCACCGCCGCGAGTCACCTTGTGGGCCGGCACATCGATATCGATGTCGGCGATGGACAGCATCTCTGCGGGCTCATCGTCGTTGCGGCGCAGTCGGGCGCGAACCCGGGCCACCAGCTCCTTGGGCTTGAACGGCTTCATCACATAGTCGTCGGCGCCGGATTCCAGGCCGAGCACCACGTCGACAGTGTCGGTCTTGGCGGTCAGCATGACGATCGGCACGCCTGAGTCGGCCCGCAGCACCCGGCACACGTCGATGCCATTCATCCCGGGCAACATGAGGTCGAGCAGCACCAAATCCGGCCGCAATTCACGGACCGCAGTCAGCGCCTGGCTGCCGTCACCGATGACAGCGGTGTCGAAACCCTCACCACGCAACACGATGGTGAGCATCTCGGCCAGCGATGGGTCGTCGTCAACGACCAGAATGCGTTGCCTCATGGCATCCATCGTGTCACCAGATCGCGATAAACCCGTGATCTCGACTGGGTGTTTTGCACATCCGTCACAACTCGCCGTTCAGCGGCTCGCCGGATTCACGCCAGCAGTCGGGCGGCCAACTCGGCCGGTTGGACGTCCGGCGCCACCAGAGCCCAACGGCCAGCCCAATTTTCGGCCGCCAGCGCGCTGTACACCTGCCCGGTGCGGCGCTGCAGACCGCCGTCACGTTCATAGGCGTCGCGGGACCGGGCAGCGTCGTGCTGCTCACGTTGAGCGGCCCGCTGCGCCGCCAGTTCGGTGGGCACGTTCAGATAAAGCTGCCAATCCGGCACCGGCAACGCGAGCCGTTCGAACTCCAGCTGACGCACCCAGGCGACCACCGCGCCGTCCGCGCCCTGGTGCAAGCGGGCGGCGCTGTAGGCGGCATTCGAGGCGACGTAGCGATCCAGGATCACTATGTCGTGTTCGGCCTGCAGCGCGGCGATGTCGGCCTTGGCGCCTGCACGGTCGAGCGCGAACAGCATCGCCATCGCGTACACCGACTCCGACAGGTCGCCGTGTTGGCCGTGCAACGCCTCAGCAGCGATGTCGGCCTCGAACGACTGGTGATAGCGCGGGAAGGCCAACGTGGCAGTGGACTTGCCCTGTCCTTCAAGGTGCGTGCGCAACCCCTGGGTCAGGGTGTTCTTGCCCGCGCCGTCGACGCCTTCGATTGCGATCAGCACGCGTGCAGCGTAGCCATGGGACCGACGTAGTGCCGCTACATCAGTTGCCGTAACCGCCGCGACAGATGTCAGGTGCTCGACGCAGACGCCGACACTCCAACGCACGACTGACCGAATTACCCTGTGGGACTGTCTGTTTCGTCATCGTCGTTGCCTTCTATCGGGTAGAGGGTGGGGTGGTGGTATTGGTTGGTGCGGGGTTGGCCGACGTCCAGTA
>NZ_JBGCCC010000007.1:0-250166 GCF_041261665.1 Mycobacterium sp. MAA66 | reverse complement strand
GCCTCCGGGCCGGCGATGTGTCCGAACGGATGGCCCGCGCAATCACCCTGGGCGCCATAGCCATCGATCCCGATCAAGGGATCCTTCTCGACCCTGCCGGCACTGCGTTCAGGCTGGTCACCTAACCCCGGCGCCGGAGCCGCCCAAAGCCCCATCCACAGGTCTTGACAATATCTCGTCAGAATCGCGGGACACCCAGTACCGATAATGCCCACATCTGTCAGCCACACTGGCGCCGGCACTGGTCTCGCGGGTAGACCTTGGACCGATGGGCGGCCCCCACAGTCCTCCATTGGCCGGCACGTAATTCAGATGACAAAGCAGCGGGCGAATGTCAGTCTCAAATGCTGTGGGCGCAGAACACGAACGTCCTGCTGGCGCCCGGCCATTGGTGCCCAGCGGGGTCGAGTTTCGGGAGCGGATTGAGCGCGCCCGGGCCGAGGCACGCCATCGCTATCGTGATTACCTCGCGGTGGTGTTCGACGAGGTTGGGGTGGCTCAATCGGTCGCGCTTGCCGATACGGCGTTGGATGCGCTGACCGTGTGGCGGTATGTCGACAGTGGTGAGGTGTGTCGATGTGCGTGTCATCCCCGGCTGCCGGACAGTGCATTGCACGACTACGGATTTGGTTGCGTGTGTAGGTGTTCGGCGCAGGATCGTCGACGCGTGTTTAGCACGTGGCGCCGTGGTATCGCGCAGTTCTGGCAGACGCCCGAGGGCCAACAGCTCAAGGCCGCGCAGCAGTCCGCGGAGGCGAAGCTTCAACGCTGGCTGGACACCGAACCAGCGGTAGTGGTGGCGACCCACGGAGGATGGGCATCGGAAGTCTGGCGTGGATTAGTCGACGGTCACTGCTTCTATTTCCGCGAGCGCGACGACATCTGGCACATTGAGATCGATCGGCAGCCTCGCGGGCATTTCGTGCCGACGCACACCGACACCGACGCGAGCGGCCACCCGACCGCCAAACAGCGCGAGATCGTCGACGGCGAGGTCATCGCCACGGGGAGCACCGAAGCCGCCGGCTACGGTGCTACGCCAGTGGAGCGGGCCCGGTTCATCGTCGACACGGTCCGAGTGCACCTGCTCCAGCGAGCCTGCACGCACCTCGGCGATGAATTGGCTGCGATGGAAGTCCGATGCCAACGACCGTTCGACTGGTGCCCGGTGTGTGGATACCGGTTACGGCAGTAGTACCCAACCGACAGACCGGTGGGTGGGACACGTCGTTAGTTCGCGCGTTGGCAAGGCGGTGTCATGAGCGCCAATAATGAGCTCGACCGGTTTGCCTACGCCATTTGTAACACCGGTGTGCGATAAACGGAGTCGACACCGGAATCGCCGTCAGGACGGTGCCGGGAATGCGCATACTCTAAATGACGGGTATCGGCGGGGGCCGGTGTGACGTTCTGGGGGGTGCGCATTGGCCGATCTGCACGTGAGCCCCGAGGGTCTGCGCACCACCGCTGGCGCACTCGCTGAGCACTCTGAGGCGTCCGCGCTCGGGATCGCGAGCGTCTCCGGCGCTGCCAGCCAGACCAGCATCAGCGCCGTGCACGGAATCGCATCGCATATGAGCGGCTGGCATCTCGACGAGTCCGGCTATCACGCGGCGCTGACCGAGGCCTTGACGTCGGCTTCTCATGGCTACGAGAGCACCGACGAGCAGGGCGGCCGGCGCATCGGCGGTGTGATGTGACCATCCCCTCGCGCAACGAATACCAGCAGTGGACCACAACACACTTCGACGCCCTGGCAACCCAGCTCCGCGCGCAGATCGACCGGTCGCGCAGATGGTCTTCGAACCATGTGGAGTCCATCCGGAACCCCGGCGGCACCGAGTGGACCGGCAGGGCCAACGACGCCGCGGTGGACATGGCCGATCACGCCGTGCGCGTCACCAACGCCCGCATCGGCACCGCCGAGGACCTGGTGAAGATCGCCGAGCGGGGACGGGACTCGGTGCACAGTGCAATGTCCAAGGTCAACGACG
Organism: Mycobacterium sp. MAA66; assembly: GCF_041261665.1. Classification (NCBI taxonomy): domain Bacteria; kingdom Bacillati; phylum Actinomycetota; class Actinomycetes; order Mycobacteriales; family Mycobacteriaceae; genus Mycobacterium; species Mycobacterium sp. MAA66. The sequence continues at coordinate 248,172 of NZ_JBGCCC010000007.1, read as the reverse complement.
CCATCTCCACCGCCGAGGCGGAGGGCTTCGAGGTCGACTCCGACTGGTCGGTTACCCCCACTGGAACCTGGGATGCCCAGACGGTCAAAGCGGCCAACGAGCACGCCGACACCATCCAGTACCACATCAAGTCGCTGGCAGACACCGACAGTGCAATCCACCGCGAGTTGGTGACGAAGTCCGCCGAGTTGCAGGGACTGAAGCTGCCGCGACCGAAAGGGAAGAGCGCGGACTTTTTGGCCGGCAATAAGTTCAAGCAGGGCGGCGGGCCGGATGACCAGCCCAAACCCGATCCGGTGATCAACCTGCCGGCCACCAAGCCGGAGCGGGCCCCCAACCCCAATCACGACGACCTCGACGACACGATCGCCGGACACCACGACCTGAACATCGGCGGCGACGGCGCCGCCAGCACCAAGGACGGCACCCCCGAGCATCACCCGTTCCTCAACGGCAAGCTCAACCCGCTCGACGTGCCGCCGGGCACCCGTGCCATCCCCACCGGTACCGCCGACGGCCCTAACGGCAAGAAGTACGCGTTCTTCAGCTTCCCGCCGTACAACAACGCCGACGGCTCCCCCAACCTGGGCTACGTCACCCCGAACTCGGCGATCGTCGACATCACCGACCCCAACCACCCGGTGGTCATCGGGAAGGCGCCACTGGGTCAGGTCAGCGGGGCGTACGACCCGACGAGCAACAAGATGTACATCGTCGGCAACCCCGGCGATGGCAAAGGACCCGGCCGCGAGCTGTACTCAGTCCCGGTGGACACGAATAACCCGAACGGGTGGGCCGCCGCGATACCCGAGGGCGCCGCGGGCCCGCCGGGAGCGGCCCACTGGCACAACGAAGGATCCGTTCTGCAGGGCGGCCGGGAGAACCAGTTGATCCGACTCGGCGGCGGCGGGTTCATGTTGAGCGGAGCCGCCGACGGCGAACCTGTCCGCGCCACGACCGCCTCGACGCCGCAGGGGCTCGTCAACCAGCTCACCGGCGCGGACATCGTGCCCACCGTCGCGCCCAACAACGCACAGAACGGGGTGGTCGGTCCGTACGGCCCGACCATCGTGGACGACCACTGGGATCCGACCACGCGCACGGACACCATCACCATGCGGGTCAGCCAGTTCGGCGATCCCGCCCTGCTGCCACCGCCGGACTCGAACCTACAGTGGCCTTACGACCCGAGTTTGTTCACAACGACCTTCACAGTCACCCAGCCGTAGACACCATTACCGAGAGGAACGAGAAGAGCGATGCCGAACACCCGCTGGCTGTACCCCGTCACCGCCGCGCTCGTGCTCGTCGCCAGCCCCGGCTGCGCGTCGGCAGAACCCCCTGCCGGCGGTGTCCCCGACATCAACGGGTTCACAGACGTCACCGCCAACTTCACCACCCCGACCGGTCACGGTAGTCCCGGTTTCTCCTTCGCCACCCCGGACGGCGTGACCTGCGGCGGCAGCTCACAACAAGCCAGCTGCGACGGGCCGCTGCCCGGGCTCTCCGGTATCCCGCTCTCGCACCGGACCACCGGTCCCTGCGACGGGGGTTCGGCGATCGTGTCCGTAGGCGGGACGCAGATCGTGCATGCCAACGGTGCCTGCCCTGCACCAGGTGGGGCCCCGGTCCTCGGTGTCGGTCAGAAGGTGATGCAAGGCGCCATCACCTGTGGCGTCGCCGACGGCGGCATAACCGTATGCACGAACGGCCCCCACGGCTTCGTACTGCAGCCGTCGGGATCTTCCACCTTCTGATACCGCGCGAGGCTGCGCGCCTAAGCTGGCCGGCGATCCCAGCTCTCAAGAATCCATTTCCGTCAGCAAGTCGGCGCCGCCGCATCAGCAAGAGCCGAAGCCGCCAATAGCGCCGACCCGCTTTGAAGCGATGACCGTCGTTGAGATCAACCCCTACCACCGGACCGGTGGCGTGCACATCACCGCCAGCATTGCAGTCGTCGCGGCCGGCCTGCGGCAAGGCCGAAAACGACGATTGTGCGCCTACTCGAGTATTTGGGGTGCCCAGCACTGGCAACACCCCTACCTCAACGTCACCCGGCACCAGGCTGCGGCCACGGTGATCGGGCGCCGCGCTCAAGGCCTATCGGCCCGGCGTCGGACAGGTGTGACACCTCAGCGACCAGAGGATCGCCCGGTGAGAGCTACCGACCAGACCGGACCGAACAGCCCCACAGCGACCACTGGTAGCCGCCACGAGACACGGACCCGGGGAACCACATCCCGGCACCCCACCTCGACACGAACCCGGCAACCAGGCCGGGCAACCGTTACCCGGCACTGGCCAACAACGGCCAACTTCAGTTGTAACGGTGATGGGACGCTGCGCGTTTGCACCTGGTCGCGGGGACTGTCTCGCTAATCAGCGTTGTACAGACTTGGAGCATCTCGATCGCCGTCTTGGCGGTTGTCGATACCGCAGGCGTCAGCACGGTGCTCAGATAGCGATTGATCAAGTCATAGTTGGCCGGGCCATGGTTAATGAAGTCAACGACGACCGTCATGGCCACCGAGTGGATCGCGTCGCTCTCGTCATCCGTCGCCGTGTCACCGCTCGCGATTTCCTGCAGGCGCTCGGCGGAGACCAAGTGGCCTTGGCGGGCTACCTCTTCGGCAAGGTAGCGCGCAACCTTGTTGCTGAACGCTGGCTGAGTCACTCGGGCTCCAGTTGTGTTGCACCTGATCTTGATGTGGTCACCGTTCCCACCGATCGCCGGGTTTGCTCCGGTCGAGTCAACTGACATCCGAACCGTGTTACAACCTGAACATTTCGCGTTCCATTGCCGCAGATTCCACAAAATCCGGCAGCCGCGGGTAGTTATAACCGGAGTCTCGTGTCCTGCCTGATGGACGGAGAAGAACCACCCCGAGCGATCTCGCGACCACGTCGGCGACGTGGCGCGCGCGTCGGTGGCAGCGGTGTTGCGTCGCCGCAGCCGGATCGTCGTCAGGAAGTACCTGCGGGTCCTCTATTCGGGCAATCGGCTGAGAGCCTGCTGATACATCGAGCTGAGTGCGCTTCAAAGTCTGCGGGCCATTCATTGGATATTCCTTGTGTTATGTCTGGTGGGCTGGTTAGAACGTTAGGAATCGCGCGCGGCATTGCGCATCGTCTCGAATGCGGGTCTTGCACCTACTCCCAAGGTGGGATCCCTACTCCCAAGGTGGGATCCGCGCGGGGTGTCATTAACCGGTCGCCGTATCGAGCACGGTCGCGACAACAACGCATCGCACGATGTCTGAATGGCAAAGTTACCGTGGCCGCTGACCATTTCCAGAGTCTGTAGCAACATCACGGATGGATGAATTGCGTCGATTACCTTGCGTTTTAGCAATACAGTTCGACTGTGGCAACTGGAACTTGATGCGAATGCTGATCGCATGTGAAGTGCACGACCACCTGCATCACCAGTTAGCTGGCCTCAGCTCGGTGCACCACTCGGCCTACTACCTGGGTCTGACAACGACCACCATGCCTAAGCACGATGTGCCCACCAACATCGATCTCTACGATGGAAGCATGCTGGACGCTGTCTTGCATTATTTGCATCAGTGGGTTCGTCGCGCGGAGCATAAACTCCCCCTCGGCTACAACTGGCCATTCATTGTGACCGTCGATCTTTCGGTCCTGACCATCGGCGGTGTTGCGGTAGCGCAACGCCCGGTCAGCGACTGGCCGGTAGCCACCCTCGCGTTGGCGATTGCGTTCACGCCGGGCGCGTTGTTTGTCTTGTTCAGCGCGCCAATGTTTGACGGACCGTGGCTTTGGGCCGCCTGGACCAGTGCAACCGCACTGCTGCTTTTCGCTACATCCACCCCCATCTCCGGAGACTTCGCTCCGGTCCTGCTCACCCTGACCGTCGGCGTTGTTGGCGCTTTGACGACGCTTTACGGCGGTGTGCTCGCCACCATTTCGGCGCTCACTTTGCTCGTCTTGGCGTGGGCGTTCAATCGGCTTGAGACCCCGTTTCTCTACATCGCCTTTGTCGGCATCGGGTGGCTGGTCGGATACTTGATGCGGTGCCAGCGTCAGCTGCTTATCGAGCAGCGTCACACTCAAGCGCAGTTGGCTAACCACGCAGCTGCGGAGGAACGCCGGCGCGTGGCCCGCGAGGTGCACGACGTCGTCGCGCATTCGTTGAGCATCACTCTGCTCCACCTCACCGCGGCACGCCACCGACTTCAGTACGACCGAAACGACGATGCCGCGGTGACTGCCCTCGAGCAGGCCGAACAGCTCGGACGGCACGCGATGGCCGATATCCGCCAGACGGTCGGACTGCTGAGTGATGACGGTGCTCAACTCACGCCGGAACCGGGCGCTTGCGACATCCCCTGTTTGACTGAAGATTTCGCTCGGGCCGGGATGAACATCACTGTCGACGTTCGCGGCAACCTCGATCGTGTGACGGGAGCGACCGGCCTCGCGCTGTACCGGATCACCCAGGAATCGCTAGCCAACATCGTCAAACACGCGCCGAACGCGGCGGTGGAGATGACGCTTCTGGTCTCCGAAACTGATGTCACACTCGACATCGTCAATGCCAACCCACATGGTCTCACCGGGAATGCCACCACCGACGGTCGCGGACTCCGCGGCATGCGGCAGCGCGTCGAATTATTGGGCGGCGTGATAGTCGTCGGCCCATGTTCGAAGGGCTGGGCCGTCCAAGTGAGTATCCCTATTGGCGACCGCGACCAGCTCTTGCGGCGAGGGTGCAGCCTCTAGATGGACGCGAATAACGATGAGCGGTCGATCAACGCGCTGTTGGTCGATGATCAGCAGTTGGTCCGGTCCGGACTCTCGATGATCCTGTGCAAAATGCACGGCATCACCGTCGTTGGCGAGTGCTCCGACGGTGACGAAGTCGAAGGCGCGGTAGCTCGCGTTGACCCCGATATCGTGGTGATGGACTTGCGCATGAAGCGCATGGACGGAATCGAGGCGACCAAACGCCTTGTCGAACGCAACGGCCCACCGGTATTGATTCTGACAACGTTCAGTGACGACGAATTGCTCTCCGGCGCCCTCAGAGCGGGTGCAGCAGGCTTCGTCCTGAAGGAGTCACCGGCTGAAGAACTTATCCGCGCAGTGCGCGCGGTTGGCGGTGGTCACGGCTACCTCGATCCGGCCGTAACATCGCGCGTATTAACCACTTATCGTCGAGCTATACCACTGCAGGCCAATGTCGCCGACCTGACTACGCGCGAGCGTGACGTGATGGTTTGGATCGCGAAGGGCTGCACAAACAGCGAGATCGCGCACACCCTTTGTATCTCCGAGCCGACCGTCAAATCACATATCGGTCACATCTTTACCAAACTCGGCTTGCGCAATCGCTCGGCGGCGATCGTATTCGCCTACGAACAAGGGATTGTCAATCCGGTGTGAGGCCAGAATGGCGTCGAGGGTGGGCGCATCAGTTGTGATGCGGTGCTGCACATTCGGTCCTCAACAGGCACTTCTAGGAGTTCGCGATCACGGAAAAGCGTTGCCGCCTAGGGAACGGATCGGATGTGCGTGATCGCCGCGGCGCCGGCGTTCCATTCGGCGACTTGACGATCAGGAGGAACACGACCAATGTTGGCGCGGGTAAGCGCCCTTTGCGAGGATGCCTCAGATATGACAATTCGACATCAGCTGTTGCTGCACAACCGAACTCGACATCATTCGCGGCGGCCAGCGATTGATATGGTGTTCGACGTTGGGCTCCCGACGGCGTCCTTCTACCTCTTGCGCTGCGCACATGTACCGCAGCTTTCAGCGCTGTTGGTCGCGACGCTTGTCGCAGCCCTACGAGTCGCGTGGGTCGCGTGGCGATCACACCGGTTGACGTTGTTCGGCGTGCTCATGTTGTCGGTGTATGGCCTAGGCATACCGTTGAGCGTTGTCACCGGCGACGCCCGCCTGCTTCTCGCCAACAACTCTGTGAGTTCGGCGGTGGTGGGCATCGCCTTTCTCGGCAGCTTAGCGCGCGCTCGACCGCTCACCCTCGTCGCCTACCAACGTCTGCACCCCGAGCAGGCCGCCGCCGTCGCCACGGCATACACATCTGATCAGTTGGTGCGCAGTGTATTCCGTCGTTCCGCGTGGGCTTGGGGACTGGGGATGCTGTGCGCGGCAGCACTTCGACTGCCGCTGATCTACCTGCTGCCACTGGACATTGCCGTCGGCGCGGCGACGCTCCCGGGGTTCGCCACCATGGGGGCTCTGACGATCTGGTCGATCAGCCGGGTTCGATCACTGAGCATCGGCACCGAACCGGCGGTCGAAAAACTCGACATCGGCCCAGCCGCAACACCTTTTCCTGGCAACCGCAAGGTTATTTGACAATCAGACGCCGATCCGGCTGGCAACCGATATCTACTGGCGTAGCATTTAATACGGGTTGCGCAAGCGACACCAGCCGCTTGTGCCGACGTGCAGTGCCACGATCCGCGGAAGGGCTGACCATGCTCAAAGTTCTCTCTGACACCCCAAACAATGTTCAGTGCCTGGAGGCGCTCGGCACTGTGACAGCCGAAGACTACGCGCAGGTTTTTGCGCCGCTGGTCGCCCAGGCACGCAGCACAGGTCACCGAATGCGGTTGCTCTATCAGTTTGGCCCTGATTTCAAAAGTATTACACCAGGAGCACTTTGGGCTGATACGCGACTGGGCATCGACTACGTGCGTCAGCTAGACGGGTGCGCGATAGCGAGCGACATTGGCTGGATCAGGGCGCCGTCGCTGTCCATTGGCATGTGGATGCCCTGTCCCGTACAGATTTACACCTATGCTGAACGGGATGCGGCGGCTGCTTGGCTGACCTCGCTGCCCACCCTTGACGGCGCGTCGGCCGCCTCGATGGCAAAGGCCTACATCGGTGGTGTGACCGGGGCAGTATCGAGCCTCGCGAAACTTCTCATCACCGACAGGGTGAAGGGGCATCACGAAGCCGCGTGATCGGTGTGCACAGGATTCAAGGTCCGATGTGTGTCGACCGCTTAATTCGATGGGGATCACCGCCGCCATCCTCACGTCTCGGCGTCGAAGGCACGGGAGTTCGTCCAAGCGACAGCACAGATCTCATACCTGGATCGCGAACCGAGCCGGCGGCGCGAGACTGTTCGGCGTGCAACTGCAGGTCTTTGCATAGTTGGCAATCGGTCATACCGTGGCACGGGGGTTGATTGGCGCCAGATGTTGTCAAGCCGAGAATCGTGATGAGGGAAGCCAATCGGCGGGGCAAATCCGCGCGGAGAAGGTGTGGGATCACAGTGGAGAACAATTTCAGCGTACGTATCGGGGTCCGGGACTACGAAATCGACGCCAGCGGGCACGTTAGCGCTCTCGTCTATCAACAGTGGGCGCACTTCGCGAGCATGGCGTGCATCCGCCACGCCGGGACAAAGATCGAAGCGCTCGCGGAGCAGGGACTCGCGCCGATCGACCTGGAGGTCACCACCCGGTTTCACCGCGAACTGCGACTGGGCGACGAAGTCGATGTGGGTTGCATCTTCGAGTGGAGCTCGGGCCGGACGTACAGAATGACTCAGGAGATCAGAAAGCCCGACGGAACACTGGTGGCCGAGGTCAATACGCTCGGTGCGGTACTTGACCTCGCCAGGCGCCGGATGATCGCCAACCCGGCCGAACGTCTGCAATCCATTACGGACTGCCCTGAACGGCTGGGTCTTTCGACTGGGCAACTGGCGACACAAGACGCCTAACACCCTTTCTGCGCGGCGGCACATCGAGGTAACGGTGGTGATTCAGATGCGCAGCCAGCGCCGCGATGCACGCAGATTCGTCCTCCCTGCAACCGATCCCGCGGCCGCGCCACACTACGCCCGTGATGCCGGTGAAAAGCGAAGAGCCCGAACATGACCCAGTCAGACGGCGATTTCAATCGACGTCGTCGCGAGCTCTACGAGTCCACCGCCGGCCTGTACTCCGCGACATTTCACATCATCTGGCGTATCGGCTTTCCGCACGTCCACCGGTGGCTCACCGATTGCCTGCGCGGTCACCGGGTGATCCTCGATGCGGGCGCCGGTTCTGGGTACTGGTCCCGCCACATCGCCCGCGCGGAAGCTCGGCATCTGGTCGTGGCCATGGATTTCTCCCATGCGTACACGGTGCGCACCAAGGCATTCATCCCCCCGGAGCTCAGCGTGGCGGTCGTCCAGGGTGACGTCACCGCGGCGCCGTTTCCGAGCGGCACTTTCGATGCGATCTTGTGCAGCGGAGTCCTCGATACGATGCCCGATGCGGTGCCCGCGCTCGCCGAGCTTCGGCGACTGCTCTGCGACAACGGCAGGCTGCTGCTAATTCTTCGGAGCCGCGGGTCCCGCGCATCAACCGTCGTCGAGCGGATCTTCCGTTCGTCGATCTCGACGTTTCGATGGATAACCCGCAGAGAGCGGGGCGGTCTCGATCCTGCCCTGTGGAGCCGTACGGCGATCAGCCCACGTCTCGCTGAATTGGCCTGCCATTCCGGCCTTTCCATCGATGACGTGCACTATGGCCCGTTACTCACGCGGGCGTCGCTGCGCCCTCAACACCTCACCGATGGCCAGGGACCGGCGTCGCCGCCATGAGAATGAGGACGTTGACACACGTAAAGGTGAGAATCGAGCCGATGTGCAAGTATCTGCCGTCGGCCTTCTGGTAGTTGGCGCGGATCCGTCGAACGCAGCGTCCGGACAGCACGATCCAACCGACTAGGACGGTTGTTGCCACCGCAGCGGGAGTCACCGGCATCCTCGTTGCGATAACATGCCAAATCCACGGGATTAGCGACAACGTGAAAGCCCACCACGCCCACGACGACGATCGGCGCGCGCCGAACCGCACCGGCGTCGTGACCCGGCCGCCGATTCTGTCGTTGTCGATGTCGCGGATGTCTTGGCACAGCCCTTCGCCCAGACCCATGAACATGACGATGAAGACCAGATACGGTACGCCCGTTCGCCATCCGGCGAACTGAAGGCCACCAGCGCTGTAAACGTAGATCAATACCCACGTCAGCGGCCAGAACACCTGGGTCGCCAACGGCCTACCAGACAATCCGCCTGCAGTTTTGAAGTTGTAGGCCAGCACGAGCGGAAGCGCTACCAAGAACACGACCTGGTTCTGCCACGGCAGAAATACCGAGACCACACCGGCCCCGGCCACCATGGCCCAGCCGATGCCCAACAATTCGATCCGCGAGACCGTTCCTCGGACCAGTACCCGTCGCTGTCGGGAACGCTCAGTACTGGCTCGGTCTACCGCCACATCGGCGACATCGTTGAATAACGTTTGGCCGCCGTGAAATAGCAGTAGCGCCGCGGTCACCAGACCAACCTGGCGCCACGGCAGCGAATAACTGCCCATGACCGCCAGCATGGCCAGTGGAACGAGCACGTCGTACCACAGTCGTGTTGTGATCCGCAGCGATTGCACCAGTAGCGCCGCATGGTCCCACCACAGTCGCGTCCAGGGGACTTTTACGCCGGTCGAGGCGGAGGCTTGCACATTCATAGCGACACCAATCCGAACACTGCCAATGCAACGCCCATGCCGGTGGCATTGGCGCATGCGTTGACAACGTCATTGTCAATCCAGCGATATCCGTACGACAGTTCTGTGTGGCCGCCGCAGTGGCGCGTCTCTTCAAGGGCCGCATGACAGGTCGGGCACCGATAGCGGCCCTGCACGGTGGCGCCGAGGACCGAGTCCAACAGCGACCCGACCAGTCCTGCTGCGATGCCGACCACGATCAGGCTCGGCTTGCTGATCAGCGCCCCGGTGATACCGATGGCCAGGCCGCCGAACCACGTCGCCGCAAGACCCAGCGCCGACACGGCACCCGATGTGCCGCCGGGCACGCGGCGTCGGGTGCGCAACGAGATCGGGGGGCGTGACGAGAAGCGGCCGATCTCCGACGCCCACGAGTCGGCCGTCGAAGCTGCGATCCCACCGATATAGGCGAACATCCAGATTTGGTCACCTGTCACCGCGTAGCCAATCACTGGAATCATCACGGGGATAACACCGTTGACGACGACCTGGCTCAGGCCCCGCTGGTGGCTACCCTCGCGGTGCTCACGCCGGTAGGCCGTGATGATGCTGGTCAAGACAAAGAAAGTGGCAACGGGCGCGATCCAGGTCCAACCGCCAAGGCCGATGGTCACGGCGGTCACCAGCGCCGCACCGATAGCCCCGGGGCCGTCGAGCCAACGCAGTCTGAACATCACCGGTGCAGCCGCAACGGCCAACGTCGCCGCCAGCAACCACCGCTGCGCTTCGCCGGGCGCCAGATGCCGACTCAGATGCAGCAGCAGTGCCACCCACGGCGTGATGACGAGGTTGTCCGCCGCCGACACAACGAGCAACTCGATGCACGCGGTGGTCAGCGCAATGAAGACCGAAATAGCAACGGATTCAGCGATATTCAAAGACATGCCGACCCGCGTGAACGCCAACGAGATGAAGAACGCGACGACCGCGAAGGCCGCCGATCCCTCCAACGATCGTACCGACTGACCTACCCTGACCCGGTGACGGCCAAAGCGATGTCCGAACAACGCAGCGGAGGCGTCCGCTAGCCCCAGCACCAAGACACCTGCGGAGATCGCAACTCGGTCCGGCCAGAACGCCACCGCGGCCACCAGAACACCGACCGCGAAGGCAACAAGGCCGTAATCGCTTATCCTGTTGCCTTCCAGGATGTCGGGAAGTAGTCCACGTTCAACAGCGACGACGAGGGCAACGGCCGTAAGGCTCAAAATCCCGACAGCCACCGAGAGGTTGACCAGATGGTAGGTTGCGACCGCGACGAAGACTCCACAGAGTGCGTGCGGAATCTTGCGGGCGGCGAGTCGCCCGGCGCCGGCGCGGATCAGGAGCCGGCCGACCGCCATCAGGGCGAGCGCAACAAGCACAACGGCGCCGCCACCGAAGATGATGTCGTGCCACACCGGCGAGATCACGACAAGTAGCCCAACAGGAGTGCAGCACTGACGACCGTGAACGTCAACGCCGAGCCTCGATGTAGCCGCCTGGCAGTTGCCTTGACAAACTTCAGACGAAATCGCCTGGCACTGAACAGGGTAATGACAGTCCATCCAATCAGGACGACGGCACCGGCAAGCAACCACGGAAGGGCGATCCCAGGCGGGGCGCCTGCGACAAACCACCACCAGCACGCCGTGGCACACGCGTATGCGGCGCACGCCGCCGCGGTGGCGGCCGCTGCGCCGTACCGCACAGACGTGGTGGTCTTGCCCCCTTTGGCGTCGTTGTCGCAGTCGCGGACATCCTTTACCAGCATTTCCCCGATACCGAGGTAGACCACCACATACAGCAGGAATGGAACCGCGTGCGCCGGTGGCGGCGTTCCCACGGCCACGACGATCCACGCGAGGATTCCGGACAGGCCGGTCACACCAGCGATTTGCCCGATGATGGGGCGGCCCTGGGTTCGGATGGGCGGAAGCTCATGCTGAGCGATGAGCGCGACCAGGATCACGGCGACCACTGTCAGTTGCCACCGAACGAGCGCCGTGAGACCCAGCCCGATCGCCGCGCACAGGATGGCTTCAACCAGCGCGGCCCGCGGCGCGATGACACCTACGGCGATAGGGCGGGTGCGGCGAACACATTCTTGCGACAGTCGGTCGGTGTCACGGTCTTTCACGTCGTTGAGCACTGTCGCAGCGATGTGAAGCAGGTTCATCGCCGCCACAGTGGGCAGGGCGATGCGCCACGGGATTCGGCCGTCGGTGAGCACCGCGATCACGGTGAGCGGCATCAGGGTGTCCAGCCATAGTCGAGTGGTCGGCCGTACCATGCGAACGTGCGCAAGCACCATTCTCCACGCCGTCGGTCCGTGCAGGCCCCAGCCCGAGTACCAGCGTTCGATCCCCGATCCGAGGCAGACGTCGGTGGCGGCGGCGACGTCAATTCGGCTATCGCGCAGGCTCATAGGGAACACCCCCCGCTTGTGGATCGTGGCCCACGGTGGAGTACGACTCGCGGCGTACCACCGATTTATTCTCGCCCGCGGCCCGGTGGAGCCGGAGCCCGACACACACCAACCAAGGGATCGCTGTCACAAGACCGATTCCGGACCCGACGTCCATCAATGGCTCCAGGGAGAATGACCAACCAACGACGAGTACCTCGTTGGCCGCCGCGAATACGATGCCGAGGCCGGCTACCAACACCGACAGCTGCCGGTTGACGATCATGGCGATGTTGACCGCTAGCAGCCACGCGCCAACAGCGCCGAACGCGTACCAGCCGTAGTAGTCCAAGGTCAGCCGGGTAGCGCCGATGGCGGCACGGGTGGAAGCGTCGCCGTGTACCCAAGCATCGGCCCGAAGCTTGTGCAGTACAGCACCTTTGAGGGAATCCACGCTCAGGATCAGGTATCCGAAGAGGGCCAGGACCGAGGTGTACTGGATCCAGCCTTCCCGCCAGTCTCGTCGGCTGAAGTACGATACCGACAAAACCACGGCGACTCCGACAAATCCCAAAACCCCCATCTGCCAGTCAAGTGCGACAGCCGCCCCGGGATGTTTCGCCAGCGCCGGATAGTAGCGGGCCGGGTCACCGGGTCCAACCACCTTCAAGTCGGTTGGCAGGAACAGATACGTCAGCGCTATCGCCAGATATAAAGCGGCCATGAAGAATGCGAACATCGCACCCAGCCGGAGCAGACCATGGCGAGCCATCGAACGAGTCATGCCAGCCTCCTTGACGTATGAGCCGAACGGCGGGGGTCGAGGAATCCACTGTTCTCGAACGCCTGGAAGTACACACCCAGTAATTGGTCGGCCACTGGCGGACAACGAAGGCCTGACGGCAACAGCGCCCGGCTGGTGGCTTCGCAATCGTGCGAGGCGGTGGTCATGGTCGCACTACTTGTCCAGCGCAAATGAGCAGCCAACGGGTGCAACGCATTACCGTGGCCTCCCGCGCTGCCGAGTAGGTGTTGTTGCCACACGGCGAACGGCACGGTTGACATGGCGTACCCGCGTGCGCGGATCCAGTCGAGGAATTGTTCATAGCCGATCGGGCTGGGGTTATTCAGGTGATACACGCGTCCCGCCGCGGCAGGTTCAGCGGCTAGCTGAACCAGCGCGCGGGCCACGTAGTCGACCGGTGCCACATCGACAACCCCGTCGAGGCTCGGCGCCTCGCCAAGTTCGCTGCAGCCCTTGATCATCCGCTCGAAGTACGAATCGGCATTGAATACGCCCGTTCGGCTATGGCCGGAGATCAGCGGGGGGCGATAGATCGTGATCGGCAGGCCGCGGTCGGTTGCCTCTGCCATGACTCGTTCGCCCGTCCATTTAGCCTGTGCGTACCCGCCGAGTAGATTCTGGCCATGGTCGAGGGCTGCGTGGTTCTCACCTCTGGCGGTTCCGTCGAACGGGAAAACCGCGAGGCTTGAGATGTAGTGCACCGGCTTGATCCCATGGCGGGTGGAAAGGCGCAGTACTTCGACCGCTCCCCCGACGACTGTTGATTCGAGCGCGTTGTACGACTTCACCCAGCTGACGGGAGCGGCGCAGTGGTAGATCGCGTCCAGTGAGTCAGCGAGTTCGTCGAACTTGTTCTGCGACAGACCGAGTCGTGGACGCGACACGTCGCCGGGTAGCGCTGTGATCATGTGTTCGGTGCCCGGCCAAGTTATCCCGTGCCTGTCCGCGGTGCGCTGCAGGCGTTGCCAGGCATGCGCCGGGTCATCGGCGCGAACTAAGCAGACGACCTGCTGGCCCGCCGCGAGCAGCTCTCGGAGCAGGAAGCCGCCGAGAAACCCCGTTGCGCCAGTCAGAAGAACCCGCTTGCCGGGGGAAGTGTTGTGGCCGCGCGGCGACCCACGTTGTATCGACGCCTCCAGGCCCGCCCTGTCCCGCAATACGGTGACGTTGACTGAGCTGCCGGGTTGGTCCAGGCTGCGGCTGAGTGTTTCCTCGGGTGTCGTGGCCGTCCCTGCCGACGCCAGTTCCGGGTCGTCGTCGGACGGGACCGTCGGTCCGCCGACCAGGGCGTGCAGAAAGACGTGGCTATCGTTGAGGCCGAACACTTTTCGCAGATTTGTATAATCCATGTCACCGATCTGGCACAGCCCCAAGCCACACGTCGGCGCCGCCAGTTCGAGAAGTTGAGTCATCAGACCGGCCTCGATGGTGGCGAAATGCACTGCGCGGTCGCCGTAGAGCGGCCCGATGGCGTCGAGCTGCGCGATCAAGTAGATTTCGAATGCACACTGTTTGGCCGCGTCCCGGTTCCACCACCAATGCCGATCCGGGGTGAACACGTCGAGTTCGGGGCTGACCAGCGCCAAGGTGTGGTCCACCGGCTGGTAGTAGTACACGCCGCCGGCGAGATGCTCGACGCGATGATCCTTGACGTGCAGATACGTTTGCACGGAATATGTCCCGCCACCGGAGCCGTAGTGATGTCTGCGCCCAGGTCCTGCTGGGTCCAGGTTGCGCAGCGGCGCGAGCAGCGCACCCAACGTGGTCGCCGTCATCTCGTGTTGACCGAAGGCGCGGACGCTGCGTCGCGCTACGAGTTCGCCGGGCCCGGCATCCGGGTGCCCGAGCTGCGCGCGGGGCGCGGAGTGCAGGTCGCGGCGTAGGCCGTGTTGCTCGTCGCGAAACCGTCGCCTAGCTGCGGGGTCTTTGACGATCGTGTATCTCGGTGATCCGTTGGAGTCCCCATGCACGACGGGACGGTCGCCGGGAGCAACGTCACCGGGCGAGGGCGGCTCCGCCAGCTGGGCCAGCGCGGTGATCGTCGAGGCGGTGAACATCGTCTCGACGTCGGGCCGAACCCCGAATTGGTCTTCGAGCGCGTTGGCGATGCGTACCATCTCCAGCGATCCGACGCCGAGATCCTCCAAGGGGCCGTCGAGCGGAACCGTGCCACAACCCACCACTGACCCCACGATCGAGGCTACGGCCGCGGTGGTGTCTGGATCGAGAGTTCGCGCCGGCGGTTGGGTGATGCTCGCACCCGCCGTTGCCAGCGCGCGTCGATCGACCTTGCCACTTCTGGTTAACGGAAGTTGGTCGATGAATCGGATGTGGCCGGGCCGCATGTGCGGTGGAAGCTGGGCGCTGAGATACGTGCCCAGTTCACCGGCCGGCTCGGCGTTCGGCTCGATGGGGATGACGTGGGCGACGAGCCGGCGCCGGCCATGGCCGTCGGGGTCAAACGTGACAATGCCTGACCGCACCTGAGGGTGTTGGCCAATGATGGCCTCGATCTCGCAGAGCTCTACTCTGCGCCCGTCAATCTGCACTTGGCCATCGCGGCGGCCCAGGAACTCCAGTGTGCCGTCAGGCAGCCAGCGCCCGAAATCGCCAGTACGGCAGATTCTTTCGCCATTTTGCGGCCGGAGCACGAATTTCGCTGCGGTGAGGGCGGGGTCGTTGAGGTAGCCCGAGGACGTGCCGGCGCCGCCACTGCATAGTTCGCCAGGCACCCAGTCTGGACGGTCGCGAAGACTGTCGTCTACGACGTAGTAGTGGGTGTTGGCGATCGGCCTACCGTAGGGGATGCTCACGCAGTCCTCGGGCACGTCACCGATCGGGTGGCGGATATTCCAGAGTGTGGTTTCGGTGGGGCCGCCCACACTGACTATGGCGGCCTCTTTTGCGCGGCGACGTATCCGGTCCGGAAGATCGGTCGGTATCCAGTCCCCACCGAGGATTATCAGGCGCAACGTTTCCGGCAACGGGCGATCCGCGGATTCCGCCTGCTCAACCATCATCAGCATGCTGGCCGGCACCGAATTCCAGATGGTGACCTGGTGTCGGGTCATCTGTTCCATCCACACCATGGGATCGCGACGGTGCTTGGGCTCGATGATGACTACGGCTCCGCCGACCGCCAGTGGGCCGAAGATGTCGTATGCCGACATGTCGTGGTGCAGGTCAGTGACTGCGAGGACGCGATCGGCAGCACCGACGCCGAACTCGGAATTGGTGTCCAGAATCGCATTGACCATCCCGCGGTGGTGCACCTGAACGCCCTTTGGCGCTCCGGTCGTCCCGGACGTGTATAGAACACAGCACAAATCGTCGATCGATAGGGTGGGTGACAGTACCGGCGCGGGTAGCGCCGCGAGTTCGAAGGCATCAACTGCGACGGACCGGACCTGCGGGGGCCACGCCACCCTGGCTTGCAATCGCATCTGGGTCAGCGCCACCGTGGCGCCGCACTCATCGAGTAGGGCAGCGAGCCGAGCTGTCGGCAGCTCCGGAGACAGGGGTACATAGGCGGCGCCGCACAGCAACGTCGCGAGCACGGCAATGTACTGCTCCCAGCCTTTCTCGGTCACGATCGCCACGAGATCACCAGAGCGGGTTCCTTGCGCTTGCAGCCACGACGCGAGCCCTGACGCCATGTCGTGGACGTCTCGGTAGGTCAGCGAGCATGCCGGTCCGATCAGCGCCACTCGGTCTGGATCGCGCCGGCACTGTCGGAGGAACAGTTCCTCCAGCCGATACTGAGGGAAGGAACGGGTAGTGGCATTGACCGTCCGCCGAACATTGAATTGTGTGGCGGGCAAGAGGCCGAGCGGCTCAGTCTGCCCCCACGACGACTCATCGATCGATAACCGCTCAAGCAGGCGCTCATACGCGGCGAACATCTCGTCAATCACATTGGGCGCGAACATGTCATCGATTGCGTCCCAGTGAAATGCCAAGCCGCCGTCGCGTAGAAACGATTGGTTGTCCAAGTGAACCTGTGGCGTCTGCGTCACTGCGCAGATCGGCTCCCCGAGCCAGTCGAACACCGACAGGTCCTGGAGCACGGGGGTAAACACCACCGGCGCCTTCGCCTCGGCGGCCGACAAGTCTTTACGGCGACCGAACTCGCGGAGCGCCCGGACTCCGCCGATTTCGCGGTGGTCGAGGTCATCGAGGAGCTGGCCACTCAGGCGCTGTGCGCGTTGGGCAAACGAACCGGCTGGACACCAGTCGATCCCGGTCGGGAGGAAGTCCGAGAACGGACCGATCAGCGCGTCGCCACCGACGCCAGTGGGGCCGTGTCGCATCGTGACGCTTACCGTGAAGCGGGGATCCTCGGCCCAGGTGGCGAGCACCTCCGCGTACGCGGCCAACAACGCTGCGGTCGGCGTCAGCCCGGCGTCGGCAGCTAGGCGGCAAAATGATTCCCATTTGTCGCGGCTCAGCGATCCGGTGTGGCGCACGAATTGTGCGGGCAGCGCGTCACTCTCGCGGTCGCTGCGCCGGCCCGCCGGCGACATGGGTAGACGCGGTGCGTAGGGAAGCGACACCGCTTGGTCACGCCAATAGGACAGCGACCGGCGATAGGCCGACGACTCGTGTGAAGCCGCCCGCGTCTCGATGGGTAGTCGGTAGCCGGCATCGGGCAGCAGCTCGGCGGTGTCGTCGCGGTAGAGCTTGCCCCATTGGCCAATCAGCGCCAGCAATGAAGCCGCGTCCACGGTCAATAGGTCGACGCTCAGCTGCAGGCGGTATCGGCCTGCCGGCAGGTGGAAGACGCGTATCTCAAACGGGGGCCAGGCATCGAGCGGAAAGACCTGGTGCGACAACTGGATTCGGGACGCTTCCAGCACCGCTGTGATGCCATTCTCGTCCTCGCCACGCAGGTCGTTGACGGTCAGATCCCATGCCGGACAGTGGCTTTCAATTCGTTGCGTGCCGTTTGCCGACACCACCACGCGAAGTGCGTCATAGTGGCCGATCAGTCGGCGCCACGCCGACTGCATACGCTCGGTATCCAGTCCTGGCCGCTCGAATTCGAGGCAGACATGCGATCCCACATTGCCCAGATCGAAGTCGCCACCGCGCCCGGCACAGTAGGCCCGCTGCAGATCGGTCAGAGCGAAGTCGACGCCGGCTGTCGTTGGGGCCGGCGGCGCGGCTGACTGAGCGTCGGCACTCTTCAAGTGCCGCTCGTGCAGACTCTGTGCCAACTCCTTGACACTGCAATCACTTAACAGTTCACGCAGCGACATCTCGATCCCCAGGCGTGCCACGAGCGTTTCCTTGATCTCAAGGGCTCGCAGCGAATCGAGCCCGAGTTGATTGAGGGGTACGTCGAGGTCGAGCCGGTCAGGGCGCAGCGCGACGGCGTTGGCCACCAGTTCTGTGACGAGGTCCGGTATTGGTTGCGGCGAACGGGCGGCGTCGGGTTCGGCAGTGACCATCGTGGGCACGGTGCCAGGCCGGTTCCCCGCGTCTGTGGCCTCTGGGGACCAGATCACTGCCAGCTCGCCGTCGAGATACATTTGCCGACAGCGGCTGTGCTGCACTTTGCCGCTGGATGTCTTCGGAATTGTCCGCGCCTGGACGAGTACGAGGTGCACGGCGTGCCCGCATTTCTCGGCAACGCCGCGGCGCACCACATCTGCTAGCTCGTCGGCTGCGGTTGCGTCGCTGATCTCGTTGACCAGCACGATCACTGGGTCGTCGGGTTCCCCCACGGTAAACGCTGCGCCGCATCCGGCGCGCACTCGCGGATCTGCTGCTTGGGCGGTCCATTCAATGTCGTGGGGGTAGAGATTACGACCGCGGACGATCAGGACGTCCTTGAGCCGGCCTGTTACGTACAGCTGACCGTCGCGGAGGAAACCGAGATCCCCGGTGCGCAGAAACGGGCCGGCGTCACCTTCGAGGTGGGCCTCAAAGATTTCTCGGGTTTCATCTCGGCGTCCCCAGTAGCCACGCGCGACATTGGGCCCATTGACCCAGATTTCGCCGACGTGGCCCGCGGCGCGTTCGGTTCCCGTGTCGGGGTCGACGATCGCGACACGCTCGCCGGGCCGGGCTGTGCCGCACGCGACGAGTGAGACCGTGTCCGCTCCGCTCGCCCCGCACGGCGCGGCGACACCGAGCTGCAACTTGGACTCGCGCACCACCAATTCCTGCGGCACGGTACGCGCCTCAGCGCCAGTGACCATGAGCGTGGCCTCGGCGAGCCCGTAGCATGGATAGAACGATTCGCGCTGAAATCCGCATGGCGCGAAGGCCTCGGCGAAGCGGGTCAATCCGGCGGCCCGGATGGGTTCGGCCGTGACGCACGCCATCTGCCAGGCGCGCAGGTCGAGCTCGTCGCGCTGGTCGGCAGTCACTTTTCGGGCAGCGAGCTCATAGCCGAACGGTGGAGAGCCAGACGCGAATGCGTGGTAGTTCGAGATCGCCCTGAGCCAGACCAGAGGCTTGGCCAAAAAGTCCAGTGGCGACATCAGTACGCAGTCACCACCGTTGTAAAGGGTCTGGAACAGGCTGCCGATCAGGCCCATGTCATGGAACGCGGGCAGCCAACTGACGATGGTCGGTCCGGTCGGCAATCGCATTGCCGCCTTGAGCCAAGCCAGATTTGACAGCAGATTGGCATGGGTGACCATGACGCCGCGAGGCATCCGCGTGGAGCCGGACGTGTACTGGAGCATGGCCACGTGATCTGCCCGGGTCGACGGTCGACGCCACTTCGCGGCCCCAGCCTCCAGCCCCTCGTCGATGGAAGCCACCAACCAGTCGGTGCCCTCAGCGGCCGCGCGTACCAGGGCGTCGAGCGCCGCATCGACCAGCACGCAGCAAGGTTGGGAGTCGCGCACCACCGTGAACAACCGGGCGGAGGTGGCGCCGTCAAAGGGTGGGGCAACCGGGACCGCTATGACCCCGGCATATACGCAGCCAAAAAACGCGACCAGGAACTCCACGCCTGGTGGATACACCAAGACCGCGCGGTCCCCGGGCGCCGCGAACGCCACCAAACGACTCGCGAACCCGCGGGCCCGCAGATCCAGCTGTGCATAGGTCAGCTGGCTCTGCTCGTCCTCACCATTGGCAAGGAATCGAAGACAGGTTTTGTTGCCGAGCTGGCCGGCGCGCGTCTCCATCAGGTCGAGAAGCGTCGCTGATCGAGATGCCTCAGTGCCTACGGACATTCACCTGTCCCCTTTTCCCCTCGTACACCAGGCCAGCTCCCGACGCACTTCGTACAGGTCGTTGCAGGCACTCAGCGCGCGGCCAGCCGAGGACGCGCGAACAACCGGCCAAGGCGTGCCGTACATCTGCTGCACCGCACGTGCCGGGCCCCACGGGCTGTCCTGCGTCTACAACGGATGCTTCTTACCGGCGAACCGTCTGTCAACAACACCGGCGCCGACGCCTGTCTGCTGGTGGCTAACCATCCTGTGCAGCAGGCTCATTCACCACGCCAAACGCGGGTTTTCATCGCGGTGCCCTCGGTAGAGCGCATAGTCCCTGCCGATTCGCCGGCACTTCGCACAACTGCTGAGAACTCACACTTGCACGCGGTGGCCCGGGGCGTATCTCGTCATCTGGTCGCCAGCGCCCGCGCCGAAGCGGGACCGGCTATCGCGATGTCGCGTTGCCCGGTGCGTCCGAGGGTGGTCACATCGCGACCCAATTTCCTTCGGCGCCAGCGTGATCGGGGCACTCCGGCACCACTGTGCCGGAGTGCGTGGGGCGTCTTGTGGGCGAGTGGGCAGGCGCTCTGGTGTGACACTATCGACAAACCGATGACCAGACTTATTCTGGCACAGTCTGTTTCGCCCCAGAGTTGCGCGGGTGAAGCAGTGATCGAGTCCTGCGCACTGAGCGCCCAATGGATTTGGAAGGAAACAGAACGCCGTGAACCCAATCACAGTTGATGAAGTGTCGTCGCTGGTGAAGCACGCGATGCGTGGTCGGCGCGCTCACGAAGTCGTCGTCGAGGAGCATACTCAGCTCGGCGACCTGGGCCTGTCGAGTCTGCAGATCGCCGAGATCGTCTTCTCGCTGGAGGACAGTCGCGGAGTCGAGTTCGATCCGGCGCGGGCCGCAGATGCCAAGACTGTCGGGCAGCTCATCGCATTGGGCAACGCCGCCCTCGCCTTGCCGGCTGGGCCGGTAGCGCTGTAGAGGGAGAGGAAGTCGACATGGACGGGCGAGAACACTACGGTTTCATCCTGGCGTCCTCAATTTTGCCGCTGCTGGGCGTCGTGGTTGCCGGCGCACTGTTGTGGAACCGCGGATTGGGCATGTCAGATGTCGTCGCGTTCGCGGTGATGTATGTCATTGCCGGCCTGGGCGTTTCGATCGGATATCACCGCCTGCTGACGCATCGATCGTTCAAAACCAATCGCGCTGTGAAAATCATTTTCGCCTCAGCAGGCTCGATGGCTGGGCAGGGTCCGGCGCTGATCTGGACATCTCACCATCGCCGTCATCACCGAGTCGCCGATAAACCGGGCGACCCGCACAGCCCCTACGTCGGGCAGCATCCCGGCATTCGCGGTGGCCTGAAAGGTCTGTGGCACGCCCACCTGGGCTGGCTCTTCGATTCTGAACTGACGTCGGATCCGATTCGATACTGTCCGGATCTGGCACGTGACAAGGACATTCGTGTCATCTCACGATACTTCCTGGTTTTTGTGGTGGCCGGAATCGTATTGCCGGGCCTCATCGGATTCAGCATTGGGCACACCTGGCAGTCGTTTGCCACGGGAGCCCTGTGGGGCGGACTGGTCCGGTTCTTTGTCAATAACCACGTGACCTACGCGATCAATTCGATCGGGCACTACTTGGGGCGCCGTCGATTCGACACTCCTGACGAGTCACGCAATGTCGCCTGGCTCTCGGTACTGTCGTTCGGCGAATCCTGGCACAACAATCACCACGCGTTTCCCAAGTCGGCATTTCACGGATTTCGTTGGTGGGAAATTGATCTGAGCGCCCTCACTATTCGCGCGCTGGAGGCGTCCGGCCTGGCCTGGGATGTGGTGCGGATCGCGCCCGAACGCATCGCGCAGCGCGCAGAAGGGCTGACCCGAGTCGGGGGCGGCAGAACAGCACCCTCATCGCCGCCACGACCGCTCGCGGAGCTGCGATACGGCACTGCCTCGGCGGGACTCGCCGATGTCGAATAGCGGTCCCGTGTGGGGCCTCTGGGACCGGATCGCCGAGCCACGCCGACGCGGGTCATCACTGCATTGCTGGGCCGGCGGTCACTACGACACGACGCCATGGGTCAAGGTCGTTACTGACAGTGAGCGCACGACGGCGGGCTTACGTCGGCTCGGTGTCGAGCCAGGAGCGAGGGTGGCCGCCGTGCTGACCAACGATGCCCTTGCGGTCAGGGGCCTGCTCGGAGTCTGGCTCGCCGGCGGGGCGCTGGCCTCCTTACCGACCCCCGCTCGCGGCATGGACGCGGCTGAATATTTCGGCCATCTCCGAACTATCTGCCAACAACTCGACCCTGTGGCTGTCCTGGTGGACGGACAGATTCTCGGCGCAATCCCAGAAGCGTTACAGGCCGGGTTCCGTTTTCACAGCTGGGATTCGGTGATCGACAGTGGGCGCATTTCTCCTGAGCCTCCCGATGACCACGAGGTGGCCTTCATCCAATACTCCTCGGGTAGTACCGGCGCTCCGAAGGGCTGCATGCTCACCCCCCGGGCAATCGCCGCCCAGATTGACATCTTGACTTCGATGATCGCGGCGAGGCCAAGCCATGAAGTGGTCGCCACCTGGACCCCGCTGTCGCACGACATGGGGTTGTTCGGGAGCCTTCTCCTCACGTTGACGAACGACATGGAGTACTTCATGTCCACGCCGCAACGCTTTATCGGCGCGCCGGCAAGCTGGTTCGCCGACATCGCGCAGTGTGGGGCAACGGCGAGCGCCGGCACTAGCACCAGTCTGTACCTGGCCGCGCGGGCGACGGCCCGCTCGACCGCAATCGCCCACGACGGGCTGACCACGTTGCGCAACTGCATCATCGGTGCCGAACGGGTCGACTGGCAAACCGTGGCATATGCACAGGCCTCCTTGGGGAAACTCGGGCTACGACCGGAGGCCATGATGCCCGCCTACGGATTGGCGGAAGCGACCCTCGCGGTCTCGGCGGTGCCGTGCACCGAGCGCCCTCGCCGCCTCGCCCTCGATGCCGCGGCGCTCGCCGCGGGCGAGTTCAAGGAAGCGGCGCCAGATGACCCCGAAGCATCGTCGATTGTCAGCGCGGGACCACCCTGCAGCGGTGTCACGCTTCCGACGATGACCGAAGACACGGTCAGCGAGGTCACCGTTCGCACACCGAGCCTGGCCCGCGGATATTGGGCCGATCCGGTAGCCACACAACAGAAATTCCGTGACGGCTCCGTCCGATCGGGGGACCTGGGCATCGTGCACCAGGGCGAGCTGTATCCGATTGGCCGGGTTGACGACGTCATATCGATCGCCGGCCGGAAAGTCCACGCCCAGGAGGTCGAGCAGGCAGTTGAGCGGCTCGACGGTTTACGGCCCGGGTGTTCCACCTTGATTGCCAGCGGTACCGGCCGCACCCAACGGATGTCGCTGCTCATCGAACCACGCACGGCAGTCGACGATTACAAGGACCTCGCCGACGCGGCGGCGGCGACGGCGATGGCTAAAGCAGCAATTCCCGTCGACGAATGCGTCATCTTGGAACGTGGAAGCCTACCAAAAACACCCAGCGGCAAGGTTCAACGACACCGCTGCCGATCGCTCTATGAGGCCGGAAAACTCGTACCACTAGCCATAATTCGCTTTCCCTGAGTGAATGACACCACCGACATGCCAAAGCGAACCATCCTTGTGACCGGACCCAGCGGCGTCGTGGGACGCGCCATTGTTGCCGAGTTGAGCGACCACCACGTGATCGGCCTCCTGCACGACGACGATGAAGGCATCGCGGTCAACGAATCGATCCGCGGTGATATCCGAACGCATCGTCTCGGACTTGACGACCGGTCATGGCATAGCCTGGCCGATCGCGTCGACATCATCATCCACAGTGCAGCGCTGACCACCTGGGGCCTGTCCCCGGCGTCCTACACAGCCGTCAATGTCGAAGGGACACAGCGCGTTGTCGACTTCGCGCAGCGCGCCAATGCACCCATCCACTTGATCAGCAGCTGCTTCGTGCACGCACTCGAGCGACCGGACGCCCGGTGGCGACCGGGCAACATCGTCATTCCTTATGTCCGGTCCAAGTGGCAAGCCGAACAGCTGGTGTCGGCAGCCACGGTGCCCAGCTCCGTCTACCGGCTGACCAACGTCATAGGCGACTCCACAACCGGCGCGTCCCGTCGACCACAGATCGTGCATCAGATCTCGCAGTGGATCTGCCGCGGCAAGGCGCCGTACTTGCCTGCCCACCCCGGCAACCGGGTCGATGTCATACCGCTCGACATCGCTGCGAGGGCCATCAGCGACGCCGTGCGGGCCGACGACCTCGGACGGCTGATGTGGCTCAGCTACGGCCCCCAGGCGATGACACTCGATGCCGCTCAACGCATCATGGTCGACCACGCTCGCGGTCTGGGGCGCGACATCGGTCTAGTGGCCGTCGTGAACCCGGACGCCCCGCTACCGATACCGCTGGAGCAGATTCCCCGCTTATCGCGCCAGTACCTTCAAGTTCTCATCGACGTCAGCGAGGTCACCCGAGCGTGCGGCGGTGAGCTTCCCAGCACCCTGGCCGAATTCTGTGGTAGCCATGGCATTTCGGTCATCCGCGACACCGACGCCCTTCGAGTCACCTTGCGGTACTGGGCGTTGAAAGCCCGATACGACGGTTCGCCGCCCGAGCACCGTGATGACGCCAGGCCCCGATCGCGAACCACGGTATGAACACACACCTTGACCCGAATATGAAGGAGAGCTGACATGACGCAAACCCCGACATATGAAGGGGCATCGCCGCAAGCGATCCAACACCACTACGACGTCGGCAACGCCTTCTATGCACTGTGGCTCGATCCCAGCCTGTGCTATTCGAGCGCGTTGTGGGAAGGCCAGAACGACGAGCTCCTGGCCGCACAGAATCGGAAACTGGACTACATCGCGGCCGGCGCCAAGGCACACCGCACGCGGTCTGTCCTCGACATCGGCTGCGGGTGGGGCGCCATGCTGCGGCGACTCACCGAAAACCATGGAGTCACGCACGCCGTAGGTCTGACCCTCAGCGAGGCACAAGCACGTCACATCAATCGCTCACCACACCCACAAATCGATGTGTACGTCGAAAACTGGATCGACCACCGGCCCGTGACCGGTTACGACGCCATCGTATCGATCGGCGCCTTCGAACACTTTGCCGACATGGGTATGACCCGCAGGTCGCGGATTTGTGCCTATCGCGAGTTCTTCGAACGCTGCGCACTGTGGCTACCTGTGGGCGGCCGACTCGCGCTGGAGACCACAACCAAGGGCAACAACACGCGGCTGAGCCGCACCACGGTGCGGGACCTGCTGTTCATGATCGACGAGATTTTCCCTGAGTCCGAAATCCCTTGGTTGTCAGAGATCATCGAAGCCAGCGAGCGATTGTTCGAACCCATCACGGTCGTCAACCGCCCCCACGACTACGCCCGCACCTGCCGGGAGTGGCATCGCCGGCTGCGCGAACGGCGCTCTGCGGCTGAGGATCTGGTGGGCATCGATACCGTACGAAGTTATGCACGCTATCTGACCGCGGCGGCCGATGCGTTGGACAACCATCACCTCGGACTGGCCTGGCTGGTCCTCGAAAAGAGCTGACCGCCATGACGACCGCCCGGCGCATGATGTTGAACCAGGGCCACAGCGCTAGGTTCGCCTCTGCGCGACATGAGATCTATTGGCGTGAAACCGAACCCGTCACGCGCGGCACACCGCTGCGTCATGACGTGAGTTGCGATGTGTGTGTGATCGGGGCCGGATACACAGGTCTGTGGACTGCATACTTTCTCAAGGCCGCAGAGCCCACGCTAGACATCCACATCGTCGAGGCGGATTACGCGGGCGCCGGCGCATCGGGACACAACGACGGCTTCGTCACCCCGACCATCGGACACAATCTCAGCACGCTGGTCCGCCGGTTCGGCGAAGAGGAAGCGAGGCTGGCCTACGCGGTGGTCGGACGATCCATCCTTGAGATTTCCCGCTTCTGCCATAAGCACAGTGTGCACGCGGACTACGACACCAGCGGCTATCTGCAGGTCGCTACCGATAAGGCACAGCTCGCCCGGCTCAGAGCTGACTTGGACACCGCCGCGCGAATGGGTTCGGGTACACGCCTGGAACTGCTGGAGGGCGATCGGCTCCGAGACACGCTCGACTCTCCGAACATTATGGCCGCCGTCAGAGGCGGGGGCGCCCTGGTCAACCCGCATCGGTTGGCGCGAGGATTGGCTCGGGTGGTCCGCGAACAGGGCGTGCAGATCCACGAGCGCACTCCGGCAACGGGATTCCATCAACAACCGGGCGGCGTGCGTGTCGACACGCCGCTCGCGCGGCTCACTGCCACCAAGGTGGTCTTGGCAACCAATGCCTACCAACATATTTCGGCGAGTTCGCGCAGGAACATCGCGCCGGTGTGGAGTTACGCCGCTGTCACTGAACCGCTTTCGGATCAGCAGCTCAGCCAGGTCACCTGGCCCGGGCGAGAAGGCTTCGTCGAAGCGAAGGACATCATCGTCTTTGGCCGCTTAACTGCCGAAAACCGTCTCCTCATCGGGGGCGGCCCGGTGAGGTATCACTATCGCGGCGACATGGATGTGGCCGACCACATCTACAACCCTGCCGCCACCCGCGTATTGAGAGCCGCCCTCAACCGCTATTTCCCGTGTTGGCACGACGTCCAGTTCAGCCACACCTATGGCGGATGTATCGCGATGACCCGGCACCTCGTGCCCCACGTCGGCAACCTGGGTGACAACGTGTTCTACGGATATGGCTACTGCGGCAACGGCATTGCCCTCACGCACACCACCGGCAAGGTCCTTCGTGACCTCATTCTGGGTCGCGAATCGACCTACACCAATCTCTTGTTCGTCAACCAGAAGCAACCATCGTTCCCCCGAGAACCGCTGACGTATCTCGCGGCCAAAGGCATATCCGCGGTGTTGTCCGCGCGCGATCGTATTCCGATGCCGCCTAGGAAGGGACTGCTATGAAATATCGTGTGGTGCAATGGAGTACCGGAAATGTCGGCAAACGCGCGCTCCGCTCCATACTGAGCCGACCCGATCTGGACCTTGTCGGCGTTTGGGTATCCAGCGCGGCAAAAGCAGGCAGAGACGCCGGCGAACTGGCCGGACTCGACGATAACGTCGGCGTGTTGGCCACCACCGACGCGGCGGCGCTGTTGTCCCTGCACCCTGACTGCATCGTCTACACCGCGATGGCCGACGATCGGCTTGAGGACGCCATCGAAGACCTCAAACTGTTCCTGGCCGCCGGTATCAACGTGGTGTCGTGCAGTCCGACCTTCCTGCAGTACCCCCACGGGACACTTCCCGCCGAAGTGATCGATCCGATCAGGGACGCGGCGCAGCTCGGGCAGGCAACACTGTGGGTGAATGGCATCGATCCCGGGTGGGCCAATGACTGGCTGCCCCTGTTGCTCAGCAGCGCGTGCGAACGCATCGATCAGATCGTGTGCTCGGAAGTGATGGACTATTCGTGCTTCGACAATCCCACGATCCTGTTCAAAGTCATGGGGTTCGGAGGGAGCATGGACGAACTGCCGTTCTTGCTCGAACCCGGTGTTCTGACGCTGGCGTGGGGTGGGGTGGTACGCCAACTGGCGGAGGGCCTCGACATCGAACTCGACAACGTCAGCGAGTCATTCGAACGGTTGCCGGCACCCGAGGCGTTCGAGGTGAAGGGCCACACCATCGCTGAAGGCACCGCAGCAGCACTGCGGTTTCGTGTCGAAGGCATCAAGGGTGAGCGTGCAGTCATCGCTGTTGAACATGTCATGCGACTGCGTCCAGACCTCGCGCCGGATTGGCCCCAACCTACGGGCCAAGGCTGCTACCGGGTCGACGTCAAAGGAATTCCCGAGTACGCCCTGGATCTGCGGCTGTCCACCTTCGGCGACCATGCCGATGCAGTCTTCGTCGGCACGGCCGCACGACTGGTCAGTGCGGTTCCCACGGTGGTGCAGTCGATGCCCGGATGGTTGACCGCGTTGGACATGCCGCTTTTCACCGGGCGCGGGACACTCTCCGGTTAAGGTGGTTGACCGCCGCCAACGTTGGTGCGGATTAGCGGTTCGGGCATTCGCCGGCCAGGGCTGCGGCCGACCACATTTGCGTTGCACACCAACCCATTGCGGGCACCACTCATCGCGGGCCCCGCCATTCTCATCCGACGTCAGCGCTGCCGGACAGAGGCGCGCGCGCCGGCGGCAAATCGGCCCGGTGCAGTGCCGGCCTGCGTGTCTTCACACACACTCACCAAAGTGAAATAGTGAAGAAATGAGCGCAGAGTCAGATGCCCGTGACGCCATCTCGACACGCACGCCACCAGACGACGACGCAAACGCGTTGCGATTAACTGGAATTGCCAAGTCCTACGGCACGGGTGCAACGCGGGTCACCGCCCTGCACGAGCTCAACTTGGAGGTTCGAGCCGGAGAATTCGTGGTGCTATTGGGGCCATCCGGATCAGGAAAGACCACGCTACTAAACATTATCGGCGGCATCGACGAACCGTCGAGCGGCGAGATCGAAGTCAACGGAACAAATATCGTGGGTCTTGGTCGCAAGCAACGCGCGCAGTACCGTCGCGACCACGTGGGTTTTGTCTTCCAGTTCTTCAATCTGGTACCGACGTTAACCGCTCTCGAGAACGTCGAAATCATCGCGGAACTAAGCGGATTGGATGCGCGCACGCGCAGTGCCGCCGCATTGCAGCGAGTCGGGCTCGGTGACGTCGCCGACCGATTCCCCGGGCAACTGTCCGGAGGCCAGCAACAGCGGGTGGCGATCGCCCGGGCGATCGTGAAACAGCCTCCGCTGCTGCTCTGCGACGAGCCCACCGGAAGCCTCGATTTGGCTACCGGCAAGCAAGTCCTGGCCGTGCTGAGCGATCTGGCCCGGTCCAGCAAGCAGACGGTCATCATGGTCACGCACAACTCTGAGATTGGCCGTATGGCAGATCGAGTCCTGTGGTTGCACTCTGGGGCGATCAGTCGATCGGACGTGATCAAAACACCCATCGACGCCTCGGAGTTGGACTGGTGAGCCGCGCATTACGCCGCAAGGTGCGGCGCGACGTGTGGAAGGACCGCTGGCGGTTCGCGGCAATCGCCGTCGTGATTGCCATTGGCGTAGCCGTCTTTGTGGCCGCAACAGACGGGTACGCAAACCTCGATCAGTCGTTCACGAAAGTCTATGCCGCCCAACGACTGCCTGATGTATCGTTGACCGGCGCTGGGGCAGCACAGTTATCCGACGCTGCCGCCGCGCTTCCCGGCTCTCCGATCGTCCAGGTCCGCCATCAATCCGACGTCGGTATTCGCGTGAACGGGCACGCGCTCTACGGCCGCGCGATCGGAATACCCGATACCGGACAACCCGATGTCGCACTACTTGACCTGCGCACAGGTAACCTGCCGCACGCCGGCCAGCTTGTCGTCGAGCAACACATCGCCGATCATTACCGTCTCGGCGCTGGTGCCGTCGTTGAATTGCTGACAACCCACGGTTGGCGGCCGCTCACCGTGGCAGGGTCGGCAATATCGACCGAATACCTCTGGCCGGCGCGCTCCAGTCAGGAGATCATGACCACCCCTGAGGACTTCGGGGTCGTCTACATCGCGGACAGCGACCTCCAACGCACTCTGCCCCAGCCGGTCGAACAGATCATCATGTACGCGCGGGACCGCTCGCAGACCGACGCCTTGACGAAGGCCGCCGGCGACCTCGCCCAACGGCACGGATTGCAGTTCGTTGCCCGCGATCAGCAGGCGTCCTATCGCACACTGGCCGACGACGTCGCACAGTTCGGCACTCTCGCTCGGCTCCTACCTTGGCTATTTCTGTCGGCGGTGGTGCTCGCGACCTACGTGCTGCTTTCGAGAATCGTTGCGTCCCAACGCGCCATCATTGGCACGCTGATCGCCAATGGACTTTCGGCGGGAGCGGTGCGCAGGCATTACCTCGGATACGGTGTGGCGTGCTCCGCGCTGGGGGTGGTGCCGGGGTTGGTAGGGGGCTACGCCCTGGGGCGGTGGATCACGGCCAAGTACACCGACGCTCTTGCGCTGCCATTGCATGTCGCGTCATCGCATCCTGCGACGTACGTGCTCGCTGCGGTCGCTGCGGTCGCTGTGGCACTGCTGGCGGCCATAGCGCCGGCCAACGCGGCCGCCAGGATGCAACCCGCCGAGGCGATGCGTGTGGCGCCACCGATGGACCGGGGGCAACGCAGCGTCATCGAGCGGTTCATACCGGGTACGGATCGCGTGTCTGCACGTTGGCGGATGATGCTGCGGGCCATCGTCCGAAATCGGCGACGGACCGTATTCACCGTCGTGGGCGTCGCCATGGCGGTGATCTTGGTGATGGTGTTCGCCGGCATGCGGGACACCCTTCCCGGCATGGTCCATCGGCAGTTCGGTCAGATCGAGCGGCAAGACGGTGAAGTCGTCGTTTCCGGCTCGGCCGATCAGGTTGCCGGCGCGCTCCGTAGTCAGCACGTCGTGGCCGCGGCCGAGCCGTACACGTCGATCGATGTCACCGTCTCGTCGAGCAGTCACCGCTACCAAACCTTGATTGTCGCGCTCGATCCGCACACCCAGATGCACACCTTCACAGCGCAATCCGGGTCTGACCAACTCGCGGGCGACGGCGTGCTCCTTGGGCTCGGGCTACGAAATCTGTTGTCGGTTTCGCTGGGCGACCACGTTGACATTGTGATGCCACAGTCGGGCCGTCAATTCTCTGAGCGCATAGCTGGGTTCGTCGACGAACCATTCTCGCCGGTCGTTTACATCTCGACAGATCGACTGCGGGCTGACGCCGGCCCCGTGCCGGCCACCGGTGTACTCGTCAAGCTGCCTGCTGGTACCGCTGAACGAGCGATCGGCGACCGGATTGCCGCCACACCAGGCGTCGTGGCTTACCGGTCGACGACATCGCTGGCGTCGACAATGCGCAAAGCCTTTGGTCTCTACGACACGTTGGTCGGCATCATGTTGGTGTTCGCCGGGGTGATGGCGGCCGCGATGCTCTATAACGCCATGTCGGCCAACATCTCTGAGCGCCTCGGCGAACTGGGCGCCTTGCATGCGCAGGGAATGGGTGCCGGCATGCTCTCCAGATTGATCGCCGCCGAAAACTTGACTGTGGCGCTCGCCGCGATCCCGTTGGGTGTTCTCGGAGGAATCCTCTTAGCCGACCGGCTGCTTTCTACCTATCAGCGGCTCGGGTACCACCTCCGGTTGGAGATGGCGCCTAGTACGCCCCTCGTGGTGGTCTGCGGAATCGTCATCGCGGCTGTTCTCGCTCAAATACCGGCTGTACGAAGGGTTTACGGTATCGACTTGTCGCGAATCGTCAGGGAGCGTGCGATGTGAAGTGCGCCGCTGCGGGTCAGCTGATTCGGCGGAGGGCCTAACCTATCCTCATGCGCTGTACCTAAACGATGGTCTGGAGGTCGAACTACCGGTGCGCGGGTAACCCCCGAACGCTTCTTCCGCGGCCCCGAGTCATCGCGTTGTCCTGTCGACTGTGATTTTCTTCGTCGGTCCCGTGGGGCTCGAAACGGGCTCATAATCCCCGAGGTCTTCGGCGATTTTTGCCCAATTGGCCGAACAACGGCTGGCCAGTTCCACCATGTGCTGCACACAATGCTGGGGAACCGACTCGGCGATCCTTCTTGCGTCAATGCTGTTGACCGCGTGAAGGTGCAGCCACCGAAGGATTTCGCGACCCGCTGTGCTCATACGAAGCGCCGGGTCACTCGATAGCACCAGTAACACCGGGCTGACATCGACCGACTCGTGCGCCCGGTCATCGGTGCTCGATGATGGCTTGATTCGGTGTGGCACGCGGTCGCGTTTGTCCTTGCGGGCAGGCACCGGATCGTCTCCGCGACTGAGCCGGGCGCGGACGTCGCGGACCGTGCCGGGCGATATTCCCGCGGCTTGAGCGATTTCTCGCAGCGATGCGTCGGGTTTTTCGGTGATCAGTTCAGCGGCGAATCTGCGTCCGGCCGACGCATCCAGCGGACGGGTGCGTCCGTCAAGCCCCAGACGTCTGTTCAACTGTTGAGGATCAGCAGTTGCACTGCGCAGGTCGGCAATTGTCTTCGCACACAGGCCGGTTGATCTCGCGATGCCCCGATCTGACAGCGTGGGACTGGTCTGGAGGATCCGAGCAGCGGCAGCCCGACGGTCGCCGAGTGACAGCGGCAGACCGTGCTGAACGTTCGCCTCCACGGATGCGATGAACGCCTCGTCATCGGTCCCATCGACAAAGATCGCGTCTATCTCTGTCATCTGTTTGCGTATCGCCGCCTCGACTCGATGAAAGCCGTCGAGGACCCGCATGGTAGGTCGGTGAACCAGAATCGGCGGTAAAGGCCACTCGGACTCCACCAACCGCTGAATATGGGCCGGATCCTCACCCTCTGACCTGGGCGAACCTTCGCGGACAAGAGCGGCGATGTCAACGTTGGTACTGCGGTTGCGGTCCATTTGGCCCCAGCCGGTCACCGCTGGCGGTGCTACCCCCGACCGCGGACCCGACTTACGTGCCTCTTCGACGGTTGAGTGAGCAGGTATAACCCCGATCGCGTCTATCCCAAGTTTCACGTCGCAACGGTCCCTTCAGGGATCTGTCCACACCCGAGCGAGCAGTCAGCTCGCGAGAGAATTTGGGCCGGTAGGCCGCGCGCGACACGCGATGCGTAGAAACCTGCCCCCATCCCCCGTACAGACGAAATTAGTCAAGCCAAGAAAAAATTACAAGCAAAGTACGAACTAATTATCTAGTTGGGCGAGATTTCGATCGACCACGACCGCCCCCTGGCCGCGGACCGACGGCCCACCGCAAGCCGAGCGCTCATCCTGAAATTCCCTGCACAGCTAGGCATTTTGCCTGGCAACCGCTCGCATTGCCAAATTGATGTAGCGCTCCGCGCATCGCCAAATACGTACGATCCGAACTAATATTTCACGTCCGTTAATTTTAGTTATTTTATCTCTGCTTGTGACAGAACTGCTAGGCTGACCGCGGTGATCGCACACGCACAACACTTCGCGACAAAGGTCACCGAGCGACGCAGAAAGCTCGGTATGACCTTCCTTGACGTCAACCACAACGGCGGACCCAGCGCGCCCACGGTGGCCAAGGCCGAGGCCGGCGAACTCGACGATCCGCGGCCGAGCACACTGTCCAAGTTCGATGCGGGTCTGCGGTGGCTCCCGGGTAGCGCCGCGGGCGCTTACTGGGACGGCGACGACCCGAAACCTCGCGAAGGTGCCGGTAGGCAGACCGTACTGGCACCGACCTCCGGCACCGTTGCTCTCCCGCTCGATCAGATCCTGGGTTTGATGACCGCCCAGGGACAACTCCACGACGTCATCGACCGCCGTCAGGACGAATCGATTCCCGCCGACGAGATCCGGCCGATCGCGCGAGCACTCGACCACCACATCAGCGTCGTAGTCGGCACGTTCGTGACCGACATGCTCGAACGCAATCACAAAAGCCACAACGACGCCACCCTGCCCCTGTTGCAGTACGCATTTGCAGAACTGCTCGCACCCCCCGTCTCCGACGATGATCCCGCGCGAAGCGAGAAGCTTTACCGCCGGTGGCTTCTGGGCAACATCGACCCTCTCGATGACACACTGGTAACCGATTTCCGACGGCGATTACGCCGGCGCACGAAGCAACGGGAGGAAGGCGCCACATGACCGACAAGCCCGACGACCGCCTGACCGTAGCGGACCGAATCAACCGACTCTTTGACGTATTTCGACGACGAGACGAATCAGAGCAATCAGTCGAGGCCGTCGCGGAATCCATCAGCGCGATCATCGAGCACAAGGTGGCCCCCACATACATTCGTCAGCTCAGGTCGGATCCGACGGTCGACGCGGACCCACATGTGATGGCCGGCCTTGCCCGACACTTCGGTGTGCCCGGCGAGTATCTGACCACTTGGGGTCGACGGGCTGACGAAGTGGACAAGCAGCTGCGATTTCTCGTGGCCGCGCGCGACGCCGGCGTACGACACCTTGCCCTTCGCGGCGGCCTCGCGAACGCAACTCTTGACGACGTCGTAGGCGTACTCAAGCAGCTGCCCCCGGAGTAGAACTGCCGATACGATCGGAGTAGTCCACCGAACCTTGCGGCCAATCGCACGCACGCCGCGGAAACGAGGCTGTCGTGAGTCATGTCGACGACGGAGCTGAACGGGTCTGCAAGCTCGTGGGTCGGCTTACCATCCCCATCCCATGGAATCTGGAAATCTTTATCGAGCATCTGGCCTCGCAGCGTGCAAAGCCGATACGACTGATTCCTTCTTCCGGGCTATCGACCGCAGGCCAGCCCTGCGGAATCTGGATCGGACGGTCGGCCGACGACTTCATCGTGTACGACGACACCACGTCCAGCTATCACGCCGAGCAAATCGTACTTCACGAAATTGGCCATATGTTACTCGAACACCACGGCACCGATGCACACTTTGATGAGCACTTCTCCATTCAAGAGTTCGTTCCCGATATTGATCCAACCACCGTCTCACACATATTCGGCCGCACCGCATATGACACAGAGCAGGAGAGCCAAGCCGAGCTATTCGCCTCGTTGATAATGGCAAATTCGCGAAGGCCGTATCGCGATTCCAGGTTCTTAAGCACATTCCTACAAAGCTAGTCCCGACATCAAGCATCCACCACGCCAAATAGGGTTACCCCACTCAAACCAATGAACGCCGGAATTCCAGTCGCACTGTCAGTACCTCTGCTGGGGTTCATCTGCGCAGTCCTGGTAGCGCGGCTGGCGACCGTCAACTCAACCACGGCCGACCGACGACTCAACGTCGCGCTCATTTTCCTGTTCGTCTGTTGCCTGCTTCGGCACCGCATTGTTCAGGCCACAATAATCAATGCGTCCGGTTCGGCCATTTCGTCAGCCCTCTTGTACACGCTGAGCGAACTGGCCGTGATCCCCGCATCGGGTGCGCTGTTTCTCTTGACATACTCGTGGTTCGTCGAGCGCGAACCAAAGTACCTGGCCCGCGTAGTGCTGTTCGCCGTGACCGCGGCGGTCCTATTCACCCTGCTGTTGGAATTGAATGCTCGAGCACACAGCCCGCCGCTCGCCGTACATACAGGTTGGGCGGTGATTGCGTATTCGAGCTCACCAAAAGTGACGCTCCTGGCCCTCGTATGCCACGACTCACTGACTTATTGGTATTCGATAATGATCATGACCGCCGCCGTCCGTGAATTATGCCGACACCGAAGTCGGTCGGGAGTTGCCGTTTCCGCGGCCATGGCAGCGTTAGCGACCGGCATCTTGATACTAACCCTGAGCATATCCATCGCCACGGTTATCGCGGCGACAGGACAGCATGATCCCTACATTCGAGCCGTCGGAAGATTTGACCGATTCACGGTGGATGTGTTCACGTACGTGATTGCTGTCGTTGCATCGATACCACTAGTTAATCGTGTCCTCGAAGCCTGTCAGATCGATAAGTATTCGCTGCAGCGAAGGCGACTGCTGCCATTGTGGAAGGATCTAACGTTGGCCTGTCCGGAAACCATTTATCTGACCGGTAATGAATCCGTCAATAACCGGTCACGCTACCGACTACACCGCACGGTGATCGAAATCCGCGATTGCATCCTGATCTTGTCGCGCTATGCCGATCACCGACACGAGGCCATGCTGCGCACGATCGCCGCTGAGCCAACTCTTCGGCATGCAGCTCGTCTGGCTTTGGCCTGGTCCGCCAAGGCGCATGGGCATCCGCCCTCAAAGAACGTTGCGGCACAGCGCTTTGCCGCCGCGGAACTGTTGGACGAGACAGAAGAACTATGTCAACTCGCCGATCATTGGGATCAGGCGAAACAACTCGTTCGTTGAGACCGATCGACGCGTCCGGCCTCCGGCGCCACCGCCTCCCGGGACCAGGGCAGACGCAGGCGTTCAAGCAGGCCGTCCAAAGCGCGGTTCTCGCGCGAATGCAGCGGTACCCACTGCTACTTCCGCCGCAGATGCCGATCGGCGTGACGGCGTTTTACGTTCCGGGAGCCGACGGGAAAGACCTCGACAACATCTTCCGGGACCTTGTCCTGCCGGTTCTGCTAGAGCATTGCCACCTACCCACCGAGCTACGCCACCCGAGCATCACGTTCGACAAGGTCACCGAATACACCCCATCAGGGCCCTCGCGTCCGGCGTTCATCGAAGGTGTTGCTCTCAAAGGGATTCCACGCTCGCCGGGAACGGTCGTGGTCGCATTCTCAGGCGGGCTACGCTACCGCAGCTGGTGGGAGATGGCGCCCGATCACGATAAACGATCGCGATGAGATGACCCACTTCTACTGAACCTGCAGATGAACGCGGTCGCCGACGAACTCAGCGACCGCGGAGATTCCGGTACGCTGCGTCAGTTCCTGCAGAGCGTGGAGTCTTCAGCCCTGGCGCGGATCACGCTGCGCATCCAATTGCTTTGTTCTGAAACAGATTCCAACGCGTAGGCCGATTCGACGCCGACCCTGAACGCGATTTGTGATCGCGCACAGTCGAGCGTCCTATTTGACGGTGTCCGGCCCGTAGCCGCCAGCGGGGTTGCGGCGTTCGGGCTTCTTTGAAGGGCGCGGAGTCGACCCACCGGGCATCTGAGGTTTGTCGCCTTTGTGGGGAAAGATCTGCCAAGTGCCGGCGGTGAGGGTCGGGCCTGAGTGCAGGTGCAGTCGGCCGTCATCCAGCTTTCGCGGTTCGACATCTTCGTTGTAGGGGCCGTCAGGCCCGGTGACCGTCCAGTAAGGCACGGTGCTGATTTTATCGAACAGGCGCTCCTCGCGCGGCGGGCATCCAGCCGTCGTCGTGGCGACCCTAACGGGCAGACGCAGATCCTGCGCGGGCTCCTGTTATTCCAGGCCAACCGCCCCACGGCGCACCCGGAAAATCGTGGCGGTCGATATAGAGGGCTTCTCCTTCTGGCATCACTAGATGGCGAAATCCTATCTGCTTGAGCGACAGCGGAATCCACTGAAGTGCAACCCGAGCCGCGGCTTCGCCTAACTTCGCTTCGGGTGTGCCGAGGTTCTCGACCGAAATGTCGTTGAGAATCGCCATTAGCTCGGTCCAAGTGGGCCCGACATAGCGGTTCCAGAGGTTGAGGTCCTGAATTGCTGCGTCGACGATGAACTGATTGCCGCGAAATTGCGCAGCCCAGTAGGCCAGCCAGGTCCAGTACGAGGCGCACGCGTTGTAGACGTCCTCCACCAGGGTGCTGACCGCATCTGAGGTCGGAGCCGCCTGGTATCGGGCGTCGGCGGAGAGTTCGGTTGCGAGGTGACGATGATCTGTTTCGGCGGTGGTCGACGTGGCACACTAAAGCGCCATGCAGACAGTTGAGGCGCCTCGGGAGAACGCCACACCACACCGCATCGCAAAGCACTGAGATGAACTCCACGCTGTCATTGCTGGCAACGGTCCTCGCGCTGACGGTGTCGGTCGCGGCCCTCGCAATCGCCTGGTCGCAACTGCATATTGAGCGCGACGCAGCCGGAGGACGAGGACTCATATTCGACGTGACGGCCCCGCGGCACGGCCTCAATTTCACCCCAAATGTGAGTGAAGACGCAGAGTTTCGTATCAAGCTCTGCTTCGTTGGTAACACCCGAGACGGAGTTTCACTCGGTGTGGTGCGATACAACGACCCGAGCGGTTCCGACCGCGTCGAGAAACCCATCGCACTCAACCAAACGCTCTGGCCTGGATCCACCTCCGACCATACATTCACCGTCAAAAAGGACTCCCTAGCAGGCCTTTGGTGTGTCCTATCGTGGATCGAACCCTACGGAGACGGAGTCCGCGTCTGCGCGTTCCGACGCCCTCTGCGCGAGACCGCTGCGCGCGACGAGGCTGGCAAGATCGTGCAGTTGGAGCAGTGGCGCTGGTTCCGATTCATGCGACAACGGCGCCGGATCCAAAGTTGGGGACAGCGCCAGCAATGGAAGACCGTCAAACGTGTTGTAGGACAACCGCGCCCACTCGGCCGTTGGCGCCCCTACCTCCTGCGAGATCTCGAACCTGGCCAAGGCCCAGTAGTGTCGCCAATCGACAGAGCCCTTGTCCCCGAGAGTCAATTCGCGGAAGTGCGTGCACCGCTCCGACAGATCGTCTTCGACACCAACCCGACGGAACAGCCTTGAAGATCTGCGGCGGCCGTGATGCGAGAAGTACTCGCGCCCTAAGCGCAGGCATGGGGTGTAGTCGGCACGTCGTTCGATGAGCGGGCGATAGCTACAGTTGTTGTCGCCACCACTTTCTCCGGATCATCCAACCGCATACCGCCAATTGGCAGGCTACGTGGGCGCCATCCAAGGGGTTCGAACTGATATAGCGTTGGCGCACTGCAGAAGTGACGTGCGGGGACGGGTTATGCCAAGTGATGTGTGTGATTTCGCCGCAGACGTCCGGCGCTGTTGCGTTCTTCACAAGGCGCGCTCCCCGCAGTTCTGCGTCGGGTCATGCGGTCGTCTCGCCGCCGCCGGCATCATTCGTTGAGTCGGTTCGAGCGAACAAGAGCCAAACGATCGTTGCAAGGCCAATTCCAAGAGCCTGCAGCGTGACAACAAGTCCAATATTCATGGCAGAAATACAGAAATCGTTCGACGTTAGCGCAAGCACCCCATCGGGGATCACCAGAGCCACGAAGGACCAGATTTCAGCTACGGCAAGCACAATGATGGTCGTAACGGATGTTGCGCTATCGGTGAAGTCTGCTGAGGCGCTTGCTCGGCGAAAAAAGTTCAGCTCAATACCAAGCGTTATCAGTAGCAACGGTAGCACCTGGGTCATTTGAGCGTAATACAGCGAACTGACTAATGGTCCGCAGGTGATCTTGTCGCGGTGTAACCCCAAGAGCATTGGAACTCCGAAACTTTGGGCGATCAACGCAAGGTAGCTGCCGGCGAGAACGGGCAGAAGCGCCCGAGCCCTATGCCAATGACCCTCGCGGTCGTTCCGGCGCTTCCTGCTGATCACTGTCATGGGATCCGCTTGCAGCGAGGTCATCAGTAGGACACCTGACGACAATGTGGCTAGCAGGGGATATAGCACCGCCCACGTGAGAACTTTCGCGGGGCCGGAATCTCCAATGGCGTAGTGGAGGCCGCCCGTGAAAAGACCTAAGTCGATGATGGCGATGCCGACAACACTTGCCCACCACCACCGCCACAAACGTGGGGATTCTGAGTCAGCCCGAGCAATACGTTTTTTTACGAAAAATGCAGTGATTACTATAGCTAGATCGACAAAAATCGAGAAGAACCCGAACACGTCGCCTCCATA
This sequence comes from Mycobacterium sp. MAA66, assembly GCF_041261665.1. Classification (NCBI taxonomy): domain Bacteria; kingdom Bacillati; phylum Actinomycetota; class Actinomycetes; order Mycobacteriales; family Mycobacteriaceae; genus Mycobacterium; species Mycobacterium sp. MAA66. The sequence goes on along the minus strand of NZ_JBGCCC010000007.1, from coordinate 208,824 downwards.
AATGAAGACAATTGCCATCGCAAAAACGAGCATCACGGCGGGTGTCTTCGATGGAGTTATAGCGGCTGTTTCGACTGTTGGTTCCGCCACGCTCATTGCCCTTCGGTTGCAACTTTGTCGCTGCCGAAGATCCTTGTGGTCAACGGCGAGCTGGGTAAGCGAAGAGATCGTCTATCGTTGGTCAAAGTTTGGGCCTCATCAGCATCCCATAGGCAGCGCTCCAGAGAGCATCATGTAATTCGACCGACGCCCCGCACTTCGTCCGCACGCGTTCAGTCAGGGCTAGTGGCGCGTCACGCGGGCACGCGGCCAGCGCCGACTTCTGGCGAGACGTCGCCAGCTAGATAGTGGCAACAATTGCATCCTCCGCAGCAGCCCAAAATCGAAGACGCCAGTCGCTCACGGCGCCCCTCGTAGTAAGCGAGGTCCCCGGCTCGTCAGCAGCTTCGATTACGACCCTGAAGCCGACATGTTCAACGCGGCCGGCGACCGCGCATCTCTGCTGCGGTTGAGCGAGATCATAGTGTCCCGTCCAAGTCGCGTGACCACCAAGATCGCCCACTTGCATCGGTTTCGGCGGGGCGAATGACCCACCTGTTGCCAGGATCAGGTCTGGTCAGGCTACGACGGCGGTCGCGGCCAGTCCTAAAATAAATTGGCGCTGGTTGACCCTGCGGATGCGTTCCGAAATCGGTCTAGTCGCGTTCCGGAGCCACGAACGTCATCGACGCTGATCAGCAGCGTTGGGATTTTCGACAGGTCCCGACGGAAACATCCTCTTCGGGGTTCGTTGCGGGCTCCGGTTATGCGTCACCGCCTTCGGCCAGCTCATGAGGTCTCAAACCGGTCGCATCAACCGTGACGAAGGGAGTTGTGCGCCATGTTCCAATCGCAGTCCACGGGGGATCGGCGGACTGGAGGATCGCTAGGCTCGTGAAGCTCATCGGTCGCCGATAACTCCCGGCTATGTCGGTTTGAGTACGTCATTTTTGATTGTGGTCCAATGGTTTTGAGAGTCCTCTCGCCTACGAGCTGCACTGAGACCGGACTGGTGCTACCACGAGGTGGCCGCACGGTCGCCGGCCAACCTGCGGGTCATGAACGGCTAGATGCTCGCCGGACCGTGCAGCGCAAGCAACGACGGATCGACGGGTGGGTGTACCGGCTCGTAAAAGTGTCGAGCCCACCGTTTGATCGTCGGCCGAAGTCGATCCGGATACAGTGGTTTTCGTTGTGTTTTGGGTACTCGCTGCTGGGCGTGTACCTCGAACAACGCGACGGCGCATTCTGCCATCCCGACAGCGATGCTGACCCCGTCCACCATCAAGCGTGATATGTCCAGTTCGCCGCTGGGCATGTAGTCCAGCGGCCATTTGAGCCCGTGCATGATGGCAGAACTAGTCAGGTAGAAACCCGCTGCCGTATCTTCGAATCCGAACACTTTGCGGCCGTATGGCTCGCCCTCTGCCGCGTGGGCAGGTGGGTGTTTGTCCAGCCACTTCGCCGCGAACCGCACGACCCCGTCGTTCTTGCGTACGGGTGCTTTAGGTGTGATGTTCTCGCCTCGTCGCAGCATGTTCACGCGATTGTCAAACAGCCGAACGTGCTCCGCGAAGTCCTTATACTGTTGGGTATCAGCATGATTGGGGTCAGTGTCGAACCACTTGGTGGTCGACGCGTGGTAGGAACGTTGAGTATTCAACTCCGAGGTGGTGAACCGCACGCTCAAACTCCGCCGCATCTGACGATCACGGTCGGACAGTAGCCATATCGTCGTCGCCGACGATTCAATCGCAGTTCGACACTGGGCAAGGATCGACGTTGTGTGACTGTCACGCGACTTTGGTCGCCACTCAATGAGTTCTGCTGTCGCGCAGAGACAGTCGATAGCGTTCATGATCGGGAACCGGGCTGTCCCACTAACCATGTCGCCCGCGTATTCGTTCAAGAACCCCGCGTCATCGGCGGCCAGGCTACTGTTCGGGTCCGCGCGCTGGGGGTTGAGCCCCCATGCGTACAGCTCCTTTCCTCGCTGTGCCCGTATCAGGGTGCGGTGCATCGCGTCAGCGGTCGTCAGCTTCTCGGACAGTCGAGTGAACAACTCGGTAGGGTCCATATCCGCCAGCCTCGGGTCCATCCTGGCGCTCTCCCCCGTCGCATTGCGTGATCTGTCCAAGCGAGGTCAACCTTATGCGCGACGTCGGATACCCCCACCCTGGCCCACGGGCGGCACACCCTGCAGGCAACCATCGCTCGAATACCGTGGGTTACCGGCAAATCAACGCCGTGAGATCCGCACATGACAGCGCAACTGAAGCCTCACGATTATCTGGGCGTCAGACTTAAGATCGCGGGTAAGCGTCCGACGACCTGGAGGTGACTGGTGGTAAAGAATGCACGCGCAAAACGCGAAGCACGCAGATACCAAGTCGAGCATCCGGGCATGTCCTACCAGCAGGCACTCCGGGAGTCGCTAGCAGAACACGAACGTACCAAGTCGGCCAAAAAGACTGCGCCGCAGGACGACGACACCTCTGACACCGCCGATCGCGTGTTGTCGTCGCACTATCTGACAAACCCGTTCGGCTCAAAGCCGCACAACATAGCTGACGATGATCAGAACTGACAACGCCACCAGCGCTTCGGTGTTCGCCCCCAGCCCCGCGCGTTTCCGAGCGCCGTCACCATCGACCAGACCAGCGCCAGCGATCACGGCGCGCATGTCCAACGCCACGCACTTCATTGTCGCAAACCGATTGATACGAGTTTAAAGAACTGTCGCGTGGCGTGACCACCGGCGCTGAGGCCGCCCAGAGGACATCTGGGGTCGAGCCCGATTCAGCATCGACGCCACAAGGACCGTGTCGGTTGGCGAGGCGAGCGTCGTCGACAGCCCTCACGTAACGATGGCTGACATCAGTGACATTAGCGATCGCGATCAGCGACTCACGAAGTGCATCCGATCCAGTAGCGGCCAAAGACGAGTTCGTTCGATTCTTATTGGACCGCAACCGAATCGGGTGCGGTACAGGCCGTAGTCCGCCGGCCAGCGACTGACACAAGCGAGAGTCACCGCAGTATCCAGCCGCCGATAACGTTCAATTACGTTGGGTACCCATATCCTCATCGCGAGGATACCGGCCCGCGTCAACACCCAATAGTGTTGCCGCACTGTACTATTCATTGCCAACGAGGGCGACGGCCAGGCAATTCGTTGCGCCAGATGAAGCAGAAACAGCCTTCTCGCGAAGCCGGGGCCGGGGCCGTCGCGAAGGAGGGCCCTCCACAGTCAGAAATCCGGCATAGTCGGGGCTGCCGACACGATCGCTCATCGAGATGGCAATTTTGCCGCCCGCCGCTTTACGCCATACACGGAGCTCCCGTTCGACCCCGATTCTCTTGTCGACGTGGTCATCGGTCCGAAGGCGAAGTACCGATTCGTCGAGCCGACGGTGAGACGAATGCTGGATCGACATGGATTCCGGCACACCAAGATCAGGGCATCTCGATCCCCATTCCAGTGACGTAGGGCCCCACCTATAACGTCGACCCGACGCTGGATTTCTCCTTAGCCTCGATCCACCGATCACCTCTCGGTGATGTTGATTTCGATTGTGCGTCTTTGAGGTGGCGTGTGGGCGCAGGTGAGATGGCCCCTGGGTATCGGGTTGTTCCTGTTGGCCTTTCGTGCAAGACGCACGGAGTTGCGATCCGGCACCGCCGATCGACCCCCGCCGCTGGTGGTGACGGGGTCGGGATCGAGACCCCCGAGCAGGAGTCGGTCCTGCCATGGCGCCGTGGTCGGCAGCTGGGACCCGGACGACCCGTGGGGCACGCTGGCGCATCCGTTGGGACCGGCGATGCTCGCTGGACTGGGACTCAGACGCGCTGCGCGGGCCGGGGTCAAGGGTGTCATCTTGCTCTGGCGCGGTGTCAGCGCCGCCAACGCCCGCGGTCAGTACGCGCCATTCACCTTGTCCTACCGCGGTATTCCAGCGGTCTTCGTCGCCGGTGAGGACGCCGACACCGTGTTGCACGCGGCGCAGCAGGGTGGGCAGGCCGAACTTGTGCTCGACGCCACGCTGACCGAGAACGCTTCCACGCGAACCGTGCGGGCGGCCGTGGAAGGGACCCAGCGCCCACAGGAAACCGTGCTGATGGTCAGTCACAGCGACGGCACGAATGTTGTTGAGGAGAACGGACATATCGGCCTGCTGCAGCTCGCGCGTGACGTGATGGCCCGACCGACCGAGCGGACCATCGTGTTCGTGTTCACCGCGGGGCACCTGCGCATCCCCGCCGTAGTTACCGGGCACGGGCAGGACACCACCCGCTGGTTGGCCGATCATCGCCAGTGGTGGGCCGGTGGCCCGGCGCAGCGGCGGGCGGTGTCCGGCTTGGTTATTGAGCATCTGGGTGCGCGCGAGTACCGCGACGATCCGGTTGCGGGTGACTACGGTCCGACTGGCGGTGCTGAGCCGGAACTGTTGTACGCGTCGACCCGTGAGCTGCGCAGGCTCGCCGACCTCGAATGGCGGGGCGCCGAACCCGGGCTGGTCCGGGTGTCGATGCCCAATGAACTGATGCAGTTGGGTGAGGGCCAGCCCCTGTATCTGGAGCGGATCCCCAACATTTCGCTGGTCACCGTCCCGCAGTACCTGCTGAGCACCGAGCCCGGTGACTATGTGGATGTAGGGCTGCTTGCGCGGCAGGTGGACAGCTTCGCGCGGCTTCTGCGCCGACTGGACGCCCTGCCTGCCGCGAGCGTGGGCACCATCACCCCGCACACCTCGGTGCACAAGGTCAGCGCCGGCGTTAAAGCACTCGCCCGCCTCATGAAGGGGTGAGTGGCGCCGCGGGACCCGCGAACTCACCTGGTATTCCACCGCGGACCTGCAACGTATGCTCACCTACCTGGACGTGCTGGCCGCTGACCCCAAACGAAAAGTGGTGATCACTGGCCCCCCGTAGGTGATGCGGTGTCAAGAGACCCATTCCTCCAACAGGCAACGACGCACTTCAAACGCCAGGCAGAGCTCAGCGAGGTCGCGCGGGCGAGCCAAGGATCTGCCGGTCCGTTGTTCGATTCGTCGAATCCGGTGGCGAACCGTATTTGTGTGGCAAGCAAGGAGTTCGGCTGTTGCACGGAACGATCCTCCGGTCTCCTGCCAGACGTGGAAGGTCCGGAAGAGCAGTGCCCGGTCGTCTTCCGGTAGTTCGTCGAATCGCTCAAGGATGGGGCGGACGGACTTCACCATGAGCTCGGGTGCACTGGCGGCTGCGGTCGCTAGCACGCTCCCGTCGAACACGGCCACCGCGGGCGGTTGTCTACTCATAGATCGCATCGCGACCTTGGCAAAGTGAAGCGCGTCGGCGCAATCCTGGAGGTCGTCGAACGGCGCACTGACCCCGACGCAGCAGTGTTTGGCCGACATCCGCGTCAACAGCGCGACCATCCGTTGCAAATGCATGGGTGATATCACGTGCGCGATCCCGATTTGCAGGTCGGGTAGCGTCCGCCAGGCCGAGTACACGTCCAGGCTGCGCAGTTTCGATTCGATCTCCGGCAGTGCGACGGATCCGACTGTGGAAACCTCCGCAGCAACAACGACATACGGCCCTGCGGCCGGCAGACACAGATGGTTTGCGGCCAACCAAATCGCCTGAAGGTTTCGATGCCTGCCTTGCAGGAGCGAGTCTATGACCTCGCCGCGGTATGAAGACCCGTGGCCTGCGTACGCCTTCTCCAGCAGTTCGGTTAGCTCAGGAGTGCCCTCGACCAGTCGGACAGCGCGCGTCGGTTGGTGGGGCGCACCGTTGGACCTGATGTGCATGTCGTTAACGGTCATAGTCGTGCGGACCCAAGAGGCCGCAAGTGGCCGCACCGCACCGGCGATCCGCTCGGCCGGCACCTCGACTTACTGGTATGCACCTCTGATGTACGGCCATGGTCGCGACTGTCTCCCTTGCGCTCTCTTGCGCTGGCGTCTGGTTCGATGCTGTGGAGTTGAAGTGGGACAAGAAATATCACCTATTTAGACTGTTATGCCGAAATCGGTTCCGGCCGAGTCCGTTCGCAGATTGGTCGACCGTTGCGCGATATGTAGTTGTGCCAGTGGTGTTCGCTGTCATTTCGGTGTCAATCTCCTGGCGGCAATAGGTGGGTATCGGTGATTTCGCCTGTCGCGAGCGTGACTACGCCAGTGTTGTCCTCGGCGTCTGCCGTCCGCGTCCGCCAATCGGCTAGTCGTCTGGCTGTCCTGTGTGTCCCGATGGCTTCGAAGTTGTTTGCACGTGCAAGGCTCTCCTTTGGGCTGCGACCGCCCGGTCGGCGCGGGTGTGCTGATCGGTGCGCACCCTGCAACCGCCGGTTGTAACGTCACTCGATATGTCCGCAAGTCATTTGAGGCTGTGGTGACCATCGGGCTCATTGGTCGCAACAGCGAGATGCGCAAACTCGCTGCACTGGTGGACGACGTTTGCGCCGGGACAAGTCGGGCCTTAGTCGTGCGCGGCGAGCCTGGCATCGGCAAGTCGGCACTGCTCGACGAGCTGGCAGATCAGTGCGACCGATGTCTTCAGTTGCGCACCGGCGGTGTGCAAGCGGAGATGGAGCTGCCGTTCGCAGGTCTGCACCAACTGCTCGCGCCCATCATGGGGCACCTGGATAGGTTGGCTCCGCCACAGCGCGACGCGTTGACTGTCGCTTTCGGGATCAAAGACGGTCCGACTCCTGACCGTTTCTTCATCGCCCTGGCTGCGTTGAACCTGCTGACCGTGGCGAGCGAAACGCGGCCCGTGCTGTGTCTGGTCGACGACGAACAATGGCTAGACCGCGCGACGGCGCAGACTTTGTCTTTTGTGGCGCGCCGCCTCGATGCTGATCGGGTGGCGCTAGTGTTCGCCGCCAGAACGCCCAGTGAAGAACTGCTCGGCATTCCCCAATTGACGGTCTCAGGCCTGGCCGCCGCGGATGCCGACGCGCTCCTGAGCACTGCGCTCAGTGGCCCTATCGACCCGCACGTGCGTGCCCAGCTGATACTTGAGGCCGCTGGCAATCCCCTGGCGATCTTGGAGTTGCCTCGCGGTAGTACGCCTGCACAGCTGGCGGGAGGTTTTGGCTTACCTGAGGCGGCCGTCGCAGGGCGAGTTGAGGAAAGTTTTGCACGACGTGTTGCCGCCCTCGGCGAGAGTAGTCGCAGACTCATTCAGTTGGCCGCCGCTGACCCTGTCGGTGACACGGAGCGCGTGTGGCGTGCGGCGACACTTCTAGGTATCGGCGAAAACGCCGCACTGGACGCCTCTGAATCTGGGCTCGTGACGTTCGGTTCGCGGACGCGCTTTCGTCACCCACTGGCCCGTTCAGCGGCGTACCGGTCGGCCTCACTATCGGAGCGCCGCGATGTGCACCGGGCGCTGGCCCAAGTAACCGACCCGATCTGCGATCCAGACCGCAGAGCCTGGCACCGAGCCCAGGCGTGCGCAATGCCCGACGAAGACGTCGCCGAAGAACTGCAACAATCCGCTGGACGCGCCTATAGCCGCGGTGGATTCGCTGCCGCCGCAGCGTTTCTGGAGCATTCGGCGATGCTGACCTCCTCAGCGCAACGTCGTGCTGAACGCATGATTGCCGCAGCTAGAGCCAAGCGTGACGCGGCCTCGCTCGATGGCGCTCTGGGATTGCTCGTAGCCGCCGAAGCGATCCCTCACAGCGAGTACCAGGAGGCCGAAATTACCCACTTGCGTGGGCAAATAGCGTTCGATCAACTCCGCGCAGCGGATGCGGTCGTACTCTTGAACTCCGCGGCGACTCATTTCGAACCGCTCGATGCTCCCTTGGCGCGCGAAGCGCGTTTGGATGCACTTGTCGCGGCAGTATGGGTCGGAGAGCACGAAGGTTCTGACGGTCTGGCCAAGGTCGCTGCAGCGGCTCTTGCTGGGCCTGTGGCGGCCAAGCCCAACCGTGCCATCGACGTTCTCCTGGATGCCCTGTCCCTACGAATCAGCGACAACTACTCCGCCGCGGCACCGATGTTATCGGCGGCGGTGGCCCGGAGCTGTGAGTTGGAACGAGACGGACGGGACGATCGTGATTGGTCGTGGCTGATGCGAGCTCGATGCAACTCGCTGCTCGCTGCAGAAGTGTGGGACTTTGACTCATGGCGCGAAATAGCCAGAAGTCAAACCGATTTCGCGCGCAGCGCGGGCGCGCTGCTCTACCTGCAATCGGCGCTGGGCAACCTCGGATGGGCGGAGATATACAGCGGTGATCTACGCGCGGCCGCCTTGCGCGTGAGCGAAGACCAGGCGGTCGCTGAAGCGTCCGGCAATGCCCGCCTGCCTTTCCTCAGTGTCGTGGTCACCGCGTGGCGGGGCGATGACGGCGATGCAGCCCGATTGATCGACACCTTTATCGCGGCGGCCGCGGCAAGCAATCTGGGCTTGGTCACCGACCTGTGCCTATATGCCAAAGCGGTGCTCTACAACGGTCTGGGCCGTCACAGCGAGGCGCTCGAAAGCGCACAGGCGGCATGGGCCCACGGTCTATTCGGGATGAGTACGTTCCTGGTGCCTGAGCTGGCCGAAGCGGCTGCACGCGCCGGTGACGTGGACACCGTGCGCAAAACGCTGAACTGGATCGACGAGCGTGCCCAGGCCACCTCTACCGGTTGGCTTCTGGGTATGCAGGCACGATTACACGCCCTGTCAGTCGAGGACGGCGAGGAGTTCTACCGGCAGTCGATCGGCCATCTCGACCGTGCGGGATTACAGACCGAAACCGCACGTGCCCATTTGCTTTACGGCGAATGGCTTCGTCGCGCGGGCCGGAGGGTCGACGCCCGCGCCCAGCTTCGAGTAGCCGAAAGCCACCTGACAGCAATCGGTGCGAGCGGGTTCGCTGCGCGTGCGCGTCGCGAGCTTCGTGCCAGCGGCGAGACGCTTCGCAAACGGTCCACGGACGCCGCGCGCAGTACATTGACCAGTCAGGAAATGCAGGTAGCGCTGCTCGCTCGGGATGGGCTCTCGAATGCGGAGATCGGCGTCCGACTGTTCATCAGTTCCCGCACCGCGCAATATCACCTTCGCAAAGTATTCGGTAAGCTCCGTATTCGGTCGCGCACCGAACTTGCTCGTGTCCTCGACGCCCACACCGGCACGAGCGAACTCGATCACTGACATCGGCACTCGACACCGCCTGCGGCTAGCGTCGGGGCTAGCCGTTGGCGGATGCGATATTCGGGCTCAACGTGCGACGCTTAACGGTGCTTACTCGGGTGTCGTGACGTGAAAGTGGTTGTTGCCGTGACTCAATGGTCTTCGACACCGCCGCAGCCCCGGTTCACCACAGTTGATGGCATCACGATCCGATACGCCCGTAGCGACAAGGCCAACGAAACGCAGGCGCTCCTGTTCAGCCCCTGGCCCGAGAGCCTGTTGGCGTATCAGCAGATGTGGCTGCCGTTGGCCGGCGACGCTGAACTTGTCGCAGTTGACCTTCCCGGCTTCGGCCGTTCCGAGCGGCGAGAGCACTTGCTGTCCCCATCGGCGATGGGCGAATTCATTGTCACCGTTGCCGATGCGTTCGACATGCGATGCCCACACTTGGTCGCACCCAGTATCGGCACGCTTGCGAGCCTGTTCACAGCGGCGCGCCATCCCGGTCGAATCGCCAGCCTCACGATCGGACCGGGCCCCCTGTGCGCGCCGCTGGAGGTGGGTGAGGAGCTTCGAACTTGGGTTCGGCCCGACAGCGTGGTTGATGAGCGTCTGCTCGACTCACCGCGAGTACTACAGGCGTTCTTTGAGCACGAGCTGCGCTGCAGTCTCCCCGATGACGTTCGCGCCGATTATCTGCGCAGCTACGATGGCAACCGCTTTATCGAATCGCTTGCCTACCTTAGGAATTGCTCAACCCAGCTGCCAGCATTTGAAGAAATGCTGTCGCAGATCTTGACCCCTGTTCAAATCATTGCCGGCCGTTACGACCGGCTCGTGCCATGGGGCAACGCCGAGTTTCTATCATGCCATTTGCGCACCTGCCGATTGGTGAGCGTCGATGCTGGGCACTTCGTGTGGGAAGAACAATCGCGCGAATACGCAGACCTAGTCAGAAGCTGGTGGCACACCACCAGCCCTAAGCTGGGTGTACAGAACTGTCCGCGCTGATCCGAATCATCGTGCGTCCGTTCGGTGCTCGACGCCCATGAAGCGTCTGACGCGAAATGCGAGAGACGCCGAGCCGCGCAACCGCTACAGCCAGCTGGGCTGCCACGACCCCAACGGAGTGAGTGGGTACTTGTATTCACCTGGCGTCTTGGACATCTCGACCATTTCCTTTACCCCGGTGTAGCGGCCCATAGGCGTATCGACCACAAATCCGTCGGGGTCCGGGTAGAAATGTTCCTCGGTTGCGCCGGCCGTCTTGGTGACGTAATCGCGGTCGAAGATGCCGAGCTCAGGCAGCCACAGAGACGTACGTGCCAGCGAACCGCGGACACGGTAGCTTCCACCCTCTTTCGCACGACGCATTAGTGCGGACAGGATTCCGCAGGTTGCAAGCCAGCCCAGGACGTAGTCGCACGCCACGTAGATCGACGGGTGGGCGGGCTTCTCGTCGCTGCCCTCAATATTGTCCAGACCCCAAGCGAAGGCGGCCGTCACATCGAAGCCCACGCGATTCGACCACGGTCCCGATTCGCCGGCCCAGGTGAGCTGCGTGTCGATCAGGCCGGGACGCTCTTCGATCAGTTCCTCGGGTGTAATGCCGAATCGTTGACGCCAACCCGGACGGCGGTTGCAGACGAAAATGTCTGCCTGGGAAAGGAGTTCACTGAACTTTTCTCGGCCTTCAGCGGCGGCCAACTCCAGCATGGCCGAGCGCACGCCGACGTGGGAGGTGTAGTGCCACAGCGTATGTTCGACATCCGATGGCCGCCATATGTTGAGCGCATCGGCCCCGTGTAACGCTACGGCTCGACCGATCGACGGGCCCGCGATGACATGAGTCGCGGAGAGCAGACGGATACCGTCGAGCGGCGTCGTCGGATTGGGGGTGAACGGTATCGGATCGCTGTCGCCGACCTTCTCGACACTGATCACGGGAGTCAGGCCTATGTTCTTGGTGAAAGCGTCGAGTTTCAGGACGTCCGGGATGTTGCGGGCCAGCGGCAAGGGAATGCCGGCCTTTTCACTGGCCGCTTCGAGCTCGGCGCCATCCCATTCCTTGACGGCCGCGGCGAGGGCTCCGTACGAGCCGCCACGGGGTTTCAGGAGGTCGTATGTGCGCTGGCGTAGAGCGGGGAACACTTCGGCAAACATGACCCACTTGTCGTCCTTGGTGGGCACGATATCTGGACCGTCGAGGTAGGGGCTGTATGGGTCGGTGCGGCCAGGAAATCCGTTGACCAGTTCCCATTTTCCTTCCAGAAACGGGGTGAGGCGCCGCAGAGCTTTCCGCACGTCGACATGAATATCTTGCCCCTCGCCGGTGCGCTCTTTCCATATTTTTGCGATCAGGATTGCCTTGGCGGCCAGTGATATGGCGCTGATCGATCCATACGGAAGGCGATCAGGCGTAATGGGATCGGCGCCGTAATAGGTGACCTCGCCTCCCGAGTCGGAAGTCGTTGCCCCCAACGACTGCAGCAGGGATTCGACATGCGCGGGCACGTCGATCACGTTCTGCAATGGATGCGCATAATTTGCCAATATGCGTTTAGCCAATTCGTCAGCGGCGTCCATGAACCCACCCCCTTAGGGCGATTGACGGAAATTACCGGGCCGGAGGCGACCCTTACTTGAATCATTCCGGGACTCCATGGCGGAATCAATGTCTCGGGAACAGTGAACCGCGCGGGACGTTGTACTCAGCACACATTGGACAGAGCGGTCGGTTGTAGAAGCGTCTCTTTGCAACGGGACGACGCCCGCGCCGAGTTCCCTACGATCCCCGATGTAAGTCACGCTTCGAAGAAGCTACAGACCGTCCCTCCACCAGCGGATAGCACGGGGAACGCTTGAGACTAACAACTTCCAGCTGTCGTCGTGATTTCGCCCGACGGGACGGATTCCGCGACTTCGGCGGATAGGCGGAAGTCCCGCAAGGCTTCTGGGGTTTCGAATGCCGCCGCGCAGTGCCCCATCTCGCGGGTAACGGGACTCGGCGACCCACACTGCCCCGGCTCGTCGACCGACGTTGACGACGAGCTCTTGGACGATCACTTCAACCCGAACGTGCGGGCCACGCACATCTCGTGCAACAGCTCGCCCCAGGCATGCCCGAACGCTGGCGCGGGGCAATCGTCAACCTCAGCAGCGTCGTCGCGACCACCCTGCCACCGAGCGGGCGGCATCTACGGTGCCACCAAAGCATCAACCCGGCTGGCAGGAGCTGGAATCTGCACGGGAGATTCGTCAGGTTGATGTGCAGGAGGGGCAAGGCCATTGGCCGAACCTCTCAGACAGGTCACCAACGGTCTGAAAGGAGCAAACTCTCCAGCTGCGTCAAATCGTTACAGATAACGGGGTACTAACCTCCGACACCAACAGTTGGAAACACGCTAGAGAACTCCTGGCTGAGGTCTACGCGCTGTGGGCGGATAAGGCCCGGCTGGCCACCGAGCGGGACGCGCCGATTCTTAGAGTCCGACTACATGGCCGGCGAATTCAAGTAGTGGGCTAACGAATGCGCCAAGTCCTGAGTCATGCTCACTCGATGCGTTCCCACTGCGGTGCCTAGCAGAGATGCCGTGCAGGATGGCGGCCGCCCGAAAGAGGTTGTAGGCGTAGTAGAATGCGAAACTATCTGGTCGACTGTGCGTGGACCGCGCAAAGTAACGGTCTATGATTGCCTCTGCCGTGGGAATGCCTAAACTGGCCAGATCCGAGCTGCCCAACGATGGTCCGCCAGTGTGGTTTACGGGCAAAATCCAGCTGAGCAGAAAGTAACTCAGATCGGCCATGGGGTTGCCCAATGTCGCCAATTCCCAATCGATAACCCCGATCAGAGAAGGGGCATCGTAATCGAAGACTACGTTGTCGATTCGATAATCGCCGTGTACTAAGACGATTGCATCATCTGCAGGTACGTGCGAGGTCAGCCAGTCAACGAGTCGGCCTGCCTCGGTGGGGTAGCGGCCGACGGCTTGCATTTGGCTAGACCAGCGTTGGATTTGTCGGTTGAAATAACCCGTTCGCGGGCCGAAGTCACCGAGTCCTACGGCATCGATGTCGACCGCGTGCAGATCGGCGAGTGTGTCGGTCAGTGCGAAGTAGATCGGCGCGCGTTCGGCGCGCTCGGTGCCGTCGAGGAGCTGGTCCCAGAAGATTCGTCCGTCCAGGAAGGACATGATGTAGAACGGGCTGCCGATGATGTCGGCGTTGGTGCACTCGTGTACGACTGCGGGTACCGGGAAGCCAGTGGGTGCAAGGGCTTTCATCACGCGAGCTTCGCGATCTATCGCGTGTGCAGTCGATAGCACCGCTCCGGGCGGTTTGCGCCGTAAAACGTACCGGCTGTCTGCGCTTTGAAGTAGGTACGTTGGGTTTGATTGCCCACCAGAGAATTTGGAGATTTCGAAGCCCCCTGAAAGTTGGGGCACGACCCCGAGCAGGTACTGGCGCAGCGCATCACCGTCGAACCTGAACCTCTCAGGGATGTAAGGGGTTGATTCTTGCGGCGTCATGAAAGGCTCCTTGTTCAACGAATTCGTGTTCGCGAGAGGGTGGGAGTTCTTTATTCCGGTCAAACGGTGGTACTGAGGACGATCCGACCAATTGCTCGACGTTCGGAGAGTGTCCCCAGCGCGGCTGCGGCTTCATTGAGCGGGAATTCGTGAGAGATGTGGGGCCGCAAGCCGCCCAGCGACGCAATCGAAAGTAGTTCGCCAATGCTCTGCCGAAACGCGTCTGGGTCTCGTCTGGCCGCCTCGCCGGCTCGTACGCCGACAACCGAGGCGCCTTTGAGCAGAATGCGGTTGCCGTCAAAGCTGGAGATCGTGCCGCTGGCGAATCCGACAACGAGGTAGCGGCCACCCCACCTCAGCAGGCGCATCGCCCGTGCAGCAAGTGTCCCTCCTACCGGATCGAACACCACGTCGGCTCCGCCTACACGCTCGCGAACAGAGTCCACGAGATCGCCGGCGTGGTAGCTGACGACGTGATCGGCACCCGCTGCTTCGAGGACGGCGAGTTTCGCCGGATGGCCGACTGCCACAACGCGCGCCCCAAGGTACTTAGCCAGATGGACTGCGGCGAGGCCAACACCGCCGGTCGCCCCCAATACCAATACGGTTTCCCCGGCACGCACCCCCGCTCGGTTGACCAGCGCCTGATACGCGGTTCTCGCAGCTACCAAGAATGTTGCGCCCTCCTGGTACGAGAAGGTCTCAGGTAACGGGAAGACAGTGTCGCCCCGGGTAACCAGCTTTTCGGCGTATCCGCCGTTCTGGGTTAGTGCGATGACCGGCGAGCCCGGCGACCACGACGGAACGCCCGCGGCACCGGGACCGCATTCAGTCACGACGCCCGCGACTTCCATGCCAGGAACGAATGGCGGCTGCAGCTTAAGCTGATATTCGCCGCGGGTCAGCAAGTAGTCGGGGAAGTTGACACCTGCTGCCCGAACGGCGATACGCACCAGTCCCGGGCCAATCGGCGCGTTCGGAACGCTTTGTGTCGTAACGGCTTCCGGACCATCGAGTGCGTTGCATACTGCGGCGCGATGAGTGTTGCCGATCATCGGTTCATCCGCACTGTCGTTGCGGTGGCCTGCCTGATCAGCTGACGACGGCCGGTTGGCGCGTCACCGGGCGGGGCAAGACAACGTCCTCGGAATGGCTGCTTGACTCTCACCGCGCCTTTACCTCTTGATTCGCGACCAAATCTGCATGAAAATTCGGCTTCAGATACAGTTGTGTATGATAATGTGGTTCTGTTGCGTTCGTGTCAAGCGCAGATGGAACACGGGTAGCGATGTGCGATCAGGAGGCCGCGAATGGCTCGGCTGACCCGAGTTGAGCAGCGGGAGCAGACTCGCCAACGTCTGGTGGACGCGGCCCGCAGAGTAGTCTGCCGTGTCGGCTTCGCGGCCGCACCGATTGATGTCATCGCCGAAGAAGCAGGTTTTTCGCGTGGCGCTTTCTATTCGAATTTCGAGTCGAAGGACGATCTGTTCCTCGCGCTCATCCGCCAGCATCTTGATGCGGAGTTTGAATTTCTCAGCTGTGCGCTCGGTCGCATCAAGTCTGTTTCTGACCTCGTTCCGGCGATCGAGCGCCGCTACCACGTTCTCGGCGAGGACAGCAGCTGGTGCCTGCTGACCACCGAATTCCAGCTCTACTCGATGCGCGGGGGTCCCCGAGCCGAGGAGTTCGAGGAGATCTACGAGTCCTATCGCCGTCGTCTCGGTGAGCTCTTCGCCAGCCAATTCGAGCGCTTCGGAATCGAGTCCAACCTCACCCCCTACGAATTCGGCGTGGCGCAAATCGCACTTTCACAAGGGCTGGCGCTACAACGGGCAGCCGACGTGTCCCTGAAGGCCAATCTTCATGCACGTGCGCTCGCCACTTTTGTCCGTGGAGCTCTCGCCGGTCGCCGCGGACCGCAACAGTGACGTTGTCGGGGATCGAGTAGCGGTGCGGCATCGGTGATCGCGAAACGCCCAGGAACTCGATTGCGCAGCGGTGTCAGACGGTCAGATCACCCTGTCCGGCGCGGTCGCGGCGATGTTCCTGCGACGGTGTAGTCAGTCTGACAAAGGACCCGCCATGCAGACGTTTCAATACCGCGTAGGTGTTCGCTACCTACTCGCGCTGCTCTACAGCTTCCTTGTCTCATCAGTCGAAATCATTGCGATTCTGCATTTGATCATCGGCCCCCGTATTCATGTCGCTGCAGCCCTTTTCGTCGCAATGGCCGTCGCCATCATAGGCGCGAGCGTAATGGCGTTCACCCTGTCCTCAGACCTCGAGTGGTACGCAGCTGGCACAGTCCCGACCCCTCAGCAGCGGTCCGCGGCAGCGACTTTGCCGTTTCGACATGCCCGCATGCACGCCATCATCTGGGTTGTCATCGGTGTTGCACTGATCGCGGTTCACCACGATGCGGCAGCAAACATTCTGGTCCTGGTTGGCATCTGCGTGATCGGGGCCGGCGCAGCAACAGGATTCATGGGTTTCTTGCTTCTGCAGCGCGTGCTTCGGCCGGTGTTCGATGCCGCGCTCTCAGGCGGCACGGCGCCGCCGCCGCGGCGACACCAAAGTGTGGGGACGCGGCTCCTCGTGACATGGGGGTTGTACAGCGCCATCCCGCTGGCAGGCATTGCTGGGATTGTGCTTGGCGCTCATTTTGATTGGCTCATACCAAGCGGGGCGGCCATCGGCGCGCCCGTGCTTATCCTCGCTGCGGTAGGCCTCGTCGCGGGAGTCCGTGGGATGACCCTTGCCGCGCGCTCGGTGTCCGACCCTTTGCGCGAAGTTACCGGAAAGATGGGACGCGTCGGCGCAGGGCATTACGCGGCCCGCACGCGGGTCTACGACAGCTCTGAGATCGGTATCTTGCAGGCTGGCTTCAATGAGATGGTGGCTGGTCTGGCCGAACGGGAGCGGATGCGAGAACTCTTCGGCCGTCACGTGGGACGTGATGTGGCGCAGCATGCTTTAGAGCGCGGCGGCGATTTCACCGGGCGAGTATGTGAAACCGGAGTCGTATTCATCGACCTTGCCGGCTCAACAGCCCTGGCGGCTAGCAGTGCGCCCGATCACGTTGCCGCTGTATTGAACAGCTTCTTCCGGATCGTCGTGGGAATCATCAATGAACACGGCGGGTACATCAACAAATTCGCGGGAGACGCCGCCCTAGCCATTTTTGGGGCACCACTGCCACTGGCCGATCCCGCGGCGCGCGCGCTGGCCGCCGCACGATCGCTGCATGACGCGCTCTCCGAGGACTCTGACATGCCTGACTTCGGAATCGGCGTCACCTGTGGTCGGGTGTTCGCTGGCAATATCGGCGCCGAAGACCGCTACGAATACACGGTGATCGGTGATCCAGTGAACGAGGCGGCACGCCTGTCAGACCTGGCCAAATGTCGATCGGGCCGCATCCTGGCCAGTGCTACTGCGGTGACCCAGAGCGGTGCGAGTGAGCAAATACGTTGGCGCACAAAGGAGGAGGTATTGCTGCGCGGGCGAAAAGACCTCACGACTCTGGCCGAACCGGTCACCGGCACATCCAGTGACCTCGAGGAATCGGAGTAACGCAGGAGGCCGACGCCGAGCGACGTGTTGAGCCGTTGTGAACTCCGGGTGCGCACGCAGGCGTGTGCGTCAACAACAACCCGCGGCCTCGCGGCCTCCGTCAAATCGAGAAAGGAACACCGATGGATACCTCAATACCGCTGGCGAACAACGTTCCACCGGGCCCGCGCGCTCCGGCGATCGTGCAGGGCTTGATGTTTCTCGCCGACCGCCACAACACGATGCAGCGCATGCAAAACCGATATGGCACCGCCTATTCGGTGCGGTTGCCCACCGTGGGACGGGCTGTCATCATCAGCGACCCCGATCTGATCAAGCAGCTTTTCCAGACATCCACTGACGTTGCCCGTGGCATGGAGCCTAACTTGGACCTCGTTCTTGGACCCGGCTCGACGTTCGGGTTGCAAGGCGAGGCGCACCGTCGCCGCCGTAAACTGCTGGTGCCGCCGTTTCACGGTAAGCGGATGCGGGCCTACGAGGGGCTGATTGAGCAGGAGACCCTCAAAGAGATCGCGTGGTGGCCCAAGGACCGCGAATTTCCTATCCTGCCATCGACGATGCGTATCACCCTCAACGCCATTCTGCGAGCGGTGTTTGGCGCGGAGGGTGCCGAGCTTGATGTGTTACGCGATCTGATGCCCAAAATTGTCGATCTCGGTTCTAAATTGGCATTGTTCCCGGCGTTGCACCGCGACCTGGGCAAGTACAGCCCCTGGGGGCGCTACGTGCGGCTGCGACGCCAGTTCAACGGCATCGTCGGGAGTTTGATCGCCACCGCGGAAGCTGACCCTCGGCTGGCCGAACGCGCCGACGTGTTATCTCTGATGTTGCAGGCCCGGTATGAGGACGGCACGCCAATGACCGACAGTGATGTCGCCGATGAACTTTTAACTCTGTTGGCCGCTGGACACGAAACTACCGCCACCTCGTTGGCCTGGGCGATCGAAAGGCTGCGTCGTCACCCGCGAGTATTGAAGCGTCTGGTCGCGGCAGTCGACGCCGGGGATGCGGATCTCCTGCAGGCCACCATCTACGAGGTGCAGCGCGTCCGTCCGGTCATCAACGGCGCCGTGCGTCAGGTGTGCGCCGAATCGATGCCCCTGGGTCAATGGACGATTCCGCGCGGCCACACCGTGATCGTCGGCATCACTCTGACCCATCACCGTGACGCGGTGTACCCAGATGCCAACGGGTTTAACCCGGACCGGTTCCTCGACACTGTCCCTGACAGCTACTCGTGGGTGCCGTTTGGTGGCGGCACCCGCCGCTGCTTGGGCGCGGCGTTCGCCAACATGGAGATGAACGTCGTGTTGCGGACTATTTTGCGCGAATACCAGTTGGCGACCACGACCGCCGAAAACGAAAAGTGGCACAACCGCGGAATCGCGTTTGCCCCCGGACGTGGTGGACTCGCACGGGTAACTCCGCGCGTGTCGCAAGATATTCCGTCGGCCGCTCCAGGACAACGGCCCGCAGCCCCCGGATGACGGCTCACCTACACCCTCGCGCGGCTGGTATCAGCTTCCTCATCTTGCCTGTCAACAGTCACTGAATTCTCTTCAGCGATGCGGTGGCACGATGTCGCCCGCACTTTGCACCCGGCCAAGTTGTTCTTGACAAATGCCTCGACAGCACCCTCGGTCAATGCCACGTCTTATGCGCAACGATGCAGGCGCGCAACCGTTTCCCGAATTCTGGGCCCCCAGCCCCCACCGGCGACGGCATCAGCGATGCGGGAGCGCCGGGTGCTCCAGCGGCTCCGCGTGCTCGCGGGCGAGCTGTCCGTCCTGTTGAGCGGTTCCGGCAACTGGCAATCGGTACAAAAGCCCCGGACGCTATTTCATTCCCCCATCGACCCGCAGTATCGAGCCGGTGGTGTATGAGCTCAAGTCGGATGCCAAGTAAAGTGCTGCACCCACGATTTCACGGGGCTCCCCAATGCGTCGCATGGCGATTTGCGCCTCGATGTATTCGACGAACTCCGGCGACCAAGCGTTGGAGATGTCCGTGCTGAAGGTGCCGCACATGATCGCGTTGGCCCGGACCTTCGGCGCAAACGTTTGAGCCAGTCCTTCCGTGAGGGCGTTCAGCCCGGCTTTGGCGGCTGCGTAGGGCAGGATCGCCGCATGGGGCCTTATCGAGCCCACTGACGAGATGTTAATGATGGCCCCACCGTTGCCGGCCGCCATCGCCGTGCCGATACGGGCGGAGAGCCGGAACGGACCCTTCAGGTTCGTGGCGAATACCTTGTCGTACAAGGCTTCTGTGATCTGGTCCATGCTGGGATACAGCGGCGACATTCCAGCGTTGTTGACCAAAATATCTACGGTTCCGAGCTGGGTGTATGCAGTGTCAACCAGAGCATCACACTGGTCCCAGTCGCTGACGTTCGCGGCGACCGGCAGGGCCGTGCGGCCAAACCGCTCGCGGATCTCGACAGCGAGTTGTTCGCAGCTTTCCACCTTGCGACTTGCGATGACGACATCGGCTCCGCGTTCGGCGAAAGCGAGTACCATTTCCCGCCCCAATCCCCTACTGCCGCCGGTGATTAACGCGACCTTGCCGGTCAGATCAGCTTCCTTCATGTGATAACTCCTTACCGATCGAGACCCTCGACGATCGAGCGACCGGCGCTCGGCGGTCATTCCGGGAGAATAGGTTAGTGCGGCCGAGCACGGCGCGATGCCGTTAAGGAATACCGCGGGCCGCTCGAAGCGTGATAGGAGCGGCCGCAACAAGATTCGCGGCGCGAAGTCAACTGCTTCCTGTAGTCCGGCAGTTATCCGCCGGTGAGCTTCGTGAAGTCCCAACTCGTCACCTTGTCGGGAACCACCCGAAGCCAGGCGTGTCGCCGATCCGCAAAGAACTGGTCGGTTCCCATGTACTTGAGCGCGAAGAGCCGTTCCGGGTGCTCTAGCTCCGGATCCGTCGTGCTGGTGCGCGGAACTTCACCGATGACTGCTGCTTGTCCGTGTATCTCGACTCCTTGCAACTCGAGATATTCCGTTCCGGCATCGACAACGATTGCGATCTGCGGATTGTGGGTAATGTCCGTCCAGCGCTGGCTTTTCACGATCGAGTACAACCACAAATTATCGCCGTCCCAGACGAACCATAGCGGTGCAACGTGCAGGCGCCCTGATGCGCTGATGGTGGCACCTCTGCAGGTGCGCTCCCGATCGAGGAAGGAGTCGACTTCCTCGGACGTCATGGCGATCGACTGACCGCGCCGCTGTGGCCTCATCGGCTGCCGCCATCGGCCAGATCAAGGATCGTTATTCCAAATTTGTCGCGGCGACTGGCGTGTGCCAACGCTTGCGGCGCTTCGTCAAGACTGAAGCGTGCGGTGATCGCAGGCTTGACTGTGCCATTAGCGACCAACTCCTCCAGGCGATCCCGGTTTGTTCGGGCATCGCGCGGACAATGGCGTTCGAAATCGACGATTTCGTAGCCTGCGATGCTGCTGCCCTTCAACAGAACCAAGTTCAGTGGCACGTTTGGAATTGCCCCTGACGCGAACCCTGCGACGATGAAGCGGCCCCCGAATCCCGTGGCCCGTAAAGCTTGTTCGCTAGCTTCGCCGCCAACGAGATCAAGGACAACGTCGGCTCCGTCGGTGCATGCTGCCCGGATCGCGTCCTTGAGACTGTCAACGGAGTTGTCGATGACCTCATCGGCACCAGATGCGATGCAAAAGGCTCGCTTCTGTGGTGTCGATGCACAGGCGATAACCCGTGCGCCCAGTGCCTTTCCGATCCCGATGGCGGTGGATCCGACTGCCCCGGCCGCGCCCAGAATGACCAGATCTTCACCTGGGGACAGCTTCGCAATCGAATACAGAGCGTCGAACGCGGTACGGCAGTTCGTCCCTGTCGTGGCCGCGATGTCCGAAGGCAGTCCATCGGGTGTCGGCCGCAGTAGCGTCTCAGGCACCGCCACGCGCTCGGCGAATGCCCCCAGCGGCGCCAGTCCGTGCGCGCGGTCGCCGACAGCGAACCGTGTGCAGTCAGGACCGGCGGCGATGACCGTTCCAGCGATGTCGACACCAGGAGTGAACGGTGTCGGCGGTTTGAGCTGGTAGCGGCCCAGCACCATCAGGGAATCGACGTAGTTCACTGCGGCGGCGGCCACCTCGACAACCACGTTGGAGCCGGTGGCGACTGGTTCGGCGACTTCCTCGACTGCTAGCCGATCCAGCGACCCTAACTCGTTACACACCAACGCTTTCACAGAAAGTCCTCCTTCGTATGGCAACTATGCGATGTTCCGGTGTGGTGCGGCAGCACCATCGATTGGTTGACATGCTTATCGAGATTCATCGGCGTATGGGCGCATCACACTTCGACCGTTTCATCGTCGGGACAGCTACCAGAGGTGTTCAAAGCGGGGTCGTGCTTTCGCTCATCAGGGCATTCCTTTTCCGTGGACCACTACGACGAAACCGCTCGGCTCAACGGGAACGTCGCGCCGAGCGGCCGCAAATCCAAAGACGCGCTGCTAGGCGTTTTCGATCGGTCCGTCGATCCAGAAGTCGCGGGCTTGGCCACGCCGCCGCTCCCAGAGTTCGTTCTTGTCACGGAAGCCGATGACGCCGGTTCCGTGGTCGGCATCGGCGATCTGCCAGATTCCGTTGACCGCACCGGTCAGACCGGCTGAAAGCTTCTCGAAAGCTTGAGCGGTCTTCAGATCGGCCTCCACGCCGTTGTTGATGATGAACTTCAACTGCCGAACAGCCTGCTGGTTCTTGCTCAGCACGACAGCGACCAATTCATCGACAGCGGCGTCGAGTCGTTCGTCAGGCACGACGCGGTTCCACAGGGTCAGCTGCGCAGCACGTGAGGCGGGCTGCAGCGCGCCCAATAGATTGATTTCCTTGGTGAGACGCCGTCCGATGAGACGGGCCATACGTGTGGTGCCGCCCCAGCCGGGGGTGATGCCCACGTCGACCTCCGGCATCCCCCATTTTGTTGACGCGGCCGCGACGACGAAATCACACGCCATGGTGATTTCCAACCCGCCACCGACGGCGTAGCCGTCGACGCGGGCGATTGTCACCTTGTCGAGCTGTTCGAGGGTGTCGGCCATGTGTTGGTATCCGGTGACGCGGCGCATGGCCTCGTTGGGGTTACCCCATTGGCCCATTTCGGTGATGTCATCACCGGCGCAAAACGTTCCGCCGGCACCTTGGATGACCAGCACTTTCAGCGCGGAACTGTCGCGCACGCGCTCAATGGCGTGGATGAGTTCGTCGGATAGTGCGATCGACAGAGCGTTGCGTGCTTGCGGTCGGTTCAGTGTGAGCCGAGCCACCGGACCGTCCTCAACGTACTTGAGGTACTTGTAGTTGCCATCAACGTTGTGCGCCGACGGTGCAGGCGCTGCCTGCATGGGTGTGTGAGTCATTGCTCCCTCGCTGTCGGTAGTAAATTACTACCGACAAAGTGAAGCACAGAAGGTACTGATCTGCAACCGACTAATGGGTAAAGTTTTGTGCATGCGATCCCTCGACGATCACCGCAACGACTCCGTGGCAGCAGCTCTCTTAGAAGTCGGCGACCGGTGGACTTTTCTTGTGCTGCGCGAATGCTTCTTCGGGGTACGACGGTTCACCGACATGCAACGCAACATTGGGGTGGCGCGCAACATCTTGGCGGACCGACTCACCCGGTTGGTTGCCCTGCAGATCCTCGAGAAACACCGCTACACCGAACGACCGCCACGAGACGAATACCGACTGACCGACAAGGGACGCGATCTCTATGGCGTGACGGTGGCACTGATGACTTGGGCGGACCGTTGGATCGTCGACAAACCCCCACTGACACTGCGACACAAGGTTGACGGAGGACAGATCGAACAAGTCCTGCGCTGCACCTGCTGCGGCGATCACCTCGCGGTCAACGATATCGAGTACCAGCCCACCGAGATAGCTAACGACTGAGCGCAATACCGTCAGCGCCTCGAAGGTTCCAGGCGGCTGTGGCGGTGCCCAGACCCTCGCCTCAGCAGCGATCAAGTCGGATTGCGTAATGCAAATCGGTTGCGGGCCAATTTCTTTGACCGATAATCACGCCGGACTCGGTGCGCACGGGCATGTTTGCTGACGATGATCGCCTCAGGCCGCGGCGTCAAACTCCAGGCCTGGAACGCAAAACGGTTCAATGCATGCCGGAGTCGGAATGCGCCGAGTGGCAGCTGCTTTTGGATCGACTCTAGTCAGCTCAATCGGCGGCAAGTCGTCTCACCCCTCAAGCACAGATCGAGCTTCGATCGCATGGGCGAACCATCCGGAACCGGCCGATCATCTCCGCCGCCACGCCGAAGTCGCATCGACCGCCCGTGGTCTGTCTTTGACTGTGCTGCAAACATTTTGGTCAGCACGGATGTGATCGACGAACCGCGCCAGGGCAGGACACGACTGTAAGGTGCGTGTTGGGTCATCTAATTTGGCCATGCCGCTTGCAGGTTTCGCCCGGATGCTCACTGCTGGACGCCGCCGCGCGGTCTGGTCAGCTTGGCGAAGTGGTCCCATCCACCCACACCTACTGGATCGAGCGCCGAACGCGATGTCCCGGCGGCTCTGCCGGCCAACGGATCTGGACTGGCAGACAGCTGATCGATCACCGTGGTTGGCGACGCGGCGGCGTGATATTGGGTCGCGGCGACGGCATTAATCCGAGTACCGGCCTGCTGAAGTGCTGCACTGCTCTGCTGCAACCGCTCGGTGCCGCCTCCCAACGGTGAGATCGAACTTCTCCGGTCCAACCTCGTAGCAGGTTGGTCGCAGTACCGTCGGAGGTATGTGTCGACCGCGCCGAGGTCAGCATCAGGGCGCCATTGTTCGTATCACCGCTCGCACGTGGGCGGAAGCGCACCCACAGCCGATCATCGCGCGACAACGCGGATGGGCGTAAGCGGCGTTCAGGAGACGTCGCTCGTGCGTACCGCGGCAAACCGTACTTCGGCGGCGCGACGGCGGGTGGGAACATGCTCGGTTGGAATTCCGTCGGCCGGCGGCGCGTAGTTCTTGAGCACTGCGCGGGCTACCGATTGGCGGTGCACTTCATCAGGTCCGTCGTAGAACCGCGCGGCGCGCGCGAATCGGTACATACGCTCTAGTGGCAGATCAGTGGAGTAACCCAGCGATCCGTGGGCTTGCACCGCCCGGTCAACGATGTCGTGCAGCACCTTGGCCCCAAAAAACTTGATCATGGAAATATCAGTGCGAGCGGCGCGTTGGCCCTGGGTGTCGATCTTCCATGCGGCGTGCAGCGTCATCAGCCGAGCGGCCTGTAGCTCGGCGGCCGAGTCGGCAATCCAGTTCTGGATGGTCTGCTTGTCGGCGAGCAGACTGCCGTGGCTGTACCGGTACAGCGCCCGCTCGCACAACGCGTCCAGCGCACGTTGGGCTTGACCAAGCCAGCGCATGCAGTGATGAATGCGGCCCGGGCCCAGCCGTGCTTGGGCGATCATGAACCCCTTGCCGCGAGGGCCGAGCAGCGCGTCCGCACCGACATGGACGTCGCGCAGAGTCACTTCGGCGTGGTTGCCGAAGCGGCCGAAGGTCTCCTCGGGATGCTCCATGGTAGCGATGTCGCGGACCACCGAAAGACCCGGTGTTGCAGCCGGAACGACGAAGATTGAGGCTCGTTCGTGTCTGAGCGCATCCGGGTCGGTGACCGCCACAACCAGAAACACGTCGGCGATGGAAGCGTTAGTGGCCATCCATTTGTCGCCGTTCAGAATCCAGCCGTCACCGTTGGACACTGCCGAGGTGGTGATCATGGTGGGATCGGCTCCGGCCCCGGGCTCGGTCAGCATGAAACATGAATAGATGTCGCCGGCCAACAGCGGCCGCAGCCACCGATATTTCTGCTGTTCGTTGCCGACCAGAGCGAGAATCTCGGTGTTGCCCGAATCCGGTGCAGAGCAACCAGAATACCAGTGGCGCATAGGGTGAGGTGCCGAGGATTTCATGCAGCAGGCCGAGCTGAACCTGGCCCAAACCTTGGCCGCCGTGTTCGGGTGGCAAGTGTGCTGCCCAAAGTCCGTGCGTGCGGACCTGCTCCTGCAGCGGAGCGATGGCGGTGCGGAGATCGGAAAGTTCCCACTGCACGGTTTCCAAGGGCAGTATCTCGTCGTGGACGAAGCTACGCGCCCAATCCAGCTTTGCGGCGTAGTCCGGGTCGGTGCTGAACTCCCACATTCTTTGGGGCCTTCCGGTCGATTCGGTGCGAGCCAGCACGAAGGCGGCGAACTCGCTCGGGCAGCAGGAGGCGTGCCCAGCGCCCGCCGTCGTGGTGGGTGACATGGTCGGCATCGGACTCCAGCGCTCACCCAAGGACACCCGGGCTCACTTGTCTGGCGAGAAACGGACGGGCGCTCATGCGTTTCTCACCATCAGGCCGCCGTCGACGGGGATAACCGCCCCGGTGATGTAAGAAGCCGAAGGCATCAACAAGGACACGATGATGTGGGCGACCTCTTCCGGGTCACCGTAACGCCGCAAGGCCGTTCGTCGCCGAGCGAAGGCTCGTTTGGCATCAATTGACACGGCAGCAGTCATCGCAGTCTCAATCGGGCCCGGACAAACACAATTGACTGTCACGCCTACGGGGCCCAGCTCGACGGCCAGTGACCGTGTGAGTCCGACCACCCCATGCTTGGCCACGGTGTAAGGAAGTAGGCCAGCGGTGGCGCCCAATCCTTCCGATGACGCGATATTCACTATGCGTCCGTTGCCATTTCGGGCGAGATCGTCGACAGTGGCACGCACGAATTCGGCATACGCGCTCAGATTCACCGTCAAACTAGCCGACCAAACCGAATCGAATCTCTCATCGGTTATTCCGGCGACGGCGGCAAAGCCAGCGTTATTCACCACAGCGTCGATCGGCCCTAGCTGGTTGCGGATCTCGAGGACCGCCCGCGAGGGCGCCCCAGCCTCTTCAAGATCGACGACCACAGCATGTGCGCGGACACCGACGTGAGTGAGCTCGTGCCAAACCGCCTCCAGTCGTTCAGCGTCTCGATCCACGAGTCCAACCGCAGCTCCCTCGTCTGCGAGCAAGCAAGCCGTCGCGCGGCCCACACCACTGGCCGCCCCCGTGACCACGACGACGCTCTCCGATAACGTTCGACGGAGTTTGGAAAGGCGTGCTTTGTCTACCGTCAACGTTCGTCACCTTCTGCCATTTGGTGGTGCCAAATTCACGCGCTTGTTTGATCCGCTTGGTTCGGGGACCGTGCCGGGCCGATTGCGCGGCGAGACGCGGACCCACACTCAACTGTTGACCCGCAGAACTAGTTTGCCGGTGAGGTTGGCTGAGCCGAGTTGTCGATGGGCGTCGGCAGCTTGATCCAGCGAATAGGTGCGGTCGATGAGCGGGTCAATCGTCTTGTCGGCGAGCAGCGCCAGCAGGTGGCCCAGGTCTTCCGAGAACCAGCCCGGTCGATGGTCGGTGAGCTTATCGATGCGATAGCCGGCGACAGATTTGGATTGCTGGATGAGGGTGAGCGGGGTGAGGAAAGGCTGTTTCACGAAGGCAGGCAGCGCTTTGCGCAGGCGGCGCCGTCCGTTCTCGGTAGCGGCGGAAAATCCGTAGCCCACGAGAATGCCCGCGCTGGTCAGCGCCCGCAGCGATCGGCGCCAATTGTCGCCTCCGATCGGATCGAACACGGCGTCAGCACCGCCGGCAGCGTTGACGACGGCTACAAAGTCCTCCGCGTTGTAATCAATTGGGTGAGCACCGAGCGACCGAATCAGATCGTGCTTTCGCCGCGACGCGGTGGCGAAGACTTCGATGTCGGTGCCTGCGGTCAGTTGCAGCATCGCAGTACCGACGCCGCCAGCGCCGCCGTGAACCACGATGCGATCTCCGGGCCGGCTACGGGCGACGCGGTGCAGCATCTGCCATGCAGTGATGTAGTTGAGCACGACGGCAACGACCCTGGCCGGGTCCAGTTCGGGCGCGTGCCTTACTGCCGCCCAAGCCGGGACCGTGACGACTTCGCTGTAGCCACCGTCACCGCCGGTCCAGGCGGCCACGTGTTCGCCCACCAGGGAGGTGGGGGCGTCAGGCCCAACCGCGTCGACTACGCCGGCGACGTCATAGCCAGGGACCATCGGCGGGCGGGGTTGACGGCGCAAGCCTTCGCGCAGCAGCACGTCGCCGAAGGCCACGCCGGCAGCGAGCACGCGGATTCGCACACGATCGCCGGTCGGCTCCTCGGTGACCGTCTCTTCGAGAGCAAGGACATCGGGTCCACCAAAACGGCGCGCCACGATGCGCTTGTGCGTTGCACCACTCATGTCCCTTTTCGCCTTCCGGGCGTCTTGTCGGGGGCCAACGTAGCGTTGACTTCGTCGGGTGTGGACTTGGACTCGCGGCTGATTGTTTCGGGTTGAAGATCGCGCGCGCGCAGTGGTTCTCGGCAACAGTTGCAGATCAGCACAGGGGTGGTCAGCTGTCCGCAGGACGTGTGCCGTAGGGCGCGCACCACAGGTTCGTCGCCGAGGTGTTCCTCAGCCCATTGCGCCAATGACAGCAGTGCCGGTACGGCGTCGCGCGCATGGTCGCTGAGGTGATATTCGTACCAGTCGGGATCGACGCGGTAACGATGTTTGGTGATGAATCCAGCGTCGGCGAGCACGGTGAGCCGTGAGGTCAAGATGTTCGGTGCGATGCCGAGCGCGCGCTGCAACTGGCCGAAGCGCCGCACTCCGAAGAACACTTCGCGCAGGATGAGGTAATTCCACCGCTCACCGATCAATTCGACAGCGGCGGCGCCGGGATTACGGTTCGCGGGACGGTGGTCGGCCATGATGGGCAGGCTAGTAGACACCGCTGAGCTTTCTGTGGTCCCAGCTGATGATGCGCGTCCGGCGGGAGCGCGGGCCAACAATTTTGGCGACTTGCCTGTCCACGAGTTGCGTCTCCCCATCGCGAACGGAGCGGGCCTTGCACTCCTGGGCCAGGAAGGCGCCTACTTCGGCCTCGCTCATGCGGGTTTCGTCTCGCCGGGGCATTGATGACTCCTTGGGGCTTGCACCGTCTAACGTGCTTCAACTAGCATATTGCAAGTACTTGTTCTTTGCAATGAAAGGCCTGTCGTGGTCGAGACCGAATCCGCTTCTCCGCTGTGTCGGTCGAGCGTGCCTGCAGCGCTCTTGGATTCGACGCGGTGGCATCCCGAGCGCGTTGCCGCCCTGGACGGGGCCGGCGCTGTGCGCTTGAGTTGGGGCGACGTTGCCGCCGCCTTCAAGGGATAGGGCTGGTATCCATGTCGAATCTGAGTTACTGCCCGCCTGAGAGTCGGATGGAGGGCAAGGTAGCGATCATCACCGGTGCTGCGTCCGGAATGGGAGCTGCGTGCGCCCAACGGTTCGCAGCTGAGGGCGCAAACATCGTCATGACCGACGTCAACATGGCTGCTGGCCAGGAAGGTGCCGCGAAACTTGGCCCTCGCGCAGTCTTTATTCGCCAAGACATTGCCCAGCAGGACAGTTGGGCGCGCGTGGTCGCTGAGGCGGAGGATCACTTTGGCCCCGTAAACGTCCTCTTCAACAACGCCGGCGCCCACACCCCCGGATTTATCGAGCAGAGTGACCCGGACAATTGGGCGCGCGCAATCTCGGTGAATCTCGAGGGCACGCTGTGGGGGATCAGGACCGTCGTGCCGTCCATGAAAAGGGCCGGCGGCGGCTCGATCGTGAACGTTTCGTCGCTGCAAGGCCGAGAGGCTGACATCGGCTTGGTTCCCTACGTCGCGGCGAAGTTTGGCGTGCGCGGGCTGACCAAGTCAGCCGCAATCGAACTCGGCAGATATGGAATCCGGGTCAATGCCATCTTCCCGGGACTCGTCCGAACGGGCATGACTGGTGCTACGCCCCAGCATCTTCTCGGCAAAATTCCGTTGCGACGGGCAGGAACCGATGATCGCGCCGGAATCGCAGAAGACGTCGCGGCTCTTGTGACATTCCTTTGCTCTGATCGCGCGGGCTATATCACCGGAGCCGAAGTCGTCATCGACGGCGGCAAGTCCGTGCGCTTCCCGAATCGACTACAAGATTACCGCAGCGAGGTCATGCAGTTTGAATCGAACGCAGGAGGTAATTGAGCGTGGGCGCACTCGATAACAAGGCAATCCTCGTGTCGGGACCGGAGACCAAACGCGTCGAGCAGCTTGCCGCGGCCTTGCGAAACGAAGGAGCATCTGCAATGTTCGCTTCGGTTACCGAGACAGCTTTCGACGGTGCCACGTTCGACGGTGCTGTCTACGTCGCCGGTACCCCAAGCGACTACGGCATTGGCCCAATTCACCTAGCGGAGTACGTCAGCGTGGTGATTCAGGGTGCTTTGGACGCCCTGCGGCGGATCAGCAGATCCGAATCGACTGATGGATCAATCGTCATCATCACGCCTTCTGCTGGCTCTGCGTTCAATAGCGATATCGTTGCACTGAGCACAGCGAGCCATGCGCTTCGCGGGCTTGCACGAGGATGGGTGGTGGCGGAAGGGGATCGCGCCATCCGAAGCAACGTCATTCAACCGGGAATCCTTCAGGGCGAGCTGCCCGCTGCGGGACCCAATCCGTCGATTCCGCTGCAGGATCGGCTCGGCACCGTCGATGACATGGCTGCGGCCGCTGCGTTCTTCCTGTCTGATGACTCGACTTACGTCACGGGCTCGGAACTGAACATCGACGGAGGACTTGCAGAAGACCGCCAGTCGCTTATGTCGTTGTTATGGTCGAGAGGACTGGTCAATCCGTTTGTCGCGCAGTAGTTTTCGCCGACCAAGACGAGTCTGGGTGAGGTCAAATCGCACGCAGGACAACGGTGAGTATCCGCCACGAGATACGACACCGGTCTGAGCGACGGTCCGGGCACTCAACCAGCTCAGCGTCGGAATTGACGAACTCCGCGAAACGCTTTCACCACAGAAGGAATCAGCGGTCGTACCCTTCCCGCGACGATCACCTGGCAAGGAGCGCCGCTGCTACCCGCACCAGGTGCTTGGGGCAACGGCCGAAAGCATCCGCGAATTGTCGAGGCACAAATGGGAGTTGCCGATGAGTTGCGAGATGAGTTGCCTGGCATGACATTTCATCTTGAAACGTCAGGACTGCACGCAAATTGCCCGAATTTGCACCGAGTTGCTCAGCTTAAGCTGAGTTGTGAGCGCACACGAAAGCTTGGGTCCTCGCGTAATTTGTTGACAAGCAGGGCGATTCTGTCCTCGTCGGGGCTGGCGCCGCTGGTCGTTATCTTTTTGAGTGACGTCGCGAGCTCTGATCGTACGTTGGCTGCTGCATCACCTGCCATGTCGTCCATGGCGTCGTAATCCAGCTCGGGCAGGTATGGAAGCAGAGCCGCGCCGAGCTGTCTCAGCTCGCGGTCGGCGCTGTAGGCCATGGCCCGCCATGGCATGTCTGGCACAAACCCGCGCTGGGTGAAGTAGGTCGCGCAGTCGTGCCACCTCATCAATGAGGTGGGTGCCGCTTGGGTCGTAGAGCTGCCCGATCAGGTCTGCTATGCGTGAGTCACGTTCTCGTACTTCGGTTTTACCGTTATTGCAGTGCGCTTCTGCGTTGAGGGCTCGCTCGCGCCAGGACGACGTGCGCTCATCGATTTGTTGGTCGGTACGGGGCCGTTCATGTCCCGATGTCCGTGCCAGCCAGGATGGTGTCGGCGACGAGGTTCGGCGCCTCCGCCATCGGCGTGTGCCCGACGTCGGGCAGCTCCAGCCAGCGGGTGTGAGCGGGCAACTGGTCGCGGAACTGACCGTCGCTGGGGCGGACCATGCGGTCTTCGGTGCCTATCGCGACAGTGATCGGGATACTCAGGTGCTGCCCACCCTCGAACCGGGTCCGCCCTGCCTCGCCCCGCATCCGCAGCAGGGTGGGTACCGATCTGGTGACCTCCTGCAGCTTCGAGATTGCGTCGCGCGCGGGCATTCGGTCGGCGTGAGCGAGCGCTACTGAAAGGGCTCGTTTGCGTATCGCGGGCACATGCAGCAGGTAGCGAACAGGGGTGTAAGCGATCCACGCCCCGGACGCGGCCAATGCAAACTGACCCTGAGTGCGCAACGGTAGGCCGCGGGCCCACAGGCCGGCCGGGGAGATCGCGACTACCGACCGAGCCATCCCACGCTTGGCTGCCTCGAGCGCGAACCATCCACCCATGGAATTTCCCGCGATATCGACCGGTCCCTCGATGCCGTGGTGTGTCAACTCGGCTGCAAGCTCCTGCATCGCCCAGTCCATCGTGAACGCCGTCCCGCGCATCGCGGGTGTCTCCCCGAAACCGGGAAAGTCCAGCGCGATCGCGTGCCGCTGCGAAGACAGCCGGTCCATGATCGGCAGCCACGCCCGTGCGGAGGAACCGGCGCCGTGCAACAGGATCAGCGGCCGCCCGTTGCCGCGTTCGATGTAATTCCATCTGGTCATCAGTCAACTCCTTTGTGTCATCTGGGCGCGCGGCACCCGTCAGCGTTCATTCTGGTTTTGCAGTTCCAACCACAATCGGAAGCGGGGCTACCGGGCACACTCTTGGAACGGGAGCGTTGTTGCCGGCGCAACGGAGGGTGGCGAGCGGGTCGCCGTCGGCTGTGCTGGCTGGATGGCGACGTGGGGGCGTCGATGATGCGATCACTGCCAGGCTGGGTACGGTCGGCGTCGGTGAACCCGATCCGGCGCGGGTTGCCAGTGTAGTTGGCGGGGCCGAGGTAGAACGCCATCTAGTTCAGACTCAATTCAATAGGCACAGAATGGATTTCGTTGAGCGCCGGATGATTGACCAACCTCAGTGGAAGTGTTGGCACACGGGACTCGGCGACGTTCATTCGTCGCCGGCTAGCAATCTGAGGCCATTTCGTGCCGGAGCGTCGTATCCGTCCGATAGTTCATCGGGTCGAAATACCGGACCTGGCGGCGGTAGTCGAACGTGAAGCTGGGCCAGTTGTTGGTATTTTTGCCGGCGTCCGTGACGTACCAGCTGTCGCACCCCGCCTGCCAGACGGTGTTCTTCATCTGGCGTTGCAAATCGTCGTTGAACTCGGCGTGCGCTTCAGTGCGCACGTCCAGCCACTTCACCCCGTGGCTTGCTGCGTGATGCAGCGCTTCGAGGACATACTCCGTCTGGCTCTCAAGCATGTAGATGATCGAGTTGTGGCCGAGATTTGTGTTCGGCCCGTACAGCAAAAACAGGTTCGGGAACTGCGGCACCGAGATTCCTTTGAAAGCGTCAGCGCCGCCGCGCTCACTCCACACCTGGTGCAGCTCGTGGCCGTGACGCCCGGTGACGTTGATTGGCGCAAGAAAATCATTGGTGGCAAATCCGGTGCCAAAGATGATGGTGTCCACGTCGCGCTCGGCACCGTTCGCCGCCAGGATGCCATCAGGCCGGATCTCAGACAGCCCTGCGGGTATGACCTCGACGCTAGGTCGGTTCAACGTGTCGTACCAGTCGTTGGAGATCAGCACGCGCTTGCACCCGATCGCGTAGTCGGGTCGCAGTATTGTTCGCAGGTGGTGGTCGTCGATCTGAGTGCGGAGATAGTGTTCCCATGCTTTTTCGATCACGTTGACGCCGATGCCTTTTGTCATCGGCAAAACTCGCGCCTCGTGATACGCATATTGGCGGCTGCGACTGGCGACCAGCATCGCCGGGAAATGTCGGTACAAGTATTTCTCTAATGGCGTGTACGGACGGTCCGGTTTAGGCAGAACGTACGGCGCCGAACGCTGCAGCACGTAGAGTTGCGCAACTTGGGCCGCGATCTTCGGGACGAATTGAATTGCAGAGGCGCCGGTTCCAATCACGGCGACCCGCCTGCCCCGAAGGTCGTAGTTATGATCCCAGCGTGCTGAGTGAAAGACTTTGCCGCTAAACGACTCCAGGCCGGGAAACGTCGGATTTGCGGGCAGGCTCAGTTGGCCGGTGGCGGCGACCAGAAAGCGCGAGCCAACGGTGTCGCCGTTGTCGAGTCGGACCGTCCACAGGCCCGCCGCCTCATCGAAATCCGCTTGCTGCACCGTGTGGCCGAATCGGATATGTTCGGCCACACCGTATTTGTGGGCGCAGTGGTCGATGTAGCTCTGGATCTCAGGTTGGGTACCGTACTTGCGTGACCAGTCATGGCTAGGCTCAAACGAATACGAATATAAGTGGGACGGGATGTCGCATGCCGCGCCCGGATACGTATTGTCGCGCCATACTCCCCCGATGCGATCGCCCTTCTCCACTATGGTGAACGGGATGCCCGCGCGGCGTAGCTTGATGCCCATGCAGATGCCGCCGAATCCAGCCCCGATGATGGTGACGGTGTTGCTCCGGTCCGCTGTAGTGGTCATGACGTCTCCTTGGTGTGACTAGGCCTCGTGTCGGGTGCGGCTGGATTCAGTTGCGGCACGGTACGGTCTGATTCGTCGTCGACTGTGTCCCACGGAATAGGCCGCAGTCTGGAAGCGATAGGACGACGTTCAAGACATTCAAGTTGTCGCAGCGCAGCCCGGTGCGCTCGGCGAGCTGGGGCCGAGTCGCCGGTATCGCCGGTTCGTGGAATAACATGCGGAGGAATTCGCCTGCCGCATCCTTATCGGTGGTGTGGTTGCCGCCGTGGACCTTTGAATCGGCAGCTTCTTGTTCTCGCGTGGGCCGTCGGGTCGCGGGCTCGAAGCGCCAAGTCGCGCCCCGTCGTGCATCCGCAGAACTACAGATCGCAGCTTTAACCACTAAATCCATTGTGCTCGTGAGGCTTTCCAGTCGACGGTGATGCCACTGAGGTCGACACGCTCAGTCCTGCGCGTGTTCCGGGTATCCGGTTTTGGGCCAGCGGCGAGCACTGCCAAGTCAGCCCGCTTGCCTTGCACCACGACACCGCGGTGGACGAGCGCGAGCGCTTGAGCGGGAAGCATCGTGCTAGCGCGCCGGGCATCGCAGGCCGGCGTGCCGCCGTCGACCGTCGCTTCGATGTCGCGGCGCTCGGCCAACCCGTTGGATTGGCTCAGAAGTTGCGTATCCGTCGAGAGTAAGACGCACGCGCCGGCGTCGTACATGCGCACCAGACCTTCCACTCGTCGCCGACTGCCCTCACGCAACTCCGTCTCCTTCGCGGCCGGAATCATCCGCGCTGATGGACCGGAGTTGGCCGAGCGCGCACATCGGGATCGACCCAGCGACCCAGGGATCGTCGAGCTGAGCGACCAAGGTTCGCTCGACGGCCATGAGCGTTCGCGAAGAGTTCAACTGCTCCCCCGGTGTCGAATGCATGGCGATGATTTAGGCAAAAAATTCAGTGAACGGTCATTCATTCGTCGTCGCCAGGCAGGTGCCCTCGGGCGTCCGGGGCGCGTTCACTCAGGGCTTGCGCCGCCCTACGACGTGAACTAGCATATTGCAAGTACTTGTTCTTTGCAATAGGAGGCGCCCCGTGGTCGGGACTGAATCCGCTTTTCCGCGGCTTCAGTCGAACGTAGTTTGGGCGCGGCGCCCCGCACTGTGCGCCATCGACACGTCACGCCCGTGCCCCAACCGCCATAAGCCGGCCCACTGGTCGGTGTCGAGGGGCATGACGACTACCGACTGGGCGACGCTGTGCCGCCCAGCCTGCGCGGCAAATCGGCAAGCCACGGTCGGTAGTGAACTGCATATCACCCAGTTGGGCTGGTCTCGGGAACGGGACTGGTTGCGGCGCTCATCACGGCTCTCGGCGCAGCGCCCGGAAGGAGACAAAAGTCATGAAGGCCATCTACATCGACAAGTTCGGCGGGGTCGTGCAGTACGGCGATCGGCCCACACCCAAGCCCGCGCCCGGTCAAGTGCTGATCGAGGTCCATGCAGCCGCGGTCAACGCCCGCGACTGGCAGATGCGCGAGGGGCACTACACGTTTCGGCGATTGTCGGGGCGCCCGCCGATGGTGCTGGGCAGCGATGTCTCCGGCGTGGTCGTCGACTGCGGCAAGAAGGTGGAGCATCTGCAGGTCGGTGATGAGGTGTTCGCGATGCAGACCACGTTCGGTGGCATGGGCGCCTTCGCCGAGTACATGGCGGTCGACGCAGATGTGGTCGCCCACAAGCCCGCATCGGTTTCCCATTTAGACGCGGCTGCTGTACCGGTCGCCGGCATGACCGCGTGGCAAGGGTTGTACGAGATGGCGAAAATCCAAGCTGGAACAAAGGTCGTGATCGTCGGCGCCTCCGGCGGGGTCGGGCACTACGCGATCCAGTTTGCTCGCCATACCGGCGCAATCGTTACCGGGGTGTGCAGCGCCGCCAACGCCGAACTGGTGCGCGGTCTGGGTGCGGATCGGGTCGTCGACTACAAGAGCGAGAAGTTCACTGATGTCTTGCGTGACCAGAACGTCGTTTTCGACACCGTCGGCAGCAGCAGCCTCGCCGATTGCGCTGCGGCGCTGGCCGGTTCAGGAAACTATCTGACCACCAACCCGAAACCTCGCGAGGCCCTCGACTGGGCCACCACGGCGGTCACCGGCGTGTTTGGCGGCCGTCGATCGCGGTTGGTGTTGGTCACGCCCAAAGCCGCACAACTTGCCGCGATCATCGAACTAATGGATGCGGGCCACGTCCGCTCGGTCGTCGAGAACATTTACCCACTCGCCGATGCGGCTGCGGCCCTGGACAAGAGCCGCAGCGGCCGCACACGCGGCAAACTCGTCCTGCAGGTCCGCTGACCCGTCCCGTACCAATGACCGACTTCGGTCATCCATCCAGCACGAGCCCGGAGTTCATCATGAAACCCATTGCGGCGACGACTATCCGAACTCGCAACGCAATCGAAGGAGCACCATCACGCCGTCGAAGAGTAGATCGCGCGACGCCTTGATTCACCCGAGCTGGGTTGGTGCGCGCTCAGCAGAATAGATCATAAGTAGTCACCGAACGATCACTATATGAATAGCCTGGGCGGTCGGTTGGCCTCGCTCAAATCCTCAGGCCCCCAAGCTAGTTCGAGCGTAGCTGTTGGTCGCACCAGCGGTGTCGCGAACCGTCACACCAGCGAAATAGATGGAGGATCATCGTGCGAGTACCTTCGCGACGAATCAAGACAAAGCTCGAAGCCGACGAACCGGTGTTCGGAGCAACTGTACAGCTGCCAAGCCCTGACTGCGTTGAGCTCGCCGGCTTTGTGGGCATGGATTTCGCCTGGATCGACGCCGAGCACGGGACTATGGACCTCGGCGACATCAACCTGCTCGTACGGGCTGCGGACGCCGCCGGCATCGATTCCATCGTCCGTGTACCCGATCACAGTGCGAGTTTCATCCAACGCGTGCTCGACTTGGGCGCAACCGGAGTGATGGTCCCACACATGCGTACGGCGGAGGAGGCTGTCGCGATCGTGGCTGCGGCAAAATTTGCGCCCGACGGCGTCAGGGGCGCGTGCCCATTCACCCGTGCAGTCGGTCACGTCACCTTCGATTGGCCCT
Source organism: Mycobacterium sp. MAA66 (assembly GCF_041261665.1). Classification (NCBI taxonomy): domain Bacteria; kingdom Bacillati; phylum Actinomycetota; class Actinomycetes; order Mycobacteriales; family Mycobacteriaceae; genus Mycobacterium; species Mycobacterium sp. MAA66. The sequence continues at coordinate 172,114 of NZ_JBGCCC010000007.1, read as the reverse complement.
CCGTGCACCGTCGCGCCAACGATGACGTCCTGGTCTTTGCACTGATAGAGGATGCGGAGGGCGTGGAGAATGTGGAGGCGATAGCAGCTTCCGGTCTTGACGGGCTGGTGTTCGGCCCGTTCGACCTCGCTCAGTCGGCGGGCCTGGAAGGCAACATCATCCACCCCACAATCATCGAGATGCACAACCGAGTGACCAATGCGGTTCAGGCTGCCGGCATCGAATACGTTGCCACACTGGGATGGGATCCCGGGTCATTGTCTGACTGTGCGCAGTATGCCCGGATATTCAATCTCACCAGCGATCGCACCGCTTTGTTCCTGGCGTTCACCCGGGCGCTCAACGACGCAAAGAGCACGCTGTCGAATGCGCGAGAGGCGGTGTGAGACATGAGCTCATCGCTAACGGCCGACGACGTAATCAGGTACTTCGAGACACTCTCGAACTGGGGCAGATGGGGTAAGGACGATCGACTAGGGACGCTGAACCTGATCACGCCGGAATCCCGTCGCCGAGCTGCGACTCTCGTGCAGACAGGCGAAGTGATCTCCCTGTCGCGCGACATCGACCCCGAGGACGCCGATCCGCTCGGCAGCGGACTCGCTGCCGTGCAGAGATTCATGGGCATTGGCGAGGTCGAACACCACCTAGGTAAGGGCGTGTCCCGCTGGGACGCTGTAACCGAGCATGTCGGGATTGCCGCGCACGGCTCCAACACCCATCTGGATGGCCTCGCCCACTATTCGTGGGAAGGCAAGAACTACAACGGATTCGACGTCGGGGAGAACACATCGCTCGGAGGGGCTCGTAAGCTCTCGGTGCACCACGCGAGCGAGGGAATCGTGAGCCGGGGAGTACTGCTCGATATCTGCGCCCTGCATGGCGTCGAGTGGCTCGAACCTGGCTACGCGATCACGCCCGACGACTTGATGGCTGCGGAGGAGAGTCAGGGTGTTCACGTGTCCGCAGGCGATGTTCTGCTCGTGCATACCGGAAATGTGGCCCAGACCTTGGCAAGGGGTGTCCCAGCGGGCCAGCATCCATTAGCTCGCAAGCAGGCGGGTCTCGGTGCTGCGTGCCTCCCCTTCCTCAGAGAGCGGGACGTAGCCGTCCTCGGCAGCGACGCCATCCAGGATGTCCAGCCGTCAGGATTCGACACCTTTGACCTGTTCCGACCGATCCACGCAGTCGGCCTTGTCGCTCTCGGACTCTGGCTGATTGACAATATGGAGCTCACCGAATTGGCCGACAAGTGCGCGCTGGACCAGCGCTGGGAGTTCTGGTTCGCCATGCTGCCCTGGCGCATGGTTGGCGTCACGTCCAGTGCCACCAACCCAATCGCGATCTTCTGACGACGCGGGCTGAGTCGGCGCCGAACATCGAGCTTGCGGTGACTTCTAGCTTGCGGGCTTGCGCTCCCCTGCAGAACTGCGATATCGATCTGCTTACGGGAGCAACCGACCGGCGGCCAGTTGCGTTGACGCCTTAAGGCAGAGACTTCGATCATCAACCCGTTTCTCACGAGGTCAGACAGGCCGCCGCGGAGTACCCGGTCGGCAAAACGGTAGGTCGCAATGGGTTTCGGCAAACGATGCGGGGCTGTCGCGGATCAGATTTGACAGGTAGGACGCTATCGGACTCCAAAACTGAAGCAGGTGATGGTAATTCAGCATCCTGGGAGCGGCCCGGCCGCTGCAAATTCAAGATCAAGCGCGGCTCACTTCGATCCCGCCATGACCATTGGAGAGCACCACTCATGACACGAATGCACGCAGTCTTGGGCGCCGGTGGCGGCATCGGCGGTGCGATCGTGCGCACTTTGGCCGCGGACGGTCGCCCGGTACGCGCTCTGGCGCGACAAACGCTCGATCTGCCAGACGGCGTCGAGCAGCGACAGGTCGATCTTCGCGACAGCAAGGCCACCTCGGAGGTCCTCGACGGTGTCGCGGTGATCTATCACTGCGCGATGCCGGCATACGATCGCTGGCCGCAGGAGTTCCCCGCCTTGACGCGGGCAATAGCCGACGCGGCCGCGCGCGCGGGCGCCGACCTTGTGGTGGCCGACAACTTGTACACCGCGCCGGGCGATGGCCGGCCGATCACCGAGGACGATGCGCCGGTTCACCACGGCCATAAGGCACGCACCCGCACCGCAATGAGTGAGGAACTACTCGCCCGCAAAGACATCCGAGTCTGTTTCGGCCGGGGCGCTGACTATTACGGCCCCGGACCGCGGGGGCTGCACTCAGTACCGGGAATAACGTTGTTCGAACGCGCGGCCGCTGGCAAACGCATGCTCTGGCCGGGAAGGCTCGATGAACCGCACGTCTTGCACTACCTCCCGGATCTCGCCCGCGCACTGGTGATGCTGGCGGACAGTGCCGCAGCATGGGGACGTCCATGGAACCTGCCCTCGCCAGAACCGTTGACCGGCCGCCAATACGCCACAGCTGCCGCGCTTGGCGGCAAAGTTCGCGTGACAGCCATACCGAAGGTGGCCATGCGCGCTGCGGGCATAGTCGATGTGCAGGCACGTGAGGCGGCAGAGACCTTTTGGCAATTCGATCGGCCATTTCTGGTCGACGCAAGCGCATTTGAAACCCACATCGGACAGCTGGCCTTGACATCCCATGCAGACGGCGTGGCCCAAGCCGTCGCATCAGCCCGAGATACAGCAGGACACCATTGACCACGAACAAACGTTGATTCGGTGGCCAGCATTGGTCAACCGCGGCCATTTCTAGCCAGCAAGGTGTGGTTTGGACGGACGACGTGAAACCTGTTGTGAATCACACTGGTTGTGATGGAGCCTCCAGCATTTCAGGGCAACCGCGTCCACCGACTCGGAGTTGGTGTCATTTGGCCGATTCGCAGCCACCTTCACCGGCCCACGTACCCAGGACGTCGTGACACCCGGCCAGATCCACTCCGGTGACCTCATAGACCGGTCGGGCCCGACCCTGGCCGTCACCGATCTTGACGTGCAACGCGTCGATGAGCACCGGCCCTGCCAGCTACCAATTGATGCGGTAATCCCACGAACAGTGTTCATTACTGCATAAGCCATGGGTGGTAAAGAATGCCCGCGCCAAGCGCGAAGCGCGCAGATACCAAGCCGAGCACCCGGGCATTTCTTACGCGCAGGCACTGCGCCTGTCGTTAGAGGAACACGAACGCACCCAGTCGACTGATGAGATAGTTCCGCAAGTCGATGACACCGCTACTACCGCCGATCGGTTGCTTGCGTCGCATTACATGACAAACCCGTTCGGCTTAAAACCGGACAACATCGATGACGATGGTCCGAGCTGACATCACGCCCCAGCGCTTCGGTGTTCACTCCGCGTCCGCGTGCGTTGTCGAACGACGTCACCATAGACCAAGCCACTGCTGGCGGCCGTCGGGAGCGGTAGACGCCGTCGGCCGTCGGCCATCGCCTGACACAAGCGAGTGATTGTGGCCTCCAACCGCCGATAATGCCCACTTACGTTGGGTACCACTACCCTCATCTTGACGATAGCGGCCCGTGTCAACACCAATAATGTTGCCACAGTGTGATATTCAAGGCCATCGAGAGCAACGCCAGGCCAGCCGCTGCGCCAGATGAAGCAGAGACGCCCTTCTTGCGATGCCCAAGGCGTCGAGAACGAAGGACCGTCAGCGCTCAGCAGTCAGAAATCCTGCGGAGGCGGGGCCACCGACGTGAGCTCTCATCGAGATGGCAACTTTGCCAAGTTCTGCCATCTCAAATGACGAATTGCCACGCAGATTGAGAAGTGACAACACACACACCATTGACAACCCAGATCACCTGGGGGAATTATTCATCACATGATGATTTCATCGCCGGATGAATTTATCCACCCGAAGCCAGATGCCGCCTTGAGCGTCGAGCACCTGACCGTCATCCGAGGCAAGCACACCGCCATCGACGATGTCTCCTTGCAGGTCAGACGAGGCACCATCACCGGCCTGCTGGGCCCTTCCGGGTGCGGCAAGACCACACTGATGCGCTGCGTCGTGGGAACCCAGATCATCGCCAAGGGAACGGTCACCGTCCTTGATCGACCCGCCGGATCGGCCGGTCTGCGTCGCCGCGTCGGCTACGTCACCCAAGAGCCCACCATCTACAACGACCTGCGGGTGATCGACAACGTTCGGTATTTTGCGGCGCTGACCGGTACCACCAAGGCCGCCGCCGACGACGCGGTAACGGCCGTCGATCTCCAGACACACCGAACATCGTTGTGCAACAACCTTTCCGGTGGCCAACGCACTCGCGTGTCGTTGGCCTGTGCACTGGTGTCCGCGCCCGACCTGCTGGTGCTGGATGAACCGACGGTCGGTCTGGACCCGGTGCTCCGCGTCGACCTGTGGGATCAGTTCCAGCATTTGGCCAGCGCCGGCACCACACTGCTGGTTTCCAGTCACGTCATGGATGAAGCCGACCATTGCAAAGAACTGCTGCTGATGCGGGAGGGCCGACTCCTGGCCCAGACCACACCGGCCCGACTACGGGAGGACACCTCGTGCTCATCACTGGAGGAAGCGTTCCTGACAGTCATCCGGCGCAGCACCACCGCGCGGGCTGGATGAACCTGCAGCCCTACCTGGCCACCACCAACCGGATCCTGCGCCAACTGGCCGGCGACCACCGCAGTATGGCCATGATCCTCGTGGTACCCAGCGCAGTTATCACCTTGATGTACTTCATGTTTCACGATATGCCGCATCCGCCGTTCATGCCGTCACCGTTCAACAATGCCTGCCTGATCCTGCTCGGCTTGTTCCCGTTGATCGTGATGTTCCTGATCACCTCGATCACCATGCAGCGCGAGCGGGCATCGGGAACGCTCGAACGCATTCTCACCACTCCGCTGCGCCGGTTCGATCTGCTGGCCGCCTACGGATCGGCTTTTTCCCTCGCCGCCGCCGCGCAGGCGGCACTGGCGTGCGCAGTCTCGTTCTGGTTCCTGGACTTTCATACCGCCGGCAGTCCGGCTCTGGTGGTCTTGATCGCGATCGTCAATGCGGTGCTGGGCGTCGGACTGGGCCTGCTGTGCAGCGCCTTCGCCCGCACCGAATTCCAGGCCGTGCAGTTCATGCCGGTGGTGATCGTGCCGCAATTGTTGTTGTGCGGCATCATCGTTCCCCGCGAGGTGCTGCCGGACTGGTTGCGCTGGATCAGCGACGCACTGCCTGCAACCTACGCGCTCGAAGCGCTCCAACAGGTGGCCACCCACACCGAAACCACGGCCACCGCAATCCAGGACATCGCGATCGTGATCGCCTTCGCCCTGGCCACCCTGGGCCTGGCAGCCGCCACGTTACGCCGAAGGACCCCATGACCACGACGCGCCCCAAGCGCCCCGGCCGACCCGCCGGCAATACCGATACCCGCGAACGCATTCTGAATTCGGCGCGAGAGTTATTTGCGCGCAACGGGTTCGACAAGACATCGATACGGGCGATCGCGACGGCGGCCGATGTCGACTCGGCACTGGTCCACCACTACTTCGGCAACAAACAGCAACTGTTCGCCGCAGCCGTACAGATCCCGATCGACCCGATGGCCGTGCTCGGTCCGCTGCGTGAGACTCCCCTCGACCAACTCGGTCACACCCTGCCATCACTGCTGATTCCACTGTGGGACTCAGAACTCGGCGCCGGATTCATCGCGACGCTGCGGTCCATGCTGGCCGGCGCCGACGTCACCCTGCTGAGATCGTTCATCCAGGAGATCATCGCCGCGGAAGTCGGTCCGCGTGTAGACAGTCCGCCCGGCAGCGGGAGAATCCGCGTCCAATTCGTGGCGTCGCAATTGGTGGGTGTGGCGATGGCACGCTACATCCTGGAGTTGGAGCCGTTCAGATCACTTCCGGCACAACAGGTCGCCGACATCATCGGCCCCAATCTGCAGCGCTACCTCACCGGAGAGCTGCCCGACCTCGGCTAGTCGGCTGCTCGCTCCAGCAGCCGCTGATGCTCGGCGTCGTCGGTGATGTCGACAGCCTCGTCGATCAACAACACCGGCACGCCGGCGTCGATCCGGTAAGCCCGCCGCAGCCGTGGGTTGTAGAGCGACTCATCGCCGATCAGCAGCAACGGTCCGCGGTCCTTCGGGCACACCAGGATCCGGCGCAAAGCCTCATCGATCATGCCGCTACCCACCCAGCGAGATGTTGGACCCACCGGTGTTGGGTACGAGGCCCGGAGGCAGGCCACCGGGAGTGCCACCGATCACGATCCCCTGCGGGTTCTGCGGCTGCGCACTGTTGGCCCGCGACTTGTTGCGTTTCTGGAACGCCAGGGTGTCCTTCAACGCCTGGATCAACGGCATCTCGTTGGGACGCTGATCCAACGCAGCCTGGATATCGGACATATTGCCCTTCGACGGACCGAACCCCTGAGAGCGCAGCGAGACCACCGAGTGGATCAACTGCGAAATCTCACCGCCGCTGGAGCCGATGTCGTACTGCTGATCGATATCGGTGATCACGTCGGCATTCGCCAGGCCCGCTCCAGCCGTCGAGCCCGCCAATACAACACCGGCGGCGAGCATGCCGGCGACGGTAGAACGCCAGAAGTGCGTCGTCATCCGTCCTCCGTTCCAGATATCCCGATCAACTCCCGTGACCGCAGCCTAACAGCGTGGATGCCCTCAGCCGCCCGTCTACTCAGACGGATCCCGGCCGGTCAGGTCCGTGTAAGCCGCCGCTGTCAGCGGCTCGAACGTGGCGTTCTCGCCATCGAAGTACCAGCCCGACATCGACGGAGTCGGGACACCGATGGCCCGCAACGTATTGAGCACCGGCCGATACGAGGCGTTCAGCGGCATCTCCGGCGCGATGTACACGACATCGGGCGCCACGCCCACGGGCAACTCGGCGAACGCCTCGGACAACTCGGCCGCCTGCACGGTGCTGCCCGGGCGCAAACTCAGAGCCGTCACTGCCAACTGCCGCTCACCGACATCGACGCGATAGGTCGCCGCGATGTCGATGGCGTCGAGCCGCCCCAGCGCATTGCTGATCTCCTTGCCGAAGACCGCCCCACGCGGGGTACGAATCGTCGACCGACGGTTGTCGACCATCCAGTAGTCGCCGTCCTCATCGCGGCGGAACAGGAACTCGGTGGACACCCAGGTGTCGCCGGGCGCGAATACACCGCGCTTGACCGCCGCCGTCGGGTCGACCGGGCCGCGCGGATTGGCCAGCAGCACACCAACTTCGTTGGGCTCGGCCCGGGCCACGAAGCCGTCCTCGTCCTCGAGAATCAGGTCGTCGTCGATGTCGTAGGCGGCCAACGCAATCTGGCCACCGCCGGGCAGCGGCCGGCCCTCGCTACCGATCTTGGCGCCCGACACGTTGGCCAGGACCGCCTGGCCGTCGGTGGTGGTGAAGAACTCGACGACCTGAGCCGGGTGGAATTCCTCTTCGACCCGGCGCCACAGGCCCGACGGCATACCCGAGCCGATGAACAACCGCACCGGGTGAGTTCCCTTGAGCTCAAAGGACGGATCGTCGATGACGTCGCGCAGCATGGCCCAGGTGTATGACACCACGGTCACCCCGTATTGCCGCAGCTCGTGTGCGAAGCGATCCGGCCGCAGCCCGCGCGACAGTGCGATCCGGGTACCGCCGACGACGGCACCGCCCAGCGATACCAACAGACCGGATTGGTGGTGCAGCGGCGTCAGGCAGTACACGGTGTCGCCGGTACCGAGGTTGGCGGCCGAAGCGGTACCGAAGGCGGACAACGCCCACCGGAAGTTGGTGATCTGCCGGGCCACCAGCTCGCCCGCGACGTTGGCGAACGCGATGTAGGCCAGATCCTGGGCGTAGCCCGGATTCGGCCGATACCAGCCGGGTAGCTCCACCACGTCCGGATCGATCTTCTCCATGTCGACGATATCGGCGTCCCCGGCCGCGTGCAGATCGCGATTCTCACCGCCACCGAGCACCAGCACCCGCATTTGCAGCCGCCGTGCAGCGTCCAAATTGCTTGGGTCCGAGATGATCTCGGATACCCCACCAAGGCGAGCCGCCACCGCCAAGTCCGCGTCGGGCGGCATCAGCACCGCCACCGCACCCAATCGCGACAATGCGGCAATGGCCACCAGCGCACTGGGCCGGGTCTCCATCAACACACCCACCCGGGTGCCCTGACGGACTCCGACCTCGATCAGGCCACGCACCACGTTGTTGATGCGTCGGTCGACTGCCTCATAGGTGTGCACCCGGCCGTCGAACAACAGGAATTCGCCTTGCGGTGATGCCTCGGCCTGCTCGGTGATGATGCGGCTCAACGAGATTCGCGTGTGATCGTTGATCTGACCGAGTCGCGCCAAGCGAGGCAGAGTGCGCATCGTCTCGATCGCCAGGGCCCGTGCCGATCTCCCGGCCGAGACCAACGCACCGGCCGCCGTACTGGCCAGGGTGAACGTCATCTCCGTCGCGGACGCGGCGCCATGAGCCACTCGCGTGGCCAACGGCACACTCTCGCTGGGCATGTCGGACTGCAACGGCATCGGCACCACGTCGGCCGGCAGGTCGCCTTCGCCGTTGATCCAGTTGACCCAGGAGGCCACGGTCGGCCAGCTCTGGGTGGCCGCCTTGGAACCGACGACAAGACCGAAATGGCCGACCCGGATGAGGTATTCGTAGACATCGGCCTGCGCCGCCGCGCGCTTGATGCCCCGCACCGCGGCCGGCTGACCGATGTCGTCGACCTCGCCGACCACCGCGAGCACCGGACAGGTGATGTCACTGAGGGTGACCAACTTGCCATGGATGGAAAAGCCACCGCTCATCATCCGGTTGTGGGCGATGAACTGCTTGAGCAGCTCGGCGATCGCCGGGCCGGACCAGGCGATCCAACCATCGTTGGACAGGAACCGCCGCTGCTGTTCACGTGGCAACAGCGCCTCGCGATCGTGCAACTGGCGCAGGAAGTCCAGCCGGGACTGCGCGGTCTTGATCGGGTCGAGCATCTGAAAGCCGCTGCGCGCCAGCCAACCCGGAATATTGAGGCGGCTGAACACGTGGTCCGCCATGAAATCGGCTGCACCGATTGCCAATCCGGCCGGCAGGTTCATCGGCAGCGCGGCCAGCGTGTCGACCGGTGAACCGAAAGCCACGATGCTGGCCAGGTCCCGGGACTCGCGGTACGCAGCCGTCTGGTAGGCGAACATGCCGCCCTGCGAGTACCCCGCGAGGTGCACGTCGCGACCGGTGACGCGTTTGACGGTGTCGATGGCCTCACTGAGCGCGACCACGTGATCGGCGAGGTTACGGTTCATCCCGCCCTCGATCTCATCCGGGGAGCCGAAGTCGATGACCCAGGGATCGATCCCGGCGGCGTGCAAGATGCCGACCGCGCCGTCGTCACGCGTGACGTCCCACATGTCGGCGGACATCATCATCGGGTGCACCATCAATACGGGCGAACCGGCCGGCGTCGCGCCCGGCCGAGTGTCCGGCGGAAAGTACCGCCGCAGTCGGTACATCGGCACGCTTTCGACGATCTGGCACGGCGAGGGCACCGAGCCGGTCTCCAACCCCCCGTATCGCAAGACCTCGAGCCCGTTCTGGGCCGTTGCCACCAACCGCTCGACTGGCCCGGTGAATGCCGAAAAGTCCACCACCGCGCACTCCCTACTGGTCACTTCGGTACCCATCCCCCGAATTACCTGGTCATCATGGCACAACGCGCTGGTGGCTCCGGGCGAACGGCCAGCACCGCACCGATTCGTCGGCCACCTATGATCGGCGGCTGATGGCGCACCTATTAGGGGCTGAAGCCCTGCATCTCGAGTACCCGACCCGTGTGGTCTTCGATTCGCTGACGCTCGGCGTCGAAGAAGGCGACCGGATCGGCATCGTCGGCCGTAACGGCGACGGCAAATCGAGTCTGCTGGCCATGCTGGGCGGCCGGCTGAAGCCGGACGCCGGCCGGGTCACAGTGCGCGGTGGCGTCCGCATCGGGATGCTCGACCAGGGCGACACCCTCGACCACACCGATACCGTCGGACACGCGGTTGTCGGCGATCTGCCCGAGCACGAATGGGCCGGGAATCCCCGCGGCCGTGACGTCATTGCCGGACTGCTCGGCGACCTGGATTGGCATGCCGTGCTGGGCACGCTGTCCGGCGGCCAGCGACGCCGGGTGGCCCTGGCCAGACTGCTCGCCGCCGACGACGACGTGCTGGTGCTGGACGAGCCGACCAACCACCTCGATGTCGAGGCGATCACCTGGCTGGCCGCCCACCTGAAGAAGCGGTGGGCCGCCAATGCCGGCGGGCTGCTGGTGGTGACCCACGACCGGTGGTTCCTCGACGAGGTCTGCAACGCCACCTGGGAGGTGCACGACCGTATCGTCGAACCGTTCGAGGGCGGCTACGCCGCGTACATCCTGCAGCGCGTGGAACGAGACCGGCAGGCCGCTGCCAGCGAGGCACGCAGGCAGAACCTCGCCCGCAAAGAGCTGGCATGGCTGCGTCGCGGCGCCCCGGCCCGTACCTCCAAGCCGAAGTTCCGGATCGACGCCGCCAACGCGCTGATCGCCGATGTACCCGAGATCCGCGACACGGTGGCGCTGCAATCGCTGGCGGTCACCCGCCTCGGCAAGCAGGTCGTGGACCTCTTGGACGCATCGGTGAGCTACGACGAGCGCGAGGTGCTGCACGAGATCGAATGGCGGATCGCACCGGGTGAGCGCACCGGCATCCTCGGGGTCAACGGCGCCGGCAAGTCGACATTGCTCGGCCTGATCGACGGTTCGGTCGAACCGACCGGCGGCCGGGTCAAACACGGCAAGACCGTGCAGGTCGCCACCCTCACTCAGGGAATGGAAAAACTGGCCGAGCATCTCGACGAGCCGGTGCGGGTGGTGCTGAACCGGCTGGCGACCACCTACATGTTCGGGTCGGGCTCCAAGGCACAGGAGCTGTCCCCGAGCCAGCTCCTGGAACGACTCGGCTTTGCCAGCGCTCAGCTGTCCACTCCGGTGAAGGATCTCTCCGGCGGTCAGCAGCGTCGACTGCAATTGCTGCTGATACTGCTGGAACAGCCCAATGTGCTGATCCTGGACGAGCCGACCAACGACCTGGACACCGACATGCTGACCGCGATGGAGGATCTGCTCGACTCCTGGCCCGGGACGCTCATCGTGGTCAGCCACGACCGCTACTTCCTGGAGCGGGTCACCGACCAGCAGTACGGGATCCTCGGTGGCAGGTTGCGTCACCTGCCCGGCGGGGTAGACGAATACCTGCGGTTGCGGGCCTCCCACGCGGCCCAGACCGGGGCCGCGGTGGCCAAGCCGGTCGCGGACGCCTCGGCAGGACTGTCCGGTGCCGAATTGCGGGCGGCCCAGAAAGAACTCACCGCGATCGAGCGACGACTGGAGAAGTTGGCCGGGCAGATCGATACCGCGCATCAACGCTTCGCCGAGCACGATCAGGGTGATTACGAAGGGCTGCAACGTCTTACCGGCGCACTTCGGGAACTGGAGTCCGAAGTGACCGGCCTGGAGGAACGCTGGATGGAGCTGTCCGAGGAACTGTCCTAGGTCGCCAGCTCCCTGGCGACCGTGGCCTGCTTGAGCAGAAACCTGCCTTCGTCCAACTTCTTTCGGCGCAACCAGCCGGTGACCTCGGCATTGCACTTGCTGGCATTGCAGGACCGGCAGGCCGGCACCACGTTGTCCAGCGTGTACCGCCCGCCGCGAGAGATGGGCTGCACACAGTCTTTCTGCAGATCGGCGTCTTGCGCCCCGCAATAGGCGCATCCACCCCAAACCCGTTGCAGAGCCGCCCATTGCTGCGCCGTCAGGTCATGGTCGACCTTCGCCATTCGACGCTTGCGACGTCTGGCGTATACCGCGGCGCGGCTGCGGGCTGGCATCGTACGAGCCTACGGCCGCCTGCGCGCTCAACCGCGTAAGCGGACCCGCAACTGATCGGCGGTGTCGCGCAGCGCGCCGAGCTGATTGGCAACCTGAACCGGCGAGGTGCCGCCGCGGGCGTCGCGGGAGTCCACCGAGCCGGCGATGGTCAACACGTCCCGCACTTCCGCGGTCAGCCCCGGGTGGATGCCGGCCAGCTCGTCGTCGGCCAACTCCTCGAGTCCGACGTTTCGGGCCTCGGCAGCCTTGACCGCGGCGCCGGCCGCCTCATGCGCGACGCGGAACGGAATACCTTGGCGCACCATCCATTCCGCGATGTCGGTGGCGAGCGTGTAGCCCAGCGGTGCCAGCTGCGCCATCCGGTCGGTGTCGAAGGCCAGGGTGCCGACCAGCCCGGCCATCGCCGGCAACAGCAGGCCGAGCTGCGCTACCGAATCGAAGACCGGTTCCTTGTCCTCCTGCAGATCGCGGTTGTACGCGAGCGGCTGGGCTTTGAGGGTGGCCAGCAGGCCGGCGAGGTTGCCGATCAGCCGGCCGGACTTGCCACGCGCCAGCTCGGCGATATCCGGGTTCTTTTTCTGCGGCATGATCGAACTGCCGGTCGACCACGAGTCGTGCAACCGCACGTAGCCGAATTCCGTTGTGCTCCACAGGATGATGTCCTCGGACAGCCGGGACAGATCCACCCCGATCATGGCAAAAACGAAGGCCGCTTCGGCCGCGAAATCCCGTGACGATGTCGCGTCGATCGAATTGTCGGCGGCCGCATCGAAACCCAGGTCCGCGGCGATGGCGTCGGGGTCGAGCCCGAGCGAACTACCTGCCAATGCTCCTGAGCCATAAGGCGATACCGCAGCCCGCTTGTCCAGATCCAACAGCCGATCGACGTCACGCAGCAGCGGATGGGCGTGGGCCAGCAGGTGATGGGCCAGCAGCACCGGTTGAGCAGACTGCAGGTGCGTCTTGCCGGGCATGATGGCCGTCGGGTGTGCAGCGGCCTGCGTCGCCAGCGCGGCGACGACGTCAAGCACGCCGTCGCCGATGGTCTTGATGGCGTCCCGCAGCCACATCCGGAACAGGGTGGCCACCTGGTCATTTCGGGACCGGCCCGCGCGCAGCCGCCCCCCCAGGTCGTCTCCGACCCGGTCGATCAGCCCGCGTTCCAGCGCACCGTGCACGTCTTCGTCCGTCGGCAGCGGCCCGAAGCTGCCGTCGGCGACGTCGTTGCCGAGGCTGTCCAACCCGGCCAGCAAGCCGTCGCGCTGCTCTTCGGTGAGCAACCCGGCCCCGAACAGCACCCGGACGTGCGCCTTGGATGCGGTGACGTCGTACGGCGCCAGTGCCCAGTCGAAGTGCGTCGACTTGCTCAGTGCGGCAAGCGCTTCGGAAGGGCCGGAGGCGAAGCGGCCGCCCCACAGGGAGCCTTCGTTGGTCGAACTCATGTCCGTTCCTTCCGCGAGCAGACGCGTATGTACCCGACACGCCGAGGTTTTGGGGACATTAGCGTCTGTTCGCGAGTAGAGGTGACTTACAGGCCGAGGTCGCGCTTGGCGGAGATCTTCGAGCTCAGACCGTGCAGCTGCACGAAGCCCTTGGCCGCGCTCTGATCGAAGCTGTCGCCCTCGTCGTAGGTGGCCAGGTTGAAGTCGTACAGCGACTCACCCGAGCGCCGGCCGTTGACCGTGATGTGCCCACCGTGCAGCAGCAGCCGAATGTCGCCGGACACGTGCTGCTGGGTGTGCTCGACGAAGGCCTCCAGCGAGGCCTTCAGCGGGCTGTACCACAGGCCGTCGTACGTCAACTCGCCCCACTTGCGGTCCACCCCACGCTTGTACCGGCCCAGTTCACGCTCCAGCGTCACGTGCTCGAGCTCGGTGTGCGCGGTGATCAGCACCATGGCGCCCGGGGCCTCGTAGATCTCGCGGGACTTGATGCCGACCAGGCGGTCCTCGACCACGTCGAGGCGGCCCACACCCTGCGCGCCGGCTCGGGTGTTGAGCTCCTGGATGATCGCCAGCACGCTCAGCGGACGGCCGTCGATGGCCACGGGGCGACCCTTGTCGAAGCTGATGATCAGCTCGTCAGGAGCGTTGAAGTTGACCGTCGGGTCCTGGGTGTAGTCGTAGACGTCCTTGGTCGGGGCGTTCCACAGGTCCTCCAGGAAGCCGGTCTCGACGGCCCGGCCCCAGACGTTCTGGTCGATGGAGAAAGGCGACTTCTTGGTGACGTTGATCGGGATGTCGTTCTCCTGCGCGAAGGCGATGGCCTTCTCGCGGGTCCACGCGTAGTCACGGACCGGGGCGATCACCTCAAGCTCGGGGGCCAGCGTGTTGAAGCCGACCTCGAAGCGGACCTGGTCGTTGCCCTTGCCGGTGCAGCCGTGCGCGACGACGGTGCCGCCGTGGCTTCGGGCAGCCTCCACCAGATGCTTGACGATGAGCGGCCGCGAGATGGCCGAGACCAGCGGGTAGCGATCCATGTACAGCGCGTTGGCCTTGATGGTGGGCAGGCAGTATTCGTCGGCGAACTCATCGCGGGCATCGACCACCACGGCCTCGACGGCGCCGCAGTCCAGCGCACGCTGCCGGACCACCTCCATGTCCTCACCGCCCTGGCCCAGATCGATGGCCACGGCGACGACCTCTTTGCCGGTCTCCTTACCGATCCAGCTGATCGCGACCGAGGTGTCCAGACCGCCGGAATACGCCAGGATGACGCGCTCAGACATGTGTCAATCTCCTTCTTGTACAGCTATCTACAGATTCTCAAAAGTGGCGGCGAGCTCGGCGCCGCTCATCGGTTCGCGGGCAACAACCACGATGGTGTCATCACCGGCGATCGTGCCCACAACATAGGGCAGGGCCGCCCGGTCGATTGCACTGGCCAGGTAGTGAGCCGCTCCAGGTGGCGTACGTAACACCGCCAGGTTGCCGCTGGCGTCCGTGGACACCAGCAGTTCGCCGAGCAGCCGGGACATCCGCTCGGTACCGCCGGTCACTCCTTTGACCGGGCTACCGTCCTCGGGGACGATGTACACCCCGGTTCCCCCGTCGGCGCCGCGCAGTTTCACCGCACCGAGTTCCTCCAGGTCGCGCGACAGCGTGGCTTGGGTGATCTCGATGCCTTCCCCGGCGAGCAGAGCCACCAGTTCGGTCTGACTGCGCACCGGGTTGCTGGACAGCAGCGCGACGATGCGTGCCTGTCGTCCAGCCCGCGTTGCGGAAGTCATGCGCGATCCGCCTTCGGCTTCTCGCTGAGAAGTCACGCGCGAACCGCCTTCGGCTTCTCGCTGAGAAGTCACGCGCGAACCGCCTTCGGCTTCTCGCTGGGAAGTCATGTGCTCAGCGCCGTTCCAGCAGCCAGACCAGCAGCGCCTTCTGGGCGTGCAGGCGGTTCTCGGCCTCGTCGAACACCGCGCTCTGCGGGCCGTCCATCACCTCGTCGGTGATCTCGTAACCCCGGTGCGCCGGAAGGCAGTGCAGCACAACGGCATCCGTGTTTGCCCGACCCAGCAGTGCCGAGTTGATCTGGTACGGACGGAACGGGCGAACCCGGTCCAGGCCGTCGTTCTCCTGTCCCATCGAGGTCCAGGTATCGGTAACCAGAACGTCCGCACCATCGGCGGCAGCCTCGGCGTTGTCGGTGACGGTGACGGTCGCGCCGGTGTCGGCGGCCCGTTTCCTCGCGGCCTCGACGAATTGCGGATCGGGCCCGAAACCGCTCGGCGCCGCGATGGTCACACTGATGCCCGCGGTGACGCCGCCCAGCATCAGCGAATGCGCCATGTTGTTGGCGCCGTCGCCGAAGTAAGACATGTGCAGGCCCTCGAGCTTGCCCTTGCGCTCGGCGAGGGTCTGCAGATCGGCCAGCACCTGGCACGGGTGAAACTCGTCGGACAGCGCGTTGACGATCGGCACGGTGGCGCCGGATGCCATGGCGGTCAGGCGTTCCTGGGCGAAGGTGCGCCAGACGATGCCGTCGACGTACCGGGACAGCACCGCGCCGGTGTCCTCCAGGGTCTCCTCACGACCCAGTTGGGTGCTGCGACCGTCGACCACGACCGCATGCCCGCCGAGCTGGGCGATGCCCATCTCGAACGAGAACCGGGTGCGGGTGGAGTTCTTGTCGAAGATCACTGCCACGCCGCGGGGCCCTTCCAGCGGCCGGCGGCTGAACGGCGCCTTCTTGAGTTCTGCAGCCAACGCCAGGACCTCGGCCTGCTCGTCGGGAGTCAGGTCGTCGTCGCGAAGGAAATGGCGAAGTGTCATGAGGCGTCCAGGATTCCGGGAAGGGCAGTGAGCAATGCGTCGATCTGTTCGTCGGTGATGACAAGTGGCGGAGCCAGCCGCACCACGTCGGCCGCGGCGGCATTGACCAGGAACCCGGCGTCCCGGGCCGCGGTCTCGACGGCCTTGGCTTGAGGCGCCGTCAGCACCACGCCGAGCAGCAGCCCGCGGCCCCGCACATGGTCGACCAGTGGATGCCCGAGCGACTCGATGCCGTGCGCCAGGGTCTTGCCCGCGGCATCGGCCCGGTGTACCAGGTCCTCGTCAGCGAGGGTCTTGACGACCGCCAGTCCGGCCGCAGTACACACCGGGTTGCCACCGAATGTGCTGCCGTGCATGCCCGGTTGCATCAGGCCCGCCGCCTCCCCGATGGCCACGCACGCGCCGATCGGCAGACCTCCGCCGAGACCCTTGGCCAGGGTGATGATGTCTGGCGTGATGCCGTCGTACTGGTGGGCGTAGAAGGTGCCGGTGCGGCCGATGCCGGTCTGCACCTCGTCGAGCACCAGGAGCGCACCGCAAGAAGTGGTGATCTCCCGCGCCTTGGCCAGGTAGCCCGCGGGCGGCGTGACCACACCGCCCTCTCCCATGATCGGCTCGAGGAACACCGCGGCGGTCTCGTCGGTGACCGCGGCCGCAAGTGCGTCGGCGTCGCCGTATGGCACGTGGGTGACCTCGCCGGGCAGCGGCAGGAACGGCTCCTGCTTGCCCGGCTGCCCGGTGAGCGACAACGATCCCATGGTGCGACCGTGGAAAGCGCCTTGGGCTGCAACGATTTTGGTGCGCCCGGTCAACCGGGTGATCTTGAATGCCGCTTCGTTGGCCTCGGCCCCGGAGTTGCAGAAGAACACGCGCGTCGTCACCTCGCCGGCGCCCAGTTGCGCGATCAACGCCTCGGCCAACGCGATACCAGGCTCGGTGGCATACAGATTGGAGGTGTGGCCCAAGGTGTTCAGCTGCCGAGTGACGGCCTCGATCACCGCGGGGTGCCGATGGCCGAGCACGTTGACCGCGATGCCGGCCAGGAAGTCCACGTAGGACTTGCCGTCGGCATCGGTGACCACCGCACCGTCGCCGCTGACCAGCGCCACCGGCGGAGTGCCATAGTTGTCCATCATCGCCGACTGCCAACGGGCTTGCAGCGCCTGAGTTTTGGTCGTGTTCTCCATCATGCGGGTACCACCTTTGTCCCCGTCCCTTCGTCGGTGAACAGTTCCACCAACACGCAGTGTTCGACCCGGCCGTCGATGACGTGGGCACTTGGCACCCCGTTGGTCACCGCCCGCAGGCAGGCCTCGATCTTGGGCACCATGCCCGACTCCAGCCTAGGTAATAGTTGTTCCAGTGCGCGCGTGTCGATCTCGCTGACCAGGGAGCCGCGGTCCGGCCAGTCGGTGTACAGACCCTCGACATCGGTGAGCATCAACAACTTCTCGGCGCCGAGCGCCTCTGCCAGCGCCGCCGCCGCGGTGTCGGCGTTGATGTTGTGCACCACACCATCGATGTCGGGAGCGATGGTGGACACCACCGGGATCCGGCCGGCAGCGATCAGGTCGCGTACCGCGTCGGTGTTGACGTGCTCGACGTCGCCGACCAGACCGATGTCGGTGGCAACACCGTCGACGGTGACACTGCGCCGCACCGCGGTGAACAGTTGGGCATCCTCGCCGGTGATGCCGACCGCGTAGGGACCATGCGCATTGATCAGGCCGACGAGTTCGCGGCCGACCTGTCCGAAGAGCACCATCCGCGCAACATCGAGCACCTCAGGCGTGGTCACCCGGAAGCCACCCTTGAAATCGCCTTCGATACCAAGGCGTTTGAGCATGGTACTGATTTGCGGGCCACCGCCGTGCACGACGACCGGTTGAATACCGCAGTTGCGCAGGAAGGCCATGTCGGCGGCAAAGGCGGCCTTGAGGGTGTCGTCGGTCATGGCATTGCCGCCGTACTTGACCACGACGATCTTGCCGTGCAACTGCTTGAGCCACGGCAGCGCCGCGGCCAGCACTGCGGCCTTGGTCGCCGTGCTCAGTCCGGCGGTGGTCATGAGCTGTACGCCGAGTTCTCTTCGACGTAGGCGTGCGACAGGTCGGTGGTCCGAATGGTTGCCTCGCCGTCGCCCATCTTCAGATCGACGACGACCTCGATGTCTTTGCCGGACAGGTCCACGTCCCGCGCACCG
Organism: Mycobacterium sp. MAA66; assembly: GCF_041261665.1. NCBI lineage: Bacteria > Bacillati > Actinomycetota > Actinomycetes > Mycobacteriales > Mycobacteriaceae > Mycobacterium > Mycobacterium sp. MAA66. Next base: position 153,736 of record NZ_JBGCCC010000007.1, on the reverse strand, counting down.
GGCGCTCCGGCCCCGTCGATACACACCGCAGATCCGTTGAACGACACACTGATCCGGTCGGCTTCCAGTTCGATGGGTGCGATACCGATGGCGGCCAGCACCCGGCCCCAGTTCGGGTCCGAGCCGAACAGCGCGGTCTTGACCAGACTGTCGCGGGCCAGAGCCCGGGCGCCGACAAGAGCTTCATCTTCGCTGACCGCCCCCTTGACGGTGATCGCGATGCGCTTGGTCACGCCTTCGGCGTCGGCCTGCAATTGAGCGCACAGGTCGTCGCACACTGCCAGCACGGCCGCGTCGAGTTCGCTTTGGCTGGGCCGGATCTCACTGGCGCCGGACGACAGCAGCAACACGGTGTCATTGGTGGAGCAGCTACCGTCGATGTCGAGCCGGTCGAAGGTTCGCGCGGCGGCATGCTTGAGCGCAGTGTTGAGCGCCTCGGCGTCGGCCACGGCATCGGTGGTGATGACCACCAGCATGGTCGCCAGCGACGGCGCCATCATGCCCGCACCCTTGGCCATTGCGCCGACGGTCCACTTGTCGGGGTGGTGCAGTGAAACCTGTTTGGGCACAGTGTCGGTGGTCATGATGGCTCGGGCGGCCTCGTCTCCGCCGGACAGGCCGCCGGCCATCTCGTGCACGATGTCGGTGACACCGGCGAGCACCTTGCCCATCGGCAGCCGGTCACCGATCAGTCCGGTGGAGCACACCGCAACTTCCACGGCACCGGTCTCGGTGCCCCAATCGGACAGTGCTGCGGCAACGGCTTCGGCAGTCTGATGGGCGTCCTGGAACCCACCCGGGCCGGTACAGGCATTGGCGCCACCGGAGTTGAGGATCACCGACCGTAACCGACCGGTGGTCAGCACCTGCTGGCTCCACTGCACCGGTGCGGCCTTGACCTTGTTCCGGGTGAACACGCCAGCGGCGCCGAGGTCCGGGCCCTCGTTGAACACCAGCGCCAGGTCCGGCTTGCCAGATGCCTTGATACCAGCGGCAATCCCGGCGGCCCGGAAGCCTGCGGGTGCGGTGACACCCTGGTTGCGATGCAAGGTCACGGTGCTACTCCCACGGTGGATAGTCCTTCGGTTTCCGGCCAGCCCAGGGCGAGGTTCATGGACTGCACTGCGGCACCACCGGTGCCTTTGGTCAGGTTGTCGATGGCGCACAGTGCCACCAGCGTCTGGGCGTCCTCGTCGACGGCCACGGCGATCTGGGCGGCGTTGCTGCCGATCACCGAGCCAGTCTTGGGCAGCTGCCCTTCGGGCAGCAGATAAATGAACGGTTCACTGGCGTAGGCCTTTTCGTACGCTGCCCGGATTTCGTCGAGGGTCGCTGTGGTGCGTGCGGTACAGGTGGCCAGGATGCCGCGCGAGGTGGGAATCAGTACCGGGGTGAACGACACCGTCACGTCCTGGTCGGTGACTGCCCGCAGTCCCTGGGCGATCTCCGGGGTGTGCCGGTGGGTGCCGCCGACGTTGTAGGCCCGGGCCGAGCCGATGACCTCGGATGCCGACAAGTCGACTTTGGCGGCCCGGCCGGCGCCCGAGGTACCACTGACCGCCACCACGGTGACCTTCGGTTCGACCAGCCCGGCGGCGACGGCGGGCACCAGTGCCAGCAGCGCCGAGGTCGGATAACACCCCGGTACCGCAACACGTTTGGTGCCCTTGAGGCTGTCACGGCCCCCGGGCAATTCAGGCAGTCCGTAGGGCCAGCTGCCCGCGTGCTCGGATCCGTAGAACTTCTCCCAGGCGCTCGCATCGGTGAGGCGGAAGTCGGCGCCGCAATCGACGATGAGAGTGTCGGGCCCCAGCTGCTGTGCGAGCGCGGCCGAATGTCCGTGCGGCAAGGCCAGAAACACCACGTCATGGCCGGCCAGTACCTCGACCTCGGTCGGCTGCAGGACCTGCTGCGCCAGCGGCAGCAGGTGCGGGTGGTGCTCACCGACCGTGGTGCCGACGTTGCCGGCGGCGGTCAACGCGCCGATGGTGAGGCGGCCATCGGCGTACGCCGGATGGCCCAGGAGTAGGCGCAGGATCTCGCCACCGGCGTAGCCGCTGGCGCCGGCGACAGCCACAGAAGTCATGCCGACAATTCTGCATGGTTATGCACCAACTTGCAAACCAATTAGTCGAGCGTGTCGCACACAGGTCAGCGGCGGTGCTCAGCCCCGACCTGCTCGGCGGCCAGTGCCACTGCAGCGTCACGGGCCGCGCTGGCCTCGTCTTCGGTGAGGGTCCGGTCGGGTGCCCGGAACCGCAGGGCGAGGGTCAACGACTTACGGCCCTCGCCGATCTGCGGACCGGTATAGACGTCGAACAGCCTGACATCCTCCAGCAGCTCCCCGGCACCGGCTCGCACCACGTCCACCACCGTCGCCGCGGCAACCTCGCCGGCAACGATCAAGCTGACGTCCTGGAACACCGCTGGGTACGGCGATACCGACGGCACGATCGCCCGCTCGATCACCGGGATCGCGTCGAGATCCAGTTCCACCGCACAGGTGCCCTTGGGCAGCCCGGTGCGCTCGATCACCGCAGGATGCAATTGGCCGGCATAGCCGACGACGATGTCACCGACCAGAACCTCGGCGCAGCGGCCCGGGTGCCACGGAAGTTCCTGCGCGGCACGCAACGTCACCTCGACACCGCAGGCGCGCGCGATGATCTGCACCGCTTCGAAGGCATCGGTGGCCTCGACAGCCCGACCCGCACCCCATGGCCCGGCGGGTTCCCGCAGGCCGGTCAGTACAGCTGCTACGTGCAGCGGCTGACGGGGCAGCGCGCTATCGATCTCGGCGCGCTCTGCGTCGGTGGGACGACGGTCCACTGGGATCGGTGCCAGCGCCCGGGTGGTGGGCGTGGCCTGCACCACCTGCTCGATACCGAACAGCGCAACATCGGCCGCGCCGCGGGACACGTTGCGCACCAACGCTTCCAGCAGACCCGGCAGCAGCGTGGTGGCCAGCTCGGGCCGGTCGGCTTCCAGCGGGTTGAGCACCGAAACAGTGGCGCGACGCGGGTCATCGGCGTCCAGACCCCAAGCATCCAACACGCCGGCGGGCAGGAACGGCGTCGGCAGAACCTCAACGAAGCCGCCCAGCGCCAACGACTTCCCGATGGCGCGGCGGCGCTGCTGGGTCGGCGTCAGACCACGGCCGGCAGGGGCCTGCGGCAACACCGACGGAATGGCGTCCAACCCCTCCAGTCGCAACACTTCTTCAACCAGGTCGGCAGGCTGCTTCATGTCAGGTCGCCAACTCGGCGGCACCACCGTGGCAGTGTTGCCCTCGACGGTCACCGCGGCACCGATCTGAGTGAGTCTGCGCACCGTGGTGCCCTCGGGATAACCGACCCCGGCGAACCGATCCGGCAGGTCCAGCGCGATCGCAACGGGCGGCTGCGACCAGTCCGCCGCGGCGCCCTCGCAGCGCCAGTCGGTGAGCGTGGGTTCGACTGTGCCACCGGCGATCTCGGCCAACAACGAAGCGCAGCGATCCAGTGCGGCCCGGGAGATCGCCGGGTCGACGCTGCGCTCGTAACGACGGCTGGCCTCACTGACCAGGTGCAGCCGGCGCTGGGTACGCGACACCGCGGCCGGATCCCACACTGCTGCCTCCAACAGCACGTCAGTGGTGGTGTCCCGGACTTCGGTGGTGCCGGCGCCCATCACGCCGCCGATGGCCGCGGTGGCCACGTCGTCGACGATCAGCACGTCACCTGAATCCAGTTTGCGCTCAACATCATCGAGGGTGACGACGGTCTCCCCCGGCTTGGCGAACCGCACATCGAAGCCGCCGGTGATCAGGCTGCGGTCGTGGGCGTGCATCGGATGACCCAGTTCGAGCATCACGTAGTTGGTGACGTCGACGGCCGGCGAGATGGCCCGGATACCGGACAGCAGTAGACGACGCTGCAGCCACCACGGTGACACCGCCGCCGGGTCGATACCGGCCACCGGACGCAGCCCGAAACGCTGCACGCCGGTGCCCGGCTGCACAGTCAGCGGCCAGGCCTCACCCTCGACGGGCAAGGCCGGGACGTCGGCGGGGTCGACGAAATCCAGGTCGAAAGCACAGGCGATCTCGCGGGCCATGCCGCGGATCGACAGGCAGTAGCCGCGGTCCGGCGTGACGGCGAGGTCGAACACCACGTCGTCCAGGCCCAGCACCTCGGCGCCGGAGGCACCGGGTTCGGCGGCGTCCGGCGGCAACACGATGATGCCGGAATGGTCGGAGCCGAAGTTCAATTCGGCCGCCGAGCAGATCATGCCGTCGGACACCCGACCGTAGGTCTTGCGCGTCGCGATCTTGAAGTCGCCAGGCAGCACGCAGCCCGGCAACGCTGCCACCACCAGGTCACCGACGGCAAAATTCCTTGCACCGCAGACGATGTCACGGGGCTCAGCTTCGCCGACATCGACCTTGCAGGCCCGGATGGGCTTCTTGAACTCGGTGAGTTCCTCGATCTCGACGACCCGGCCGACAGTCAGCGGACCGGTGACCGGCCCAGCGACGATGACGTCCTCGACTTCGTGGCCGATCCGGATGAAGGCCTGCTCCAACTCTTCTGGTGACACGTCCCAACCCGGAGCACCGGCCTGGACCGCTTCGCGCAGCCAGCTGTAGGGAATACGCATCAGGCACCCACCCCGAACGGCAGGGAGAAACGCACGTCACCCTCGACCATGTCGCGCATGTCAGGAATTCCGTTGCGGAACTGCAGGGTTCGCTCCAATCCCATGCCGAAGGCAAATCCGGAGTATTCGTCGGGGTCGATGCCGCAGGCCCGCAACACATTCGGGTTGACCATGCCGCAGCCACCCCATTCCACCCAGCCGGGGCCGCCCTTCTTGTCCGGGAACCACACGTCGACCTCGGCCGACGGTTCGGTGAAAGGGAAGAAGTGCGGACGGAACCGGGTGCGGCCTTCGGGACCGAATTGGGCCCGGGCCAGCGCGTCGAGGGTGCCACGCAGGTTTGCCATGGTCAGGCCCTTGTCCACGGCCAGACCCTCGACCTGATGGAACACCGGGGTGTGGGTGGAGTCCAGTTCGTCGGTCCGGAATGTGCGGCCGATCGAGACGATGTACACGGGCAGTTCGCGTTCCAGCAGCGCGCGGATCTGCACCGGCGAGGTGTGGGTGCGCAGCACCTGCCGCGAACCGTCCGGGGCGACATGGAAGGTGTCCTGCTCGCTGCGGGCCGGGTGGTCCGGCGGGAAGTTCAGCGCATCGAAGTTGAACTGCTCGGTCTCGACCTCGGGGCCCTCGGCCAACTCCCAGCCCATCGCCACGAAGGTGTCGGCGACGTTCTCGGCCAGGATCGTGATCGGGTGCCGCGCACCGATGGGCTGACGGGTGGACGGCAGCGTGACGTCGATGCGCTCGGCGACCAGTGCCGCCGCGTCACGCTCGGCCCGCAGCACCACCAGACGAGCGTCGTAAGCCTCCTGCGCGGCTCCGCGCGCGACGTTGACCCGCTTGCCGGCATCGGAACGGGCCTCCTTCGGCAAGGTGCCCAGTGCCTGACGAGCGAGCGCGATCGGCGCCTTGTCGCCCAGGTGGTCGGTCTTGGCGCGTGCCAAAGCGTCGAGGTCAGCGGCCTGGTCGAAGGCGCGGCGGGCCGCGTCGACCGCAGCGGTCAGTTCTTCTTCGGAAAGTCCCCCGGAATGCTCACTGCCCTGCTCAGCCACCCCGAGATCATAGCGACGGGCACCCAGGTGGCCGCGATACCCTCACGCGGTGCTCCTGCGTCCGATGATCGTGGCGATCCTTTGGTTGTGTGCAGCGGTGGCCGCCGCCGCAGCGGTGGCCGTAGATGGGTGGTGGGCGGTGCCCGCCATCGCGGTCCTGGCACTGGCCGCGCTGGGCACCTGGGATCTGGCTCAGACGCGTCACTCGATCCTGCGGGCCTATCCGGTGTTGGGCCACATTCGGTTCCTGATGGAGTTCGTGCGCCCGGAGATCCGGCAGTACTTCATCGAGTCCGACACCGAAGCCACGCCATTCGACCGGGAGACTCGTGATTTGGTCTACGAACGGGCCAAGGGCACCAAGGGCGATGAGCCGTTCGGCACCGAGCGCGACGTCAACGCGGTCGGGTACGAATTCCTGCGTCACTCGCTGCGCGCACGCACTGCCGACGACCTCGGTCCGCGGGTGCGCCTCGGTGGACCGGATTGCTCGCAGCCATACGACATCGCGGTGCTGAACGTCTCGGCGATGAGCTTCGGGGCCCTGTCGGCGAACGCCATCGAGGCACTCAATCGGGGTGCCGCACTGGGCGGATTCGCCCACGACACCGGCGAGGGCGCCATCAGCCCGTACCACCTGCGCGGTGGCGGCGATCTGATCTGGGAGATCGGCTCGGGGTACTTCGGATGCCGCGACGCCGACGGCCATTTCGATGCCGGGACCTTCGCCGAGAAGGCAGCGCTACCGGCGGTCAAGGCCATTTCGATCAAGCTGTCGCAGGGCGCCAAACCGGGCCTGGGCGGGGTGCTACCCGGCCCCAAGGTCTCTCCCGAAATCGCCGCGACCCGTGGAGTTCCCGTGGGCCGCACCGTCATTTCCCCGCCGTCGCACAGCGCTTTCGGCACCCCGACCGAGCTGGTCGAGTTCATCGCCACTCTGCGGCGGCTCTCCGGGGGCAAGCCGGTCGGGTTCAAGTTGTGCGTCGGTGCACGAACGGAATTCCTGTCGATCTGCAAAGCGATGATGGCCAGTGGCATCACGCCGGATTTCATCATCGTGGACGGAGCCGAGGGCGGAACCGGCGCGGCGCCGCAGGAGTTCGAGGATCACGTCGGCATGCCACTGACCGAAGGCCTGATGCTGGTGCACAACAGCCTGGTGGGGACGGGATTGCGGGACCGGATCCGGGTCGGCGCCTCGGGCAAGGTCGCCAGCGGCGTGGACATCGTCAGCCGGATTTGTCAGGGCGCCGATTTCACCATGGCGGCGCGCGCGATGATGTTCGCTGTCGGTTGCATTCAGGCGCGCGCGTGCCACACGAACCGCTGCCCAACCGGTGTGGCCACCCAGGACCCCGCCCGGTCCCGGGCATTACATGTTCCGGACAAGGCGAATCGCGTCCACAACTTCCAGCGTGGGACGGTGGCCAGCGCCGCACAGATCGTGGCGTCCATGGGACTGGACGGCTTTCATCAGTTATCCCCGGCGATGCTGAACCGTCGGGTCGACCGCCAGCGCACGCAGACCTATGCCGAGATCTACGAGTGGCTGACGCCGGGTGAACTGTTGAATCATCCGCCCGAGTCGTGGCGGGCGGACTGGGCCGCGGCTCGCGCCGACGAGTTCGTCTGACGAAAACGGGTGACCAACACGGTCGTAGCGAGACCGAGCAGGCTCGCCGGGATTCCGACCACCATCAGTTCTGGCAGGTGAACCAGCACCGCATAACCGAAACCCGTGCCCAGCCGGAACAACGCGCGGCGAGGTCGAGTCCACACCGTCGGCGGTTCCAGCCGGGTCGAGATCACCATGCCCAGCATCAACGCGACCACGTGACCGATATCGGTGAAGTCGGTACTGACCACCACAACTGCCGCCGCGGCCGGTAGCCACCAGCCGAACCACATCGGCTTGAACCGCCGTGGCACTGCCGAGGTCAGCGCACCGACCACCGCCATCACCCCGTAGCTGACACCCACGTCGGCGGCCCGACTGATCGATCGCGGCAGCCAGCCCGATTCGACTGCCAACACCAGGCCGCCCGCAACCAGGATGGTCGCTCCGACGTGACCGACAATGAAAACGGTCGCCAACCTGCGCCCGTACCAGAGCAGCTCAGCGGCAGCGAGCAGACAGACCAGGCCGGGCAGCCACAGATAGACCAGATCGGTGTCGGCGACGAACGCGCTGCCCAGCAGGGTGCCGATCCGGCCGTGAGCGAGGTTGTGCAGATTGGTGCTTGCGTACCGGACGACGTTGTCGCGCACTTTCGGCCCCAGCACCACCAAGGTCACCATGACGACGGACAAAGCCACGGTGTAGATGACGGTGACACGAACCCGGGCCAGCCGGGACCACACCGCCGACAGCATTACTCCAGCCCGTCGGTCTCGCTGAATTCGATCTCGGACGCCCCGTCCTTGCGCGGCTTGACCCAATACATGGCCAGGTCATCGGGCACACCGGCGATCTTCGGCGCGAACAGCTGCTTACGCACTTTCTTGGTGGTCACCCCGAGCGCATCGAGTTGCTCATCGCTGATCTGTTCCAGGGCCACCTGCGACATGACCAGTCCGCCCTTGGTGGCGCGCTCCATGACCCTGGCCGCAATGTTCACATCGACGCCCAGCCAGTCCGAGCCGATGCGCTGGGGCCGCCCGGTATGAATGCCGGCTCGCATCTTGGGCCGATATCCGTCGATCTCAACGCCACCGAGCGCGTCCATCGCCGCCAACAGGGCACGCAACGCCGTGACGGGATCGCGGAACACCGCCATCGACCCATCGCCCATGCGCTTGACGATGTGGCCGCCGGATTCGAGCATCGGCGTTTCCACGACTTGGGTGACCCTGCGCAACAAGCGCAGTGTGGTCTCGTCGCCGACCCGCAGCGACCAGGTGGAAAACGCGACCAGATCGGTGAAGACGAGAGTGACTTCCGCGTTGGCCGGTCTGCCCGAGACCCGTTCGGTCAACGCCTGCCACAGCTGCAGCCCGGCGAGGCTGACCTCGTGCGCTGCGCCGCGGCGCGGCAACAACCGGTCCGCCGCACGCGCTACCGCGCTGGGGCCACCTTCACCAGCCGTCGACAGCGGGTCCCCGAATTCAGGATCTCCCGGTAATGACCGACGTGCGCGCCGGACAAAGTCGATGACGGCCGGACTGTGATTGGTGCTCTGCAACCACGCCAACGGTCCACTTGAGGTTGGCGCTGGGTAATGCGATGCGCCGATCTCGCCTATCCCGTCGGATCGTTCTTCGAACGATTCGACATCCACCACGTCACCCTAGGTCGCCGTTCTGCGGCCCGGCAACGATCACCGCGGCAAGGTGTGTCACACCGCACTGAAGTCGCTGGTCACCGGTGCATGAAGCTCGGATGGACGATGTGTAACAGTGCCGCGCGCCCCGCGTCGCGATCGTAGACAACACACGTTGTCACCGATTATCGTGACGACCATCACCTCGGTACCACCACCAGCGAGGACACCATGGACGCGAGCTCAACGACGACCGCGAACGCCACCGCGGACACCGAGGACTTCGACCTGGACCCACTCGGGCCCGACTCGCTGACCTGGAAGTACTTCGGAGACCTGCGTACCGGAATGCTCGGCGTCTGGATCGGCGCGATCCAGAACATGTATCCCGAACTCGGTGCCGGCGTCGAGGACCATTCGATCCTGCTGCGCGAACCGCTGCAACGGGTGGCACGGTCGGTGTACCCGATCATGGGCGTGGTCTACGACGGCAAGCGCGCAGCGCAGACCGGGGCCCAGATTCGCAGCTATCACAACACCATCAAGGGCACCGATCACGACGGCCGGCGGTACCACGCGCTGAATCCGGAAACCTTCTACTGGGCCCACGCCACCTTCTTCATGCTCATCATCAAGACCGCCGAGTACTTCTGCGGCGGCCTCACCGACGCCGAAAAACACCAGCTGTTCGATGAGCACGTGCAGTGGTACCGGATGTACGGGATGAGCATGCGGCCGGTTCCGCAGACCTGGGAGGACTTCCAAACCTATTGGGAGCACAAGTGTTCCGAGGAGCTGGAAATCAACCGGGCGACACTGGACATCTTCACCATCCGCATCCCCAAACCCTGGTTCGTGTTTCTGCCGACCGCGCTGTGGGACGAGATGTTCAAACCGCTGGTGGCCGCCCAGCGGTGGATCGCCGCGGGCGTCTTCGACCCAGTGGTGCGGGAACGCGCCGGCATGCACTGGACTCCCGGCGACGAGGTGCTGCTGCGGATCTTCGGCAAGGCCGTGGAGTTGGCATTCCTGGCTGTTCCCGAAGAGATCCGTTTGCACCCAAGGGCATTGGCTGCATTCAGGCGAGCGTCGGGTCACCTACCGGCTGACGCACCGCTGGTCGAGGCCCCCGGGTTCATGGCCCCACCCAGGGACCGCTGGGGACTGCCGATGCATTACGTGCCGCAACACAAGTCACTGCTGGAACGCGCCGGTTCACTGGTGCACACCACATTCTCACTGGCCGGCCTCGCTCGAGGTCGGCAGAACCCCGGAAAGGCTGCCTGAATTCATGCTTGAGTGGTCCGACGTCGATCTTGCCGTGCGCGACGCCGTTCGCGAATTTGTCGACAAGGAGATCCGCCCGCACGTTGACGAGCTCGAGGGCGGCGAAATGGAGCCGTACCCGATCATCCGGAAGCTGTTCGCCACGTTCGGGATCGACGCGATGGCGCGTGAGTCGCTGGAGCGGCGGCTGGCCAGGTTGCGCTCCGGTGAAACCTCGGACCGTAAGCCACGGGCGTCGGGCGGCATGTTCGGCGGCGGACCCGACCAAGCCGGCATGGGCATGGTGCTGATAGGCGAATTATGCCGGGTCAGTTCGGGTTTGGTCACCGGCGTGGGCGTCAGCCTGGGACTGACGGTGCCGACCATCCAGAGCCGGGGCACTCTGGCACAACAGGAACGCTGGCTGCCCGGCCTGGTCACCTACGAGAAGATCGGCGCCTGGGCGATCACCGAACCGGACTCCGGCTCAGACGCTTTCGGTGGCATGAAGTCCTACGTGGTGCGTGCCGCGGATGGTTCAGGCGACTACATCCTCAACGGCCAGAAGACTTTCATCACCAACGGACCCGACGCGGACATCGTGGTGGTCTACGCCAAGTTGGACGAGGGTGACGGGGCCGACAAGCGCGACCGCAAGGTACTGACCTTCGTGCTGGACCGCGGTATGGAGGGCTTCGTTCAATCAAAGCCGTTCCGCAAGATGGGCATTCACTCGTCGCGCACCGGCGAACTTTTCTTCAACAACGTACGTCTGAGCCGGGACCGGCTGCTGGGCGAGACCGAGGAGAACAAAGCCGGCGACGGCCGGGACAGCGCCCGGTCCAGCTTCTCCGCCGAACGCGTCGGTGTGGTCTCGATGTCACTTGGCATCATCGAGGAATGCCTGCGGCTGTGCGTGGACTACGCCAAGACCCGGACGTTGTGGGGCAAGGAGATCGGGCAGTTCCAGCTGATTCAGCTCAAGTTGGCCAGCATGGAGGTGGCCCGAATGAACGTGCGCAACATGCTGTTCCGGGTGATCGAGTCCGGTCAGCAGGGCCGGCCGATCCCACTGGCGGAGGCCTCGGCGATGAAGTGGTACTGCTCGCAGGCCGCCACCGACGTGGCGATGGATGCCATCCAGCTGTTCGGCGGCAACGGGTACATGACCGAGTACCGGGTGGAGCAGCTGGCCCGCGACGCCAAGTCGCTGATGATCTACGCCGGCAGTAACGAGGTACAGATCACCCACGTGGCCAAGGGACTCTTGGCCTGACCCAGTCACCGATACTGCGTATAGCCTTGGTGCATCACGTGATCAGCGACTGAGTGCCCACCACGACAGCGAGGTCGAGTAGCTCGGCGTCGCGGGTCCCGGGTTCAGCGGTGTAGATCATGATGCGCAGATCATCGCTGGCGACGATGAGTGTGTCGCAGTCCAGGGCAATGCGGCCGATGTCCGGGTGGTCGATGACCTTGTGTCGTCCGAAGTCTCGGTGTGGGTCGAAAACGCCGTGTTCCCAGAGCTCCGCGAACCGCGGACTGTGGGCCGCCAGGTCGCTGACCAGCTGCGTCAACCGCTGGTCAGCGGGATACCGGGCCGCGGTCATTCGGAGGTCGGCAACCAAGCCGGCTTCGAATTCGGCCCGCTCTTCCGGGGTGTGGACCGCACGGGTGCCCGGGCCGACGAGATTGCGCCACAAGCTGTTTCGCTCGATTCCCCGCCAGCTTGAGGTCTGGCCCATCAATGCGTCGTAGGGCGGGTTGGCCAGCAGCAGCGTCCAGGTCGCGTCGTAAACGGCCACCGGGGTGTGCGCCAGACGGTCGAGTAGCCGTTGGACACTCGGCGTGATCCGCGCCGACACGATGCCCGGTCCAGGGCTGGCGTGACCCGCCAGCCGGAACAGTAGGTCGCGCTCTACGTCGGGCACCCGCAGCGCGCGGGCCAGGGACTCGACGACCTGAACCGACGGAGAGGTAGCCCTCCCCTGTTCGAGCCTGGTCAGATAGTCCACCGAGATTCCGGCGAGCCCGGCGAGTTCCTCACGGCGCAACCCGGCCGCGCGGCGGCGGCTGCCGACCGGCACACCCACCGCGCTGGGCGCCACCCGATCACGCCAGCGGCGCACCGTTCGGCCGAACTCCCAGGCATCCACCTCCCCACTATGGGCGACGCCGCCGTCCGCTGTCCTGGTACTGCCAGTCCTACGAAAACGGGACGGCTGCCTGACGACCCGGATGTCGCCGAGGCTGGACGCATCAGAACAACTGGCGAACGGAAAACCATGAATACCCCTGCTTCCGATGCATCCGGCACCGTGTTGATCACCGGACCGACCGGCGGCCTCGGTCGAGCGACGACACTGGCCATGGCCGAGCGCCCTGCCATCGCGCGCCCGGACCTCCTCCTGGTCGGCCGGCCCGGCCGCGCACTCACCGAGGTGGCCGCCGAAGCCCGAAGCGCGGGCGCCCACGTGCACGCGATCGGCTGTGACCTTGCCCAGTTGGCCGATGTGCGTGATGCCGGGCGGCAGGTCAGAGAATTGCTCGATGCGGGTGCGGTGCGCCCGCTACGCGCACTGGTGGCCAACGCCGGCATCTCGGTCGCCGACACCCACAGCATTTCGGCGGACGGCTACGAGTCGACCTTCGCCGTGAATCATCTCGCCCACGCGCAACTCATCATTGACCTACTGGGTCGATTCGCCACTCCAGCCCGCATCGTGTTGCTGGGGTCTAATACGTACCACCAGAACATCTTTCGTCGCATTCTGAGCGTTCCACCGGCACATTGGCAGGATCCGATCGAGTTGGCCCGGCCCACCCCGGCGCACGAGCAGGCGACATTCACCAGCGCTGGTATCGCGTACTCCAATTCGAAGCTGGCGATCCTCTACTACGCGCACGAGTTGCAGCGCAGGGTGCCTGTGGGCGTCAATGTGGTGGTCTTTGAGCCAGGATTCATGCCGGGGACCGGACTGAGTCGCGGTCACGGCCCGAGTGCGCAGCGGGTCGGTCGCGCCCTGCAGCGCATCCCCGGTGTCTCGTCGCCAACCCGATCCGGGCCGACCCTCGCGTCGATCGCCCTCGACGACCGGTGGGCGCACCTCCGCGATGGCGCCTTCGTGGTCAAGGACACCGAGCTTGGGGTCAAACCGTTCGCCATCGACCGGGCGCGGGAAGCGCGCCTATGGGATGCCACTGCCGAACTGCTGGGCCGGAGTTCATGACTGAGGAGACCGGCACAGCCCATCGATGAAGACGGCGACCATGCGTTGGTTGTAGGCGAGTTCCTCGCCCTGGACGGGTTGGCACAGCAGCGCGACGGTGTAGATGAGGTCTTTCGGGCTGACGTCATCGCGGATCTCGCCGGTCGCCGTCGCGGCCGTCAGGAGCGACTCCAGGACCGGCTCGAGTCGCTGCATGAGATAGCCGGGCAAGGCGTCGAATGCCGGATCACCTGAGTGCAGCGCGGAGGCAAGTCCGCGTTTGGTTCCGACGAATTCGGTGAACCGATGTAGCCATTTCGCCAGCGCCACCGCAGGCTCGTTGGCCTTCCTCAGCGTTTCCCCCGCCTCGGCGCAGACATCGACCTCGTGTTGCAGCACAGCGACGACCAGATCCGAGCGGCGCGGGAAATGCCGGTACAGAGTGCCGACGCCAACTCCGGCCAGGTCGGTGATCTCCTTGGCCGGGGCGTCCACTCCGGAGGTGGCGAACACAGCTTTCGCTGCCTCGAGCAGCGCACCGACGTTGCGTTGTGCGTCTGTGCGCTGCCGGCGCTGACGGGGTTTCGATGCATCGGACGCCGCAGAGTCGGACGTACCAGCCGCTGTCATCTTGCACTCCATCCCTCGCGTCTTCGCATGGTTAGCGGAAAGAATTTCCGGATAGGGTTGTTTTCCGGAACAGGTTTCCATATGTTAGCGGAATAGCGTTCCGAATAACTCAGATGTTCGGCACCCACTCGCAACACCCACCGACCCCAACCCTCGGGAGCCAACATGCGATACCGCACCCTCGGCCGAACCGGCATCAAGGTCAGTCCTTACGGACTCGGCACATTGCTACTCGGCGCCCAAATCGGCAACCCGGACCACGACGACTCGATTCGCCTGATCCACAAGGCCCTCGACGCCGGAATCAATCTCATCGACACCGCCGACGCGTATTCGATACCGCCGGCCGGTGCTTCTGAAGTGGTGGTGGGCAAGGCACTGAAGGGGCGACGAGACAGCGTCGTGCTGGCCACAAAATTCGGTCGGCCCATGGGGGACGATCCCAATCGGCAGGGCACTTCCCGGCGTTGGATCATGACCGCAGTCGAAGATTCGCTGCGACGCCTGCAGACCGACCATATCGACCTGTACCAGATCCATCGACTCGACCCCGAGACCGACATCGAGGAGACACTGTCGGCGCTCTCGGACCTGATCCGCAGCGGGAAAGTCCGCGCCATCGGATCATCCAACACTCCGGGCACCGAAATCCTTGAGGCCCAATGGGTTGCGGACCGGCGTGGACTGCAGCGGTTCCACTCCGAGCAGCCGCCGTACTCGATGCTCAACCGGGGCATCGAAACCGAGATCCTGCCGGTCGTTCAGCGTTACGGCATGGGCGCGTTGGTGTGGGGCCCGCTTGGGCAGGGCATGCTAACCGGCCGGATCCGCAAAGGAGAGCAGACCGACCTGGTGCGCGCCAACATGTTGACGGTGTTCAGCGACGAGCGCCGCATCGAAGCCGTCGAACAACTCATCGCCCTGGCCGGCGAGGCGGGCCTGCCGATAACGCACTTGGCGATGGCCTTCGCGATCGCCCATCCGGCCGTGACCAGCGCGCTGCTCGGGCCGCGCACCATCGAACAGCTCGACGATCTTCTCGCCGGAATCGACGTCACACTGACCGACGACATCCTCGACCGCATCGACGAGATCGTCCCGCCCGGCACCGACATCGGCACGCTCGACCAGGCCTACGTACCGCCGGCCATCCAGAACACCAGCCTGCGGCGCAGACCCTCGGGTGAGCGTGCCGCCGTATGACGCCATCGCCGCTAACTCGCTGAAAACCCCTGGCGCAGAAGGAGAACAGACTCATGACCCAGACATCCCGCGCACGGTTCGGCATCATGACCGCGCCCTCGCAAGTCTCCTACGACGACATCCTGCGGGTCTGGCAGGAAGCCGATGACATCCCTGAGATCGAACATGCCTGGCTCTACGACCACCTGATGCCGATCTTCGGCGATCTGAGCGGACCGACGTTCGAAGGTTGGACGCTGCTCGCGGCCCTGGCCGCCCAGACCCGCCGACTGCGCCTCGGGCTGCTCGTGACCAGTAATCGTTTCCGACCGCCGGCCATGCTGGCCAAGATCGCCACAACGGTCGACATCATCTCGGCGGGCCGGCTGGACTTCGGTATCGGCGCCGGGTCACGTCCCGGCTTGCCTATGGCCAGACGCGAGTACGAAGCACACGGCCTGCCGTACGACGACTTTTCCGATTCGGTGGAAAGCCTCGCCGAAGCCCTTACCGTCGTCCGACGGTTGTGGACCGAAGCCGAACCGTTCGACTTTTCCGGCACCCATGTCCAGCTCACCGGCGCATTCGGCAGCCCAAAACCGATCCAGCAGCCACACCCGCCGATTCTGATCGGCGGCCGCTCAGCCCGGTTGTTGCGCGTCGCGGCCGAGCACGCCCAACTGTGGAACGTCCCCGGCGCGGACCTCGACGACGCGATCGACCGCAGCCGGCTGCTGGATCGCTACTGCACCGAGATCGGCCGTGAGCCAACCACTCTCGTCCGTTCGTTATATCTGCCGGTGTCGTACGAGCAGCCCGATCTCACTCTAGATGCCATCGCTCGCGCCGTCGACGCCGGCTTCGAGCATGTCGTTCTCGGACTGCCGTCCCCCTACCCGGTCGGCGTCGCGCAATGGGTCGGCGAGCAACTCATCTCCGCGGCGCGGTAAAGCGCCTTCGGAACGAGACGCCGAAGCTACGGGTTTTGACGCGACACGCCGGGCACGGCATCAGAAACCGTAGCCTCGGGGACAGATCAGGACTGGGCGCGAGAGCTCTCGTAGAGGCAGATCGCCGCGGCGGCAGCCACATTGAGGCTCTCGGCGCTCCCCCGCATCGGGATGTTCACCCGCTGTGAGGCAAGTGCCGCGACATCGGTGGGCAGCCCATGCGCCTCGGGGCCGAACAGCCACGCCGTACGCGCCGACAGGTCAGCACCACGAACGTCGACCGACGCATCCAACGCGGTGGCCAGTACTTCGACACCACTGTCTCGAATCGCCGAAACAACCGCGGCCGCATCGGAATCCACCACCACGGGCAGCGAGAAGACGCTCCCAGCCGAAGACCGCAGGCACTTGCCGTTGTACGGGTCAACGCTGTCGCCGGTGAACACCACCGCGTCGGCGCCCATCGCATCGGCGGTGCGGATCAGGGTGCCGGCATTGCCCGGCTCGGACATCCCGACCGCCACCGCCAACAACCGCGGCCCGGCGGCCAGGACGGAATCCAGGGACACCTCGGGCAGCGTGCACACCGCAACCAGGCCAACCGGAGTCACGGTGTCCGACAACGCCTTTGCGGCCCGCTCGGTGATCAGCGTCACCGGGGCATCGACGAGCAGTTCGGAAAACCGCTCGGCCGCAGACGAGGTCGCAAAGACCTCAGAAACAAGACCGCGCCGTAGCGCCGCCTCGACGAGGTTGGGTCCCTCGGCAAGAAAGCGCCCGGCGCGTTTGCGCCCGACGTGCCGCTGCAGCTTGGCCGCAGCGGACACCCGGGCAGATCGCTCGGTGAGCGCTGAGTCCTCGGTCAGACTCAGGCAGCCTCTCCGGTATCAGCGGACGGCGCATTCACGTCTTCGGGCAGGGCGGCCTTGGCCACCTCGACCAGAGCGGCGAACGCGGTCGGGTCGCTGACGGCGATCTCGGCCAGGTTCTTGCGGTCCACCTCGACGCCGGCCAGCTTCAGACCCTGGATCAGGCGGTTGTAAGTGACGCCGTTGGCGCGGGCCGCAGCGTTGATACGCGAGATCCACAGCTTGCGGAACTCACCCTTGCGGGCGCGGCGGTCGCGGTAGGCGTAGGTCAGCGAATGCAGCTGCTGTTCCTTGGCCTTGCGGTAGAGCCGCGAGCGCTGTCCGCGGTAACCCTTGGAGGCCTTCAGTACTGTGCGCCGCTTCTTCTGAGCGTTCAGTGCGCGCTTCACGCGTGCCATGAGATGTTCCTATCGTTCGTTCGGGTAGCGGGGCTGTACTAGCCGGCCAGCATCTTGTTGACACGCGAGGTGTCGTTCGCGGCAACCACGGCGCGGCCGTCGAGACGACGGGTGCGCTTGGTGGCCTTGTGCTCCATCAAGTGGCGACGGTTGGCCTTCTGGCGCACGATCTTGCCGGTTCCGGTCTTGCGGAACCGCTTCGAAGCGCCACTGTGGGTCTTGGCCTTGGGCATGTGTCCTCAGTTTCTTTACGTGCGATCGGCTCGATGCAGCTGGTGGCCGCAGCGAGACTCTCGCGACTAATTACGCGGTTGCGTCTGGTTCGGGTGCCGGTTCCGGCCGACCGGCCGGCACGTCGGCGTCGTGCGCCGCTTTGGCACGAGTCTTCGCGCCGCGGTGCGGCGCCAGCACCATCGTCATGTTGCGGCCGTCCTGCTTGGCGGACGTCTCGACGAAGCCGAAATCGGCGACGTCGGCGCCCAGCCGCTGCAGGAGCCGGTAGCCCAGTTCGGGCCGCGACTGCTCGCGTCCGCGGAACATGATGGTCACCTTGACCTTCGACCCGGCCTCCAGGAAGCGGATGACGTGGCCCTTCTTGGTCTCGTAATCATGCGGGTCGATCTTCGGTCGCAGCTTCTGTTCCTTGACGACGGTCTGCTGCTGGTTCTTGCGAGACTCGCGCGCCTTCTGGGCCGTCTCATACTTGAACTTGCCGTAGTCCATGATCTTGCAAACCGGCGGCTTGGCGTCCGGCGCAACTTCGACGAGATCGAGATCGGCGTCCGCGGCGACGCGGAGGGCATCTTCGATGCGCACGATGCCTACCTGTTCGCCGTTCGGTCCGATCAACCGGACTTCAGGTACGCGGATGCGCTCGTTGACGCGTGTCTCAGTGCTGATGGGGCCTCCCGGGTTGTTCCAGTAGTTTCCGTGGAGACCACACCCGGCGGCGTGTTCTGTTCACAATGAACAGACACGTTCTGTTCGCAAGAACAGAAAAGCCCTGCTGAAAGGCAGGGCCCAATACCGACCGATCACGGCTTTCGCCGTCTGCGCACAACGCAGAACAGACACCTAGGGTGCCTGTGACCGGACCGTCAAGCCGCGAAGCCGACGGTGGGAGTGGGACTCCACTTGCTGTCCTGACGTCAGCCAGGACGGTCGCGCATGACACTCTAGCAGGCATGACCGATCCGAACATAACGAGCGATCCCGTCGCAGACCCTGCGACCGCCACCGACGACGCCCAGGTCCGCGAGCTGGCCCAGATTCCCGCCGTCGAGGTGATCACTCGCTGCGCCGTGATGCTGATGAGCGCCGCCGCCGAGAAACTGGGTCTGGCCGACGAGGATCCCGATGAGAGTCCGCACCGCGATCTGGACGAAGCCCGCCGGCTGATCACCGCGCTGGCCGGACTCACCCAGGCGTCTGCCGAATATCTGGGGCTGCACGCCGGGCCTGTTCGCGACGGGCTGAAAAGCCTGCAATTGGCGTTCCGCGAAGCCAGCGTCGCCCCTGATGAACCAGGTCACGGACCGGGCGAAAAGTACACCGGACCGGTCTGGTAGCCCCAAGCGCCCACACATCAAGGCTGACACGGCTCAGCGGGTCTCATAACCAATTCTGAGCTTCAGCGCATATTCTCCGGCCCATGACCTTGACCGCGACAAAGCAGTCACATCGCACGACGAGGTTCTCGTGGGTTCCGGAGATCGCCGGTTGGACCGTCGGCGTTGTCGCCACGTTGTCACTGGTAGCGAGCATTTCGCCGCTGATCCGCTGGATCATTCATGTACCGCGCGAATTCGTAAACAACTACCTGTTCAACTTCCCGGACACCAGCTTCGCGTGGGCATTCGTGCTCATGCTGCTGGCCGCGGCGCTGGCGGCACGCAAACGCATCGCCTGGCTGCTGCTGCTGCTCTACATGGTCGGTTCGGTGGGCCTGAACATCTACGGCCTGGCGTCCGGTGACCGCCCGATGGTCGACCTGACCGTCGTCGAGGATCTCGGCGAGGCACTCGGTCTGACCTTCCACGTCGCGGTGATCGTGGTGCTGCTGCTGGCCCGCCGCGAATTCTGGGCGAAGGTGCGGCGCGGTGCCCTGTTCAAGGCGGCGGTGGTGTTGGTCGCCGGGATGGCCGTCGGCATCCTGGTGGCCTGGGGCCTGTTGGAGCGCTTCCCCGGCACGCTGGACCCCGATTACCGCCTCGCCTACGCGATCAACCGGGTCAGTGGTTTCGCTGCCGTCGACAAGGACCTTTTCGAGGGCGGTCATCCACACGTCTTCCTCAATGCCCTGTTCGGTTTGTTCGGTGCCGCGGCGCTGATCCTGGCGGCCATCGTTTTGTTCCAGTCCCAGCGCGCCGAAAATGCCCTGACCGGCGAGGACGAATCTGCGATCCGCGGACTTCTCGAGCTGTACGGCAAGAACGATTCCCTGGGCTATTTCGCCACCCGTCGCGACAAAGCGGTGGTGTTCGCCCCCAACGGCCGTGCCGCGGTCACCTACCGCGTCGAGGTCGGCGTGTGCCTGGCCAGCGGTGACCCGGTCGGCGACCCACGGGCCTGGCCTGCCGCTATCGACGCCTGGCTGGCCCTGTGCCAGACCTATGGCTGGGCACCCGGGGTGATGGGTGCCAGTTCCACTGGAGCCGAAGCGTTCCGGCTCGCCGGTCTCAATGCCTTGCACCTGGGTGACGAGGCGATCCTGCACCCGGATACGTACCGGCTGTCAGGTTCAGACATGCGCACGGTCCGCCAGTCCGTCACCCGGGCCCGGCGAGCGGGCCTGACCGTACGGATGCGCCGGCACCGCAACATCAGCGCCGACGAGATGGCGCAGGTGGTCAGGCATGCCGACGAATGGCGGGACACGGAGACCGAGCGCGGCTTCTCGATGGCGCTGGGCCGGCTCGGTGACGCCGCCGACGGCGACTGCATGTTGGTCGAGGCAGTGCTGCACGCGGGCCAGCAGAACGAGGCGGTCGTCGCGATGCTGTCGTTGGTGCCATGGGGCAACAACGGGGTGTCACTGGACCTGATGCGACGCTCTCACGGCTCGCCCAACGGCACCATCGAGCTGATGGTCAGCGAACTGTGCCAACGGTCCGAAGAGATTGGCATTTCCCGGATTTCGCTGAACTTCGCGATGTTCCGTTCGGCGTTCGAACAGGGTTCACAGCTCGGCGCGGGGCCGGTCCTGCGGCTGTGGCGCGCACTGTTGATCTTCTTCTCCCGCTGGTGGCAGCTGGAAACTCTGTACCGGTCCAACATGAAGTACTTGCCCGAGTGGGTACCCCGGTATGCCTGCTATGAGGACGCCCGACTGATCCCACGCGTCGGTGTCGCCTCCGGCATCGCCGAGGGTTTCCTGGTCCTGCCGTTCTCGAAGCGCGACGAACAGCCGCACACCGGTCACCACAGTGCCGCGCCGCAGCGATTGCTCGACTCCGGACGGCTGCACCACGACGGCAGCACCCCTGATGTGAGCGATCTCGCCGAACCCGACTCCGACGCAGACGGCCAACGTCGACTGCCCGACCAGGTTCGGGTCCGGATGGCGAAGCTCAAGACGCTGCAGGACAACGGAATCGATGCCTATCCGGTGGGCCGCCCACCGAGCCACACCGTCGCCGAGGCGCTGCAATGCGCACCCGACACGCAGGTCTGTGTGGCCGGACGCGTGTTGCGGTTGCGCGACTACGGCAGCGTGCTGTTCGCCGAGCTGCGCGACTGGTCTGGCGAAGTCCAACTGTTGCTGGACAATTCGATGCTCACCGAGGGAACCGTCGCGGACTTCACCGCGGCGATCGACCTCGGCGATCTGCTCGAGGTGACCGGCGCGATGGGCACCAGCCGCAACGGCACAACTTCGGTGCTGGTGCACAGCTGGCGACTGACCGGCAAGTGTCTTCGCCCGCTGCCGGACAAGTGGAAGGGCTTGACCGACCCGGAAGCACGTGTTCGCACGCGCTACGTCGACCTGGCCATCAACGACGAAGCGCGGCACCTCATCACCGCCCGCAGCCGCGTGCTCCACGCCATCCGGGAGACCTTGGTGGGCAAGGGATTCCTGGAAGTCGAGACGCCGATCCTGCAACAGATCCACGGTGGTGCGAACGCCCGGCCGTTCGAGACCCACATCAATGCCTACGACCTCGATCTGTATCTACGGATCGCGCCGGAGTTGTACCTGAAGCGACTGTGTGTCGGCGGGGTGGAGCGGGTCTTCGAACTGGGCCGGGCATTCCGCAACGAGGGCGTCGACTTCAGCCACAACCCTGAATTCACCTTGCTGGAGGCCTACCAGGCGCACGCCGACTACAACGTGTGGATCGACGGCTGTCGGGAGATCATCCAGAACGCGGCGGCGGCGGCCAATGGCAGGCAGGTCGTGATGCGGCCACGCGCCGACGACGGCACGCTGCAACCGATCGACATTTCGGGTCAGTGGGCGGTCAAGACAGTCCATGGCGCGGTGTCGGAGGCTCTTGGCCAGGAGGTGACACCCCAGACCGATCTGGCCACGCTACGCAAGCTGTGTGACGCCGCCAAGATCCCCTACCTGACCCAGTGGGATGCCGGGGCCGTCGTGCTGGAACTCTATGAGCGCCTCGTCGAGGAGCACACCGAGGCACCGACGTTCTACAAGGACTTCCCCACCTCGGTGTCGCCGCTGACCCGACCACATCGCAGCATCCCGGGAGTCGCCGAGCGGTGGGACCTGGTGGCCTGGGGTGTCGAACTCGGCACGGCCTACAGCGAGTTGACCGATCCGGTGGAGCAGCGCCGCCGACTGCAGGAGCAGTCGATGCTGGCCTCCGGCGGCGACCCCGAGGCCATGGAATTGGACGAGGACTTCCTGCAGGCCATGGAGTACGCCATGCCGCCAACCGGTGGTCTGGGCATGGGCGTGGACCGCGTCGTCATGTTGATCACCGGCCGCAGCATCCGCGAGACACTGCCGTTCCCGCTGGCAAAACCGAAGTAGCGAACACCCGAGGAGTCACTCACAGCCAGTTCGCAGCTTCGACAGCCACGATGGTCCGGTGGGGTTGGCGCCATGACGGCCGGAGCATCTGGACAGCAACAACTTTCGTTGCTCCAGGGCTGGCTGCCGCCGACTGTTCAGATCATCGCCGCCTCGGCTCTGCTCCTGGCGATCGGCTGGCGAAGCCGGCGGTGGCGCCTGGTATGGCTACCGATCGCCTTGGTCATCGGCGCGCTCGTGGCCTTCGCCTTGCACTGGTACATCGGTTCAGAAGGACTGTCCGACGAGCCCGCGCCACCGGCATTGTGGGTCTGGACCGCCCTGTCGGGCTCGGCTATCGCCCTGCTGGTCACCGGATGGCGCGGAACCCGTTGGTGGCGCCGGGGACTGGCGACCGTATCGGTGCCACTGTGCCTGCTGTGCGCGGCACTGGCACTCAATCTCTGGGTCGGCTACTTCCCCACCGTCGACACGCTGTGGAATCAGGCGACCTCTGCGCCACTGCCCGACGAGACCAAGCCCGCCGCCGTCGTCGCGATGCAGCAGGCCCGGCAGATTCCGCCGAGCGGCACCGTCGTTCCGGTCAAGATCGGTTCGGCCGCATCGGGTTTCACCCACCGCGACGAATATGTCTACCTACCGCCGGCCTGGTTCGCCAGTAGCCCGGCGCCGAAGCTGCCGACGCTGATGATGATCGGTGGCGAGTTCAACACCCCGTCGGACTGGTTGCGCCGGGGCAACGCCATCAAGACCGCCGACGACTTCGCCGCGGCGCACCACGGCAGCGCTCCGGTGATGGTGTTCGTCGACACCGGCGGCTCGTTCAACAACGACACCGAATGCGTCAACGGCACGCGCGGCAAGGCCGCCGACCACCTCACCAAGGACGTGGTGCCGTTCATGACGGCAACCTACGGCGTCAGCGCCGACCGCCGCAACTGGGGTGTCGTCGGGTGGTCGATGGGCGGCACCTGCGCGGTTGACCTGACCGTGATGCACCCGGACTTGTTCAGCACCTTTGAGGACATCGCGGGAGACATCGCCCCGAACGCCGGGAATCGCACGCAGACCATCGCGCGATTGTTCGGCGGCAATGCCGCCAGATACGCCGATTTCGACCCGATGGCGGTGATTGCCGCCCACTCGTATCACGACGTAACGGCGTGGTACGACATCAGCGGTCCGGTGTTGTCGCGGGCATTGCCGGCACAGACCGTGGCGGCGACCTCGTTGTGCAACCTGGGCAACGCTCACGGCATCAATTGCGCAGTGGTCGCCCAACCCGGCAAGCACGATTGGCCGTTCGCAGCGCAGGCATTCGGCACGGCACTGCCCTGGTTGGCAGGGCAGGTCGGCACACCAGGGGTACCTCGACTGTCCCTGCCCGGGGCACCTACGCCGGCGGTGACATTGCAGGCCGCGGGCCGGTAACCCGTGAAGTCAGTAGTCGGCTTCGCCGGCGAGGATCTCGGCCAGAAAGCTGTCGGGACCCGGAGTCGACAAGCGCGATCGAGCCAACGCGCGAATACTCTCCCGCGCCGATGCCGCCTCGCTGACATCGGCGCCCACTGACACCAGCGTGTTCGCCCAATGATGGGCCCACACCTGGTTTTCGCCGATGGGTTGGCCGTCGGCGTCGACGAGTTGCAGAGTCGCGCTGCCGTCGGCGTGCAACACGCCGCGCCCGCCGATCACACCCGATTCGAACCGCACCGGCACACCGTGGGCCGACCCGACGGTCGCGACCCGAACGTGGGCCTGGGCGGTGGTCCCAGACCACCGCACAGACCACGAAACGGTGCCCTCGGCGGCATCGAACACCCCCGGCGGCACCGCCGTCCAAGACACCGTCGACGCCCCGTGCGCGATGACGTCACCGCCCGTCGCTACCAACCCGCCCGCGGCGAGCGCATAGTCGTCGCGACGGCGTTCGGCCGAATCATCTTGGCGCTCCAGGATTTCCGACCAGTCGCCAAGACCGGCGTCGTCGGCCAAGTCCACCGCCGCCCGCACCAACTCGATGGCACGCGGGTCACCCGCCCGGACCACGTCGGCCAACGCAGCCCGGTGCGGTGCGAGTAGACCCGCAATATCGGAATCGAATGTCTCTTCGGAGAAGTACTCCTGCAGCGCCGCGGTCAGCACGGCGATCTCGGCATCCAGCAGCGCCGGATCCAGGGCGGCAATTCCGTCGAGCCGACTGGTGGGCCACCACCGCCGCAGCCAGTGGCCGAGGGCCAAACGCCGCAGGGCCGCAATCGGTTCCGGCGCGACGACCACATCGGCGATGTCGAGAATCAGTCCATCCTGGGCGACCGTGGTGCCGATACTACCGACCAGCGTCGAGTGCCCACCGGAACCGACCAAGCGCCACAACCAGTCCGCCGCAGCGACATCGGTGAACGTGATCCGGGCGGCACTCGAAGATTCGTCGACGGTCCATTCCAGCACCGCGCCGGCCAACTCGACCAACGCCACCGCCGGGGGCGCCGCGACCGCCGTGCCCACGCTCCACAATCCCGAATCGGCGACCAGTTTCATTTCACCGCCTCCAGTTCGAGCATCGCCTTGATCCGCTGCCGATGATCCAGGCTGACCGACCGGGCCACACCATCCAACAACGCCCTGACTTCATCGATGTCCGTGCACGGTTCCTGCCACACGTCGCGGCCGTGTAGTCGGGCCCACAGCCGCGCGACGTACGGGCGAACGAACCTGGCAAGGTCGTCGACCACATGCTGCTGGCGCGGGTGCATCGGCGCGCCGTCAGCCAGGTACCGGCGCGCGTGCATCACATACGCCTCTTTGCGGAGCCGGGCCTGAATCTGTTGCGCCAGTTGATAACGCGGAACGACACCGTCCTGCAGGGGGGCCAGGTCGACCCCGAGCTCGATACCGGCGACCAGTGTCGATTGCTTGTCCTCGGCCAGCAGTCCCCAGGGCGCTGCCGCGCGGTCTACCTCTTCCTCGCACAACGTCGGCAGGCCCGGCAGCTCGTCGCGGTCCAGAGCTCGACGCAAGGTGGCGCGGACCCGGTCGACCACCGCACGGTCCAGCGGGCGGTCCGTCAGGGCCCCACCGAGCATCGGCGGAGGCAACTGGGGAGCCACCGAGCACAGCCCGATCTCCACGATTGACCAAGGCGTATCGGCGAATTCGTCGCGTAGTCGGGCGCCGAGGTTGTACGGAGCCGAATCCGCGATGAGGGCAGTCCAGACCCGCTGACGGGCCGTCTGCGCAGTGTGCCCCGAGGCCGGCCCCAACGCGGTGGACAACCCGGCGAGAAATGGTCCGGCCAGTTCATCGCCGGCCCGCACGTCGCACCAGCTGGATTCGAGCTGACCGGACAACCCCCGGATGACACCCGGGTCAGACAGGTACTCGGTGAGTCGCTCGGCGGCGGTGCGATCCCGGTCATCGTGAACGTCACGGAGCACCGCCGCGGCAGTGTCGGTATCACCTTGACCCGGAGCGCCTTTCGTCGCAGACAACTCGAAACACACCGGAAAATAAAGCTCTTGGGCATTGCCGGTGGTGATCCGGGCGCGCCGTCGCTCCGATTTCAGTAACGCAAACCATTGCGCGGCTGCGTGTAACCGCTCGGCCTGCTCGACGATGGTCTGGTACATGGCGTCGGCGGTCTCGGCGGTCACCAGTGGTGTCGAGTAATGCGGGTTGACCCGGAGTCGAAGTACCAGTGGATCGATGATGCGTTTGACGGTGCGGCTCAACGGTCCGCCGTCGGCGCTGCTGAGCACCTCCAGACCCGGGCCGAGCGCCCGCCACGCCGCGTCAATGACCGCACGGCGCGGCTGGGCGGTGCCGGCCGCACGGTCCGCTGGTGTCACCAGCCCCGGCACGGTACTCATCCGCCCAGGATAATTGGAGCGGGGAGAAATTGGGTTCGGTAGCAGCTACCACCCACCACGATCTACACCATGTTCCCGATCTCGGTAGCCCTGGTAGCAGTCTTTGCCTTCCTCTCCTGCGCGGCACTGAGCGCACTGCTGGTCCATCGCCGACACGCTGCGGCACCGACACCGGCCGCCGTCGGGATCGGCACTGTCCGGGCCGGATCCGGGCCCATCACCATCGACGTGGAAAGCGTGTCCGGCCAACGGTTCGTCGGGCGGCTCCGACACCGCCGCCATGACCCGATACTCGCCGACCTGCGCCCCGGGGTCGTCCTACTGGTCACGTTCGATCCGGCTGCACACGAGAAGGTTTCGCTGGCCGACGACATGATCGCCGTGCGGTCGGCGTTCGATCGGATGTTGCTACGCAAGGGCTTGGTGACGCCCGGGCAACTCGAACTCATCAGGCACGGCACCAAATCCAATGGCGTGGTGACCGCGGTACAGCGCACCGGGGGCGCACGCGAGGACTATCGCGAGGTCGAACTCGA
The DNA here is from genome assembly GCF_041261665.1 of Mycobacterium sp. MAA66. Lineage (NCBI taxonomy): Bacteria > Bacillati > Actinomycetota > Actinomycetes > Mycobacteriales > Mycobacteriaceae > Mycobacterium > Mycobacterium sp. MAA66. The sequence goes on along the minus strand of NZ_JBGCCC010000007.1, from coordinate 126,881 downwards.
TCTGATGGTCCGCCGGCCGCAGGGAGGCCAGTTTCCCGCTCACGAAACGGTGCTGATCCCCGCGTCGGCACTGACTGCCGTTCAGCCGGGCAGCATCGTCGATACCTACTACCGCGCGGATGACGAATCGGCGGTGGCGGTGTGCGTACCTCCGAACTAGCGGACCCCGTCAACCGCCGAGCTGACCAAGGCCGCCCAGTACAACGGGCTGGCGGCGACGTCGCCGTCGCGCCAACGCCGAAGGCACGCACGCTGCCAGTGGTTCACCGCGCTGCCCGGAGCCGCCGAGGTATGCGCTTCGTCCACCGCTATAACGAGCTCGCTCATCGGATCATGCACCGGGTCCGTCGGCGCGGCATATTTCCGATATCCAGCGGTGGTCGGCAACGACCACAACGTTGCGGTAACCACCTGCGCGCCACCGAGAATCATGGCGGCGACCAATCCGGTGGCCTCGTCGAACCGGTAGTCACCGCCCGAGGAACACGCCAGCAATGCGACTCGCGGCGGAATGGGTAGGCGCGCGGCGATGATGTCGGCCGCGGACAGCGGTTCCGGCTCGGCCAGGTGCAACGCCGCCCGGTCGGCGTAGCCGGTGCGATCTTCGGCGGCGCTGGCGTGGCCGACATAGATCAGCCGGGCCGGCCCCTGCGCCAACGCTGCCGCCAACCAGTTCCGATCCACATCGGTGCGGCGAAACAGCTCGGCCGGATCGGCGACCGACGGTAGTACCGATCGGTCCGCGAAGTGGCGGGCCAACGCCGAGTCCGCCGACGGTCTGCCCAGCACCGACCCGAGCGCGGAGTCGGGACGGTGACCGGGCACCTTGGGGTCCAGGATCACCGCCACCGAATCGGACCGGCGGGACGGATCTCGTTGATTGCGTGGCGAATTCACCACATTGGGTGGTACCGCCAAGAACACGTCGGCCAGTTCGATCAGCCGCAGATCATTCCCGGGCACCGCCAGCAGTCCCCAGGGCACCCGGCTCAGCCGAACGCTGGGCGAGACAAACAGCGCCGGTACCCCATCGGTCGGCTGCAGCAGCGCCCAGGCCTGGTCAGACAGCAGCGCACCCAGCCCTTCGGCCAGTTCTCGTTCGGACTCGGTCGTCGCATAGGCACCGACCGTGCAGGCTCGGGCCAGGGCATCGGTGATCTGCTCGCCGGGTCGCGGGTCCGGCAACGCGGCGGCGAGCTGATCGGACATCTGCTGCAGGCGAGCGTCGTCAAGGACCCAGGTGACCAGTTGATCGGGCGCGCCGACCACCCGCAGACTGGCATAGGTCGCGGTGCCGACATCGGCGAACCTCAGCATCAAAACCCTTGGCGAAGACTCGATTACGGCCACGTCGACCATGGCCGTTCATCGGTTGTGACGACCAGGCCGTAACGCGCGGAAGCCAGCTGCCGGTAATGGGCCAGTACCGGAGCACCGCCGGGGTCCATCTGCAACGGCGGCAGCGGACCGAGTCGCGTCAGGCCCCCACCGGACGCCGGCGGGGCCGCTGCGACCAGCGCCATCTCCTCCATTTCGACTGTCGGCGCGGGGGCGGTGGCGACCCGCGACCAGTCGATCGCCGAGTCATCAATCGTCTCGATACTGAAAGAACCTCGCGCGCTGTGATATTCGATGAGCTCACCGACCAGTGCGGAGTTGTCGAGCTCGGCGGCCACCGCGAACGCCCCGGATAGCAGCGGCGCAGCCACTCCGGTCGACCAGCGCCACCGCGCTTCGGCATCGACTATCGAGTACCTCATCGAGTCGACCGCCAGTGCGGCCGGCAGTTTCAGTTCGGCGGCCTGTTCCAACTTGGCGATACCGCTGCGGTACCGCGGGGTGCCAGGCTGTTTGTGCATGGTGCCGCGAGATCCGCGGTACCGAGCCTCCGCTTCCTCCCAGGTGTCGGAGGGATTGCCGGCGCCGTCGAATCCGAAATCGGCCAACGCTTCGGCTCGCCACACCGTGCCCAGGTGATCATCGAGCCTGGCGTACTGCAGCCAGCTGCTGCGCGGCGAGGAGTCCAAGCATGTCCTGGCCTGTTCGACCAAGGCGCGGGCGTCGTCGTAGCGACCACGGAAAATCGATATCCAGCTGCGTTGCAACAGAATTCGATGAACGTGCAGAGGCTTTCCGAGTTCCCGCCAGTGCCGTTCGGCATGTTCCCAGCATTCGTCGGCGGCCTGCAGCGCTCCGGCGGCCAGCCGGGTCAATCCGAAATACATCCAGCACCGCGACACCTCGTGTGCTCTGATGTGCTCGGCGATCACCGGATAAGCCTCTCGCACCACGCGCTCGGTTCCGTCGCGGTCACCGTTGGCCCAGAGTCCCGCGGCCCGCTCCAATTGCGCCCTCGCCGAATCTAATTGCCAGTCGTGAGCGTGGGCCTGGGCGCCCGCACGGCGGGTCCACGGCTCGGCTTCGGTCACCCTTCCGGTTTCGTTGCAGAATCGCGCGTAGCCGAGCGCGCCGCTCACCCAGAGATATTCGGCGGCTTCGTCCGCGGGTTCATCGGCCAGCGTGGCGAGTACCTGTTCCCACAGCGGCACCGAACGCACATGCAGGTCGTCGTCGCACAGCGCGAGCGCGCACCGGATGCGCGCGTGGGTGAGCAGATACTCACGTTCCCCCTCGAGATCGGGGTACGTGCTGTCGGCGCCCGCCAATTCGGTCAGCGCCGATTCGGCGGCCTCATGGTCGCCGAGTGCCGCGGCCAGACCGGTACGCAGAAACTGGGCGCGATTCCGGTAGCGGCACACCATGTGGTCGGTATCCGCCGGCGTCATCTTCAGCTGCGCGGCGATCGCCGCGGGAGCTTGCCCCGCCAGGATCGACACGTACACGTCCAGGCACTCTTCGATACGGCGGATACATTCGCGCACACCGTCATTGGCGCTGCGGATCAGATAGACCTCGCCGAGTTGGGCGAACACCTCCAGCGCCAGGTCGTCCCGGTCGGCCTCTTCGACACTTGGCAGCAGCGCGAGCAGCAATTCCTTGGCGGCAACCTCGTTCGCGGCGAACATCAACGTGCGAGCACGCTGTAGATCGTCTGGAATCGCCACGGCTGCATCATATGTCCGCCACCTGCACCAGCGGGCGAATGTGTGCAGCCGGAGACGGCGGATGCCCTGCGCACCCGCCGTCCACTCCCCCGATCAGCCGCACGACACCTTGATCTCGAAGTTCTTGGTGATCATGCCTGCCATCGGGTTCTTCATGTCGGCGCCGGCTGCCTGCCCGGTGATCGTGTAGGTGTTGCCGTCGACTTTCACGTCGGCCGATCCGGTCTTCATGCCGCCCATCTGAGACACCGCCAGGGCGTTGCCGTCGACGACCAGTCCGAGCGAGTCCACTGTGGGCGGGGTCGCGTCGGTCATCACGACGCCGAGTCCCTGCGCCGAGCCGTTGATCGGTGCACTGGCGACGTTGATCTTGCCACCCTGCTTCACGCAGGTCACCGACTTCAGATCCAGCCCCGCCAGGTCCTGGCCCTCGACCTTGACGGCGGTGTTGCCGCTGGTGCTCACCGAAGCCGGGCCACTGCTGGGGGCCGGCGAGGCACCGTTTTCGCTGGAGCACCCGACCATGACGGTAGCGGCGGCCAGCACTCCGATGCCGGCGATGAGGCCGCGGTTGATGTTCTTGGCATTGATGGTCATGACGGAGGATTCCCTTCACTTCGCGCCGCCCCATTGGCGTCGTCGTGCGGCAAGTACATCGGCGCCCGGCAGCTACCGATCCCAACTATCGGCCACGGGTACCGTGAAGCCATGCCCGACGAATCCGCCGCTGAACTGCCGGAAAACACCCCGATCGACGCGGAGATCGAAGCCGAGATCGTGCCCGCCACGCCTGCCGCTGTGCCCGTCGCCGTACCCGTCGATCCTGGGTACACAACCGACGGCGTGCCGACCTTCGAGTCGGTGCGCGAAAAGATCGAAAACCGTTATGGCACTGCGCTTGGAGCTGTCGAGCTGGCGTCGGAAACCCCGGAAGGCCGCAGCGTGGAAGAGCAATACGAAGCACGGCAGCGCGCGGCGGCCGATCGGTTGGAACAGATCCGGCAGTCGATGCACAAGGACTGAGGTGCGTACCTTCACCGTTGCCGAGCGCCGCAACCGGCTGGCCCGGCGGCATTTTCTGGCCGAACCCGGCGCCGAGCTGGGGCAGATCGTGCGCTCACTGGTCGGCTTGCATGGCACCGACCCGGCCACGCCATATCTGTCACTGTGGGCGCGGCTGCCCGGTTTCACGGTCGCCGACCTGGATACCGCGCTGTATCAGGAACGAAGCGTGGTCAAGCACATGGCCATGCGGCGCACGCTGTGGGTGGTGCACACCGTGGATCTGCCCGCGGTGCAGACCGGCGGCAGCGACCGGGTGGCCGACACCGAACGCCGACGCCTGATCGCCGACGTACAGAAGGCCGGCATCGCGACCGACGGCGAAGCCTGGCTCGATCAAGCCGCCTCGGCCATTCTCACGCATCTGGGCTCGGGCGATCATGTCAATACCGCCGCATTGCGCCGCGCATTGCCCGAACTGGCCGGCGAGTGGGATCCGGCGCCTGGAAAGACCTGGGGCGGAAGCACTCCCGTCGCTCCGCGGGTGCTGACCGTGCTGTCCGCACAGGGCCGGGTGTTGCGTGGACCCAATGACGGTGGGTGGACCACGGCGCGTCCCCTGTGGGCGGCGGCGACGCACTGGCTCGCCGAGTCCGCTGCCACGTTGATCCCGGACGAGGCTCGCGCCGCCCTGCTGCGCAGCTGGCTGTACGCCTTCGGGCCGGCCACCGAGACCGACGTGAAGTGGTGGTTCGGTCAGACGCTGGGCTGGGCCCGCGCCGGGCTGCAGACCGTCGACGCCGTCAAGGTCGCCATGGAGGGCAGCACGGAACCCGGCTTCGTGCTACCCGACGACCTCGAACCCGTTGGCGCGCCACCGCCTTGGGGTGCCCTGCTGCCCGCCCTCGATCCGACGATCATGGGCTGGCAGGCCCGGGACTGGTATCTGGGTCCGCACGCCGGGCAGTTGTTCGATCGCTCCGGCAATGCCGGTCCGACGGCGTGGTGGGACGGCCGGGTGGTCGCCGCCTGGGGACAGGACGTCGAAGGGCGCGTACAACTGGAATACGTCGACGATCCCGGTTCCACCGCTCGGAAGGTGCTGCAGCGCAAGGCAACCGAGCTGACTGACTGGCTCGACGGGGTGCGGATCAAGCCGCGTTTCCCCTCTCCCCTGGCACAATCGCTGTCCCGAGGCAGTTGACCCGCAGGCCTCGCACGGCCGGTTGATCAGGCCCTAGGCGCTGGCCTTGCGGCGCCGCTTGGCCGGCGCGGCCGGAAGCACCGGCGTCGGCAACATTTCGGCCAGGAACTGCCCGGTGTAACTGTCCGGGTTGGCCGCAACGTCCTCCGGAGTACCGCACGCGACGACAGTGCCGCCGCCCGCTCCCCCTTCGGGCCCCATGTCGACGATCCAGTCCGAGGTCTTGATGACGTCGAGGTTGTGCTCGATGACGATCACCGTATTGCCCTTGTCCACAAGGCCATTGATCACCTTGAGCAGCTTGCGGATGTCCTCGAAATGCAGGCCGGTGGTGGGCTCGTCGAGGATGTAAACGGTGCGGCCGGTGGACCGCTTCTGCAGTTCGGCGGCCAGCTTGACGCGTTGTGCCTCACCGCCGGACAGCGTCGGGGCCGGCTGGCCCAGCCGGACGTATCCCAGGCCCACCTCGACGAGGGTCTTCAAATACCGATGGATCGAGGTGATCGGCTCGAAGAACTCGGCGGCCTCCTCGATCGACATGTCCAGGACCTCAGAGATGGTCTTGCCCTTGTAGTGCACCTCGAGGGTCTCGCGGTTATACCGGGCGCCGTGGCATACCTCGCACGGCACGTACACGTCAGGCAGGAAGTTCATCTCGATCTTGATGGTGCCATCGCCAGAGCACGCTTCGCAGCGGCCACCCTTGACATTGAACGAGAACCGGCCCGGCTGGTAGCCCCGGACTTTGGCCTCGGTGGTGGCGGCGAACAGGGTGCGGATCTTGTCGAACACCCCGGTGTAGGTTGCCGGGTTGGATCGCGGGGTGCGGCCGATCGGTGACTGGTCCACCCGCACCAGCTTGTCCAACTGATCGAGCCCGTTGATGCGGGTGTGTCGTCCCGGAACCTGGCGAGCGCCGTTGAGCTTGTTGGCCAGCACCGAGGCCAGGATGTCATTGACCAGGGTCGACTTGCCCGAGCCCGAAACCCCGGTGACCGAGGTCAGCACGCCCAGTGGGAACGCCACGTCGACTTCTCTGAGGTTGTGTTCACGGGCACCGACCACGGTGATCTGCCGCTTGCGGTCCACAGGCCGACGGAGGTCCGGGACCTCGATGCTCTCGCGGCCCGAAAGATACGCTCCGGTAATCGATTTCGTGTTCTTCAGCAACTCCTTGTAGGTGCCGCTGTGCACGATCTGACCGCCGTGCTCACCAGCAGCCGGGCCGATGTCGACCACCCAGTCCGCGTGGGCGATGGTATCCAGGTCGTGCTCCACGACGATCAGGGTGTTACCCAGATCGCGCAACCGCACCAGGGTGTCGATGAGCCGACGGTTGTCGCGCTGATGCAGGCCGATCGACGGCTCGTCGAGCACGTACAGCACGCCGACCAGACCGGAGCCGATCTGGGTCGCGAGCCGGATGCGTTGTGCCTCACCGCCGGACAGCGTGCCGGCCGCGCGGGACAAGGAGAGATACGTCAGCCCGACGTCGAGCAGGAAGCCCAGCCGCGACTGCACCTCTTTGAGCACCTGGCCGGCAATGGCCTGTTCGCGCGGGCCCAGGGTCAGCGCGTTGAGGAAGGTCGAGCACTCCGCGATGGACAGGTCACACACCTGCGCAATGGATTTCGCATCGTCGGCGGCCGACAGGGTGACGGACAGAATCTCGGGCTTGAGTCGGGTGCCGTTGCACACCGGGCACGGGATGTCCCGCATGAAGCCCTCGTAGCGCTCCTTCATCTGCTCGGATTCGGTCTGCTCCATCCGGCGCTGCAGGAAGGCCAGCACACCTTCGAAGTCGGCGTAGTAGGAGCGGGTGCGGCCGTAGCGATTCTTGTACCGCACATGCACCTGGTGATCCGAGCCTTCCAGAATCGCCTTGCGCGCCTTGACCGGAAGCTGCCGCCACGGGGTGTCGATATCGAAGCCCAGTTCTTCACCGAGGCCCGACATCATCCGGATGAAGTAGTCGGCGTTGTGCCCCATGGACCACGGCGCCACCGCACCCTCGGCCAGCGTCAGCTCCGGGTCGGGCACCACCAGGTCCGGATCGACCTCCTTGCGGATGCCCAGGCCAGTGCAGTCGGGGCAGGCGCCGTACGGCGAGTTGAACGAAAATGACCGTGGCTCAAGGTCATCGACGGCCAGCGCGTGCCCGTTCGGGCAGGCCAGCTTCTCGGAAAACCGTTGTTCGCGGTGCGGGTGGTCATCCTCGCGGTCGACGAACTCGAGCACGACGATGCCGTCCGCCAGGCCCAACGCGGTCTCAACCGAATCGGTGAGCCGCTGCTTGGAGCTGGCCTTGACGGTCAGGCGGTCGACAACCACCTCGATGTCGTGCTTCTCCTGCTTCTTGAGCTTGGGCGGATCGGTCAGTGAGTGCACCACGCCGTCGACCCGAACCCGGCTGTAGCCCTGCCCGTTGAGCTTCTCGAAGAGGTCGACGAATTCGCCCTTGCGGGTACGGACCACCGGCGCGAGTACCTGGAACCGGATGCCCTCGTCCATGGCGAGCACCTGGTCGACGATCTGCTGCGGGGTCTGCCGGGCGATCCGCTCGCCGCACACCGGGCAGTGCGGGGTGCCGGCCCGAGCGTAGAGCAGACGCAGATAGTCGTAGACCTCGGTGATGGTGCCGACGGTCGAGCGCGGGTTGCGGTTGGTGGACTTCTGGTCGATGGACACCGCGGGTGAGAGACCTTCGATGAAGTCGACATCGGGCTTGTCCATCTGGCCCAGGAACTGACGGGCGTAGGCCGACAGCGACTCGACATAGCGGCGCTGCCCCTCGGCGAAGATGGTGTCGAACGCCAACGAGCTCTTGCCCGAGCCGGACAAGCCGGTGAACACGATCAGCGAGTCTCTGGGCAGGTCAAGGTCGATTCCCCGCAGGTTGTGCTCGCGCGCACCTTTGACGATCAGACGGTCGGACACACGTTCCCCTTCACCCGAGAGTCTGGGCAATCCAGACACCACAGCGCCATGCTATGTGCCGCCACCGACAAGCCCGATACGGTGGCGTCATGACTGTTGTCCATGACACGTACACCGGCCACGTCGACGCGGGCACCGCGGCCCGTCGCACCCTGCCCGGCGCGACGATCGTGAAGGCATCGGTCGGCCCGATGGACAACAATGCCTACCTCATCACCTGTTCCACGACGGGAAAGACGCTGCTCATCGACGCCGCCAACGACGGACCGGCCCTGGTCGAGCTGATCAAGAGCCAGACGCCGGACGTCGAACTCATCGTCACCAGCCACCAGCATTTCGATCACTGGCAGGCCCTCACCGAGGTGGCCGAGGCCACAGGCGCTCCGACTGCCGCCCACGCGCTGGACGCCGAGCCACTGCCCGTCAAACCGGATCGGATCCTGGCCGACGGCGACACCATCGAGATCGGCGATCTGACGCTGGACGTGATCCATCTGCAGGGGCATACCGAGGGTTCGGTGGCGCTGGCTTTCAGTGACGGCGAAGTCACCCACCTGTTCAGCGGCGATTGCCTGTTTCCGGGTGGCGTCGGCAAAACGTGGCAGGAGGGCGACTTCGAGAGACTGCTCGGTGACGTCAGCACCAAGGTCTTCGACCGCTACCCGGACTCGACGGTGATCTACCCCGGCCACGGCGACGACACCACGCTCGGCACCGAGCGGCCGCACCTCGAAGAGTGGCGCGCCCGCGGCTGGTGATCGCTCAGAGCTCGGCGATCACCTGTTCGCCGAACTGCGCGATGGCATCTTTGGCGTGCGTCAGGCTGTCGCCGGGAACCTGTACCTGCACCCACGTGACGCCGAGGCCGACCAGCTCGGCGATCCCGGAGAGGTAAGCGTCCGCGTCGAACGAGTTCTCCCCCGGCACACCGCCGACCGCGTTGCTGAAGGTGATGTCGACACCAGCCGGATCGCGGCCCGCCTCGTCCAACCGCCGATGTAGATCATCGATCCCGGACTTCAACTCGGCCAGCGATTCCAGCGATGCGGTGCGCGCGGTCTGGGCCAGCGCCGCGGGCGCCGGGAACGGGCACCAGCCATCGCCGTAGACAACCGCGCGGCGCCGGGCCGCTGCGGTGTTCCCGCCGATCCAGATCGGCGGCGGGGAGCTCGGACGCGGATGCGCGGTGATGCCCGCAGCCGTGAAGTGCGTGCCCTCGAAGCTGACGTCGTCGGAGGTCCAGATCGCGCGGATCACCTGCAACGCCTCCTCGACCAGAGTCGCTCGCTCGTCGAAATCGACTCCGAGAGCGGCGAATTCGCGCTTCAGATAGCCCGCACCCACCGCCAGCGTGAAGCGGCCACCTGACAAAAGATGCAACGTCGCACCGGCTTTGGCCACCAGGAACGGATTCCGGTACGGCAGTACCACCACGTTGGGGATCAATCGCATCGCGGTGGTGTGAGCGGCCGCAAACCCCATGGCGACAAACGGATCCAGCGAGTCATGGCCACCGGCCTGCAGCCATTTGTCGGTCGGCGCGGGATGGTCGGTGAAGCCGAACCCGCCGAATCCAGCGGTTTCGGCGGCAGTGGCCACCGCCGCGATGGCGGCGCCGTCGACCAAGTCTGGGTGGTACGGATGACTGTGCATCGGATGGGTGATGGCGAATTTCACTGGACCAATTGACGACACCCACCCACCGTGACATTTGACACCGTATTTGTAAATGTCACGGTGGCCCACGAAAACCGAAACACCCGGCACATGGCCGGGCGTTTCGGTCGAACTGAGGTCTGTTACGAGGTGTGCACGATGAGGACGTCGACCTGCGAACGACGCGCCACATTGGCGGGCACCGAACCCAGCAGACGACCGGCGATGGTGCTCAGGCCGACGTTACCGACAACCAGCAGGTCGGCCTGGACGTCCTTGGCCAAGTCGACGAGCGCGTCGACCGGAGCGCCGACGACGGCCTTCTCCTCGACCTGAGTGGCACCAGCGGCCTCGGCGCGGTCCCGGGCCTCGCGCAGGATGGCATAGATCGGCGCATCGCCGGCCACTTGGTAGCCCTCTTCCTTCAGCACGTCAGCAGCGCGCTGATCCTCGCCCTGGGGAAAGTAGGCGGTCGCCACAACCAGCTTGGCATTGGCCCCTGCCGCGATCTGAGCCGCCCGCTCCACCGCACGCAGTGACGAATCCGAGCCGTCCGTGCCGACGACCACGGTCTGGTAGCCGCTCATCCATGCCCTCCGTTTGTTCACGTTTCATCCGCAACCGGCATATGTCCCGGCTTCACAGCAGACAGTAGCTGTTGCCGTGTCGAATGTGGGGTGGTTTCACCACACGAGTTCGCCCGCTGGACCCAGCAATGTGCGCCCTACCGGCAGTAATGGTCGTTGGCGTCGTCGCTGTGAGCTTGCTAATCGTGACGAACCGAACGCTCGTTTCCCCGTAGTGACACAAATCAATCGGGCGCACCAATTCCGCTAGCCCCGGCCGAAATACAACTCCTGGGTCGCCATGCACACCAGCTCGCCGCCGCGGTTGTACATGGTGGCGCTGGCCAGTCCACGTCCTCCGATCCCGCTGGGCGACAACTGATCGGACAACACCCAGTCGTTGAGGTTCACCGGCCGGTGGAACCACAGTGCGTGATCGATCAACGCCGAGAACGTGTACGCCGGGACCGCACGGCGCGGTGTCATCGCAGTCTCGAGCATGGTGGTACCGGCCAGATAAGTGAGCAGCGCGCTGCCCAGCGCCGGATCGTCCGGCACGGAATCCGTTGGGCGCCACCACATCCTGATCCGCCCCGACGGGTCTGGCAGATCCTGGGCCAGCCTCGGGTGCGGATCGATGTACCGCAATTCGAACGGCCGCTCCCCCACCCAGAATCCGTCGTGCTCGTCAGCGTAGCCGGCCAGCTGCTCAGCCACGGTCGGAACCGAAAGTGGTTCTGGCACATCCGGTACCGACTCCTGGTAGTCCAGTCCATCAACCGGGATGGTGAATGATGCCAACGCCTCCAGCAGCACCTGATCGTTCTGCACCGCGGTGACCTTGCGGGTCGACAGAGTGCCGCCGTCGCGCGCCGGCTCGACGATGAGCTCGACCGGGAACCGGGCGTCGCCCGCGCGCAAGTAATAGACGTGAACGCTGTGCGCGCGGCGACCGGGCGCGGTGCGACTCGCCGCCATCAGCGCTTGCGCGGCGATGTGACCGCCGGCGATGTGATGGCTGGGGTTGTCGAGTTGAAGCGCGGTGAACCGGTGTTCGTCGGCCTGCTCGAGCTGCAGGGTGGCAACGACATCGGACAACGACGGAAAGCGGTACGTCACCCGAGCATCATGCCGGGCAATGACGCAGGCACGGCCGGCGGCGTCTCCTTGCCCCGATATGCCGAACGGCGGGTCATCGACTCCGATCGACCGTGCCGCCTCATCGTGGCACGGATCCTCCGGATCAATGACCCGCCGCTAGACGAGTCGGCTTGTCTGCCAGCCCTATACGCAGAACTCGAAGACGCAGAACCCGCCCTGGGGCTGCCAACCACCGGCCCACCCGTTGGGGAACGGCATCCCCGGGTGCGCCTCGGCCCATCCTGGCGGCGGACCCGGAGGACCCGGAGGGCCACCCCAACCACCGTGGTCGTGGTCGTGGTCGTAGCCACCGTGGTCGTGGTCCCAGTCAGTAGGAATGGGTCCACCGGGGCCCGACGCCGGCGCGGGAGCAATCGCCGGACCAGGCGCGGCACTGGCCACTCCGGCACCAACCCCGACCATGCTCGCCGCGAGCCCGCCCGCGATTGCCATGCCGGCGACAAACACTGCAGGTTTCACGCTGATCATCTCCTATACCCAACCCTTTGTTGGACGGCAGAGGCCCTGTCGTCATTGCCACCCCTGAAATTGAGACCCGGGGGCGGCATGGGGGTAATGATGGTTAGAGAGTTTAAGCACCAGCTGTGGACCACCTCAGGATTGCCTTTCCGTTGCCTTTCCGCCGAGACCGCGCCGTGACCTGAGCACCCTGGAGCGAGACGAAACCGGATGCGATCGAAGCACTTTCGCGTACGCCGACCACACCGAATTCCAAAGATCAACGAATACCATTGCGTTACAACGTCTTTATCGATGTCAAATCGTGACCATTGCCGGTCATCCGCCGCTGCCGGCCCCGATGCCGGATGCATCACCCCCACGATGGTCCATCAAGACGACGGATGATGTCCCGAACCCGGTGTCGATCTGGGAAAACCGTTCGCCGACTGGAGATGCCGACCGGCGTGTCGCGATTTGACGCAACGCGACACGCCGCCGTCAAGAGGACGGCGGCGTGTCGCTGAACGAGCGAGTGATGGGATTCGAACCCACGTAAACGGCTTTGCAGGCCGGTGCCTAGCCACTCAGCCACACCCGCACTGACCACTAGATTGCCAGCCGATCAACCACGACGCGATAGTTCAGATCGCCATGATCTGCACTGCGCGAGAACGATCGTTCTCAGGCGTGCGGTAGGCTGTGAGAACGATGGTTCTCATAGCGTCAGAAACAGATCCCGTCCGCGACCAGGCGTTGGACGCCGCCGAGCGGCTGTTCTACGAACGCGGCATCCATGCGGTCGGCATGGATGACGTCCGATCGGCTTCGGGCCTTGCGCTGCGCCGCCTCTATCGACTGTTCCCGTCGAAGATGGCGCTGGTCTGCGCCTACCTCGAGCGACGGAATGACCGCTGGCTCAGCTCGCTGAAGTCGCACGTATCGGCTGTCGACACCGGCCCCCGCGAGCAAGCCCTGGCCGTTTTCGACTGGTTGGAGTCCTGGTTCACCGGGCCGGGATTCCGTGGCTGCGCATTCGTCAACGCGTACGGCGAACTCGGCGCGTCCTCCCCCGAGATCGTCAAGATCGTCAAACGGCACAAAGCGGAATTCCAGTCCTACGTAACCGATTTGGTTCGCACCGCCGGTGCCACCGCCAGCGTCGGAACGCAAGTGACGCTGCTCGCGGAAGGAGCCATGGTGATGGCCGCAGTGTCGACCTCACCAGAGCCGGCGAGCTGGGCCAAGGCCGCGGCCGCGGCGCTACTACCCCAGTGATTTCAGTCCCATCCACCAGAAAGGTCCGCCATGTCCGACAGTCCCGAATCCCGGCCGCCGTTCCCACCCTTCGACGAAACGACAGCGCTGACGAAAGTTCAAGCGGCCGAGGATGCTTGGAACTCCCGAGATCCCGAACTGGTAGCCACCGCGTACACCCCCGACTCAGTGTGGCGCAACCGCGATACCTTCGTCACCGGCCGCCCGGCAATCGTGGAATTCCTTACCGGCAAGTGGCAACGCGAACTGGACTACGTGCTGCGCAAGAGCTTGTGGGGTTTCCGTGGCAACCGCATGGCGGTGCGCTTCCAGTACGAATGGCACGACCACGACGGGCAGTGGTGGCGCAGCTACGGCAACGAACTGTGGGAATTCGCCGACAACGGACTCATGGCCCGCCGCGAGGCGAGCATCAACGACCTACGGATCACCGAATCCGAACGCCGTTGGTTCGGACTGCGCCCCGAATCCCAACGCGGACCCGGACACGACATACCCCTGCACTGACGCGGCGTCGCGCGGCATGAAAATCGCTGGCTGCCAACACTTCAGCCCCGGCGACCGTGACGGGCGTAGTACCGGGCCGCGCGGGCGCGGTTGCCGCAGGCCGGCGTGCACCATTCTCGGCGCGGATGATCCTTGACGAAGTAGAGCAGGCAGCCGGGGGCCAGACACGCGTTGAGCTCGTCAGCCGCACTGGAACCGAAGAACTCAATGGTCGCGGCGGCCAACCAGGACAGCAGTGCCTCGTCGTCCCAGTCGCCTTGACTGCCGGCGAGAAAACGACCGTCGGCGCCATTGACGAGGGCAGGGATGTGCGGCGCACGAGCAGCGGCAGCATTGATGATCGCGATGGCGTCCTTGAGTTCGATCCCCGACGATGCCGCACTCGCCCGCGGGTCGGCGGTCACGTGCGCGGCGACCCGGCGTACAGCATCGCGAAGTTCGCGCGTCCGCTCCCTGGTTACGGCACTCGGTGTGATCGACTCGGGCAGGCGCTCGCCCAGACCGGCCAGCCACGCCCCGCTCCCCGCCTCGGTGGCCAGCGAGTCGTAGGTGCCGTACCTATCGCCCCAGACCGTGTTCATCAGCTCGACAGGCAACGCCTGCCCCAGCACCGGCGGTGCAAGTTCGGTCGGTTGAACAGTCATCGTCTCAGACTCCCGCATCTAATGGCATTTATGACATACAACCGTTTGTAGATCCTCAATATTGCATTTCCGAGAGGCGCTCGCCGCGGGACCCGTACCTTGACCGGCATGCACCAGTGGCTGGCAGATCCCGCGTTCTTCGGCGGGCCGGGACAGGGCTCCCGGCAGATCGCCGAACTGTTCGCAGCGTTCGGATTGACCGCATTGATCGGCCTCGAACGCGAGGTCCAGGGCAAGAGCGCGGGTCTGCGCACACAGACCATCGTCGGGACCGCCGCAGCGTTGATCATGCTGATCAGCAAGTACGGCTTCGGCGACGTCCTGACGCAAGGTTTAGTCGTCGTCGACCCATCCCGCGTCGCTGCCCAGATCGTCTCCGGCATCGGTTTCCTGGGCGCCGGCATCATCATCGTCCGACGGGGCTCGGTGCACGGGCTGACGACCGCGGCCTCGGTCTGGGAATCGGCCGCCATCGGCATGGCCGCGGGGTCGGGGCTACTGCTACTCGCGTGCACGGTCACCGCCATGCATTTCCTGATCATCGTCGGTTTCATGCCATTGGCCCGCCAGCTGGCTTCCCGACTGGGCGGCACCGTTCGACTGCACGTCACCTACGCCGATGGCAGCGGCGTCCTGTCGAAGCTGCTGGAGGCATGTAGCCGGAGAAACTGGCAGCTCGCCGACATGGAGGCCGACCCGCCCGGCGAACCACTGGGCGCGCCCGCGGGACATGCCGGCGTTCGGGTGACGTTGACGGGTTCCGGCGTGACCAAGGCACCCCTTGTGCTCGCCCAGATCGTGGGTGTCTCCGCGGTCCGCCAACTGCAGGAAGACCCCGACTAACGGCAGCCGTCGACCCTCCACTTTGGCGGCCGCGTAAATTTGTGGCAGTGCAGTGACACCTGCGTTCCTGCTACGTTTCACACGAATGCCAAGCGGTGACGGGATGGACGATTGCGCGACCTGACAGATTTTGAACTGTTGGCTGAGCTGGAGCCGGTGGCTGCGGACGGGCTCAATCAGCATCTGGCACGAACCGTCCACTGGTATCCACATGACTACGTGCCGTGGGATCAAGGGCGAAACTTCGCGGCAACGGGGGGCCAGGACTGGGATCCCGAGCAGTCACAGCTCAGCGAGTTGGCCAAGGCCGCCATGATCACCAACCTGCTCACCGAGGACAACCTGCCGTCCTACCACCGCGAGGCGATGACGCACCTGTCCCTGGACAGTGCGTGGGAGACCTGGGTCAATCGCTGGACCGCCGAAGAGAACCGGCACGGCATCGCCATCCGCGACTATCTCCTGGTGAACCGGGGCGTGGATCCGGTGGCCCTGGAGCAGGCCCGCATGGAGCATGTGGCCAACGGATTCTCCCCGACCGACCAAGAGGAAGAAGCCATCGGCACCCGCGCGCTGATGGCCATCGTGTATCCGACGTTCCAGGAACTGGCCACCCGGGTCAGCCATCGCAACACCGGCAAGGTCTGTAACGACCCGGTCGCCGATCGCCTACTGCAGCGCGTCGCGGCCGATGAGAACCTGCACATGATCTTCTACCGACAGATGAGCGCGGCAGCGCTCGATGTGGCGCCGGACCAGACCCTGCACTCAATCGCGGCCGTGATCGAGAACTTCCGGATGCCCGGCACCGGAATGCCGAACTTCCGCCGTTACGGCGTCCTGATGGCCAAGCACGGCATCTACGACCTGCGCCAGCACCTGGAAGAAGTCGTGCTGCCCCCGCTGCGGCAGTGGAAGATCTTCGATCGCAACGACTTCACCGCCCGCGGTGAGCAGCGCCGCGAGGAACTCGCCGCCTATCTGGAAACGATGGAAAAGCAAGTCACCAAATTCGAGGAACAGCGCGACCGACTGTTGGCACGGGAAGCGGCCCGCGCAGAACAGTGCCAGTCCACCGCGGTCGGCTAGGCCCGCTCAGTCGGCGACCGCGCCGGCCCGGTACGACGCGACCGCGGTAAGGCCCGCCACCACGGCAAACACCGCGAACAACCAGGTCGCCCCAACGGCGTCAGTGCGGCCGAGCGCATTGATCACCACACCGGCCAAACCGGCACCGAACGCACCACAAATGAGCTGTACGGTGCTGATCGCCGCAGCGGCCACCGTGCCCTCGGACGGGTCATCGACGCCACCCATCGCCCATACCGAGAGATGCGGCCAGGCCATTCCCACTCCGGTACCCGCCACCAGCAGTGCCAGCGCCCACACCGTGACCGTCGCCGGGGACGCATCGTCCTGCTGACTCAGTGCGGTAACCGCCAATCCGGCACCCACCACCAACGGAGCAATCCGCACGATTTGCACCACCCGCACCGGCGAAGTGACCGACGCGCTGACGATCTCGCCCACCGTCCACCCGACGGCGAGGGCCACGCCCAGAAAGCCCGCCGTCAGCGGCGTCAGGTTGGCCGACCGCTGGCCGAACAGCGGCACATACATGTTCGCCATCGTCGCCGCCATCAACAGACCCAGCGTGACGTAGTTCCACTTGAAGGCCCCCGCCTGGAACACCGACTTGGGCAACACCCCCATCTGCAGGCGACGGTCGACCACCAGGAAGACACCGACCAACACCACGCCCGAGGCCAGCAATACCACCATCGGAATCACCGAGCGCTGGATGCCGGCCATGCTGATCGCCAGCGCTGACGTGCCAAGAATCAGCAAGGACCACAACGGAATTCGCAACGGTACGTCGTCGGACTCCGACGACCGTCCCGGCAGGCTCAGCGGCACCAGCACCGCCACCGCCGCCGTCAAGATCGCCAACGCTCCGAAGGCCCATCGCCACAAGCCGATCTGCGCGAAGAATCCACCGGCCGCCGGACCCAGCACGGTGCCCACACCCCACATCGCCGACACCAGGGCCGAGGCCTTGGGCCACAACGATTGTGGCAGAGCCGAATTGATCACCGCGTACCCGAGCCCGGCCAGGGCACCGCCGGCGGCACCCTGCACCACCCGGCCGAGCAACAGCAGTTCCATGTTCGGCGCCACCGCACACCCGACGCTGCCGAGCAGGAAGAAGCCGAGGCTCCACAAATACGCCGCCCGCGGCCCGAGCTTGCTGACCAAGGGGCCCACCGTGGTGGCCGAGACCACCGACGCGACCAGATAAACCGTTGTCACCCATGCGTAATAGCGCTCACCGCCGATCTGTCGCACCGCGCTGGGCAGCAGGCTGATGGTGAGGAATTCGTTGGTCGCATACAGCAGGACGCCGCCTGCCAACACGGTCGATGCTCCGATATGCCGTGAACCGAGCAAATCGCGCCAACCGGTGACCTGTTCAGCTGCTGTGCCGCTCAGGAGAATCTCATTTCAGCCCCGCAGCGTCCATGCCGCGCAATTCCTTTTTCAGGTCGACGATCTCATCGCGGATCCGAGCCGCGAGTTCGAACTGCAGGTCCCGGGCGGCCGTCATCATCTGCTCGGTCAGATCCTTGATGAGATCGGCCAATTCCGCGCGTGGCATGTTCGTGGTGTCACGGCCCTCGATGATGCCGGCGCTCACGGCGCGACCCGGCTCACCTTGAGCTCGGCGACCGCGCGACGCGTTGCGGCCCGAGCCGCCGACCGGAACGGACTCGTTGGCTTCAGTGTCATCGGCCTCGCGGTACACCTGATCGAGAATGTCGGCGATCTTCTTGCGCAACGGTTTTGGATCGATGCCGTGTTCAGTGTTGTAGGCGACCTGCTTGGCCCGGCGCCGCTCGGTCTCCTCGATGGCCGCCCGCATCGAATCGGTGATGTTGTCGGCGTACATATGGACTTCACCGGACACATTGCGCGCCGCGCGACCGATCGTCTGGATCAGGCTGCGGGTCGAGCGCAGGAAGCCCTCTTTGTCGGCATCGAGGATCGCCACCAACGACACCTCCGGCAAGTCGAGGCCCTCACGCAGCAGGTTGATGCCGACCAGGACGTCGTACTCGCCAAGGCGCAACTGGCGCAACAGTTCCACCCGGCGCAGAGTGTCGACCTCGGAGTGCAGATAGCGCACCCGGATGCCGTTCTCCAGCAAGTAGTCGGTCAGATCCTCGGCCATCTTCTTGGTCAACGTGGTGACCAAGACCCGCTCGTCGCGTTCGGTACGCTTGCGGATCTCCGCGATCAGGTCGTCGATCTGCCCCTTGGTCGGCTTGACCACGATCTCGGGGTCCACCAATCCGGTCGGCCGGATGACCTGCTCGACGAACTCACCGCCGGCCTGGGCCATCTCGTACGGCCCTGGTGTCGCCGACAGGTACACCGTCTGCCCGATCCGGTCGGCGAACTCCTCCCAGGTCAACGGGCGGTTGTCGACCGCCGACGGCAACCGGAACCCGAAGTCGACCAGGTTGCGCTTGCGGGACATGTCGCCCTCGTACATCGCGCCGATCTGCGGCACCGTCACGTGCGATTCGTCGATGACCAGCAGGAAGTCTTCGGGGAAGTAGTCGATCAACGTCGCCGGCGCCGAGCCTGCGGACCGTCCGTCGATGTGGCGTGAATAGTTCTCGATCCCCGAGCAGAAGCCGACCTGCTTCATCATCTCGACGTCGTAGTTGGTGCGCATCCGCAGCCGCTGGGCCTCCAGCAGCTTGCCCTGCCCCTCCAGCTGCGCCAACCGCTCCTCGAGTTCCTGCTCGATGGTCGAGATGGCCGCGGCCATCCGATCCGGGCCCGCCACGTAGTGGGTGGCCGGGAAGATGCGCAGCGAATCCACCTGACGCACCACGTCACCGGTCAGCGGGTGCAGGTAGTACAGGGCTTCGATCTCGTCGCCGAAGAACTCGATGCGCACCGCCAGTTCCTCGTACGACGGGATGATCTCGACGGTGTCGCCACGAACCCGGAAGGTCCCGCGGGTGAAGGCGACGTCGTTGCGGTTGTACTGGACGTCGACCAGTAGCCGCAACAGTCCATCCCTGGGCACCTCGTCGCCGACCGTCAGCTCGACCGAGCGGTCCAGATAGGACTGCGGGGTACCCAAGCCGTAGATGCACGACACCGAGGCCACGACCACGACGTCCCGCCGGGACAGCAGACTGGAGGTGGCCGAGTGCCGCAACCGCTCGACGTCGTCGTTGATCGAGCTGTCCTTCTCGATATAGGTGTCGGTCTGGGCGATGTACGCCTCGGGCTGGTAATAGTCGTAGTACGAGACGAAGTACTCAACAGCGTTGTGCGGCAGCATCTCCCGCAGTTCATTCGCCAATTGCGCGGCCAGCGTCTTGTTCGGCGCCATCACCAGGGTGGGGCGCTGCAACCGCTCGATCAGCCAGGCCGTGGTAGCCGACTTGCCGGTACCGGTGGCACCCAGCAAGACGATGTCGCGCTCCCCCGCCGTGATGCGTCGTTCCAGTTCCTTGATGGCGGCCGGCTGGTCCCCGGCCGGCTCGTACTGGCTGACCACCTCGAACTGACCACCGGCCCGCACCATGTCATCAACCGGCCGGTACTCCGAATGCGCCAGCGGAGTTTTTCCCGTCGCTTCGCTCGCCGCACGGTCATTTCCCGTCGCTTCGCTCGCCGCACGGTCATTTCCCGTCGCTTCGCTCGCCGCACGGTCATTTCCCGTCGCTTCGCTCGCCCCAGCGTGATGTTCGGTCGCGAAAGCCATGTGCACCAGCGTAGAGGTGCCTACCGACATGTGGCTTCGGCCAGATACGTACGTAGGCTGATGCCATCCACGCACCCAAGCACGAGACATTTGACCTCGCCGCCAGCACGAACACTGACCCCAAGGGCATCGTGCGGGCGGTCGACGTGTACCGCGTCGAACCATGGGGCCTGTACATGGCCCGGCCGACGCCCGGCCGGGCTCAGTTCCATTACCTGGAATCCTGGCTACTGCCATCAATCGGATTGCGTGCCAATGTTTTTCACTTCAACGCCGGGTATGAGAAGGACCAGGACCATTACCTCGATGTCGGCCGCTTCACGGCCGACGACAAGCGCTGGACCGCCGACGACCACTACCTCGATCTGGTGGTGCGGACGGGCGTCGGCGTCGAGTTGGAAGACGTCGACGAACTCCTCGACGCGGTACGGCACGGCCTGTTGAGCACCGATGACGCCGAGCGGGCGATTGCCGTCACCACCACCGCGATCGACGGCCTGGTCCGTCACGACTATTGCCTTCGCGATTGGACAGCCAGTCTAGGTATGTCGCTGACCTGGCGAAACGGTAGCTGACCGCAACGCAGACAAGCGTGCGGCGTAATCTCAACAACCATGACATTGACCGGGCGTGGACGTCTGTCCACGGCATCGCTGATGTGGGCCACTACGGTCCTGTGCACCCCACTGCTGGTCGCGCCGACGGCCGGCGCCCAACCCGCTGCTCCCGTGCCTCCGTCGCCGGTTGCACCGGCCGGCGACACCGCCCCGCCGAACGACGCCATCCAGTTCGGCCCCGGACCGCACAACATCACCTACCGGGCCCGGGTCGACGGCGTGTCCCGCGGGACCGTCGTCACCTACCGGATCACCGATACGCAGTTGAACTCGGCGACCCCGACGATGGTGCCGGGCGAGTCGTTCGAGTCCACAGCGGTGCTCAGCGATCCGAAGCGCGCCGGCATGCAGGTGTCCATCCAGTGGCCGTACTCGGCGAGCCTGCACTGCGAGATCCTGGTCGATGACCAAACCATCGCCCAGGCAGACCAATTCATCGCACCGCGCCTGACGCCGCAGCATCAGGATCCCGGTTACGGCGTGCTCAGCTGCGGTTCGGTCGGTGATTTCGTGCCGGGCCAGCAGTACGACACCGAACTGCCCGGCACCGCCGGAAGCCCGGTTACACCTGCGCCCGACGCACCCACACCGGCGGCGCACCCGACTGCGACCGGCTAGGGGCGCCAGCCGGTCGCGTCGGCCCAGGCCCAGGCCCGGCGGTAGGCGTCGAGGAGCCAAGGCTCCTTGGCGTCGGCATAATCACCGACGGACTGCGGATCGCCGGCCATCACGTCGGTCTTCAGCGCCTGGTATTCGGCCCGGACATCAGGGTTCGCTACGAGCCAGGCGCCGAACAGCAGCGCGAATTGCTGATTGGGCCAGCCGTCGACCCGGATATGCACGTGGGTCGGCCGACCTGGGTCCGCCGACGCGTGATAGCGCTTGTGCCACAACGCTTTATCATCTGAATGATCGAATTCGGCGACGGTGCTGCGGGCGTCGTCCTTGGCGACGTCGGCGGTGATGTGCTCCAGGCGCGGATAGCCCGCCCCGCGCAGATGCTCGGCCAGCTCGTCGGCGATCTCCAGGGACTTCACCGTCACCTGAATGTCGATGACATCCTTGGCGGCCAGATCGGTGACCGCCGTCGAACCGATGTGGTCGATGCGTACCGCGCGGTGCCCGCAGGCGGTACCCAGCCGAGCCAGAATCCGGGCGGCCTGCTGCGGCCACGACGAGTCGTACGGCACCACCGCCGGCGCCACCGCGACCGTTACCCCAGCCTGCAGATTGCGCGCGAACGGCAGGACGCGCTGCTCCCACAATTCGAGCGCCTTGGCGGCCAAATCGTCCGCGCTGCCCGAATTCTCCAGCCACACATCGGCCACTGCCTGACGCTGTTCGACGGTGGCCTGCGCCGCGATCCGGGCACGGGCGTCGCCCTCGGAAAAGCCCCGGTATTCGATGAGGCGGGCGACCCGTACCTCCTCGTCGGCGTGCACGATGACCACCAGCGGGAACATCGGCGCCATCTGCGACTCGACCAGCAGCGGGATGTCCTCGACGACGACCGAGCCGGCCGGCGCGTCGTCGATGAGTTCAGCACGCCGCTTGCCGACCAACGGATGCACGATGCTGTTGAGGGTCTGTAGCTTTTCCGGATCGCCGAACGCCACCGCGGCCAGGCCCGGCCGATTCAACGCGCCGTCGGGCAGCAGGATCTCCGAACCGAACGCGTCGACCAACGCCGCCAAGCCCTCGGTACCCGGAGCGACCACCTCGCGGGCGATCACATCGCCGTCGACGATGATGCCGCCGTGTTCCTTGAAGGCCGATGACACAGTCGATTTGCCGGCGCCGATACCGCCGCTCAGTCCGATTCGAAACACGCCCCACAGTGTGTCAGGGCGCCGCTGGTCGACCACAACCACCCGCGAGAGTGAGCTTGCGCATCAAATCCGCAGGGACATCGGGACACGCGCGCACGTTCGGCGGGCTGAAACGACAAATGCCCCGACCATCGGCCGGGGCATTTGTCGTTGACCTACTTAGGCGTTGCCGGCGAGCTTCTCGCGCAGCGCCGCCAGCTGGGCGTCGCTGGCCAGGGTGCCACCGGTCGACTCCTCAGAACGCGAGGACGAACCGCTGGTCGCCGGACGGGCAGCTGCCTCGGCGTCAGCCGCGGCGAACTTCTCCATCTGGACGGTGTGCATCTTGTGGCGACGCTCGGCCTCGGCGTACCGGGCCTCCCACTCGTCACGCTGCTTCTCGAAGCCTTCGAGCCATTCGTTGCTGTCGGCGTCGAAGCCCTCCGGGAAGATGTAGTTGCCCTGCTCGTCGTAGCTGTCGGCCATGCCGTACTTCGACGGGTCGAACTCCTCGGTGTAGTCCTCGTTGGCCTGCTTGAGGCTCAGCGAGATGCGGCGACGCTCCAGGTCGATGTCGATGACCTTGACCATCGCGTCGTCGCCGACCTGGACAACCTGGTCCGGGACCTCGACGTGGCGCTCGGACAGCTCCGAGATGTGCACCAGACCCTCGATGCCCTCCTCGACGCGAACGAATGCACCGAACGGCACCAGCTTGGTGACCTTGCCCGGCACGATCTGGCCGATGGCGTGGGTGCGGGCGAAGTGGCGCCACGGGTCTTCCTGAGTCGCCTTGAGCGACAACGAAACCCGCTCGCGATCCATGTCGACGTCGAGCACCTCGACGGTGACCTCGTCGCCCACCTGAACCACCTCGGACGGGTGATCGATGTGCTTCCAGGACAGCTCGGAGACGTGCACCAGGCCGTCGACGCCGCCGAGATCGACGAACGCGCCGAAGTTGACGATCGAGGACACGACACCCTTGCGGATGGCGCCCTTGGTGAGCTGGTTGAGGAACTCGCTGCGCACCTCGGACTGGGTCTGCTCCAGCCAGGCACGACGCGACAGCACCACGTTGTTGCGGTTCTTGTCGAGCTCGATGATCTTGGCCTCGATCTCCTTGCCGATGTACGGCTGCAGATCGCGGACCCGACGCATCTCGACCAGCGATGCGGGCAGGAAGCCACGCAGGCCGATGTCGAGGATCAGACCACCCTTGACGACCTCGATGACGGTGCCCTTGACGGCCTCGTCCTTCTCCTTGAGTTCCTCGATGGTGCCCCAGGCACGCTCGTACTGAGCGCGCTTCTTGGACAGGATCAGGCGGCCTTCCTTGTCCTCCTTGGTGAGGACCAGGGCTTCGACCTCGTCGCCGACGGACACAACCTCAGAGGGGTCGACGTCGTGCTTGATCGAGAGTTCGCGGGAAGGGATGACACCTTCGGTCTTGTAGCCGATGTCGAGAAGAACCTCATCGCGGTCCACCTTGACGATGGTCCCTTCGACGATGTCGCCATCGTTGAAGTATTTGATGGTCTTGTCGATGGCGGCGAGAAAATCCTCAGCCGAGCCGATGTCGTTGACGGCTACTTGCGGCGAGGTGACGGAGGGACTTGGCATGTGGTGGGGTGCTCCGGACAAGTTCTAATAGTAGGTGCGGGGTGATTTGAATTCGCATACCTGGACGCCCAATGGACACAGGTACTGCTAAAGGGTACTAGACCCGTACACGCAGGCCAAACCCGGTGCGCAGATGCTTCACAGGAATCGCGCCCGCGACGGTTACTCTGCCTGTCGTGTACCCCGCTCCGTCACCCGTGCCGCCGCCGTATCCCTACGTGGCACCGATGCCGCGGCGAATCCGCAAGGTCGGCGCGCCGCTGGGCGTGATCATCGGGCTGGGCGTGCTGATCGGCTGCATCCTGCTACTCAGCACAGTCGCCCGGCCGGTCGGCACGACGCTCGGTTTCGTGCTCTCCAGCATCACCACGGTGCTGGTCCTGCTGGCTTACCTGTGGCTCGACCGATGGGAACCCGAGCCGCCACGGCTGCTGATCTTCGCGTTCGTCTGGGGCGCCTCGATCAGTGTGGCGATATCGCTGCTGTTGGAGACCGCGTCCATGCCGCTACTGGGCAAGGACGGATTCGCGGCCATGGCACTCGGCGCCCCGGTCATCGAAGAAGCAGCCAAAGGCATGTTCCTGCTGTTGATGCTCACCGGCCGCCGACGCAACGAACTGAACTCGCTGACCGATTGCCTGGTCTACGCCGGGTTCGTCGCCGCCGGGTTCGCCTGGCTGGAGAACATCTTCTACATCGGCATCGGCGATTCGATCGCGAAATCCCTGCTCACCGCGGGCTTCCGGTTGATCCTGGGCCCGTTCGCGCACCCGCTGTTCACGAGCATGACCGCCATCGGCGTCTATCTCGCGCTGCAACAGCGCGGTGCCGTCGCCAAGGTGCTTTTGATCCTGCTCGGCTACTGCGGAGCAGTCGTCATGCACTCGTTGTGGAACGGATCGGCAACCGTCGGCGCCGGCATGTACCTGCTGATCTACGTGTGCTGGATGGTTCCCATCTTCACGCTCGCCATCGGGATCGCCGTCTACAGCCGCCGGCGGGAGCAGCGGGTGGTCGCGGGCAAGCTTCCGGGTCTGGTCGAGTCGAGGCTGATCACGCCGAATGAGGCCACCTGGCTCGGTTCACTTCGGACTCGCCGGACAGCGATCACGGTGGCGACGCAGATGGGTGGCAAAGCAGCCGGCAAGTCGGTCAAGGAGTTCGCCGTGCAGGTGGTCGAGTTGGCATTCGTCCGCGAGCGGATCGACCGGGGGCTGGCCGATCAGCGGACCTATCAGCTGCATGCGGAAGAGGCGTACTGGCTGACCGCCACCCGCGCCGCGGCACCCGTGCTGCAGTGGCTGTCCAACTACCGCGCCTACTAGTCCAGCCACACCTCATCGCGGGGCAGAGCGGGCGAAGGCTGCGCAGTCAGGGCACTCAGACACCATCGGATGAATGCACTGCACCACGTGCGACAGGAATTGATCAGCACGCTGCAACGTGGCCAGATCAGCGCGAATCCGTTCCCGTGAATGCTCGATGAGGCCGATCTGCCGCACCCGATCGGCACCACCGAGTTCACGGATGTCGGCCAGTGACAGCCCTGCGCCCTGGCACAGCCGGATGATCCTGGCCCGCGCCACATGCTCGTCGCTGTAGCGCCGGTGACCAGTCGCGGTCCGATCGGGAATCAGAACGCCGACGTCCTCCCAGTGCCGCAGTACATGTGCTTCGACACCGATGACCGCAGCCGCAGCACCTACCGACAGTGTCGATGTCATCGAGACCTCCGCTTGACTTCAGGTCGACCTGAAGTTTTAGCGTCGCACGTATGACGACAATTCCGCCAGTTCTGCCCGCCTCGCCGGTACACCAACCCAGCCTGCGTACGTGCTGCTCGGCAATCGCTCAGGTACCCATCGGGCTGCTTCGGCCACGCCGACCCGACGAACGATTCCTCCGTTCCCTGGTCGACACCGAGTTGCCCACGGCCGGCCAGGTAGTCCGGGTCCAAGCCCTGCGTCAGGTAGCCAAGCCCGTTCCCACATCGGCAGTCGTCGAGGGCATGCGTACGCCGCGTCGCATCGACGTCGCGATCACGGCATTCGTCGTCGAACATCCGGCTGCGCGGTTCGTTGTCGACCCTGGAATCTGCACCGACGTACGACAACGAGTGCTCGTCGAGTTGCCGGGCGTGCTGCGCCCGGCAGTGCTTCCGCCGACGGACGTCGTCAGCACCGCCGCCGCACTGGCCGAGGCGCTCGCGGACTCGACAGTTGATTTCGCGTTGCCGACCCACCTGCACTGGGACCACGTCTGCGGCCTGCTGGACCTGCCCTCGGTGCCGTTGCAGCTGCACCGAACCGAATTCGAATGGGCGGGCGGTGGACCCGTCGCCCCGGTCGGCGGTGTGCGGTCGGCCCTACGCGACCGAACGATCACGACATTCGAGCTCGACGGACCCCCGGTTGCCACCTTCGACCGCAGCCATGACTTGTTCGGCGATGGCTCGGTGCTGTTGGTCGATCTGGCCGGTCACACCCCGGGCAGCGTTGGCATCCTGGCCAACACCGCAGCCGGCCGCGTACTGCTGGCCGGCGACGCGGCGTGGCACAGCCTGCAGGTCGAACACCTCCGACAGCGCCCGAGCTATCCGGGCCTCTTGGTCGACGAGGACCGTGACGAGGCCTTCCGCACCTTGCATCGGCTGCACGTCATCCGCGACCAGATGCTCATCGTGCCCAGCCATGATCATGCTGCGGCCGCCCGACTGCACCCGCACGGCTAGTGGGCCGCCGCGTCCCAGTTCGGTCCGTACCCGACCGACACTTCCAGCGGCACGTCCAACGCATACGCGCTGCCCATCTGCTCGCGCACCAGGGCCTCCAGCGTGTCCCGTTCGCCGTCGGCGACGTCGAACAACAGCTCGTCGTGCACCTGCAGCAGCATCCGCGACCGTAAACCGGCGTCCTTCATGGCGCGGTCGACGTTGATCATCGCGACCTTGATGATGTCGGCAGCGCTGCCCTGGATCGGCGCGTTGAGCGCCGCACGCTCGGCCGCCTCCCGCACCTGACGGTTACTGCTGTCCAGCTCGGGCAGGTAGCGGCGACGACCGAACACCGTCTGGGTATAGCCATCCTTGCGGGCCTGCTCGACCACCGACTGCAGGTAGTCCCGCACCCCACCGAATCGGTCGAAGTACTGGTCCATCTGTTGCTTGGCTTCTTCGGTCGAGATCTTCAGCTGCGACGCGAGACCGTACGCGGAAAGCCCGTAGGCCAGGCCGTAGGACATCGCCTTGACCCGGCGGCGCAGTTCCGGTGTGACCTCTTCGATGGGAACGCCGAACGCGCGCGATCCGACGAACGTGTGCAGGTCTTCTCCGGTGTTGAACGCCTCGATCAGGCCGGCGTCGCCGGACAGGTGCGCCATGATGCGCATCTCGATCTGGCTGTAGTCAGCCGTCATCAGCTCGGCGTAGCCTGCCCCGACCACGAAGCCCTCGCGGATCAGGCGGCCCGCCTCGGTGCGGATCGGGATGTTCTGCAGGTTCGGTTCGGTCGACGACAGCCGGCCGGTGGCGGCGATGGTCTGGTTGAACGTGGTGTGGATGCGGCCGTCGGAGGCCACCGCGTTGAGCAGCCCGTCGACGGTGACCTTGAGCCGAGTGGCATCGCGGTGGGCCAGCAGATGCTGCAGAAATGGATGCCCGGTCTTGTCCAGAAGCGACTGCAGCGCATCGGCATCGGTGGTGTAACCGGTCTTGGTGCGCTTGGTCTTGGGCATCTCGAGCTTGTCGAACAGCACCACCTGCAACTGCTTGGGCGAACCCAGGTTGATCTGCTCGCCGATCACCGCGTAGGCAGCCTCGGCGGCGTCACGGATCTGATCGGCGAACTGGCTTTGCAACCGACCGAGCAAATCCAGGTCGATGCCGATTCCGACCTCTTCCATCTCGGCGAGGGCACGCTGCACCGGCAGTTCCATCTGCCCGAGCAACGCTGACGAGTCGATCCGGGCCAGCTCCAGGTCCAGCGCGTCGGCAAGCTCTCCGACCGCCGCCGCCCGGATGATCAATGACTGGATGGCCTGCTCATCGACCTCGTCGGCGTCATCGAGCAGGGAAAGTTGTTGCTGCTGTGCACTTTCCGCACGTAGTTCGCGGCCCAGGTAGCGCACCGAAAGGTCGTCGAGGGCGAAGCTGCGTTGTCCGGGGCGCACCAGATACGCCGCCAGCGCGGTGTCCGAGGTGACACCGGCCAGCTTCCAGCCTCGTCCGGCCAAATCGTGCGCGGCAACCTTGGCCTCGTGCAGTGCCTTGGGCGGCCCCGGATCGGCGAGCCAGGACGCCAACGCCGCCTCGTCCTCCGGGTCGAGGCGCACGGTGTCGATGTAGACGCCTTCACCGTTGGCCGAGACGATCGCCAACGCGGTGGCATCCGCGTCGAACGCCGTGCGGGTTCCGGTGACGGCCACACCAAAACGTGAGCCATTGCTGTGCTCGGCAAGCCACGCCGCCAGCGTGCCCGGTTCCAACAGTCCGCCGCGGACGTCGAATCCGAGTTCGACTTCGGGTTCGACCGGCGAGAGGGTGTCGAAGAGCCGATCGCGCAGTACCCGGAATTCCAGATCGTCGAACAACTGGTGGATCCTGTCGCGGTCCCAGGTCTGCACCCGTAGCCCCTCGGGAGTGTGCGGCAGCGGGACGTCCTTGACGAGGTCGGTCAGCTCGCGGTTCAGGATGACGTTGGAGAGGTTGGCGCGCAACGAATCTCCGACCTTGCCTTTGACCTCGTCGACGTGGTCGACCAGGTCCTGCAGCGATCCGTATTGCACGATCCACTTGGCGGCGGTCTTCTCCCCCACCCCCGGGATGCCGGGCAGGTTGTCGCTCGGATCGCCGCGCAGCGCCGCGAAGTCCGGGTACTGCTTCGGGGTCAGGCCGTACTTCTCCACCAC
Organism: Mycobacterium sp. MAA66; assembly: GCF_041261665.1. Taxonomy (NCBI): domain Bacteria; kingdom Bacillati; phylum Actinomycetota; class Actinomycetes; order Mycobacteriales; family Mycobacteriaceae; genus Mycobacterium; species Mycobacterium sp. MAA66. The sequence goes on along the minus strand of NZ_JBGCCC010000007.1, from coordinate 97,841 downwards.
CGCGTCGGGGGTGAAACGGTGCAGATCGCTGACGCCCTTCTTCGGGTACAACACGGTCACGTCGTCGCTGACCAATTGCAGCGAGTCGCGGTCGCCGGTGACCACCAGCACCCGGAAGCCCGCAGCCTCAGCCTGGGTGGCCAGCGTGGCGATCAGGTCGTCGGCCTCGAACCCTTCCTCGGCCAACACCGTGATGCCGAGGGCGCCCAGCACTTCCTTGGCGATATCGATCTGGCCGCGGAACTCATCCGGAGTCGCGGCTCGCCCGGCCTTGTATTCGGGGTACTTGGCCAGCCGGAACGTCTTGCGGGATACGTCGAACGCGGCGGCAACATGCGTCGGCTTCTCGTCGCGCAGCAGATTGATCAGCATCGCGGTGAACCCGTACACCGCGTTGGTGGTCAAGCCGCCCTGGGTCTTGAAGTTCTCCGCCGGCAGGGCATAGAAAGCCCGAAATGCCAGGGAGTTTCCGTCCAAGAGCATGAGTGTGGGCTTGTCACCTGCGGGAGAACTCACCCGTATCACTCTAGGCAGCCCGGGTGACACGGTTGCGCAGCGCCCGTCTCCCAGCGACTGCGGGGCCGCCCCTATCGACGATCAGTCAACAAATCCACAGGATGATACGGAATCCACAGCATATTCCCATGTATCCACAGGAAAACGGACTCAGCAAATCCTCAGGAAGGCTGTAATTTCCATAATTGTCTATTTCATACTTTGGGGAGGTTTTTCCGCATGACCGCCAAACACCGCCGACCCACCAGAAACACCGACGCTTACAAATGGCTGGGCACCGGCGCGATCACCCTGGGTATCGGCGCAGCCACCCTTGCCGGCGGCGCCGGCATCGCGGCCGCCAAGACCGGCGACTCGACCGGCACGAACGGGGCGAGCAGCACTCACAGCGCCCCAGACCACCAGAAGCCCGCGGCAGCCGGCGCGCCGAAGAAGACACATGACACCGCGAAGACGCCCAAGGCGCATTCGACGGCCGCCACTGCTGCGGACACCGCCGGCAGCCCGGCGACCAAGCCAGCGCCGAGTCCAAAGACGAAGCAGCCCAAGCCCACTGCCGCGGTGAGTAGTACCACGACTCCTCCCGCCACCGCCCCGACATCACCTCCCACGGTGGTAGTCCACCCCACGACGCCGGCTGCCGCAGCTGCCGTCGCCGCACTCAAGTCAGTCGCCGCCACGACAACGACGGCCAAGGCCACCACCGCCACCGCGACCTCCGCGACCAACCCGTTCACCACGCTCGCGAACGACATCCAGAAGGCGCTACTGGGCTTTCAGTCGATGTTCTTCAGTGCACCCCCGAAGGCCACTGCTACGCCGGCCGCCGCAGCAGCCACCCCCGCGGCCGCATCAACCAATCCGCTGATCAGCCTGCAGACCGGCATCCAGAACTGGATCCACGAGACGTTCTTCAATACCGCCCCGACTGTCACGGTCGGCACACCAACGAAGAACGCCGACGGCAGCTACACCGGTCAGATCACCACCAACGACGCCGACGGCGACCCGTTGAAGATCACCTTCGACTCGAACTACGGCGGAACCACGACGCTCCAGAGCACCGGCAACAACACCTACACGTACACCTACACCCCGTCGTCCTCGGCGCTGTCCACCCCGGGCTACAGCCAAAACCTCTACTTCACCGTCACCGAAACCAACGCCGACAGCCACTTCCACGGCCCCGCACAAATCCAGAACGCCATCGTGGAAGCGACCGTGGGCACCGTGCTGCGCGCGCTGGGCTTCAACTACCCGCCGTACTCGGCCGCCAGCTGGGGCTCCGCCAGTGGCTGGGTCGACGTCGCGGTCGGCCCACCGGTGAATCCCTCTGGCAGCGCGGCCGCAGTCCCGCTGGCAGCGACCATCAACCCGGCCGCCTCGATGACGACGACACCCAAGTCGGCCGCGTCGACCAATCCGCTGACGAATCTGCAGAACTGGATTCACGAGACGTTCTTCAACACCGCCCCGACTGTCACGGTCGGCACACCAACGAAGAACGCCGACGGCAGTTACACCGGGCAGGTCACCACATACGACGCCGATGGCGATCCGCTGAAGATCACCTTCAACCCCAACGCCGGCGGTACCACGACCCTGCAGGATGACGGCAACAACACCTACACGTACACCTACACGCCGTCGTCCTCGGCCTTGTCCACGCCGGGTTACAGCCAAAACATCTACTTCACCGTCACCGAAACCAACGCCGACAGCCACTTCCACGGCCCCGCACAAATCCAGAACGCCATCGTGGAAGCGACCGTGGGCACCGTGCTGCGCGCGCTGGGCTTCAACTACCCGCCGTACTCGGCCGCCAGCTGGGGCACCGCCACTGGCTACGTCGACGTCGCGGTCGGCCCGCCGGTAAATCCCTCTGGCAGCGCGGCCGCAGTCCCGCTGGCGACCACCGTCAACCCCGCGGCGTCAACCACGACGGTCCCGAAAATTGCTGCCGCAGCGACCAATCCGCTGACGACATTGATCGACAACATCCAAGCGGCGCTGACCAGTTTTGAGAAGAACATCCAATCGACGTACTTCAACACGCCGCCGAAGTTCACCACGGTCACCACACCCACCAAGAACGCCGACGGCACCTACAGCGGTCAGGCCACCGCCACGGACGCCGACGGCGATCCGTTGGTCTACTCGGTGTCTCATCCTTACGACGGCAGCACGGTGACCATCGACCAGAACGGCAACTACACGGTGACGCCGTCCACGTACGCCGTCACCACCGGCACCCAGGATGGGTTCACCGTCACCGTCGTCGAGGCGAACGCGAGTGCTCACTACCATGGGATCAGCCAGATCGTTGCGATGGTCGTGCAAACGTTCCTGCACAACATCTTCGGACAGTTGGGTTACCCGCCCTACTACGCACCCGGCTACGGCACCACGCAGGTGTACATTCCGTCGTTCTCGTTGAGCACCAGTACCGCGACGATGACGACCTAGACAGTCTTCATTCCGCTCTCCGGGACAAAACTGCAACACGTTTCAGTTTCGGCACCCGCTCGGCTACGCTGAGCGGGTGCCAGGAGTGACGGACGCCGGCAGTGCGCCGGCCATTGAGGGTTGGTGGAACACCGACGAGAGCGGATCTCCGCACTTGATCGGCGCGAAGTGTCCGCAGTGCGGCACCTACGTGTTTCCGCCGCGGGCCAACAACTGCCCCAGCCCGGCGTGTGACAGCGACGTACTTGAGCCCGTCGCGTTGTCGCGCCGAGGCAAAGTGTGGAGCTACACCGAAAACCGTTATCCCCCACCGGCTCCGTACCCGGCTTCCGATCCGTTCGAGCCGTTTGCGATCGCCGCGGTCAAGCTGGCCGCGGAAGGCCTCATCGTGCTGGGCAAAGTGGTCGAAGGCACCTTGGCGGCGGACCTGAAGGTCGGCATGGAAATGGAGCTGACCACCATGCCGCTGTACACCGACGCCGATGGCGTCGTACGGACCACGTACGCCTGGAGGATTGCGGACGCGAGCAGCATGGAGGATTCCGCGAAATGAGCACGCCTGAGCCTTTGTACATCCTCGGTGCGGGTATGCACCCGTGGGGCAAATGGGGCCGCGACTTCACCGAGTACGGCGTCATCGCGGCGCGGGCCGCACTGGCCGAGGCCGGCCTGGACTGGCGGCAGATTCAGTTGGTCGCCGGTGCCGACACCATCCGCAACGGCTACCCGGGCTTCATCGCAGGCTCGACGTTCGCCCAGAAGCTGGGCTGGAACGGCGTTCCCGTGTCCTCGTCGTATGCAGCGTGCGCCAGTGGTTCGCAGGCGCTGCAGAGCGCCCGCGCCCACATCCTGGCCGGCTTCTGCGATGTCGCACTGGTGATCGGCGCCGACACCACCCCCAAGGGCGCGTTCGCGCCGGTTGGCGGCGAGCGTAAGAACGACCCGGACTGGCAGCGCTTCCACTTGCTGGGTGCGATGAACCCGGTGTACTTCGCCCTGCTGGCCCGCCGCCGGATGGACCTGTACGGCGCCACCTCCGAGGACTTCGCCCAGATCAAGGTGAAGAACTCCAAGCACGGCCTGAACAACCCGAATGCCCGCTACCACAAGGAAAGCTCGGTCGAGGACGTGCTGGCCAGCCCGGTGGTCTCCGACCCGCTGCGGCAGCTGGACATCTGCGCCACCTCGGACGGCGCGGCCGCGCTGATCGTGGCGTCGAAGGCGTTCGCGGAGAAGCACCTCGGGTCTTTGGACGGTGTGCCGTCGGTGCGTGCGATCAGCACCGTCACCCCGCAGTACCCGCAGCACCTGCCCGAGTTGCCGGATATCGCAACCGATTCCACCGCGGTCGTCCCGGGCCCGGACCGCGTCTTCAAGGACCAGATCCTGGATGCCGCGTACGCCGAGGCCGGCATCGGACCCGAGGACGTCAGCCTGGCCGAGGTCTACGACCTGTCGACTGCACTCGAGCTGGATTGGTACGAGCACCTGGGCCTGTGCGCCAAGGGTGAGGCCGAGCAGCTGTTGCGTTCTGGCGCAACGACGATCGGCGGTCGGGTTCCGGTGAACGCGTCCGGCGGTCTGGCGTGCTTCGGCGAGGCCATCCCGGCCCAGGCCATCGCGCAGGTGTGCGAACTGACCTGGCAATTGAAGGGTCAGGCCATCGGCCGCCAGGTCGAGGGCGCTCGCGTGGGTGTGACCGCGAACCAGGGTCTGTTCGGACACGGTTCGTCGGTCATCGTCGCGCGCTGATTTTCTGGCCACCGAACGCGAGAATTTCTCGATAGTTCGCACCCGAGCTCACGTTCGGTGATCAAGGGCCACGTCCCACACATCGCGCGCATACTGCAGTCATGTCACGCATCACCGCTGTCCTCGGCGACATCACCGAGCAGGACGTCGATGCGATCGTCAACGCCGCGAACCACGCCATGCGAGGGGGCGGTGGGGTGGACGGCGCCATTCATCGGGCCGGTGGGCCCGCGGTCCTGCAGGACTGTATCGACCGCTTCCCCACCGGATTGGCCACCGGTGATGCCGGCTGGACCACCGCGGGAAACCTGCGCGCACGCTGGGTGATCCATACAGTGGGACCGAACCACACTGTCGGTCAACGTGATCCGGAGCTGTTGCGGTCTTGCTATCGACGCTCCCTCGAAGTCGCCGACGAGATCGGGGCCCAGACCGTGGCCTTCCCGTTGGTCAGCGCCGGGATCTACGGGTGGCCGCTGGACGACGCCATCGCGATCGCCGTCGACACCATTGCCGCGGCGGCCACTGATGTGCACGAGGCCAGATTGGTGGCGTTCGACGACGACATCTTCAGTCGAATCAGCTCACGGCTGGCATCGACCCCAGGGTGATCAGGCCACACCGAGATACGCCGCGCGAATACTGTCATCGGACAACAACTCCCGCGCAACACCTTCGCGGGTCACTCGCCCGGTCTCCAGAATGTACGCTCGATCAGATCGGCTCAGCGCCTGCTGCGCATTCTGTTCGACCAGCAACACGGTGGTGCCGTGGGCATTGATGTCCGAGATGATCCGAAAGATCTGCGATATGACCTTCGGCGCCAATCCCATTGATGGCTCATCAAGTAAAAGCACCCGAGGGCGCGCCATCAGCGCCCTACCGATCGCCAGCATCTGCTGTTCGCCGCCGGACAGGGTGCCGCCGGCCTGCGAGCGACGCTCTGCCAGTCGCGGAAAGGTCGAAAAAACCCAGTCCAGCCGCTCCGCGTGCTCGACTCGCGAATTGAATTTCCGCCCATAACAGCCCATTTCGAGATTCTCGACGACAGTCATCCCGGGAAAGATGCCCCGTCCTTCGGGCGCCTGGATCAGCCCGTCGGCCACCCTGCGGTGAGCCTTGACCTTCGAGATGTCGTGCCCGTCGAACCACACCGATCCCGAACTCAGCGGCAGCAATCCGGAGATGGCACGCATCATCGTGGTCTTGCCCGCGCCGTTGGAGCCCAGCAACGTCACCAGCTCACCGGCGCGCACCTGCAACGAAACCCCGTGTAACGCTTGAATTTTCCCGTAGTGCACCGAGATATCGCGCGCTTCCAGCAAGACTTCAGAGCTCGTCATCGGGTACCCCCAGATAGGCCTCGATCACCTTCGGATCGTCCCGGATCTCGGCGGGCAACCCGTCGGCGATCTTCCGGCCGAACTCGAGCACGACCACCCGATCGGTGACGCCCATGACCAGGCGCATGTCATGCTCGATCAGCAGCACCGTGTAGCCGTCGTCGCGGATGGCCTGGATCAACTCGATCAGCGCCGACTTCTCACTGGGGTTGAAGCCCGCGGCCGGTTCGTCCAGGCACAGCAGCTTCGGTTCGGTGGCCAGTGCCCGCGCGATCTCGAGTCGACGCTGATCGCCGTAGGACAGGTTCTTGGCCTTGTCCCCTGCACGCGTGGCGATGCCGACGAATTCCAATAGTGCACAAGCTCTTTCGATCGCGTGGCGTTCCTCACGGCGGTGCCGCGGCGTACGTACCAGTGCTCCCGGCACCGACGTCCGATGGCCGGAGTCCACTCCGACCGCCACGTTCTCCAGGGCCGTCATCTCGCCCCACAACCGGATGTTCTGGAAGGTCCGGGCAATGCCGCGTCGGGTGATCTGGTGCCGCTTGATCCGGCCCATCGGCGCACCGTCGAACACCACCGAACCCGAGCTGGGACGGTACACGCCGGTGATGGCATTGAAGCAGGTCGTCTTGCCCGCGCCGTTCGGTCCGATGAGCCCCAGGATCTCGCCGCGCTTGATATCGAACGTCACTGCGTCGAGCGCAACCAATCCCCCGAACCTGACGGTGAGGTCCTGGACCTGCAACAGGTCGTCGGTGCTCATGCGGCCTCGCCGCGGTGTAAGAGCCGTCGCGCGGCCGAACCGTAGGCCAGGAGCTGCTGACGCACCGGGAACAGGCCCTGAGGGCGGAAGATCATCAGCACCACCAGAGCCAGTCCGAAGAACAGGTACTTCAAGTCCCCCAAGTTGATTCCGAACAGATGCACGCCGAGCAACCGGTTCGGCAGGTAGACGATCACGAAAGCACCGAACACCACACCGAGCTTGTTGCCCTGCCCTCCGAGCACCACTGCACACAGGAAGAGCATCGAGTTGATGATGTTGAACGTGGCCGGCCCGACGTACTGCACCTGCCCGGCATACAACGCGCCGGACAGTCCGCCGATCGCGGCGCCGATGACGAACGCCCATAGTTTGAAGCGGAAGGTGTTGACTCCCATGACTTCCGCGGCGTCCTCGTCTTCGCGGATCGCCACCCAAGCGCGGCCCACCCGGCTGCGCTCCAGGTTGCCCACCAACAGCAGGATGACGACGATCAACGCCAGGCCGAGCCAGAACCACCAGGTGCCGTAGTTGGCCCTGCCGGCAATGTTGCCGCTGGAGAAGACCCCGTCGGGAAGCGCATCGGTTCTCCCGACCCGCGGATAGCCGACCCGGTTCAATCCTCTTGGACCGTTGGTGATGTCGGACAGGTTGTCAGCCAACAGCCGGATGATCTCACCGAAACCCAGCGTGACGATGGCCAGATAGTCACCCCGTAATCGCAGCGTCGGGATACCCAGGATCAGTCCGGCCAGCGCGGTGCAGGCCATCGCCAATGGCACACACGCCAGCCACGCCCAGTCCTGGTGCAGAAACCCGCCCGGTCCTGCCTGGTTCCACGGGCTGTCCGGGCTGGTCAACAATGCGACGGTGTAGGCGCCGACGGCGTAGAAGCCGACATACCCGAGGTCGAGCAGACCGGCTTGTCCGACAACCACATTCAGCCCGATCGCGATGATCGCTACCATCGCGAACTGAGCCATGGTGCCGCCGAAGCTGATTCCAGGCGTGTCCAGGATATCCGGTGGGTCGAGCGGCAGCAGCGCCAAGATGGCGAACCCGACGGCGCCGAGGATCCATTTCTGGGCGCGGCTCAGCTGTGACCAGCGTTGGCGCAACGCATCTCCGGGCGCCAGCAGTCGATCGGTCAGCGCACTCATGCCCGGGCCTTCCCCAGGCTCTCGCCGAGAATGCCGGTGGGCCGGATCATCAGCACCAGGACCAGCAACACGAACGCCACCACGTCGCGCCACTGGGTGCCGAACACCGTCTGCCCGTAGTTCTCCACGACGCCGAGCAACAGTCCGCCCAGCAGTGCTCCCCGCAGATTGCCGATGCCGCCGAGCACGGCGGCCGAAAACGCCTTGATGCCCAGCAGAAAGCCGCCCGAATAGACGACGCCCTGCGGCACTTTGAGCAGGTAAAGCAAGGCCGCCGCGCCGGCCAGCAGACCACCGATTCCGAAGGTGCTCATGATGATCCGCTCACGCGACACCCCCATCAAGGTCGCGCTGGTGGCATCCTGTGCAACGGCCCGAATCCCCCTGCCGAGCTTGGTGCGGTTCATCACCGCATCCGTGAGGAACGCGAACACCAGGGCGGCCGTGACGGTGGTCAGCGTGACATTGGTGACTGCCGCGCCGAACACGGTGAACTCGATCTTGGGCTGTACCAAGATAATCGGCTGCTGCGCATCCGGCCCGCCATAGTCGGCCAGCAGTTGCGGCAACACGAAATGGACGAATTCCTGTAGCACGAAAGACATTCCGATGGCAGTGATCAGGAACGTCAACGGTCTGGCGTTACGTCGGCGCAGTGGCCGATAAGCCACTGCCTCAAGTCCCACCGCGGCCACCCCGGAAACCGCCATGCCGAACAACATCGCCACGGCCAGATATCCGATGGTCAACCCAACACCCACGTTGTAGGCGTCACCGCTCGGCTCGAACCCGAGGAGGTACTGCAGACAGAAGTACGCCCCGAACATGCCGAACATGAAGATCTCGGAATGGGCGAAGTTGATCAGCCGCAGTACGCCGAACACCAGGGTGTAGCCGACCGCCACCAACGCGTAGATCGCACCCCACGCCAGACCGTCGATGGTCAACTGCGCGAAGCCATTCCACAGGCCGTCGATGTTGAAGTTGACGTCTGCAGCCTGGCAGGCGAACGAATCGACGCATTGCTGCATCATCTGCGTGCGAGCCCTGGGTGCGCAGCGCTCACTGAACCTTGTAGGTCCAGATCAGGCTGCTGGTCAACTCACCCTTGGGAGTCCACTGGTAGTGCCGGGCCACACCCTCGCCGCTGTAGTTCTTGACGAACTGCAGCAAGCCGGCCCGCGTGGTGGCACCCGAGTCGATGCCCTTGAGCAACAGCGTTGCGATGTCGTATCCCTCGGCGCTGTAGGTGCCCGGCGGCTTGCCGTACTTCTTGGTGTAGTCGTCGGCGAACGTGCCCGCGGTCGGACCGCACGGGCAGGTCAGGATGGCGCCCTTGGTTGCCTCGCCGGCCTGCTTGATGAACTCCGGATCCTTGACGCCGTCCGACCCCACGAATGTCGCGGTTACGCCGCCATCGCGCAGCTGCTGCACGAACGGCGCTGCGCCCGCGTAGTAACCCGCGTAGTAGAGGGCGTCGGGCTTGGCGCCCTTGATCTGGTTGACCGCAGCCGAGAACTCCTTGTCGCCCTGCTTGACCGAGATCGCGCAATCGGCGCTGGCCACCGGGCCGAGCGCCTGCCTGATAGAGGTGGCCAGCGGCAGCCCGTAATCGGTGCTGTCATCGACCACGCAGACCTTCTGCGCCTTCAAGGTGTTCTTGAAGTAGTTGGCGACCGACTGCGCTTGCACGCTGTCGTTCGCCACGCCCCGAAAGAACGTCTTCCATCCGTTGTCGGTCAGTGCAGCCGATGTCGCCGACGGCGATACCTCGGCCATGCCGGCCTGTTCGAACACCGCTCCGGTGGCCTTGGTCTCGCCGGAGAACACCATGCCGATCAGACCGAGGGTGTACTGGTCATCGACGATCTGTGGCGCCACCGATGTCGCAGTCTGGGGGTCACCACCGGTGTCGAACGGCTTGAACTGGACCTGGCATCCCGGATTGGCGGCGTTGTGCTGATCGAAAGCCAACTGCGCGCCGTTGCGGATGTTGATTCCCAGCGCATTGTTGGCTCCGGTGAGTGCACCGGCGAAGGCCAGCGACACCGGACGGCAGGTGGCCTTGCCATCGCCCGCCGGATTGGCCGGCGATGCGCCGGGCGGGGTCGGGATGTTCACACCGTTGGTGTCGATCTGCGACAACGCCGCGATCTGCAGGTTGGACTGCTCCGCGTGGTCCTGGGGCTTGGACTGGGTGCAGCCCGCCAGACCCAACACGACCAAACCCGCACTGCCCAGCGCAATTGCGTTCCGTGCCATGCGAGCGCGCACGTTCTCACCTCCGGGTCGAAGAATCGGTCCGCACCGGGACGACCCGCGACGGCCGCTCCCACGCTTTCGGTAGAACATAGCCAACCTGTAGCCAGGGTGCGTGCTGTTGGACGATGCGTCGGCGGTGAAACAGTCCCGGAGGTTATTCGGTCGGGGCCTGCGGCGCCGGGGCATCGAGCGTTTCGAGCACCACCTCGGCCACCCTCTTCATGGTCGTGCGGCGATCCATCGCGGCACGCTGGATCCATTTGAATGCCTCGGGCTCGGTCATGCCCTGGTTGGCCTGCAACAGTCCCTTGGCCCGCTCGACCAGCTTGCGCGTCTCGAGCCGATCCGACAGCGTCGCCACTTCACGTTCCAGCGCGGTCAGCTCGCTGAAGCGGGACACGGCCACCTCGATCGCCGGCACCAGGTCGGTGATCGAGAACGGTTTGACCAGATAGGCCATCGCTCCGGCGTCGCGCGCCTTCTCGACCAACTCGCGCTGGGAGAACGCGGTCAGGATCACGATCGGCGCGATGCGCTTGCTGGCGATCTCAGCGGCAGCGTCGATACCGTCGCGCCGGGGCATCTTGACGTCCATGATCACCAGGTCCGGACGCAACTGCTCGGCAAGGTCGACGGCCTCTTGACCGTCACCTGCTTCGCCGACGATCTCGTATCCCTCTTCACGCAGCATCTCTGCCAAGTCCATCCGGATCAGCGCCTCGTCCTCGGCAACCAGAACACGGTGCGGCTTCACGTCATCGTTTGTTGGTCCGCTCATCACCATATTGTCGCGTGACGACCGCCGATGGGCGAGCCCGGGGGCGTGGCGTCGGCCTCGGTTCGGGCATCCTCTATGGTGGTAGACCGCAAGCCGCGTAGCCGGCTGCCGGCCCTCGTATCCCAACTGGCAGAGGAAACGGATTCAAAACCCGTGCAGTGTGAGTTCGAATCTCACCGAGGGCACCAACTACTGCGTTGAATGTTCTTTTAGATCAAGAATTTATCGACAGTAGTTGACTTTCGCCGCTCATCTCGGGGGTTCAAGTGCTGGTTTTCAATGAGCCGTTCGAGGCCAGCGACGGGACAGTGATCATCACGGTGTCCCGGACGGGGTGGCGGGGTGGCGTCGCCCATCCGGTCGGGATCTATACCGTTCGCGCTGACGGCACTGTTTGGACGCCTGCGGTCGACGTCAGTCTGCACACGTTGATCGGGGTCTGCACGGGATTGCTGGCAGCGGTTATTGGCGTGAGCGCCGTACTGCGCAGACCTCCTTGGCCGGAGATGACCGAAAAAGTGATGGTCGCGCTCGCGCACAGACAGGACAGCGGTCGGGCCTGATACCCAGTGCGGCCTAAGCCCGTGGCACGTGACCGTTCAGGGTGTGCACCGGTCGACCCGATTACGCGCGAACGTACATGCGGCGTGCTGGTTTGTCCGGTAGCGCTGCAATCTGGCGACCTGCACTGGGGCTGGCTGGTCGCCGAGGTCGCGCCACGTGGCGGCACTATCGTCTGGTGCCGTGGTCATGATGGCTCGTTTCGGTGGCGCTCGTACGCGTACTCGATTCGGCTACCATTTGGCTACCGAACTGGCTGATCACGGTCGACCGGGTCAACGGCGATGAAAGACGTTTCCGCAGGTGGTAAACCTCGACAATGTTGTCGGCCAAGGTCAGCAATGAGTCAGATCAAGAGTTCAAATCTCGCCACGGACACCACATCTGACGTTTTAGTCACACCGTCCTACGTTGTTAGGTACGTTGCTGACGGGAGGCGGAAATGCGGGTGGCAACCGGAGTTGAGGGGACCTACCAAGGCCCGATTACCAGGGACGTTGCTGGTTTCCCACAGGTCGACTCAAACCGAATCTTGAGGTTCGCTGAGGAGCTCCATGACGCCCACGACTTCCAGGGTTTTTCAGTTCGAAATTCCATGCTCCCGCTCGGCCACCGCGAACTTCACAGCAACCGGCCAGCGTTAGCCGCGGGCGTATGACAGTGGTGCGAGCCGACGCAGACGGCCTGTGGATGGCCGCCCGCAAGCTCGAACAAGACGCCCAACAGATCGCCGAGAACCGCGAGCCCGGCGAGATCCGCTCGACCGACCAGGCAACAGTCGACGTGGTCACCGCCGTCCATGCCCGCGTGGCCGGCATCAGCGCCATCTTGGTCAGCCGCATCGAGGCCACCGCTAAGCGACTCGACGACGCTGGTCATCGGTATGCCGAGGCCGACGACACCTCCACCTCGACACTGGCCGAGTAGGCCCGATGTACGAGCACGAACTGCCCACGCTGTCCCAGATCAACGACTGGGACGTTCAACACTTGGTCGACGCGGCCGCGCATTGGACCCGGACCGCCGACCTGTGGGAGGAGACCTTCCACAGCGCCTGGCAGTCCACCCTGCGCCCCGGTGGAACCGAGTGGGGCGGCGAGGCCGCGGACAGTGCACAGGACCTCACCTGGCGGGATCTGGTCCGGGTGCGCGGCTCGGCCGAGTCGCTGCGCACCGTGGCGCGCATTGCCCACACCGGCGCGGAATCACTGTGCGACGTCAAACGATTGGCGTTGAACGCGATCGATGACGCCCGCTCGCACGGCTTCGTCGTCGATGAGGACCTGTCGGTCAGTGCACCACCGGACCGGACGGACGGTCACCCGCTGATGATGCTGCGGACGGCCGCCGACGAGGACGCAGCTGATATCAAACACTTTGCCGCCAACCTCGTCGCGCTGGATCACGACATCGCCCGCCGATTGCACAATGCGGCGATCAGCATCAGCGAAGGCATCCCCTATTTGGCCCGAGGTTGCGCCTAAGCCGCATGTCAGCGGGCCGCACACGATTACGCTATGAACATGGCGGTCATGGACGGCGTTCCTATACCGGAAGACCTCATAGCGACATTGCGGCGCTCGGTCTGCGTGCCGACGACCACGGTGCGCAACTCGTTGTGCGACGGGACCCGCAAGAGCATCCAAGAGACGACGCGGAGCCAGCGCATCCTGACCGCCACCAGCCGGCTGGCCGCGGCCATCAACATCTTTTTCGTGCTGCAGACCCTCACCATCGGCCACGGACTGTTGTGGATCGGGCTACTCAACGCGCTGTGTGCCGCGGCGTTCCTGCTGACCCCGCAGCTGTACCGATTCGGCGAACTGCTGGCGCCGCTGACCTTCTTCTGTGTGGCCTATCTGACGCTCACGCTGGTCTGTTTGAAAGTCGGTACCGGATCGGGCCTGTTGTTCTATTTCGTCATCATGGGTGCCATCGTGCTGCTCGTGCTCGGCATGGAGCGGCTGACGCTGGCGTTGGCCCTGGCCACGGTGGCTGGGGTGACTGCCATCGTCTTGGAGTTCACCATCCCGGAAAATACCGGGACGCAACCCGATTGGGCGTTTCGCGGGTCGTTCGTCGTCACCACCGTCTCGGCGGGCCTGATGGCGATGGCCACAGTCTGGTACGCGCTACGCGAAAATGCCATGGCACAGAGCGCGATCCAATCCGAGTTCCTGCGGTCCGAAGCATTGCTTGCCAACATCCTGCCGGAGTCGATCGCCCAGCGACTCAAAGATCCCGAGCGCCAGGTGATCGCCGACAAGTACGACGACGCCTCGATCCTGTTCGCCGATATCGCCGGCTACACCCAACGGGCCAGTGACACAGCGCCTTCCGATCTGGTGCGCTTCCTGGACACCTTCTATACCGACCTCGATGCGCTGGTGGATCATCACGGGCTGGAGAAGGTCAAGACCAGCGGCGACTCCTACATGGTGGTCAGCGGGATACCGCATCACCGGACCGACCACCTGGAAGCGCTGGCCTGCCTGGCCCTGGACCTCTCCAAGGCCGTCTGCGGACTCACCGATCCGAAAGGCCGACCTGTTCCCGTTCGGATCGGAATCGCCGCCGGACCGGTGGTCGCCGGAGTGGTCGGCGCCCGCAAGTTCTTCTATGACGTCTGGGGCGACGCCGTCAACGTCGCGTCACGAATGGAGTCCACCGACGTCGAAGGGCGAATCCAGGTTCCCCACGACGTCTATGAACGACTGCGCCATGCCTACGTTTTCGAAGAGCGCGGCGAGATCGACGTCAAAGGCAAAGGTTTGATGCGCACCTGGTATCTGGTGGGCCGGAAGTCCTGACCCAGCCGGTCACATCACCTTGGACAGGAACGCTTTGGTGCGTTCATGTTTCGGATTCGCCATCACCTCGCGGGGCGCACCGCTCTCGAGGATGACGCCACCGTCCATGAATACCAACTGGTCGGCCACTTCGCGGGCGAAACCCATCTCGTGGGTGACGACCACCATGGTCATGCCCTGCCCCGCGAGCCGCTTCATCACCGTCAGCACCTCACCGACCAACTCCGGATCGAGCGCCGAGGTCGGCTCGTCGAACAGCATGAGCTTGGGGTCCATCGCCAAAGCCCGCGCGATGGCGACGCGTTGTTGCTGACCGCCCGACAGTTGAGCCGGATACGCATCGGCTTTGGCGGACAGGCCAACCTGCTCCAGTAGCTCGTGTGCCCGAGCCACCGCCACGTCGCGTTTGATGCCCTTGACGTGGATCGGCGCCTCGCTGATGTTCTCCAGCGCGGTCCGGTGTGGGAACAGATTGAAATGCTGGAACACCATACCGACGTCGCGACGTTGTCGCGCAGCCTCTTTCGGCCTCAGCTCGTGCAGTCGGCCGCCCCGTTCGCGGTATCCAACCAATTCTCCGTCGACGTACAGCCGGCCGGCGTTGACCTGCTCCAGATGGTTGATGCACCGCAGGAATGTCGACTTACCGGAGCCCGACGGCCCGACCAGCACCAGTACCTGACCGGCATCGACCTCGAGGGTCACGCCCTTGAGCACCTCAAGGGCGCCAAAGCTTTTGCACACCTGCTCGGCACGCACCATCGCCGTCACAGATGCCCCTCCCCCGTCTGCGCAAGGGCAAGTGCAGCAAGCTGTTTCGTCGTCAGCTTGCGCGATGCGCCACGCGAGAAGTACCGCTCCAGGTAGAACTGGCCGACCATGAGAACGCTGGTGATCACCAGGTACCAGCTGGCCGCCACCATCAACAGCGGGATCGGCTGAAAGATCACCGCCGAGATGTCGCGGGTGCGGGTGTAGAGCTCGAGGGTGTAGGGCACCGCAGTCACCAACGAGGTGGTCTTCAGCATGCTGATGAGTTCGTTGCCGGTCGGCGGGATGATCACCCGCATCGCTTGCGGAAGGACGATGCGCCGCATCGTCATCCACCAGGACATCCCGAGCGCGGTCGAGGCCTCGGTCTGCCCTTCGGGCACCGAACTGATTCCGGCACGGATGATTTCGGCCATGTAGGCGGCCTCATTCAATCCCAGACCGACGAATGCCAGTACGAAGGAAATGGACAGGCCCTGCAAGTTGATGTGAAAGAACGTCGGTCCGAACGGAATACCCAATTGGATGTTCTGATAGAGGGTCGGAAACAACCCCCAGAACACCAACTGCACATACACCGGCGTCCCCCGGAAGACCCATAGATATACCCATGCGACAGTGCGGAACACGGGGTTCGGGGACAGCCGCATCACTGCCAGCACCACCCCGAGCGTCAGGCCGATCACCATCGAATAGATGGTCAGCTGCAAGGTGTTCCACGCCGCCTCAGACACCCGCTCGTCGAACAGGTACTTGAAGTAGGTGTCCCACGCGTACGCGGGATTTGTTGCGGCGCCATAGATGAACAGGGCCGCCAGGACGAGGACGACACCAGCACCCACCCACCGCCACGGGTTCCGCAGCGGTACTGCATGGATGGCGGCCGGAACGTCGGCCGCTGTTGAGCCGGCGTTGGTCACGTCAGCTGGTGGCCCCGTTGATCACCGGTTTGTCGATCATCCCGGCCTGGACACCCCACTTCTCGGCGATCTGCTTGTACTGACCCGTGTCGATCAGGTGTTGCAGGGCCTGCAGCAACGACTGAGCCAGCGGCGAACCCTTCTTCACCGGCCAACCGTACGGTGCCGAGTTGAACACGTTGCCCGCCTGCAGCAGCTTGCCGTTGGTCTTCTTGATCGCCCACAACGTCACCGGCGAGTCCGCCGACATCGCGTCGGCCTGTCCGACCGCCACCGCGCTGGCCGCCTGGTCCTGGTTGTCGAACTTGAGGATGTCGATCGACGGCTTGCCGGCATCGGTACACGCCTTGCTCTTGGCAGGCAGCTCGTCGGTCTCCTGAACGGTGGTGGATTCGACCGCGACCTTCTTACCGCACGCGTTGTTCGGATCGATGTTGTCGCCCGCGCGCTGTGCCCACAGGCTGCCGGCCGAGAAATAAGTGACGAAATCGACCTGCTGTTCACGCTGTTTGGTGTCGGTGAAGGATGACATTCCGACGTTGTAAGTGTTGCCCTGGATCGCCGGAATGATCTTGGAGAAGTCGGTCTCCTCCTTGTAGTCGGTGGTCAGTCCGAGGGTGCCGGCGATCGCATCCATCAGGTCTACGTCGAAGCCGATGATCTTGCCGCTGGCCGGATCCTTGAATTCGTTGGGGGCGTAGGGCAGATTCACCCCGACGATGAGCTTGCCGGTGGATTTGATCGCCTCGGGAACGGTGTTGGCGATCGAGTCGACCTTGGCCGCCGGAGCCGCCGGACCATTGGCCTGGGGCGCGCCGGAGTCGGAGTTCTTCGCGCAGCCAGACATCAGAAGTGCACCGCTGGTGGCCACAACGGCGGCCACCCGCCACAGCCCGCGCTGGCGGGACCTGACTCCACTTGACACGGCTGCCTCTACTTTCTCCCGGCTGCGCGGCCTGGCGGCTACGCGATCAATGCGGGAATCGTCGGTATGAAACCTTATCGACACGGGGTGCCATAGGCGCGTTAAACGCCGTTGTCCACATTGAAAATGCAGCCAGATCAAAATTGCACCCCTGTTAATAGCGGTGTGCGACACTGCTGACATGACCACACAGGCTCCGCCAACACTGTTGGCACACCTTTGGAAATCCACCCTGATCTCCGGCATTATCGCGATCGCATTGGGCGCCGCGATCCTGGCCTGGACCGGCATTTCCATTGCCGTCGCCGCAATTTTCTTCGGCGCTTATCTGTTGGTCACCGGCATCAGCCAGGTGATCTTCGCATTCAGCCTGCACGTCCACGCCGGCAGCCGGATTCTGCTGTTCATCAGTGGTGCTGCTTCATTGGTCCTGGCTGTGCTGTCGTTCCGCCATCTTGGTGACGCGGTCTATCTGATGGCCATCTGGATCGGCATCGGCTTCATCTTCCGCGGCGTGGCCACAACCGTTTCGGCCATCCAGGACAAGGACCTGCCCGGCCGGGTGTGGAACATCGTGTTCGGTGTGATCACCCTGATCGCCGGTTTCGTCGTGCTGGCCGAACCGTTCACTTCGATCGCGACCCTCGCCTGGGTCACCGGCATCTGGCTGGTTGTGCTCGGTGTCACCGAAGTCATCGCATCGTTCGGTATCCGCAAGGACGCCAAGACGATCGCTGCCTGAAGCCCTCGAAAAGTCGGGTCGGTCTTCCACTGGAAGGCCGGCCCGACTTTTTTGTTGTGGACTATCCGCACCGGTGTCTACTACAGTCAGTCGTAGACCTCATCCGCTGAGTGGAGAAGGCATATGAACGCTCTGGACGTTTCCCGGTGGCAGTTCGGTATCACCACCGTCTACCACTTCATCCTGGTTCCGCTGACCATCGGCCTGGCACCGCTTTTGGCCGTGATGCAGACGATCTGGGTGGCCACCGGCAACAACGCCTGGTACCGATTGACCAAATTCTTCGGCAAGTTGTTCCTGATCAACTTCGCCCTCGGTGTGGCGACCGGCATCGTGCAGGAATTCCAGTTCGGCATGAACTGGAGCGAATACTCCCGATTCGTGGGTGACGTATTCGGCGCCCCACTGGCCTTGGAAGGCTTGGTCGCGTTCTTCTTCGAATCCACCTTCATCGGATTGTGGATCTTCGGCTGGACCCGGTTGCCCAGACTGGTCCACCTGGCCTGCATCTGGATGGTGGCGATCGGGGTCAACGCCTCGGCATTCTTCATCATCTCGGCCAACTCCTTCATGCAGCATCCCGTTGGGGCGCACTACAACCCGCAAACCGGCCGGGCCGAGCTGACCAGTATCTGGGAGCTGCTGACCAACAACACCGGTATCGCAGCCTTCACCCACACCATCGGCGGTGCGATCCTGACGGCGTCCACGTTCGTCGCCGCGATCAGCGCCTGGTGGATGGTGCGCACGGCCCGCTCCGATGAGGGTGACGGGTCCGACGCGCGCACCATGTACCGGCCCGCCACCATGCTGGGATGTGCCATCGCACTGGTGGCCGCGGCCAGCCTCGGTCTCACCGGCGATGCGCAGGGCAAGCTGATGTTCGTCCAGCAGCCGATGAAGATGGCCTCGGCAGAGTCGTTGTGCCACACCGAAACCGATCCTGATTTCTCGGTGCTGACGGTGGGCACGCACAACAACTGCGACAGCGTCACCCACGCGATCGAGGTGCCGTACGTGCTGCCATTCCTGGCGGAGAGCAAATTCACCGGTGTGCGCCTGCAAGGCGTGCAGGATCTGCAGAAGGAATACGAGGCCAAGTTCGGGCCCGGCGACTACCGGCCCAACCTGTTCGTCACCTATTGGTCGTTCCGGATGATGATCGGATTGCTGGCATTCCCAGGACTTTTCGCGTTGACCGCACTGTGGCTGACTCGCGGCGGCCGGATACCCAATCAACGCTGGTTCAGTCGCTTCGCCTTGGTCACGCTGCCCATGCCGTTCCTGGCCAACAGCGCCGGTTGGGTGTTCACCGAGATGGGCCGCCAACCTTGGGTGGTGGCCAGCAACCCGACCGGCGACCCGAACATCCATCTGACCATCGGTCAGGGTGTGTCCGGACACAGCGCTGCGGTGGTGTGGACCTCGTTGATCACCTTCACCCTGCTGTACGCCGTCCTGGCGGTCATCTGGTTCTGGCTGCTGCGCCGATACGTGGTTGAGGGACCGCTAGAACACGATTCCGAACCTGCCCCGCCGACCCCACCCAGCGACGACGAGATCGCGCCGCTGTCGTTCGCCTACTAGGGAGCAGACACCATGGGACTTCAGCAGTTGTGGTTCATCATCCTGGCCGTCCTGTTCACCGGATTCTTCGTCCTCGAGGGATTCGATTTCGGGGTCGGCATGCTCATGGCGTTCTTCGGCCGTAGCGCTGATACAACTCTCCCGTCGCTTCACTCGCCCGGACAAGACGATCCGGAACGGCATCGACGGGCGGTGCTGAACACCATCGGGCCAGTGTGGGATGGCAACGAGGTGTGGCTGCTGACCGCCGGTGGCGCGATGTTCGCGGCGTTCCCGGGCATGTACGCGACGTTGTTCTCCGGCCTCTACCTGCCACTGCTGGTGATCCTGCTGTCCATGATCGTGCGGGTCTGCGCAATCGAGTGGCGCGGAAAGATCGATGACGTGCAGTGGCGCCGCCGCGCCGATATCGCGATCGCGGTGGGTTCCTGGGTGCCGGCGGTGCTGTGGGGCGTGGCATTCGCCTCGATGGTGCGGGGTCTGCCGGTAGACGCCCGCCACCAGATGCAGCTGACCTTCGGCGACGTGCTCAATCCGTATTCGCTCCTGGGCGGGATCGCGACGGCCGGCCTGTTCGCCTTCCATGGCGCTGTGTTCATCACCCTGAAAACCGCGGGCGCCGTCCACGACGACGCCCGCCGATTCGCGACAAAACTCGCCATCCCGGTGACCGCGGTCGTCGCAGTCTTCGGTATCTGGACCCAAGCCGCCCACGGCAACGACCTGACCTGGATCGCGCTGGGTATCGCAGTGGTGGCTCAACTCAGCGCGGTGATGCTGGTGTGGACGCACCGAGGTGACGGCTGGGCCTTCACCGCAACGGCGTTGGTGATCGCGACCGTGGTGGCATTGCTGTTCGGCTGCCTGTACCCGAATCTCATTCCGTCGACCCTGAATTCGGCCTGGAGCCTGACCATCGACAACGCCTCGTCTTCGCCGTACACGCTCAAGGTGATGACCTGGGCCGCGCTGATCTGCACGCCGGTGGTGATCGGGTACCAGTCGTGGTCGTACTGGATTTTCCGGCAACGGATTTCGGCCGACCAGATTCCACCATCGATCGGGTTGCCCCGGGAAGGCCGCGCACACTGACCATGACCGGGGACAACCCCCGCCTCACGCCGGCAGTTCGACGGCACGTCGCCGGCACTGTCGGATGTGGCCTGGTGATCACCGTGGCAGCGGTGGCAGCCTCGGTACTGATGGCCCATGTGGTCGCCGGGATCATCACAGATCCGGCCAGCCGGACCGTGGACCATTGGGCACCAATGCTTTTGGTGTTGTTCGCGCTGTGGTCGGTCCGTTCGGTGGCACAGTGGCTGCAGAATCGGTTGAGCCAGCGTGGTGCCACCGCGATGATTGCCGAACTCAGTTCGCAGGTGCTGACCGTGGTCACCGCACTGTCGCCGCGACGGCAGCACGCCCTTCGCGATGAGGCGGCCATCCTGGTGACCCGCGGACTGGACGGACTGCGGCCCTACTTCACCCGCTACGTGCCCGCTGCGGTGATGGCCGCGCTGCTGACCCCGGTCGCGGTGATCGTGATGGCCTGCTACGACCTTCGTTCGGCGGTCATCGTGCTGATCGCGCTGCCATTGATCCCATTGTTCATGGTGCTGATCGGCCTGTTGACCGCTGAACGGTCAGCCGCCGCATTGGTCGCGATGGGCACCTTGCAGTCTCGATTACTGGACCTCATCGCCGGTATCCCGACACTTCGGGCCCTCGGCCGGGCCGAAGGCGCCGCCCCACGGATAGCGGAACTGTCTGCCGCCCAACGCCGTTCGACGCTCGCAACGCTGCGTGTCACCTTCTTGTCAGCGCTGGTGCTGGAATTACTGGCGACGCTGGGGGTCGCGCTGGTGGCCGTCAGCGTAGGCCTGCGTCTGGTAACCGGCAATGTGAGCCTGGCGGCTGCATTGACGGCCCTGCTGCTGGCACCGGAAGTGTTCTGGCCCCTGCGCCGGATGGGCGTGGAATTTCACGCCGCGCAAGACGGCAAGGTCGCTTTCGGCCGCGCCTATCGACTGATCGACGCCGCCTGTGACACGGCTCGGGGCGACCGAGCGACCGCCGCCGCGGCCGCGGCCGTCGTCATCGAACTGGACCGGCTCTGTGTCAACGGGCGCGACGGCGCGGCGCCGGACGGGCTATCCCTGCGCGCCGGGCCCGGCACCGTGACCGTGCTCACCGGCCCCAATGGAGCGGGCAAGAGCACTGCCCTGCAAGCGATTCTGGGCCTGACCGAGCCAGACTCCGGTCGAGTGAGGGTCGACGGGGTCGATCTCGCCGCGGTCGACCTGCAGCACTGGTGGACTCAGGTGGGCTGGCTGCCGCAACATCCGGTCCTGATCCCGGGGACCATCAGGGCCAACCTCGAACTGTTCGGCGCCCTGACCGATCTCGGCGATGCCTGTCGAGCAGCGGCTTTCGACGATGTTCTGGCCGAACTACCGGATGGGTTGGACACCGTCCTGGGCCGCGATGGGACCGGGTTGTCCCTCGGACAACGCCAGCGTCTGGCACTGGCCCGGACTTTGGGGTTGCCCCGGGCGGTGCTGCTGCTCGACGAACCGACATCGCACCTGAACGCGGAGCTGGAAGAGCGCGTACTGCAAGCCATCCGGGCCCGCGCCCGGGACGGGGCAACAATTCTGATGGTCGGGCACCGCGAGGCGGTGGTGACCACCGGCGATCAGGTGGTACAGGTCGGGGACGCATATGTCGGCCGCTAGCGGGTGGACGTTGGCCGCCAAGGTGTTACGGCCCAGACTGCCACGGTTGACCCTGGCAATGCTGCTGGGCATCGGTGCACTGGGCAGCGCCCTGGCCCTGGCCGGGATCTCCGCTTGGCTGATCGCCAAGGCCTGGGAGATGCCCCCGATACTGTCGTTGTCTGTCGCGGTGGTCCTGGTGCGGTTGTTCGGCATTTCCCGTGGGGTACTCGGCTATTGCGAACGTCTGGTGTCACATGACGTGGCGCTGCGCGCCGCGGGCCATACGCGCACCGAACTATATCGCCGGCTGAGCACCGCGCCGACGAACACCGTGCTACGACTCGGTAGCGGTGAATTGGTTTCCCGCGCAGGTGCTTCCGTAGACCAACTAGCCGACGTCCTGGTGCGGTCGGTGCTGCCGATCGGGGTGGCCGCGGTGCTGTCGTTGACCGCGGTGGCCGTGATCGCGGTGATCAGCCCCACGGCCGCGCTGATTCTGGCTTGCTGCCTGCTTATCGCCGGGGTATGGGCACCGTGGCAGGCCGCCCGAGCCGCGGATGCCGCCGAACAGGCAGCCGTGCACCATCATTCGCAACGCGACAATGCCATGATGCTTGCCCTCGAGCACGCGGCCGAGCTCCGGGTCGGCGGTGTGCTGTCCGACGTAATCGGCCGCGCTGCCCACGATCAACGACAATCCGGTGCGGCGACCGACCGCGCCGCACGGCCCGCCGCCGTCGCAACCGCGGCGCCGACACTGGCCATCGGTATCAGTGCGATCGGCGCAGTGCTGAGCGCCATCGTATTGGCGCCGAACCTCTCCCCCACCACCTTGGCCGTGCTGATGCTGCTGCCGTTGTCGTCGTTCGAGGCGACCACCGCGCTACCGGGCGCGGCGGTCCAGCTGACGCGGGCCCGCATCGCCGTCCAACAGTTGTCAGGGCTGCTCGCCGACGACCCATCCGATAGGCGGCCACCGCCTGCGGCGCCACTGAGCCCGACGATCGGTGACCGGATCGCCGTGGTGGGCCCGAGCGGCAGCGGAAAGACCACGCTACTGCTGGCCACCGCCGAGTGGTGCCGTGAGAACCGGCTCCGCGCAGGGTTTTTCGCCGAGGACGCGCACCTGTTCGACACCACCCTGCGGGACAACCTGCTGGTTGCGCGGGGCGATGCCACCGACGCCGATTTGATCGCGGCGCTGGATCGGGTGGGGCTGAGACCGTGGCGGTCGTCACTGCCCGACGGGCTGGCCACCGTGCTCGATGGTGGCGCGGCGGCGGTGTCGGCGGGTCAACGTCGACGGCTGTTGCTGGCCCGCGCGTTGTTGACCACATTCGACGTCATCCTGCTCGACGAGCCCACCGAGCACCTTGACGCCGAAGACGGCCGGCAGATCATGGTCGACCTACTGACGCCCGGGGCGTTGTTCGCTGCGGACCAGGCTGTCGTAGTCGCGACCCACCATTTGCCGACAGGCATCGATTGCCGGGTGCACCATACAAATTCGACGCTGAGTAAATTATCCCGTCGCTTCGCTCGCCCCCAGTAACGACGAGTACCCTGCCCACACATGAGCATGTATCCGGGCGGCTACTACCCGCCTCCGCCACCGCAGCCGTACCAGGGCTATCCCGGTTATCCGGGTTACCTGCCGCCGGCCGCCGGCCCGCGGAACGGATTGGGCATCGCCGCACTGATTCTCGGCGTCGCGGGATTGCTGGCGACATGGTCGATCATCGGCGGCCTCACGCTCGGTATCGCCGCGGCGATAATGGGATTCCTGGCCTATCGTCGGGTCACCAGCGGCCAAGCCGACAATGGCGCGGTCGCCATTTCAGGACTGGTGCTCGGTGTATTGGCCATCGTGGTGTCGCTGGTGTTCATCCCGATCTGGTCCGGTTTCATGGACGAGATCGGCTACTCGCAGTACAGCGAGTGCATGCAAGAAGCCGGCCAGAACCAGAACGTGGTCAATGGCTGTGTGCAGCAGTTCCAGAACCGCATCGACGACAAACTCGGAACCAAGTCATCCGGCTAGCCCGGAAAGTGTTTGACGATGCCTTCCTGCGTCGTGGTCGCCAGCACTTGACCGGACTGATCGAAGAAGTGGCCGCTGGCCAGACCCCGGGAGTCCGCGGCCACCGGTGACGTCGTCGAGTACAACACCCACTCATCGAACTTGATCGGTCGGTGAAACCACACCGTGTGGTTCATGGTGACCGCGAAGATCCGGTCATGGCCCCAGGACAGCCCATGGCGGGTGATGATCGAGTCCAGCACCGTGGTGTCCGACGAATACACCAGTGCGGCGGCGTGCAGCACCGGATCGTCGGGCATCGACCCCATGGCCTTGAGCCACACCCGGTTGTGTTCGAGACTCTCGCCCTTGTCCTTCATCACCCACGACGGGTCATTGGTGTAACGCCATTCGATCGGCTTGAGCGCGCCGACAAACAGCGGAACGATCTCTTCGTAGCCCTCCAGCAGCTCGTCGATCGTCGGCAGCGTCACCGGATCTGGGACCTGCGGCGCCTGCACGCTGTGCTCCAGACTGCGACCACCGGCCAGATGCGATACCAGCGCGGAGGCCAACAGCGCATCACCCTGCATGACATCGACCCGGCGATTGGCGAACCGTCGTTCATCACGCAGCCGGAACACCTTGAACTGCAAGTCATGCTCCGGGTCACCACCGGCGATGAAATGCATCGACAGTGTGGTCGGCGGCAGCTTCGGCGACACCGTCCGACTTGCGGCAACGAAGGCCTGCGCCATCATCTGGCCGCCGAAGGTGCGCACCGGGTTTTTGCTCGGGTGCCCGCCGGTGAAGGTGTCGTCGGCGACTTGGGTGACATCGAGAACGGTGAGCAGTTCCTCGAAATCAGCTGCTGTCACGCGCTGTCACCCATCCCGTCGCTTTCGCTCGCCCCCGAACCACCCATCCCGTCGCTTTCGCTCGCCCCGTTAGTGGTCGTCCTCACCGATCCGGTGTACGTGGATCAGGTTGGTCGAGCCTACTGTGCCCGGAGGCGCGCCTGCGACGATGACCACCAGGTCTCCGCGCTTGTAGCGCTCCAGCTCCAGCAACGCCTTGTCGACCTGCTGGATCATGCCATCGGTGGTGTCCATGTTGGGCACGATGAACGTCTCGGTGCCCCAGGTCAGCGCCAACTGGCTACGCACTTCGGGCAATGCGGTGAAGGCCAGCAGCGGCAGCGGGGTGTGCAGCCGTGACAGTCGGCGGACCGTGTCCCCGGATTGGGTGAAGGCGACCAGCGCCTTGGCATCGAGGCGCTCGCCGATATCGCGTGCCGCATAGGAGATGACGCCGCGCTTGGTACGTGGCACGTGAGTCAAAGGCGGTGCGGCCGTTGAGTTTTCCTCAACTGCGCGCACGATGCGCGCCATGGTCCGCACGGCCTCCAGGGCGTGCTTGCCGACCGAGGTCTCGCCGGAGAGCATCACGGCGTCGGCGCCGTCGAGCACAGCGTTGGCGACGTCGGAAGCCTCCGCCCGCGTGGGCCGGGAGTTCTCGATCATCGACTCCAGCATCTGGGTGGCGACGATGACGGGTTTGGCGTTCTCTCTTGCCATTTGGATGGCGCGCTTCTGCACCAAGGGAACTTCTTCGAGCGGCAGCTCCACACCCAGGTCACCGCGCGCGACCATGACGGCGTCGAAGGCCAGCACGATGGCCTCCAGATTGGCGACCGCTTCGGGCTTCTCCAGCTTCGCGATCACCGGTACCCGGCGGCCGACCTCATCCATCACTTCGTGGACCAGTTCGATATCGGCGGGCGACCGCACGAAGGACAACGCCACCAGGTCGACACCGAGCTTCAGCGCGAACTTCAGGTCGTTGATGTCCTTCTCGGACAGCGCTGGCACCGACACGTTCATGCCGGGCAGGGACAGACCCTTGTTGTTGCTGACGGGGCCGCCCTCGGTGACGGTGCAGACCACGTCGTTGCCCTCGATCCGGTCCACGACCAGACCGATGTTGCCATCGTCGACCAACAGCCGGTCGCCGGGGACCGCGTCGGCGGCGAGCTGCTTGTAGGTGGTGGATACCCGGTCGTGGGTGCCTTCGCAGTCCTCGACGGTGATCCGGACGGTCTCTCCGTCGAGCCACACCGTGCGGCCCTCGGCGAACTTGCCGAGCCGGATCTTGGGGCCTTGCAGGTCGGCGAGCACACCCACGGCGCGGCCGGTGGCATCCGAGGCTGCCCGGACCCGCAGGTAGGCGGCTTCGTGGTCGGCGTGCGCACCGTGACTGAAGTTCAGGCGGGCGACATCCATACCCGCTTCGACCAGCTCTTTTACGGTGTCACCAGCGGAGGTAGCAGGGCCAAGAGTACAGACGATTTTGCCGCGTCTATTCACGGGACCGAGCATAGTCGTTAATCGATTCAGATGGCGATCCAGGTAGGCGCTCGGACGCCCCGATTCCGGGCGTCGAATCGGGCCCGAGTGTGGTCAGCCGGCAAAAAAGGTCGGCACCAACGGGAAGCCCGGCAGGTTACGGACCACCGTCCAGGCAACCATGGTGACGAGGACCACTGCCGTCAGTACCGCCGACGGCACCCGCTGTCCGCGTCGCCAGCAAAGCACCAGCCAGAGCACCAACAGCGGGATGCCGACCAACGCGTAGACATTGTCGACGACCGCGGCGGCCAAGTCCCCGTGCAGCACGTCGTGCGTCATCCGCAGTCCGCCGCAGAGCGGGCAGTTCCAGCCGGTCAGCATCTTGAACGGGCATCCCGGAAAGCCAAACCCGGGTCGGTGTGGATCGGCGAGTCCGATATAGACGAGCGCACCGGCCGCCACGGTTCCGGTGGCGGCCACCGTGACCGTGCGGATCGCACCCTGCGTCATGGTGCCAGGATGCCAGAGTCCGGTCAGCGCTGGCGCTGCCACCAACGACGACGCGGTGCCATGGGCTCCCAGGCCGGCAACGGCCGCGACTCGGCCTTGGGTTCCTCAGCTTTGGGTTCGTCGACCTCGGACTTCTCGGGATCCGTGGACTCCCCGGCCGAATCCTCAACGGCGGCAGGCTCATTGGCCGCCGATTCAGGCTCGTCAACCTCAGCCGCGGGTTCATCAACGTCCTGCGCCTCAGTCGGCTCAGCCACGTCGGCTTCGGGTTCCGGCTCCACCTCACCGGCGACAGCAGCGGGCTCGGCTTCCGTCTTCGCCTCCGCGTCAGCCTCAGGCTGCGTGTCCGAGTCAGATTCGTCTTCGGATTCGGACGCGTCTTCAACCGCCGCAGACTCCGGCTCGGCTTCCGTCTTCGCCTCCGCGTCAGCCTCGGGCTCCGCGTCGGAGTCAAGCTCGCCCTCGGGCTCGGCCGCGCCCTCAACCGCAGACTCCGCCACGGATTCCGCAGCCGGCTGGGCTTCGGTCTTGGGTTCAGCGTCAGCCTCGGATTCCACATCCGACTCGGTTTCTACCTGCGCTTCGGCCTCCGCGTCAGCCTCAGGCTCCGCGTGCGAGTCGGAGTCAGCGTCGCCTTTGGATTCGGCTTCGCCCTCGACCGCCGCAGCCTCGGATTCCGCGTCCGACGCGGTTTCAGCCTCCGCGCCGGCCTCCGGCCCTGCCTCGGCCTCAGGTACTTCGGCTTCGGCTTCGGGCTCAACCTGGGCCGCCTCCGGATCGAGCTCCTGGGTTTCGTCGGCTTCCGTCTCTGCCGCGTCGGCCTCGTCGGCGATCTCGCCGCCATGGTGTTCCGAAGATTCGTCCTCGGCGCCGGCGATGGTCGCCGCGGCGACGATGCCGCTGGTGGACGCGACGACGATCAGTTCCTTGCCGACTTCGTCCAAGCGCGACTCATCTGCCGCTTCTTCGTCTTCGCGCAGGCCACCGAGCGACGCCGGGGCTTCGCGGCCCTTCGGCGCAACCATCATGTAGACGACTGCACCGATGAACACGAATGTCGAGGTGAACGAGTTGACCCGGATGCCGGCGATATGCGTGGCGAAGTCATCGCGCATCAGCTCGACCCCGAAGCGGCCGATGCAATATGCCGCGACATACAAGGCGAACAGTCGCCCATGGCCCATCCGGAAGCGGCGATCGGCCCACAGCAAGAATGCGAAAACCAGGACGTTCCAGATCAATTCGTACAAGAACGTCGGGTGCACCACTGCTACCAGCTGCCCGGTGGAAACACCGTTGAGGGTGTCGAGTGCCCCGGAAGCATCCCGACGCTCGAAAATCTCCAGGCCCCAGGGCACGTTGGTCGGCCGACCGTAGAGCTCCTGGTTGAAGTAGTTGCCGAGCCGGCCGATGGCTTGGGCCAGCACCACGCCGGGGGCCACCGCATCACCGAAGGCCGGCAACGGAATGCCGCGCCGACGGCAGCCGATCCACGCACCGACCGCACCAAGGGCAACCGCGCCCCAGATGCCCAGGCCGCCGTCCCAAACCCGAAGGGCACCAACGACTCCAGCGCCGCCTTCGGAAAAGTACGTCTTCCAATCGGTCATCACGTGGTAGAGCCGACCGCCGACCAACCCGAACGGAACCGCCCATAGTGCGATGTCGTAGATGACGCCGGGCTCGCCGCCGCGGTCCACCCAGCGCCGGTCGCCGATGATCAGCGCGGCGATGATACCGGTGATGATGCACAACGCGTACGCCCGGATCGGCAGCGGACCCAGATGCCACACGCCCTGTGCAGGGCTGGGGATGTAGGCCAGCAATGTCGTCGTCACGCGGAAACTTTCTGTCGCACTCCGTGGGCAAGTTCTTCGGTCAGAGCCCGTACAGCGGGGATTCCGTTGTCACCCAGCGCCGAAACCAACGCCGAGCCGACGATGACGCCGTCCGCGTAGGCGGCGATCTCGGCGGCCTGCTCACGCGATCGCACCCCCAGACCGACGCCGACCGGAATGTCGGACACCTCGCGAACCCGGGACACCAACTCGGGAGCCATGTTCGAAACCGCATCCCGCGCGCCGGTCACACCCATGGTCGACGCGGCGTAGACGAAGCCACGCGAAGCTTCCACCGTGGCGGCCAACCGCTGCGGGGTCGATGACGGTGCCACCAGGAAGACGCGATCCAGGTTGTGGGCGTCGGAGACGCCGAACCATTCGTCGGCCTCGTCGGGAATCAGGTCGGGCGTGATCAGCCCGAGCCCACCAGCCGCCGCCAGGTCACGCGCGAACGCGTCAACTCCCCAGCGCAGCACGGGATTCCAGTAGGTCATCACCACGGCGCTGCCACCGGCATTGCTGATCGCCTCGACCGCGCGCAGCGCGTCACGCACGCGCACGCCACCGGCCAACGCAGTGTTGGTCGCCGCGGCGATCGTCGGCCCATCCATACCCGGGTCCGAGTAGGCCACCCCGACTTCGATGATGTCGCAACCGGATTCGACCATCGCCACCATGGCGTCGATCGATGTCTGCACATCCGGGAACCCGGTGGGCAGGTACCCGATCAGCGCCGAACGTCCTTCTGTACGGCAAGTGTCGAACAATCCAGCCAACCGGCTCATGACACTCCCCCGCCGTCCAACAGCCCGAACCATTTGGCGGCCGTTTCGACGTCCTTGTCGCCGCGGCCCGAAATATTCACCAGGATGACCGCGTTCGGACCGAGCTCACCACCCAGTTTCAGCGCACCAGCCACCGCATGCGCCGACTCGATTGCCGGGATGATGCCTTCGGTACGGCACAGCAGCTGGAAGGCGTCCATGGCCTCGGTGTCGGTGATCGGCCGGTACTCGGCACGGCCGGTGTCCTTGAGATGGGCATGCTCGGGGCCAACCCCCGGGTAATCCAAACCCGCTGAGATCGAATGCGATTCGATGGTCTGGCCGTCCTCGTCCTGCAGCAGGTAGGAGAACGAGCCCTGAAATGCGCCGGGCGAGCCCCCGGTGAAAGTCGCTGCATGCCTTCCGGTTTCGACACCGTCGCCCGCCGCCTCGAACCCGACCAGACGAACGGACGGGTCGTCGATGAAGGCGTGGAAGATGCCGATCGCGTTCGATCCGCCGCCGATGCAGGCAGTCACCGCGTCGGGCAGACGTCCAGCCTGCTGCTGGATCTGCACCCGGGCTTCGAGCCCGATGACCCGCTGAAAGTCGCGAACCATCAAGGGGAACGGGTGCGGGCCGGCCGCAGTGCCGAAGCAGTAATACGTGTTGTCTGCGTTGGTGACCCAGTCCCGGAAGGCCTCGTTGATGGCGTCCTTCAACGTCGCCGAACCGGCCTCGACCGAAACCACGGTGGCACCGAGCAGCCGCATCCGGGCCACGTTCAACGCCTGTCGCGCGGTGTCGACCGCACCCATGTAGACGATGCACTCCAAGCCCAGCAGCGCACACGCGGTGGCGGTCGCCACGCCGTGCTGACCGGCGCCGGTCTCGGCGATCACCCGGGTCTTGCCCATCCGCTTGGCCAACAACGCCTGCCCGAGCACGTTGTTGATCTTGTGAGAACCGGTGTGGTTCAGGTCTTCTCGCTTCAGGAACAGCCGGGCACCGCCGGCATGCACGGACAGGCGGGTCGCCTCGTACAGCGGGGAAGGCCGGCCCGTGTAGTGCTGCTGCAACCGGTCGAGCTCATCGAGGAAGCTCTGGTCGGTGCGCACCTTGTCAAAGGCCGCGGTCACCTCTTCGATGACTGCCATCAGCGCCTCGGGCACCAGACGACCACCGTAGGCACCGAAATGCCCCTTGGCATCAGGGTCATGGATTGTGGGCTCGGCGACGCCGACGCTCATGCGCGGCAATTCCGGGCTGTTCAGATCAGACATTCAGCTCACTGCTCTTCGCGCAGGAGCCCGCAGTTCAGCGGGCCGGTTTCGGGCAAGACGGGTGCGTGCCGGCAGTCACCAGATCGGCAACGGCGCTACGGGGATCCCCACTGGTGACCAGTCCCTCGCCGACCAGCACGGCATCTGCGCCGGCTCCGGCGTAGGCCAACAGGTCGGCGGTCCCGCGAACACCTGACTCGGCGATCCGAATGACGTTGCTGGGCAGCCCAGGGGCAATCCGGGCGAAGCAGTCGCGGTCGACCTCGAGGGTCTTCAAGTCACGGGCGTTGACACCGATCACCTTGGCGCCGGCCTGCAACGCCCGGTCGGCTTCTTCCTCGGTGTGCACCTCGACCAATGCGGTCATGCCGAGGGACTCGGTACGGTCCAACATCGACTCCAGTGCCTGCTGCTCCAATGCCGCGACAATCAGCAGCAGCATGTCGGCACCGTGCGCGCGAGCCTCGTGGATCTGATACGGCCCGACGATGAAGTCCTTGCGCAGCACCGGAATCGACACCGCGGCGCGGACCACGTCCAGATCGTCCAACGATCCGTTGAATCGGCGCTGCTCGGTCAGCACGCTGATCACCCGGGCGCCACCCGACTCGTAGGCCTTGGCCAGCTTGGCCGGATCGTCGATCTGGGCCAACGCACCGCGACTCGGGCTGGCCCGCTTCACCTCGGCGATGACGCCGATACCGGGCTCGCGCAATGCGGCCAGCACGTCCAGCGGTGCCGGTGCCCGCTTGGCCTGTTCTTTGACATCAGCCAAGCTCAGCACGGCTTCGCGGGCGGCGACGTCAGCGCGGACTCCCTCGATGATGGAGTCGAGCACGGTCCCCGAACTCATGAGCCGTCATTGTCCTTCCGCGCCGGATATATCGCCGAAATCATCTTCACCGAAGGGTAGCCGCCAGCACTGTGGCGAATGCCACCGCCCCTCATGAGGGGTCCTCCCCCTCGCTCAGGGTGGGGTCGCGGCCGTCGTCAAGGGCGTCCCAGAGCATCCGTTCGGACATTCCGCCACTGCCCTCGGCCGCCACCGCGGCGGATCCGGGAGCCGCGTATTTGGCAACGGCCTCTTTGCCTGCCGCGGCACGCATCAACAGCACCGCACCGACGAGCGTGCACACCGCCGCAACCAGCGTCACCCCGGCGCCCCAGTGGTGCCGGTTCGTCCCGACCAAGAACATGACCGGGATGTGGGCCATCTCGGCGGCACGCACCGAGATGTCGGTCACCACCCACATCGTGATCGCCAGATACGCCATGCCCGCACTGGCGACAGCCACCAACAAGGACAACGCCCGCAGCTGCCAGCCCCGTACGGCCAAGGCGGCCACCGCGGCAGCAGCCACCAAAAGGGCCAGCGGAATCAGTACGGTCGACCACTGGGCGCCGGTCAGGACCGTCGTCTTGGGTTGCCCCAGTCCGTCGGACGACGTGATGTCCACCCAGTCCATCCGCGAGCCGCCCCATATCGCCAGGGCGGCGACGATCAGCAACAGCTGCGCGCTTCGGATCGCGCTCATGGTTGGCCGAGCGTTTCCGCCGCGGCGATGGCAGCCAGGACCGCCTTCGCCTTGTTGGCCGACTCGTTGTACTCGTAGGCCCCGACCGAGTCCGCGACGACTCCCCCGCCGGCCTGCACGTACGCGGTACCGCCACGCATCAGGGCGGTCCGGATCGCGATGGCGAAGTCAGCGTTGCCGGCGAAGTCCAGGTAGCCCAGCACTCCGCCATAGGTGCCGCGGCGGGTCAGCTCGACCTCTTCGATGAGCTCCATGGCCCGCACCTTCGGCGCGCCGGTCAGGGTCCCGGCCGGGAAGCAGGCGGTCACCGCGTCCAGTGCGGTGTTGCCCTCCGCCAGGTGGCCGGTGACGGTGGAGACCAGGTGCATGACGTGGCTGTAGCGCTCGATGTGGCTGTAGTCGTCGACCCGGACCGTGCCCGGGATGCAGACCCGACCCAGGTCGTTGCGACCCAGGTCGACCAGCATCAGGTGCTCGGAGCGCTCCTTGTCGTCGGCCAGCAGTTCCTTCTCCAGCAGGACGTCTTCCTCCTCGGTGGCGCCACGCCACCGGGTTCCTGCGATCGGGTGTGTGGTGGCCACCCCGTCGACCACCGTGACGAGCGCCTCGGGACTCGACCCGACCACCGAAAAGTCAAGTCCACCTTCGGCATTGGGCACGTTGAGCAGGTACATGTACGGGCTCGGATTGGTCACCCGCAGCATCCGGTACACGTCGATCGGATCGGCGGCGGTGTCCATCTCGAAGCGCTGCGAGGGCACCACCTGGAAAGCCTCGCCCGCCTCGATGTCGCCGACCAGCTTCTCCACGATGGCGCTGTACTCCTCGACCGTGCGCTGCTTGCGGGGCTGCGGCTGGGGCCGGCTGAACGTGGCGATACTGGAGGGCAGCGGTTCGCCGAGCGCCTTCGTCATGACGTCGAGGCGGGCAACGGCGTCCTCATAGGCCCAGTCCACGCGTTCGTCGGTGCCGTTCCAGTTGACCGCGTTGGCGATCAGCGTGATGGTGCCCTCATGGTGGTCGACGGCGGCCACGTCGGTGGCCAGCAGCAGCACCAGGTCCGGCAGCTGCAAGTCGTCTTCGACCAGCTCCGGTAGCCGTTCCAGGCGCCGCACCATGTCATAGGCGAAGTACCCGACCAGACCACTGGACAACGGCGGCAGGCCCGGAACGGTGGCAGTCTGCAGCAGGGCCAGGGTGTCACGCACGGCCTGCAGCGGGTCGCCGCCGCTCGGCGCGTCCTTGGGGGTGACGCCGAGCCAAGCGGCTTGCCCATCCTTGACGGTCAGCGCCGACGGCGCGCCGGCGCCGATGAACGACCATCGCGACCAGGAGCGACCGTTCTCCGCAGATTCCAGCAGAAATGTCCCGGGGCGGTTGGCCGCGAGCTTCCGGTACGCCGACAGGGGCGTCTCGCTGTCGGCGAGCACCTTGCGGGTCACGGGGACCACGCGATGCTCAGCGGCCAGCGCCCGGAATTCCTCACGTGAGGTCGTCTTCACACGAAGATCCTCCCAGAAGTAGCGTAGGGGCCATGAAACGTGGTGACCAGGTTGCCGAGTTCTCCCTTCCCGACCAGACCGGCACAGTCCGCAGCCTTTCCGAACTGCTGGCAGACGGACCGATCGTGCTGTTCTTCTATCCCGCCGCGATGACGCCCGGCTGCACCAAGGAGGCCTGTCACTTCCGCGATCTGGCGTCCGAGTTCGCGGCCCTCGGCGCGTCACGGGTCGGAATCAGCACCGACGCGGTCGAAAAGCAGGCTCAGTTCGCCGACAAGCAGAAGTTCGACTACCCCCTGTTGTCGGATGCCTCCGGTGCAGTGGCCGAGCAGTTCGGGGTGAAGCGCGGCCTGCTCGGCAAGCTGATGCCGGTCAAGCGGACCACGTTCGTCATCGACACCGACCGCACGGTGCTCGACGTCATCGCCAGCGAGATTTCCATGGACTCGCACGCCGACAAGGCACTCGAGGTACTCAAGGCGCGTTAGCCGCGCGGATGACCGCAGCCATCGAGGCCGCCAGTACCGACTCGCTGCGACCGCAGGCCCAGCCATCGCGGTGCTCCAGGTAAGTGACCGCGGTGGCGCCGATCGATTGCTGGGTCAGGCTCAGTATCTCGACCGGTCTGCCCACGGCGGCCAGCGCCGCGGTCAGGGCCGCCACCGGCCCGACCCCCTGATGTGTGCTGGAGTACGTCGTGCCGCCGATCGTCAGGGTGATCTCGGTGGTCGCGTCGCTGCGGGTGTGCCAGTCCTTCAGCTGCACGGGGCCGGCCGGGTCCAGGTAAGTGGCCTCGAACAGCTCATGCAATTCGGCGGCGGTGATCTCGGCGCCGGTGCCATCAGCGTGCCGTTGGACATGGCGAGCGAAGTCGATCTGCAGCCGGCGTGGCAGGTCCAGTCCGTACTCGGTCAGCAGCAGAAACGCGATACCGCCCTTGCCGGATTGTGAGTTGACCCGGATGACTGCATCGTAGGTGCGCCCGATGTCGGCTGGGTCGATGGGCAGGTAGGGCACCTGCCAATCGATTTCGCCTTCCCGCTTTCGTGCTGCCAGTGCCCTCGTGCGGTGTTCGGCCAGGCCCTTCTTGATGGCGTCCTGGTGGGTGCCGGAGAAGGCCGTGTGCACCAGGTCGCCGACGTAAGGGTGTCGTTCGTGGATCGGCATCCGGGTGCAGTAGGACACGGTGCGGGCAATCTCGTCGATGTCGGAGAAATCGATCATCGGGTCGACGCCCTGGGCGTACAGGTTCAGCGCCAACGTGGCGATGTCGACGTTGC
Organism: Mycobacterium sp. MAA66; assembly: GCF_041261665.1. Lineage (NCBI taxonomy): Bacteria > Bacillati > Actinomycetota > Actinomycetes > Mycobacteriales > Mycobacteriaceae > Mycobacterium > Mycobacterium sp. MAA66. Next base: position 62,682 of record NZ_JBGCCC010000007.1, on the reverse strand, counting down.
CGGTGCGTTCACCATTGCCGAACACGCAGCCCTCCACCCGCTGGGCACCGGCCAGCACCGCCAACTCGGCGCACGCCACCCCGGTACCCCGGTCATTGTGTGGATGCACCGACAAGATGACGGCGTCGCGGCGGGCCAGGTTCCGGTGCATGTACTCGATCTGGTCGGCGTACACGTTCGGGGTCGCCACCTCGACGGTGGCCGGCAGGTTCAGCACGACCGGGCGGGACTCGGTGGCGCCCCAGAGCTGGGTCACCGCATCGCACACTTCCAGCACGTAATCGGGTTCGGTCAGATTGAACACCTCCGGAGAGAACTCGAACCGAATGTTGGGCCGGTCTCCGGCCAAGCCCAGCACGTCCTGTGCACCACGCAGGATCAGCTGACGCAGTTCGTCCTGGCTCTTACCGAGCACTGTGTTTCGCCAAACCGGTGCGGTCGCCGCGTACATGTGGATGACCACGTCGTTCTCGATGCCGCGCACCGACTCCACGGTGCGCTCGATCAGATCCCGCCGGGCCGGCGTGAACACCACGATGGTGACATCCGTTGGCGCAATGTCGGTTTCGGCCAGCAACCGGATGAAGTCGAAGTCGGTCGCCGACGCCGACGGGTAGCCGACCTCGATCTCCTTGTAACCGATGGCTACCAGTTGCTCAAAGAACCGGCGCTTGCGGTCCGGGTCCATCGGTTCGGCCAGTGCCTGATTACCGTCACGCAGATCTACGGGCACCCACAAGGGCGCCGTGGCGATCCGCGCATTCGGCCAATGCCGTTGGCCGGCAGGCACTTCGACGCGGTCGAAGACGTCGGTGTAGCGGTGCCACGGCATGGGTGAAGGTTGTTGACGATTCCAGTTGATGCTCATGAGGGGTCTGCTTTCGGCCTTGGAAGAATGACCGGTCGCGGCGAAGCCCCACGGCAGGGGGCCGGTCGGTCAAACCCCGCCGCGGCAGCCAAGCAGGAGCACGCGCTTCATGATGGCTAGACTATACACAACTCCTCAGACAAGTAGAGAGGTTCGACGATCATTCAGGTACAACGCCACCCCCTCGCGGCGCAGACCGCACAGCTGTTGCTGACTCGGATCCGGGACGGCGAATGGCCACTGGGGCACCGCCTTCCCGGCGAGACCACATTGGCCGCACAGCTCGGCGTGGGTCGCTCGACGCTGCGCGAGGCCGTCCGGGAACTGGCCGGCAAAGGGGTGCTGGACAGCCGCCAAGGCGCCGGCGTCTTCGTCACCGCCGTGGACGTCACCGAAGACTGGGACACCCTGCTGCGCCAGGCCAATGTCGTCGCGGTGATCGAGGCCCGCATCGCCATCGAGGCCGAGGCCGCAGCACTCGCCGCCACCCGCCGCACCCCCGACGACTTGCGGGTTGTCCGGCGCACGCTGGCTGCCCGCGGGATCACCGGACAGTCGGTTCCCGATCACGTCGACGCCGACATGGCCTTTCACCGGGCCGTCATCACCGCCGCCCACAACGACGTGCTCACCCAGCTTTTCGACGCATTCCTGCCCCGACTGCGGCTCGCCATGATCGACATGCTCAAGGCCAGACCGCTCACATCCGAGTCGGCCGACCATGCGGCGCACCAGAATTTGGCCGAGGCTATCGCAACCCGTAATCCCGTCGCAGCGGCCGCGGCCAGCCGTACCCACCTGAGCGCCCTGAAGGAGTCCTTCACATGACCCCCGTCCTCGAACTCGACAACGTGACGTTCCGCCGCGAGGGCAAGCAGATCATCGACGGCGTCTCGCTGACCGTCCACGAAGGCGAGCACTGGGCACTACTCGGCCCGAACGGCGCCGGCAAGAGCACCCTGCTGGGATTCTGTGGCGCAGTGACGTTTCCGACCTCCGGCACGGTCCGGGTACTGGGCGCGCAGATGGGCCGTACCGAGCTGGCGCCGCTGCGCAAGTCGATCGGTCACGTCAACCCACGGCATCGACTGCAGTACCCGCTGACCGTGCGCGAGGTGGTGTTGACCGGGATCACCGGGACCATCGACATCCCGCAGCGCTGGGCCCCGTCGGCCTCCGACGTGGAGCGGGCCGACGAGATGATCTCGGCGATCGGTCTGGACCGGATCGCATCGAGTACCTGGCCGACGCTGTCACAAGGTGAACGCGGCCGCGCGCTCATCGCACGCGCACTGATCTCCGGTCCCCGGTTGCTGCTGCTCGACGAACCCACCACTGGCCTGGATGTTGCTGCACGCGAACAACTTCTGGAAACCATCGATTCGTTGGACGAGGCACATCCTGGCGTGGCCTCGATCCTGGTGACGCACCATCTGGAAGAACTGCCCACCACCACCACGCACGCACTGCTGATCGCCGACGGCCGCACCGTCGCAATGGGCCCGGCCGTGCACACAGTGACGACCGACAATGTGTCGGAGGCGTTCTCACATCCGGTCGAGGTCGGCTACGACCAGGGCCGCTGGACTGCTCGGGCGAAAGCCAGCCGAATCGACCTGTGAGACGACGAGGAATCCGCAGGCCTCGTCACTTCGGGTGCTGATCGAGCCAGGACAGTACCTGTTCGGCATGGGTATTGGGCGGGAAGATCGGGTAGAAGACGTGCTCGATGGTCCCCTCACTGACAATCAGCGTCAGCCGCGAATACAGCCGTGGGTATTCCGATGCGGTGAACATCGGCAGGTCCAGTTCACCGGCCAGAGCAAAGCCGGGGTCGGAGAGCATCGGGAACGGCAGGTGCAAACGGTCGACGACCTCGGCTTGGTAACCCGGTGCCTGGCTGGACATTCCATACAGCGCGACCACACCGCGGGCCTGTAGGTCGCCGAAATGGTCACGAAAGTTGCAGGCTTCGGTGGAGCAGCCGCGAGCCCCGGGAATGCTGTCCCAGCCTTCGGGCAGATCTATCCCGGGCCGGCCGGTCAACGGATACAGGTAGATGACGCTACGCCCGGCCGGCAGCCGGGCGAGGTTGACTGAATCTCCTGCACTGGTGGGGAATTCGAGATCAGGCATGGGCATGCCTGGGAGATGTGCGGCGCGGCCGTCGTCAACAGGCTCTGGAAGCCCGGGAGGCAGCAGCGTGAAATCTGTGGGCATGGTGGGCACTTCCGTTTCTTGATGTTCAGTCTCGGCCGGATCGTCACGGAGGAGCCGGCCGATCAACAGCGCACGACGCGCGGTCAGTGCGTCGATGATCCGGTCGATTTCGACGATGCTGTCGCGGTAGACGGCCAGCGATGACGGGCAATCGTCGCCGTGTCGATGGCCCGCATCCAGGCACTCGACAAATGGAGCCGCCTTCGACGGGGGCACGCCCATCGCCGCGAGCTCACGAATTTCAGTGACCGCACGCAGGTGGGTCTCGGTGTACGCGCGGTAACCATTGGCGCCGCGCGCAGGGACGATCAGGCCCAGCTGCTCGTAGTAGCGGACCGCTTTGGTACTCACCCCGGCCCGGGCGGCCAATTCACTGATTCGCATGCTCACTCCTCGCAGACACGCTAGACCTTGCCCTCAAGGGCAAGGTCAAGTGCAACCGCGTGAAGTTCGGTCGTTGCTTGTCAGCCGGGCTGTTGCAGCCGCGGATTGGCCTTGCGCCGACGCGCTTCCCGATGCCGGGTGACCGGGGTGGTAGACAGCACCCGGCCCACCATGGATTCCAGGAATCGACCCGGTTGCAGCTCCGCCGGCACCGTCTCGTGGCGAAGCACGATGTCGGGCAACGCCGCCAGCGCCTGGTCGACGGCTGCGGTCGCCACGTCGACGATGTCGAACAACGCATCCGGCCGTTCCACGCCGGCGGCGATCAGCGCGTCGTCAGCATCGCCGTCGTCGGCCGACACGTCCGCGTCATAGTCGATCATCACCAACGCCACCGCGTGATAGGCGTCGTCCTCCTGCCCGAGCTTGCCCAGCAGATCGATCAGCCATTCGGCCTTCTCTGGTTCGGAGGTCAGGATGGTCGACCGCAGACCGTAGAGGAAACCCAACGCAGCCAAGGGATGCCGCAGCCGCAGGTTCTTGGCGTCGCCATAGCTTTCCTCGACGCGGTTGGCGGCGTTCTTGCCGAAGCTGGAGTCCATCCGTTTGGTGCTGATCAGCAGTTCGGGGCCGGTGTCCCAGTCCGACATCACCACGTCGACCTGTTTGACGTAATGCTTGCCCAGCACGCTGGCGCTGGAACTCGCCACGCCCTTGATGGACTTGCCGCGCAGCCGCGCCTCGATGAGCTGGCGCTCCTTCTGCGGTAAACCGTTCAGCAGGTTGGCAATTGACGACGGCAGGATCCGCGGTTCGGTAGCCCGCGGCCACACGGCATCGGGGTCGAATCCGGCGCGGCGCAGTTCGTAGGACAACCAGATGTCCAGGGCCAGTGCGGGCACACCGGTCGTCGATGGCGCATCCAGATACAGCGGCACCCCGAGCAGCCTGCGCAGCACGCGAAAATCCGGCACATAGCTCAGGACGCCATCGAGGGTCTGCAGCCAGGGGTTGCTGTGCGTGCCACCGGGTGCCGCGTCGGCGACGATCCGGTCGAAGATCGCCCACGCGGTGGCCTTGGTCGACGGTTCAGCGGGCACGCCGGGACCTCGCCGCCCGCCGAGACGCCAGTGATTCCCGGGCCGCGCGAATGGAATTCAACTCGGATACACCGTCCAGACCCAACGCATCGTCGACGACACCCACCGCGTCCAGCAGTCGCCCATCACGTAGCAATGAGGCCACCGTACGACGGCAGGCGCGAAGGGCGCCGCTACGCTCGGCGACCAGATCGGGCGACGGGACCAACCACCGATCCGCTTCGCGCGGTTCGATTTTCAGGATGCCACCGCCATAGGAGCGGCCCACCATCTCGGCGTGCAGGACCGACACCGAATTCAGCGACGCCAGCGCCAGCAGGTCGCGACCCAATGTACGCACCTCGTCACACAGGTACACACCGTGCACCGAATTCAGATGATGCGCCTTGGCCCGATTCGACACCAACCGTGGTGTGTCGGCATTCATGCAGGTCAGCAACAGGTCCGCAGGCGTCAACAACGGTACCTGGAACCACGGCTTGCGGACGCGGCACTTGTAGGCCAAATGCACGCCGGCTGCATAGCCGGCATCGATGTAGCGGCGGGCCGCGGCCGACGGTTTGTCGGTGGGCCGAAACAGGTGGATCGCTTTGCCACGCTGGCCCAAGTCCGCCAGCTCGGTCGGAGTCAGGGTGAGGCCGCGCAGATGCGCGCTTCCCGGCGGCGACAGCGCCATCAGGTCCCCCGGGGCGAGTCCCAATTCCGTTGCACGCTGCGGGGATAACGCAAAATAGCCGTTGTTGCCGGTGACCATGCCCAGGGTGGTGTCGCCCCACTCTTCTAGCACTGCGAACCGTCCGGCCGCGTGCAACGCGTGCACCGCGTCGACCGGCGGTGCGCCGATCAATCCGCTGACCCATTTGTCGGCCGGGTCGTGCGGCACCCAACTACGTTGCGCCAGTTCCGATGTCAACGATGCGGCGTTGGTCGCCCGGTGAATGACGGCATGCCCGGACGGCCCCTGCTCGAACCCCTCGGCGAGCAACAGGACCACATCGGCTTCGGCCTCGGGAAACACCCGCTCGTCGAACATCACCAGCTCGACCCGAGCGAACCGGTCGAACAGGAACTTGCGCACCGCGGCGGCGTAGTTGACGCTCAGCAGCTCCGCCGGCAGTACCAGTGCCAGACGTCCACCCGGTCGCAGGAACAAGGCGGAATGCACAGTGAACGCCGCCCAGCTCGACGCCAGCGCCGACAGCGTCACCCCGGCCTGCAACGCAGCACGCCGCGCGTGGGCCCGCATCGGGCCGCGGAAATCCTGGTAGCGGATATAGGGCGGGTTTCCGATGACCGCGTCGTAGTCCGGGCTCGGTGCGACCGAGAACAGATCCGCCGTCCGGATGCCGGCCTTACCTCCGGCTGCGGTCACCCGGCGCCGGGCGACCGCAGCACTGGCGCGGTGAATCTCCACGCCGTCGACCGTCGGGCGATCGGCGCCCAGCTCCCGTAACCGCTCGGTCGCAGCGACCAAGAAGGCGGCATCCCCCGCCGAGGGTTCGAATACCCGATCGTCGGCCGTGCGCACGGCCCAGCGAGCCAGATACCGGGTGATCTCGACCGGGGTGAAGAACGCACCGCGGGCCTTGCGCGTTTCGGCGCTGTCGCCGAAGGAGGCTGCGGTGTCGGTCACTCGGTCATTGTTGCCTAACCCACCGACAACCTGTCCGACCGCAACGCCGCTCAGCTCGTGATTTCGGGACCGAGCAGCAAGTCCGCGTCGAAACAGCTGTGGTCGCCGGTATGGCAGGCACCGCCGACCTGGTCGACCTCCAGCAGCACGGCGTCGCCGTCGCAGTCGAGCCGCACCGAATGCACGTACTGGGTGTGACCCGAGGTTGCGCCCTTGATCCACTGCTCACCGCGCGAGCGCGAAAAGTAGGTCGCCTCACGCGTTTCCAGAGTGCGAGCCAGGGCATCGTCATCCATCCAGGCGACCATCAGCACATCTCCGGTGCCGCGCTGTTGGACGATCGCGGTGAACAGTCCGGCCTCGTTGTGCTTGAGCCGCGCGACGATTCCAGGATCCAGACTCATCTGACCGTGATCCCCTCCGCTGCCATCGCAGCCTTCACCTGGCCGATGGTCAACTCCCGGAAATGGAACACGCTGGCCGCCAGTACCGCATCGGCACCGGCGTGCACAGCGGGGGCGAAATGCTCTACCGCACCGGCGCCGCCGCTCGCGATCACCGGCACACTCACCGCGGCCCGCACCGCCTTCAGCATGGCCAGATCGAACCCGGCCTTGGTGCCATCGGCGTCCATCGAGTTCAGCAGAATCTCCCCGACCCCGAGTTCGGCTCCGCGCCTTGCCCATTCGACGGCGTCGATACCGGTGCCGCGGCGGCCGCCGTGTGTGGTGACCTCCCACCCGGACGGCGTCGGATCAGAACCCTCAGGAACGGTACGGGCATCCACCGACAACACGATGCACTGCGAACCGAATTGCCGAGACAGCTCCGAGAGCAACTCGGGCCGGGCGATCGCGGCGGTGTTCACCGATACCTTGTCGGCACCGGCGCGCAACAGGGTGTCGACGTCCTCGACCGAGCGCACCCCACCGCCGACGGTGAGCGGAATGAAGACCTGCTCAGCAGTGCGTCTGACCACTTCGAGCATGGTCGAGCGTCCCGACGACGACGCCGTGACGTCCAGGAAGGTCAGCTCATCCGCACCCTCGGCGTCGTAGGCGGCGGCCAACTCGACCGGATCTCCGGCGTCCCGGAGGTTCTCGAAGTTGACGCCCTTGACCACCCGGCCGGCGTCGACGTCCAGGCACGGGATGACGCGGGTTGCAAGGCTCACAGGTAATCCTCCGGAACACCAACGGATTTCACGATTTCCAGCATTCTCTCGTGCACACCAGGAGCGGCGGCAAGCGCCGACTTCGACTCGACCGTCCACGGCGTACCCGCCAGATCGGTGACGATGCCGCCGGCCGACCGCACCAGTGCGACGCCGGCCGCGTGGTCCCAGATGTGATGGCCGAAACTGATGGCGCCACCAAGGATTCCGGCACCCACGTAAGCGAGATCCAGCCCCGTGGCGCCGTGCATCCGCACCCTGGAGCATTCGCGGGTGAGGCTAGACAGGACCGCGTTGCGCCACCGCCCCGGGAACCGACCCTTGGAGTCGATGTTGAAGGTCTGGATGCCGATGATCGAATCGGCCAGCGTGCTCGGCACCAACGGCGGCAACACGGTCGAGCCGTCCCGCACCGGCCCGCCCTCCACTGCCATGTAGCGCTGACCCATGAACGGCAACCAGGTCAGCCCCGCCACCGGATTGCCCTGCCACAGCAGGCCGAGCAGGATCGCAGCCATCGGCAAGCCGGCGGCGTAGTTGAAGGTGCCATCGATCGGGTCGAGCACCCACACCAATTCGGAGTCGATGGGTTCGCCACCGAACTCCTCGCCGTGCACCCCGATCCCGGTCGCCTCGGTCAGCGCGGCCACCACCTGCCGTTCGATAGCCAGGTCGACCTCGGTGGCAAAGTCGTTGCCCTTCTTGCGAACTGCGGAGTCTGCCCGATGGCCGGCGATGAACGGCCCAGCAGCGTCGTCGAGGATGCCGGCCGCCGCGGCGACCAGCTCTGCCAACCTCGCCGGCGCGATCACTTCACCGCGGCCAGTGCCTCGGGCAGAGTGAACCGCTCGGCGTACAAAGCCTTTCCGACGATCGCGCCCTCGACGCCCTGGCCCGTAAGGGTGGCGATGGCGCGCAGGTCATCGAGGCTAGAGACGCCGCCGGAGGCGATGATCGGAGCGTCGGTGCGGCCGGCGACGGTGCTCAGCAGATCCAGGTTGGGTCCGGTGAGGGTGCCGTCCTTGGTCACATCGGTGACGACGTAGCGCGAACATCCCTCGCCATCAAGGCGTTCCAGCACCTCCCACAGGTCGCCACCGTCGGTCTCCCAACCGCGGCCACGCAACCGCCAACTGCCGTTCTCGAACTGCACATCCAGGCCGACGGCCACCCGGTCGCCGTACTCGGCGATGGCGCAGCGGCACCACTCGGGGCTCTCCAGGGCGGCCGTGCCGATGTTGACCCGGGCGCAGCCGGTGTCCATGGCTGCCTTCAGCGATTCGTCGTCCCTGATACCGCCGGAAAGTTCCACCGCCACATCGAGTTTGCCGACCACCTCGGCCAGTAGCTCGCGGTTGCTGCCCCGGCCGAACGCGGCGTCCAGATCGACCAGATGCACCCACTCGGCGCCGTCCCGCTGCCAGGTCTGCGCGGCCTCCAGTGCCGAGCCGTAATCGGTCTCGCTGCCCGCCTTGCCCTGGACCAGCCGCACCGCCTTGCCGTTCACCACGTCCACGGCCGGCAACAAAATCAAACTCATAGCCCCTCAACCCAATTCGCCAACAGCGTCGCACCCGCGTCGCCGCTCTTCTCCGGATGAAACTGTGTCGCCGACAGCGCGCCGTCTTCGACAGCGGCGATGAACGGCACATGATGCGTGGCCCAGGTGACCTCGGCCTCGTCCCGGCCACCCCACTGCTGGGCGGCGTACGAATGCACGAAGTAGAACCGGCTGGTCGCATCGAGGCCGCGGAACAAGATGCTGTCGGCCGCCGCGTCCACGGTGTTCCAGCCCATATGTGGGATCACGGGCGCATCGAGTCGGGTGACTTCGCCAGGCCATTGGCCACAGCCCTCGGTCTGCACGCCGAACTCGACGCCCTTGGAAAACAGGATCTGCATACCGACGCACACGCCCAGCACCGGGCGCCCGGCCGCCAAGCGGTCAGCGATGATCGTCTCGCCGCCGATCGACCGCAGCCCCGTCATGCAGGCTTCATAGGCACCTACACCGGGTACCACCAGACCGTCCGCGGCAGCCGCTTTCGCCGCGTCTGAGGTCACCTCGACGTCCGCCCCGACTCGTTCCAACGCACGCTGCGCCGAGCGAAGGTTGCCCGAACCGTAGTCGAGGACCACGAGTTTTTTTGTCACAGAGCACCTTTGGTCGACGGCACGCCGGTCACCCGTGGGTCTGGCTCGACCGCTGCCCGCAGCGCCCGGGCCACCGCCTTGTACTGCGCCTCGGTGATGTGGTGCGGGTCGCGGCCGTAAATGGTGCGCACATGCAGCGCGATACGTGCATTGAAGGCCAACGATTCGAACACGTGCCGGTTGATCACCGTGTGGTACGGCACGGACGATCCGGCAATGGTGAAGCTCACCATGGACTCCGGTTCGCCGGTGTGCACGAAGTACGGCCGTCCCGAAACATCAACGGCCGCATGGGCCAGTGTCTCGTCCATCGGGATGAACGCATCACCGAACCGACGGATGCCCTTCTTGTCGCCGAGGGCCTGCCCCAGCGCCTGACCGAGCACGATCGCGGTGTCCTCGACGGTGTGGTGCCCCTCGATCTCGACGTCGCCCTTGGCATGCACGGTCAGGTCGAAGCTGGCGTGGCTGCCCAAGGAGGTCAACATGTGGTCGAAAAACGGCACACCGGTGCTGATGTCGGTCTGGCCGGTGCCGTCGAGGTCGATCTCGACGACGATTGCCGATTCCTTGGTCGTGCGTTCGACGCGGGCGCGACGGCTCACGGCTTTCCTCCCAATTCGGTCTGGGCCAGCCGGGCGCTGGCTTCCAGTAGGGCGTCATTCTCGGAGGCCAATCCGATGGTGGTTCGCAGGTATCCGGGGATACCCACGTCACGGATCAGCACGCCGGCATCGAGGTAGCGCTGCCAGGTGGCCGGCGCGTCGGCGAATTCGCCGAACAGGATGAAGTTCGAGTCGCTGGGGATGACCCGAAAACCCAAGCCGGACAGGGCCTCAGCCACCCGGTCGCGCTCACGGGACAAAGTGGCGACGCTGCCGAGCGTCTCGTCGGCGTGCCGCAGTGCCGCTCGGGCGGCGGCCTGGGTCAGCACGGACAAGTGGTAAGGCAACCGCACCAGCAGCATCGCGTCGATCACCGCGGGATCGGCGATCAGGTAGCCCAACCGCCCGCCGGCGAAGGCGAAGGCCTTGCTCATGGTGCGGCTGACGATGAGCTTGCTCGGGTAGTCGGCCAGCAGCTCGACACCGCTGGGCTGCGACGAGAATTCGCCGTAGGCCTCGTCCAGGATCAGGATTCCGGGGGTCACGTCCAGCAGCCGGCGCAGGTCATCGAGCGGGATGCTCTGACCCGTCGGGTTGTTGGGGCTGGTGACGAACACGACGTCGGGCCGCTGCTCGATGACCGCGGCGACCGCGACGTCGACGTCGAGCCCGAAGTCATCGGCCCGGTTGGCGACCAGCCACTGTGTCTGGGTGCCGTCGGAGATGATCGGGTGCATCGAATACGACGGTACGAAGCCGATCGCACTGCGGCCCGGTCCACCGAAGGCTTGCAGCAATTGCTGCAGAATCTCGTTGGAACCGTTTGCCGCCCAGAGGTTTTCCGGCCCCAGCGCGACACCGGTCGCCCGTTGCATGTAGGCGGCCAGGTCGGTGCGCAGCGCCACGGCGTCGCGGTCCGGATACCGGTGCAGCTCGGCGGCTGCCTGCCGCGCCGACTCCGCGACGTCGTCGATCAGCGCCTGAGTGGGTGGGTGCGGGTTCTCGTTGGTGTTGAGCCGCACCGGAACCACCAACTGCGGGGCACCATAAGGCGATTTGCCGCGCAGATTATCCCGCAGCGGAAGGTCGTCCAGTGAGATCTTTGTTCCCATCGTCATCGCTCGAACCTCCGGCGCACAGCTTCACCGTGCGCAGGCAGGTTCTCCGCATTCGCCAACGTGATGACATGACCCGCAACGTCTTTCAGTGCAGCTTCGGTGTAGTCCACGATGTGGATGCCACGCAGGAAGGTCTGTACCGACAGCCCGCTGGAGTGCCGCGCGCACCCAGCGGTGGGCAGCACGTGGTTGGAGCCCGCGCAGTAGTCGCCGAGGCTCACCGGCGACCACGCGCCGACGAAAATCGCACCGGCGCTACGGATTCGGCCGGCCACCTCGGAGGCGTCGTCGGTCTGGATCTCCAGGTGTTCGGCGGCATAGGCATTCACCACTTTGACCCCGGCGTCGACGTCGTCGACCAGCACGATCGCCGACTGCTTGCCGTTCAGCGCCACCGTCACCCGGTCGCGGTGCAGTGTGGTGGCGACCTGAGCGGCCACCTCGATATCGGTGGCATCGGCCAGCTGCTCGCTGGTGGTGACCAGCACGCTGGCAGCCATCTCATCGTGTTCGGCCTGGCTGATGAGGTCGGCGGCGATGTGTACCGGGTCGGCGGTGTGGTCGGCCAGGATCGCGATCTCGGTGGGGCCGGCCTCGGCGTCGATGCCGACCTGCGATCGGCAGATGCGCTTGGCGGCGGTGACGTAGATGTTGCCGGGTCCGGTGATCATGTCGACCGGCGCCAGTTCTTCACCCTCCTCCGTCGCTCCGGCACCAATGGTGTCCACCCCGCCGTATGCCAGCAGCGCGATCCCTTGGGCGCCGCCGACCGCCCACACCTCGTCGACGCCGAGCAGCGCGGCCGCGGCCAGGATGGTCGGGTGTGGCAGCCCGCCGAAGGCGGCCTGCGGTGGGCTGGCGATGACCAACGAGTCGACCCCGGCGGTCTGCGCCGGCACCACGTTCATCACGACGCTGGACGGGTAGACGGCGTTGCCGCCCGGCACGTACAGGCCGACCCGCTCGACCGGGATCCACTTCTCGGTGACGGTGGCACCGGGGGCCAGTGTCGTGGTGGTGTCGGTGCGCCGCTGATCGGCGTGTACCGCCCGCGTCCGCGCAATGGCCACGTCGAGGGCCACCCGTACATCGGCGTCCAGGCCGGCCAACGCCGCGTCCAGCTCGGACCGCGGGACCCGGACGGTTGCCGGGCGCACGCCGTCGAACGATTCTCCGTACTCCAATGCCGCCTCGGCGCCACGTTCGATCACCGCGTCGACGATCGGCCGGACCGTGGGCAGCACCGCGTCCACGTCGACTCCGCCGCGCGGCAGCACCGCCCGCAGCTGTGCGGTGGACAGCTGCTGACCTCGTAGATCGATACGCGCCAGCTTCACTGCAGTGTTCACCCGACTATTCTCCCAGAGCAGGCCAAATCGAATTCGGAGGCGTCAATGTCAAGCCGCGAGAACCACCCGAACAACGCCCCAGGCGTACCGATGATCTTCCCGCCATGGCTGGAGAACCTTCAGATCAAGTACTTCAATCCGCTGGTCGCGCCCCTGTCCAAGAGGCTGCCGGGCTTTTCGGTGATCAAGCACAAGGGCCGTACCTCAGGCAAGGAGTACGAGACCATCGTCACCTCGTACCGCAAGGGCGACGTGCTGGCGGTCCTGCTGGCGCACGGCAAGACGAACTGGGTCAAGAACGTCCTGGCCGCCGGGCAGGCGGACATCCACGTCTCGCGGACCGACCTGCACCTGGTGAATCCGCGGGTGCTGCCCGCAGGCACTGTCGATCCGTCGCTGCCGAGGATCGCGCAGATCGGCGCCAAGCGCTCGGGCGTATTCGTCGCCGACATCGCTCACTGAAAACGCGGCACGCCCCTGCCAGATCTAATGATCTCGCAGGGGCGTGCCGTCGGTAGGGCGCCAGGCGCTACTTGCTGCACATGTCGTTGATCTGCGCGGAGTAGGTGTCCGCGTCATGCAGCCGGTTGGCCTGTTCCGGATCGTCGTTGGGCAGACCGGTCGCCGCCGCTGCGCCGATCTCCAGCAGCGTGTCCGCAAATTTGTGCACCGTGTCGGACAGGTCCGCCGGGACTGCCGGGCCAAGCTTGGACATCAGGTATGTCGAACCGTTGACCAACGCGACGCGGGCGTTCGCGGCCTTCAGCAGCGCGCCCATCTGGTCACTGTCCCCGCCCGGGATGGGCAGGGTGTTGTTGGCCGAAATGCCCTTGCGCACGACGATGGTCGCATCGCAGACCGCGAGCTTGGCCGAGGTCTGTTCGGTCGAGTCACTCACGGGGGCCTTCTCGGCCTGCTTGAGCGAATAGAGCGACCAACCGGCGACACCGACAGCGATCAACGCGACGACCAGTGCCGCCGCAGCGAGGATCAAAGGAATCGGCAGTGGGCCACGTTCCTTGGCCACCTTGTCCATCGGGGATCTGCCCGAACGGGGCGACTCGGCTTCCTTGACAGGCGTTTCGGCCTTGTCTTCCGTTTCTTCTGTCGACATGCGGCGAGTCTAGCGGTCGGCTCAGACGCGATCTGGGATGTTCAGGTGTCCAGACCGACATCGAGTACCCGCACCGAATGCGTGAGGGCACCGACTGCCAAATAATCGACACCGGTCCCGGCATAGTCGGCAGCGGACCCGAGCGACAGACCGCCCGAGGACTCCAGCCTGGTGCCTGGCGCCCGAGCATCACGGCGCTGCACCGCGATCTGGGTCTGCCACACCGGGAAGTTGTCCAGCAGCACCAATTCGACGTTCTCGCCGAGGATCTCGTCGAGCTGCTCCAGCGAGTCGACTTCGACCTCACACGGCAGGCCCGGCGCCGCAGCCCGCACCGCGCGCAGCGCAGCCAGCACCGAACCGGCCGCCGCGACATGGTTGTCCTTGATCAGCGCGGCATCACCGAGGCCCAGTCGGTGATTCACCCCGCCGCCGACACGCACCGCGTACTTCTGCAACAGGCGCAGGCCGGGCAAGGTCTTGCGGGTGTCCCGGATTGCGGCCCGGGTGCCGGCCACGGCATCGACCCACAGCGCTGTCGCAGAGGCGATCCCGGACAGGTGGCAGACGATGTTCAGCATGGTCCGCTCGGCGGTCAGCAGCGCGCGGGTGGGTGCCTCGACGGTCAGTACCGCATCGCCGGGCTTGACCTCGGTGCCGTCTTCGACGCGGGCGACAACCCGGTAGTTGCCATCACCAATCACCTTGTCCAGCACCAGAAGCGCAATGTCGATGCCGGCGATCACGCCCACCTCGCGCGAGACCATCGAGGCGGTGGTGGTGGCATCTGCCGGCACTGTCGCCGCCGATGTGACGTCCGGGCCGTAGCGCAGGTCTTCATCGAGCGCCCGCTCGATCGCCGCGTGGGCCTCGATCAGCTCGGTTTCGGTCAGCGTCATCACGCCTGCACTCCCATCGGTTGAGCCACCTGCGCACGTCCAGAGCCATCCAGCCGTACCTGCGCACTGATCGCCAGCGCTGGGTCGGTGGTCGGGCGATCCCCACGGTGGTGGCAGCCGCGTGATTCATCGCGTGCGACCGCAGCCGCGGCGACCGCGCGCGCCGTCACCGTCAGCGCGGCGTCTTCGACCGAGCGCCGGTCAGACATGTCGCGATCGGTTGTGCTCGTGAGCAATTCACCCAGCCTTCGCAAACCCGGTGCATCCCGCACCACCGATGCGTGTTTGGTCATCGCGTTCTGCAATTCGCGCCGCGGCAGCACCGGGCGGGGTCCGGCGTCCAGAGTCGGCAAACGATTCCGATCGGCCGCCCGCGCATAAGACGCCGCGCCGCGACCCGCACGTCCTCCGACCACCAACCCTTCCAACAGGCTGTTCGAGGCCAACCGATTGGCGCCATGCATACCGGTGCGGGCCACTTCCCCGGCGGCATACAGACCGGCCAATTCGGTACGACCGTGCACATCGGTGTCGACTCCGCCGCAGCTGTAGTGTGCGCCGGGCACCACCGGAATGGGTTGGTGAGCAATGTCGATTCCGGCATCACGGCACGCCGCGGCAACCGTGGGGAACCGGCTTTCGACGTCCGGGACTCCACGCGCGTCGAGGTACACACAGTCATCACCGGTGGCTGCCAGTCGGGCAGTGACCGCCGCGGCAACGACGTCACGCGGCGCCAGATCACCCATCGGATGCACCCCCGCAGTGACCGAATCACCGTGTGCATCGATCAGAATCGCGCCCTCGCCGCGCAACGCTTCGGTGATCAGCGGACGACGGCCGCCAGATGCGCCGGCGTAGAGCATGGTCGGATGAAACTGGATGAACTCGATGTCACTGACTGGTACGCCGGCCCACAACGCCAGTGCGACACCGTCACCGGTCGAGCCGTCGGGATTGGTGGTGGCGCCGTAGAGGTGTCCCAGTCCCCCGGTCGCCAGGATCACCGACGGCGCCTCCAGCACCCCGAGGCCGTCGTCGGTG
Organism: Mycobacterium sp. MAA66; assembly: GCF_041261665.1. Classification (NCBI taxonomy): domain Bacteria; kingdom Bacillati; phylum Actinomycetota; class Actinomycetes; order Mycobacteriales; family Mycobacteriaceae; genus Mycobacterium; species Mycobacterium sp. MAA66. The sequence goes on along the minus strand of NZ_JBGCCC010000007.1, from coordinate 47,020 downwards.
CGTACCAGCAACCCGGCGACCGAACCGCAGGACTGCAGCACCTGCAGCGCAACATGATTGGACCTGATGTCGAGCATCGCACTGGCGGTGTTCAGTGCGCGCTGAACCTCGGCACCGGTGGCGTCGCCGCCGGCATGGATGATCCGGCGCAGGGCGTGCCCGCCCTCCCGCGTGACCGACCAGCGTCCAGGTGCCGTTTCATCGAAAGTCGCTCCGGCGCCGACCAATTCGGCAACGGCCGGATAGCCGTCGGACACGATCGAGGTCACCGCGTCGATGTCACACAGTCCACCGCCTGCCGCAACGGTGTCGGCGACGTGCGCCTCGATCGAATCGTCGCTGCCGGGAAGAACAACCGCGATGCCACCCTGGGCGTAGAACGTCGCCGTCTCGCGGGCCTTGCTCACCACGACCACCTTGGCGCCGGCCCGGTGCGCGGCACGTGCCGCGGCCAGCCCGGCGACCCCGGTGCCGACCACGACAACGTCAGCGCGCTGGCGCCAGTAGCCACGCCCGCCGCACACCGGCGGCTTCCGCAGCGTCATTCCCCGCCGCCGGGTTGTCCGATCTCGATCATGCGCTGCACACTGGCTCTCGCCAGGCGCGCGGTCTGCTCGTCGACGTGCACCTCGTCGGCGCCCTCGCGCAGGCACCGCAGCAGCGCCGCCGGGGTGATCATCTTCATGTAGGGGCACGATGCGCGGTCGTTTACCGCGAGGAACTCGGTTTCCGGTGCGGCACGGCGCAATTGGTGCAGCATGCCGATTTCGGTGGCCACCAGCACCTGCTTGGCCCGGGTGCCGCGGGCGGCGTCCAGCATGCCTCCGGTGGACAGGATCTTGACCCGGTCATCGGGTACGGCGCCTTCTCCGGCCAGGTACAGCGCCGAAGTGGCGCAACCGCATTCGGGGTGGACGAACAATTCTGCGTCGGGGTGCGAGCGGGCCTGGTCGGCCAACTCGTCGCCGTTGATGCCGGCGTGGACGTGGCATTCCCCGGCCCAGATGTGCAGGTTCTGCCGCCCGGTCCTCCGGCGCACGTGCGCCCCGAGGAACTGGTCGGGGCAGAACAATACGGTCTTGTCTTCGGGAATCGAGGCGACCACCTCGACGGCGTTGGACGAGGTGCAGCAGATGTCGGTGAGCGCCTTCACCGCCGCGGTGGTGTTGACATAGGAGACGACGACGGCGTCCGGGAAATCGTCTTTCCAGGACCGCAGGTCGTCGGCGGTGATCGAATCGGCCAGCGAGCAACCCGCCCGCTGATCCGGGATCAGCACCGTCTTGTCCGGCGAGAGGATCTTGGCGGTCTCGGCCATGAAATGCACGCCGCAGAACACGATGGTCTCTTCGGCGGCCTCGGCAGCGATCCGCGACAGCGCCAGCGAGTCTCCGACGTGATCGGCGATGTCCTGGATCTCGGGCAACTGGTAGTTGTGCGCGAGCAGCGTGGCGTTGCGTTCCTTGGCCAAGCGGCGAATCTCGGCCGCCCACTGCTCGTCGGCGACGACGCCGCCGTAGGGAACGATGTCCGAAGTTTGATCCACGACCGTCATGGCCGTTCTCCTTTGATCCAGCCAGGTTTTCGACTTATGATCGAAAACATGCCCCATAGTAGCACTGCCCACGAAGTGCTTGCCGTCGTGTTCCAGGTTCGATACCCGCGACCGCGGACACCTCAGCTCAGCGTCCTGCTCTGGCAGCGCGCCATGGCCCCGCAGCGTGGCGACTGGTCACTGCCAGGTGGACGCCTCCGCGACGACGAGGATCTGACCAGCTCGGTACGCCGCCAACTGGCCGAAAAGGTTGATTTGCGCGAGATCGCACACCTCGAACAGCTCGCAGTATTCAGCCAACCGAATCGGCTGCCCTCCGAGGTGTTCGGGACCCGCACCATCGCGTCGACCTACCTCGGGCTGGTGCCCTCCCCCGCAACCCCCGAGCTGCCCGCCGACACCCACTGGCACCCGGTCGACGACCTACCTCCGATGGCCTTCGACCACCACCCCATGATCACCCACGCACATACCCGACTGATCGCCAAGATGTCATACACCAACATCGGATTCGCCTTGGCGCCAAAGGAATTCACCCTCACCACACTGCGCGACGTGTACAGCGCGGCGCTGGGACATCAAGTGGATCCGACCAACCTGCAACGTGTACTGGCGCGGCGCGGCGTGATCACCCCAACCGGCACCACCGTCCGGTCCGGGCGCAGCGGCGGGCGACCCGCGGCGTTGTACCGGTTCAGCGATTCGACCTACCGGGTCACCGACGAGTTCGCCGCGCTCCGCCCACCGACCTGACAATTCAGTGTGACGAACGTCACCATTCAGGCGCAGAAAGCGCGTCAAGATTGGTTTTTAAGGGATCTTTAAGAGATGATGCCTCGATGAGCATGGGCAGCGCCGCCGAATGGACCGAAGCCGAGTGGATCGGTCATCCGTATCACGAGGACCTGCAGCCGCGCACCCGCCCACAGCGACCAGCCAATGATCCGTTCTACCTGGCGCCCGCCGGATTCGAGCACACCGCACCCGGAACCGTGCTGCGCTCTCGCGACGTCCAGCTGGGATTCATGGGATTGATCCCCCAGGCCGTCACCGCGACTCAGCTGCTGTACCGCTCCACCGATCTCAACGGCACGCCGCATGCAGCTGTCACCACCGTCATCGTGCCGCAGGGCCGGGCGGTCAACCGTCCGATCGTGTCCTACCAGTGCGCCATCGACGCCGTCTCGGACAAATGCTTCCCGTCGTACGCGCTGCGCCGCGGCGCTCACGCCCTCGGTGCGATCGCCCAATTGGAATACGTGCTCATCGCTTCCGTGCTGTCCCAGGGCTGGGCGGTATCGGTCCCCGATCATGAAGGCGTCGAAGGCATCTGGGGCGCGCCGCACGAGCCGGGCTACCACATCCTCGATGGCGTGCGCGCGGCGTTGAACACCCCGTCACTGGAACTGTCGGCCGCCGCGCCGATCGGTCTGTGGGGTTACTCCGGCGGCGGCCTGGCCACCGCGTGGGCGGCCGAAGAATTCGCCGATTACGCACCCGAACTCAACCTCGTGGGCGCCGTCCTGGGCTCGCCGGTCGGCGATCTGGGCGAGGTTTTCCGACGGCTGAACGGCACCCCCGCCGCCGGCCTGCCGGCCATCGTCATCGCGGCCCTCACACACATCTTCCCCGGCCTGCACCGGATCATCGACGAATACGCCACCACCGATGGCAAGAACATGCTGCGCAACATCGAGGGCATGACCACCACCGAAGCCGTCGTCCGGCACTCCGGCCTGGACATGGACCGCATGCTGAAGTGTCCGTTGCAGCAGGTCATCGACACCCCTGAAGTCCAGCACGTGTTCGACAGCATCAAACTCGGCAAGACCGCTCCGAGCGTGCCGCTGCTGATCGTGCAGGCGGTGTACGACCAGATCATCGCAGTCGACGGCATCGACGAACTGGCACAGATCTATGCCGACGGCGGGTCGCACGTGACATATCACCGGGATGCGCTCAGCGAGCACATCGTGCTGCATCCGCTGTCGGCGCCGATGGCACTGGGCTGGTTGGCAGACCGCTTCGCCGGTAAAGAGCTCGCCCCGACTCGGCAGACGTCGTGGCCGACACTGCTCAACCCGTCCACCTATCTCGGACTGGTCAAGCTGGGCCTGGTCAGCACCAAGGTGCTGCTGGGGATGCGGCCGTAGCAACCGTCTAAACGAGGATCGGGCCCCTTCGCCAGCGAAGGGGCCCGATTCGTTTGGGTGGGTGCCGATATCAGGAAGCGCTTCCCGAGTCGTGCTTGGCGGCGTGCTTGGCCGAGCCCTGCTTGCCGGAATCGTGACGCGCCGAGCCGCCCTTGGCCGAGCCGCCCTTGGCCGGGTCGGCCTTAGCCGAGGCACCCTTGGCCGAGCCGGTTTTGGCCGAATCACTCTGACCGTCAGCCGAGCCGGTCTTGCCCGAGCCATGCTTGGTCGAGCGGTTCTTGACCGAGCCACTCTTGGCTGAATCGCCCTGAGCCGAGCCGCCATTGGCGCCATCGACCTTGTCCGAGCCCGCCTTCACTGAACCGGCCTTGTCCGAGCCCGCCTTGTCCGAACCGACGTTGTCCGAACCAGCCTTGGCCGGACTATCGGTTGTGCTTGTCCCGGCGGCCGCAGTCCCCGTTGAGCTAGCGGTGTCCGCCGGCTTGCCGGTGTCCGTAGCCGTGGCCGTGGCCGGCGCCTTGGCAGTGTCCTGCGCCTTCGTCGTAACCTCCGCCTTCGCGATGTCCTCGGTCTTGGCGGCATCGCTCTTGGAGGTGGCCGGTGCAGCAGCGGTCGTATCCGCCGCCGCCGCCTTGTCGGTGGTCGCGGCGGCCGCGGCAACAACTGTGTGGTCGGTTGCCGTCGAGGTGCTTGAGCCACTTCCCAAGCTCAAGGTGTACGACGTGGCAGCGGGCTCAAGCGTCGCCGAGACCAGGCTCGCCGCCGGGTCGCTGACCGCGACCGCCGCGGTCGTGGTGGCCGTCTTCGCCGGGACATTCTTGATGGCCGCAGCGATCTTCTGGGCGATGGTGATGAGGAACTGAGAGATCGGACCACCGCTCGCGCAGCGACCCGTGCAGGCCGGGTCCTTGGGCGAAAACAGGCCGGCCCATGGGTTGGTCGAGCCGCTGTAGGCGAAGCCGTTGAGGAATGCGTCGGCCACCGCACCCGGCGTGTTCACCAAGGCCGTGATCGCGCCGGCCAGATTCCCGGCGCCGACCGCGGAGCCGACCGCGCCGAGGGAGCGCGACAACTCGAATGCCGCACCGCTGAAAGGCGCATAGGCGGCTTGGAAGGCGCCGAACACCAAGGTGCCGGTGGTGAAAAAGGCACCGAGGGCATTGGAAAGGTTCTGCGCCATCCGCTGCGGAATACCCATAGTCGTGCTCGTGCTGAACAGCCAGCCGTTAGCCCAGGTCAGCACGGTGTTCTGCAGGCCGAACAGGGCCAGCTTGTTGAAGTTCTCGTAGGCCACGCCCAAGTTGCCCTTGGACAACGCGCTCTGCACGTTCGCCAACAGCGTCTTACCCGGGGCCGATTCCCTCGTGCCGTTCTCCCACCAGGTCTTGAATGCGGTAGACGCGGCGCTGAAGTCGAAGATCTGCTTGAGGTAGCCGACCTGGTTTTCGACGATCGCACCCAGAATCGGGAACGGTGACGCCGCATACTGCTTGAGCAGGGTGCCCACGTTGTGGACCGTGTGGTTGACCAGGTCCCCATACACCGCAATCGGTGAGTCGGTAACCGCCGCAACCAGTTGCACGGCACGCTGCTGAGCCTGGTGAACCTCGAGCGTGGCGCTGTGCTGTACTGCGGGACCCGCGGCGATGACGCTGGCACTCAGCGCGGCGACAGTACCGATCAGGATCTTGTTGGTGCGGCCATTCGATACCGGGGCGGCCATCAGGTCCGCATCAGCAGACCAGGGGCGAAGTGCGAGTTGCACGGTAGATCTCCTCTTTTCGTTACTCCACCTAACAAACGATGGAACCTGAAATTTAGCTGAGGATTACCTAATAAACAATAGGTATGCCTACCCTAATACTCCATACCTACTTCGGGTATGCTGTGAAGTTTCCGTATGAACACAGGCGCGGCGAGGCAAGCCGACGTCAACGGGTCGAATTCTTCGAAGAAATCGAAACCCGTTGTTGTGCAATGAGTTTCGATCAGCCGACGGACGGCAGAGCGTCGTCCGTCGGAGAGTCCGCCAAAATCGGCGATCCGGTCACGGACGGTTCGACGGGCGGCCACGCACCCAGATCGTCTCGCTTGGTAGCCAACACACAGAAGGCGTACACCAACGCCGCGATGCCAGCCGGGAAAAACACCGTGGCCGCCAGGAGCCACGGCGAATGCCCGAACACCGCCGACGGCGCCTCGGTGGTATAGAACACCCGATGCTCCGCCGACACCGGCGCAGCCGCGATATCGACCGATCCGTACCGCCAATGCGCAAGCGCCGCACCAACTCCCGGCGCAGCACCGCCTGCAGCAAGACCACCCAATGCCAGGGCCGCAGCCATCAGGGGGCCGCGATGTGCGCGCCATTGCCAGACCAGCACCGTGGTCACGGCCGCGAGCACCCCGAGGAAGCCGACCAACAGCGCCGCACCCAGGAATACTCGGTCGGATTCATCGCCGATGAAGCCCGAAACCCGTTCGCCCTTGCGGCTCAACACGATGGCACCGTGGATAGGAGGCACCACCAGGGCCCACAGCGCGCCGACCAACACCCCGGCCAACGCGAAGCCGATTGCCACCCGCAGCGCCGCTGCCCGATGAGAAAGTTTCGGCGGCAGTGCGGATTCCGGCCTTTCGACGGCGACGGTCATCGTTGAGTGTCCAGGTCCTTCGAATCCACCACCCCGTGCCGCGAGCACTTGGCCCACCAGCCGTCGGGGCGTACCTGAACCACCATCCGGCGGCCGCATTCGGCACAGAACCGCGGCGCCTCCAGCCCGAGCTGAGCCGTCGTGGGCACCACGGCGCCGGCGGCGACACTGGTCTCGACGCCGGTATAGACGTTGAACTTGCCGGCACTCACCGGTGCGGGCAACTCGCGGGTCATCACAGTGTGGCGTTGAGGGCCTTGATCGGCATCTGCAGATCGTCGAGTAGTTCCAGGTCGGACTCGGCCGGGCGCCCCAGCGTAGTCAGGTAGTTGCCGACGATGACAGCGTTGATGCCACCCAGGATGCCCTGCTTGGCGCCGAGGTCGCCGAGGGTGATCTCACGACCACCGGCGAACCGGAGCATGGTGCGGGGCATGGCCAGCCGGAACGCGGCGACGGCGCGCAGCGCGTCGGCGGCCGGCAGCACCTCAAGGTCACCGAACGGCGTGCCCGGGCGCGGGTTCAGGAAGTTCAGCGGGACCTCGTGCGGGTTGAGCTCGGCCAGGTTCGCGGCGAACTCCGCGCGCTGCTCCAGCGTCTCGCCCATGCCCAGGATGCCGCCGCAGCACACCTCCATGCCCGCCTCGCGGACCATCTCGAGGGTGCCCCAGCGTTCTTCCCAGGTGTGGGTGGTGACGACGTTGGGGAAGTACGACTTGGAGGTCTCCAGGTTGTGGTTGTAACGGTGCACGCCCATGGCCTTCAGCCGGTCCACCTGCTCCTGGTCAAGCATGCCCAGCGAGCAGGCGATCTGGATGTCGACCTCGTTGCGGATCGCTTCGATGCCGGCGGCGACCTGCGCCAACAGCCGCTCATCGGGTCCGCGGACCGCGGCCACGATGCAGAACTCGGTGGCACCGGTCTTGGCAGTCTGCTTGGCGGCTTCGACCAGGCTCGGGATGTCCAGCCAGGCGCTGCGTACCGGCGAGGCAAACAGCCCCGACTGCGAGCAGAAGTGGCAGTCCTCAGGGCAGCCGCCGGTCTTGAGGCTGATGATGCCCTCGACCTCGACCTCGGGACCACACCACTTCATCCGCACCTCGTGCGCGAGGGCAAGCAAGTCTTCGAGGCGATCGTCGGGGAGCTGCAGCACCTCCAGCACCTGCTCCTGGGTCAGGCCTTCGCCTCGCTCCAAAACCTGTTCGCGGGCAATACCCAACACATCAGTGGCGGCCTGAGTCACTGGAGATCCTCCTGAAATCCAAACTTGAACGGTGTTTAGGATACAGCCGTGCAACTGCACCGAAGCGACGTGGTCGCCAAAGCCGCCGAGATCCTCGACAACTACGGGATCGCCGACCTGACCATGCGTCGGCTGGCCCGCGAGCTCAACGTCAGCCCTGGCGCGCTGTACTGGCATTTCGCCGACAAACAGGAGCTTCTGGGCGCCGTCGCCGACCGGCTGCTGGCCTCCGCGGCCGACCCCGCGGTGGCCGGGGCCTGGCCCGGCCGAATAGTGGCACTGTGCTCGGCCCTGCGCGATGCCTTGCTGTCCGCCACCGACGGCGCAGAGCTGGTCTCGGCCAGTTTCTCCGCGGGACGCTCCACTCAGATGCGCCGAATCGTCGATGCTCTGACCGGGGCATGTATCGACTCGGGACTCACAAGGGACGACGCCGAACTGGCCGCGCGCACCGTCATCTACTACGTGTTGGGTTTCACCGCCGACGAGCAATCCCGGATGCAGTGGGACGCAGCGGGCGCCGAGGTGGCCGACGGGGAAGCCGTGTGGACCGAAAATGCCAGTGGCCGTTTCGCTTTCGGTCTGAATTTGCTGATCGAGGGGCTGGCGGCGCATGACGAGTCCGACGGTCTGGGGCACGTCTCGCAAGTTGAGGTGTACTGACCAGAGTCGGCTGCCGCCGTGGGGAGACCGACTAGTTCGTCGACGGTGGTGGCGGGTGGAATGGTTGGTACCACCACCATGGTTTCGGCATTGTGTGGTGTCACCCCGGCTTTCCACGCCACCAACGACGGAAGCGACCGAGCGCCGGTGACACCCCCAATCCGTCACGTTCGATCTCCGCGACGATGTGCGCCAAACGCCCGTCGATCGCGTTGCGCTGACCGGTCAGCTCCGCGATCTCCTCGAACAACACCTCCAGACGCTCACCGGGATGCACCCCGGTGGCCAAAGGTGTTGCGGCGGTGGACATGACACCATCATCACAGAGGGGTCCGACAAACCATGGGTCCCGAGAAGTCAAAGACCAAAGGCCCGTTATGCCGAACCAGTCCAAACCTCAAATGACCTGAATCTCTTTACGGGCGTTGCCATTCCACAATCGCAATCCACTGACCGTGGCGGCAATATCTGCCGGCCGACCGGCAATCTGGAGTGCGGCGGCCAACTGGTCCGACGAGACCCGGCGCGCCAGCGTGACGTGGGGCGTCCAATCGCCGGGCACAGTGTGCGGCATCGGCCCGGGCGCCAGATGCGGTGCGGTGAGCCGGGTCACTTCGGCGTGCAGATCGAGCAGTTCCAGGCTCGGCACCACAAGACGCGCGAGAATTCCAGCCGAGCGACCGAACACCAGGGCTGCGCCGATCCGAGCCGCGAACGGGAACCTGTCGGCAAGCCCGGACAGCGTTGGCAACACCGCGTCATCGATCTGCTCCGCGACGGTCAGGGTGGCATGCGGCCGAGCCCCGGGTGGTTGAGCGGCAATCCCGTTATCCCGCAACGCGTCCCAACTATCCCGGATCGCCGCCTCGGTTTCCGGGTCGAACAGCAGCTCGACCGAATGCACCATGTCAGCTGATCAAGCCCGAAACCCATTGCGGGTCAAAAGCATCGGCACTCACAGCGGCGAACACCTCCGACGACAATGCCCCTGCACCAGCCGGCAGTACCGCCCGCACGGGCGCAATCCGTTCCAACTCGCCGCGGTTGGAGACCTCGGCCGGTCCCGGCTCCGACGGCCACGCGCCCACCACCAATCCGGCGCAGGTAATTCCGTGCGCGGCAAGCGACTCCACCGTCAAGCCCGTGTGGTTCAGCGTCCCCAGACCCGGCGCCACCACCACCAACACGGCAGCACCGAGGTCCACCGCCAGATCGCGCAACGTCACGCCGGAGGCACCCAGCGCCACCAGCAGTCCCCCGGCCCCCTCGACCAACGTCAGTCGGCCGGGCCCGTCGACGCCATGGATCAGCGCCAAAAGCTCTGTTCGCGAAGGTAATTCCATTCCGGCCAACTCGGCTGCGGCCACCGGCGCCAACGGCTCGGGATAACGCCAACCCGGCGCCAGCTCACCGACTCCGGACAACCTCGCCACTTCGGCCAGGTCGTCGTCGCCGTGCCCGAGAGCCGGTGCGAACCCGGTCTGCACCGGCTTGCACACCGCGACGTCGATGCCCGATAACCGCGCACTGCAGGCCAGCGCCGAGGTGGCGATGGTCTTGCCGACGCCGGTATCGGTGCCGGTGACCAACAGCACCGTCACGAGCGCACCAGCGTCAGAACCTCACCCAAGACCCGGCGGGCCAGATCCAGCTCGGTGTCGTCCAACGAGGCCCGCGCAGTCAGCCGTAGTCGCGAAGTTCCGGTCGGCACCGTCGGCGGCCGGAAGCATCCGACCCGCACCCCACGCTCCAGACAGGCGGCCGCAGCGGCCAACGCCACCTCGGGCTCACCGAGGATCACCGACACCACCGCGGAGTCAGGCACCTCCGACACTCCGCCGAACTCTGCCAACGCCGCGGCATGCGTCAGTACCGCCTGGGCACGCCAGGGCTCGACCATCAACACGCGCAGCGCCGCCCGGGCCGAGCCGACGGCAGCCGGCGCCAGGCCGGTGTCGAAGATGAAGGTGCGCGCCGCGTCGATCAGGTGGGCCCGAACGGCGGCCGGCCCGAGCACGACGCCGCCCTGGCTGCCCAGCGACTTGGACAGGGTCGTGGTCACCACGACGTCGGGCACGCCGGCCAAACCGACCTCGTGCACCAGGCCACGGCCGCCTTCGCCGCGAACACCCAAACCGTGCGCCTCATCGACGATCAGCAGCGCGCCGTGACGGCGGCACACCTGATGGAGTTCGCGCAGCGGCGCCATCGCACCGTCGGTGGAGAACACCGAGTCGGTGATCACCACGGCGCGCTCCTCGGATCGGCTGACCAGAGCGGTCTCGATCGCCGCGACGTCGTTGTGTGGAGTCACCACCACGCGCGCCCGCGACAACCGGCAGGCGTCGACCAGCGAGGCGTGGCTGTAGGCGTCCGACACCACCAGCGACCCCGGGCCCGAAAGACTGGCTACCGCACCGATATTGGCGGTGTAGCCGGACGAGAAAACCAGGGCCGATTCGGCGCCCATGAACTCGGCGAGGTCGACTTCGAACGCCTCGTGCAGTTCGGTGTTGCCGGTCACCAGGCGCGATCCGCCCGAGCCCGCGCCCCAGGTGCGCAGCGCCTCGATCCCGCCCTCGAGAACCTCGGGATGCTGGGATAGACCCAGGTAGTCATTGGAGGCCAGGTCCAGCTCGGTGCCGACGGGCGGTCGCACCCGCAGCACCCGGCGCAGGCCGGCCGACTGGCGCTGCCGCTCGACGTCGCCTAGCCAGGCCAGCGGCGATGGGTCGGTCATCGGGCACTCCTGACTGGTCAACACGGCACTTGAACGGTGTTCAGGTTAGCGCACGGGCGACCGCGACCATTCCTGAGGTGATGCAGTCGATCTCCTCGGGCGTACAGACGAACGGCGGCATGACGTACACCAGGTTCCGGAACGGCCGCAGCCACAGCCCATGTTCGATGGCCGTGGCGGTCGCGACCGCCATATCGACCGGTTCGGTCATTTCGATGACGCCGATGGCACCCAACACCCGCACATCGGCAACCCCCGACAGCTCGGCGGCCGGAGTCAGCCCGCGACGTAGCCCGTCCTCGATGGCCGCTACCGAGGCTTTCCAGTCCTGACCCAACAGCAGTTCCACCGACGCCACCGATACGGCGCAGGCCAGCGCGTTGGCCATGAACGTGGGCCCGTGCATCAGAGCCCCGGGCTCGCCGGAGCTGATGACCCGGGCGATCTCACCGGTGCACAGCGTCGCAGCCAGCGTCACATAACCGCCGGTCATCGCCTTGCCGACACACATGATGTCCGGGCTGACGCCGGCGTGGTCGGCGGCGAACAGCTCACCGGTGCGACCGAACCCGGTGGCGATCTCGTCGAAGATCAGCAATACGTCGTGCCGGGTACAGATGTCCCGAAGATCGGTCAGGTACCGCGGATCGTGGAACCGCATGCCGCCGGCACCCTGCACCACCGGCTCGACGATCACGGCCGCGAGTTCCGCGGCGTGCTCGATCAGCTGCGACTCGAACGCATCGACATACGCGGTGTCATACCCGCTGGGCACCTGAGGCGCGAAGACCTGCGGCATCAGCACGTCGGTCCAGATCGAGTGCATGCCGCCCTCCGGGTCGCACACGCTCATCGGGGCGAAGGTGTCCCCGTGATACCCGCCGCGCCAGGTCATCAACTTGTGCTTGCCCGGCCGGCCCAGGCTGCGCTGATACTGCAGCGCCATCTTGGCGGCGACCTCGACCGACACCGAACCTGAGTCCGAGAAGAACACGGTGTCCAGACCCGCCGGGGTGACCTGCACCAGCAGCTGGGCCAGCCGGGCCGCCGGTTCGTGCGTCAGGCCACCGAACATCACGTGGTTCATCGTTCCCAGTTGCCGCATGATCGCCGCATCCAACACCGGATGTCCATGGCCGTGCACGGCGGTCCACCACGAGCTCATCGCATCGATGACCTGGACCGGCCTCCCCCGGTGAATCAGCGTCAGCATGGTGCCGTGCGCCTCGGTCGCCACCACCGGTGCCAATGCCGCGGAGTCAGTAGCACCGATGGTGCTGTACGGGTGCCAAACGTGCGCCGCATCGAGCGCGCTGATCTCGGACGGGCTCAACGCCGGCACGGGCATCGCGGAGATTCCTTTGCTCACAGGTACTGCAAAGCTGCGGCGGCAGCATGAACAGCGCCTGGATGTTGGGTAGATTGACGGGCGACCATGACGACTCTTGCAGCACCCCGACCAGCCGCGGCGCCCGGGTCCCCCGCGGCCCCGAGTGCCCCAGTCGGCGGCGCCAAGTCGGGTTTCTACCGGTACGACCTCGACGGACTCCGGGGCATCGCGATCGCCCTCGTAGCCGTCTTCCACGTGTGGTTTGGCCGGGTATCGGGCGGTGTCGACGTCTTCTTGGCGCTGTCCGGATTCTTCTTCGGCGGCAAACTCTTACGCACCGCGCTCACCCCGGAAAGCTCGCTGTCGCCCGGTCCGGAGCTGCGCCGGCTGGCCCGACGACTGCTGCCGGCGCTTGTCGTCGTGCTGGCCGCCGCCGCCATCTTGACCATCACGATCCAGCCGGAGACGCGCTGGGAGACGTTTGCCGACCAGAGCCTGGCCAGCCTGTTCTACTTCCAGAACTGGGAGCTGGCCGACACCGCTTCGAACTACCTGCGCGCGGGTGAAGCCGTCAGCCCGCTGCAGCACATCTGGTCGATGTCCGTGCAGGGGCAGTTCTACGTGGCGTTCCTGGCACTGATCTTCGGGTTCGCGGCGGTGCTACGGGACAAGCTGGGCGACCGGCTGCGGTTCTGGTTCATCGTGTTGCTCAGCGCGCTGACCGTGGCTTCGTTCGTCTACGCGATATACGCGCACCAGGCCGATCAGGTCAGCGCCTACTACAACAGCTTCGCGCGCGGCTGGGAGCTGTTGCTCGGGGCACTCATCGGGGCCGTGGTGCCTTCGGTGCGGTGGCCGATGTGGTTGCGCACCGTGGTCTCCGCGCTGGCCCTGGCAACGATCGTGTCCTGCGGCGCGCTGATCGATGGGGTCCGCGAGTTCCCCGGCCCCTGGGCCCTGGTGCCCGTCGGCGCCACCATGCTGTTCATCCTCAGCGCGGCCAACCACACCGAGGAATTGCCCGCACCCAACCGGCTGCTGACCCGCCGACCGTTCATGGCGCTCGGGGCCATCTCGTATTCGCTGTACCTGTGGCACTGGCCACTGTTGATCTTCTGGCTGGCCTACACCGGCGATACCAAAGCCGGGTTCCTCGACGGTTCGGCCGTGCTGCTGGTCTCCGGCGTCCTCGCCTGGCTCACCACCCGCTACGTCGAGAACCCGTTGCGCTACCGCGTCGGTGCGGCTCGCGTCCCGGTCACGCGGCCACCGCTGCGGACCCGGCTACGCCGTCCCACCATCGTGCTGGGGTCGTTCGTGACGCTGCTCGGTGTGGTCCTGACGGCCACCTCCTTCACCTGGCGCGAGCACATGACCGCCGAACGGGCCAAGGGCAAGGAGCTGCTCACCCTCTCCCCGCAGGACTACCCCGGCGCGCGTGCGCTACTGACCCCGCATCTGAAGGTGCCGGTGCTGCCGTTCCGTCCGACGGTTCTGGAAGCCCACGACGACGTCCCCAAAACCACCGCAGACGGCTGCATCGCGGACTTCGACGACCTGTCCATTCGTAACTGTGTGTACGGCGACACCGCGGCCGCGCGCACCATCGACCTCGCCGGCGGATCGCACGCCGAACACTGGATCACGGCGCTGGACATGCTGGGCAGGCACTACCACTTCAAGGTCGTGACCTACCTGAAGATGGGTTGCCCACTGTCGACCGAGACCAATCCGCTGGTGATGGGTGACAACCGGCCATACCCCAAGTGCTACGAGTGGAATGAGCTGGTCATGCCCAAACTCATTGCCTCGCACCCCGACTACGTCTTCACCACCTCGACCCGGCCCTGGAACATCAAACCGGGCGACGTCATGCCGGGCACGTACATCGGCATCTGGCAACAGTTGTCCAGCGCCAACATCCCGATCCTGGCCATGCGGGACACCCCATGGCTGGTGCGTGACGGCAGGGCGTTCTTCCCAGCCGATTGCCTGGCCAGCGGCGGCAACGCGGAATCCTGCGGAATCAAGCGCTCCGAGGTACTGTCCGAGCACAATCCCACCGAGGATTTCGTCGGGCAGTTCCCGTTGTTGAAGACGCTCGACATGAGTAATGCGGTATGTCGCCCGGACATTTGTCGCGCTGTGGAGGGAAATGTGTTGCTGTATCACGATTCTCATCACCTCTCCGCCACGTATATGCGCACCATGGTGGGAGAGCTCGGACGGCAGATGGCGGACCGAACCGGCTGGTGGTGAGGGCCATGGCCACCACTGTCTGGCCCGGCGCGGCCTACCCGCTCGGTGCGACCTATGACGGTGCCGGCACCAACTTCTCGCTGTTCTCGGAGGTCGCCGATAGCGTCGAGCTGTGCCTGATCGCCAAGGACGGTTCCGAGCAGCGGATCAACCTCGATGAGGTCGACGGATATGTCTGGCATTGCTACCTGCCGAACGTGACGCCCGGGCAACGGTACGGGTTCCGGGTCTACGGGCCGTGGGATCCGGCGGCCGGTCATCGCTGCGATCCGAGCAAGCTGCTGCTCGATCCGTACGGCAAGTCGTTCCACGGCGACTTCGAATTCAGCCAGGCCCTGTACTCCTACGACCTCGAGGCGCCCGATACCACCGCGACGCCGCCGGGGGTCGATTCGCTGGGCCACACCATGACCAGTGTGGTGATCAATCCGTTCTTCAACTGGGGCACCGACCGTAAGCCGGGCACCCCGTATCACGAGACCGTCATCTACGAGGCCCATGTCAAGGGCATGACGCAGACCCACCCAGCCATCCCGCCAGAGCAACGCGGCACCTACGCCGGGCTGGCTCACCCCGCGATCATCGAACACCTGCAGTCGCTGTCGGTCACCGCCATCGAGCTGATGCCGGTGCACCAGTTCATGCACGATCACCGCCTGCTGGACCTGGGCCTGCGAAACTACTGGGGTTACAACACTTTCGGATTCTTCGCGCCGCACCACCAGTACTCGTCCGCCCCGCACGCGGGTGGCGAGGTGGCCGAGTTCAAGACCATGGTGCGATCGTTCCACGAGGCCGGGATCGAGGTGATCCTCGACGTGGTCTACAACCACACCGCCGAGGGCAACCACCTGGGACCCACCGTCAACTTCCGGGGCATCGACAACGCCGCGTACTACCGGCTCGCCGACGAAGATCTCGCGCTGTACAAGGATTTCACCGGCACCGGCAACAGCCTCAACGCGCGTCACCCGCACACCCTGCAGCTGATCATGGACTCGCTGCGCTACTGGGTGCTGGAGATGCACGTCGACGGATTCCGGTTCGATCTGGCCTCGACACTGGCCCGCGAGTTCTACGACGTGGACCGGCTGAGCGCGTTTTTCGACCTGGTGCAACAGGATCCGGTGATCAGCCAGGTCAAGTTGATCGCCGAACCGTGGGACATCGGCGAGGGCGGATATCAGGTCGGCAACTTCCCTGGGCTGTGGACCGAGTGGAACGGCAAGTACCGCGACACCGTTCGCGACTACTGGCGCGGAGAGCCGGCGACGTTGGGCGAGTTCGCATCCCGGCTGACCGGTTCGTCGGATCTGTATGAGGCGACCGGACGCCGCCCGGGCGCCAGCATCAACTTCGTCATCTGCCACGACGGCTTCACGCTCGCAGACCTGGTGTCCTACAACGAAAAGCACAACGAAGCCAACGGTGAGGACAATCACGACGGCGAGAGCCACAACCGATCCTGGAACTGCGGTGTGGAAGGGCCCACCGAAGATCCGGAGATTCTGGCGCTGCGCGGCCGGCAGACGCGCAACATCCTGGGCACCCTGATGTTCTCCCAGGGCACCCCGATGATCAGCCACGGCGACGAGATCGGCCGTACCCAACGCGGCAACAACAACGTCTACTGCCAGGATTCGGACTTGTCCTGGATGGACTGGACCATGTGCGAATCCAACGCCGACCTCTTGGAATTCACCCGCACCGTGGTGGCCCTGCGCCGCCGGCACCCGGTGTTCCGCCGCCGACGGTTCTTGGAGGGCAAACCCATCCGCAGCGGCGACCAGGTCCGCGACATCGCCTGGCTGACCCCGGCCGGCCACGAGATGACGCTCGAAGACTGGGGCTCGGGGTTCGGCAAGAGCATCACGGTGTTCCTCAACGGCGACGCCATCCCCGAACCCAACGCCCGCGGCGAGCGGGTCACCGATGACTCGTTCCTGTTGTGTTTCAACGCCCACGACCAGGCACTGGATTTCGTCATCCCGGATCAGGGCTACGCCGAGAAGTGGACTGCTGCACTGGATACCACCGACCCGACGGGCCACACAGAACTGGTGGTCGGTGCCGGCGAAACGGTACCGCTGGCGGCCCGCAGCCTGCTGGTGCTGCGGAAGACCGCCTGACGTCCATGGCGGTACTGTCCACCTACCGGCTGCAATTGTCCGGCGATGGAATGACTTTCGCCGACGCCGAGGCGTTGCTCGACTATCTCGACGATCTCGGGGTGTCGCACCTGTACCTGTCCCCGATCCTGACCGCGGTACACGGGTCCACGCACGGTTACGACGTCACCGATCCGACCTCGATCTCGGTCGCGCTCGGCGGCGCCGAGGGATTTTCGAGCCTGGCCCGTGCCGCCCGCGCCCGGGGCATGGGGCTGGTGGTCGATATCGTCCCCAACCACGTCGGCGTCGATCGGCCGGAACAGAACCCGTGGTGGTGGGATGTGCTGACCCACGGTCGGCGGTCGGAGTTCGCGGCTCACTTCGACATCGACTGGCCACTGGACCCCGACGGCCGAATGGTGTTGCCGGTGTTGGGTTCTGACGCCGACCTGGATGCCCTGACGGTCGACGGCGACGTGCTGCGACTGGGCGACCGGGTGTGGCCGGTCCGTCCCGGCAGCGGCGGGGGCAGTGCCGCCGAGGTCCACGCCCGGCAGCACTACCGGCTGACCGGTTGGCGCGACAGCCCGTCCGGCTACCGCAGGTTCATCACGATCAACTCGCTGGCAGCGGTGCGGCCGGAAGATCCGGATGTGTTCGAGGCCGCCCACGTCGAGGTCGGCAGGTGGCTGCGTGAGGGACTCGTCGATGGCCTGCGACTCGACCACGTCGACGGATTATCCAATCCCCCAGCCTATCTGGACCGGCTCCGTCAACTGGCCGGTCCAGAGGCGTGGATCGTGGCCGAGAAAGTACTGGAGCCCGGCGAGTCGCTGGACCCCAACCTGCCGATCGCCGGCACCACAGGCTATGACGGGCTGCGTGAGATCGGCGGACTGTTCGTCGATCCCACCGGCGAAGCCACTCTGACCGCGCTGTCCGGCTCGGCGCCCCAGGCCGTGGCACTCAAGCGCGCGGCCGTGCGGCATGCCCTGTCCACCGAGGTGAACCGCCTGCGCCGCGCGATCGTCACGGCCATCGGCACCGACGCACCCGAGCTACCGGAGGCGATTGCCGAACTGGTGAGCCGCATCGGGGTCTACCGCACCGATTACCGCGGCGTGGGGCGGATACTGGCCGAGGCGATCACCGACACCGTCCATGCCGCACCGCATTTGGCGCCCGCGGTGCAGCTGATCGTGGCCGCGCTGGATCACCCCGAGCCCGCGACACGGTTCCAGCAGCTCAGCGCCGCGGCGACCGCGATCGCCGTCGAGGGAAATGAGTTCTACCGCAATACCCGATTGGTCTCGCTCAACGAAATCGGCAGCACTCCAACTCGATTCACGGTGACCGCCGAGGAGTTCCATGAGCGGGCCGCGTTGCGCGCCCGACATTGGCCGGTCGCCATGATCACGCTGTCGACACACGACACCAAACGCAGCGAAGACGTCCGGGCCCGCATCTCGGTGCTGTCGCAGCTCGCCGACGAATGGTCGATACGAGTCGCACGGTGGAACTACATCTGCTTACCGCCCGATCCGGTGACCGGACTTTTCTTGTGGCAGAACATCTTCGGGGTATGGCCTGCATCGGGCGAGGTGGGCGACGAACTCCGTTCGCGGCTACACAGCTACGCCCGCAAGGCCGCACGAGAGGCAGCCCTGCACACCAACTGGACGCATCCCGACACGCAGTTCGAGGACGAACTGGCCAACTGGATCGATGCGGTGCTCGACGGACCGATCGCTGTCGAGATCACCGCACTGGTGCGCGCGGTCGACGATGCGTCGCGATCCGACGCCCTGGCCCAGAAGTTGTTGTCCCTGACGGTGCCCGGGGTTCCGGACATCTACCAGGGCACCGAGGTGTGGGACGACTCCCTGGTGGATCCGGACAATCGGCGGCCGGTGGATTTCCCACGACTGCGCGCCGAGCTGAATGATTTGAGCCATCCGAAGACCCGTGTGGTGGCCGCGGGGTTGCGGTCCCGTCGTGAACGTCCGCAGACGTACCTCTCGGGCGGGTACACGCCGCTGTTCGCCACCGGTGCCGCGCCTGATCACATCATCGGGTTTCTGCGCGGCGACGATGTGCTGGTGGCGGTGCGGCGCTGGACGCTGCGCCAACCGGCTTGGCACGACACGTATCTGACGTTGCCCGACGGCGACTGGACCGACCGCCTCACCGGGCGGGTGCTGCGTGGCGCGGTCAGTGCCGCGGAGTTGTTCGCCGAACTGCCCGGCGTGCTGCTGGAACGCTGAGTCGTCAACACGGTCATCCACAGCCCCGCCGGTTGTGGATAACGCATTACCGGGGTGGCGCAGTCTGCGGTGATGATTCGTCACATGCATTCCCAGCCACCGACCGTCCCGCCGATCGAAACTGCCACTGAACCAATCCATTCCACCGCTGACCTGCACCAGCGCTGGCGCGCGCTGATGGGCCGGCTCGGATTCGGTGAACGCCTGCTGTGGGTCGGATTCGTCGGCCCCGACCGCCGTATGCTCAAGATCCTGGTCGATCTGCCGCGACCGCCCAGACCGGACCGGGAGCTGGCTGACGGGCTCATGGACGAACTCGCCGCGGTGCTGGACGACGAGATGGACCCCGGCACGACCGTGGCTCTGCTGCTGACCGGGCCGGGCTCCGGCCCGGTCAGCGAGCTGAGCCGACAGTGGGCCGCAGCATTGGCCGCCTCAGCCGCCGAATACGCCGTGCCGATAGAACCGATCTTCGGCGCCAACGATCATGAACTGATCGAGGTCGCCCCGCCCCTACGTCAGGCCGGGTAGGTCAGATCAGGTACCGATACGAGGGCGACCCGGGTTCCAACACCTCAACGTAGATGCCCGAATCACGCATTCGTGCCAACAGACCGTCATGATCGGCCGCCGAGCCGAGTTCGATACCGACCAGTGCCGCACCGGTTTCCCGATTGTTGCGCTTGACGTATTCGAACAGGGTGATGTCGTCGTTGGGCCCCAACACCCCGTCGAGGAATCGTCGCAGCGCGCCCGGTTCCTGCGGGAAGTTCACCAGGAAGTAGTGCTTGAGGCCCAGATGCACCAGCGACCGCTCGAGTACCTCGCCGTAGCGGGAAACATCGTTGTTGCCACCGGAAATCAGGCACACCACGGTCGTGCCGGGCTCGATGTCGGCTTCCATCAGTGCCGCCACCGATAGGGCGCCGGCCGGCTCGGCGATGATGCCCTCGTTCTGATAGAGATCGAGCATCGCGGTGCACACCGCGCCCTCGTCGACGGTGTTGATCGACACCATGTCACCGGCCGCGGCCAACGCCGCATACGTCAGGTTCCCGGCCCGCGCCACCGCTGCGCCGTCGACGAACTGATCGGCATGGTCCAACGTCACCGGCTCGCCCTTGGCCAAGGCGGCGACCATCGATGCTGCGCCCGCGGGCTCCGCGCCGAGCACCGCCGTCGCTTCGGTGCGCTCAGCCAGATAGGTGGTGATGCCGCTGATGCAGCCACCGCCGCCGACCGGCACGATCACCAGATCCGGCTCGGTGTCGAGTTGATCGAGGATTTCCACGGCGATGGTGCCCTGGCCGGCCATGGTGCGTAAGTCGTCATAGGGCGGGACCAGGGTGGCCCCGGTGCGCGCCACATCGTCCAGCGCGGCCTCGGCCGCCAGATCGTAGGTGGCGCCGCCGATGATCAGCTCGATGAATTCGCCGCCGTGGTACCGGATCCGATCACGCTTCTGCTTGGGCGTCTTGGCCGGTGCGTAGACCCGGCCGTGCACACCCATCGACTTGCACGCCAGCGCGAAACCCTGCGCGTGATTGCCCGCCGACGAACACACCACGCCGGCGGCCTTCTCCTCGTCGGTGAGCTGCATCAGGACGTTGTAGGCGCCGCGCAGCTTGTACGAACGCACCGCCTGCAGGTCCTCGCGCTTGAAGTAGACGCGGGCTCCGGTCAGCGCGGACAGTCGGTCGCTGAACTGCAACGGGGTTCGGGTGATGACTCCAGAAATTCGCTGCGCGGCCATGTCGATGTCCGCCGCAGTAAGCGGCGACCTGTGGGTTCCCTGGCTCAGCTCGGCAGACACCGATCAATGGTGCCACTCGATGCCAAACTATTTACCATGGACCCCATATCCGAACCGTTGCCACCGGCGGTCAGGTCGTTCGTGGAGCGGACGCACCAGTTGACCAACAGCGCCGAGCATCATGTGCCGTCGTGGCTGCGACCCGGCGACCCGGAGAACCGTCTGCCGGTGATCTTCGCGATCCTGGCTGCGGTGGCCCTACAGCGTGCGATCCCCCAGCAATACACCGTCCCTGCAATACCCCGGTGGCCGTTGATCACGCTGGAATTGCTGTTGGTGTTGGTCCTGATCGTCATCAACCCGGTTCGGTTGTCCCGCCAGACCGCCGTCGGCCGGTGGGTCATGATCGTATTGACCGCGGCCATCACCCTCGACAACACCGCATCGGCGATCATCCTGGATCTGAACATCTTGTCCGGCAAGGTCAGTAATGATGCCGGCGTCCTATTGGGCAGCGGCGCAGCGATTTTCATCACCAACGTCATCGTGTTCGGTATCTGGTACTGGGAGCTGGACCGGGGTGGGCCGTTCGCCCGGCGGGCCGGCGACAACCCGTATCCGGACTTCCAGTTCCCGCAGATGAGCGATCCACAAAACGCCAAACCTGGTTGGCGCCCAACGTTCATCGACTATCTGTACACGAGCTACACCAACGTGGTGGCGTTCTCCCCCACCGACACCATGCCATTGTCACGGTGGGCCAAATCGATGATGACGCTGCAGTCGTTGGTCGCGATGTCGACCATCGCGCTGGTGATCGCCCGCGCGGTGAACGTACTGAGGTGATGTCCGCCCGACAATCAATCGCAATCGCGATGAGGCATCAGCAGGTCGGCCTGCTGCCCGGCGGCGTAATCCGTCGGTAGCCAGCGGCGCGTCGAGGTCAGCGATCGGTCGATGAGTTCGCCTGACCGCGAGAAATCGACTGGAGACACTCGTACGGGGCACAGTGGCGGCACCACGTGCAGCTCGACCACACCTTCGAAGCGTTCGACATCAGTGGCCAGCCGCCGGTTTATCGCCAAGGTGAAAGCGTGCATCGCCATCGCCAGCGCACCGGTCGGCGACTGCGGCATCGCACACGAGTACCCGGTAGGAAGAACCCAGATCTCCGTTGCCCCCAGGGCGACCGCATGCGAAAGCGGGGTGTTGTTGATCACCCCGCCGTCGACCAGATCCCGCCCATCCATCCGCACCGGCGGCAGCACCCCCGGTATGGCGGCACTTGCGCTGATCGCATCGACGGCATCCCCGGTGGACAGCAGGACATCCTGCCCGGACAGCACATCCGTCGCGACCACATGCAGCGGCGTCGGGGCATCCTCCAACCGGCGGAACCGCAAGTTGCGTTTCAGCAGATTACGGATGCCGCTGTTGGCCACCAAGTGTTGTCGCTGGCCCAGGAATCCCAGCAGCCCCAGGCCCATGCTGGCCGGAAACACCTCGCGGCGGGACAGCGATCGCCACAGATCTGCCAACCCGGCGACCCCAGGACTGTCCGAGGCCGCCGCGATCCATCCGCCGTTGAGGGCGCCGACCGAGGTACCGACGATCAGGTCGGGTTTGATGCCGGCCTCGGCCAACGCCACCAGCATTCCCACCTGGATCGAACCCAGGCTGCCGCCGCCGGACAACACGAAGGCTGTCGTCACGTTCGACAACCATCTGTAATCTGTTGCATCTCAGCCTCCTTCGCCCTCGGCACGATGTTGTAGTGGAAGACGTGCGACAAATCTGGTGTCGCCCGGCCGGGAAGTTGCAACCAGCTCCCCGCGGTGCCGGTTGACGATGATCCGCCAGGCCACATGCAGACCCAGACCGGTGCCCTCACCCAGCGGCCTGGTCGTGAAGAACGGATCGAAAATGCGCCCACCGACATCGTCGGGAATTCCGCAGCCGGTGTCACCGATCTCGATGCGAATCGCGTCGTCCTCGCGTCGCGTCCGCACCGTGAGCGTGCCCGCGCTGTTCGACGACGTGCCCGCAGCCGGCCCCATCGCGGCGATGGCATTGTCGATGATATTGGTCCACACCTGGTTGAGTTCGGCTGGATAACAGAGCAATTCGGGTGTCGACTCATCAAAGTCGGTGAGCACCTCGATCTCGGTGCCCGCGCCGATCCGCCCGGCGAACATCCGCAATGTACTGGTGAGCAATGCGTTGACATCGGCGAACTGGAAGGGCGCACTGTTCAGTTGGGTGTACTGCTCGACGTCAGCGACCAGACCCGAAATCCGTTGTGCGGCATCATGGATCTGGTGTGTCAGCAATTCGGCCTCGATGCGGTGCCGGAGCCACTGCATGGCAGTTCCCAGCCAGGCGGGCGGTTGATCACCGGTTGACAGCTGATCGAGCCATCCACGGTCCAGTCCAGCCTCGACAAAGGTCGGCGCCATGTCCCATGCGTTGTCGATCCGGTGATCGGACAGCCAGTCACCGATCTCGTCTTCGAGGTTGGTCGCCTGCATCGCCGAGAGCGCCCGCCCTGAAGCAGCAGCCACCCGCGCCGCCACCTCGGTCTGCGCAGCGGCCAGGAAACGCAGTGTCTCGCTATCGAATTGGTTGTGCACCAAAGGAGCGGTGAGAGCTTCCAACTGCCCACGCAGTTCGGTCGCAGCCCGGACCACCGCCGCCGCCGGATTGTTGAGCTCGTGGGTCAGGGCCGCCGAGAGCTGTCCTAGTGCCAGCAGCCGGTCCCGCTCGTCGGCGATGCGGTGCTGCCTGTCGGCAGTCTCGGCCATTCCCTCGATGAGGTGCACCGCCATCGGGAACTCCCGCTTGACGAAGGCACCGAGCGCCGCCGCGTCCATGACGAAAAACCGCGAACGTCGAGTGGCCCGCACCGACAGCCGGTTCCGGTCGTGCTCGGAGAGGAACGCCGAGCGGGCGCCGAAATAGACCCCGGGCTGTGCGGTCCGGTTGATCTCGACATCGCGGCCCGCGGAGCGCTTCGAGATGACCAACTCACCGTCGATCAACACATAGAAGAGCGCCGCCAAGTCACCCTCGGCGACCATCGGCCCCGGGCCGAGCACCTCGATTCGTCCAGCTCCGCACAGGTACGCCAGCTGCTCGTCCGACAACGACTCGAACAGGAACAGCGACTTCAACTCTCCTGGTAGACAGCGCTGCAGTTCACCACCGACATCGGTCACGGCGATACATTACGCATCTGTGGCCGGTGCGCTGCACTCATTCGGGTCAACCAGCATCGGGGTTCTCCAGCACGATGGCGACGCCCTGTCCGGACCCGACGCACACCCCCGCCACGCCGTAGCGCACATTGCGCTCACGCAGCTCGGTGGCCAGGGTCAGCACATAACGCGCACCGGACGCGCCGAACGGGTGACCGATGGCCACCGCGCCGCCATTGAGGTTCAGCTTGTCGTCGGGGACTTCGAAACCGTCGAGCTGGTTGGGCAGTTCGCGCAACACGCCCAACGCCTGGGCGCTGAATGCCTCGTGCACCTCCCAGACGTCGATCTGTTCGGGTGTCAGCCCCGCACGCTTGAGCGCCAACGGGATGGCCCACGCCGGCGCCAAGCCCATCACCAGCGGGTCGATTCCCACAGTCGCCGACGCCGCCACGCGGGCCAGAGGTGCCACCCCGAGCTCGGCGGCACGCTCCCCGGAGGCCAGCACCAGCGCGGCCGCCCCGTCGGTCAGTGGGGTCGAATTGGCAGCCGTCATCTGGGTGGTGCCGGGCTGGGGCCGCAGCGCAGCCAGTTGCTCCATGGTGGTGTCATCACGGATGAAGGCGTCGGTGTCGAACACCGACGCCGGGGCCGACTTGGTCGCCGCGATGTCCACCGGCATGATCTCCAGCGCGAGCCGTCCCCGGTCTCGCGCCGCCTTGGCGTGCTGTTGGGACCGCAGCGCGAACGCGTCGATCTCCTCGCGGGTGAGCCCATAACGGTCGGCGGCGTTCTGCGCCGTCTCGATCATCCCGATGTACGCGTTGCGCGCCAGCAGCTTCGGGTTCGGTGGGCCACCGGCGCCCGACCACATGGTGTCCAGCAGGATCTGTGGACCCCGCGGCGCAAAGGCGCTGTCGCCCTTCATATAAGCCCAGCCCGAGCGCGACATCGACTCCACCCCGGAGGCGATGCCGACGCCGACGTCGCCGGCCCGAATCCCGTTCGCCACGTTGATCGTCGCGGTGAGCGACGACGCACAGTAGCGGTTGATCGTGACGCCGGTGACACTGTCCGGGAACCCGGCAGCCAAGGCCGACCACCGGGCGATGTCACCCATGCCCTCGTGCGCGGGATTCACACAACCGGCAACGATGTCCTCCACCTCGGCCTGCTCGATACCGACCTTCCGGCAGGCGCCGACCATGGCCATGCCGAGCAGATCGTCCACGCGAAAATGCGAGAGCGGTCCGCCGTACCGCGCGAACGCCGTCCGAACCCCACCCAGCAGAAAAGCTTCGGTCATCGCACGAGCCCCTTCAGTGGTCGGTCTGGGCCAGGAGAAATCGTCCACCGATATTCGAGCATGTCGTGGAACTCACCGAAGCCGAATCCGCGCTAGTCGAGACGAAATTTCGGTGCGCACGCGCCGCATCGATTGCTCACCACACCGGATCCTCGGCTACAGTGGACACCGCCAGGCCGCAGTAACCCCGGGCCCCAAATTTTGCCGCCACGAGCGGCCACTCGCCGAGAGGCGTTCTGCGGTCTGGCTTTAACTTTTCCGCAGTGGCGGTGTCATTCCAGCGAGTTGCTGCGCCACAGGCCGGCAGCGGCGCCGAGTTCATTGGCCAACCGGGTGAACCACACCGCGCGGTCGGTGAGTTCGGCAGAGCGTTCGGGCGCGGTGAATTCCGCGTCCCGTGCCAGGCTCACGCTGCCGGCAGCGCTGACTCGGCAATAGGCCGCGGCCCGCTCCAGGGCAATCGCGAAGTCGCCCTCGAACACACCACGCAATATCCGGTCGGCAACATCACTGACTTCTGTCGGCCCGGTCGGTGCCGCAGCACCGGCGACCACCGGATCGATCGAATGCACGACGTCCGCACCACGTCCGAACAACAGGCTGGCCGAGTAGGGGTCCTCCCGGATCGCCGACCGGAGCAGGTACACCCGCCACAACGCTCCGGGCAGGCTACGCGCGTCGGCATCCGACCACAGTTCGGCGATGGTGTCGATGCCGTGCTCATCGGTATACGAGATCAAGCGCGCGACCACCTCGGGGTCCGGATAGCTCCGCACTCGTTCCATCAGCGCCGCGGCGGTCTCATGGGCGATACGACGGTCCCGCACGGGGTCCTCGACCTCATGAAATGCCTCGAAGCCCCGGCCGAGGAACTTCGTCGGTTTATGGATGCGGCGACGCTCACCGGTCATCGGCCCTCTCCTCGCCTCATCGCCAACCGTCGGCTTCCTTCGCCGCCGCCAGCAGCACCTCACACAGGTCGTGTAACTCCGCCGCGTCCGCACCCTCCGCCACCGCGGTAGCCACGTCCTCGGCCGCACACCGCACCTGGTACACCCGGTCCGACAACGCCGCGGCCTCCTCGGCGGTCAACACCACCGAGTCCGGTGCCAACGCCGTGCCCTTGACCATGGCGCGCTGTTCATAGGCTCGCTGACGGCAGGATTGGCGACAGTACTGACGGCGCCGTCCCATTCCCGCGTCAGCGACCTCACGCCCACACCACCGACACGGCTGGGCTTTGGAGCGTCGTGCTGATACCACGGTCGTGACTGTAATCGTCGCCGTGCTGTGGCCCGGTATCATGGACTACTGAGTCGGGAACTTCATGGCACTGGCCTGCGTTGATCCCCTGTCGCTATATCAAGGAGTGTTGACGATGGCTGATCGCGTCCTGAGAGGCAGTCGCCTCGGAGCCGTGAGCTACGAGACCGACCGTAACCACGACCTGGCGCCGCGTCAGGTTGCCCGGTACCGCACCGACAACGGCGAGGTGTTCGAAGTTCCGTTCGCCGACGATGCCGAGATTCCCGGCACCTGGCCCTGCAAGAACGGCATGGAAGGCGCCCTGCTCGACGGTGATGTGCCCGAGCCCAAGAAGGCCAAGCCGCCGCGTACCCACTGGGACATGCTGCTGGAGCGTCGCAGCGTCGAGGAGCTCGAGGAGCTGCTCAAGGAGCGCCTCGACCTGATCAAGACCCGCCGCCGCGGCAACTGATCACCTCGGCCAAACAAAAAGCCCCGCATATGCGGGGCTTTTTGTTTCGTCAGGGGTCAGCGAGCGACACCGCGAGCCCGGTCCAACCGGCCGCGGATACCCCATTTGGCCACCTGCGACATGGCTTCGCGGATGTTCGAACCGCTCATCTTCGATACACCCAGCTCGCGCTCGGTGAAGGTGATCGGCACCTCGACGACGGTGAATCCCGCGTTGATCGCCCGCCAGGTCAGGTCGATCTGGAAGCAGTAGCCCTTGGAGTCGACGTCGTCCAGACCCATCTTCTCCAGGACCTCACGCCGATAGGCGCGGTAGCCGGCGGTGATGTCGTGGATGTCGACACCGAGCAGCACCCGTGAATAAGTGTTGGCGGTGCGCGACAGCACCAACCGGCGACGGGGCCAGTTGCGGACCGTGCCGCCCGGCACGTACCGCGACCCGATGGCCAGGTCAGCACCGGCGTCGACAGCGTCGAGCAGACGGTAGAGCTCCTCGGGCGCATGGCTGCCGTCGGCATCCATCTCCACCAGTACCGAGTAGCCGCGGCCCAGCCCCCAGGCGAAGCCGGCCAGGTAGGCCGCACCGAGTCCGCCCTTGCCGGCGCGGTGCATCACGTGCACCCGGTCGGGATCGGCCAGCGCCAGCTCGTCGGCCAACTGACCGGTGCCGTCCGGGCTACCGTCGTCGACCACCAGCACGTGAACGTCCGGCTGCGCGGCATGGACTCGTCCGACGATCAACGGCAAGTTCTCCCGCTCGTTGTAAGTCGGAATGATGACCAGCGTGCGCTGACTCGGGCGGTCACCACCCATGGTCATGTCACCTCTTCGTTGTTAAGTCGATCCCCCCGCTGCGCCCTACGACGAAGCATGAGCCTTCCATTGTGCAGCATGACCCCTACCACAGCCGCAGCGCCAACCATGACCAACAATGCGTTGATTATCGGTCCCCATTGGGTTGCCGGGGTCAGATCGGTCTTCAACTTGATCTGACTGACCAAGTGGGCGGGTTCGAAGAACGCGGTCCTGGCGAGCTCACGGCCATCTGGGCCGATCACGGCACTGATCCCGGTCGTACCGGCGACCACCACGTAGCGGTCGTGTTCGACGGCCCGGACCCGGGCGAACGCCAGTTGCTGGGCACTCATCGACTCGTCGAAGGTGGCGTTGTTGGTCGGGACGGCGAGCACCTGCGCACCAGCGAGCACCGACTGCCGGGCCGCCCGGTCGAAGATCACCTCCCAGCACGTGGTGACACCGATGGGCACCCCGGCGGCAGTGACCACGCCATTGCCGTGCCCAGGCACGAAGTAACCGGCCCGGTCGGCGAACGAGGACAGCTTGCGGAAAAAGCTCCGCCACGGCAGGTACTCGCCGAACGGTTGCACGATCGCCTTGTCGTGCTGTTCCCCCGGACCAGTGGCCGGATCCCAGACGATCACCGAGTTGGTGGTCACCGGATTGTCGTAGGTGTACCCGGGGGCTGCCAGTACGGTGCCGACGAGGATGGGCGCGTGGATCGCCTCGGCCGCAGAGGTAATGCTTTCTGCTGCATCGCTGTACACCAATGGGTCGATGTCCGACGAGTTCTCCGGCCAGATCACGAACGCCGGTTGCGGCGCCCGGCCCGCCCGGACGTCATCGGCCAGCGCCATGGTCTCGCGGACGTGGTTGTCGAGCACCGCGCGCCGCTGGGCGTTGAAGTCCAGGCCGAGGCGGGGCACATTGCCCTGTACCGCGGCGACGGTCACGGTCGGGTCGTCGTCGGCCCCGACGCCGGCCTGCCGGACGTGCGGCCAGGCCAGCCCCGTCAACAGGAGCACCAGCGCCACGCAGATCCCGGGGAAGAACACCTCGGGCGGAGCGGCCGCGCCGGTGCGGTGATCGTGCCGGAACCGCTTGGCCGACTCGAGCCCGATCGCGGTCAGGCTGAACCCGACCAATACCACCGCAAACGACAGCAGCGGGGCGCCGCCGAGTTGAGCCAGCGGCAGCAGCGGCCCGTTCGACTGGCTGAATCCGACGACACCCCAAGGAAATCCGCCGAACGGCACCGTCGACTTGAGCCACTCGGCCAGAGCCCACAGTCCGGCAAACCACAACGGCCAGCCCGGCGCCCGTCGTACCAGCACCGCGGTGTAGCCGAACACGCCGGCGAACAATGCCTCCATCAGGGACAGCGCCAACCATGGAATCGGACCCACAAAGCTCGCGATCCACGGCAGCAGCAACACATGGAAGGCCAACCCGAACAGCATGCCGTAGCCGAAACCGCCTGCACGCGTGGTTTTTTCGTGAGTCAAGACCCAGCCCAGCAGAGCGAAGGCGATGAACGGCAGGTACCAGTAGCCCAACGGCGGAAAGCCCGCGCACAACAGCAGCCCGGCAGCGATCGCAGCCGCCAACCGGACCAGCCGGGGCTCGAAGAACCCGCGTAACCGGGTAGCGAATCGGGCCAGCCGCCCCGGACCCGCCGGTGGGTCTGGCGTCTCGGGCCCATCCGGGGTGTCTTCGGCCAGGGTTTCGTCAGCCAGGGTTTCGTCAGCCATAGATCGTCACTCCCCCGTGCACGGTCTGCAGGCAGGTGGGCAGCTCGTCGTGCGGCCCCAGCGGTGGCAGCGCCGGAACCCGGGACCGCGGATCGGTGGACCACCGCTGCACGGCATCGGCCGGGGCCGTGACGTCGAGCGCATCGGCGCCGCCGGGCAGCTGCCAGATCGCGTACGAGGCCGGGGCGCCCGGCGCCAGAGTGCCGGTGGCCCCGTCGCGGACCCCGCCGGCACGCCAGGCGCCACGGGTCGCGGCCACAAACGCCGCGCGGGCCGAGATGGCGCTGCCCGGCGTCTGGTGCAGCGTCGCCGCACGCACCGATTCCCAGGGATTGATGCTGGTGACGGGGCTGTCCGAGCCGAACGCGAGGGGCACGCCTGCCGATGCTAACAGCGCGAAGGGGTTCAGTCGCTGGGCTCGATCGGCGCCGAGACGCTGGGCATACATGCCGTCCGCCCCGCCCCACAGCGCATCGAAGGCGGGCTGCACGCTGGCCACCACGCCCCAGGCCCCGAGTTGGCGCGCCTGCTCGTCTCCGACCATCTCCAGATGTTCAAGCCGGTGCCCGCAGCGCGCGACGGCCGGGGCTCCGAAGACCGCCACCACCCGCTCGAACGCCTGCACGGCGGCATCCACCGCGGCGTCGCCGATGACATGGAATCCCGCGGTGATGCCGGCCTCGGTACAGGCCATCAAGTGCGCGGTGATCGCGTCGGTGTCCAGGTAGGTGTTGCCGCAACAGCCGGGTGCATCGGCGTACGGCTCGTGTAGCCACGCCGTTCGTGAGCCCAGTGCGCCGTCGACGAACAGGTCTCCGGCCAGTCCGTGGGCGCCGGTCCGGTCGATCAACGCGCGGGCCTTCTCGGCGGTATCGACCGCCTCTCCCCAATAGCCCACCACCTCGACGCCGTGGGCGGTGGCTCGCAGGTCAGCCCAGTCATCGATCCCGCCGATGTCTGGCCCGGCACATTCATGCACCGCGACGATGCCGTTGCCTGCGGCGAGGTCGAGCGCCGCGCGCTGGGCTTGTCGCCGTTGCTCGGTGGTCAACAGCTCGCGTGCAGCGGCGCGGACGCGGTGGTGAGCGTCGGCGGTCAGCGGGCCCTGCGCGGAGAATCCATCGGCGTCGGCCAACCCGGGCACCAGTTGGCGCAGCCCGGTGGAGGCGACGGCGGAATGCACGTCGATCCGGGACAGGTACACGGGCCTGCCGCCGAGCACGCGATCCAGGTCGGCGACAGTCGGTGGGGTTCTGGCCGGCCATCCGGACTCATCCCAGCCGTGTGCCCAGATCACCCCGTCGGACTGCCGCGCGGCGTACCCGGCGAGCAGGGTCAGCAGGTGCTCGAGCGAGGTGGCAGCGCGCAGGTCCAGACCGGTGACGGTCAGCCCCGTCGCCGTCAGGTGGACGTGGCTGTCGACAAAGGCCGGGGCGACGAAGCCGCCATCCAGTTCCCGGATCGTGGCGTCGGGATACAGCGCCCGGCCGACGTCATCGGAGCCCACCCAGGCCACCACTCCGTCACGGATTGCCATCGCAGTGGCGTCGGGCATCGCGGGGGTGTGAACCCGGCCGCCCAGCAAGAGTGTCGTCACGAAGGTGACAGGTTAATCCGTTCAGTACGGGCGGCGCTGCACGGCAGCCGGTTCGCAGTCGACGACGTCGATCACTTCGCCATCGATGTAGTCCCCGTGGCCGCGGTAGCGGTCATCGTGATTGATATAAATCACCTCGGTCGGGAACTCCATCGCCGTGATCCGACGGTTGAGCATCGAGTTGGCCAGCGGCCGCAGGACAGCGCGCGTGCGCGGTATCAGCATCAGTGCACCGACGGCTGAACTGGCCAGGCCAGGCACGACCACCAGCACTGTGCCCAAGGTCACCAGAACGCTGTCGGTGGCCAGTTCGCGGCCGTTGGCGCGCGCGCCGAGCGCCTCCCACAATCGGGTGAAATGCCTGGTGATCTGCGCACCGGCCAGCGCCAGGCCGGCGACGAAGGTCACCAACAATGCCAGCAGTGTCCATCCGACGCCGAGCGTCGAGACCAGGACGGCCAGTACCGCCACCTCGACGAGGGCGTATACCAAAAACAGTCGCGTAGCCATGCACTAACCAACGATTCAGGAGCTCAGTACGTTCCACCGCCGGTATGACTCAGGCATAACAATCTGGCCAAGCCCGGCCAGTCCTACGTTGCCGGCGCCGCCTCGACTTCGATGGCGGCGTGCACTTTGTCGATACCGCCACGCAGGATCGCCTGCGGGATCCACCACCAGGCGTGCCACCAGTAGCGCCTGGTCACCATGTCGAACACTCGCCGGGTCTCGGACTTCGGCAGGTTCCGGGCGACGGCCTCGACCGGTTCGCCCTTGACCTTGCCCAGCACACCGCACTTCTGGATGGTGACCCGCGGGGTGTTCTTGATCCGTTTGGTCTTCCACGAGCCGTCATCAGTGCTGATCAGCAATTTGCCCTCGTGAGGCACACCCCAGACCGGGGTCGGCTTGGGACGCCCGTCCTTCGTGAATGTCGTCAACAACAGGTACTTCTCGCGATAGACATCGTCGAAGCTCGGGGCCATGGGTCTTCGCCATTTCGATTCGATGGGCAGGGCCTGTTCATTCTGCGCAGATCGGTCTCCGGCTGCCACCGCAGCGCGCCGTCGATCGAAGGGGCCGGTCAGAAGATGACGGTTTCGTTTCCATTGCGCAGGATGCGGTCCTGGCAGTGCCACAACACCGCCCGGGACAGCACGGCACGCTCCACGTCGGCGCCCAGGCGCACCAGATCCTCGATGGTGTCGGCGTGGTCGACGCGCACCACATCCTGTTCGATGATCGGGCCCTCGTCGAGATCATCGGTGACGTAGTGCGCAGTGGCGCCGACCAGCTTCACGCCGCGCTCCTTGGCCCTGCGGTACGGCGTAGCACCGACGAAGGCCGGCAGGAACGAATGATGGATGTTGATCAGCGGGCAGCCGATCTCCTCCAGGAACCCCGAGGTGATGATCTGCATGTAGCGGGCCAACACCACCAGGTCCACGTTGCCTTTGAGCAGGTCGAGCTGCCGTTGCTCGGCCTGTTCCCTGATGTCCCGGTTGGCCGGAATGTGGACGAACGGCACTCCGAAGGCCCGGACCTGGGCGGCCAGATCGGCGTGGTTGGAGATGACCATCACCACGGTCATGTCCAGTTCGCCGCGTTGGTTGCGCCACAACAGATCCAGCAGGCAATGGTCAGCTGTCGAGGCCATGATCGCCACTCGCTTGGGCTTGGAGGCGTCGGTGAACCGGTAGTTCATGTCGAACTCTTGTGCCACCGCATCGAATTCACGCTCCAGCTCGGGCTGGGCCGCGGCCAGGCCGGGCAGGTGAAAGACAGTGCGCTGCAGGAAGGTTCCGCCTTCGGGCTCGGTGGAGTGCTGGTCCAGCGAGATGATGTTGGCGCCGGTACGGGTCAGGAAGGTGGACACCGCGGCGATGACGCCGCGGCGGTCCGGACAGCTCAGCAGCAGACGCCCGATGTCCTTGTGCCGCGGCAGCTTCGGCTGCGCCGCGGCGAACCCGGAAGGAGGTTGGCTCACTACGCGGCCCGTAACTCCAGGGCCACGTTGTTCTGCATGCCGCCGCGCAGCTTGGAGAAGAAGTTGAAGAGCTTGCCGATCAGCCCGTAGCGCTTACCGATTCCGTCGTACACCGTGCCCAGCTGCGACTGGTCCAGGATCGCCGCGGTGGCTTCGACCGCCTCACTCTTCGGGTTGCCGCGCATGTCGCATTTGGCGACGGTCACCCGCGGAGTGTTGCGGATGCGCTTGACCTTCCAGGACTTGGCCTCGGTGATGACGAGCAGCCGGTCACCGTCGAGGACCGCCCAGATGGCGGTGGGCTTGGCGCGACCATCCTTGGTGAAGGTGGTCAGCAGGATGTAGTTGGCCTTGGCGACGTCTGCGAAGGTGAGAGCCATGGCGCAACCCTAATCCAGGTCAGCCCTCGAGCTCGCCTTCGGTTTCCAGGAGCACCTGCTTGAGCCCGTCGAGGGTCTGCGCCTCCGGCTCGGCCCACATGCCACGCCCCGCGGCCTCCAAGAGCCGCTCGGCCATGCCGTGCAAGGCCCACGGATTGGACTCGTTCATGAACTTGCGGTTCTCCGGGTCCAGCACATAACTCTGGGTCAGCTGCTCGTACATCCAGTCGGCCATCACACCTGCGGTGGCGTCGTAGCCGAACAGGTAATCGACGGTGGCCGCCATCTCGAAGGCGCCCTTGTAGCCGTGTCGGCGCATGGCATTCATCCAGCGCGGGTTGACCACCCTGGCCCGGAACACTCGCGTCGTCTCCTCGGACAGCGTCCGGGTGCGGACCGCGTCGGGCCGGGTGTTGTCGCCGATGTAGGCGGCCGGGTCCTTGCCGGTCAACGCGCGGACGGTGGCGACCATGCCGCCGTGGTACTGGAAGTAGTCGTCGGAGTCGGCGATGTCATGTTCGCGGGTGTCGGTGTTCTTGGCCGCCACCGAGATTCGCCGGTAGGCCCGGTTCATGTCGTCAGTCGCCGGTGCGCCGTCCAGGCCGCGGCCGTAGGCGAAGCCGCCCCAGGCGGTGTACACCTGAGCCAGGTCGGCGTCGTCGCGCCAGTTGCGGCTGTCGATCAGCTGCAGCAGGCCGGCCCCGTAGGTGCCCGGCTTGGAGCCGAAAATTCTTGTGGTGGCGCGCCTTTGGTCACCGTGGTCGGCGATGTCGAGCTGGGAGTGCGCTCGCACGTAGTTGTCCTCGGCAGGCTCGTCGAGTCCGGCGACCAGTTGGACGGCGTCGTCGAGCATGGTAACCACATGCGGGAAGGCATCGCGGAAGAAGCCGGAGATCCGGACCGTGACGTCGATGCGCGGGCGACCCAATTCATCGAGCGAGATCGACTCCAGCCCGACCACCCGGCGCGATGCTTCGTCCCAGATCGGTCGAACACCAAGCAGCGCAAGGACTTCGGCTATGTCATCGCCGGCGGTACGCATGGCCGAGGTGCCCCATACCGACAGACCCACCGACTCGGGCCAGCGGCCGTAATCCGCGCGATACCGGTCCAGCAGCGAATCCGCCATGGCCACACCGGTTTCCCAGGCCAGCTTCGACGGCACCGCCTTGGGGTCGACCGAGTAGAAGTTACGCCCGGTGGGCAACACGTTGACCAGTCCGCGCAACGGCGAGCCCGACGGCCCGGCAGCGATGAATCCTCCGGCCAGGGCCCGCAGAATCTGGTCGATCTCGCGGTCCGTCGCGCCCAGGCGCGGCACCACCTCGGTGGCGGCGAACCGCAGCACCTTCGCGACCTCGGCGTTGTCGGTGATGTCGTCCATCGCTTCGGCGCATATGCGGTCCACCGCAGAAGCATCCCAACCGGACTCCTGTAGCGCGGCCACCAACTGACGGGCGCGGGCTTCGGCGGCGTCGACCGTCGCCTTGTCGGCCTGGCCGTCCTCGGTCAGCCCCAGCGCCTCGCGCAGCCCGGGCACGGCCTGCTCGCCGCCGAACAACTGCCGGGCTCGCAGGATGGCCAGCACCAGGTCCAGTTCGGCTTCGCCGCGGGGTGCGGCGCCCAGGATGTGCAGGCCGTCGCGGATCTGGACGTCCTTGATCTCGCACAACCAGCCGTCGACGTGCAGCAGCATGTCATCGAACGAGTCCTCGTCGGGCCGCTCGTCCAGACCCAGGTCGTGGTCCATCTTGGCCGCACGCATCAGGGTCCAGATCTGCTGGCGGATGGCGGGCAGCTTGCCCGGGTCCAGCGCCGAGATATTCGAGTGCTCGTCGAGCAGCTGCTCCAAACGCGCGATGTCGCCGTAGGTTTCGGCGCGGGCCATCGGCGGAATCAGGTGATCGACCAACACCGCATGTGCTCGGCGTTTGGCCTGGGTGCCCTCACCGGGATCGTTGACCAGGAACGGGTACACCAACGGCAGGTCTCCCAGCGCGGCGTCCGGTCCGCAGGCCGCCGACATGCCGAGGGTCTTGCCGGGCAGCCATTCCAGGTTTCCGTGCTTGCCCAGGTGGATCATCACGTCGGCACCGAAGTGTGCGTTGATCCAGCGGTAGGCGGCCAGATAGTGGTGACTCGGCGGCAGGTCGGGGTCGTGGTAGATGGCCACCGGGTTCTCGCCGAATCCGCGCGGCGGCTGAACGATCAGCACCACATTTCCGGAAACCATTGCTGCGATGACGATTTCGCCATCCGGATCGCTGGAGCGGTCGACGAACAGCTCCCCCGGCGCGGGTCCCCAGTGCTTGTTGACCGCGTCGGTGAGCTCGGCCGGCAGGGTGGCGAACCAGGCCCGGTAGTCCTTGGCCGACACCCGAATCGGGTTGGCCGCCAAGGCTTCCGAGGACAGCCAGTCGGGGTCCTGACCGCCGCGTTCGATCAGCGCATGGATAAGTGCGTCACCGTCTTGGGCGTCCACTCCCGGAATGTCGCCGATGACGTATCCGGCGTCCCGCATGGCCCGCAGCAGCGCCACGGCGCTGGCCGGGGTGTCCAGGCCGACGGCGTTGCCGATCCGGGCGTGCTTGGTTGGGTAGGCCGAAAACACCAGGGCCACGCGCTTTTCCGCGGGTTCGATGTACCGTAGCCGCGCGTGCCGGACGGCCAGACGGGCCACCCGCTCACACCGCTCGGGGTCGGCCACATAGGAGATCAGCCCCTCGCTGTCGATCTCCTTGAACGAGAACGGCACGGTGATGATCCGGCCGTCGAACTCGGGCACCGCCACCTGGGACGCGACATCCAGCGGCGACAGACCGTCGTCGTTCTCGTCCCACTGAGCCCGGGAGCTGGTCAGGCACAGGCCCTGCAGGATGGGTATGTCGAGGGCGGCCAGGTGCGCGACGTTCCAGTTGTCGTCATCGCCGCCGGCGCTTGCGGCGGCGGGGGTGGCACCGCCCGCGGCCAGCACCGTGGTGATCAGGGCGTCAGCGGTACCCAGCAACTCGATGAGCTCGGGCTCTGCGGTGCGCAGCGACGCACAGAACACCGGCAGTGGGCGGCCGCCCGCAGCTTCGATGGCCTGACACAGCGCCTCGATGTAGGCGGTGTTGCCGGCCAGCTGCTGCGCCCGGTAGTAGAGCACGGCGATCGTCGGTCCGTGCGCGTCGGAATCGCGCGCCCCGTCCTCATCTGCTTCTCGCGTGCCCAGCAGGCCCCAACTCGGCATGGATTCCGGTTCGCCGAAGCCGAAGCCGGTCATCAGGACGGTGTCGGACAGAAAAGCGTGCAGGTGACGCAAGTTGTCGACGCCGCCCTGCGCCAGATAGATATGCGATTGCAGAGCCACACCGGCCGGAACCGTCGAATGGCTCATCAGGTCGGCGTCAGGCGCTTGTTCGCCACTGAGCACCACGGTGGGGACGCCACTGGCCAGCACGGCGTCGATGTCGTCCTGCCAGGTCCGGTAACCGCCCAGGACCCGCACCACCGCCAGGTCCGCGTCGGCCAGCAATGCCGATAGTTCCCCGTCGACCAATCGGGATGGATTGGCCCACCGGAACCCGGCCCCGCTGGCGCGCGCGGTGATCAGATCGGTGTCGGACGTCGATAACAGCAGTACGGTCGGCACGGACTATTCGTACCGCACCGGCGCTCTCGTGTGGTCTGCGGTGTGGGTCGCGATCTCGACCAGCTGGTCTCTGCCGCTGCCCTTGGCCTTGTAGAGCGCTTGGTCGGCGTGCGCCAGCAGGTCTCGGGCCGAGCGCCCCACCACGGGCAAGGCGGCGAAGCCGGCTGAAGCGGTCAGCCTGGTCGGGGTGCCCGCGAGCGGACCCAGCGCGGCGATGCCCGCACGCAGCGCTTCGGCGCGCGGCATCAGGGCGTCGCCCCCGTCGTGCCACAGCGCGGCGAATTCCTCCCCGCCGATACGGACCACCAGCACATCCTCACCGGCAGTGGCGTGTTGCAGATAGGCGCCGATGGCCCGCAGCGCCTCATCGCCCGCCGGATGTCCGTATCGGTCGTTGAAGCCTTTGAAATCATCGACGTCGAGGATCATCACCGCCGCGCGCAGCGGCCCGGCTGCCCCGTCCAGCGCGTCGAGCGCCTCGTCGAGGGATCGCCGGTTGGCCAGCCCGGTCAGCGGATCGGTCCGGGTGAGTTCGTCGAGCTTGCGCTCCTCCATCCAAGCCAACCGCACCGATCGTTCCAGCTTGTAGGCGAACCGCGTGGTGATGGCGACAGTCAACGCACATACACCCACGGTCAGCAAGCGATTGCTGGTCCACGGGAACACCCACAACTCGATCGCGGACACGCACAAGAGGATCGCCAGGACCGACGGCGCGAGCACTCCGAAGCGGATTTTCACCACGGACATGCTCAGCAGCACTGCTGTCGGCATCAGGTAGGGCACGGTGTCGTAACCGTGCGGTAGTTGCAGCGCGCGCTCGAGCATCTGAGCGCTGGTGATGACGGCAACGGCGACGATGAACGTCGGTGCCGACCACCGTTGTAGCCGGGGCACCAGTGCGGTCACCGCAGCCAGGGTGGCGGCCGGCATGATGCCGAACACCAGCGTGTGGGTGCCGAGGGATTCCGCGGCCGGAGGGATCCTCAGTAACCTCTGCTTGGACAACATGAGCACGACGCACACTGCATCCAGACCGAGCATGATGGCCGCCCGCGTGATGCGTCCCTGCCGGTCGAACGCCGCCCGGAACTCGGCTTCGCGGCCGCGCGTCATCGGCGCGGGTTGCAGGACGGCGGCCGCTGTCCTGGCCGCCGGAGACGCCGGTGCGCGGCCCGCCTCGACCCGGCCGCGGCTGGCGATCACCGGCATCTCATCGGTGGCGACAACGAGCTGGTCGCGGCCGCCGCGCTTGGCGCGGTACAGCGCCGAATCCGCATGCCGGAGCAGCTCGGTGCCGACGGTGCTGGACGGGTCGGGTGCCCGATCCTGTGCCAGCCCGGCCGATGCCGTCACCACCCGGCCGTCCTCGGCCGCGGGGATTGCAAGCGCGGCGATCCCGGATCGGATGTCCTCGGCGCGGACCGCCATATCCGACGCGTCGGCGCACCAGACCACGACGAACTCTTCGCCGCCCAAGCGGGCGCAGAATTCGTCGGGCCCACTCATGGTCTGCGCCAGATACGCACCGATCCGGCGCAGACATTCGTCGCCTTTCAGGTGACCGTGGTGGTCATTGAAGGCTTTGAAGCCGTCGACATCGAGCACCATCACCGCCAGACCGCGACCGGTCCCCTGGGCGGTGCTGGTCAACTCGGCGAGCCGGTCGTCGAAGTAGCGCCGATTCGGCACGCCGGTCAGCGGGTCGGTCCGGGTAAGTTCGCCGAGTTCGCGTTCACGCAGCCACGCGATTCGGGCCGACCGTTCCAGTTCGTATGCGGCGCTGAGCGCGACCGTCACCAGGGCTATCGACGCCGCGACGTCGAAGAGCTGGTTGCTTGTGGTGTCGAACGCCCGAAGCTCGGTAACCACGATTCCCGCCAGCCCGACCAGGATCGCCGGCGCCAACAGCAGGAAGCGGATCTGGACGACGATCACACTCATCAGGATCGCGACCGGCATGACCAATGGCACAACATCGAGGCCGTACCGGATGCAGGCGATGCGCAACACCATCAAACATGCGACATCGATGTACACCGACGCGATGTAGAGAACGGAAGACCATCGCTGCAGTGGACTGTGGTCACCGCTGAGCCAACGCAACACCATGGGTATGGCGACCGCGACGAGCAACGTGCGCCCGAGCGGCAGCACCTCTGGCGGCACCTTCAGCAGCGCGTGATGAAAGACGATGCCCGCCGTGATGACGATCAGCAGGACGGCCCACATCTCGTGGCGAGATTTGCGGCCCATGGCGCCGAAGCTCAGCTGGAATGCAGATTCGAGGGGCTCGTCGAAGCGAACTCCGTTGATCATCTTCGACCACACGGAACGCGCCCCCACATCGTGATCACAACATTGTCGGGGACAGCCTACGATGCGACGCGCGTCGATTCGGCAAACATCACAAACGTCGTCGTGAAGGTTCGAGCAGGGGTGAAATGCACGACGGGGCGGGTTGCTTGGCAACCCGCCCCGTCGGCGGCCTTTCCGTGCGGACAACCGCGGTGCTGGTGCACCGGGTCAGCGCTCCGAGGCGCTCCAGCGGGAGTACCAGGTCTTGCCCTGGTACGGCAGGCCCGCAGCCACGATGAGTGCGAACACGCCGCCGACATACAGAGCGAAATCAGACATTGCGTCCCTCCTTACATGCCATCCGAATGCGGTGTAGCAAACGGAAGTTCGCGTTCTACCGTACGGGCGGGCCGGTTGAACGCAAGGGACTTGTAAGGCAGCGAACACGCCCAAATCGACGTGACCCACTTCACATTTTGCGTCACACCGTAACGTAGCCAAGGTGATTCGATCAGGCCGGCCCGAGGACCGGACGCGCGACGCCGACGCCTGCCCCGGTGCACTGCAGGTGCATCAGGCGGCCGATGGCGGCTTGGCCCGAATCCGACTGGCCGGCGGCACCATCACCGCTGGACAACTGGCGGCTCTGGCCCACGCGGCCACCGAATTCGGTTCACCGGCAATGGAACTCACCTCCCGCGGGAACATCCAGGTACGCGGCATCGAGGACGCCGATGCCCTGGCTGCGGCGATCTCGGCGGCCGGCCTACTGCCGTCGACCACCCATGAGCGGGTGCGCAATATCGTGGCCTCGCCGCTGTCGGGCCGATCGGGCGGTCTGGGCGACGTGCGCGGCACCGTGTGCGAACTGGATGTTGCCTTGCAAAACCGCCCTGAACTGGCCGAACTCCCTGGCCGCTTCTGGTTCGGCGTCGACGACGGCCGCGGCGACATCTCAGGCCTGAGTCCCGATGCCAGCGTCCAGTTGGTATCGGCCGACACCGCCGCGGTGCTGATCGCAGGACGTGACACC
Organism: Mycobacterium sp. MAA66; assembly: GCF_041261665.1. Lineage (NCBI taxonomy): Bacteria > Bacillati > Actinomycetota > Actinomycetes > Mycobacteriales > Mycobacteriaceae > Mycobacterium > Mycobacterium sp. MAA66. The sequence goes on along the minus strand of NZ_JBGCCC010000007.1, from coordinate 6,601 downwards.
GGGGTCCGGATACCAGCACCTGACGCCGTCGAGGCCCTGTTGAACGTGGCCGAGCAGTTCCGCACGATTCGCGAGAATCATTGGCGGACAAGCGAACTTGAAACCACCGATGCCTTGTTGGCCGGCGCAGGTTTGACCGTGACCGACGCTGCGGGCGCCACCTGGCCGCCGGTCGAGCGACCTCCGGTCGGCTGGATCGGCCAGGACGACGGGCGGATCGCCCTCGGCGCGGCGGTACCTCTAGGTGTGTTGCAGGCCCGCACCGCCGAGTTTGTGGCCGCCATCACCGCCCCCGTGATCATCACCCCGTGGCGCTCGTTACTGATTTGTGACCTGGATGAGGGCGTCGCCGACACCGCGTTACGCGTTTTGGCGCCCCTGGGGCTGGTGTTCGACGAGCACTCCCCATGGCTGACGGTCAGCGCATGCACCGGCAGCCCGGGGTGCGCCAAGTCACTGGCCGATGTGCGCGCCGATGCAGCAGCTGCAGTCCTGGACGCAGCCGCCGAAGCAGCCCAGGGCATCGAGCCCGCCGAGCACCGGCATTTTGTCGGTTGCGACCGCGCCTGCGGTAGCCCGTCGACCGGTCAAGTGCTGGTAGCGACCACCGATGGATACAAACTGCGCCACCCGTAGGGTTAGCGAGTGCTCGACTATGTGCGTGACGCCGCGGAGATCTACCGGCAGTCTTTCGCGACGATCCGCGCCGAGGCGGATCTGGCCCGATTCCCCGACGACGTGGCGCGGGTCGTGGTGCGGCTGATCCATACCTGCGGGCAGGTCGATGTCACCGAGCACGTCGCCTACACCGCTGACGTGGTGGCCCGGACCCACGCGGCGCTGGCCGCCGGCGCCCCGATCCTGTGCGACTCGTCGATGGTGGCTGCTGGCATCACCCGGTCCCGGCTGCCCGCGGACAACGAAGTGGTATCGCTGGTCGCCGATCCCCGTGCTCCCGAATTGGCCGCCAAGCTGGGCAGCACCCGCTCGGCGGCCGCAGTGGATCTGTGGGCCGAACGGCTCGACGGCGCAGTGCTGGCGATCGGCAATGCGCCGACCGCGTTGTTCCGTCTGTTGGAGCTGCTGGACGAGGGCGCGCCGGTGCCGGCATCCGTGCTGGGCGGGCCCGTTGGCTTCGTCGGCTCGGCGCAGTCCAAGGACGAGCTGATCGCTCGGCCGCGGGGCATGGATTATCTGGTGGTCCTGGGTCGACGCGGCGGCAGCGCGATGGCCGCGGCCGCGGTGAATGCGATTGCGAGTGAACACGAATGAGAGGCACGCTCTACGGCATCGGGCTGGGCCCGGGCGACCCGGAGCTGGTGACGGTCAAGGCCGCCCGGCTGATCGGCGATGCCGACGTCGTCGCGTATCACAGCGCCCGGCACGGACACAGCATCGCCCGGCGGATCGCCGAGCCATACCTGCGCGCCGGCCAGATAGAGGAACACCTGGTCTATCCGGTGACCACTGAGACCACGTCACACCCGGGCGGATACGCCGGCGCGATCGAGGACTTCTACGCCGAAGCCGCCGAACGGATTGCCACACACCTGGATTCCGGTCGCAATGTGGCGCTGCTGGCCGAGGGCGATCCGCTGTTCTACAGCTCGTACATGCACATGCACACCCGACTGACGTCGCGGTTCGACGCAGTCATCGTGCCGGGTGTCACGTCGGTGAGCGCCGCATCGGCGGCCATCTCGACACCGCTGGTGCAGGGCGAACAGGTGCTGACCATCCTGCCCGGCACGCTGCCGGCCGACGAGCTGCAGCGCCGCCTCGCCGATACCGACGCCGCGGTCATCATGAAACTGGGTCGTTCCTATCCGGTTGTGCGGCAGGCACTTTCGTCTGCCGGACGATTGGATGAGGCGTTCTACGTGGAGCGGGCCAGCACCCATGCGCAGCGGGTATTGCCGGCCGCCGAGGTACGCACCGACACGGTGCCGTATTTCTCCATCGCGGTGGTACCCGGCACCCGGCCGGCTACCGCAGCGGTCGGTAGCGTGGTCGTGGTCGGCCTGGGTCCGGGCGACCCGGAGTGGACGACGTCGCAGACCCGCCGCGAGCTGGCCGCTGCCACCGACCTGATCGGCTACGGACCCTATCTGGACCGGGTGCCGCTGCGGCCCGGGCAGCAGCGGCATGCCAGCGACAACACCGACGAAGTGGCGCGGGCCCACCTGGCCTGCAGCCTGGCCCAGCAGGGCCGCACTGCGGCAGTGGTGTCCTCGGGCGATCCAGGGGTATTCGCGATGGCGACCGCGGTGCTCGAGGAGGCTCAGCAGTGGCCGGGCGTGGCGGTCCGGGTCATCCCGGCGATGACAGCCGCGCAGGCCGTCGCGAGCCGGGTCGGCGCTCCCCTGGGCCACGACTACGCGGTGGTCTCGCTGTCCGATCGGCTCAAGCCGTGGGAGATCATCGCCTCGCGGGTCAAGGCCGCCGCCGCAGCCGACCTGGTGCTGGCGATCTACAACCCGGCGTCCAAGACCCGCACCTGGCAGGTCGGCGCGATGCGGGACCTGTTGCTGGAGTATCGCGACCCGAATACCCCGGTGGTGATCGGGCGCAACGTCTCCGGCCCGTCCGAGTCGGTTCGGGTGGTCCGCCTGGCCGACCTGGACCCGGCCGAGGTGGACATGCGCTGCATGCTGATCATCGGTTCGTCCCAGACGGTGTGGCAACACACCGAGGAGGGCGACCGGGTGTTCACGCCGCGGAACTACCCGGCCTGACCCACTCGTTGACGCTTTACAGTTTCGACGGCTAATGTCACGCACCATGAAGGTTGGTGTCGCGATTCCGCGTGGTCCCGCCGACGTGACCGCGTACTGGCTCAGTCAGGTACTCGGCTGTGACGTGGCCGCGGTGGATGTCAGCCCCATCGGTACCGGCCAGACCGGCGCGACCTATCGAATCACCGTCGACTATATCGAGAACAGCGGATTGCCAAGGACTTTCGCGATCAAGCTGCCCTCGCAAGATGCATCGGTACGCGACCGTGTCGCCATCGGATACAAGTCCGAGCATGCGTTCTACACATCGATCGCCGCGCACGTCGACGTCCCGGTACCGGACTGTCACTACTGCGAGATCGCCGATGAGGGTGCCGATTTCGCGTTGCTACTGAGTGATATGGCTCCGGCGGAACAGGGCGATCAGTTGGCCGGCTGCAGCCTCGCGGAGGCCCTGCTCGGGGTGCGGGCACTGGCCGGCCTGCATGGACCGAGCTGGTGCGACCCGAAGTGGACCGACTTCCCGGGAATCTCGATGCCCAAGGCAAACGACGACTTCGCCAAGGGCTTCGGCGAGGTCGCCAAGATGGCCACCGACATCACGCTGGACAAGATCGGCACCCGGATGTCCGAGCAGGACCGCGGCACCCTGCGCACCTCGATGTCGATGGTCTACCCATGGCTGATGACCGAGCCGAGTCGCTACGCGCTGCTGCACGGCGACTATCGGCTGGACAACATCCTGTTCAACCCCGGCCGCACCGAGGTGACCATCGTCGACTGGCAGACCCTCGGCAACGGGCTGCCGGCCCGCGACCTGGCTTACTTCACCGCGACCAGCCTGCCGCCGGAGTTGCGCGCCGACGCCGACCGACTCCTGGTCGACAGCTACTACGACGAGCTGATGCGTTACGGGATAACCGATTACGACCGCGAGGCCTGCTGGCGTGACTACCGGCTGGGTATGTTACAAGGGCCGCTGTTGGTGGTGCTGGGCACTGCGTTCGCCACCTCGACCGAACGCGGCGACGACATGATGCTGACCATGACCGCGCGTAGCTGTCAGGCAATCCGGGACCTCGGCTCCATGGACCTGATCAGCGCTTGACCCACGCCTCGGCTTCGTCGACGGTCTGAACTGTGGTCACGCCGGCCGGCAACTCCGGGCGGTCCACCATGATCACCGGAACGTTGAGCTGTTGGGCCGCATCGATCTTGGCCCGGGTCATGCCGCCACCGCTGTTCTTGGTGACCAATGCGTCGATCCGGTGCGCCTGTAGCACTGTGAGTTCGTTTTCATAGTCGTACGGACCGCGGGACAACAGGATTTCGTGATTCGGGGGCAGTGTGTCGGTATCCGGCGGGGTGACCGCCCGGATCAGGAACCAGGCGTCCGATTCTCTGAATGCCGCGGCCCCCGAACGGCCGGTGGTCAGGAAAACCCTTTGGTATCGCCGGCTTTCGACGGTCTGCGCGGCCTGCCGGTCGTCGGCGACCACGATCGCGTCGCCGCGGGGCCACGCCGGACGCGCTAGCACCAGATGCGGCAGTCCTGCCATCGCGCACGCTTGCGCAGCGTTGGCGGTGATGGTCGCGGCGAACGGGTGGGTGGCGTCGACCACCGCGGTGATGTCGTTGTCCCGCAGATAGTTCTGCAGGCCGTCGATGCCGCCGAAGCCACCGATCCGGACCGGTCCGACCGGCAGCGCGGGATCGGGCACCCGACCGGCCAGAGAGCTGATGATATCAACGTCAGGGTGCAGGCGTTCGGCCAACGCACGCGCCTCGGAGGTGCCGCCGAGTAGTAACAGTCTCATCAGTGCCGACTGCCCCGGCGGCGGTCACTGGAATACAGATAACTGTCGCTGAAACCCTGCGCCCCCAACACATCTCCGACGATGATCACCGCGGTCTTGGTGATGCCGGCGGCCTTCATCTGCTCGGCCAAATCGGCCAGCGTGCACTTGAGCACCTGTTCGGTCGGCCAGCTCGCGTATGCCACCACCGCACAAGGGGTTTCCGGACGGTACCCACCGTCGAGCAGTTGCGGCACGATGTTGTCGATCTGTGCGGCCGCGAGGTGCAGAACCAGCGTGGCGCCAGGCCTGGAGAGGGTGACCAGATCCTCACCGTCGGGCATCGCGGTCGACAGGGTGGCCACCCGCGACAGCGTCACCGTCTGCGCCACTCCCGGCACCGTCAGTTCCCGGCCGAGTATCGCGGCAGCCGCGGCGAACGCCGGCACGCCCGGGACGATTTCGTAGTCGATGCCGAGCGCATCCAGTCGGCGGCACTGTTCGGCCAACGCGCTGTAGATGGACGGGTCGCCGGAATGCAACCGGGCCACATCGAGGCCGGCGGCCTGCGCGTCGGTCAGTTCTCCGATGATCTGTTCCAGGTCCAGCGGACCGGTGTCGATGACGCGGGCGTCGGCCGGGCACAGTGCCAGCAGGTCATCAGGCATGATCGAACCGGCGTACAGGCAGACCCGGCAGGTCTGCAGTAGGCGCTGGCCCCGCACCGTGATCAAGTCGGCAGCGCCGGGGCCGGCTCCGATGAAGTACACCGTCATGGCTTGACCACCATCCATTGGGTTATCGGTAATGCCGGGCGCCAGCCGGTGAAGCCGCCGATCGGTTCGCCATGGTAGTGCTGAAACCGGCGGAGCTCGCCGCCCAACTCCGAATAGCGTTGCACAACAAATGCTTCCGATTCCGCCGTGACCGCGTTGACCACCAACCTGCCGCCGGGTTCGAGCGCCTCGTAACACGCCTCGAACAGTCCCGGCTGGGTCAATCCGCCACCGATGAAAATGGTGTCCGGGGTGGGCACTCCAGACAGACCCTCCGGTGCCGCGCCGCATACATCGACGCTGACGCCGAACGTGTTGACGTTACTGATGATTCGTTCTCGTCGTTGATCGTCGCGTTCGAATGCCACGGCCCGGCCCCGCGATGCCAGGCACCATTCGATGGCAACGCTGCCCGACCCGGAGCCGATGTCCCACAGCACTTGGTCCGAGCGCGGCTGCAGCGCCGTCATGGTCACCGCGCGGATGTTCTGCTTGGTGATCTGACCATCGTGAGCGAAGGCCGCATCCGGCAGCACAGTCGAGATCCGTAGATCGGGCAGGTATTGCACCGCAATGACGTTGAGCGGGTCGACCTCGGCGTCTGCCTCGAACCACTCGAGTGCCGTCATGGTGGCGATACGTTCTCCCGGCCCGCCGAGTTGTTCCAGCACGGTGAATTCGGATCCACCACAACCGGTTTCGACAAGCAGGCGAGCCAGGGCCTTCGGCGTCTCGGCATTTCTGGACAGCACGACAGCCCGCCCGCCACGGCGGACCGCGGTATGCGGTGCGGCGTTGACCAGGCTGATCACCTCGGTGTCCTGCACCGCCCAGCCCAGTCGCGCACAGGTCAGCGTCACCGATGACACATGGGGCAGCACCCTGACCCGGTCGGTGCCGAACAGCCGAATCAGGGTGACGCCGATGCCGTGCAGCATCGGATCACCGGAGGCCACCACATGGACGTCGGACGGGCCGTCGAACAGTTGCGGCAATGCCGGCAGCATCGGCGACGGCCATGACCGAAGTTCGGCTGTGACCTGACCGTCCAGCAGGTCCAGTTGCCGCGGACCCCCGAAAATCACGGTGGCCCTGAGCAATTCATCGCGCGATGCCGGTGTCAGCCCGGCCATGCCGTCGGCCCCGATGCCGATGATCGTGATCCTCGCGCTCATCTGAATCCTCTGTTCTTCGCGCAAGCGCTCATCTGAATCCTCTGTTCTTCGCGCAAGCGCTCATCTGAATCCTCTGTTCTTCGCGCAAGCGCTCATCTGAATCCTCTGTTCTTCGCGCA
>NZ_JBGCCC010000006.1:0-273462 GCF_041261665.1 Mycobacterium sp. MAA66 | reverse complement strand
CCACCCGCCACCAACTCCGCGCTCAGCTCACCACAGCGCGGCACCCCGATCTCCCGCAAATGAACATCAAGAGCAGACAGATCCAGGCCATCAAGGGAACTCACCCGATCTGTCTACCACCGATGATTTCTGGGCAGCAGGTCCCATACGTGTTCGACGCCGTTCACACTGGCCACCGACAGCCGCCCGGTACGCGCCGAGGACAACAGCCGGGTGATGCCGGTGTAGTCGACCTGGAACGACAACAGGCGCTCGGTGGGCAAGATGTCGTGCAGCAGACCGTTGATCACCCCGCCGTGACTGAATATCGCGACGGTGTCATCGGCCTCGCCGTCGCTCGCGATATCGGCTACGGCCTCGGTGATCCGGGCCAGAAACGCGCCTTCGTCCACACTGCTCGGCAGGTGCCCGCTCAGCAGTCGGGCCAGTTCCTCGGGCTTCTCCGCGGCGATCTGTTCGATCGGGATGTACTGCTCCATATCCCGGTCGTACTCGGCAAGTCGGTCATCGATTTCGATGGGCAGCGCCAGCGCATCGGCCACCGGCTGTCCGGTTTGGATGGCGCGCTTCTGCGGGCTGCTGATCAGCCGGGTGATCGGGAACCGCTTGAGCGCGTCGGGCAGCCGCTGGGCCTGGGCGATGCCCTCTTCGGACAGGTCGGGGTCTGAGCCCTCGCCGGGTTCATTGCGCAAGGGCAGCGCATGTCGGATCAGAAGCAGTTGCACCGTGCCACCATATGACGTGTGCGTGCGTTCGCCTGCCCGGTGTGCGACAGCTTCGTCCCGTTCGAGGCACACAGCTGTGGCCAGTGCGGCACGCAGTTGGGTTTGCACGTGCCGTCGCGCCGGATGTTGGCACTCACCGCGGACAGAGTGAGCGTCGACGGGCAATGGTGGATCCGGTGCAACCAAGAGATCACCCTCGGCTGCAACTGGCTGACCACGCAAGAACAGTCGGCAGCCCAACGTGGCCGATGTCTGGCCGGCTCACTGGTGCGCCGCGAACCGGAGGCCGATGACACCCCGGCACGAGAGAAGCTGCTACCGACCGCTGCGGCCATGCGGCGGCTGGTCTACCAATTGGTAGACATCGGGCTGCCGGTGGACCCGTACTGGCGCACCGACGGCGGCTTGGCCTTCGATCTGCTGTCCAGCTACAGCACCGGCGAGAAAGTGACCATCGGACATGCCGACGGAGTCATCACCATCGATGTGGTGGAGTCCCTCGACGACTATCGGGAATCACTGCGAGTGCGCCTCGGCGAGCCGTACCGGACCCTGCTGGGCCACTTCCGCCATGAGATCGGCCACTACTACCAGAACATACTCATCGAAAATGGTTTGGGTACAACGAAATACCTGAACCGCTGCCGTGAACTGTTCGGTGATGAACGCGCCAGTTACGCCGACGCGATCAAACGGCACTACAAGTTCGGGGCGCCGGAAGGCTGGGAGTCGTCCTACATCTCCGAGTACGCCACGATGCACCCGTGGGAAGACTTCGCCGAGTGTTTTGCCCACTACTTACACATCACCGACACGATGGACAGCAGCCGCGAGGCCGGGATGGTGCTGCACGCCGACCGGGTCCGGTTTTCCGCTCCACGCGATATCGCTCCGCTGGAATCGTATGCCGATGCCTCCATCGACCGGTTGCTGTTCGACTGGCGATGGGTGTCGTTGTTCTTCAACCGGATCAACACCGCGATGGGCAAGGGCCCGCTGTATCCGTTCGACATTCCGCCCGCGGTCGTCGACAAGTTGGATTTCGTGCACCGTGTCATCCGCGAGACCGCCAGGAGTGAGTACTGAAATGGGCTATGCCGATGAGCTTTTCGACCTCACCGATCGGGCGGTGCTGATCACCGGAGGCAGCCGCGGGCTAGGCCGGGAAATGGCATTCGCCGCGGCCCGCTGCGGTGCCGACGTCATCATCGCCAGCCGCAACCTGGAGTCATGTCAAGTCACCGCAGACGAGATCGTCGAGGCCACCGGTCGGGCCGCTCTGCCCTACCAGGTGCACGTCGGGCGTTGGGATGAGCTCGACGGCTTGGTGGATGCGGCATATGCGCGGTTCGGCAAGGTCGATGTCCTGGTGAACAATGCGGGCATGTCTCCGCTGTATGAGTCACTGGGTAGCGTGTCGGAGAAACTGTTCGACTCTGTGGTGAACCTGAACTTCAAGGGACCGTTTCGCCTGGCGGCCCTGGTCGGGGAGCGGATGGTGGCTGACGGTGGCGGGTCCATCATCAATGTCAGCTCATCGGGATCGCTGCGCCCGGACGCGCACATGTTGCCCTACGCCGCGGCCAAGGCCGGATTGAACACACTCACAGAGGGTTTCGCGAAGGCATTCGGCCCGAAGGTGCGGGTGAACACCTTGATGGCCGGGCCATACCTGACCGATATCAGCAAAGCCTGGGACTTCGGCACAGAGAATCCCTTCGGCTCCCTGCCGCTGGGACGCGCCGGTGAGCCGCGCGAAATCGTCGGCGCCGCACTGTTTTTGATGTCCGACGCGTCCAGCTTCACCACCGGGTCCATCCTGCGCGCCGACGGTGGGTTCGCCTAGTCAGTAGCCGGGCAGCGCAAAGGAACGGCCGACCGCCAACGATCGACGCGCAACGAACTTGTCCACCAAGGGAATTCGCAGCAGTCGATAGCCCACACTCCGGACCAGCCGCCCCCACAACGACGACGCATCATCCATCTTGCGACTGTCGATGGCCAGTTGCTGACAACGCGCAACGTACGGCGCCATCAACTGCTGGTATCTGGCGAATGCCGCAGCGTGGTCCCCGTCCGCTGCCTGCAATTCGTGTGCGAGCACGTAGGCGCCGACCACGGCGAGGCTGGTACCCATGCCCGAACGTGGCGAGGCGCACCATGCCGCATCTCCGGTGAGGCAGACTCGTCCACGGGCATACGACTCGAGGTGTACCTGGGCAATCGAGTCGAAATAAACCTGGGGAGCCTTCGCGAACGCAGCGAGCAGCTCCGGGACTTCCCAGCCCATCCCGGCGAACCGGTCAGCGAACAGGCACTTGTTGCCTTCGGTGTCTCGGTAGTCGAAATCAAGCCCAGGGTCGGTCAGGTAGAAACTCGCGCGTGCGGGCTTATCTGGGTCCGTGGCTTGGAGTAGGGCGGCAAGGCCGCCGACCTCGCAGGCCACCCCGCGATGATCGAGCCCCAGATGGTTGTCCATATCGAAGAATCCGAAGTACTGCCCCAACTGGGTGACCACCTGGTCTTCTGAACCGAACACCAGCCCCCGCACTCCGGAATGCAATCCGTCCGCGCCGATGACGAGGTCGTATGCGCCGGTCGATCCATCGCTGAAAGTCACGTCGACCTGGTCGTCGCCGTCGGTCAGGCCGGATACCCGAACGCCGAAGCGGTACTCGACGTCATCGCGCACGGCTTCGTACAAGATGCCGGCGAGGTCGCCCCAGTGGATCTCCAGTTCGCCGCTGATCACTTCGGCAGGTAATTGGCCGACTTCCTTGCCGCGTTGATCGACGATCACCACCGGACCCATCCGGGTGGCACCGGCGCGGACCTGGTCCAGCAAGCCCATCTTGTCCAGGACATCGAGAGCTGGACCGCGGAAGTCAACGGCTTGGCCACCGGCCCGGAGTTCAGCGGCCTGCTCGGCGATGGTGACGGTGTGACCAAGCCGAACCAGCCAGAACGCCACAGTCGGACCGGCAATACCGCCGCCATTGACGAGAACATTGAATGTCATTGAGGCTCAATCTCTTCGAACTCACGTGTGGTCACTGACGGCAGCGGTCAGTGACCCGTTGGCCAATTCACGGTCGTCGCCCATGCCGACCAGCACGTCGATGATAAGCGGACCAACAATCTCCGCGGGGCCGTGTCCTTCGTGGCCGAAGAACCCAGCCAATTCCAGCATCACCGCGCCGTGGCTGATACTCCACATCCGGCCCGCGACGAACGCCTCGCCGTCATCACGGATCCGGCCGGCGTCGATCATCCGGCCCACCACCTCGCGCAACGCGCCGAAGGACGTTCCCCAGATACCACGCGAGGTGGCACTGCCGGTGACGGTCAGATCGCTCCGGTAACTCGACAGTGACGCCGGGGCCGTGGCGCCGAACATCAACTGGTAGCGCTGCGGATTCGCCAGTGCGAACGCCCGATAGGCGATGCCCATCGAGAAGAAGTCGGCCACCGGGTCATCGGTCCGTGGCACCTCCGCCAACGCCTGGGCGAAGCGCGCGAACGTCTCACTGGCCAGCGCCTCGACCACGCCGGTCATCGAGCCGAAGTGGGTGTAGACGGCCATGGTCGAGGTGCCGATTTCGGCCGCCAGCTTGCGCACACTCAGCGCCTGCAGACCGTCCCGTTCCAAGATCACGATCCCGGCCTCGACCAGTTGCCGACGAATATCGTCGCTCACCCTTGCACACCCGTCATAACAGTGTTATACCAATAGGCGCGGCCAATAACACTGTTATGGAGGTTCCGAAATGACCAACCGCTATCTCGAAGGCGCATTCGCGCCGATGCATGAAGAACTCACCCTCACCGACCTTGACGTGACCGGAACCATCCCGGACTACCTCGACGGCCGGTACCTACGAAACGGACCGAATCCGATCGGCGAGGTCGACCCGGAGCTGTACCACTGGTTCATCGGCGACGGCATGGTGCACGGCATCCGCATCCGCGACGGAAAGGCCGAGTGGTACCGCAACCGCTGGGTGCGTGGCCCTTTCGCCGCGCAGGCCCTGGGTGAACCTGCTCCCGCAGGGCATTTCGGACCGGTCGGCATTGGCGCCAACACCAGCGTGCTCGGCCACGCCGGCAAGACCCTCGCCCTGGTCGAGGGCGGCCTGGCCAACTACGAGCTCTCCGAAGAGCTGGACACCGTCGGCGTCTGCGACTTCGACGGTACCCTTACCGGCGGCTACACCGCACACCCCAAGCGCGACCCGGAAACTGGTGAGCTGCATGCCGTTTCGTACAGCTTCGCCCGCGGTAACACCGTGCAGTACTCGGTGATCGGCACCGACGGCAGGGCCAAGCGCACCGTCGACATCGAGGTGCACGGCAGTCCGATGATGCACGACTTCTCCCTGACCGAGCGGCACGTGATCTTCTATGACCTACCCGTCACGTTCGATGCCGGTATCTCCGCGGAGATGGCGGTCCCGCGCGCATTGCGGTTGCCCGCGCGACTTCTGTTGTCGGCGTTGATCGGTCGCGTCAAGATCCCCGATCCGGTGACCGCCCGGCAGCCGACTGGAAACCCGAAAGACCGGCGCATGCCGTACTCGTGGAACCCGAAGTACCCGGCGCGTGTCGGGGTGATGCCACGCGATGGCGGCAACGCCGACGTGCGCTGGTTCGACATCGAGCCGTGCTACGTCTTCCACCCGATGAACGCCTACGACTCCCCCGACGACGACACCATCATTCTGGATGTGGTGCGCCACCCCAAGATGTTCGACACCGACCAGCTGGGCCCGAACGAAGGCGCGACTGCACTGGAGCGCTGGACCGTCGATCTCGGCGACGGCAAGGTCCGCGAAGAGCGTTTCGATGACCATGACCAGGAATTCCCTCGGGTCGACGAGCGCCTGACCGGCAAGCGCCACCGCTACGGCTACGCAAACACTGTCGGAGCAGGCCTCGGCGGGAGCAGCACCCTGCTCAAGCACGACCTGGTCAGCCGCAACACTGCGACACGAAACTTCGGTACCGGAAAGTCCTTGGGCGAGTTCATCTTCCACCCGTCGTCACCGACCGCCGCCGAAGACGACGGAGTGCTGATGGGGTACGTCTATGACGAGGCCACCGATCGCAGTGAACTTGCCATCCTCGACGCACAGACCCTGCAGGACGTTGCGAGCATCAAGCTTCCGCACCGGGTGCCCGCCGGATTCCACGGCAACTGGTTACCCACGACGCCCTGAGTGGGCTAGGGCGTGACGATGTCGAAGGCCGGGTCGGGCCGATCGATCACGCCCATCAAGGTCGGGAGCGCCGTCGCGTCACCACTCACCTCGACACCGGGTGAGGCGGTGTCGCCGGCGGCAAAAGCCAAGAGTCGCAACTTGTTCGTCAGGGTGACAGTCGCCTGGGCGGTGTTCGGATCGGCCGGCACCTTGCGGTGCACCAGCACACCGTTGCGCAAACTCAACCGATAGTTGGTGACGCTGTCCAGGAACAGCACATCGATGGCCAGCTCCAGATCCCAGGCCCGCGGACCGTTGACGTTGATGGCGAAGGTGTCGAACATCTGCTCCGGTGTCAGCTGCGCCAGCAGCGACGGCGAGGCGACCTGCGTCGGGGTGCCGAAGTTGCCGTCCCGCAACTCGGTGGCGCCGGACAGGAAGAAGTTGCGCCACACCGCGTTCTCGGCGCCGTACGCCAGCTGTTCCAAGGTGTCGGCATAGAGATCGCGGGCCGCCGCGTGGTTCTGGTCGGCAAAGATGGCGTGATCCAACAGGGTTGCCGCCCAACGGAAGTCACTGTCCTCGAACGCCGCTCGCGCCAGCTCGACGACCTTGTCGATCCCTCCCATCGCCGCCACATAGCGAGGTGCTGACGCCTCCGGCGGGTGCTGCCAGAGCCGAGCCGGATTGCCGTCGAACCAGCCCATGTAGCGCTGATAGACCGCCTTGACATTGTGGCTGACCGACCCGTAGTAACCATGGGTGTGCCAGGCCTTATCCAGCGCCGGCGGCATCTGGAAGGTCTCGGCGATCTCGATTCCGGTATAGCCCTGGTTGAGCTGCCGCAACGTCTGGTCGTGCAGGTAGGCGTACAAATCCCGTTGCACCGAAAGGTATTCGACAATGTTGTCGCGTCCCCAGGTGGGCCAGTGGTGCGACGCGAACACCACATCGGCGCGGTCGGCGAAGCTGTCGATGGCCTCGGTCAGATAACCCGCCCAGCCGTGCGGGTCACGCACCAGCGCGCCGCGCAGGGTCAGCAGGTTGTGCAGATTATGGGTGGCGTTCTCAGCCATGCACAGGGCGCGGAATTGCGGGAAATAGAAATGCATTTCGGCCGGGGCCTCGGTGCCGGGCGCCATCTGGAATTCGATCTCGACACCGTCGACGGTGTGCTTCTCGCCGGTGGCGGTGATGTCGACGGTCGGCACGATCAGCGCCACCTCACCCAGCGACGGGGTCTGGCCCAGACCGCAACCGACCTGTCCCTGCGGGCCCCGCGCCAGCACCGCCCCATACATGTATGCCGCCCGCCGCGCCATTGCCGTTCCGGCATAGACGTTTTCCTGCACCGCGTGTTCGGTGAAGCCCTCGGGCGCGAAGATCGCGACCTTGCCGGCGTCGACGTCGGGCTGCGACGTCACGCCCAGCACGCCGCCGAAATGGTCTACGTGGCTGTGGGTATAGATGACGGCCTTCACGGCCCGGTCGCCGCGGTGCGCACGGTAAAGCGCCAGGGCGGCCGCGGCAGTCTCGGTGGACACCAGTGGGTCGATGACGATGATGCCGGTGTCGCCCTCGATGAAGCTGATGTTGGACAGATCCAAACCGCGGACCTGGTAGATGCCCGGCACCACCTCATACAGGCCCTGCTTGGCGCACAGCTGCGACTGCCGCCACAGACTCGGGTGCACGCTGTCCGGTGCCGCGCCGCGCAGGAAGTTGTAGGAGTCGTTGTCCCACACCACTCTTCCGTCAGCGGCGGTGACAACGCAGGGATCCATCGCGCCGACGAATCCCCGGTCGGCATCGTCGAAATCCCGGGTGTCCTCGAACGGCAGAGATGCGACGTGTGCACGATTGGCGGTGGAGATGGCTGCGGTGGGTGGCTTCTGCTCCATGCAGTCCAACCTAGCGCCATCTCGTCCGCGGATTAGGCAGACGGGCGCGTCGGTTCCGGACCGATGTATCGCGCCCGTGGGCGGATGATCTTTCGAGCGCGGGCCTGCTCGAGGATGTGTGCGGACCAGCCGACGACCCGGCTCACCGCGAACGTCGGGGTGAACATGGTGCGCGGCACGCCGCACAGTTCCATCACCACGCCGGCATAGAACTCGACGTTGGCACGCAGTTCGCGATCGTGCCGCCACTCGGCCAGCACCGCGGTCACGTCGTCCTCGACCCGGACCGCGCGATCGACCAGCTCACCACCAAGCCCGAGCGCGATCGACTTCAACAACTCGGCCCGCGGATCGGCGGTCCGGTACACCGCGTGGCCGAATCCCATGATTCGATCACCACGGTCGAGCGCAGCCCGCGCCCACGCCGTTGCATTCGCCGGATCGCCGATGGCATCCAACGCATCCAGGGCTCGATCGGGCGCACCGCCGTGCAACGGCCCCGAGAAGGAGCCCAGCGCGGCGCAAATCGCCGACGCCACATCGGCTCCGGTCGACGCGACCACCCGCGCGGTGAACGTCGACGCATTGAATCCGTGGTCGATGGTGCTGATCAGGTACTGCTCGATGGCCCTGGCGTGCTGGGCATCAGGTCGCCGGCCGGTCAACAGATACAGCCAGTTGGCCGCGGCCGGCAGCGCGGGATCCGGCTCGACCGGATCCAGACCCTGCCGGATACGGTGCAGCGCAGCCAAGATCGTCGGCGTCATGGCCGCCAGCCGCAGCGCGTCACGGCGCCGGGTGTCTTCGTCGATATCCCACGTCGGCTGCAGGTCGGTGGTCGCGGCCACCGCTGACAGCACCGTGCGCAATCCGGCCAGCGGGTGCTCATGGGTGCCGGCCAGCGCGACCATCCGCAGCATCGCGGTGACCTCCGTGGGCAGGCTGCGCAACGTCGCGGTGTACGCAGTGAACTCGGCCGACTCCCCCTCTGATGGCAGCCGGCCGTACAGGAAAAGGAACCACACTTCTTCGAAACTGCGGCTGGTGGCCAGCTCGACGGCCGAGTAGGGACCGTAGTGGTAGAAGCCTTCCTCTCCCCTGACATCACCGATCGCGGTGTCGGCAGCCACTATGTTGGCCAGTCCTGGGGCAGCTTCGATGAGCACGTCGGGCATGTAGCGGACCTCCTGTTTTCAAGCAGTACAACCACATTCGACTTAACATTGATCAGAGTCAATGTTGATTCCATCAATATGAGGGAGGTCCGGCCATGACTCGAGGGCGGCACACCCGACGGTGGCCGGCAGCGATCGAACACGACGGCCACGACTACCTGACCACGGCACAGGTCGCCAAGGTGCTCGGGGTCAAGCCCGAGTCGGTGTACGCGTATGTCAGTCGCGGTCGGTTGAGCAGCGTACGGATCACCGGCGTGCGTGGCAGCTTGTTCGCGGTCGATGAAGTGGAGTCGCTCATCCGCGACGGGGTGCGCCCCCGCCCGCCTGCTGGTGTGGTGGAACGCATCCGGACCCACATCACCTCACTGTCCGGCGACGAACTGCTCTACCGCGGACACCGAGCCGAAGAACTTGTCACCACCGACTTTCTGGATGTGGCGCGATTGTTGTGGGATCACGACGTCCCGCGACAACCCTCGCCGTTCGGGGCCGAAGCCGCCGCGCAACTGGGTCTTGTATTGCCTGCCAATGCCACCCGGCTGGACTCGGTGCGAATCGCAGTGGATCTGGCGGGTGCGGCCGACCGGTTGCGCTACCAACGAGAGGGACCGGTGGTCGCGGTGAAAGCGATGCAGATCCTGCAAGCGGTAGTCACCGCCCTGCCACCCGCCGCGAAATCCTTTTCACCGGAGCCGAATCCTGCGGACTCTTATGCAAAGCAGCTGTGGACCAAACTCTCTCCGATGGCACCCACACCTCGCCGGGTGGCTGCACTCAACGCCGCGCTGGTCCTGCTCGCCGATCACGACCTGGCAGCCAGCACCGTCGCGGCCCGGGTTGCCGCCAGCGCACGCGCCGGCATCTACTCGGTGATCGCAGCAGGACTGGCCGCCCTCGATGGTCCATTGCATGGCGGTGCCGCCACCGCCGCCTACCGTTATCTTCAAGGCGCCCTGGATGATCCAGAACGCGCAGTGGCCGAGAGCCTGCGTGCCGGCGAACGCATTCCGGGCGCTGGGCACCGGGTCTACCGCGATCACGACCCGCGCGCCGTGGCACTACTGGGGCTGCTGAACGCCGCCGGTGGAGGCGACCGCGTTCGGGCTGCCGTCGACATCATCTCGGAGACGATCGTCGGCACCAAGGCCAGATTCATCAACTCCGATATGGCGCTGGCCACGATGGCGTTGCAGTTCCGAATGCCTTCCGATGCACCGGAAGCGATCTTCGGCATCGCCCGCATCGCCGGTTGGGTCGCGCACGCACTCGAGGAGTACGACGAGCCCATGCTGCGCTTCCGCCCCGAAGGCGTCTACGTCGGCAAACGTTTCAGTTGAGCCCTCACAATTGGTGCAGCACAACGTCAGTGAGTTTCCCGCCGTTGACCGTCGCAGTCAGGTAGGTGCAGTAGGGCTGACGCCGGCGGTCGGTCGGAGAACCCGGATTGAGCAGCCGCAGGCCGCTTTCGGCGGTGCTGTCCCACGGAATGTGACTGTGCCCGAACACCAGAACGTCGGTGTCCGGGTACTGGCGTGCCATCCGGGCATCGCGCCCCGTGGCCGCACCGGTCTCATGGGTGACGGTGAACCGCACGCCTTCCAACGTCACATCCGCTCGTTCGGGCAGCCGGGCACGTAGTTCCGGGCCGTCGTTGTTGCCCCAACAGGCCACCAATCTCACAGCCCGCCGTCCCAGTTCATCGAGCAGCCCCATCTCGACCCAGTCCCCCGCATGCACCACCACGTCGGCGCGCGCCACCTCGTCCCACACCCGTGCAGGTAGATCACGCGCCCGCTTCGGCACATGGGTATCGGAGATCAACAGCAGCCGCACCCCGCCATTCAACCCCACCACCCTGTATCAACTGGATTGACACAGATAACCCAAACGCAGTTAGCTGAAGTACCGTCTTAAGACGGCTCGGAGGCGCACGACTGCACGAAGGAACGTCACATGGGGTGGAATTTTCTCGGCACCGACTGGCACCTGTTCGGCAAGCTGGCCGATCTCGCGCTGGTGTCACTCCTGGTAGCCGCGACAATCATGTTCTTCTATATCCAGCGACTCCGGAAGCAACCGCAGCTGCCCATGGCAGAAGATGTCCGGGCCAAGCAGACCGTGCTCACCAAGGTCCGCAAGCGCCAGCCGATGACCCGCGAGGAACTCGAGTACGCCACCCAGGTGGTCGACAACCAACGGACATTGGTGACCTTTGCAATTCCGCTGGGAATCTTCTCGCTGGGTTGTTTCTACGTGCTCGGCAGCCTGGAGCAGCTGCACGGCGCAACCCCGTCGGAGCGCACCTTCCTCGGCATCATCGCCATGTTCTCGTCCATCAATGTGACCGCCCAGATCTTCCGGGTGATCAAACTCAAGAAGCGTCTGTCCCAAGTCACCTTGGTGAATTCTGCGAGTTAGCTGAACGCTCTCACCATGTCGTTCGGTACGCAGGAATATCTGCGAGCACAGCAGCGTCGATTGGCTGATAGTGTTTACGCCGACTCATATCAACCTAGTTGATATACCCGACCCTCATGTCGAAAGGTGGTCGAGTGAGCCAGCGCTCTACCGGCAGACGATTCCTCGCGCGGGCATGGATGCCCTTGGTCGCTTTGATGGCGATCGGCGTCGGTGTGCTGTGCATGGTGAAGGTCCATGAGTTCTCCGAACCGGGACCGGTACTGACCGTCAATCAGCCACAAGCGCCACCGGAATTCACCCCCAAGACCCTCACCTACGAAGTCTTCGGCAGCGTCGGTACGGGCGGCATGCTGTCCTACGTGGATATCAGCGGCCACCCGCACAAGGTCGATCTGACCGAGCTGCCCTGGTCGCACACCGAGACCACCACGCTCACAGTGGTTTCCGGCAGCATCTCGGTACAGGTGCACGGGGGTAGCGTCGGGTGCCGGATGAAGGTGAATGATGTTGTCCGCGACGAACAGTCGGACGACCACGGCGATGCCGACGTCACCTGCCGGGTGAAGTCCGCATGAGCGAACACAGCACAGCCCCCATCAGCACGCACCACGCGACGGTGAAACGCCCATTCTTCGCCAGAACCGTTCGCCTCCTGGCCATCCCGATCATCGTCTTCTGGGCACTGCTCGCGGTGACCACAAATACCTTTGTGCCGAAGATCGAGGACGTCTCCGAGGAACTCGCCGGTCCGATGGTCCCGACCTATGCGCCGTCCCAGGTGGCGATGCTGACGATCGGTCACGTGTTCCACGAGTCCACCTCGACCAGCCTGACCATGCTGGTGCTGGAGGCCGACCGCGGCCTATCCGAGCAAGATCGCGAGTACTACAACGGCCTGGTACGCACCCTCAAGGCCGACACCAGCCACGTTCAGTACGTGATGGACACCTGGGGCAAGCCGATCACCGCGGCCGGCGCGCAGAGCTTGGACGGCAAAGCCTCCTACGTGCTGCTGCGACTGGCCGGCGACATCGGCCAGATGCAGGCCAACGATTCGGTCAATGCCGTCAGACATATCGTCGATACCTCCAATCCGCCTGCCGGACTGAAGGTTTACGTCAGCGGTGCGGCCCCGCTCGCCGCCGACACCCTCTTGGTCGCGAACTCGAGCCTGAACAACATCACCATCGCGACGATGTTCCTGATCATCTTCATGTTGTTGATGGTGTACCGCTCGGTCGTCACCATGCTGGTGCCGTTCTTCGGCGTGATCCTGCTGATGCTGTCCGCCAAGGGCGTCATCGCCGCCCTCGGGCACTACGGGGTGATCCCGCTGTCGTCCTTCGCGGCCAACATGGTCATCTCACTGACCCTGGGTGCGGGTACCGACTACGGGATATTCCTGATCGGCCGATATCACGAAGCCCGACTGGCCGGCGAGAGTCGCGAAGACGCGTATTACACGGCATACAAAGGTGTTTCGCACGTCATCATCGGCTCCGGTCTGACCATCGCCGGCGCGTGCGCCTGCCTGACCTTCGCCCGGTTGAACTACTTCCACACCATGGGCCCCGCGGTGGCGACCAGCATGCTGCTGACCATCGCGGGTGCGCTGACGATCGGCCCAGCGCTACTGAGCGTCGGCAGCTTGTTCGGCCTGTTCGACCCGAAGCAAAAAGTCAAGGCCAAGGTGTACCGCCGCATCGGCACCGCCGTGGTGCGCTGGCCGGTGCCGATCCTGGTGGCCAGCGTGGCGATCGTCTCGGCCGGGGCAGTGTTCGTACCGACCTACCAGGTCAGCTACGACGACCGCACCTACCAGCCGCCGGATGCCCCTGCCAACCTGGGATTTCAGGCCGCCGACCGGCACTTCCCGAAGAGCAAGCTGTTCAGTGAGATGCTGATGGTCCAGTCCGACCACGACATGCGTAACTCGGCGGACTTCATCTCACTGGACCGGGTGGCCAAGGCACTGATCCGCCTGCCCGGGGTGGCGATGGTGCAGAGCATCACCCGCCCTATGGGCCGGGCGCTCGAACATGCCTCTATCCCTTACCTTTTCACCACCCAAGGCAGCGGTAACGGGCAGCAGCTGCCGTTCAGCCAGCACAACAACGAGAACACCGCGAAACAGGCCAAGATCACCGCGCACAGCATCGAGGTGCTGAAGAAGACGGCCGATCTGACGCAGAAGCTGGCCGACGAACTGCACTCCACAGTGCTGACTTTGGAAGACATGCAGGCCGTCACCGAGCAGATGGACGACGAGGTCTCCGCCCTCGACGACTTCATGCGGCCGATCCGGGCGTACTTCTACTGGGAACCGCACTGCTACGACATCCCGGTGTGCTGGTCGTTCCGGTCCCTGTTCGACCTGCTCGACAAGGTCGACGACTTGGCCGCAGATATCAAGAACGCGGTCGGCTCATTCCAGGTGATCGACAGCCTCATGCCGCAGATGGTGTCGCTGCTGCGCCAGACCGTGGCCGACAATCAGGCCCTGCTGGCCCTGATCGTCAACAACTACGGCCCCACCGACATTCAGAACCAGAACACCGACCAGACCTTCGACGACATGATCAACGTCGGCAACGACTTCGACGCGTCCCGCAGTGACGACTTCTTCTACATCCCGCGCGAGGCCTTCGACAACGAAGACATCAAAACCGGTATGGCACTGATGATGTCGCCCGACGGTCATGCCGCCCGGTTCATCGTCACCCACGAGGGCAACGCGATGGGGCCTGAGGGTATCGAGCACGTCAAGGCGTTCCCCGATGCGATCAAGATCTCCCTCAAAGAGACCTCGCTGGCCGGCTCCAAGATCTACATCGGTGGGTCCGGGTCCAACAACCTGGACATCCAGACCTACGCCAAGAACGATCTGCTGATCGCGGCCATCGCGGCATTCGTGCTGATCTTCCTGATCATGATGATCATCACCCGATCTCTGGTGGCCGCCTTGGTCATTCCGGGCACGGTGGCGTTCTCCTACGCCGGCGCCTTCGGGCTATCGGTGCTCATCTGGCAGCACCTGATCGGCCTGCACCTGCACTGGCTGATCCTGCCGCTGACCTTCATCGTGCTGGTGGCCGTCGGTTCGGACTACAACCTGCTGCTGGTCGCTCGGCTGAAAGAGGAAGTGGGCGCCGGCCTGAACACCGGCCTGATCCGGGCGCTCGGCAGCACCGGTGGCGTGGTGACCTCGGCCGGCTTGGTATTCGCGTTCACCATGCTGGCCATGCTCTCCAGCGATCTGCGCACCATCGGTCAGATGGGTTCGACGGTCTGCATCGGTCTGTTGCTCGACACCTTGGTGGTGCGGTCGTTCATCGTGCCGTGCCTGGTGCGACTGCTCGGCCCGTGGTTCTGGTGGCCGACGTTCGTCCGGCAGCGGCCGCTGCAGCCGTACAAGCCGGGTGTGATGACGTAGAAGCTGTTGTCCTACTTGACGTTGTAGAACGATTCGATGTTCTCGTGCAGCATCTTGTACATCGGAGGCGCCTCGGAAGCACCGGTGACGACTTCCACGTAGGCCGCGCCATCGGCCTGCTCGGCAGCCTTGAGCGCATCGTCGAGCTCGTCGCAGGTGCTCACCCGGGCGGTAAACCACCCCTGACAACCCATGGCGTGGGGCAGCTCGGCGTAGTTCCACGATGCAATGTCGTTGTACGACAATGACATGTCCTTGCACAACATGCGCTCGCTGAGGTAGCCGGAGTTGTTGAGCACGAACACAATCGGGCGTAGCCCCCGTCTACCGAACTGACCGAGCTCTTGTGCGGTCATCTGGTGAGAACCCTCGCCGGTGATCAGGATCAGTCGACGATCCGGGGCACCGACCGCAGCGCCGAATGCGGCCGGCGTGGCCCAACCGATCGACGCCCACAGGGTTTGGTTGTGAAACTGCGCGCCTTTGGGCAACCGTGCAAAAGCCAAACCCAACGATGAAGTTCCGGTGTCGGTGATGATCACATCGTCGGGCCGGAAGAAGTTGGCCCAGCGCGGGTAGAGCGCGTCGGCAGTGATCGGCTCGTCGGCAGCGCCGACGATCGGCCCGAGCCGATCGAGCGTAATTGCCGGCAGCTCAGCACCTTTGGCGACGCGCCCAGCCAGTTGGGTGAGCAGGTCGGACATCTCGACATTGCGGTACACCGTGGCGCCGACCATCGTTCGGTGGTGATCGATGGTGATCGTCTTGCTGGGATCCAGCCGTACGGTGTGTCCGGCGGTGTTGCCGTCGGTCAGCATGGCCCCGAGCATCAGCACCGGGTCAGCGGATTCGACGTACTCGCGTACCGATTCGCCCATCAGGCGCCCGGTGTACATGCCGATGTAGTTGGGGTGGTCCTCCCCGAGCACCGATTTGTCCGCGAACATCGTCGCGAACGGTAGGCCAGAGTTCTCGATGAACGCGGTCGCAACCCCCTGCAGGCCCAGCCTTCTCAGCAGCACCCCGGGTAAGACGCACGCCCGACCGGATCCGGCCAGCGCCGCCAGGACCGCGTCGGTGGCCGCCGTCAGCGACGCGGGATCACTCGTCGGCGCGGTCGCGGCCGACGCCGCCGCCAGTACCGGCATGCCTGCAACGTCGCTCGGGATCGCCATGTACACCGGGCGGCGGTGGTAAAGCGCCGCAGCAATGAGCCGCTCGGTCTCCGCGGCCACGTTCTGCGGGGTCATGGTCGCGCTCGCGCACACGACCGGTTCAGCCATCCGGTGGAACAGATCGAATTCACCGTTGCCGAGCGTGTGGTGCACCAGCGCCCGGCCCTCCTGCGTCGGCAGATTGGGCGCGCCCACCAGATGGACGACCGCAAGATGTTCGGCGTAGGAACCGGCGATCCCGCTCAGCGCAGCCAATTCGCCGACCCCGTAGGTGGTGCACAGCGCAGCCAGTCCGCGGACGCGGGCGTACCCGTCAGCGGCGTAGGCGGCGTTGAGCTCATTGCAACATCCGACCCAGTTGATCGTCGGGAACTCGACGATGGCGTCGTTCACCGGAAATGCGTAGTCCCCGGCCACACCGAAAATGTCGTCGACACCAATTTTGTTGAGCCGCTTCAAGATGTACTGAATGACAGTGTCAACCATGACGTCACCTACATCCGGAGAACGACAGCTCAGTAGACGAGGACCCAGTCGTAGTATCACCCCGCAATAGGGCGCCAGCCATACCGCGTCGGCGATTCACAGGCGGTTTGCAGCGATCATCTGAGTCCAGCTCTGAAGCGTCGCGACTCGCTGATCAGTCCCGTCCTGGAGCCTTTCCGAAATTCGTTGCCAGCGGCAGAAATACGTCATCGACGAACTCGACGATCGTTTCCGGCGCTACCGCCGTCATCGTCATGAAAAGATCATGACGCAGTAGGTCGATCGGCAGCGTGACGACGCGGCGCGGGGGCACCGCCACGAGCTCGCCCCGTGCGACGGCGCGTTCGACGGCGGTCTGCAGCAGGCTCGGCCCTTCTGGAACAAACCAGCTGCGGAGCTCAGCGGGTGACACTCCGGTCTCATCGAAGTACATGCCCAGGCCCGCGACGATCAAGCCGACGACACGGGATCGTCGGTCGTTGAACTCGGTGAGGATCGCCAGCACGTCGCCACGCAAGGTCCCGGTGTCGGGCGTTGAGATCTGGTCCCCCTCGCCGCGGCGGCGGATCACCGCCTCCAGCAACTCCAGTCTCGACGGCCAACGGCGGTACAGCACCGACCGCGCCGAGCACGACCGCTCGGCCACCGACTCGATGGTGAAGCGCTCATAGCCCGCCTCGATGAGCTGATCCCAACCCGCATCCAAGATGGCGAACTCCAACGCGGCACCGCGGCGCCGCGTTGCGGTCGAACCATTAGAAGACACTTGCGTAGCTTATCGACCACTGTTACGGTCGGCAATATAAGCAACAAGTGTGTAGCTAATTGAAGGAATGGCTGTCATGACCAGACGCAGCGCCCTGATTTCCGGTGCCAGCATCGCCGGACCGACACTCGCCTTCTGGCTATCCGAGGCCGGCTGGGACGTCACGGTGGTAGAGCGCGCCGAACGCTTACGCACCAGCGGATATCCGATCGACATCCGCGGCACCGCGGTCGACATCGTCCGCCGGATGGGTCTGCACGAGCAGATCGCGGCGCAGCACTATCGGCATGTGCCAGTTGCCCTGCTATCGCCCTCCGGACGTCGGCTGACGACGTTGGACTTCGGCGCCCTGCTCAACAACGAGTCGTTCGGCGACATCGAAATCACCCGCGGCGCGCTCAGCGAAATCCTGTACCGGGCCAGCAGCGATCGAGCCACCTACATCTTCGGCGACTCGATCACCGCGTTGACTCAAACCGACTCCGGCGTAGAGGTCACCTTCAATCGCAGCGCGCCTCAACTGTTCGACGTCGTCATCGGCGCGGACGGCATTCACTCCAACGTCCGCGGCTTGGCCTTCGGCGCCGAATCACCGTTCATCCGCCACCTCGGACCCTACGCGGCGATCTGGGACGTGCCGCTCGACATGTTTCCTGCGGGAAGCGGTGCATTGTACTCACATCCCGGGCGCACCGTCATGGTCGAGCGCCCCAACGACGGCTCTGCCGCACGGGTGTTCCTGTCCTTCATACATCCCGACCCAGGCACGATCGACCGCTACGACACCGAAACGATCCTGCACACCTTGCGCGAAAACTTCGCCGAAGACCGCTGGCGGACAAAGGAACTCATCGATACCCTGCCTTCTTCCGACGACCTCTACTTCGACACCGTCAGCCAGGTCCACATGGACCGCTGGTGCACCGGCCGAGTCGCACTGGTCGGTGACGCCGCCTACGCACCGGCGTTCCTGTCCGGTCAGGGCACCAGTATCGCGATCGCCGGCGCCTACGTGCTTGCCAGTGAACTGGCCCGACAGGACCGTCCAGAACCCGCGTTCGAGGCTTACGAAGCCCGGCTACGGGCGTATGTGGAAACAAACCAGAACCTGGCGCTGCGCTCCGACTCAACTGTCATCTCCCGCACCAGCGGACAGCTACTGCGCCGCAACGTCACGTTGTGCGTGGTGCCGTGGCTGCAGCGACTCGGCCTGAGTCACCTATTTCGTCGACAGCTGCGAACGGCCGCCACCGACCTGTCGCTGTCGAGCCACGACCTTGAGCGTGGTGCATGCACGCACGCCGGCGAAAGCTGACCGGCCTCGCCTAGAACCAGTCGGGGTGCGCGTCGACAGTGGTGCGATCCAGGCTGGCCAGCAGGTCCATCTGGGTTGTCGCCTTGGGTAGTTCGTAGCGGTAGAAGTACTGGGCGGCAGCACGTTTGCCGTCGTAGAAGCTTCCGGTGTTACCGCCGACGGCGATCAGCTGCTCCAGCCAGATCCAGGCGACGACGATATGGCCGGCAGCCTCCAGGTAGGCGGTCGAGTTCGCCAACGTGGTGGCGACATCGTCGGCTGCCCACAGCGTCGAGGTGATCTCGACCAGCCGCTCGATCTGGCTCTGCAGGTCGCGCGCGTAGCCCGCAGTGTCCTCGGATCGCATTGCCGTCTCGACGGTTTCGCTGATCCGCTGTTGCAGCAGCTTCAAACCGGCGCCGCCCTGCATGACCACCTTGCGCCCGAGCAGGTCGAGCCCGTGGATGCCATGCGTGCCTTCGTGGATGGCATTGAGTCGATTGTCGCGGTAGTGCTGCTCGACGTCGAATTCCTTGGTATACCCGTAGCCACCGTGGATCTGGATCGCGAGATTGTTGGCTTCCAGGCACCACTGCGACGGCCAGCTCTTGGCGATCGGGGTGAGGACCTCCAGCATCAGCTGCGCCTCGTCACGGTCGGGTCCGGTGTTGATCCGGGCCTCATCGACCAATCGCGCGCAGTACAGGCCGAGCGCCAATGCGCCTTCGACATAAGACTTTTGAGCCAACAGCATGCGCTTGACGTCGGCGTGTTCGATGATCGCGACCTGCGAGCGCGACGGGTCCTTCTCGCCGGCAGGGCGACCTTGGGTACGGACTTTGGCGTATTCCACCGACGCCAGGTAACCGGCGTAGCCGATCCCCATCGCCAGGAACCCGACGGCGACGCGGGCTTCGTTCATCATGTGGAACATGTAGGCCAGCCCGTGGTGTTCCTCCCCCACCAGGTAACCGACCGCACCCGGCTCGTCGGTGGGCTCGTGGGTGCCGTCGCCGAAGTTCAGCAGGGCGTTGGTGGTGCCGTGGTTGCCCATCTTGTGATTGAGGCTGACCAACGCGACATCGTTGCGGGTGCCGTCAACCAGGAACTTCGGCACGATGAACAGCGAGATGCCCTTGACGCCGGGTCCGCCACCGGGGACCTTGGCCAGGACCAAGTGGACGATGTTCTCCGACAGTTCGTGGTCGCCGCCGGTGATCCACATCTTGGTGCCGGTGATCCGGTAGGTGCCGTCGGCCGCCTTCGACGCCTTGGTGCTGATGTCGGTCAGCGACGAGCCGGCGGCCGGCTCCGACAAGCACATGGTGCCGAAGTACCGGCCTTCGAGCATGGGACGAACCCAGGTGTCGATCTGTTCCTCGGTGCCGTATTCGGCCAGCAGATTGGCGTTGCCGACGGTGAGGAACGCGTAGGAGAAGGTGGCGGGATTGGCCGCCCGGAAGAACGCATTCGAGGCCTGCGACACCACGGTGGGCAGCTGCATGCCTCCGACGCGCTCATCGAACGAGCCGGCCATCAGCCCGGCCTCGTTGAAGTCGTCCAGCGCTTGCTTGATCTCGTCGATGAGCACCACCCGGCCGCTCTCGTCGACGTACGGCTCGTTCTGGTCGGACTTCTTGTTGTGCGGGGCGAAGCGCTTGGTCGCGATGTCGGAACTGAGGTCCAGCACCGCGTCGAAGGTGTCGCGCGAATGCTCCGCGAAGTGCTCGTGCTTGGTGAGCTCGACGACATCGAGCCACTCGTACAGCAAGAAGTCCACATCACGACGAGACATGAAATCAGCCACTTCGGGGCCCGTCCTTCCGGTCGACGAACATTAGCAATCGCTAATATTATTAGCGATTGCTAATATCGCTTATAGACCTGCGCCGTGTCAACCCGCGTGTACGATCCCGTTGACATGGGAGCTGACCGGACTACCGATTCGGCCGCGGCCGAACGAATCCGGCGGGCGGCGATCGAGGCCTTCGCCGAGTCCGGCTACGGCGGCTCATCGACGCGGCAGATCGCCAATCGCCTGAACATGAGCGCGACGGCGATGTATCCGCACTACCGCTCCAAAGAAGAGCTGCTCTACGCCATCGCCCTGGAAGGACACGGCAGCCTGCTGGCCACGCTGCGCGCGACCGACGACCCGTCTGCGTCGTGCCCGGATCGGTTCCATACCGTCGTGGCGGCCTTCGCCACCTGGCACGCCGAGAACTCCAAACAAGCCCGAGTCGTCCAATACGAGCTACACGGCCTGACCCCGGCCCACTACCGGACCATTGCCCCACTGCGGCACCAAGTGACCGACGTCATCGCCGACATCGTCGAAAGCGGCATGGCGACAGGTGAATTCCACGTCGACAACCTCGACGACGTCGTCATGGCGATCTCCTCGCTGTGCGTCGACGTGTGTCGGTGGTTCCCTTCACGCACCCATCGCGACCCGCACAAACTCGGCGAGATCTACGCGCAGGTGGCCGCGAGGCTCGTGCGCTACCCCACCGACAACGACGGGGCGAGCCCGGGGTGAACGCCAAGACAACGAAAGCGGGGCCGGCATTACGCTGGCCCCGCTTCATCTTGTGCGCCCGAAGGGACTCGAACCCCTAACCTCCTGATCCGTAGTCAGGTGCTCTATCCATTGAGCTACGGGCGCATGATTATTAAGTTGTGTAGCGGAGGCGAGAGGATTTGAACCTCCGGTCCCCTTTAAGGGGGACAACTCATTAGCAGTGAGTCCCATTCGGCCGCTCTGGCACGCCTCCTGAACGATCCGAGGGTACCGGACCATCCAACCCCGGAACCGCCGAGGGCATACGGTACACAGTGAAGGCCGCCGAAGGCAAAGCGCGACGCCAGAGGGCCATCTGCCGGCCACCTAGACTGTCCCGGGTGACCGTCCGTCTGCGCCCCGAAATGGCCGATCTGCCCGCCTACACCCCCGGCCGCACCGTCGTGGGTGCCATCAAGATCGCCAGCAACGAGACCGTGGACGGTCCGTTGCCCAGCGTGCGCGAAGCCATAGCCAGGGCCACCGACACCATCAACCGCTACCCGGACAACGGCTACCGCGCCCTACGCGAGCGACTGGCGGAATACGTCGGCTTCACCCCAGAGCAGATCGCGGTGGGCTGCGGATCGGTGAGTCTGTGCCAGCAGCTCATCCAGATCACCTCCTCGGTCGGCGACGAGGTGCTCTTCGGCTGGCGCAGCTTCGAGATCTACCCGCTGCAGGTCCGCACTGCCGGCGCGACACCGGTGCCGGTCCCGCTCAAGGACCACACCCACGATCTGGCTGCCATGGTGGCCGCGATCACCGATCGCACCCGGCTGATCTTCGTGTGCAACCCGAACAATCCGACCTCGACGGTGGTCGACCCCGTCGAGCTGGCCGAGTTCGTGGCCAGGGTGCCGCCGCACATCATGGTGGTGCTGGACGAGGCATACGTGGAGTACATCCGCGACGGGCTACTGCCCGACAGCCTGGCACTGGTCCGTCAACACCCCAATGTGGTTGTCCTCCGCACATTTTCGAAGGCGTACGGGCTGGCTGGTCTGCGCATCGGCTACGCGGTCGCACACGAGGACATTGTCACCGCACTCGGCAAGGTGTACGTCCCGTTCACCGCGACCAGCGTCAGCCAGGCCGCGGCGATCGCCTGTCTGGATGCCGCCGACGAACTGCTGGCGCGCACCGACGCCGTCACCGCCGAACGCACCCGGGTGTCGAACGCCCTGCGCGACGCCGGCTTTGAACTCCCCGACTCGCAGGCCAACTTCGTCTGGCTGCCGCTGGGCCCGGACGGTACCGATGATTTCGTCGACGCGGCCGCCGACCACAAGCTGCTGGTGCGCCCCTACGGTCAGGACGGGGTGCGCGTCACGGTCACGGTGCCGGCCGAAAACGACCCGTTCCTGGACTTCGCACGCGGGTGGATCAAGAGTCGCTAGGCCCGCCCCAGCCGGACCCGCTAGCCTTCCGGTTCATGGGTGCTACCTACGAATCTCTCACCGTTGAGGTCGACGGCCACGTCGCCCAGGTGACACTGACCGGCCCCGGCAAGGGCAACGCCATGGGACCGGCCTTCTGGGCCGAGCTACCGGTGGCCTTCGAGGCATTGGACGCCGACCCGAACGTCCGCGCGATCGTATTGACCGGCTCGGGCAAGAACTTCAGCTACGGCCTGGACCTGGCCGCAATGGGCGGCACGCTGACGCCGATGCTGGCCGAGGGCGCGCTGGCCAAGGAACGGTCCGACTTCCACACCAAGCTGCGCGCCATGCAGCAGTCGATCACCACGGTCGCCGACTGCCGGACCCCGACGATCGCCGCGGTCGCCGGCTGGTGCATCGGCGGCGGCGTCGACCTGATCTCCGCGGTCGACATCCGGTATGCCAGCGCCGACGCCAAGTTCTCGGTACGCGAAGTCAAGCTGGCCATCGTGGCCGACGTGGGTTCACTGGCCCGGCTGCCATTGATCCTGAACGACGGGCATCTGCGTGAACTGGCGTTGACCGGCAAGGACATCGACGCCGCACGGGCCGAGAAGATCGGTCTGGTGAACGACGTGTTCGACGACGCCGAGGCCGCGTTGGCCGCCGCGCACGAAACTGCGCGCGAGATCGCCGCCAACCCGCCGCTGACGGTCCGCGGGGTCAAGGACGTACTGGATGAACAACGCACAGACCAGGTTTCGGCAAGCCTGCGCTACGTGGCGGCGTGGAACTCGGCGTTCATCGCGTCGAAGGACCTGAGCGAGGGCATCACCGCGATGTTCGCCAAGCGGCCACCGGAATTCAAGGGCGAGTAACCTCCGTTTCCGACCGCCACGAAAGGGCGAATTGTCTTGAGCCTCAACTATGTTGAAGCAATTATTGTCGGCGCATTCCAGGGCGTCACCGAGCTGTTCCCGGTGTCCAGCCTGGGCCACTCCATCCTGGTGCCGGCACTCGTCGGCGGCCAGTGGGCCAAGGATCTGGACATGACCGGCAAGGAATCGCCATACCTGGCGTTCCTGGTCGCCGTGCACGTGGCGACGGCCCTGGCGCTGCTGGTGTTCTTCTGGCGGGACTGGGTCGCAGTCATCGGCGGGTTGTTCACCTCGATCAAGAACCGCAAGATCACCACCTCAGCCGAGCGCCTGGCGTGGCTGCTGATCCTGTCCACCATCCCGGTCGGTATCGCCGGTCTGGCCCTCGACAAAGCCCTGCGCACCACGCTGGGCAAACCCATTCCAGCGGCGGTATTCCTCACCATCAACGGCGTGGTTCTCTTTGCGGGCGAACGGCTTCGGCGCCGCTCAGCCTCCGCGGTACCGGCCGCTGAGCACTCCGAAGGCCTGACCGATTCCGACGAGCGACTGGCCCGCCTGCCCATCGCGGAAGCGATAGGCATCGGCGCGGCACAGATCCTGGCGCTGCTGCCCGGTATCAGCCGCTCCGGCGCCACCATGGTCGCCGGTGTGCTGCGCGGGCTGTCGCATGAGGACGCAGCCCGGTTCTCATTTCTGTTGGCGACCCCGGTGATCCTGGCCGCCGGCGTCTACAAGATCCCCGAGCTGTTCGGCCCGGCGGGCGAGGGCATCGGTGGGCAGGTGCTGGCCGGCAGTCTTGCGGCATTCATCGCGGCATATCTGGCGGTGCGATTCCTGGTGAAGTACTTCGAGACCCGCACCCTGACGCCGTTCGCGATCTACTGCGCGCTGGCCGGTCTGGGCAGCCTGGCCTGGTTGACGCTGAACTGACTAACTTCGGGTTGCGGCGCGGTCGGTCAGAAGGTCATAGATCGGCCGCGCGCGGAGAGCAGCCGCCACCAGGAGCGCTGTGGCGCAGGCCCCGAGCATGGGGGGAAGTTGGTTGGTGGTACCGGTGAGCTCGGTGGCGAGGATCAGCCCGGTGACGGGAGCTTGAACGCTGGCCGTGAAAAATGCGGCCATTCCGATGAGAGCCAGCGCCGCCGGGTCGGGTGCACTACCCGGAGTTAGGTAGGACGCCGCCAGTCCGACGATGAGGCCGATATCAGCGCCGAGAACGAGCATCGGGGCGAACAGACCACCTGGGGTCGACGTGGCATAAGAGACCACACCGAGGAAAAACCTGAGTACCAACACACCGGTGACCATCCAGATGGAACCGTGCCCGAAGAGGGCGTTCTGCGTGAGGTTGTCGCCGCCGCCGGCCAGATCCGGGGCGGACCAAACGAGGATGCCGACAAGTGAGCCGATGCCGGCAGCGCGTACCTCGACCGGCCAGCGGCTGGTGTCCGCCAAGCGCAGACCGAACATCAGCGCTTTGTTGTAGAGAACACCCAGGACACCCGTGAGGATGCCGACGACGAACACCCAACCGGCGCCGGCCATGTGGGGGTCGTGCAGGTGCGGCATTTGGAACTCACTGTCCGAACCGGTGAACGGGTACGCGGCCGCGAAACCGGACGCGGAGGCGGTGAGTGTCGCGATGGTCGTGCGCGGGTCGAACCGCTTCACGAGTTCTTCGAGAACGAAGACGCCACCGGCGATCGGAGCGTTGAACGCGGTCGCCAGCCCTGCGGCGGCACCCCCGGCGGCGAGGATGCGCAGATCAGCCTGAGAGCGGCGCGTCACTGAAGCCACGATGACCGCGATCGAGCCGCCCATCTGCACTGAGGGACCTTCTCGCCCGAGCGCCAGTCCACTACCGATCGACAGTAAGCCTCCGACGTACTTGACCGGCAGAATGCGGAACCGCCCCGGCGGTAGACGTCCCTCGACGACGGCTTCCACGCGAGGGATACCGCTGCCCTCCGCATGCGGCTCGACGCGCTTGACCAGGGCGGCTGCGGCTGTCGTACCGGCCGCGCAGACAACCATGACGACAGCCAGCCCCCACCAGCTACCGTGCGCCCAGCTCGCGAGTGCGCCACGCCACGCGCCCATGTGGATCAACAGGATTCGGAAGCTGGCCGCGGCCAGCCCGGTAAGCGCTCCGACCACTGCCGCGACGAAGACGAATCCGACCAGGCTCGCACCGTCGGTGCCTTCGTCAACCGAACGTGATGCGGGTATGTGCCACCCAGGCAGCACCCCGTGCAGCCAGCGTGCTGCCTGGTCGCCGAGATAGCTCACGCTTGTATCTGTATCGCGTCGGCATCCGGCCGTGTGCACCGGGTCCAGAGTCGGCGTTCCCGCAGGAGAGCCCTGCCGTCACCGTCGCCGGGCTCAGTCCTCCGTCGAGAGCACCTCGTTGACGAATCCGTGCACCTTGCGCCGCAGCTTGCCGACCTGCTGTTCGCGTATGCCGTCAAGGTCAGTGCCCTTGTGATACGCCGGCGGCAGCTGCCGGACATTGCGGGAGCAGCCGAAGTTCGCGCAGATCAGGGTGCCGATGGTGTCCCCCTTACGGCCTGCGGCGCCGCCCCGGCGGACGGTGTAGAGCACCGCCTCATCGGAGAGGTTGACATCGTTGCACCACGTGCACATGGCACGTGCGCGGGGTTTGACCGCGGCCCGGCTGAGCAGCAGCGCAACCGGTCCGTCGGGCCGGTCGACCAGCACGTAGGCGCGGCGCGGGATCTTGGGGTCGGTCCAGCCGTAATAATCCAACTTGCCGAAGTCGATGGCATCGAAATTCGCAGCGAAGGTGACCTTCTTGACCTCGCTGCGGGTGGCGCCGCGGAAGGCGCCGATGATCTGGTCACGGGTGTAGGCGTCCATTGGTGAAACCATCCTGAAAAGGGGAGCGCACGCGGTGCGCGCCGGTGAGTGAGGATATGACTGCGTCGCCGGCCCGAACGGGTCGGCGACGGGGCGCGGTCATCTGATGTCGGCGCGAGCGCCGACGACCTCCTCGACTCGGATGTTCACACCGGTCACGATAGCTGCCCGACGGTGGGTCCGGCCACCAAATTTCGGCCACGGATGATCGACTCAACCACCAACAAGCTCGCCGGATTGATTCCACGCCGGTGGGGTCAAAAGTGTCACTTCTCTGAGGTGACCGGCGCCTGGCTCGACGCCAAAATCCCTCTGAGCTGGCGGTGGCGGAGGGATTTGAACCCCCGGTCGGGTTTAGCCGACTCTCGCTTTCAAGGCGAGTGCATTAGGCCGCTCTGCCACGCCACCGCGAACCAGCCTAAGGGTTCGATGCGGGCCCGAGCCTGCCGGGTTCGTGTGTAGCGTTACGACCATGCGCGCCATAGTCGTTGAATCGCCAGGTCAGCTGACATGGAAGGACGTCCCCGACGTCACCGCCAAACCGGGCGAGGTGATCATCGACGTCGTCGCGGCTGGGCTCAACC
This sequence comes from Mycobacterium sp. MAA66, assembly GCF_041261665.1. Taxonomy (NCBI): domain Bacteria; kingdom Bacillati; phylum Actinomycetota; class Actinomycetes; order Mycobacteriales; family Mycobacteriaceae; genus Mycobacterium; species Mycobacterium sp. MAA66. Next base: position 246,601 of record NZ_JBGCCC010000006.1, on the reverse strand, counting down.
GGGCCGACCTGCTGCAGGCCGCCGGGCTCTATCCCCCGCCGCCGGGCGCCAGCGAGACCCTCGGCATGGAGGTCTCCGGCCAGATCACCGAGCTCGGCGCGGGCGTCGACGGTTGGCAGGTGGGCGACGAGGTCTGCGCGCTGGTGGCAGGCGGCGGCTACGCCGAACGAGTCGCCGTCCCGGCCCCGCAGGTGATGCCGATCCCCGCCGGGGTCAGCGTGCACCATGCCGCGGGCCTGCCCGAGGTCGCTGCGACCGTCTGGTCGAACCTGATGATGACCGCGCACCTTCAGCCCGGCCAGTGGTTGCTGCAGCACGGCGGTGCCAGCGGCATCGGCACCCACGCCATCCAGGTTGCGAAGGCCCTCGAAGTCAAAGTCGCAGTCACAGCCGGGGCGGACGACAAACTCGAAGTGTGCCGGGAGCTCGGCGCCGACCTGCTGATCAACTACCGCGACGAGGACTTCGTCGAGCGAATGACCAAAGAAGGTGGCGCAGACGTCATTTTCGACATCATGGGGGCGTCGTACCTGGACCGCAACATCGATGCCTTGGCCGCCGACGGCCGACTGGTGATCATCGGAATGCAGGGCGGCATCAAGGGCGAGCTCAACATCGCCAAGCTGATGGCCAAGCGCGCCGGGGTCATCGGCACCACCCTGCGCGCGCGCCCCGTACATGGACCGTCCGGCAAGGGTGCGGTGATAACCGAAGTCGTGCAACATGTTTGGCCGCTGATCGCGGCCGGCCGGGTGCAGCCGATCATCGGCGCCGAGTTGCCCGTCGAACAGGCCACCGAAGCCCACCAGCTGTTGCAGTCGGGTGCGGTATCCGGAAAAGTGCTTCTGCGCGTTCGGGATTAGTCACGTCGGCTGAGCCGACAATCAGCCCACGTCGGCTGAGCCGACAATCAACCTAGCGACGCCAGGGCACGGACCAACTGGTCCACTTCGGCCGTCGTCGTGTAGTGCGCCAGGCCCACCGTCACAGCACCGCCGATGTCGTTGACCCCGATCGCCTCGAATACCCGAGACGAGGTGTCCAACACCGCGAGCACCCCGTTGTCGGCCAGGCGGCTGACCACCCGGTCGGCCGGCACGTCGTGCACCGCAAAGCTCAACACCGGGATCCGCGTCTCCGGCGCGCCGAGGACCATGACCAAGGGCAGCGACCGCAGCGACCCCACCAGGTAATCGAACACCCGATTCAGGTACTGCCCCGCCGAATTCATTGACTGCGAAAGTCTTTCGCGGCGCGTTCCACTGGCCGCCTCATCCAGATTGGCCAGGTACTCGACACTGGCCACCAGTCCACCGAGCATGCCGAACTGATGCGTGCCCAGTTCCAGTCGTGCCGCGCCGCGCGCATTCGGGTCCAGCGACACCGCGCCGAGCGTATCGATAGCATCCGGATCGCGGAACACCAGCGCACCCACCGGTGGCCCACCCCAAGCCGACGCATTCAGCGCGATCACGTCGGCGTCGATGTCGTCGATGTTGATCAGCCGGTACGGCGCGGCTGCCGAATGGTCCACCACGACCATGCCGCCGTTGTCGCGGACCAGCTTGGTCACCGGACGCAGGTCCGTGACGGTGCCCAGCCTCGAAGACGCCGAGGTGATCGCCACCAGCCGGGTCGGCCGGGTTACCAACGATTCCCACTGCCAGCTGGGCAGGTCCCCGGTCTCGATATCGAACTCAGCCCACTTCACCTTGGCGCCATAAAGATTCGCAGCGCGCAGCCACGGTGCGATGTTCGCCTCGTCGTCCAGCCGGGTGACCACGACCTCATTGCCGAGGCCGGTACGCGACGCCGACGCTTCGGCCAGCGAGTTCAACAAGATCGCGCGGTCGGCGCCGAGCACCACGCCGCGGGCGTCGCCACCGACCAGATCGGCGACGGCCTGACGCGCGGCGGTGAGGATTGCGGCGCTGCGTTGCGCCGACGGATGCGGACCCTCGGACGACGGCAACGAGCCGCGGAAGGCGGTCGACACCGTGGTGGATACCGAATCGGGCAGCAGCATGCCGCGCTGTGCGTCGAAATGCACCCATCCGCCGCCCAGCGACGGGTGCAGGCCCCGCACCCGGGCGACGTCGTATGCCATGCCAAGCCAACCTTCGAGCGTGTGTGAACCTCGATCCGAACAGAGTTCGGAGGGCGCCCCCTCGCATCGACACCGCGCCAAGGCGGGTCGCCCGTACAGCCATACTAGTGCAGTGAGCTTGGCGTCCGGAGTCGTTGCTGCCCTGTTGATCATGCTGATCCCGGGAGCAACCATCGCCCGTGCTGCGCAGCTAACCTGGCCCACCGCGATTGCCGTGGCACCGGCCTTGACCTACGGCGTAGTTGCCCTGGTCATCATCCCGTTCGGGGCAATCGGCGTGCCGTGGAATATATTCACGGCACTGGCCACGCTGGCCGTGGTGGCGCTCTTGATTTCACTGTGCCGAGTCGGCCTGAAACGGTTCATCGACCACGACGCCGAAGCCCGATCCATTACCCGGCAGCCCGCGCTCATCGTGGCCGCAGGCGTGCTGTTCGGGGCCGGGGCGATCTTGATTTCAGCAATGGTGGGCATGCCCCATTGGCAATCCATTCCGAGCACCTGGGACTCGGTCTGGCACGCCAACACCATCCGTTGGATCCTGGAGACCGGGCAGGCCTCGCCGACCCACATGGGCGAGTTGCGCAACGTCGAGACCCACGCCCTGCTCTATTACCCGTCCACCTTCCACGCGCTGGCCGCCGTCTTCAGTCAGCTCACCGGCGCGGCCGCGACCACCTCCTACACACTGAATTCATTGGCCGCCGCGGTGTGGCTGTTCCCGGCGAGTGCCGCAGTGCTGACGTGGACCCTGACCCGCCCGGTCACGTCGCCGCGCTGGTCGGCCGGAGCCGCCGCGACCGCCGCCGCGCTGTCGGCCTCCTTCACCTCGGTGCCCTATGTCGAGTTCGACGTTGCCGCCATCCCGAACCTGGTCGCCTACGGGTTGGCCGTACCGACCACGGTGCTGATCATGTCCTGCCTGCGCCACCGCGACCGGATTCCGCTGGCGATCCTGGCGCTGCTGGGAGTGTTCTCGACGCACATCACCGGCGGCATCGTGGTGGTGACCTTCGTCGGCATGTGGTGGCTGTGCGATGCGTTGTGGCATCCGGTGCACGGCCGGTTCCCCGACTTCCTCGCCTTGCTGGCCGTCGGACTGCCCACCCTGGTGTTGCTGCTGCCGCAATTCATCGGCGTGCTGGCGCAGGCCGACATCATCGTCGGCCACGAGTTCGTCACCCACCAGAGCAAGTTGCGGGTGCTGTTCAACGCCGTCGTCCAACACACCCGGCACCTCAACGACTACCCGATCCAGAACATCCTGATCGCGCTCGGGGGCGCCGGCGGGCTGATCCTGTTGGTCCGACGAGTCTGGTGGCCGCTGGCCACCTGGACGCTGCTGATCGTGGCGATCGTGCATTCGGGTGCACCATTCAGCGGGCCGTTCGGCTTCGTCATCGGCAAGTACGCCGACCTGTTCTACAGCGACCCGCGGCGACTGACCGGGGTGGTCACCATGCTGATCACCCCGTTCGCCGGGATCGCGTTGTTCGGCCTGGTCGCCTGGATCGTGAAGTGGGCCCGGCAGCAGCAACCGCGCACCGACCGATTCTGGGCCGCGGTCACCGTCGCCCTGCTGATGCTGAGTAGCGCAGGTCTGGCCTGGCACTACTTCCCCAGGCACCGCTACCTGATCGGCGAAAAGTACGACCAGGTGATGGTCAATCAGAAGAACCTCGAGGCGCTCGCCTACCTGGCCACCCTGCCCGGCGCGAAGGACACGCTGATCGGCGACGCCAACACCGACGGCACCGCATGGATGTACGCGGTCGCCGGGCTGCACCCACTGTGGACCCACTACGACTACCCGCAGCAGCAAGGCCCTGGCTACAACCGCTTCACCTTCTGGGCCTACGCCGACAAGGCGGACACCGATCCCCGCGTCGCCAAGGCCGTCGAGGCCCTGCACATCAAGTACGTGATCACCAGCTCGACCATCGTGCGCGGGTTCGTCATGCCCGACGGACTAGTCTCGCTAAACAAGTCTCGGTCGTGGGCGAAGATCTACGACAACGGCCGGGCCCGCATCTACGAATGGCGCGGTGACCAGTCCGCGCAAAGTCCGAGCAGATAGGAACAGTGCAGCCATGACGCTCAGTCCGGACGACGACGACAACATCGAGATCATCGGTGGCGACCTGCCCCAGAGCGAGGACGACGGCCAGTCGCTGACCGACCTGGTGGAACAGCCCGCCAAGGTGATGCGGATCGGCACCATGATCAAGCAGCTGCTTGAAGAGGTGCGCGCCGCACCGCTCGATGATGCCTCTCGCAGCCGCCTGCGGGAGATCCACCGCTCGTCCATTCGCGAGCTCGAGGACGGGCTGGCTCCGGAGCTGCGCGACGAACTCGAGCGTCTGTCCCTACCGTTCACCGATGACTCGGTGCCTTCGGACTCCGAACTCCGGATCGCCCAGGCACAGCTGGTGGGTTGGCTGGAGGGCTTGTTCCACGGCATCCAGACGACGTTGTTCGCCCAGCAGATGGCGGTCCGCGCCCAGCTCGAACAGATGCGTCAAGGTGCGCTGCCGTCCGCCGGCCCCGGCGGGCACCGGGGCCCGACTCAGCCCGGCACCGGCCAGTACCTGTAAGACCGTGGCAGAACCGCACATCTCCACGCAGAACGCGTGGGTGGAGTTCCCGATATTCGACGCCAAGTCGCGGTCGTTGAAGAAGGCCTTCCTGGGCAAGGCCGGCGGCGGCATCAGCCGCAACGACTCGAATGTCGTTGTGATCGAAGCACTTCGGGATATCACCATGTCGCTGTCGATGGGCGACCGTGTCGGCCTGGTCGGCCATAACGGTGCCGGTAAATCGACGCTGCTGCGGTTGTTGTCGGGCATCTACGAGCCGACCCGCGGCAGCGCAACCGTGCGCGGCCGGGTGGCCCCGGTGTTCGATCTGGGTGTCGGCATGGATCCGGAGATCTCCGGCTTCGAGAACATCGTCATTCGCGGGCTGTTCCTGGGGCAGACCCGCAAGCAGATGATGGCCAAGGTCGACGAGATCGCCGAGTTCACCGAGCTCGGCGACTACCTGTCCATGCCGCTACGTACCTATTCGACCGGCATGCGGGTGCGGTTGGCGATGGGCGTGGTCACCAGCATCGACCCGGAGATCCTGCTCCTGGACGAGGGCATCGGCGCGGTCGACGCGGACTTCCTGAAGAAGGCCCGCACTCGCTTACAGGCACTCGTCGAACGTTCCGGAATCCTGGTGTTCGCCAGCCATTCCAACGAATTCCTGGCCCGGCTGTGTAAGACCGCGATGTGGGTCGACCACGGCACCATCAAAATGACCGGCGGCATCGAGGACGTGGTCCGCGCCTACGAGGGTGACGACGCCGCGCATCACGTCCGCGAGGTGTTGGAAGAGAACGAGCGCGAGCGGCAAGCGTGACCGGCATGCTGTGCGCGGTGATCGTCACCCATCGACGCCCGGTGGAGTTGGCGAAATCCCTCGCCGTGGTCTGCACCCAAACCCGGCTGCCCGACCACGTGATCGTCGTGGACAACGACAATGATCCCGCGGTGCGGTCGCTCGTGGAGTCGCAGCCAGTTGTCACTACCTACCTCGGATCGGCCCGAAACCTCGGCGGCGCAGGCGGTTTCGCTCTGGGCATCCTGCACGCATTGAGCCTGGGTGCCCAATGGGTGTGGTTGGCCGACGACGACGGGCGTCCGGCGGACTCCGCGGTCTTGGACACCTTGCTGGACTGCGCCGACCGTCATCGGCTGGCCGCGGTCTCCCCGATGGTGTGCGACCTGAATGAACCGCAGCGACTGGCCTTTCCGTTGCGACGCGGACTGGTGTGGCGTCGGTACGTTTCGGAGCTGCAGGTCGATCGCGATGCGGGTGCAGACCTGTTGCCCGGTATCGCGTCACTGTTCAACGGCGCCCTGTTCCGGGCCGCCACCCTGGAAGCCGTTGGTGTGCCGGATATCCGACTGTTCGTGCGCGGCGACGAGGTCGAGATCCACCGTCGGCTGGTGCGCTCCGGACTGCCGTTCGGCACGTGTCTTGAGGCCGTCTATCTGCACCCCCAAGGCTCAGACGAGTTCAAGCCGATCCTGGGCGGCCGCATGCACACCCAGTACCCCGATGACGACACCAAGCGATACTTCACCTACCGCAACCGTGGCTATCTGCAGTCCCAGCCCGGGATGCGTCGGCTGATCCCGCAGGAGTGGGTGCGCTTCGGCTGGTTCTTCCTGGTTTCCCGCCGCGACCCCGCCGGGTTCCGGGAATGGTTGCGGCTAAGACAATTAGGACGCTCCGAGAAATTCGACAGACCAAACGGAGGTCACCGATGACGTTCACCGACGCCGCCGCGCAGTCCAAGACCTTCACGCGGGCCTGGGCCGACCTGGTTTCCGGGTTCGGCAAGCGCGAACTGTGGCTGCACCTGGGGTGGCAGGACATCAAGCAGCGCTACCGGCGCAGCGTGCTCGGCCCGATCTGGATCACCATCGCCACCGGCACCATGGCCGTGGCGTTGGGTGGCTTGTACTCGACGCTGTTTCATCTGCCACTGGCCGACCACTTGCCGTATGTGACCCTGGGGCTGATCATCTGGAATCTGATCAATGCCTCGATCCTGGAAGGCGCCGACGTGTTCGTCGCCAATGAGGGTCTGATCAAACAACTTCCGACCCCACTGTCGGTGCACGTCTACCGACTGGTGTGGCGACAAGTGCTGCTGTTCGCGCACAACATCATCATCTACGTGATCATCGCGATCATCTTCCCCAAACCGTGGTCGTGGGCCGACCTGTCGGTCATCCCCGCCTTGGCGCTGATCGTGGCCAATTGTGTCTGGGTCGCACTGTGTTTCGGCATTCTGTCCACCCGATACCGCGACATCAGCCCGCTGTTGGCAAGCCTGGTGCAACTGCTGTTCTACGTGACGCCGATCATCTGGAACGACCAGACGCTGCGCGGTCAAGGCGCCGGGACCTGGTCGAAAATCATTGAGCTGAACCCGCTTCTGCACTACGTGGACATCGTCCGGGCGCCACTGTTGGGCGAACCTCAGCACCTGCGGCACTGGGCGGTGGTGATTGTGCTGACCGTCGTCGGCTGGGTCGTTGCCGCGCTCGCCATGCGCCAATACCGGGCCCGGGTTCCGTACTGGGTGTAGTCCAGTCGTCGCGAGATCGACTAATGTCCGCGAAATGACACTTCGATTCGCTGGCGCAGCCGTAGTGGCAGCAGCTGTACTGACCGCTGTACCGGCCTGTTCTCCGCCCAACGAGAAGCCGTCGTCTACCAGCCGCAGTAGTACCCCCACCAAGTCGTCAACCACGCCGGAGACGACGACCACCGTGCCCCACCAGTTCGTCCCCTCCACCGAGCCGAAGTTCAACGGGGCCGACGAGAACGCCCCGCACCTCGGCTGACGGGGCTGCCCACTGGGTGCACGCCGGCAGCGGTCACCAGACGTGACATTGTCAACCGACGCTGGCAGCTCCCGATCGCACGTGCCGCGGGCCGGTCGACACGTCGTTCATCTTCTTGGGCGCACCTGCATGAGCAGGCTTGCCGGAATCTGTTGCACCGGAATCTGTTGCAGTGGGTGACGGGCTGACCCCGGACGCCTGGCCGCGGCCGTTGCCGGTCTTTCCGGCCTTACCTACTGAAGGCTTCCGCCCGGAATCCTTCGCCTTGGTGTCACTGGGACCATCCGCAGCGCCTTTGCCCTCGGCACTGTCCGCGGCCGGCTTTGCTCCGGAGGCATCAACACCGGACTTCTTGACCTTGGTTGATTTCTGAACTGCCACAGCACTTTTGACCGCGGCGGCCGGCTTTGCCGCCGATACGGCGGCCACCTTGGTCTTGGCGGCCGCCGCAGTTGCGGTCGCAGCCGCACCGACTCCGAGACAGTGCTCGACGCCGCTGACCACCGCGTTCACGACGTTCTTGACGAGGTTCCCGATGCCGTTGACCACATTGACCACAACTTTGGCGACCGTCTTGACCGCCCAGACCACCGCCGCCGCAATGGCATCCACCACGCCGACAACGAGATTCACCACGCCGGTGATCACCGCGCCGACCAGCTTCACCCCGTCCACGATGATGGTCTTGATCGCATTGATGATCGGGTTGGTCGGCGCCGCCGTGTGGGCGGCGATGAAGTCCTGGATCACCTGGACCGCAGGCTTGGCCGTCCAGTCCGTCTGCCAGATACCGAAGTTATCGGCGTCCTGGCCGTCACCGGTGTTCAGGTCCCGGGTCGAGTAGACGAAGATCGGCCCGGTACCGGCCTGCTGGCCCCAGCTGTTCAGGAAGTCCTTTAGGTAATCGGCCTGCTGTTGCTGGCTGACGCCGTCGCTACTGGTCGCCGTGGGCAGTCCGTACTCGCTGGCCCAGATCTTCTTGGCGCCATCGCCGTAGGCCTCCATCAGCAATCGCATGTTCTCCAATTGCCTTAGTGGAGAAGCAACTTGGTCCTGCTGCTGGGAGAACATCAAGGTGTAGTCGTAGGGATGGAAGGACAACGCATCGAAATAGCCCTGAGCGCCTGCCTCATACATCCCCTGCAGAAATGTCACCGGATTCATCGTGGCGTTGCCCAGGGTCCGGCCCGATCCCAGGACCCCACCGATGACGGTGATCGACGAGTCCACCGACTTGATGGCGGCGTAGGCGGCCTTCAACAACGCGGTGTAGTTGCTCGGACTGACCGGGTTGAGGAAGAAGTTCGCGTTGGGCTCGTTCCACACCTCCATGGCCGAGATCTTGCCCTTGTAGCGTTCGGCCACCGTTTGCGCGTAGGCGGCGTAATCGGTGGTGGAAGGTGTGCCCGATCCAACCGGACCGGCCCACGCGGGAGTCTCGTTGAGGGTAGCCAGCACTCCCATACCGCGCTTGTTGGCCTGATCGATGATGTAGTCGGCATTCGACCAGTTGTAAACGCCTTGGGCCGGCTCAATCTCCGCCCAGTACAGGCCAACTCGGATGTCCTGAATTCCGATCGACTGCATCATGTCGAGTTCTTTGTCGATGTCGGCATGTGTCTGCAGCCGCAAGAGATTCGAATCAGCCAGCCCCACCGTGTCCGGGGAGTCGACGATGGACGCCGTCGGCAGCACCTTGAAGTCGTGCGCACCCGCCAGTAGCCGTGGATCGGTACTCGCACACATGACGGCCAGCGCCATTGCCCCGATGACGACAACGACCATTCTCTGCAGCACCAGCCGGCGGACGTATCGCCTCATCGCGTTCCCCCAAACGACTCGAACCGCAGATATTGACTGAGGTGCAACCAAATAGAACCCTAGAGCGAAGCTGGGAACTATATGTGAGATTTGACGGAGCGGTGGGCAGGCGGTCCGCAACCGCCGTGGGCCCTCTCGTCCCGCCGGACGACAGGACCCACGGGGTCGAGCGAACTGGTTACTCAGCGCCACCATTGCCGGAACCGCCCGAGTGACGGCCGGTCTTTCCGGAGTTCGAGGCAGCGTTGTCCCCCTTGTTTGTCGTGGTGCGATCCTTCTTGGAACTCGGCGCGGTCTTGTGAGTCGGCACTGCGGACCCGTCGTCAGCCCCCTTGGTGCCCTGCCCGGTCGCTGCCGTCGACGTGCCGTCGTCGCTACTCGCCGATTTCTTGTTCGCGCCCCGCGCCCGGCGGTCCGTCTTGGCCAGTGGCGTACTCGCGGCGCCGGAGCCATCGGTGGCCGCAGTGGCGCCGGCGGCCGCAGTGGCATCGGTGGCATCCGCCGTGGCCGCCGGCTTCGCCGTGGCTTTGGCAGCTGCCGGTTTCGCGACGGCCGCCGACTTCGGGCCGGCCGGCAAAGCGATCATGGTCCGCGCCGACGGAATATCGGTTGCGGCGGCGGGCGGCTTGGCCGGCGCCGGAGTGATTGCGGTCGCGATGATGTGGAGTGCGTTCCGCAGCCCCTGCACAACACCATTCACCCCCAAGAGTCCGCCTCCATCGTCGGCGTACCCGTTGAGCACTGCGCCGGTGATGGTCGCCGGGATCGCCAGGATGGCACCAAGGGCCGCACCCAGATTGCCCGACTTCACCGCGGTCAGTACCCGCTGGAGGCTGTCGCCGCTAGCGGTCACGACATCGCTCATCAGCTGAATCGCCGGGAATCCCGCCGCAAGAACCCAGCCCGCTCCGCTCGGCGAGTTGATGGCCACGTCGATGACGTTCAACATGTTCTGCACCGGCTTACGGAAGGCGGCCTGGATATCCGGGAGGATATTGGTGCTGAGGATCGGCGTCACGATCGGGAAGATCGCGGCCTGAAACAGGGTGATGAAGCCATCGGTGATCTGGCCCGCGGCGAGCTGGCCGAGCGCCTGCCGCACCATATCCGGCGTCTGTCCGAGCTGCGCGACGGCGGCAGTCAAGAAGTCTCTGACGGATCCACCCACAGTGAGCGCACTGGCGACCTCGTTCTTCACGATCTGCCCGAGTACGGGGGCCGGGTCCGCAAGGACACCGGTGGCGAGGACTTTGGTGTTCTGCAACGCCGCGGCGATGACCTGGCCCCACTCCGTGATCGGGTTCACCTGTGGTAGCGCAGCAAGCCGGACCGCGCTCACGTGGACTGCCGGTAGGTGAATGTCGGGCATCGGGGGTGCAACTGGAGAGGCGACGATGACGCCGGCTCCCATCAACGCAACCCCGGCCGACAGCGTGGAACGAACAGCGATCTGCATGGTCTTCCCCTGATAGATAGTTGTGATATTAACCACAGCAACGTATCGGGTAACTCCGACAAAACTCCCAGGTTTCGCTCATGTAACGCGTGTCATTTTTTCGCAAGATGTAATGCTCCGCGGCTACCCACCAGTAGTTATGTAGCTGGTCAGGGACTTGCCACCAGTGCCCAACGCAGGTTAGATGAGTTAGTGATCATCACATCACTGGCCTGTGAATCGGAGCCACCTCGACGTATCCGTTAGCCATCAGATTTGAAAACAGCGCAATGGACTGTTAAGGGACGCGTAAACCGGCAGTGATCATTCGCCGGATGAATCCCGATAAATCTCCCGCTACGCAATTTCGGCAAACCAGATCCAGATCGCTGGGCCGTGGCCGACCGCGATGGCCTGAAGGACCATGGTTGCTGCGGCCGGCCGGCCATCAGTCGATGCGTGGCGGGTCAACGACGGCGCGGAACCGCCTTCCGGGTCGCCGCATTGAGCCGGTTCCAGGAGTTGATGACCGTGGCCATGCCGACGACGTGGGCGAGCTCCCGTTCGGTGAACACCGCCGCGGCCTGTGCGTAGATGTCGTCGGGCACCGGTCCATGACTCAGATCGGTGATCGCCTCGGTGAGAGCCAATGCGGCACGCTCTCGTTCGGTGAACAGCTCGCCGGCCTCTTCCCAGGCCGCTACCAAGGCCAGCCGTTGGTCGGTCTCACCGTGCCGACGGGCGTCGTGCACATGCATGTCAAGGCAGAAGGCGCAGTGGTTGATCTGTGAGGCCCGGATCTTGATCAGCTCGCCGATCGTGGGGTCGAGTTCCTTGGCGGCGGCATTGCTGAAGGCCATCATCCCGTCGTAGAGCTCAGGCGACGCCTGATAGATGTCGATCCGCTTGGGATGGGTGGTCGGTGCATTCAGTGTTTCGGTCATGGCATCCACGCTAGCCATCAAAAGCCCGCGAAAATGGTTCAATTCCCAGGTGTCTTCATGGGCCAATTTAGTACACGGCGAAGCAGGCAGGGATCTGCACCTCGACCTGCGTCAGGCCATCGAGCCCGGCCGGCGCGGCACCCGTGACCAGCTGATCAATGCCCTGCGCGACGCAGTGCGGTCCGGCCGACTCACATCGGGCACCGTGCTGCCTCCGTCTCGCTCGCTGGCCGTCGACCTCGGACTGGCACGCAATACCGTCGCCGAGGCCTACGCCGAGCTGGTCGCCGAAGGCTGGCTGGGATCGCGCCAGGGCGCGGGCACCTGGGTGATCTCAGATCGTCCTGAACCCCTGCCCACCCAGCCACGCGGCCGCCCGAGTGCCCCCACCTACAACCTGATGCCGGGCTCGGGGAACGTCGCGGCCTTTCCACGGCAGGCCTGGCTGGCCTCCACCCGACGGGCACTGACCAATGCACCCACCGAAGCGCTACGCACCGGCGATGCCCGCGGCCGGACCGAACTACGCAGCGCACTCGCCGAATACCTCGCCCGCGCCCGCGGCGTGCGCACCTCCCCCGAATCGATCGTCATCTGCGCCGGCACCCGGCACGCGATCGAACTGCTGACGAAACTCGTTGCGCCCGAGGCTATTGCGCTCGAGGAATACGGGCTGCATCTGTTCCGGAACGCGATAGCAGCGGGCGGCGCACAGACGATCGCGATCGGAATCGACGATGGCGGCGCCGTCATCGACGATCTGGAAAATTCAAGCGCCGCAGCAGTTCTGCTCACGCCTGCACACCATTTCCCGCACGGAGTACCACTGCACCCGGCCCGGCGCAGCCAAGTACTGAAGTGGGCCAATCGCACGAACGGCTATGTGCTGGAAGATGATTACGACGGCGAGTTCCGCTACGACCGCCAACCGGTCGGCTCGATACAGGGCCTCGACCCGCAGCGGGTGGTCTATCTGGGCTCGGCGAGCAAGAGCCTGTCACCGGTGCTGAGGCTGGGCTGGATGGCGCTGCCCGACGACCTGATCGACCCAGTGCTGGATGCTGCCGGTGGGCAGCAGTTCTATGTCAACGGCATCGACCAGTTGGCCATGGCCGACTTCATCCAATCCGGCCAGTACGACAAGCACATTCGCCGCATGCGGATCAGCTACCGGCGGCGCCGCGATGCGCTCACGACCAAGCTCGCCGGTCTGGACGTTCAGATCAGCGGGCTGTCCGCCGGACTGCACGCACTGATCCGGCTGCCCACCGGCACCGAACACGAAGTCATGCGCCGTGCGGCTGACAGCGGCATCGCGCTGTCCGGTTTGGCCCTACTCCGACACCCCGACGCCCCACCCGACCGGCCACCCCGGGACGGAGTGGTGGTGAGCTTCGGCACTCCAGCCGACCACGAATTCAATGCGGCGATCGAGGCACTGCACGATGTGCTGAAGTCCGTCAGCCGCTGAGCGCATCGAGTTCGGCCGCGAGATTGGCGCGCGCGTCGCCTTCCCACAGTCTGCGGGCCGGCTCACATCGGTACAGCGCGGGCGACGCCAGCATCGATTCGATCATCCGGGCCCGCCACGCACCGAAGTCCGCATCGCTGACATGGCCGTACTCGGCACGCACGCGGGCGGTGTTGCGTCGGTAGTCCGCCGGCGGCACCGCCAGCACGGCCAGATCGGCATCGGAGAGCACCTGGCCGTTGTGGTCGCCGGCCGACGGATCATGGGTGATGGTCACCCGCACCAAGCGCCCCACCTCGGCCACCAACACCGGGTCCAGGCCCAGCCCAGCCAGCTCCGATTCGGCCAATAGTGCGCTGTTCTCCTCGTCATCGGACTGCCCGGCATACACGGCGTCGTGGTACCAGGCCGCCAGGCGCACCGCGTCCGCATCGTCGGCGAACGACTCGAGCACATCGACGGCGGCCAGGATTCCCCGCAGGTGGCTCAGGTCGTGGTAGTTGCGGTGTGGCTCGGACCACCGGGCTACCAGTCCCGCCCCGACGGCACCGATATCCGGGGACGCGCAGTACCTCGCCAGCAGGCTCTGCCACGCCTGAAGCAAATCGGTCACATGCCTATGGTGCACGTAAGCTGCCCGAGTGGCCGAGACAACCGAGAACGCCCAGATGAGCCTGATGACCCAGGCGTGGCGCTTCGTCGTCACCGGCGGGCTGTCGGCAATCGTCGATTTCGGGCTGTACGTGCTGCTTTACAAGGTCGTCGGGCTGCAACCCGACCTGTCCAAGGCGATCAGCTTCGTGGCGGGCACCACCACCGCCTATCTGATCAACCGGCGGTGGACCTTCCAGGCCCCGCCCAGCACCGCCCGCCTGATCTCCGTCTGGGCGCTGTACATCGTGACGTTCTTCGTCCAGGTGGGCTTGAACCACCTGTTCCTGCACCTGCTGCACTACACCCCGACGGCAGTGGTGGTCGCCTTCGTCATCGCTCAGGGCACCGCCACAGTGATCAACTTCGTGGTGCAGCGAGCAGTGATTTTCCGGCTGAAGTGACGCCGAACGGTACCCTTTCACCGTTATGTCTACCCAGCCTGACGCCACGCTGCCCCTGACGCGACGCCCCCTCACTGGGTTCGGTCGCACAGCGCCGACCGTGGCACACGTGCTTTCCACACCCGACGTGGAAGTGATCGCCGAAGCGGTCAAACGCGTCGCGGACGCAAACTCCTCCAGCCCCGCCCACCTACGCCGAGGCATCCTCGGTCGAGGACTCGGCCGGTCCTACGGCGATCAGGCCTGCAACGGCGGCGGCATCGTCGTCGACATGACGGCGCTGAACCGGATCCACTCGATCAGCTCCGAGACCGCGATCGCCGACGTGGACGCCGGGGTCAGCCTGGATCAGCTGATGAAGGCTGCACTGCCGTTCGGGCTCTGGGTACCGGTACTGCCGGGCACTCGGCAGGTCACCGTCGGCGGCGCCATCGCCTCGGATATCCACGGCAAGAACCACCACAGCGCCGGCAGCTTCGGCAACCACGTGCTGTCCCTGGACCTGCTGATGGCCGACGGCGAGGTGCGCACCCTCACGCCCGATGGACCGGACAGCGAGTTGTTCTGGGCCACGGTCGCCGGAAACGGATTGACCGGCATCGTGATTCGCGCGCGGATCGCCATGACCCGCACGGAGACGGCGTATTTCATCGCCGACGGTATCGCCACCCAGGATCTGGACGAGACCGTCGCCGTGCACCAGGACGGCAGCGAGGACAACTACACCTACTCCAGCGCCTGGTTCGACCTGATCAGCCCGCCGCCCAAGCTGGGCCGCGCGGCAGTGAGCCGGGGCAGCCTGGCCCGGGTGGATCAGCTGCCCGCCAAGCTGGCCAAGGATCCGCTGAAATTCACTGCACCCCAACTGCCGGCGGTGCCGAACCTGTTCCCGGTCAGCTTCATGAACAAGCTGTCGCTGTCCATGATCGGCGAGGCTTTCTACCGGATGAGCGGCGACTATCAGGGCAAGATCGTCAACCTGACGCAGTTCTACCACATGCTGGACATCACCACCGGCTGGCAATATGCCTATGGCCCAGCAGGTTTCGCGCAGCATCAATTCCTGGTGCCACCGGATGCACTGGAAGAATTCAAGGGCATCATCCGATGGATGCACACCCAGCGGCAGTACTCGGCGCTGAACGTCTTCAAGCTGTTCGGTCCGGGCAACAAGGCGCCGTTGAGCTTCCCGATGAAGGGGTGGAACGTCGCCCTGGACTTCCCGAACCGACCCGGCGTCAACGAATTCCTCAATGAGCTCGACAAGCGGGCCATGGAATTCGGCGGCCGGGTGTACACCGCCAAGGATTCCCGGGTCAGCGCCGAGAGCTTCCACCGGATGTACCCGCGCATCGACGAGTGGATCGCCATCCGCCGCCAGGCCGACCCCAACGGCGTCTTCGCCTCTGACATGGCCCGCCGGCTGGAACTTCTTTAGGAGAAACATGATTGACGCAACCGGCAACCCACAGACCATCCTGCTGTTCGGCGGCACCTCGGAGATCGGCCTGGCCATCGTCGAGCGCTATCTGAAGAACGCCAAGGCGCGGGTGATCCTGGCCGACCTGCCGAACGCCCCGAAGCGCGACGCCGCCATCGAGCAGATCGAGGCCGCCGGCGCCAAGTCGGTCGAATATCTGGACTTCGATGCGCTGGACACCAAGAGCCACCCGGCGGTCATCGAATCCGCTTGGGCCGATGGTGATGTCGATGTGGCAATCGTGGCCTTCGGCGTCCTGGGCGATGCCGAGGAGCTGTGGCAGAACCAGGCCAAGGCCGTCATGACCGCACAGATCAACTACACCGCAGCGGTTTCGGTAGGTGTGCTGATCGGCGAGAAGATGAAGGCCCAGGGCTTCGGCCAGGTCATCGCGATGTCCTCGGTCGCCGGCGAGCGGGTGCGTCGCTCCAACTTCGTCTACGGCTCCACCAAGGCCGGCCTGGACGGCTTCTACCTGGGACTGGGAGAAGCGTTGCGCGAGTTCGGTGTTCGCGTGCTGGTGATCCGCCCCGGCCAGGTGCGGACCACCACGACGCTGGAGCACTGGAAGGCCACCGGCGCCAAGGAAGCGCCGTTCACCGTCGACAAGGAAGACGTTGCCAACCAAGCCGTCGCCGCGGCGGCCAAGGGTAAGGAATTGATCTGGGCACCGGCACCGGTGCAGGTCCTGATGTCCGTCATCCGCCACATCCCGCGGCCGATCTTCCGCAAACTACCGCTCTGATGCTGCGCACGTCGGCCAGGGCGTCCGGCCAGATGCTGGTCGCCATCGCACTGGCCGTGGTCACCGCGGTCGTTGCGCTACAAGCAATTCAGCGCGTGCAGTGGCCGGCGTTCAACTCTTCGAACCAACTGCATGCACTGACCACCGCGGGTCAGTGCGCCTGCCTGGCCGGGCTGCTGGCGTCCGGGTGGCTGTGGCGCCGCGGCTGGCAACGCGTGGCCAAACTGGCTGCCACGGTGCTGCTTTCCACTTTCTCCGTGGTGACGCTCGGCATGCCGCTGGGCGCCACCAAGCTGTACCTCTTCGGCGTCTCGGTCGACCAGCAATTCCGTACCGAGTACCTGACGCGGCTCACCGATACCGTCAAACCGCACGACATGACCTACCTGGGCCTGCCGCCCTACTATCCGTCGGGCTGGTTCTGGCTCGGCGGACGGCTGGCAGCGCTCACCGGCACCCCCGCCTGGGAGATGTTCAAGCCGTGGGCCATCGTGTCGATCACTGCGGCGATCGCCGTCGCATTCGTGTTGTGGGCGAACATGATTCGCTTCGAGCATGCCCTGGTGGTCAGCACCGCGACGGCGGCCCTCACGCTGGCGTACTCCTCGACCGAGCCGTACTCGGCGGTCATCGTGGTGCTGCTGCCTCCGGTGTTCGTACTGGCCTGGTCCGGACTGAAGGCAACTGGTCGGGAGGCGGGCGGAAGCGGACACAGCGGCTGGGCCGCGATCGTGGGCACCGGGATATTCCTGGGCCTGGCCGGATTATTCTACACCCTGCTGCTCGGCTACGCCGCATTCACGTTGACCCTGATGGCATTGCTGCTGGCCGCCGCCCGCCGCCAGTGGCAACCGCTGGCCAGACTGGTCGTCGTCGCGGTCATATCTGCCGTCATCGTGCTGATCCATTGGGGCCCCTATTACCTGAAGGTGTTGAGCGGTCACCCCACGGACAAAGACACGGCGCTGCACTATCTGCCGATGGCCGGCGCCGAGCTGACCTTCCCGATGATCGACTTCACCCTGCTTGGCGCGCTGTGCTTGGTCGGGACGTTGTGGCTGGTGATCCGGGCCCGTACTTCGACCCGGGCCGGAGCGCTGGCCATCGCGGTGCTGTCGGTGTACGTGTGGTCGCTGCTGTCCATGCTGGCCACGCTCGCCCGCACCACGCTGCTGTCCTTCCGGCTGCAACCGACGCTGTTGGTGCTGCTGGCTGCCGCCGGTGCCTTCGGTTTCCTGGAGGCCACCCAGGCGATCGCCTACCGGTACCAGCGGCCGAACTCCAACCGGGTCATCGCGGTTGCGGCCACCGTCGGGGCGATCGGCGCGGTCACCTTCAGCCAGGGCATCCCCGACGTACTTCGGCCCGACATCGCGGTGGCCTACACCGACACCGATGGCTACGGCCAGCGCGCGGACCGTCGTCCCCCCGGAGCCGAGCGGTTCTACCGCGCGATCGACGAGCACATCACCGCCACCACCGGCACGCCGCGCAACCAGACCGTGGTGATGACCGCCGACTACAGCTTCCTGGCCTACTACCCCTATTACGGGTTCCAGGGGCTGACATCGCACTACGCCAACCCACTCGCGCAATTCAAGGAACGCTCCGCGGCCATCGAAAGCTGGGCGACCCTGACCAGCGCGGATGCCTTCGCCGACGCCCTCGACAAGCTGCCTTGGCAGGCCCCGACGGTGTTCCTGATGCGCCACGGCGGCACCGGCACCTACACCCTGCGGCTGGCCGAGGACGTCTACCCAAACCAGCCCAATGTGCGCCGGTATCAGGTGGCGTTGCAGGCCGGACTGTTCGATGACAAGCACTGGCAGGTGACCGATATCGGCCCGTTTGTGCTGGCCATCCGCAAGGCCCACTAACATCTAGCCCCGTGGTCGGAGAGCCTGAGCCTGCGCTAGACAGCACCCACCGGACAGCGCGGTTGATCGCGATCGTCGCCGGTCTGCTCGGCGCCTTCCTCGCGATCGCCACCCCGTTCCTGCCGGTGACCCAGACCACCGCGCAGTTGAACTGGCCGCAAGGCGGGCAGCTCACCAGCGTCGACGCGCCACTGATCGGCTACGTCGCCACCGACCTGGACATCTCGGTGCCGTGCCAGGCCGCGGCCGGGTTGACCGGTCCCGAGAACAGCACCAGGACCATCCTGCTGTCGACCGTGCCCAAGCAGGCCCCCAAGGCCGTCGACCGCGGCCTGCTGATCGAGCGGGTGAACGACGACCTGCTGGTCATCGTGCGCAATACCCCGGTCGTCAGCGCCCCCTTGAGCCAGGTGCTCAGCGGCGCGTGCAAGGAACTCAAGTTCACCGCGCACGCCGACCGGGTCGCCGGCGAGTTCGTCGGCCTGGTCCAGGGACCGAACGACAAGAACCCCGGTAAGCCTTTGCGCGGCGAACTCAGCGGCTACGACTTCCGTCCGCAGATCGTCGGGGTGTTCACCGATCTGTCGGGAGCGGCCCCACCCGGACTGAGCTTCTCGGCCACCATCGACTCGCGCTACAGCACCTCTCCGACACTGCTGAAGATGCTCTCGATGATCTTCGGAGTCGTGCTGACCGTCGTCGCACTGGGTGCCCTGCACGTGCTCGACAGCGCAGACGGCATGCGGCACAAGAGATTCCTGCCGCCGCGCTGGTGGTCGGTGACGCCGCTGGACGGTCTGGTGACCGCGGCTCTGGTGTGGTGGCACTTCGTCGGCGCCAACACCTCCGACGACGGCTACATCCTGACCATGGCCCGGGTGTCCGAGCACGCCGGCTACATGGCCAACTACTACCGCTGGTTCGGCACCCCGGAATCGCCGTTCGGGTGGTACTACGACCTGCTGGCGCTCTGGGCCCACGTGACCACGGCCAGCGTCTGGATGCGGCTGCCCACGTTGCTGATGGCCCTGGCCTGCTGGTGGGTTATCAGCCGCGAGGTGCTGCCCCGTCTCGGCCGGGCCGTCAAGAACAGCCAAGCGGCGGCCTGGACCGCCGCGGGCATGTTCCTGGCGTTCTGGCTGCCGCTGAACAACGGCTTGCGACCTGAGCCGATCATTGCCCTGGGCATGTTGCTGACCTGGTGCTCGGTGGAACGCGGGGTCGCCACCAGCCGACTGTTGCCGGTGGCCATCGCGATCATCATCGGCGCGCTGACCCTGTTCTCCGGCCCCACCGGCATCGCCGCGATCGGCGCCCTGATCGTCGCCGTCGGACCGCTGAAAACCATTGTGGGACGGCATACTTCACGGTTCGGCCATCTGGCGTTGCTGGCCCCGATCCTCGCCGCCTGCACGGTCACGCTGATCCTGATCTTCCGCGACCAGACGTTGGCCGCGGAGATCGACGCCAGCACCTTCAAGACCACCGTCGGCCCCGCGCTGAGTTGGTTCGACGAGCACATCCGCTACGAGCGACTGTTCACCACCAGCCCGGACGGTTCGGTAGCCCGCAGATTCGCGGTGCTGACCCTGGTACTGGCACTGGTGGTGTCGATGGCAATGTCGTTGCGCAAGGGGCGAATTCCGGGCACCGCGGCCGGGCCGGCCCAGCGCATCGTGGGCATCACCATCATCTCGTTCCTGGCCATGATGTTCACCCCCACCAAGTGGACCCACCACTTCGGCGTGTTCGCCGGGCTGGCCGGCTCGCTGGGCGCGCTGGCCGCAGTCGCCGTGGGCACCGTCGCCATGCGATCCCGCCGCAACCGGACGATGTTCACCGCGGCGGTGGTGTTCGTGGTGGCATTGTCGCTCGCCACCGTCAACGGCTGGTGGTACGTCTCCAACTTCGGGGTGCCCTGGTCAAACGAATTCCCAGCGTGGCACTTCGGCTTCACCACCTTCGGCTTGGGTCTGACGGTGCTGACTCTGCTGTGGGCAGCCTGGCTGCACTTCTATGACAAGGACCCCGAGCGCGCCCCTCGTTGGATTCCACAGGCGCCGTTGGCAATTGCCTCGTGGGCCGTGGTGCTTTTCGAGGTGCTGTCGCTGACGCTGGGCATGACGCAGCAGTGGCCCGCATGGTCGGTGGGCCGCTCCGACTTGGAAGCGCTGACCGGCAAGACCTGCGGGCTGGCCACCGATGTCATGGTCGAGCAGGATCCCAATGCCGGCATGCTGGTCCCGGTCAGCGCCCCGGTGGGGGCGGCCTTGGGCGCCGGCGGTGCGGAAGGGTTCACCCCCAACGGAATTCCGGCCGATGTGTCGGCCGATCCGGTAATGGAGCCGCCGGGCGGCAGCAACTTCGCCGACAACGACGGCGGCCTGATCACCGGCGCCGAACCCGGTACCGAGGGCGGGACCACCTTCGTCGCCGGGGTCAACGGGTCGAAGGCCCGGCTGCCCTACAACCTCGACCCGGCCCGCACCCCGGTACTGGGCAGCTGGCGAGCCGGCATCCAGATTCCGTCCCACATGAGCTCGGGCTGGTACCGGTTGCCGCCGCGCGACGAAGCTGGACCACTGCTGGTGGTCGCCGCCTCCGGCCGGTTCAACCAGGGCGAGGTCCGGGTGGAGTACGCCGATGACAGACAAGCTGCGCAAGGCCTCATCGGCGGCGCGGTCGGGTTCGCCGACGTCGGCGCCGCGCCGGCCTGGCGCAACCTGCGTGCCCCGATGGCGGCGATCCCGCCGGACGCCACCCAGATCCGGGTGGTCGCCACCGACGACGACCTGGCCCCACAACACTGGATCGCCCTGACCCCGCCGCGGATCCCCAAGCTGCGCACCCTGCAGGACGTCGTGGGCTCCAAGGATCCGGTGCTGCTGGACTGGCTGGTGGGCCTGGCCTTCCCGTGCCAGCGCCCGTTCGGCCACAACGACGGGGTCACCGAAGTGCCCAAGTGGCGCATCCTGCCGGACCGGTTCGGCGCCGAAGCCAACTCTCCGGTCATGGACTATCTCGGTGGCGGCCCGCTGGGCATCACCGAGCTGCTGCTCAAGGCGACCCCGGTGCCCACCTATCTGAAAGATGACTGGTTCCGGGACTGGGGTTCGCTGCAGCAGTTCACCCGGTACTACCCCGACGCGCAGCCGGCTCGGGTCGACCTGGGCACGACGACGCGCAGCGGGCTGTGGAGCCCGGCGCCGCTGCGGCATTCCTGACCGAATCAGCCGTGGTTCTCGACGTGTCGGCTTCTCCTGCGGCACGTGCCGGTGGCCCGGCGCCGGATACCCGCACGTCGGCGTCGGTGGACAACGGGATCAACCCGCTTATCCACCGCCCATCGCGTTCACCCTCACACCTGGGCGCGCACTACTCGCCCCTTTGCGCCCTGACTGCAGGGTCAACGGCAGATATCGGCTGGAACACGCCGTACAACCACCATCCGGCAGGCCACTTTCGGGCTACTGCCTCGACATTCCCGGTCAGTGCGCCAGGACACACATGCCCGTCGCCTAGTCTTTAGCCTCGTGCCTGCCAGGACTGCCCGCCTCGTTGCGATCATCGCGGGCCTCGCCGGTCTGCTGCTATGTGCGCTGACCCCGCTACTGCCCGTAAAACAGACAACCGCGACCGTGCTCTGGCCCCAAGTGCCCGGTGCCAGCGGCAACGTCTCCGATGTCACCGCCCCGTTGGTGTCGGGTGCACCGCTGGCGCTGGATGTCTCCATCCCGTGCTCGGCGATCGCCACCCTGCCGGCCGCCGGAGGGTTGGTGTTCTCCACCATTCCGCCCGACGGCATCGACGCCAGCCGTAACGGGCTGTTCGTCCGGGCCAACGCCGACAGCGTCGTGGTGGCCTTCCGTGACTCGGTGGCCGCGGTGGCGCCGCGGGCCGCGATCGCTGCTGGAAAGTGCAGCGGACTTCACGTCTGGGCCACCAACGCCGGCGTCGGAGCGGACTTCATCGGCCTGCCGGGCGCGTCGGGCACCGGCACGGTGGAAAAGAAGCCGCAGGTGGCCGGTGTCTTCACCGACCTGAAGGTGCCCGCCCAGCCCGGCCTGTCCGCCCGCATCGACATCGATACCCGGTTCATCGTGTCGCCGACCCTGATCAAGTCCGCCGCGATGAGCCTGGGTGTGCTGCTGACCCTGGTCTCGCTGGTGGCGCTGGCAGTGCTGGACCGGACCGAAGGCCGCCGGGTGCGCGACGGCGCCAAGCGCTTCTGGCTGGTGAACCCGACACGCTGGCTGGCCGACGTCGTGGTCATCGGCGGTCTGGTGCTGTGGCACCTGATCGGCGCCATCTCATCCGATGACGGCTATAACCTGACCATCGCCCGGGTGTCCGGCCAGGCCGGCTACGCCGCCAACTACTACCGCTACTTCGGCACTTCCGAGGCGCCGTTCGACTGGTACCAGTCGGTGCTCGCACGGATGGCCGCCATCAGCACCGACGGCGTGTGGATGCGGCTGCCCGCCCTGCTGGCCGGTATCGGCACCTGGCTGCTGCTGTCCCGATGGGTGATCCCGCGGCTCGGCCCCGGCGCCCGTGGACTGGCCGCCAACCGCATGGCGGTCTGGACCGCGGCAGCGGTCTTCCTGGCCGCCTGGTACCCGTTCAACAACGGTCTGCGCCCCGAGCCGCTGATCGCCTTCGGCGTCATCGCCACCTGGGTGCTGGTCGAGTACGCGATCGCCACCCGACGGCTGCTGCCCGCGGCACTCGCGCTGATCGTGGCCGGGTTGGCTGCCACCACCGCCCCGCAGGGCGTGATCGCCGTGGCTCCCCTACTGATCGGCGCCCGTGCCCTGGTCCGGGTGGTCCAGCGCCGACGAGCCGGCTCTGGCCTGCTGGCCCCGATCGCTGCACTGGCCGCGTCGGCATCACTGATCCTGGTCGTGATCTTCCGGAACCAGACACTGGCCACTGTCGCAGAGTCGGCCCGGATCAAGTACAAGGTCGGACCGACCATCTCCTGGTACCAGGAATTCCTGCGCTACTACTTCCTGACCGTGGAAGATTCGGTCGACAGTTCCTTGACCCGCCGCTTCTCGGTGCTGATCCTGCTGCTGTGCCTGTTCGGCATGATCACCGTACTGCTGCGCAAGGGCCGGGTGCCGGGGCTGACCAGCGGGCCGCTGTGGCGGTTGATCGGCACCTGCGCGCTGGGTCTGCTGCTACTGCACTTCACGCCCACCAAGTGGGCGGTGCAGTTCGGTGCCTTCGCCGGGCTGTCCGGCGCGTTGGGTGCGGTGACCGCTTTCGTCTTCGCCGTGATCGGCCTGCACAGCCGACGCAACCTGGCGCTGTACGTCACAGCTCTGCTGTTCATGCTGGCCTGGGCCACATCCGGGATCAACGGCTGGTTCTACGTCGGCAACTACGGGGTGCCGTGGTTCGACCGGCAGCCGGTGCTCGCACATCAGCCGATCACCTCGATGTTCCTGGCGCTGGCCATCATCAGCGCGGTTCTGGCCGGCTGGCTGCACTTCCGCATCGACTACGCCGGGCACACCGAGGTCGCCGACACCCGGCGCAACCGGATTCTGGCGGAGACCCCGCTGCTGATTGTCGCGACCATCATGGTGGTGCTCGAGGTCGGCTCGATGACCAAGGGCTTCGTCCAGCGCTACCCGCAGTACACCACCGCGCGGGCAAACCTGTCCGCACTCGCATCGGGATTGTCGGACCGCAGCTGCGCGATGGCCGACGACGTCCTGGTGGAGGCCGACACCAATGCCGGCATGCTGGCGCCCGTGGCCGGGCAGACCTGGGGCAAGTACGGGCCGCTCGGCGGGGAGAACCCCGTCGGCTTCACCCCCAACGGCGTCAGCGACTCGCTGGCGCCGCCGCACCCGGTGGTGGCCAACCCGGGCACGGTGAACTCCGACGGCTCACCCAACAAACCCAACGTCGGTGTCGCCTTCGCCGCCGGCACCGGCGGCGGCTACGGCCCGACCGGCGTCAACGGCTCCAACGTGTACCTGCCCTTCGGGCTGGACCCGGCCCGCACCCCGGTGATGGGTAGCTACAAGGAGAACACGGTCGCCGCCAAGGCCACGTCGGCTTGGTACCAGCTGCCGCCCCGAACCGCGGACCGGCCGCTGGTCACCGTCGCGGCCGTCGGCGCCATCTGGTTCTACGACGAAGAGCACGAATTCCACTACGGCCAGTCACTCAAGCTGCAGTGGGGGGTGCATCGGCCGGACGGCAGCTTCCAGGCACTGGATTCGGTACAACCGATCGACACCTTCGCCCAATACGCTTGGCGCAACTTGCGATTCCCGCTGAAGTCGGCACCTCCCGAGGCCAACGTGGCGCGCATCGTGGCCGACGATCCCAACCTTTCCGAGGACCAGTGGTTCGGGTTCACCCCGCCGCGAGTTCCGGAATTGCAGACCGCACAACAGTTCCTGGGGTCACAGACGCCGATCATGATGGACATCGCCACCGCGGCCAACTTCCCTTGCCAACGCCCCTTCGCCGAACATCTCGGCGTCGCGGAGTTGCCCAAGTACCGCATCCTGCCCAACGTCAAACAAGTGGTGGTGTCTTCGAATATGTGGCAGTCCGCTCAAAAGGGTGGCCCGTTCCTGTTCATCCAGGCGCTGTTGAAGACCTCGACCATCCCGACGTATCTACGCAACGACTGGTACCGGGACTGGGGCTCCATCGAGAGCTACGAGCCGGTCGTGCCACCCAACTTGGCCCCTCCGGCCGTGATTGAGCAGGGCAACATGACTGTCAACGGCTGGAGCCGTCCCGGACCGATCCGGGCACTGCCATGAGCACGCGCACTGCCCGCTGGGTTGCCACGATTGCCGGACTGATCGGCTTCCTGCTGTCTGCGCTGACCCCGGCGATGCCGGTGGTCCAGAAGACCGCCACGCTCAATTGGCCCCAGCAGGGTCAGCTGAACAACGTTACGGCGCCGTTGATCTCACAGACGCCGGTGTCGATGACCGCGACCGTGCCGTGCTCTCTGCTGCGCTCACTGCCACCCAGTGGCGGGTTGATCCTGGGCACTGCACCCAAGGACGGTAAGCAGGCGGCACTGAACGCGCTGTTCGTCAACGTCACGAGCACCCGGGTCGACATCACCGATCGCAACGTTGTGATCGCAAGTGTCGATCGATTGAAAGCCGTTGGCACACACGGATGTTCACGGATCGATATCACCTCGGACAAGACCGGTACCTACGCCACGTTCGTCGGCCTGACCGGAACCGACGGCAAGGTGCAACGCACCGGGTTCGGCGACCCGAACCTGCGGCCGACCATCGTCGGCGTCTTCACCGACCTTAAAGGCGCCGCACCGCAAGACCTTTCATTGTCCGCGACGATCGATACCCGATTCATCAACCGGCCGACCACGCTGAAGTACATCACGATGTTCGGCGGCATCCTGGCCACCGTCGTCGCACTGGTCTCGTTGTGGCAGCTGGACCGGCTGGACGGCCGGCGGATGCAGCGGCTGATCCCGTCCCGCTGGCGGACCTTCACGGCCGTCGACGGAACAGTCATCGGCGGGTTCCTGCTCTGGTATGTGATCGGCGCCGGGTCTTCCGACGACGGCTACATCCTGCAGATGGCGCGGGTCGCCCCCCACGCGAACTACATGATCAACTACTTCCGTTGGTTCGGTAGCCCGGAAGACCCCTTCGGCTGGTACTACAACGTGCTGGCCCTGATGACCCACATCAGCGACGCCAGCATCTGGATCCGGCTGCCAGATCTGTTGTGTTCGTTGATCTGTTGGCTGCTGCTGTCCCGCGAGGTGCTGCCCCGGCTCGGGCCCGCCGTGGCGGGCAGCCGGGCTGCACTGTGGGCAGCGGGCCTGGTGCTGATGGCCGCGTGGATGCCGTTCGACAACGGCCTGCGCCCCGAGGGCCAGATCGCCACCGGCGCCCTGATCACCTACGTGCTCATCGAACGGGCCATCGGATCGGGCCGGTTGACCCCGGCCGCACTCGGAATCATCACCGCCGCATTCACGCTTGGCATCCAGCCCACGGGCCTGATCGCCGTCGCCGCACTACTGGCCGGCGGTCGTCCCATCCTGCGAATCCTGGTGCGCCGCAGGCGCGATGTCGGCACCTGGCCACTGGTCCTGCCACTGCTCGCCGCCGGTTTCGTCATCCTGACCGTGGTGTTCGTCAACCAGACACTGGCAACGGTGTTGGAAGCCACCAGGATTCGTACCGAGATCGGCCCGAGCCAGGCCTGGTACACCGAGAATCTGCGGTACTACTATCTGATCCTGCCGACAGTCGACGGCTCGCTGTCGAGGCGGTTCGGCTTCTTCATCACCGCGCTCAGCCTGTTCTCGTCGGTGTTCATGATCCTGCGGCGCAAGCGAATTCCGGGTGTTGCCCGGGGTCCGGTGTGGCGGCTGATGGGCATCATCTTCGCCACCATGTTCTGCTTGATGTTCACCCCCACCAAGTGGGTGCACCACTTCGGGCTGTTCGCGGCCGTGGGTGCCGCAATGGCGGCGGTGGCCACCGTGCTGATGTCGCGTTCGGTGCTGCGGTCGCCACGCAACCGGATGACTTTTGCCGCCGCGGTGCTGTTCCTGTTGGCACTGTGTTTCGCCACCACCAATGGCTGGTGGTACGTGTCGAGCTACGGCGTGCCGTTCAACAACGACATGCCGGCGATCGGCGGAATCAAGGTCAGCACAATCTTCTTCACGCTGTTCGTGATCACCGCACTGTGGGCATTCTGGTTACACCTGAACGCGAGCAAGACCGAGAGCCGGGCGGTGCGGTTGATCACCGCGGCCCCGATTCCGGTGGCCGCCGGCTTCATGGTGGCGGTGTTCGTCGCATCGATGGCAATCGGTGCGGTACGCGAGTACCCGACCTACTCCAATGCCGCCGCGAACCTGCGGGCGTTCAAGGGCGGTTGCGGGCTGGCCGACAACGTACTGGTCGAGCCCGACACGAACGATGGCTTCCTGACCCCGCTGCCCGGCAATTACGGGCCGCTTGGCCCCCTGGGCGGCACGGGCGCGGTGGGCTTCACACCCAATGGTGTGCCGGATCGCATTGTCGCCGAGGCGATCCGGTTGGAGTACCCGGTATCGGGTACCGACTCGGACTGGGACGCCGCGGTCAAACTCAAGACGGCCGGTATCAACGGTTCGACCGTGCCACTGCCGTACGGGCTCGACCCGGCGCGGACCCCGCTGGCCGGTACCTACACCGAGGGACCGCACCAGCAGGCCAAGCTGACCTCGGCGTGGTACTCGCTGCCTGCCCCCGACAGCGCGCATCCGCTCGTGGTGATCACCGCGGCGGGCACCATCACCGGCACCAGCGTGCTGAACGGCCGGACCGAAGGCCAAACGGTCGCACTGGAATACGGTCACGCGGGACCCGGCGGAGCCCCGGTCGCCACCGGCCGCGTCATGCCCTACGACCTCGGTCCGGCACCGTCGTGGCGCAACTTGCGCTATGACCGCCGTCAGATCCCTGCCGACGCGACCTTCGTGCGGGTGGTCGGCGAGAACCTGTCGCTGAACCTCGGCGACTGGATCGCCGTCACCCCGCCGCGGGTACCGGAGCTGAAGACCCTTCAGCGGTATGTGGGTACCACCCAGCCGGTGCTGATGGACTGGGCCGTCGGCCTGGCCTTCCCGTGTCAACAACCGATGTTGGTGGCCAACGGTGTGACCGACGTGCCGAAGTTCCGGATCACACCCGATTACACCGCCAAGAAGCAGGACACCGACACCTGGCAGGACGGCATCAACGGCGGCCTGCTCGGCATCACCGACGTGCTGCTGCGGGCGCACGTCATGGCCACCTACCTGTCCGATGACTGGGGCCGGGACTGGGGTTCGCTGCGGCGGTTCACCACCGTGGTCAACGCGGTGCCCGCAGAGCTGGAGTTGGG
Source organism: Mycobacterium sp. MAA66 (assembly GCF_041261665.1). Taxonomy (NCBI): domain Bacteria; kingdom Bacillati; phylum Actinomycetota; class Actinomycetes; order Mycobacteriales; family Mycobacteriaceae; genus Mycobacterium; species Mycobacterium sp. MAA66. The sequence goes on along the minus strand of NZ_JBGCCC010000006.1, from coordinate 218,358 downwards.
CACGGCCGTGCACAGCGGGCTGTACTCACCGGGACGGATGCGGATCGAGCCGTAACTCGACGGAGGTCGGTCAGGCGGCGGGGACGGGTTGGTCGTCGTCGCGGGGACCGAGAAAGCCGAAGCAGTCGACCATTTGGGCCGTGGGTGTCGCGGTCCAATCCCACGCCGCGATCTGGCCGCGGGAGCGACGACTGAACATGCCACGAAGCAATTCGTAGCCGTCGGCGCGCAACTCGGACGTGGGTGCCCCCGATCCGCACAGCCATTGCCGGCCTTGGTCGTCATGAACGGTCACCGTTGCGATGTTCTGCAGACGTTCGTCGAGTACCAGCATCATCACCTCCAGAAACGGTTGCTCCCAGTGCTGTCGGTCCACCCTGCCGAGCCCCAGCGCTTCGCACAGGTCCGCTTCATGACAGATCAGGTCCGCGGCGGCATTCGGTCCGCAAAACCGTTGTCCGACAAGACCCGCCTCGATCACCGGTGCGACTTGATGCCATTCGGTGAGTAAGTCGTGCACCGGGCGGTGACGACGTTCGGCGACGTGCCGTTCGGTCCAGGCCGGGCTCGCAACCCCGTCCATTCGTCCGACGGCAGCGTCGGCCGCCACGCCCACCAGATGGGCCAGTACTTCGTGCACCACCCAGCCCGGCGTCGCCGGCACGCGAACCCGCAGCTGCTGGTCGCCGAGCGCGGCGGCTACTTCGGCAACTCGACTGCGGGCAGTTCGATAGACCACCTCAAGCATGGCCGGCACCCAAGATGACCGCCCGTCGACCTCTGGTAACCATCGCAACGTCCTCCGTCCGTGCGGTTTTCGACCCGCACAAAGACTGACGGTACCCCAATTTTAAGAAATATAAGACTAACTTAAGATAACTCTAAGGTTTACTCGGTGGGATGAACGTGGGACCAGCTACCGTACGCAGCCATTCAACCGATGGATCGGCGACACCACCCGGCCGAGGTCGCTCCCGCCGCCGCGGCAAAACGGCAGTACCGCACAACACCTTTGGCATCCGCGCCCTCGCGGGTGAGTGTCGTTCAGCTCCCGGGCCGGTTGCGGGGTTCCGGCGACCCGATGAATTCGACCCCGGCATTGATCGCCGGACGGTGCCGCAGAATCCGGTAATGCGCCAGGCGACCCAGCCCACGGGTGGTCTGCAGCCGTGACCCCGGCCAGGCATCTGCGATCCGTTGGCTTTCGCTGTACAGACTGTCCGGATCATCGGGGTCATGCACGAGTAGCAGCGGCGGATGGCCGGTGCGCGCCGCTATCTGGTCAATGTCAGTGTCCAACAACGGCATTCCGATCCGTCTATCGAGACGGCGGTGCATACGGTCACGGATCCGCCTGCCGAATCCGTGCCGCTGCGCGAAAACATCCAGATACCAGGAGAATTCACCCATCGGCGCCAAGAAGACCAGACGCTCTACCGCTGCTCCCCTGGCCACCGCGAGAGCCGACGCCTTGGCACCGAGCGAGTGTCCGATGATGGCCCGCGCCGGGCCGTGCGCCTGAACCATGGCACGCACCGCTTCGGCGCATTCGACAATCGTGCTGCGCCCCGGCGCGAGGGCTCCGGCGTCCGAATCGTTGTGACTGGGTAGGTCGAAGGCGATGACCCGATGGCCGGCCTCGACGAGCGGTTTGACGAACACCGCCATGTGCGCCCGGCAGCCGCCCCACCCGTGCACCAAGTAGACCGGCGGACCATCGCCCCAGGACTCACCCGCGATCCGATGCCCGTTCCAGAACGCTTCGACCGGGGTACTGGGCGGGACGCCCGGCGGCATCTTCAGACTGAGATCCACCGACGGTGGCGTGCACCATAACTCCGTCGCCCACCGGGCACCGATTCCCGGTGCGAGTCGCTCCAGCCACCAGAACGCCCTACGCACCCTGGGAGCTATCGGCGGGTGGACCCCGGATTCATTACCCGGATCCGTCACAGCGCATCCCCCTCCTTTGCGAGCGAAAGGTTACAGCGGGGTCAGGCCGTGCTTGCGCTGCACGCGGTCGTGCTTCTGCTTGTCGCGCAACAACTTCAGCGACTTGCGCAGCAGCAACCGAGTTTCGTGAGGTTGGATCACCGCGTCGATATAGCCCCGCTCCGCGGCGGTCCACGGAATCGCCAAGTTGGCGTTGTAGCCCTCGATGAAGTCGGCCTTGATCTTCTGCACCTCCGGTGCAGTCGGATCGGGGAAGCGCTTCACCAGCAGCTGCGCCGCGCCCTGGGCACCGATCACCGCGATACGCGCGGTGGGCCAGGCGAAGTTCAGGTCAGCCGTCAGCTGCTTGGAACCCATCACCGCGTAGCCACCGCCGTAGGCCTTACGAATGACGAACGTCACCTTCGGCACATCGGCCTCGACGACCGCGTTGAAGAACCGGCCACCACGCTTGATGATGCCGCCCGTCTCCTCCGCCACACCGGGCAAGGCGCCAGGCGTATCGACCACGAAAATCAAAGGCAGATTGAAGGAGTCGCAGAATCGGATGAACCCGGCAGCCTTGTCGGAGGCCTCGTTGCCGATAGCCCCGGCCATGAACAGCGGCTGGTTCGCGATGACGCCGACCGGCCGGCCGTCCACTCGGGCGAAGGCAGTGATCATCTCCGGGGAGCGCTGCTCGGCGATCTCGAAGACATCACCGTCATCGAACATGCGCAGCAAGATATCCATCATGTCGTAGCCCGCGTTGTCGGCGTCCGGCACGATCTTGTCCAGCTCGAAGTCGCTCGCGGTGAGCTCGGGTTCCAGGCCCGGATTGACCACCGGCGCGTCGTCAAACATGTTGGCGGGCAAGAAACTCAGGTAGTCGCGCACGTACTGGAAGGCGGCTGCCTCGTCTTCGACGACCTTGTGGATGTTGCCGCGCTGAGCCTGGACGTCCGCGCCACCGAGCTCATCGAAGGTCACGTCCTCGCCGGTGACGTCCTTGATCACGTCCGGTCCGGTGATGAACATGTAACCCTGGTCGCGCACGGCGACCAGCAGGTCGGTCTGGATCGGCGAATACACCGCACCGCCGGCGCACTTGCCGAGGATGATCGATATCTCGGGCACCATGCCGCGCAGCATCTCGTGCCGACGCCCCAACTCGGCGTACCAGGCCAGCGAGGTCACCGCGTCCTGGATGCGCGCGCCGGCCGAGTCGTTGATACCGATGATCGGGCAGCCGACCATGGCGACCCACTCCATCAGCTTGGCCACCTTGCGGCCGAACATCTCACCGACCGAACCCTGGAACACCGTCTGGTCGTGGCTGAACACCGCGACAGGCCGGCCGTTGATGGTGGCGTGGCCGGTCACCACGCCGTCGCCGTACAGCGCGTTCGGATCGCCCGGCGTCTTGGCCAGCGCACCGATCTCCAGGAAGCTACCCGGATCGACCAGCGCGTGGATGCGCGCGCGAGCACTCGGGATGCCCCTCTTCTCGCGCTTGGCGACGGCCTTCTCGCCACCGGGTTCCTTGGCCAGCTCCAGCCTTTCGCGAAGCTCGGCCAGCTTTTCGGCAGTGGTGGCGGGGGACTTGACGACGGTTGCCCCAGTGTCTTCCAAAGTCATTGGTTCTCCTACCTACTCGCCGGCCTGGATCTGATTGATGGCTTCGCTCATGTGTGCACCCACCTTGGCGATGTACGGCTCGTCGATGGCCTGGATGTGCTCACCGCCAATATGCACGATCTCGAGATTCGGGACGAACTCGCCCCAACCGCCGTCCGGCTGCCGGGTCGCGTACGCCGGTTCGAAGGTGATGGCGTCATCTTGGTAGCGGTCTGCCATGTAGAGCACCACCCGCCCGTCGTAGGGCTTGATGTCCACGACGTCGAGCGCGCGATTGTCCAAGTAGGACGTGCGCTGGTGTTCGACGATGCCACCCGGAATCTGCACTCCGGCATCCCTGACCGCGTTCAGCACGAACTGCACCTGGCCGGAGTCGTCGAGAACTTCGAGTTCCTCGTACGGGATCGCCGGGATCTGCACGTTGAACGTCTTCTCGGCGAACTTGGCGTAGCGGTCCCAGCGCTGGCGGGTGCCTTCCTTGGACGTGTCGATCGGCGTGCCCGGACGCACGCAGTCGATGTTGCCCACCAAAGCCACCTCGGCGCCGGCCTGCTTCAGACCGATGGCGCAGGCGTAAGCCAGCGCCCCACCCAGCGACCAACCGGCCAGGATGAACGGCTTGCCCTTCTTGCCATCCACCCAACCATTGAGCTCCAACAGCTTCGGCACGTACTGGGTTGCGCGCTCCTCGATGGTTCCTTCGACCCGCTCCAGACCGATCATCGGCGTCCCTGCCGGAAGGCGGTTCAGCAGCGGTTCGTAGACGACAGTCGAGCCGCCGGCCGCGTGGAACACGAACACCGGCACCTGATTGTCGTTCTCGGCGGCGCGGATCACCCGGACGAAGCCGTCCAGCTCACCGGCCTCCAAGAACTCGCGGACGGTCGTCGACAGTTCCTCGATGTTCTGCGCCTTCTTCACGTCATCGAGCGTGATGGTGCCCTCGACGCGCTCGGAAAGGCGCCGTGCCATCTTCTCGGCCTGCTCATCGGTGATCGCCGGGAGCACGTTGAAGATGCCCCCCGGCGACTTGCCGGTGACGATGGCCCAGGTCGCGAAGGTGACCCGCTCGGCGGCATCGCGCGGCGGCACATCGGAATTCAGTGCCTCGGCGACGGCCTTCTGGTTCAGCACATCGGCGGCCGCCGCGACGGCACTCTGCGAAGGCTGGGCCGCAGCAGGTCCCGACGGATTCGTCGGCGGCGGCGGAACAGCCGGGCCCGACGGGTCTGTCGGGGGCGCCGGGAGGTCCGCTTGCGGAGCGGCTACGGCCGCGGCATCGGGCTCGGTCTCAGCGACGGCGTCGTCCTTGGTGGCTCCCAAAGAATGCCCGGCCTCGGCCAATTTGGCTTCCAGCTCGGCGACCGTCGTTGCGCCACCAAGCATTTCGGCCTGCGCGGCGGCAATTTCCTCGGAGCTCTGGCCCTTCTGCGCCTCGGCGAGCTGACCGACCTCGTCGCGGTGCTCGATCGCGTACTGAATCAGCTTTTCCACCGCGTACAGATTGGCGTCGCGCACGGCGGTCAGCTGGATCGGCGGCAGGTCGAAGTCGTACTCGACGCGGTTCTTGATCCGCACCGCCATCAGCGAGTCCAGACCCAGCTCGATCAGCGGGACCTCCCAGGGCAAGTCCTCGGGCTCATAGCCCATGGCACCGCCGACGATCGCACCCAACCGGTCCGCGATGGTCTCACCGGAATCCGGCGACCACTTCTTGAAACCGGCGGCCAAGCCGGCGCCCGCGGTCAGGCTGTCCTGCAGGATGGCGGCGTCATCTTCGGGTTCCGGTGCGGCAACGGCAGTTTCAGCTGACGCGGTCCCGGCACCGACGGCAGTCGCGAGTGCGGCTCCGCCCATCGCAACTGGAAGACCAGCGCCGGTGCCGCCGCGGCTGACCACCGCGTCGTACACCAGGGTGAACGACTCACCGATCCGGGCGTGCACCTGCACTGCGGCGCCACCGGGGTGGCGGGTCAGGGTGGTGACCAGGCGCGAACCCTCGGCCGGGATGGCCCGCTGCTCGAACGCGGTCAGCGCGGCATCCGGAAGCACCTGCACCGCAGCGGCTTTCACCAGTGCAGCCAGGGCCGCGGCGTCGGCGACCCCGCGGGGCGCGTACTCCCAGACATGCTTGCCGTCCGGGGTGGCCACGTGGCTTCCCGGCACCATGGCCGAGTTGTCCGCAGAGATATGCGTATCCAGCCAATGGGGCTTGCGCTTGAAGCGGGTCGGCGGGATCGGCGCGTAATCGGTGGTCGGGTCCTCAGCCGGCGAGAAGAGCGTCCGGAAGTCCAGATCGTGGCCATGCACGAACAGCTGCGCCATGGCCGCAGTCATCGAGTCGACCTCATCCTGCTTGCGGGCCAGAGTCGCGATCAGCTGACCGTCATGTAGACCGGCCGAAGCGGTGGTGAGCCCAACCTGCATGAGCGCCACCGGGTTCGGGGCAAGCTCCAGGAAGGTGGTATGTCCGCTGTCGACGGCGTTACGAATGCCGTGGGTGAAGTAGACGCTGTGTCGCAGTCCCTTTTTCCAGTACTCGACGTCATGGATCGGGTCGCTGCCCGGGCGAATATAGCTGCCCTCGTGGACGGTCGAGTAGTAGCCGGTGGCCAGCGGGTGCGGCTCGATGCCCTGGATCTCGGCGGACAGCTCGCCCAGCAGCGGGTCCATCTGCTGAGTGTGGCTGGCACCCTTGGTCTGCATCTTGCGGGCGAACTTGCCCTCGGCCTCGGCCCGGGCGATGATCGCGTCGACCTGCTCCGGCGGCCCACCGATGACGGTCTGGGTCGGAGCGGCGTAGACGCACACTTCCAGGCCCGGGAAGTCGGCGAAGACCGTCTTGATCTCCTCGGCCGAGTACTCGACCAGTGCCATCAGGCGGATGTACTCGCCGAACAGCATGGCCTCGCCTTCACCCATCAGGTGGGCACGCGAGCAAATGGTCCGGGTGGCGTCAGCCAGCGAGAGGCCACCGGAGAAGTAGGCCGCGGCCGCTTCACCGAGCGACTGACCAACCACCGCACCAGGCTTCGCGCCGTGTGCCTTCAGCAGCTCGCCGAGCGCGATCTGCAGGGCGAAGATCACCGTCTGGACAACCTCGATGGGGTATTCACAGGTCTCGTTGGTGTAGTCGATGGCGTCGTCGAGAATCAGCTCGACGACTGAGTAGCCTCGCTCATCCTGGATGTGCGCATCGACCTTGTTGATCCACTCGGCGAAGATCGGATCGTTGAGGTACAGGCTCTTGCCCATCTTGCGATGCTGCGCACCGAAACCGGCGAGCACCCAGACCGGGCCGTTGGTGACCGGGCCGTCGGCGGCCAGCACCAGCGGGTTCTGCTTGCCCTCGGCCAGCGCCCGCAGGCCCTTGACCGCCTCGTCGTGGTCGTGCGCGAGAATCACTGCGCGCGAACGGCCGTGGCTACGGCGAGACAATGAGCGGCCGATGGACTCCAGCGAATGGGTCCGGCCCTCTTCGCTGGCGATCCAGTCCGCCAACTCGGCCGCGGCGGCCTTCTTGCGTGAGGTGAGGAAGCCCGAAACTGCAAGAGGGACAATGCGCTTGACCGGCTCAGCATCTTCCAGCTCAGAACGGGCAGCCTCGATCAACTGCAGCGCCCGGTCGGTCAGGCCGGGCAGCTCGGGCTCGGCAGCAGTCTCATAACCGTAGAACTCGGCGTCACCGCGCTGGTCATCCTCATCATGAACGAACTCGCCGTACTCATCCATCCGGACCCCGCCGACGTACACGGCGTTGGCGTCATCAGAGGACTTTTCCTCGGCCACAACCTCTTTCGGCTCCGGTTCGACCAGGTCACTGGGCAGCACCTGGCGGATGACGAGGTGCGCGTTCGCGCCACCGAAGCCGAAACCGGACACGCCGGCGATGGCGTGGCCGCTGTAGCGGGGCCAGTCCGACAGCTCGGCGTTGACCTTCAGGTGTTCCTTGTCGAAGTCGATGTACGGGTTAGGGCCCGCGTAATTGATCGACGCCGGCAGCTTGTCGTGGTACAGCGACAGTGCCACCTTGGCCACACTGGCCGCGCCTGCGGCCGACTCCAGGTGTCCCACATTGGATTTCACTGCACCGAGCAGTGCGGGCTTCTCGGCGGCGCGACCGCGACCGATGACTCGGCCCAACGCGTCGGCCTCGATCGGGTCACCCAAGATGGTGCCGGTGCCATGCGCCTCGATGTAGTCGACGGTCTTGGGGTCGATACCGGCGTCCTTGTACGCCGTACGCAGAACCGCTTCCTGCGCATCGGGATTCGGCGCCAGCAGACCATTGGACCGGCCGTCGTGGTTGACTGCGGACCCCGCGATGACGGCGAGGATCTCGTCGCCGTCACGGCGAGCGTCGGCGACCCGCTTGAGCACGATCATGCCGCCGCCCTCTGAGCGGGCGTACCCGTCGGCATCGGCGCTGAACGACTTGATCCGGCCGTCCGGCGCCAGCACGCCGCCGACCTCATCGAAGCCGATCGTCACGATCGGGGTGACCATGGCGTTGACCCCGCCGGCGAGCACCACGTCAGCCTCACCGGAGCGCAGTGCCTTGACGCCCTCGTGCATCGCGACCAGCGAACTCGAGCACGCGGTGTCGATGGACATCGACGGCCCGCGGAAGTCGAAGAAGTACGAAACCCGGTTGGCGATAATGGAACTCGCGTTGCCGGTGATGGCATACGGGTGCGCGGTCGTCGGGTCTGCGACCGCGAGAAACATGTAGTCGTTGTTGGTACTTCCGACGAACACCCCGACCGACTCGCCGCGCAGTGCCGACGCCGGGATGCGAGCGTGTTCCAGTGCCTCCCAAGTCAATTCGAGCGCCATCCGCTGCTGCGGATCGATGTTGTCGGCCTCCATCTTCGCCAATGCGAAGAACTCGGCGTCGAAACCCTTGATGTCGGACAAGTAGCCACCACGGGTCCGGGCCTTGGCCACCCGCTCGGCGATCCGGGGCTCGGAAAGGAATTCTTCCCAGCGACCTTCCGGCAGATCGGTGATGGCGTCGCGGCCTTCCAGCAGCGCGGCCCACATCTGGTCCGGAGTGTCCATGTCACCCGGGAACCGGGTGGCCAAGCCGACGATGGCGATGTCCACCAGACCGTCGTCGTCGACGTCGCGGGACCAGTCTTCGGCCTCGGCGGCGGCAATGTCTTCCTCGGGCTCGCCGTCGATGATGACTTGGGCCAGCGACTCGATGGTCGGGTGCCGGAACGCCACAGTGGCGGTCAGCGTGACACCGGTGAGGTCCTCGACGTCGGAAGCCATGGCCACCGCGTCGCGCGAGGACAGGCCGAGTTCCACCATGGGGGTGGACTCGTCGATCTTGTCCGGCGACTGGCCGGTGGCATTGGCCACCCAGTTGCGCAGCCACTCGCGCATCTCTGGCACCGACATGCCATTTGCCCGCTCGGCAACCTCGCCCGAGGCCTGCGGCGTGACGTCGATTTCGTTCGAATTGTCTTCGGTGTCAGTCATTTTCACTGTTCACTTTCGCCGCCGGGCGGCCTTGGTTCTGGCCGGGGATGCTGCCGAATCAGGTCAGATCGTCGGGGAATGCGTTGGCCACCCTGCCGCTGCGCAGCGTGCCGTCCAGGTATGCCGAACGGGTGGCGCGGCGACCGATCTTGCCGCTGGAGGTACGCGGGATGGCGCCGGCCGGGGTCAGCAGCACATCGCGGACGGTGACGCCATGCCGCACCGCGATGGCGGCACGGATGTCGTCGATGATCGGCTGGGTCTCCATCTTGTGCGCGCCGGGGGCCCGTTCACCGATGATGACCAACTGCTCGGAGCTGTCGTCGGGGTCGCGCTTCAGGCCGGCATGGGCGTCCGCGAAGACCTCGTCGGGCAGCTGGTTGGCCGGTACCGAGAACGCCGCCACGTACCCGACGCGCAGTGCCTTGCTGGCCTCCTGCGCCGAGTACTCGAGGTCCTGCGGGTAGTGGTTGCGGCCGTCGACGATCACCAGGTCCTTGACCCGGCCGGTGATGTACAGCTCGCCGTCGTGGTAGGCGCCGTAGTCGCCGGTCCGCACCCAGGTGGCACTGTCTTCGGAGCCCTCGGCGTGTGACGGGGTGGTCCGCGACTTGAGGGTGTTCTGGAACGTCTCGACGGACTCTTCCGGCTTGCCCCAGTAGCCGGTGCCCATGTTGGCACCGCTGATCCAGATTTCACCGATCTGGCCGTCGGGCAGTTCGGTGGCGGTTTCGGCGTCGACGATGACGGCCCACTCGTCCACGCCGATCTTGCCGGCACCGGCCTGTGCGACCGCCTTCGGCGAGTCGTCCGGGACCACGACGAAGGTGCCGGTGTTGAGCGCGTCGCGGTCCACCGACACAATGGTCGGCTCGTCGGCCGACGGCGTGGTGGACACGAACAGTGTGGCCTCGGCCAGGCCATAGGACGGCTTGATGGCCTTGGCCGGGAAACCGAACGGACTGAACGCCTCGTTGAACCGACGCACGGTGGCCGCCGAGATCGGCTCACTGCCGTTCAGCACGGCCTTGACGTTGGACAGATCGATCGACCCGGGGCCCTCCTTGGGCACACCGCGGGCCGCAGCGTGGTCGAAGGCGAAGTTCGGGGCCACCGAGATGGTGCCGCCGGTGTCGCCCTCCTTGCGGGCGAGCTCGCGGATCCAGCGCTCGGGCCGGCGTACGAAGGCCGCCGGGGTCATGAAGGTGAAGCTGTGGCCGATCAACGGGGCGATCAGCGCGGTGATCAGGCCCATGTCATGGAAGAACGGCAACCAGGACAGCCCACGGTCACCCTCTTCGCCCTCGAGCGCCTCGACCACCTGCACCACGTTGGTGGCCAGGTTCAAGTGCGTGATCTGCACGCCGGTGGGGATACGGGTGGAACCCGAGGTGTATTGCAGGTAGGCGACAGTGTTCTCGTCGACATCGTCGAACGGAATCCAGGTGACTGCCACCTCGTCCGGGATGGCGTCGACGGCGATTACGCGCGGACGCTCGTTGGCCGGTCGGCTGCGAAAGAATTTCCGTACACCCTCGGCAGCCGCGGTCGTGGTCAGGATGGCGGCGGGCCGACAATCGTCCAGCACCGCGTGCAGGCGGCCCACGTGGCCCGGCTCGGACGGATCGAACAACGGCACCGCGATGCGGCCGGCGTACATGGCGCCGAACATCGCGACCAGGTAATCCAGGTTCTGCGGGCACAGGATGGCGACCCGATCACCCTGCTGGGTCACCTGCTGCAGTCGGGCGGCCACCGCCTTGTTGCGGGCGCTGAACTGCGACCAGGTCATATCGCAGGCAACACCGTCGCGCTCGGTGGAGAAGTCCAGGAATCGGTAGGCAAGTTTGTCGCCGCGCACCTTCGCCCAGCGTTCGACGTGTCCGACGATGCTCGCGTTATCGGGGAAGGTGATCTTCCCGTTCTTGATGAACGGGTTGTGGAACGCCATCAAACTCTCCTGTCACAGCCCTGTTGTGGCACAGCCCATCTGCGTCACCGGACCGGAAAATCCGTTGACCAAATCGGAGCCAAATCCTGAGAATCGTACCGGTCAGTAGCGATGTGCCATGCCGAGATCCGCAGGTCGGACGCCAAACTTGCTCTTAGTTATCTCTTAATGTTAGGTGACCGCCGCACGCAGGCAAAATCGCCGCGCCAACATCGAATCAGCTGTGCGAGGGGTGCGGCGCATTGTCCATCAACTGTTTGGCCCAATCCAGCGTCCATTGGGTCGCAGTCTTGCCGTCGAGCATCCAGAACTGGGGTGTGTTGTACAACGCATGCACCGGCCCCGCGGTGCTGCCGCTGAGGGTCTGCAGGGTGGCCGGCAAGTTGGCCACGTTGAACGCCTCCGACGGTGCGGCGCAGATCAAGTCACCGGTGCCGCAGATCTCGTTGGTGCGGTCATTGAGCGCACCGAACCCGCCGTCGCGTGGGCCCGTCATGGTCAGACCCAGCGGCCCCAGCACCGGCAACTCGTGCAACGTGATCTCGGCGCCCTGCCCCGGCGGGTTCGGGCCGATGTCCTGGCCCACGCCCTCCTGACGACGGCCGTCGGCGATCAACGTCACACCGAGCACCAGATCCTGGTCGATCGGTCCGCGGCCGTTGCCGATGTCGCTGGCGATGTCGCCCGCAATCACCGCGCCCTGCGAAAAGCCCATCAGCACGAAGCTGGTCAACGGGCAGCGGTTGTTGATGTCGGTGATCGCCTTGAGCGTCGCCTTGGTGCCCTCGGCCCGGCTGTCGTTGTAGGACATCTGATTGTCCGCGGCGAACGGGTTATGGAACTGCGCCGTGTACGGGATGGTGTACTGCGCCAGCCGGTCAGGACCGAATTGCTGAGCCAGCGGCCCGGACACGTTGAGCAGCAGCTCGCGCGGGAAGGTTGCAGCCGGGTTGTTCGGGTCCAACTGGCGCGACGATTCCCAGGTACCCGGCACGATGATCGCCTGCACGTCCGGGCAATCAGCCGACTGTGAGGACGGACGCGGTTTGGACGTCGACGACGGATGCCCCGGCGTCGACGGCACCATCGACGGCACCGAAGGGCCGGCCAGCTGATCGGGTTTGCGGATCCACGTCACGATCGCCAGCACCACCACGATCACCAGGACAGCAACTGCCGCCGCCGCTGCTACGGCGAGAATCCGGTGACGGTTGCGGCGGGGCTTCTTGGGCATGCAGTCGACCGTACCGGCTGCCACGCAGGCACCCGGACACGCCGGGCCGCCACCGCTAGCGGATGACGCTCACCAGTTCTCCGGACATCGCGCCCAGCTGTGGGCCCCAGGTGCCCCAGTCGTGCTGGCCGCCGCCGGAGAAATCGAAGTGGCCGTTGTGCCCGCCGGCGCTGCGGTACATCGAGTAAAACGTGCGGTTACTGCCCTGAGCCTGGTCGCAGTAACCGATCATCGCGGCCGGGTCGCTGCACGTCAGCGTGCCCGGGGTGAAGACCCACAGCCGGGTGTTGTTCTGCGCCAGCAGTGACGAGTGCACGGTCGGGTCGTGCCACTTCCACCGGCCGAGCTGTGGTGCTCCCCACATGCCATAGCTGTCGACACCACCGAATTGCGCCAGCCCTGCGGTGATCGCACCGTTGAGGTCGGTATACGACGGGTTCAGGAAGCCGGACAGCGAACCGGCGAACCGGAACCGATCCGGGTGGAACGCGGCCAGCGCCAATGCTGCGGTACCACCCTGCGAGGCGCCGACCACCCCATGGCCGTTCGGCGCGAGGCCCTTGTTGGCGGCCAGCCAGTCCGGCAGCTCCTGGCTCAGGAACGTCTCCCACTGCTTGCTGCCGTCGTTCTCCCAGTTGGTGTAAAGGCTCCAGGCGCCGCCCGCCGGGGCGACCACAGAAATGCCCTTGCCGGCCAGCGTGCCCATGGCGTTGCCGGCCGTAACCCAATTGCTCACATCGGGAGCGGCGTTGAACGCGTCGAGCAGGTAGACGGCGTGCGGTCCACCCCCTTGGAAGGCCACCGGAATGTCGCGGCCCATCGCCGCAGACGGCACCATCAGCGTCTCGACGCCGGCAGCCCGTGCCAGCGGAGCCCCGGCGGTCCACACGCCCACCGCCACCAGCACGGCGCTCAGTACCGCCAGCAACGACCGAATATCGGTCCGCAATCCGCTCGGCGTCATCCCAAACCTCACTCGTGTCGCACGTCTTCGGAGCATTTGGAAGCCCCCGCCGGAAAGTAGTGAACCACATCACGTCGGCCGCCGTCGCCACAAATCTGACCGGCCGGTAGCTAAGGCCGCACAAAACGCCGACGGCGGCGATCCGTGAGGATCGCCGCCGTCGGTTGGAATTGTTGCTTGGAACTACGACGACTGCGCCGAAGCACCCAGCACGCGCTGCAGGTCAGGCTTCATCTGCTGCAGCTGGTTGCCCCAGTAACCCCAGTCGTGGGTACCACTGTTGGGGAAGTTGAACACCGCGTTGTTGCCACCGGCAGCCAGGTAGTTCTGCTGGAAGGTGCGGTTGGTACGGATGGTCAGGCCCTCCAGGAACTTGGCCGGCACGTTGTCGCCGCCCAGTTCACTCGGGTCGCCGTTACCGCAGTACACCCACAGTCGGGTGTTGTTGGCCACCAGTTGGGCGATATTGACCATCGGGTCGTTGCGCTTCCAGGCGCTGCTCGCATCTTGCGTGGCGCCCCACATGTCGTTGGCCTTGTAGCCGCCGGCGTCACCCATCGAGACGTTGATCAGGAACGGCCACGATCCCTCGGAGGGGTTCAGGAATCCCGACAGCGACGACGCGTAGATGAACTGCTGCGGGTGGTAGATCGCCAGGGTCATCGAGGCCGAGCCGGCCATCGACAGACCGACAGCGGCGCCACCTGTGGGCTTGACCTGACGGTTGGCCTGCAGCCATTGCGGCAGTTCAGAGGTCAGGAAGGTCTCCCACTTGTAGGTGGAGCAACCGGCCTTACCGCACGCCGGCTTGTACCAGTCGCTGTAGAAGCTGGACTGACCGCCGACCGGCATCACCATCGAAATGCCCGACTGGTAGTACCACTCGAACGCGGCGGTGTTGATGTCCCAGCCGTTGTAGTCGTCCTGTGCCCGCAGACCGTCAAGCATGTAGACGGCCGGCGAGTTCGGGCCACCACTCTGGAACTGGATCTTGATATCGCGCCCCATGGCTGCGGACGGCACCTGCAGGTACTCGACCGGCAGACCCGGACGTGAGAACGCCCCAGCAGTCGCCGAGCCCCCGACGACGCCAACGAGACCCGGCAGCATCGCGGCCGCGGCGGCCACGATGACTGCACGGCGTGCAGCGCCGCGCATCTTCCCAACGAAACTCATGCTGCTCCCTATCCATCTTTCCTGTGACGGCGTGACAACAACCACACCTGGGCTTGCTTGCCCTATTACTGCAATGTCGCCCCTGACCACCACTCAGCCATTGAGCAGCGACCAGGTGGGCCCAATCAGGTCAGCCAACAGCTGGCCTGCGCAAAGCCCCTCGAGTGGTTACCGCAGCGCGCACGGTGTGAAATCCACCAGTTGCTCACGGTGTCGTGACACCCGACTGGTTATCGCCGCCGCGTGTGGCGGCGTTACCCAACGCCTCGAACCAGGTCGACATCTTCACGCCAACGCTATGGTCCAGTAGCCGGTAAGCCAGTGTAAGGGGTCGACCGGCTTACAGGCACATCGAGCTTGCAGCGGTCGAGCTCATACAGCGGCACCCGGTCGATCCGGTACTGCGAAAAATCGAACGCATTGACCAGGTTCGAGAAGAACATGTGTGCATCCATCGGGCCACGCACCGAATTCAACATCGCCTCGGTGTCAGGGCAGGTCAGTGCCACTGCGGCCTGGTTCACCCAGTCCTCATCGATGTACGGCGGAATCCACGGATGTTCGCGCAGGAACGGCCCCTCGGCCACCGCCCAGTCCGGGAACAGATCCTTGTCGTGGCCGATCCGGGCGTCATTCAGCCGCTCGGTGTGCGCGGCCAACGGGTTGGCAAGGCCGATCTGGTCGATCACCCGCACGTCCAGCGGCAGATTCATGCCCATCATGCCCAGGTTGGTGAAAAAGACTGTGTGTGGGCCTTTTTCGAACCAGTTCGGCGGCGGCGGTGGTGCCTTCGGACCCGGAACCGGCACGGGCGGGGGCATCGCCGGCACCACGTCCCACTGGTCGTAGTTGCCCGACGGCAGCAGCAAAGCCCCGACCGGGGTGTTGTCGATTGCCTCGAGCACCGCGCGCATACGCGGGTAGTCGAGATAGTCGGCAGCCGTCAGCGGATGCGCGTGGCCGGTGGCCTGCGAGTAGAAGCGCCGTTCGTCGACGATGCCGGAGTACGTCACCCGGGTGGCGTCGAAACCCAGCCCAGGCGAATTGGCCGCCCAGATGGACCAGCCCACGATCGCCAGCCACAGCGCCGTCGTCGTACCGGCTAACGCATAGCCGACCTCGCGAGCGATGTTCTTACCGTCCGGCAGCACGATCGGAATCACCGCGACCGGCGTCATCAGGCACATCAGCGGCACCAGCATCACCCGGCCGTGCATGAAATCGCCGCCCTGCCGCAACCAGTACAGGCCCTGCAGCAATCCACTGCCGACCATGAAAATGACCACGGCCGTGGGGCTTTGGATGCGCCGGGCCAACGAGCGGTAGCCCCGCGGAGCGCTCTGCCCCCACCACGGGCGGCTATGTGTGACAAACAGCACAATGGCCAGCGCCGCGGCCAGCACCAGCGGCACCCACAGCAGATACGGACGATTGAAATTGGTCAGGTACTCCAGACCCTGCGACCACTTGGAACCGGTCGCGTCTTTGGCCAGCGCGGTGATCGGGACGATCAACCCGTAATAGCCCATCCGGAAGATCTGGTAGGCCACCGGCAACAACCCACCGGCAACCACGATCACCAGACGCCGACGCCGACCGCTCGCCGCCAGCAGCATCATCACCAGGGCTGCACCACCGATCAGCGCCAGCTCGGGCCGCACCAGAACCGAAAGGCCCGCCAGCGCCGCCAATGCCGCGTCGAAGCGAACCGAGGTGGCATTGGCGTCGGTGTCGGCCTGCTCGGACCTGTCGGCGCGATCGACGCGTGGGGCCTGTGACCAGCACACCATGGTCCACCACAGCGCGCCCAGATACGCCATGACCAGACCGTTCTCCAGGCCCGAGGTGGCGAAATCGCGGGCTGGTGGCACCGCCAGGTAGATCACCGCGCCGGCCGGCAGCAGCAGGGCCCGACGACCCCGCAATCCGGGCGCATACAGGCGCCCGGTTCCGAGCATCATGAACACCAGCCCGGCCACGCTGAGAGTGAGCGCCATCGTCAGCACCACGTACTCCAGCTGGACCGACCCGCCGATCCAGGCGCCGACGGTCACCAGGTAGGTCCACAGCGTGGAGGTGTTGGACTCGACGCGCTCGCCGACGTTGAACACCGGGCCGTTGCCCGCCAACAGATTCCGGACCGTGCGCAGCACGATCAACCCGTCGTCGGCGATCCAGCGCCGTTCCCAGGCGCCCCAGCCGAACAGCGCGGCGCACACCAGAACGCTGACCCACAGGCTGATCCGGGCCGCCCGGCCGTAGGGGAACACCGGTCCGCTCAACAACCGAGGGACCGGAGCGGCGTTCGCCGGATCAGCTGAAGTAGATTGCGGCACCGAGCGATCCGATCAGCGCCAGGCCAAGAAGTTGCAGCACCCGGTCGTTGAGTGCGATCTCTTCCGGCTCGCCGGCCTGCCCGCCGTCGACATCGACGGCGTAGCGCAGGATCGCAATGGTGAACGGCACCATGGACACCGCGAACCACGGGCCCTTGTTGCCTTCGAAGGCCCACAGTCCGTAACAGAGCACCACTGCGGTGGCCGACAGCGTCCAGACGAAGCGCAGATAACTACTGGTGTAGGACTCCAACGCTTTACGGATCTTGGCGCCGGTGCGCTCGGCGAGTTGCAGTTCGGCATAACGCTTTCCGGCCGACTGGAACAGCGAGCCGAAAGCGAACACCAACAGGAACCACTTGGACAGCGGAATCCCGGCGGCCACACCACCGGCGATGGCGCGGATCACGAAACCTGACGAGTTGATGCAGATGTCCAGCACCGCTTGGTGTTTCAGGCCGAAGCAGTAGGCCAGCTGGGTCACTATGTAGATCGCCATGACCAACGCCAAGTTGGGCGTGAGCAACCACGAGATGACGAGCGAGGTGACCCCCAGCACCACCGCCAATCCGTAGGCCAGCTGAACCGGCACCACCCCGGCGGCAATAGGCCGGTACTGCTTGGTGGGGTGCACCCGGTCGGCCTCGACGTCACGTGCGTCGTTGACCAGGTAGATGCACGATGCCGCCATGCAGAACACCACGAACGCGACCCCGGCGTGCTTGAGCACCTCGGCATAGCTGTAATGAGCTTGTGCGCCAAGCGATGCCAGCGGGGCGGCCAACACCAGGACGTTCTTCACCCACTGCCGCGGACGAAGCGCCTTGATGACGCCACTCACCAGGTTCTTCGGCGGACCCAGCTCTCGCGTCTGTTCGGTCATGCGTCGGCCTTTGCTCCTCGCTGGGAAATCGCGCCGACTGATTCGGCGACAACGGCGCCCACCACGACTCCGGTGAGCACGTCGCTTGGGTAGTGCACCCCGAGCACCAGCCTGGACAACGCCATGGGCGGCACCAGGATTGCGGGCAGGGGCAACCCGGTGGCCCGGCCCAACAGGATGGCTGCGGCGGTGGTCGACGTGGCGTGTGCCGACGGGAAGCTCAGCCGGCTGGGGGTGCCGACATTGACCGAGATCGCCGGATGGTCCGGCCGCGTCCGCTTGACCACCCGCTTGATCACCACGGCTGCAGCATGCGCCAGGAAGGCACCGACGCCCGCGGTGAGCCAGGCCCGGCGGCGCGATGGTTGCAGCAGCGCTCCGAGCAACGAGACGCCGACCCATCCGGCGCTGTGCTCGCCGAAATGCGACAGGGTGCGGGCCCCCGTCAGCACCCCCGGGCGTCCGACCAAAACCGACTGGACGGCAACCAGGACGGCGTCCTCGCCGCGTGGGCTATCGGCGTTCACTTGGCGCCGGAAACTTCTGCTGCAGCCGAACTCTCGCGGGCGATCAGCACGGTTTCCCACTTCTCCTTGCTGGACAGCGTCGGCAGCGCATTCCGGTATACCCGTCGCATCCGATTGAACTTGCGGGCCAGCAACGCCTGGCGCTTCAGCGATTCGCGCAACAGCTCGAACATCTTGGCGCGGTCGCGCTGGCGGTACACCACGCCGCGGCCGTCCGCAGTGGTGACGGTGACACCGTCGACGCGGCACAACGAGAACCACCGCGCATCCTGCGTGGCGACGTTGATCTGCGGACGGAGGTGATGTTCGGGGTCCTGCGGAGTGAGCTGGTGCAGGACACCGCGGGTCAGCCGGTACCCAATCGACGGCAGGCTGGTGGGAATCTTGACCTTCCGACGCCAACGCTTGTCCGACGGCGCGGGCAGCGTGGTCGCACTCTCCAACACCACCGCGTCCGGGTACTCGGCTCGCATGGCGCGCACCTCGGGCAGCGCGGACTCCAGGATGGAGAAGATGTGCTCGGGCCCGGCGAGGAAGTCGTCCATCGCCCTGTTCTGAATGGCCACCGTTGAATACTCAAGGCACAGAAGGTGTTTGAACGTCGCCTTCAGGTGGCTGGCGATCAACCCACGGACGTTGCCGTCCCAGTGCAGCGCCGCCACGACGAGCCGGTTGCGCAGGTGGAAGTACGCCTGCCAGTCGATGGCGTCGTCCTTGTCGCTCCATGCCATGTGCCAGATCGCCGCGCCCGGCAGGGTGACGGTCGGGTAGCCGTGCTCGGCGGCCCGCAGACCGTAGTCCGCGTCGTCCCACTTGATGAACAGCGGAAGCGGCTGGCCCAGTTCTTCTGCCACCGACCGCGGGATCATGCACATCCACCAGCCGTTGTAGTCGACGTCGATACGCCGATGCAGGATCTTGCTGCGGTGTTCCTCCTCGTCATTGAGGGGGTACTTGGCGAAGTTGTGGTCGTACTCGGCGTTGACGGCGTGCGTCCACATGAAGTTCGCCGCATCCACCATCTCGCCCATGACGTGCAGGTGCGATGGCTCCTGCAGGTTGAGCATCTGACCGCCGACCAGGGTCGGTGTCTTGGCGAACCGGTTCAGCGCGAGCGCCCGCAGCACCGAATCGGGCTCGACCCGGATGTCGTCGTCCATGAACAGAATCTGTTCGCAGTCAGTGTGTTTCAGCGCCTCGTACATCACCCGGCTGTAGCCGCCGGAGCCGCCGAGGTTCGGCTGATTGTGGATGGTCAGCCGGTCCGCCAACGGGGCTGCGGCGGCGGCGAAGTCCGGATGGTCGCTAACCTTGTTGGCGCCCTGATCGGACACGATGACCGCACCGATGACGTCGTCCACCAACGGGTCGGAGGTGAGCGCCGCCAGTGCGTTGACGCAGTCGGCCGGCCGGTTGAAGGTCGGGATACCGATCGTGACGTTCGCCCGCCCAGGCGCTTCCACGGGGGCGTACCACCCGGCGTTGTGCACGGTCACCGCGGTGTCGGTGGTGATGTCGAACCAGATCCAGCCGCCGTCCTCGAAGGGCTCGAGCCCGATCTCGAACTCGACTTCCGCCGGCAGACCGTCCGATCCGCTGTCGATCTCGCTGCCGCCCACGGTGATTCGCGCGCCGGTGGCCTTCGACCGGTAGACGTCCACCCGCGCGCTGCCGGTCAGCTCGACCCGCAGCACCACCGAGGTCAGTGTCGACCAGCGCCGCCAGTAACTGGCCGGGAAGGCATTGAAGTAGGTGGCGAACGAAACCTCGGACTCCGCACCGATTTCCAGGGTGGTGCGGTTGGGCGCGTGGGCCCGCCGGGCGTTGGTCGCCGATTCCACGATGTAGAGCTTGCGGACGTCCAGCGGCTCGCCGGGACGCGGCAGGATCACTCTGGACAGCAGGCTTACCGCTCGAGACTGGCCTGCGGCCAATGCACCCGACGGAATGTCGCTCATGGTCAGCTACTTTCTGCGACGGCATCGCCCAGGGCAGCACCGTCACGGAGGTGCGGCGCCAGGACGTTGTCGTACATGTTCAGCGCACTGGCGATGGCCATGTGCATGTCGAGGTACTGGTAGGTGCCCAGCCGGCCCCCGAACAGCACTCGGTTTTCTTCGGTCTCCGACTTCGCCCGGGCCCGGTATTTGGCCAGGAGGGCGCGGTCGGCATCGGTGTTGATCGGGTAGTACGGCTCGTCGTCGTCGTTGGCGAAGCGCGAGTACTCCCGCATGATGACGGTCTTGTCGGTCGGGTAATCCCGTTCGGGGTGGAAATGCCGGAACTCGTGAATCCGGGTGAACGGCACTTCGGGGTCGTTGTAGTTCATCACCGGAGTGCCCTGGAAGTCGCCGATGGGCAGTACTTCCATTTCGAAATCCAAGGTGCGCCAACCCAACCGACCGTCGATGTAGTCGAAGTAACGGTCCAGCGGACCGGTGTAGAGCACCGGGGCGTCCGCGGACTGGGCGCGCACCTGGTCGCGCACGTCGAACCAGTCGGTGTCCAGCACCACGTCGATGCGGTCATCGGCGGCCATGTTCTGCAGCCACGCGGTGTAACCCTCGACCGGCAGACCCTCGTAGGTGTCGTTGAAGTAGCGGTTGTCGAAGTTGTAGCGCACCGGCAACCGGCTGATGATCGACGCCGGCAGATCCTTCGGATCGGTCTGCCACTGCTTGGCGGTGTAGCCCTTGACGAAGGCCTCGTAGAGCGGCCGGCCGATCAGCGAGATGGCCTTCTCTTCGAGGTTCTGGGCATTGTCGGTGTCGATCTCGGCGGCCTGCTGCGCGATCAGCGCCCTGGCTTCATCCGGGCTGAAGTAGCGCCCGAAGAACTGCGACACCAGGCCGAGCCCCATCGGGAACTGGTAGGCCTGGCCGCCGTACATCGCGAAGACTCGGTGCTGGTAACCGGTGAAGTCGGTGAACTGCCGCACGTAGTCCCACACCCGCTGATTGGAGTTGTGGAACAGGTGGGCGCCGTATTTGTGTACCTCGATGCCGGTCTGCGGCTCGGGTTCGGAGTAGGCATTGCCGCCGAGGTGTGGCCTGCGTTCGATCACCAGGACGCGCTTGTCCAGCTGGGTGGCCGCGCGCTCGGCAATCGTCAGGCCAAAGAATCCGGAGCCGACGACAATGAGGTCATACGGGCCGGCCGGCAGGCGCTCAGCAACCCGGGAATCAACGGAGGTCATCGACTCTCAGGGTATCCGACCGACACCGTTCAGCCCGAAAACACCCGGTCGGCTCACCCGACCCGCGTCGGCCCGCCCGGTGGCGCCCGCCTTATCTACTCCGCGTATGCGAGGTGGTCGCGATTCGCTCACGATTCAGCATCGTCACTCTAGTCACACCATTCACAGCCGTACCATCGAACACGTCGGTAATTTCCGATTCGGCGGCCAGCCGAATCCCCTGAACACCGGCGCCAACAACCGCACCGGGTAGGCCTGATCAACAGGCCGAGCCGGAAACACGTAGTCCAGATATTGAGGAGACTTCCGTGCCGAATCGACGTCGACGCAAGCTCTCGACAGCCATGAGCGCAGTCGCCGCACTGGCCGTCGCAAGTCCGATTGCACTCGTGGCGGCCGCGCAGCTCACTCCCGCGGCTCCCACGCCGCAACATCGGGAGTTCGTGCAGGCCGCATTGGTCACCGACCTGCCCAGCGAGGTCGTGTCCGCACTGTCCCAGGGTCTGTCCCAGTTCGGTGTGAACATGCCCTCCATGTCGGGCATCCTGACCGGCGCCAACTCGCCGGCCCCCACGGCGCTGACCAGCCCGGGTCTCGCCAGTCCCGGCCTGACCTCGCCCACCGGCCTGACCTCGCCCGGCCTGACACCGCCGTCGGGTCTGACCTCGCCCGGTCTGACCTCACCGGCCGCCGCGACCACACCTGGCCTGACCGCACCCGGCCTGACCCCGCCGGCAGGAGCCACCGCTCCGGGGCTGACCCCAGCAGCCGGCCTGACCTCGCCGGCCGGGCTGACGACCCCAGGCTTGACCAGCCCCGGGCTGACCTCGCCGGGACTGACCAGCCCTGGTCTGACCGCACCTGGTCTGAGCACTCCCGGACTGAGCACTCCCGGGTTGACGACGCCTCCCGTCAGCGCAGGCCTGGGCGCAGCTCCGGGTCTGGGTGGCGCCGGCACGCCGATGACCGACCCGAACGCCGGGCTGGGCCTCGGCCCGGGCCAGGGTCTGGGGGGATCCCCCGGCACCTACCCGATCCTGGGTGACCCCTCGGCCGGCCTCGGCGCAGGCGAAGGCCTCGGTGGGGGCAGTGGTAGCGGCGGTGGTGGCGGTCTGATCAGCGATCTGACCAGCGCGGCCAACCAGCTCGGTGCAACCCAGGCGATCGACCTGCTCAAGGGCATGGTCATGCCGGCCATCATGTCGGCCGTCAAGAACGCCGCACCGGCAGCAGCGGCACCCGCCGCAGCAGCTGCACCCCTTGCCGCCCCGGCAGCCGCCGCGGCCGCACTGGTCCACTGATCCCAGTACCTACAACCAAACGGCACCGCAGAAGCCCACCAACAGGCTCTGCGGTGCCGTTGCCTGTCACAGCATATTGACAGAGCAGTAAGCCGTGTCGAAACACCGGTAACAGTTGGCACATACGTAACATCGGGCCGTGCCGCGTCGTCGCCCAGCGCCGTCGATTCTGTTGTCCGCCGTTGCGGCGACAATCGTCGCCTTGCCGTGCGTGCTGAACCTCTCGCATGACCAGACCACGGGATCACCATCCAGCACGCAGCTCAACGAACAGCCGTTGGTGGGCGTCGGCGGCGGTCAGACGGTCCGCGAGATCCATCAGGACACCCCCTTCTCGATGGTCGCCCTGACCGCATCGGATTTCACCGGGACCTCCGCCCAGGTTCGGGCCAAACGGGCCGACGGATCCTGGGGTCGGTGGTACGTGGTCGAGGCACCGGACGGCGTCGGCGAAGCACGCGGCATCACCAACGGCACCGAACCGGTGTTCGTCGGGCGCACCACCACGGTGCAGATCGCGGTGACTCGACCTCTCGGCGCGGCACCAACCCAGTCGACGGCATCCGCACCGCCGGGCCCCGGCTTGGGTTATCGGCCGGTCGACGCCGAGAAACCGCTCGGACAGACCCTCAAGGCGGTACTGATCAGCCCGCCGAAGGCGCCAGTTGATTCCCAGCTGCAACCGCCGACTGCGGTGTCCGCGCCCAACCAACCACCCAACATCATCAGCCGCGCGCAGTGGGGTGCCGACGAGCGCCTCCGATGCGGAAACCCGATGTTCACCAAAGGCATTCGCGCCGCCATCGTGCACCACACCGCGGGCAGCAACGACTACGCCCCGGAGGATTCGGCGGGCATCGTCCGTTCGATCTACGAGTACCACGCGCGCGAGCTCGGCTGGTGCGACATCGCTTACAACGCCCTGGTCGACAAGTACGGGCAGGTGTTCGAGGGTCGCTACGGCGGCATGACCAGGGCCGTCCTGGGCTCGCACACCGGCGGGTTCAACTCCGATACCTGGGGCGTCGCCATGCTCGGCAACTTCGACGTCGAGCCCCCCAGCCCAATCCTGCTGCGTACCATCGGCCGACTGATCGGCTGGCGGCTCAGCCTGGACCACGTCAACCCGCTGGGCAACGTGGTCCTGACTTCCGCCGGCGGCGATTTCACCCACTTCCCTGCCGGCTCGACACCCACGCTGCCGACCATCTTCACCCACCGCGACGTCGGCAACACCGACTGCCCAGGTAACGCCGCCTACGCCGCCATGGGCGAATTACGCGACATCGCAGCGGCTTTCACTGCAGCTCCGGGCACCCTCAGCGTGACCGACATGCTGCGCGGCGGCCTGATCTATGACAAGTGGGAATCCCTCGGCGGCGGCGCCAGCCCACTGGGCGTGCCCACCTCACCGGAGGCCTCGGCCGCCGGCGACGCGCGGTACGCGACCTTCGACCACGGGGCCGTCTACTGGTCACCCGCTACCGGCGCCCAGCCACTCACCGGTGCGATCTACGACGCTTGGGGCACACTGGGATTCGAGCGCGGCGCGCTGGGCCTACCGACCAGCGGCGAGATCCAGGAACCGCAGTGGATCGTCCAGAACTTCCAGCACGGCACGTTGAACTTCGACCGCGAGACGGGCACCATCACCCGAGTCATCGACGGTGTGCCGCAAGAACTTCCGCCGCCGGCCACAGGTGAACCGGTACAGCTCGAACGGTTCAGCCCGATCGACGTCCGCGACTAGATCCACCAGCGTTCGAGTACTCGGGCCACCCCGTCGTCACTGTTGACCGTGGTCACCTCGTCCGCCGCGGCGACCACCTCCGGATCCGCATTGCCCATCGCCACCCCCAGCCTGGCCCAGCGCAGCATCGGGATGTCGTTGGGCATATCACCGAACGCCACCACGTCATCGGCGGTGATCTCCAGCGGGACAGCAACTTCCGAGACACCGGTCGCCTTACTGATCCCTAGCGGAACCACCTCGATCAGACCATTGTTGGTGGAGTAGGTCAGATCACCTTCCAGGCCGATATGCGGAGCCAGGGCAGCGGCCATGTCGCCACTGGCGGCCCCCGCCTTGCGGATCAACAGCTTGACCGCCGGCACACTGAGCATCTCGTCCAGCGACACCTCGGTGTTGTCCGGGTTGTGCCAGGCATGTTCGTAGCCGGGCGAACTCGCGAACTGTGGTATCGACTCGTCGAACGCACTGCGGCCCACCCTCTCAACCGCCAGTCCGACTCCGGGAATGACGCGAGCAGCCACCTCGGCCAGTTCGGCCAGCAGATCGGGCGCCAGCGTATGGGCCGACACGATCCGGTCCGCGGCGGAGTCGTAGACGACAGCGCCATTGGCGCACACCGCAATTGGCGCCAGTCCGAGCTCCTCGACCACCGGCGGGATCCAGCGGGGCGGACGTCCGGTGGCCAACACGAACTGCGCACCGGCGGCCACCGCAGCGTGGACCGCGGCGCGGGTCCGGGCAGTGATCCTCTCGTGCTCGTTGAGCAGAGTGCCGTCGACGTCGGTAGCGATCAACGCGGGGAGCATCACCGGCCCCCAGCAGACTTTCGGGCCCGCTCAGCCCATTCGGCCTTGTCCAGGACCTCGGCCTCGGCGGGCGTCGGCGCGCCACCGCCCAACCGGTTCGGTACCCAATAGGCGTCCGCCGGGTGCGGGTACTCCTGCTGGACGGCGTGCAACTGATCGGTCATGGTGTCCCGTAGTACGTCTAGTAGGTCATCGACCGATCCGACGGGCGGAATCGGCGTGCCCACCCGCACCGTGACCGGAATCTTTCTGCGGCCCAACCTCTTCGGATGATCCTTGGTCCAGACTCGGTGCACACCCCAGACGATCACCGGGATGATCGGCACACCGGCATCCAGCGCCATCCGAGCCGCCCCGCTCTTGAAGGCCTTGAGTTCGAAACTGCGGCTGATGGTCGCCTCAGGATAGACACCCACCAGCTCCCCGGCCCGAAGACGCTTCACTGCAACGGGATACGCGTCCCCGCCGGCACTGCGATCGACCGGGATCACCCGGGCACGCCTGACCACAAACCCGACGACCGGGATCTTCTGCACTTCCATTTTGAGCATGAATCGGATCCGGCGGCGGCAGTGTGTGGCTGCCAGCGCTGCCGGCATGAAATCCACATAGCTGGTGTGGTTGATCGCGATCACAGCCCCGCCCCTAGCCGGAATGTGTTTCAGCCCTTGATAAGTGATGCGCGTGCCGGTAGCCGCAACTGCAGACTTGACAGCGATCTCCAAGCTTCGGAAAACCGGTTCCATTCGCTACTCCGGCGTACCTTCCGTCAACCGGGCGCGACGGGAAGCCTTCTCCCTGGCCTCTTCGAGGTCCATCTGATCTGCTTCTGCCAGCGTCGGGGCGCCGCCGCCCAACCGATGCGGCACCCAGAACTCGCCGGGCGGATACGGCCCGTAGGCATCCTGCACCTCGGCCAGCAGGTGCTGCATCCGGGCATGCAACAGGGCGGTCAATTCCGCGGCCGGCAACGTCGGGTAGATCGGCTCGCCGACGTGAATGTAGATCGGCACCTTGGGACGGCGCATGTTGCGCGGATGGCCCTTGGTCCAGATCCGCTGGGCGCCCCAAACGATATGCGGAACGATCGGCACGTCGGCTTCGATCGCCATCCGTGCGGCGCCGGATTTGAACGCCTTGATCTCGAAGCTGCGGCTGATCGTCGCCTCGGGATACACCCCGACGAGCTCACCCGATTTGAGCTGCTGGACCGCCTCCGAGTAGGAGTCGGCACCGCTGCCGCGGTCGACCGGGATGTGCCGCATCTTCCGCATCAGCCATCCGGTGTACTTGTCGTCGAAGACTTCCTTCTTCGCCATGAATCGCACCTTGCGGCCACGCTTCTGCAACACCGGAGGAAGCCCGGCGAACGTGAAGTCGAAGTAGCTGGTGTGGTTGATGGCGATCACCGCACCACCGCTGACCGGTAGGTTCTCCACACCGGTGATGGTGAACTTCAAGCCCTGTAGCCGCCACAGCGTGCGGGCCACCTTGATAGCGGTGCCATATACCGGTTCCACGTACGTCAGCCTAGTGCGGACCGCCGGTACCACGCGTGGAAAGGTCGTCCAGGTGAGCTTCCCCAGCGGCCCGCTGCCGGTTCCCGAAGTGGTGATCGTGCTTGCCGCAGGTAGGTCCGTCGCCGCGGTGTGGGTGAACGAACTGGGCGGCGTGACGTTCACGATCGACGCGGGCGCCGAGTACGTGAAGACGTATCCGGCTGAGCATGCTGCGTTGCTGACCGCCGAAGCGGCCCGGCTGCGCTGGGCCGGGCAGTACGTCATCGCTCCCACCGTGCTCGGCAGCGGCCCGGGCTGGCTGCACACCGCGGGGCTGCCGGGCCGTTCTGCCGTCGATCCGCGGTGGTCTGACCATCCCGAGACCGCGGCGCGGGCGATCGGTTCCGGACTGCGGACCCTGCACGATGCACTGCCGGTCGACGAGTGCCCGTTCGGACCGCCGTCCTGGGTCCTCGACGCCCTGCCGACGGATCGGCTGGTGGTCTGCCACGGCGACCCCTGCGCCCCGAATACGCTGATGAGCGACGTCGGCGAGTTCGTCGGACACGTCGACCTGGGCGACCTCGGGGTGGCCGATCGATGGGCCGACCTGGCCATCGCAACCATGTCGCTGGACTGGAACTACCCCGGCAACTACGAGGTCGCCTTGCTGGACGCGTACGGTGTGGCGCCGGATCCCGACCGCATCGCCTTCTACCGCCGACTCTGGGACATGCCGGAATCCGGCTAGACTCGCTGCGCGAGGTTTCACCGCCAGAAGGGGTATTTGTGCAGGTCACGAGCGTCGGACACGCGGGATTCCGGATCGACACCAACGCGGGGAGCATTCTGTGCGATCCATGGGTGAACCCGGCCTATTTCGCGTCCTGGTTTCCCTTCCCGGACAACAGCCAGCTGGACTGGGCTGCCCTCGGCGACTGCGACTATCTGTATGTCAGCCACCTGCACAAGGATCACTTCGATCCCGAGCATCTGCGCGCACACGTGAACAAAAATGCGACGGTGCTGCTACCGGACTACCCGGTGCCGGATCTTCGCCGCGAGCTGGAAGCGCTGGGCTTTCACAAGTTCTTCGAAACCACCGATTCGCATCGGCACACCGTCAGCGGCCCCAAGGGCGATCTGGACGTGATGATCATCGCGCTGCGGGCCCCGGCCGACGGGCCGATCGGCGACTCCGGCCTCGTGGTGTCCGACGGCGAGACCGTCGCGTTCAACATGAACGACGCCCGGCCCATCGACCTGGACATGCTGGCCACCGAGTTCGGGCACGTCGATGTGCACATGCTGCAGTACTCCGGGGCCATCTGGTACCCGATGGTCTACGACATGCCGGCCCGGGCCAAGGAGGCCTTCGGCACCCAGAAGCGGCAGCGGCAGATGGATCGCTCTCGCCAGTACATCGCTCAGGTCGGGGCCACTTGGGTGGTGCCGTCAGCCGGCCCGCCATGCTTCCTTGACGACGAATTGCGTTGGCTCAACGACGATCACGGGGATCCGGCGAACATCTTCCCGGACCAGATGGTGTTCCTGGACCAGCTGCGCCAACACGGGCACGACCGGGGATTGCTGATGATCCCGGGCACGGTGGCCACCTTCACCGGATCCGAATTGGACTCGCTCGCGCACCCGGTATCCGAAGCCGAGGCCGAAGCCATCTTCACCACCGCCAAAGCCGAGTACATCGAGGCCTACGCGGAGCGGATGGCGCCGGTACTGGCCGCCGAAAAAGCTTCGTGGGCACCGGCTTCCGGCGACTCACTACTGGAGCCACTGCGGGCCAAGTTCGAACCGATCATGGTGCAGAGTGACCAGATCTGCGACGGCATCGGATATCCGATCGAGTTGAAGATCGGCGCCGAGACCGTCGTCTTGGACTTCCCCAAACGCATTGTGCGATCAGCGATTCCGGATGAGAAGTTCCGATATGGATTCGGTATCGCGCCAGAGTTGGTACGCACTGTGCTGCGCGACTACGAACCGGACTGGGTGAACACCATCTTCCTGTCCACCCGTTTCGAGGCGTGGCGGGTCGGCGGCTACAACGAGTACCTGTACACCTTCTTCAAGTGCCTGACCGATGAGCGGATCGCCTACGCCGACGGCTGGTTTGCCGAAGCACACGACACCTCGGCGTCAATTGAGCTGGGCGGCTACGAGATTCAGCGCCGCTGCCCGCACCTGAAAGCCGACCTGTCCAAATTCGGTGTGGTCGAGGGCAAGACCTTGACCTGCAATCTGCACGGTTGGCAGTGGAACCTGGAGAACGGCCGCTGCCTGACCTCCAAAGGACACGAATTGCGGAGTCGGGCATTATGAGCGCCGGACCGCAGTACGACGACGGCATGATTCAGCTGGACCGCCAGGCAATCACCTTGCGCCGCTACCACTTTCCCTCGGGTACCTCGAAGATCATCCCGATGCGGTCGGTGCGCGGCTACCGGTCCGAATCGCTGGGATTCTTCTTGGAGCGATTCCGGATCTGGGGTAGCACCGATCCGAGACACTGGATGCCGCTCGATATCTGGCGCCCGATCAAGTCGACGCGGGTAGTCCTCGATGTCGACGACACCCCCGCTCCGGCGTTCACACCCTTGCGCCCCAGGGAGTTCATTGCGGTACTCGATGAATTGTTGAGCGCGCGCGACGAATAGGGTCCTGACAAATTAGCGGTGTTCTCCCGCTTTCAACGGCATTACCCTCGAGATATGTCCGGGGGAAAGATCGAAGTCAACACCGAGCACATGCTCGGCGGCAGCGATTCCTGCACATACGCAGCCAATGCGGCACGTACAGGGGCTGAGCGACTCGGCCGCGAAACGATCGAGCGGAACATCTTCGGTGACTTCGAGGGCGGTCACCAGTTTCATTCAGCCATCAGTGCCGCACATCAAGCTCACGTGGAGCGACTCAACGGCCACGACACTGCACTGACCAACCTGGCCGGTCATGCGAAGGCTGCCGCACACACATTCACCGCGGCAGACGATGCGGGCGGCGCGCGCATTGATGCCGCGGCCCACGACCTGTGAGCACAAGCCGTCCGGCACTGACAAATCTGAATGTCAGCGACCTCTGCGCGATCGCCGGCGGCGACCCGTGGAAGCTCAACGACGAGCTCCAAGCAGGCGATGCGGGCGCGATCAACAACCTGGCCGATGCCTTCCATCAGGCCGGATTCCATGCCAAAGAATCTGACGACGAGTTCACCACGGCGAAGAAACAGTTCACCGACGCCTGGAATCGCAACGGTTCCGAGCATCCGATCAACGAATCAGAGCAGGTCCAGAAAGCTACGGCAGCACTGGTCGGTCATCCGGATCAGTTGTCGAAGATCGCCGTTGACCTGGAGCAGATCGCCTCGTCACTGGCCATTGCTCAGCGCACTGCCGACACCACGGTGGCAGGAGCCAACAATGATCTGGAAGCGATCGACCAACAAATTTCCAAAGCCAAAGCGGCGAACCTGAACTGGTTGGATCTCGAGCTGGAAGCTGCGGGCGTCGTCAAAGGTGCCCTCGGGCACATCGAGGAGGCCCGAGGCGGGTACCTGGCCCAACTGCACGGCGCCGAGACTGCCATGGCTGCTGCGGGGTTCGTACCCGACGCCCTCGACAACGTCGATGCCGCTCCCGACAAAGCACCTGCAGCGGCGGCATCTGCCTATGACAAGTCCGGACAGCGATCCAAAGACCAGGCCATGGTCGACAAAGCCAAGGCCGAAGGGCGAAGTGACTCGTTGAGCGGCATTGGCAGCCCCGGTCACTTCACCCAGGACGAGATGGACGCCGAACAACGGCTGATCGACTACAACGCGGTCCAAGACCCCACACGCAACGTCAACAACTATCGGACGCCTGCCGAACAAGCCGAAGGCAGACGACTGGCCGGCGAGCGTCTCGCCGACTACAACATGGTGCATTCAACGGGCCCGGTTCCCAAGGACCCGGTGCTCGGCGGTGATGCACGCAGCCGCGCACAGGCGCGCCTGAATCTGCAGCGAGAGTACGAGACGAATCCGCCCGCTGGAATGCACGTCATGATGACCGATGATGCGACTCGCCTGATCGATCAACAGGAACTGAACGACCGGGCCAACGTGCTCACCAGAGTCCAAGCGGGGCTTCAACAGGCAGGTATGACGCCGCAAGGGGCCGCGCAGGCGGCGGAAGGTATGGCGCACGGAATCATTCCTGCACAGCTCCTCGCGACTGGCTCAGATGCCGCCAAGGCTCTCGACGCATCCAAAGATGCATTTCGAGATTTCGCAAAAGCACTGCCAACAGGAATGCCCACAGATTTGGCACCGAGCCCTGCGTATTATTCCGCCGCCGATATCGACGCACTGAAGAAGATCGGCGGGCGTCTGGGCGTCGTGGGGTCTGCACTAGACGTCGGAATAGGTTTATACGAGATATATGGCGAGGGCAAGCCCGCCGGAGAGGTGATTGCAAAGGGCCTCGGCGGTTTTGCCGGTGCCTACGAACTCGCTCCGTTCGGCGCCGAAGCGGGTGCTACCTTCGGCCCTGTTGGGGCTTTCACGGGCGCACTACTCGCAGGTGCTGTTGGCGCATACGGCGGCGAATACGCTACCGACTTCGTAATGAAGTGGATGAAAGGTTAGGGCACTTTTGACAACCACGACCACCTCTAGTTTCGTCTTACATGTCGCCGAGGCCCACACGACCATCTACAACTCAGCGTCAAAGTTGATATTTTTCTCGATTGCAATCATCGCGCTCATCATCTGCGCGCTGACCTTGTGGTCAAAAAGGGGTATATCTCGGCAACGGCGCATCTACTGGTCTAGCACCACCGTTGTTGCATGCAGCGTTTTCTTGGCGTCGCTCCCCAACTGGAAGCAGGGGCTAGCCGTAGCAGCATTCGCGTGCGCAATACTATTCGGTTCCGCGTATTTCAATACTGACTATATTCATTTCAAAGGACAGACCTACACATATTATTCGTCCGCTAGTCAGAAAGATGAAACCCGATCAGGCACCTCCGACAACAAATCACCTTCAGGCCTCACCACTGCGACAAGGTTCTGGACTCTGATGATCGGTGCGGCGCTTCTACTGGCTCTGATGGTCGGTATCAACCTTCAACCTGGCGGTAAACCACGTGAAGCGCTCGTGGCAGCAGTCATTCTCGGCGCCTTTGCCGCGTTTTTCGGCCACAACGATGCGATCAATGACCATCCGATAGCAGGCGGTCAACGCGTTCAATTCATATTGATCAGTCTTGTCACAGTCGGAATTTTCCCCACGATCTACCTTATTGCCTATTCTATCGGGAAGAAGCGGCCACGTGGAGGTAAGCGCTCGATGGGCCGGCAGGAAAACCCATTCCGCTAGCCGACAGTCGCAACACCTTCGGCCGCGACTAGAATCAAGCCGTCAATAGGGTACTTGTCTCTATCGCAGCGGCCCCGAGTCGGCGAGGTTGCACGCAATGGCCGTTCTTACGCTCGCTGGACTGCTAGTTCCGGCCCCGGCACGTTCAAGACTCTGAAACCAGCCCGTCAACTGTTCTGGGCAAGCCTTGTTTTCTCGTCGACTTGCGCATTCTTTACGGTATATCCACCCGGCTGGAAAGTTGGAATTTGTTCGTCAATGTTCGTGTTCGGCGTCAGATGCGAGCTCAGGGTTTCCGTCCGCTCGGGGAAAATATCTTCAATTCCTCGTAGCTGGCTTGATCAGTTTCGGGTCATTTACCGTTGTCTATTTTCTCGGATATCTCGTCGGAAGGCAGCTCCGCCGCCGAGATGGACGAAATGGCCGTTCTATCGAAGGCTTTCACGACCATTTCGTCTATCTCGGCACGCTCGAAAAGGGCGGTTAACCCGCAGCCCGCACCGTCTGCCGCAACTCCGACACCGCCGAAGACGCTGTGTCGTACACCCGCACGATGGCCTGGTCACCGGGCTTGAGGTAGGTCGACTCCCCCAACTCGGTGTACCGCGTCGCGCCGATGCCTATCAGCAGGTGCTTCGGATGCCCACTGGCCACCATCAGCGCGCCGACATCTTCCAAAGGTGTATCAGCAGAACCCTTTTGGTTGGCCAGGCGGTCGACGATCCAGTCCAGCAATTGCGTCCCGTAATACGAATAACCCAGCAGAGGGCTGTCTTGGCCATAGGCCTGCTCGGTACCGCTGCCGTCATCGAGGAAGCACGCCAACCTCAAGGACGACGTAGGGCCATCCGCAGAGAGATCGCTGATCTCGAAGAACTCGGCGGCCACGCCCTTGGAGGCCGTGCCCCAGTTCTTCTTATGACTGATCTTCGGGGCGTTCGGCCGCCGGATCGAGCAGTCGTTGAACGCGCCGAGCGCGAAAGGCGTGAGGCCCACCACGCGGTCGCCGGACCACGAAACCTCGCAGGCCAAGCCAACTTCGGGCTCGATCTGCAGATTGAGCGGAGTGTCGCTGGCCGGCAGCAGGACAGTGTCCGACGACAGCGGGAACTCACCGAGGAAGGTGTCGCTACCCGGGGCGTACCAGGGGAAAATTCCCTTGGGCGCAACACCTTCGGAGGCCACGTTGACGAAATCGACTGCCTCTCCAGCCTGTTCGAGGTGGCCGGCGAAATTGCCCGCCACACCGAAACCGAACCAGGATCGCAACTCGGCGAAATCCAGTGAGATCACGACAGCACCGACTTTCCGACATACGGCACCAGCGCCTCGGGCACCCGAACACTGCCGTCGGGCTGCTGGTGGTTCTCCAGGATCGCGACCAGCCAACGAGTGGTGGCCAGGGTTCCGTTCAGCGTCGCAGCGGTCTGCGGCTTGCCGTTGTCGTCGCGGTACCGGGTGGACAGACGCCGGGCCTGGAACGTCGTGCAGTTCGAGGTCGAGGTCAGCTCGCGGTAGGCCTGTTGGGTGGGAACCCAGGCCTCGCAGTCATACTTGCGAGCGGCTGAGGAACCGAGATCGCCTGCAGCAACATCGATTACGCGGTAGGGCACCTCGATGGCAGCCAACATCTCCCGCTGCCAGCCGAGCAGCCGCTGGTGTTCGGCCTCGGCGTCTTCTGGCTTGCAGTAGACGAAGGCCTCGACCTTGTCGAACTGATGGACCCGGATGATGCCACGGGTGTCTTTGCCATAGCTGCCGGCTTCCCGGCGGAAGCACGACGACCATCCGGCGTAGCGCCGTGGTCCGTCGGACAGATCGAGGATCTCATCGGCGTGGTAGCCGGCCAATGGCACCTCCGAGGTGCCGACCAGGTACATGTCGTCGGCCTCGAGCCGGTAGATCTCATCGGCATGGGCACCCAGAAATCCGGTGCCGCGCATCACTTCTGGGCGCACCAGCACTGGCGGGATCATCAAGGTGAACCCGTTCTGGGTAGCCAACCGGACTGCGAGCTGCAGCAGCCCGAGTTGCAGAAGGGCGCCGAACCCGGTCAGGAAGTAGAACCGCGACCCGGAGACTTTGACGCCGCGCTCCATGTCCAGCAGACCGAGGGCCTCGCCGAGCTCCAGGTGATCCTTCGGATTCTCCAGCGCCGGAACCGAACCCACCACGTCGAGCACTTCGAAGTCGCTCTCGCCGCCGGCCGGCACCCCGTCGATGATGACGTTGCCGATCGCCATGTGCGCCGCGGTGAAGGCCGCCTCCGTTTCGGCCTGCCTGGCCTCGACGTCCTTGATCGCAGCGGAGAGTTCCTTGGCTTTCTCCAGCAGCGCGGGCCGGTCCTCGGGAGAGGCCGAACCGACCTGCTTGCTCGCCGTCTTCTGGGCTGCCCGGGCGGTGTCGGCCTCCGCGATGGCCGCACGACGAGCAGCGTCGGCGGCCAGTAGGGCATCGACCAGCGCCGGGTCTTCGCCACGAGACCGTTGCGACGCTCGCACCCGGTCCGGATCATCGCGCAACAACTTGAGGTCGATCACGGCCGTCACCCTACTTTTTTGAACGGTCGAGCAGCACCTCGAGGTAGATATCGTCGGTAGCAGCGCCCGAGCACAACCACATAACAGTACAACTGCATCACTTGTCACAGCCTCGTCCGTGGCTGTCACAATAGAAACGATGCTGGACGCACCCACGGCGGACGAACTGGGCCTCACCACCCATCCGGACGCGCCGAATACGACGCCCCACTGGTGGCAACGCATGCATGCCACCAGGACCCAGCGTGGGCTGATCCTCGCTGCACTCGGTGGCCTGCTGGTCGCCGGCGTGCTCCAGGTACTGCCCGGGGAGACCGACTACGTCTCCCCGCTCGGCTTCGGCAGCAACAAGGCCGTCACCTCGCGGGTCAGCGACACCTTCAACCACGCCAAAGCCGGCGACTGCTTGACCTGGCCAGATCGCGCCCCTGACGCGGTCAAGATCGTCGATTGCAAGGACGACCACCGCTTCGAAGTTGCCGAATCGCTCGATCTCAGCACGTTCCCGGGCAGCGAGTACGGCCCGGATGCGGCTCCGCCGTCGGCCGCCCGGATCAAGCAGATCAGCCAGGAACAGTGCCAGAACGCGGCCCATCAGTACCTCGGTCCACGGTTCGATCCCAACGGCAAGTTCACCGTCAGCCTGGTGTGGTCGGGCGACAAGGCCTGGAAGCAGACCGGCCAGCGCCGGATGCTGTGCGGTCTGCAGTTGCCCGGTCCCAACCAGCAGCAGTTGTCCTATAAGGGCCGGGTAGCCGACATCGACCAGTCCAAGGTCTGGCCTACGGGCACCTGCATCGGCATCGATCCGGCGACCAACCAACCGACCGACGCCCCGGTCGACTGCTCGACGCCGCACGCCATGGAGGTCACCGGTGCGGTGAACCTCGCCGACAAGTTCCATGACGCACTCCCGCCGGACGCACAGCAGGACGCATTCATCAAGGACGCATGCACCAAGCTGACCGACGCCTATCTCGCACCGAACCAGTTGCGCAACACCACCCTGACGCTCATCTACAGCACACCCGCACCGCCGAGCTGGGCCGCGGGCAGCCATCAGGTCTCGTGCAACATCGGATCCTCGCTCGGCAACGGTGGCTGGTCGACATTGGTGAACAGCGCCAAGGGCCCGCTCGTCATCAACGGGCAGTCCCCGATCGCGCCCCCGGCGATCGCCGACGAGCGACTCAACCTGCCGGCACTGCCGCCGGTCTCGTCTCCGATCGACGCTTCGGCCTCCCAAGGCTCGTCGTCGCAGGGCTCGGCGTCGCAGGGCTCGTCGTCGCAAGGCTCGTCCAGCTCTTCTAGCTCGTCGGGGACGCAGCACGGCCAGCAGACGGCGCAGGCTCCCCAGGGCGACCAGCACATGCCGGGTCAGCAGGCTGGGCCGGGCAACGGCGCCGTTCCGCCGGCCACCGGTAACACGTACCTCAACGGCCCACCGCCGGCCACGCCGGACGGTCCGCCGATGGAGAGCGACAATCCCGCCGGGCCTGCCCCGGCGGGACCCGCACCAGGTGCCCCCGCTCCGGCCGCTCCCGGTCCGGCAGGCCCGCCCGGTGATGCGGGCGCGCCGCCGCCCGGGCAATAGGGCCACCATGGCGGTGCACATGCAGCCGCAACGGTTCGATGAATTGGTCTCCGACGCGCTCGATCTGCTCCCGCCCGAGCTGACCGCAGCGATCGACAACGTGGTGGTACTCGTCGAGAGTCGCCATCCCGACGAACCCGATATCCTCGGACTCTACGAAGGAGTCGCGCTGACCGAGCGCGATTCCTTCTACGCCGGATCCTTGCCGGACACCATCACCATCTACCGCGACGCGCTGCTCGACATGTGCACGAGCGAGGCGGAGGTCGTCGACGAAGTGGCCATCACCGTCATCCACGAGATCGCACACCACTTCGGCATCGACGACGATCGACTGCACGAATTGGGCTGGGCGTAAACGCCTGCGCGGCATACTCCTTTTGTCGCACCGCAGTGCTACAACTAGGTCATGGCGCTGCTATCGACCACCTGCCGCCAGTGCGGTGACGATCTGCAGCACTGTCACGGAACCGTCATCATCCACGCCGGCCAAGCGGCCGAATGCACCGACGAGGATTGTGTGACACCCGAGGCCGAGCACTTGTTTCGCATCGATTGCGACACGGTCGGCTGCGCGTGCGGTCAGCCCATGGGGTCTTCATCGGCGACGTGGGTTGCGACCTCAGGTTCTGGGTAGAACGGCGGCGTCAACGCGCCCCACTGCACGCAACTCCAACGGCCATCGGTGATCGGGCTCAACACCACGCATTCTGTGTTGGCGAGGTGGTGCTCCATCGCGAAATCGATGTCCACTCCGGCCAATTGGGCTGCCACCAGCCGAATGGCCGCACCGTGACTCACCACCAGGATATCGCCGGCCCGGTCGTGGTTGTCGAGATGACGCAGCCGCAGCTGGGTCACCACCGGTAGGTAGCGGTCCAGGACCTGCTGACCGGTCTCACCGCCGGGCATGGCCACGTCGAGGGCACCGTGCTGCCATTGCCGGTAGATGCCATCGAACTGCTCGATGTCCGCTTCGCGGTCACTGCCTTCCAGATCGCCCGCCTGTACTTCATGAATGCCAGCTACCTCGTAGGCACCGATGCCCAGTTGGGCGTCGATCTCTTCGGCGGTCTCGACGGCACGCCGGGCGACGGAATGCACCAGCAGTCCGACCGGATACGGCCAGTTCGCGGCAAACGCCGCCGCCTGCTGACGGCCGAGTGCGGTCAAAGCGGTGCCGGGCGGCGCGGTGTCGAGCTGCCGGCGCACATTTCCTTCAGATTGGCCGTGCCGGACGAATACCAAGCGTTTGTTCATCCCCGATCCGCCCTCGCTTCTCGTAGTCCGGCCAACCACTCAGCGGCCACATCGGTGGCCGGCGGCGTCGCTCCCGTCGCGGTACCGGTCGGCCAGGACCCCAGGTAGCGCACATCGGTCGCCCGCCGGTACAGCGCCTTGAGCGCCTCGGCGACCGGCGCATCATCGATATGCCCGACGCAGTCCAGGAAAAAGATGTACGTGCCCAATTCTGTTCTGGTAGGCCGTGATTCGATACGGGTCAGGTCGATGTCGCGGATCGCGAACTCAGTCATCGCGGCCACCAGCGCACCCGGCACGTTGTCCAGCCGCAGCACCACGGACGTGCGGTCGGCACCAGTGCGCGGTGGCGGCGGTCCCGGCGGACCGGCGAGCACGAACCGTGTCCGGGCATTGGATTCGTCGACGACACCGTCGGCCAGCGAGGCCAGTTGCCATCGCTGCGCGGCCAGCGCGGTACTCACCCCGGCGTCGGCCCGGCATTCCGAAACATCCTCGGCTGCACCGGCATTGGAGATCGCCGGCACCAGCCTGGCATTCGGCAGATGCTCGGCCAGCCAGCGCCGGACCTGCGCGGCCGCTACCGGGAAGGCTGCGACGGTCGAAACCGCGGCGGCCTCGACACCGGGACGCACCACGATGCTGAACGACACGTCCAAGGTCTGTTCGGCGTAGATCTGCAACGCTGCACCCGCGGACAGGCTGTCCAGAGTCGGCAGCACCGAACCCTCGATCGAGTTCTCGATCGGCACACAGGCGTAATCGGCGTTGCCCGCCCGCACTGCCTCCAGTGCTGCACCCGCGCTGTCACAGGGCATCGGGTCGAATTGCGGCCCGTCGGGAACGGCGCCCGACTCGGCCAACCGCAGCAACGCCGCTTCGGTGAATGTTCCTCGCGGACCGAGGTAGGCGATGCGGGCCACGCGTCAACACTATTAGGCCGGTTTGGCCGTGACCATCCGGCACGCGGTAGGCCTTGCACACCATTCGCTCGTTAGTTAACTTAGGCTTACCTCACTACCGAAGGCGGGTCATGGCGAAGACGTCGGCAATAGCCACCACACCAAGCACGGCCGAGCGGGTACGCAGCGCGTGTGCCCGCGCCACCGGCGCCCTGCTCGCGGCGGAGAATGCCGAACCGGTGACCACGCCCGTGCACCACTTCCTCGCCGACGGGTCGTTCGCCATCACCGTCCCAGCCGATGGTTCGTTGGCGGCCATGATCGCCGCTTCGGGCCACGCCGGCGTCCCCGCGATGTTGGAACTGACCGACTACGCGCCACTGCCGCTGCGTGAACCAGTGCGTTCACTGGTCTGGGTTCAGGGTCGATTGCTGCACATCCCTGCCGCGCGAACCGCCGCGCTGCTCGACCTCATCGCCACCGATGATCCGAATCCCGCACTGCTGCAGGTGAATACCGATGACGGCGCAGAGGAAGCAGCACACACACTGGTACGTCTGGAAATCGAATCGGTGGTGGTGGCCGACTCCACCGGCGCCGAGTCGGTACCGGTGGGCACCCTGCTGAGCGCGCGACCCGATCCGTTCTGCGCGATGGAATCGCACTGGCTGCAACACCTCGAATCTGCCCACCGCGACGTAGTGGACCGCCTGGCGGCCCGACTCCCGACCACCCTGCAACACGGCCGGGTGCGGCCGCTCGGGCTGGACCGCTATGGCATGCAGCTGCGGATCGAGCGTGAGGACGGCGACCACGACGTCCGACTGCCGTTCACCAAGCCTGTCGACGACGTCACTGCGCTCAGCCAGGCCATCCGGATGCTGATGGGCTGCCCCTTCCGCAACGGACTGCGCGCCCGACGCATCTGACCCGACCCTGACGCGCGACAGCTAGGGTTTGTCCCCGATGACCCGCCGCGCCCTCCGCATCGAAATTGCCGTCGTATTGGCGGTGACATTCGGCCTGTCCGCCTATTCGGCGCTGGTACGGCTGGCCGAAGCGGTGATCTTGGGCGTGTCCGGGCAGAAGGTCACACTGCACGAGCGTCGCTCACCCATCGATCTGATCGACCTCGGGCTCAACCTCAGCCCGGTGTTCGAGTTGACCGCCTGGGGCGCATTGGGCCTCTACCTGCTCTGGCGCAGTGGTTTCCGTCCCGCCGATATCGGACTCGGCCGGATCGACTGGCGCATCGATGCGCCGCGGGGCCTCGGCCTCGCCGCGCTGATCGGCATCCCTGGACTCGGTCTGTACCTGGCCGGCCGGGCGCTCGGTATCGGCGTCGCGGTCGTGCCCAGCACCCTCAGTGACACCTGGTGGCGCATTCCGGTGTTGGTGTTGATGGCCTTCGCGAACGCCTGGGCCGAGGAGGTCATCGTGGTCGGCTACCTGCTGACACGACTGCGCCAGCTCCAGATCCCAGCCGCCAAGGCACTCGTACTCTCCGCCGCACTTCGTGGCTGCTATCACCTGTATCAGGGTTTCGGAGCCGGCCTGGGCAACATCGTCATGGGCCTGGTGTTCGGATACGCCTGGCAGCGGAGCGGACGGCTATGGCCATTGATCATCGCGCACGGACTGATCGACACCGTGGCATTTGTGGGCTACACGCTGGCCGCGCGTCATTTGAACTGGCTCCCCTGATCACCATCAGCAAAAGGAATTTTCGATATAGCCAAGCCTTACCTGATTTAATTCACAAGGATCGAATTCGCCATTGTTGCGGCGGTCACAATGGCTAAGGATATGCTTTCCTGAATTAGGTTGTCCTTCCATGACAAGCGCTTCTGAGCTGCACTATCGTTGCCAAAATGATCGACGCGACGCACCAGGACACGAAATTCCACCAGCTCCTGCAGGATCAGATTCGGAGCGAATTCGGTGCGTCCCAGCAATACATCGCCATCGCCGTCTACTTCGATGGGGAAGACCTTCCGCAATTGGCCAAGCACTTCTACGCGCAATCGGTCGAGGAGCGCAACCACGCCATGATGCTGGTGCGCTATCTGCTGGATCGCGACATCGCGGTCGAGATCCCCGGCGTCGACACCGTGCGCAATCAGTTCGCTGCGCCCGAGGACGCGCTGAAGCTGGCACTTGCCCAGGAACGCACCGTCACCGAGCAGATCAGTCGGCTGGCCAGCGTGGCCCGCGAAGAGGGCGACTACCTCGGCGAGCAGTTCATGCAGTGGTTCCTCAAGGAACAGGTCGAAGAGGTCGCCACCGTCACCACGCTGGTCCGGATCGCGCAGCGGGCAGGCGAGAACCTGTTCAACCTGGAGGATTTCGTGGCCCGCGAGTTGGCCGCCGGCGGCGGTGCCGACCCGAGCGCGCCCGCAGCGGCCGGCGGCAACCTCTAACTCTCGAGCGCTCCGGTCAGCCCGCCGCGCAACCAATCCTTGGTGCGGCCCGGGTGATTTGTGGCAACCCAGGCCACCCCGACATCTCGGCAATACTGCACGTCCTCATAATGATCGACGGTCCAGCAGTAGAGCGCGCGGCCGTGGGCCGCGGCCCGGTCGACCAGTTCCGGATGCTCCCGCAGTGTGGCGATGGATGGCCCCACCGCCGTCGCCCCGACGGTGGTGGCGGCGCTTCCGCCGAGATACCGCGATGTCTCGCCCAGCAGCACTGTGGGCAGCATCGGCGCGGCCCGACGGATCCGCCATACCGCCGCTGCGGAGAACGACATCACCACGGCCCGCGACAGATCGGCCGAGGCCGGTGCCGCGATGCCGTATCGGTGCAGCAGCGCCAACACCTTGCTCTCGACCAGCGCGCCGAAGCGCACCGGGTGCTTGGTTTCGATGAACAACTTCACGGGCCGCTGCCAGTCCAACGCCAGCCGGATCAACTCGTCCAAGGTCAGCAGGCCGGTGTCACCTTGACCGGCGTTCGCCTGCCAACTGGGATGCCAACTGCCGTAATCGAATTCACGCAGCTGCGCCAGACTCATCTCACTGACCAGTCCGGTCCCGTTCGACGTGCGGTCCACCCGCCGGTCGTGCACACACACCAGGTGGCCGTCGCGGGTCAGCCGGACATCGCATTCGAGTCCGTCAGCCCCCTGGCTGAGCGCCAATTCGTAGGCCGCCAGCGTGTGCTCGGGACGATCCGCCGATGCGCCGCGGTGTGCGACCACGAACGGGTGGCCACCCGGGCCGCCCTCCACGCTGTGCGGATCCTCCGACGTCATTGCCCTATGCTGCCGGTTCCTCGTCGTCCTGCTCAACCGGAACAACCGAATCGGGAGCTGACTCGGATGGAGTTCCCGGGTCGGTGATGACCCAGCGCTGACCGGGTAGACCGACCTCTGCACCCTCGAATCCCGAGTACACCTTGTGGACCAGCACCAGGGCCGCCAGCCCGGCCAGATAGGCGACGGTGGTGCTCACGGTGTTGTCCGCGATGCCCTGCGGATCACTGGTGAAGCTGGTCGCGACGGACCACACCGCGAGCAGCGTGGCCACCACCCACACCGCCCACCAGGTGACGATCGACCGTCGCAACCTGCGCAGCCGGTTCTCGACGGTGGCGAGTTCGATGACGAATACCGGCGCCCAGAACAGGTTCAGGACCGGGACCAACGAGGCCAGCCTGAGCCACCAGCGCTGCCGCGGTTCGGTCGCGCCGACCCGCTCGTAGGCCTCGGCACGACGCGCGACGAGCCAATTGGTCAACACCACTGCGACCGTCACGACGGCGAACGCGGCGATGACGCTGGCCGCCACGCCAAGCCAGGTACCCGCACCGGCCACCCACGGATTGAGCAGGATCGTCCGGTTGATCAACAGCAGGACGTATCGCACGACATGAATCAGCGCCGCGGCAGCGAGGGCGCCGATGGCGACCACTGTGGCCGTCTGCACCATCGTCTGCGACGGACCGGTCCGGACTTCCTCCGGTTCGGCGACGATCTGCTCGAACTCTTGGTCCAGACCCCAGCGCGGGGTCTGGTTGTAATGCGGCGTCGGGCCCAACGGCTGTTGCGGACGACGGGTCGCCGGTGCCGCTCCCGGGCGCACCGCGATCCATCGGTAGCCCGCGGGTGTACGTGGACCCGAGGGCCGGCCCGAGCGGCCTGCCTGTGGCCCCACCGCAGCCACGGGCGCCAACAACGCACCTCCGCACCGCGGGCAGATGTCCCGGCGGCGATCACGAACGTTCCACCGCGTACCGCAGCGGGAACAGGCCTGGATCACGGCACCAGCCTACGGCCCGTCGACGACGATCGGCCGTCCGGCGCCGCTCCACGCCAGCATGCCGCCGGTGACGTTGATGGGCTCATACCCGTTGCGCGCCAGGTATTGCGAAACCTTCAGCGACCGACCACCGGCATGACAAATGACGTAGAGGGTTGCGTCGGCATCGATCTCGGCCAGGCGCGAGGGCACCTCGCCCATCGGGATGTGTTGGGCCCCGTCGGCGTGTCCGCGCTGCCATTCATCGTCTTCGCGCACGTCGAGCAAAACCACTCCGTCACCGAACACCTCCGGCACATCGGCCAGTTCGGCATGCGTCACCTGAATGTCATCCATGCGCTACATGCTGGCACGTCCAAGCCGATCCGCGACGGCTGTCCGCGTGAGCAGCAATGCGAGGACTATCCACAGTTTCCACAGGTTCATCCACAGGGCTGGTACTGGCCGAACAGGGCCTGAACCGCTGAATTTGTGATCCAGGTTACGTTTGTGTGGATGATCTGGGCTCGACGGCCGCAGTGATCAACAGGGCGTGATCGCCCAGAGCGAAAAAGATTGCCGAGCTAAGTAGTTGGCGGGTCCGCACAGCATCCCCGAACACGACGCGGGACCCACTTTTTCGGTCGCCCGGCAAACCGTTATGATCGGCGTCACAACACAGGGTTGTGACGATCCTCACGGGAACCGAGATCGTCTAGGCAGGTCAGGAGCGCGTGATGGCATCGCATCCGCTGCGGCCGGGTTCGGCCGCATCGTCGTCCGATTGGCGCGCCTCGATTCCTGCTCAGACCCGCAGCCAATTGATCGCGGCACTGCGAGCCGGGATCATCGCGTTGATTCTGCTCGGCGTCTTGGCGCTGATCGTCCTGATGTGAGGCCGCGGCCGCAATAACGCCTTCGCCGTCCTTGCGGTGTGCACGCCGATGGAGCAAGGTTGTGCTCGGATCTGATCATCAAAGGAAGGAAACCTGTGGCTGAGTACACCCTGCCCGACTTGGACTATGACTACGGCGCCCTGGAGCCGCATATTTCGGGTCAGATCAACGAGATCCACCACAGCAAGCACCACGCGGCCTACGTCAAGGGCGTCAACGACGCCGTGGCCAAGCTGGAGGAAGCCCGGGCCGGCGATGACCACGCGGCGATCTTCCTCAACGAGAAGAACCTGGCGTTCCACCTCGGCGGCCACGTGAACCACTCGATCTGGTGGAAGAACCTCTCCCCCAACGGTGGCGACAAGCCCACCGGCGAACTGGCCACGGCCATCGACGACCAGTTCGGTTCGTTCGACAAGTTCCGCGCACAGTTCACCGCGGCGGCCAACGGCCTGCAGGGTTCGGGCTGGGCGGTGTTGGGCTATGACAGCCTGGGTGGTCGGTTGCTGACTTTCCAGCTGTATGACCAGCAGGCCAACGTGCCGCTGGGCATCATCCCGCTGCTGCAGGTCGACATGTGGGAGCACGCCTTCTACCTGCAGTACAAGAACGTCAAGGCCGACTACGTCAAGGCGTTCTGGAACGTCGTCAACTGGGAGGACGTGCAGAACCGCTTCGCCGCGGCCACGGCCAAGACCAGCGGCCTGATCTTCGGCTGATCCGCTTCTTCGAATAAGACGGGGCGTCGCGCACCAGCGCGGCGCCCCGTTTTCGTATCCACCGAGGCACACAAAGACCAAGGCTGACACCCGTGTCGTCTTGCGTGCCAGCCGTTGCTGTCGCATTCTGGGCGGATCGACCCACAGCCGTGTCGGGGGCACGAGCCCGAGTAGCGGGAGGTCAACGATGGACAGTGGATCCGGCCGAGCCGTCGAGGTGGCTCCGTTTCATTCCGGTGGCGCGCTCAAAGGTTTTGTGGTGTCCGGCCGTTGGCCCGATTCGACCAAGGAATGGGCCCAGTTGCTGATGGTGGCGGTGCGAGTCGCCTCATTGCCCGGGTTGCTCTCCACCACAACAATTTTCGGAGTCCGCGAAGAACTCCCCGAACAGCCCCAGCCGGGCACCGTCGGCCTGGTCCTGGCAGAAGGGCCGGTGGTCGGTGCAGCCGCGGTGCCGCCCGGCTACTTCGCCGGCCACCAACCGCCGGCGTTGATGATGCTGCATCCTCCGTCGGAGACCACGCCGTCACTGCCCGAGTGCGCCGGCGCCGCATCCGGTTGCGTGCTATTGCCCGGGCTACCCCATCTAGGTCTGGATCATCGCGCGGCCTGGGTCGAAGCAGAGGCTGACGGCACCATCACGTCCATCGTCAGTCGGGTTGGCATCGATCCCATCAC
The DNA here is from genome assembly GCF_041261665.1 of Mycobacterium sp. MAA66. Lineage (NCBI taxonomy): Bacteria > Bacillati > Actinomycetota > Actinomycetes > Mycobacteriales > Mycobacteriaceae > Mycobacterium > Mycobacterium sp. MAA66. The sequence goes on along the minus strand of NZ_JBGCCC010000006.1, from coordinate 173,467 downwards.
CCACCCGGACACGGCCATCCTGGCCATGCTGCTGGCGGCGTGACCGCATCGGCTTGCTACGCACACCACAGGTCGCATACAGCGTCCAACTGTAAAATTGCAGCAAATATATAGTTAATGACTGCGCGCAGGGGCCCACGGCCCAGCCACCGGCAAGTTCACGGATGACAAGCGCGCCTGCGAGACACACCCCGGGCAAAATAGCGCATGCGTCAAAAAATGCTTCGCCGAGCGTTTCGCAATCCCCTCCACCCAGTGCCAAATCCACAGGTCACGGCCTTGCATCTCAGCCGGCGGTCATCGGAACAGAGATTTCTGCGGTTTGCACTTGGCTCACGGCGCAACTCTCGCTACGATGAACAGCAAATAGTGCTAACACGCCAGTAAGTACCATTAAGTGGAGGATTCACCGATGAGCATGACGTTCGCCGCACGGCTGAACCGGCTGTTTGACACCGTCTACCCGCCGGGTCGCGGACCGCACACGTCTGCCGAGGTCATCGGCGCCCTCAAGTCTGAGGGCGTGACCATGTCGGCTCCGTACCTGTCGCAGCTGCGTTCGGGCAACCGCACCAACCCCTCTGTCACGACGATGGCAGCGCTGGCCAACTTCTTCCGGATCAAGCCGGCCTACTTCACCGATGACGAGTACTACGAGAAGCTCGACAAGGAGCTGACCTGGCTGGCCAACATGCGCGACGAGGGCATCCGCCGCATCGCCGCTCGTACCGTGGGCCTGTCCCAGGAGGCCAAGCAGGATCTGGTCGAGAAGGCCGACGAACTGCGTCGCAAGGAAAACCTGGACAGCTGAGCCTGTTCGCTACAGGGCCAGTACCTGCAGCTCATGACCGTCGGGATCGATTGATCCCGACGGTCATACTTTTATGACCGTCTTTTTACGCTCCAGCGCGCGGTACTGCTCGGCAATGGCCAGGATCCACTCGCGGTCTGAGTAGACCTTCGGCTGACGCAGCCAGCTCGGCCCGGGAAAATTGGTGGCGGCCTCGTCCTGTGGAAGTTCACGCCCCAGGTAGATCCAGGTCGCGATCCGCTCGGCCTGAGCATCGGGGCCCACGCCGGTCTGCACAGAGGCCGATTCGTCGATATCGGCCCCGCTCTCCAGCGCAGCGGTCGCTTCCAGATACAGCGCATCCGAGATCAACGACATCTGCTCAGCGACCTGAAACAGCAGTGGACCCCGCGGGCGGACGCCGATCCCGATGTTCGGATGACGCTTGCTCAACTCGTTCAACAGCGGGTTGACGGCCTTCATCTCACGACGAGCACCGAACCAATCCTCCACGCTGGGCAGCAGCGACCCACCGGCTACCACCAGCATCGCGCATCCCAGCAACGTGGCTGCGGCGCCAACGCCAACCACCTGAGTGTTGCCCGCTGCGCGTAACAGGAAGAAGGCGCTCGCCAGGACGATCAACACGATGCCGAGGCTGAACACGAACAGTGCCCGACCGCGCCGCGTGCGGTTGGAATTACGGACACCTGCCCAGGCGACGAGGGTCAGCGCCAGCAACACGTAAAGCAACGGCACCAACCACGACAGCGAGTTGCCACCCGAACCCAGATTCCGGCGCAGGTATTCCTCCGGCGCCATCTCCGGCTGCTGCGGTTCGGCAAAGAACAAGACGATGGTGACCAGAGCGATCACCCCGGCCAACGAATACTGGCCGAGCGCGATCCGACGCACGATCACCAGCCGCCGCCCCGACGAAGCCGAGGTGATCATCACGCAACTGCCTGCGGCGCAGGCGATCAACGCAACCTGGCTCAGCATGCTGGAGATGTTCGGCCAGTGCAGAAGGGTGTCCAGCAGCAGGGTCAGCGGCTGCCAGTTCAGGGCGGCGACCAAGCCGAGGCTGCCCAGCGCGATAATCATGGCGGCACTGACCAGCGATTGTTTGTTGACCAGCGCCCAACCGATGCGCAGGCCGGTCGCCAGTCCGAGCAGACCGGCGATAACCCAGATGATCAACCAAACGCCTCGCCGAGACGGACCTGAACAATCGACGAGCGGTCCGAGGGCAGTCGGCCCAGACGGTAGATCAACAGCGCGGCGAAGTCTTCGGCTTCCTGCTCGGCCTGCTCGCCGGCCGGACCCATGCAACCGGTCCGCTGGTTCAGCATGTAACCGATCAGGTCTGAACTCGCGAATTCCATCGCGTCCCGCGCAGCCTCGACCACCGAGATGCCTTCGTGCTCCAGCACGAGATGCCCCAACTCATGGGCCAGCGTCCGATCGCCGGCTGGAAGGCCTTTCTGCAGCAGAAAGACGTCACGGTCGGCATATTGGCGCCACTGGCCGCAGACACCCGCGGGCAGGTCGGCCATGGTTACCTCGATCGGCCGGCCGCGATCTTCACTGACCGCCTGGACCAGGCGCGCGAGCGAGACTTCCCCTCGTCGTGGAGCGAGATCGAGCACGGCGTTGACCGCACGCGTCACGCGTCGACTTGCGGACATGTCACTCCCCTTTCCACGAAACACTACGACGAATCGCGGTACGCCGCGCCGCATATCGTTCAACTCACAAAGCGAGCTGTGCCACGGCTGCGCACCGCGTGACCGGCTCTGGCCTGTCGATAACCCAGCAATCCCCCGGCCCCGGTCAATACCAGGATGCCGGTGAATCCTGGAACTGCCACAGCCGCGACCTCACCGAGCCCAGCGGTCCGCAGGTAGTCGCCATATCCGGCGCGGAAAGACGGCTCGATGCCGAGATCGTTCCCCGCGGCGAAAGTGTCCGGCGTACGCCGCAGCGGTGGCGGTGGCACCGCCGCGGGCGGCGCCACGCTGGTCGGGCTGTCCCCTGCGCGCTCACCCGTGACCTGCGATACGTCACCGGCCCGATGGTGGCGGTTGCCGACTGCGTCAGACACCCCGACACTCGCCAGCGCCAACCGCACAGCGGCCGTGGCCAATTCGGTGAGCATCTTGACCAGCGGGTCCAGCCGCGAGGCAAGGTCGGCAGGTACGGACGCGAGCTGCATCGGCACCGACTGCAGTCCTGCCGGTATCAACCCCGTCAACGTGACATTCAACGTGGTGATCGGCAGGTGATGCGACCGGATCGGCAACCCGAATCCCGGCTGGCGGTGCTTGTGGTTGCCGCTGCCCGACGAGCCGCAGGAGTCCGGGCCGTCACCGTCACCGTCGTGGTCGTGGTCATGGTGGGCCGGATCGTGCGCAAGACCATCAGGATCCGGTTCGGTCGCAGAGGCGAATGTGACCGGCCTATCATTCGATAAAAATTTGCTGGATCCCCGCTTGCCCGGGGCTACCGGCGCCGGCAACTGGCCAGAATGACGGCCCCGGGTGTTGCTGGTCGGATCGCGCCGGGAACCATTTCCGTGACTTTTCGACGAATCCGACCCAGGGGTGCTCGCGCCATTGTCAAGCGGACTGATACCACCTGATCGGGGCTGGTTTGACTGCGCACCACCGGACCCGATTCGACCACCCGAATGCCCGGCACCTGCACTGGGGCGCGAACCGCCCGGCGAACCGCCCCCTTCGGCACCCGATCGTCCGGTATCCGCAAACGCGGGTGCACTAGCAATACCAGCTGCTAACAGCCCCGATGCTGCAATTGATGCAGCCGCGGCTATTCGCTGACGGGGTATCACAGGGTTACTTTCCGTTGAATGGCACTGATCGCGTACGTCAATTGTTATGAATTGTCGCACAACTACGCATCTCCATTTGCTGGCAGTGCCCTACCTGTCACAAAAGATCCATTAGCCACCCCCTGCCCACGACGACCGCTCGGGCGATAGGGTGGCCTCACCGGCGCACACGACTGCGCCATCGTGCTGCGACGACTCGGAGGTCAGCCGGAATGGGCCTGTTCAAACCACGTAAGAGTCGGGCGACTAGGCGTGCCGAGGCCCGCGCGATCAAGTCGAAGGCCCGGCTCGAAGCTCGGTTGTCGGCGCGAAACGAGCGGCGGCGCGACAAAGCAGATGGCCGACGCCAGACGAAGGCCACCAAGGTCGGCACCAAGGCCCAGCAAGCGCATGACAAGGCCGCGCTGAAGATTGCTGAAACCCAATTGAAAGCCGCCCAGGAGGGCAAGCTGCTGTCCCCGACCAGCATTCGCCGGGTGATGACGGTTTCGCGCTTGCTCGCCCCGGTGGCCGTGCCGCTGGTGTACCGAGCGGCGATCGCCGCGCGCGGCCTGATCGACCAACGTAAGGCGGACCAGCTGGGGGTGCCGCTGAGCCAGATCGGTCAGTTCTCCGGCACGGGTGGAGCGTTGTCGGCGCGCATCGCTGGTGCCGAACGTTCGCTGCAGCAGGTCGCACAAGGCAAGCCGAAGGACGCCGAGACCAAGCAGTTCGTGATCGCCCTCTCTGACCGGCTCAGCGACCTCTCGGCCGCGATCACCGCCGCCGAGAACATGCCGGCTGCCCAACGCCGAACCGCACAGCAGGCGATCGGCCAGCAGCTCGACGGAATCGATGCCGACCTGATGGCCAGACTGAGCGTCGCCTGAACTGAGATAATCGGCCGGTGACCATCGAACCGCGCGCCACCGCCGACCTTGTTGACGAGATCTACCCCGATGTCCGCAGCTGCGATCTGCAATTGCAGAACTATGGGGGGCGGACCGTGTTCGCCGGCCGGATCACCACGGTGAAGTGCTTCCAGGACAACGCCCTGCTGAAGTCGATCCTCTCGACCCCAGGTGACGGTGGTGTGCTGGTGGTCGACGGCGGCGGGTCTCTGCACACCGCACTGGTCGGCGACATCATCGCCGGGCTGGCCCACGACAACGGTTGGTCGGGTGTGGTCGTGAACGGACCGGTTCGCGACGCCGTCACATTGCGCACCATCGACGTCGGCATCAAGGCCCTGGGCACCAATCCCCGCAAGGGCACCAAGACCGGCGAAGGCGAGCGTGACGTGCCGGTCGAGTTCGGTGGGGTGAGGTTCATCCCGGGCGAGATCGCCTACTGCGACGAAGACGGCATCGTGCTCGTTGCCCCGTAACTGCAAGCACACGCAAAACTGCCCCCTTTTCGCATGAAAAGGGGGCAGCTTGTGCCTGTTCGGCAGGAGAAGCTAAACCCCTACAGCCGCACGATGTTTGGTGAACTGCAGCGACTCCTCGTCGACCTTGCCGTACCGGATGGTGCGCATGTCGAAGAAATAGTTCTGCTTGAGCTTCCACGGTGCCTCCGAGCCCGACTTCGGCAGGCTTTCCATGGCACGCCGGAAGTAACCCGGGGTGAAGTCCATGAACGGCTGCTCGTCGACGGCGTCGCCGGGGTGCTGGGGCTCGACCCGGTCAAACCCGTTGTCGTCCATGTAGTTCAGCACGCGGCAGATGAACTCGGAGACCAGGTCGGCCTTCAGCGTCCACGACGCATTGGTGTAACCGAAGGTGATCGCCATGTTCGGCACGCCCGAGAGCATCAGACCCTTGTAGGTCATGCTCTTGGACAGGTCGATCTGCTCGCCATTGCGGTAGCCCACTGCGCCACCGAACAGCTGCATGTTCAAACCCGTTGCGGTGACGATGATGTCGGCCTGCAGTTCTTCGCCGGAGTGCAGCTTGATGCCGGTTGCGGTGAAGGTATCGATGGTGTCGGTGACCACGTCGGCCTTGCCCGAGCGGATCGCCTTGAACAGATCGCCGTTGGGCGCCAAGCAGACTCGCTCGTCCCACGGCTTGTAGCTCGGGCTGAAATGCTTGTCGTAGTCGAAGCCCTCGGGCAGTCGGCGGGTTGCCATCTGCCGCAGCGCCTTCTTGAACACCGCCGGGAACTTTCGGGCGATCTGGTACTGCCCGGTGCTGTAACCGATCTGCTTCCACCGGTTCACGAAGTGCGCCAGGTGCTTTGGCAGATACTTGTTCGCCTGCTTGGCCACCGCGTCCTCCAGCGGCAGCGCGCCGATGTAGGTGGGTGAGCGTTGCAGCATGGTCACGTGCCCGGCTCCACCGTCGACCAGCGACGGGATCAACGTGACAGCCGTTGCGCCGGAACCGATCACGACGATCTTCTTGCCGGCGTAATCCAGGTCCTCCGGCCAATGCTGCGGATGGATGATCTGACCCTTGAAGTCCGCCGCACCCGGGAACTGAGGCGTATAGCCCTCGTCATAGTTGTAGTAGCCGCTGCACACCGACAGGAAAGACGCGGTGATCTGCTCGGCCTGGCCGTTGCGCTCGACGTTGACGGTCCATCGATTGTCGGCGTCCGACCAGTCCACCGAGGTGACCCGGTGTCCGGTACGGATGTGCTTGTCGATGCCGTTCTCGGCAGCGGCCTCGTTGATGTAGTTCCAGATCGACTCACCGTCGGCGATCGACTTGGCCGACTCCCACGGCTTGAACCGGAAGCCCAACGTGAACATGTCGGAGTCCGAGCGGATACCGGGGTACTTGAACAGGTCCCAGGTGCCACCGATGTTCTCGCGCCGCTCCAGGATCACATAGCTCTTGGACGGGCAGCGGTCCTGCAGGTGCCATGCGGTACTGATGCCGGAGATGCCGGCGCCGACGATCACAACGTCGAAATGTTCGGTCATAGAACCGACGGTATCAACACCGTGTCGAGTTGGTCAACGGTGTGTCGATAAATTCGACAAGCTGTTAAGATTCGCCCATGACCACGACCAGCTCAGCCCGGCCGGCCCGCGGGCGTCGAGCTGCCCGGCCGTCAGGCGACGACCGCGAGGCCGCCATCCTGGCGACCGCCACCGATCTGCTGCAGCAGCGTGCCTTCTCCGAGATTTCGGTCGACGACCTGGCCAAAGGCGCCGGGATCTCGCGGCCCACGTTCTACTTCTACTTCCGCTCCAAAGAGGCGGTGCTGCTGTCGCTGCTCGATCCACTGATCAAGCGCGCCGACACCGGATTCGACAACGCACTGGAGGCCATGCCGGCCGATCCGCGCCGCGCCATCCGCCGCGGCATCGAGATCTTCTTCAGTTCCTTCGGATCCCATCCGGCAACCGCCCGCGCCGGCACCGAGGCGCTCAAGATCGTCCCCGAGTTCCGCGAATTCTGGGCCGGCCTGATGCACAAGTGGATCGGACTAACCGCGGCACTGATCACCGTCGAGCGCGACCGCGGCGCCGCGCCGGACACCATTCCCGCAATGGACCTGGCGATCTCGCTGAACCTGATGAACGAGCGCACCATGATGGCGACGCTTGCCGGCGAGCAGACCGCGGTCGACCACGGCGCCGTCGTCGACACCCTCACCCACATCTGGCACACCAGCATCTACGGCATGCCGTCCTGAGTCAGCACCCCAGGTGAGGGCTAACCGGCGGACGCACCGAACAACAGCCCGAGCAGGTAAGTGGTAGCGGCGGCGCCGTAGCCGATAAGCAGTTGGCGCCCAGCAGTTTTCGCCGGCGACACACCGGAAAGCAGGCCGACGATCAGGCCGGTGCCCAACAGCGCGATGCCGACCAGTACAGCGGCGACCACCACGGCGACCGTCCCCTGCAGCCCCAGTAGGTAAGGCAGGATCGGCACCAGCGCACCGGACGCGAAGAACGAAAAACTCGACACCGCAGCCTTTGCGCCGGTACCGACCGCCTCGTGCCCGTCATCGGCGGCTTCATCTACAGCCCCCATCAACCCGGCACCACTGGGGACACTGCCGCGCAGTACGCGGGATGCGCGAGCCGCCGCATCCGCCGCGTCCATCCCCCGGGCCCGGTACACCAGCGCCAGTTCGTTGGTGTCGATGTCCAGGTGCTCCACTGCATCACCTGCGTCGGGGCGGGGCGTGGAGGCGGCCAGCAGCTCGCGTTGGGACCGCACCGATACGTACTCCCCGGCACCCATCGACAGTGCCCCCGCCAACAGGCCGGCGACACCGGCGAGCAGCACGGTGTGGTTTGATACCCCGCTGGCGCTGATTCCGAGAACCAGCGACAAGTTGCTCACCAGGCCGTCGTTGGCGCCGAATACCGCGGCCCGGAACGTGCCCGACAGTCGGCTTCGACCGCGAGCAGCCAACGCACGCACCACTTCCTCGTGGATGTGCTCGTCGGCGGCCATCGCCTCAGTGGCATCGACGTCACGGTCATAGACCGAGCGAGCCTCAGCCCGCTGAGCCAGCGCCAGCACGAACACCGACCCGAAATGGCGCGCCAAGAACGCCAGCAGGCGGCTGCGCACGTCTGGACGGCGCGGTTTTCCAACCTGATCGCCGAGCAACTGCAGCCAGTGCCGTTGATGACGCTCCTCGGCCTGAGCCAAGGCCAGCAGAATGTCGCGGTCTTCACCTGTACGCTGCCCCGCCAAATCGTGGTACACCGCTGCTTCAGCGCGCTCGTCGGCCAAATGCTGACGCCACCGACGGAGGTCGGCAGGTGATGGCCTGCGCTGCTGCTCGCCACCAGCGCCTGGGCCGGCCTGATCCTCGTCGCCGTTCATCAGCAGATCATCGCGATCAATCTCGCCGGTGTCATCCCGAATGGTTGCCGGCGGACAAATGCGCATCGAACATCCGCCGCCGCTCAGCTGGGGTCGCCAGTACATACTGCCGATTTATGCGAACATATGTTCGTGTCGATTGGTGAGCTGGCCGCGATCATGCACGCTGACCTGGACTCCTTCTATGCGTCCGTAGAGCAGCGTGACGACCCAGGCCTGCGCGGACGGCCGGTCATCGTCGGCGGCGGGGTCGTGCTGGCGGCCAGCTACGAGGCCAAGGCCTACGGCGTACACACCGCCATGGGCGGGCACGAGGCCCGCAGCCGATGCCCCGAGGCCGTCGTCGTGCCGCCGCGGATGTCCGCATACTCGGCGGCCAGCAAGGCGGTGTTCGAGGTGTTCCGGGATACCACGCCGCTGGTCGAGCCGCTGTCGGTCGACGAGGCCTTTCTCGACGTCAGCGGGCTGGGCCGGGTCTCCGGAACGCCGGTGCAGATCGGCGCGCAACTGCGCGACGCGGTGCGTGAACGGGTCGGCCTGCCTATCACGGTCGGCATCGCCCGTACCAAGTTCCTGGCCAAGGTAGCCAGTCAGCAGGCCAAACCCGATGGCCTGCTGCTGGTTCCGCCAGATCGCGAATTGGCCTTCCTGCATCCACTGCCGGTACGACGGTTGTGGGGCGTCGGAGCCAAGACCGCCGAGAAGCTGCGCGAGCACGGCGTCGAGACGGTGTCCGACGTCGCCGAGTTGTCCGAATCGGCCTTGGCCGCCATGGTCGGTGAGGGCATGGGCCGCAAACTGTTCGCGTTGTCCCGCAATATCGACAGCCGTCGAGTGAGTACCGAGACCCGGCGTCGCTCGGTCGGTGCGCAGCGGGCCGTCGGCCGCCGCGGAAATACCATGTCCGACAACGAGATCGATGCGATGGTGATCAATCTGGTGGACCGGATCAGCCGGCGGATGCGGGCCGGCGGCAAGACCGGTCGGACGGTGGTGCTGCGGTTGCGGTTCGACGACTACAGCCGCGCCACCCGCTCGCACACCATGTCCCGGTCAACTGCATCAACCGCGGAAATCCTCGGCGCGGCAAGGGGCTTGGTGGCGGCTGCCGGTCCGATGATCGCCGAGCGTGGCCTGACTCTGATCGGGTTCTCGGTATCGGGCACCGACAACGGTGGCAGCGAGCAGCTGGAGTTGCCGTTCGACGGAGCGCCCGACAATGCCACCGTCGACTGCGCCATCGATCTGGTGCGGGAGCGGTTCGGAAACGCCTGCCTGACCCGAGGCGTACTGGTCGGCACGGACCCGGGGCTGGAGATGCCGATGCTGCCCGACTAGACCACGTCGACTCGATACACCCAACCCGCGTCGGCGGCGCACCCCTGGATCGGTACCTTGATGTCGTCGGTCGTGATCAGGTAGTGCTGGCAGTTCGAGTTGCCCGACCACGACAGGTGCAGGTCGCCGGTGTCGTGGAACTCCAGCCAGTGCCGCGGATCCTCGGGGTCCCGCCGCCATTCGACCAACCGGTCCACGGCGTGCACTTCCCGCGCCTCCACGTCCAGGCGCAGATGGACCTGGAAAGTCAGCACCACGGAAAGATCCTCGAGCACTTGCCGCCAATCCGGGTCGTCCGACTTCCACTGGGCGACCAGGTCCACTTCCTCGCCAGCACCGTCGCGGATCAGCCACGGGCGGGCTGGATTGTTCAATCCCAACAATCGATCTCTCAATTCCACGCGCTATCCCAGGTGGCCTGCGACGAAACCGGCGAACAGGACCAGGAACCCACCGACCTCACCGAGGATCAACGCCACCATGCCGGCGTGCAGTCCTGCCCCGGCATGGTCGAACTGGTTCACGGTGTCGCGCCGCAGCCCGTGCTGGATGTACGCCGCAATCGCGACAACGAAGAAGAACACCAAAACCATTGCTGCCGTGAGGTTCACCCACATCGGCCAGACGCTCAGCTGGACGAACACGGCTACCAGCAGCGTCGCAAACGAGTACAGAAGCGCCGCCCGATGTGCGATGTCAACGTAGGGGTGGGCCAGATGGTCGGGGTTGACAGCCATCTGCCGGTACTTCCATACCCCCAGGATCAGCGCCAGCAGGAAGATCAAGCCGGCCGCGAAAAGCGTGACGTTGGTGGCGGTGCTCAGAACCATGGCGGTGACGCTACGCGGCCGCCCACGACAGCAGCCGTGCCACCGGCCAAGTGTTCACGATCCGGTCCGTCGGCACGCCGGCGTCGAGCGCCCGCCCGGCACCATAGCCCAGGAAATCCAGCTGACCTGGCGCGTGCGCGTCGGTGTCGATGGAGAACAGGCAACCCATCTGTAGGGCCAAGTTCAGCAGCCGGGTCGGCGGATCGCGTCGCTCTGGCCGCGAATTGATCTCCACCGCAACACCATTGGCCTCACACGCAGCGAACACCTGTTCGGCATCGAAGGTGGACTCCGGCCGGGTGCCCCGCGATCCCTCGACCAGCCGGCCGGTGCAGTGCCCGAGCACATCGGCGTACCCACCTGACACGGCCCGGACCATCCGCCGCGTCATCGCCGACGCATCCATCGACAGTTTGGAATGCACGCTGGCCACCACCACATCGAGCCGCTCCAACAGCTCGGGCTCCTGATCGAGCGTGCCGTCCTCAAGAATGTCCACCTCGATGCCGGTCAGTATCCGCATGGGGGCGAACCGATCCCGTATCTCGTCGATGACATCGAGCTGCTGGCGCAGACGGTCCGCCGAAAGCCCGTTGGCCACGGTCAGCCGTGGCGAATGGTCGGTGAGCGCACAGTATTCGTGGCCGAGGCGTTGCGCCGTGGCCATCATCTCGCTGATCGGCGCGGAGCCGTCGGACCAGTTCGAGTGCAGGTGCAGGTCGCCCTTCAAGGCAGCGCGCACCGCGCCCCCGCCGAGATCCTTTGCAGCTGAACGTAGTTCGACCAAAGTTTCGGGTTCACGCCCAGCCCATGCCTGGGCGATCACCGCAGCAGTCTTGGGGCCCACGCCTGGCAACGACTGCCAGCCGTTGGCTCGGCCGAGCTTTTCCCGCTGCTCCGAGCTCAATGCCTCGACAACATCGGCGGCCTTGCGATAGGCCATGACCCGTCGGGAATCCTCGCGGGCACGATCCTTGTAGTAGGCGATCTCGCGTAGGGCGGCCACCGGGTCCATGAGACCCAGTCTGCCAAGACAATGAACCAAAAACTCGCAGGAATTATTCGGCCCTGATCAGTAGTTTGAGAAGTCGTGCGATTCGCCTTCAAAACCTCACCGCAGAACACCACCTGGTCGGACATGCTCGCCATCTGGCAGGCCGCCGACAAAATCGACGTCTTCGAGTCCGGCTGGACGTTCGATCACTTCTATCCGATCTTCTCCGACTCCAGCGGCCCCTGTCTGGAGGGCTGGATCACCCTGACTGCGCTGGCGCAGGCCACCCAGCGGTTGCGGGTGGGCGTGCTGGTCACCGGCATCCACTACCGGCACCCGGCGGTACTGGCCAACATGGCCTCCGCGCTGGACATCGTCTCGAACGGCCGTCTGGAACTGGGCATCGGCGCCGGCTGGAACGAGGAGGAGTCCGGTGCCTACGGCATCGAGCTGGGCAGCATCAAGGAGCGGTTCGACCGCTTCGAGGAGGCCTGCGCGGTGCTCAAGGGCTTACTCACCCAGGACACCACCACATTCGACGGTAAGTACTACCAACTCACAGACGCCCGGAATGAACCCAAGGGGCCTCAGCAGCCGCACCCGCCGTTCTGCATCGGCGGCAGCGGCGAAAAGAGGACGCTGAAGATCACCGCCAAGTACGCCGATCACTGGAACTTCGTCGGCGGCCCGCCGGAAGAGTTCGCCCGTAAGCGCGACGTGCTCGCCGCACACTGCGCCGACGTCGGCCGGGACCCCAAGGAGATCACCCTGTCGGCGCACGTGCGTCTGGGCCCAGATCGCAACTACCAGCAGGTGGTCGACGAAGCGGCCGGACTGGCCGCCGAGGGGCTGGATCTGGCGATCATCTACCTGCCGCCGCCGTACGACGTTGCGGTGCTCGAGCCGCTGGCCGAGGCGATCCGCGACTCGGGCCTGCAGACTGCCTGAGCCCGTGGCCGCTGCGGTGCCTCACCTCGCTTTTCTGGAGCCGTTCGTCCAGCCGTGAATCTCGCCGGACAAACGACAACCGCCCGGCCCCTTTAAGGGTCCGGGCGGTTCAGTTCTGCGGCCGCGTCATCAGATCACAATTTGATAACGGCTAGCAAATAATAAGAGCGTATTGACGGCAGCGTTACAAATCTGCCCGATTTTGTCGCTAGACGCCGAAGCGGACGAGCTCCGCAGCAGTGACCAGGCGTTCGTGCTTGGCGGGAAACTCACGGCTCTTGACTGGGTGGCGAAGCAGGGACCAGGCAATACGTCCCATGCGCGAGCGCGATAGCGAGTTGGTGTACATGTGATCACTCCTGCGGTCTGCGATCTGCCGGACCTTGGGGCCACACTATCGCACGACCCCCGCGCTTTCATTAGAACTCCAGGCACCGGCAAACTCCAGCAGGCGCGCCGAGCTAAAATCTGATGTTTCTGATGATGCAAAAGTGACGAATGTGGCGTACGACGCTCTTAATCCCCCCTTAGATTGCGGCCCGAGTCACAGCCGCGGGTGTGACCCACCAGACAATGTGAACTACGCCACCATCGGCGTCAGGCGGGGAGCTGCCCGGGCTTACGGAACACGTCGTTGAGCGTGACCGTCCGCAGCTCGCGGTCCCGGAGCAAATCCACCAACTGCCCGTACACATGCGTCACCGGCAGATGGTTCAGATGCCCGATGACCACGGTCTGCGCGGTGAAGTACTTGGTCGCCATCTTGACGATGTAGTCCTCGGCGACGATGTTCTGATCCTCGAGCGATCCGCTCCACATGGTCGGCATCGAGTAGCCCAACTCGGTGGCGATCGAGTCGACCACCGGATTGTGGCTACCGTAGGGCGGCCGGAAATACGGCCGCGCGTCCACCCCGAACGTCGACTGCAAGAACTTGTGGTTTCGCTCCAGCTGGTCGACCACCTGGTCCTTGGGCAGCGTCGCCAGATCGGGATGCGACCACGTGTGGTTGCCCAATTGGATCTGACCCGACTCGACCAATGGCCGCAGCAGGTCGCGATTCTCGGTCCACGAGCGGTACTTGCCGTTGACGAAGTAGGTCAGCCGCAGACCGGTGTCCTTGGCCAACTGGGTGTAGCCGCGGATGACGTCGGCATTGACCCCGTCATCGAGCGTCAGCGCCAGGGTGTTGCCCGCCGAATCAGGCAGGCTGCTCAGTGCGCCGCCACCGGGCAGGGGCAGCTGCATGCCGGCCGGCTTGGGCTTGATCGGCGGCGCCGCCGCTTGGACCGGAGAGCTGTCGACGGCACAGCGGGCCAAGCCGACGCCGGCCACCACGGAGGCCGACAGCGCAACCATGAAGCGTCGACGACTCAGGGCCGAGCCTGAGCTCAGCGGCGAGTGCAAGGTCGGGTAACGGTTCGTCATCGGGATACTGCCCGGGTAGATCCAACCCGAACCGATCTAGTGTGCAACTCCAGTCACACCAGCAACACCCGACACGCCATACCTAGCAGTGTTAACTATCCCACTCGGTCTATCGCCGTCATCGGCTCTTCGCGCAAGCACTCATCGCTGCGGCGCTGCCGTCGGCCTGATCGGTGCAGGCAGAGCGCTCTGCCCCATCAGGAAGCGGTCCACCCCGGCGGCCGCGGCACGACCCTCGGCGATGGCCCACACGATGAGCGACTGCCCGCGGCCCATGTCACCGGCCACGAACACGCCCGGCACCGTGGTCTGGAAGTCGTTGTCACGAGCCACGTTGCCGCGGTCGGTCAGCTCGACACCCAGCTCGGTAAGGAGTCCGTCGCGTTCTGGACCCACAAAGCCCATGGCCAGGAAGACGACGTCGGCGGGCAGTTCGAAGTCCGAACCTTCGACCCTCTCGAACTTGCCCGCGTTCATGACGACCTCGTGCACCTTCAGTGCCGATACCTTGCCGTCGGTCCCGATGAACTCCTCGGTGTTCACCGAGAACACGCGCTCGCCGCCCTCTTCGTGCGCCGAGGACACCCGGAACATCAGCGGGTAGGTCGGCCACGGGGTCGAGTCGGCGCGCTCCTCCGGCGGGCGCGGCATGATCTCGAACTGATGGATGCTCTCGGCACCCTGCCGGTGTGCGGTGCCCAGGCAGTCCGCGCCGGTGTCACCACCACCGATGATGACGACCTTCTTGCCCTTGGCCGTGATCGGCGGCTCACCGTCCGGTCCCAGCACATCGTCACCGAACTGAACCCGGTTGCCCCACGGCAGGTACTCCATGGCCTGATGGATGCCGTCGAGCTCGCGGCCCGGGATCGGCAGGTCACGCCAGGCGGTGGCACCGCCGGCCAGGACCACCGCGTCGAAGTCGTCCTGCAGCTGCTCGACGGTGATGTCCACGCCGACGTTCACACCGGCGCGGAACTGCGTGCCCTCGGCCGTCATCTGCTCCAGACGACGGTCGATGTGGCGCTTCTCCATCTTGAACTCGGGGATGCCGTAGCGCAGCAGGCCACCGATGCGGTCGGCCCGCTCGAAGACTGTGACGGTGTGGCCGGCACGGGTCAGTTGTTGTGCGGCAGCCAGTCCGGCCGGTCCGGAACCGACCACGGCGACGGTCTTGCCGGTCAGTTCCCCCGGCGGCAGCGGCTTGACCCAGCCCTGCTCGAAGGCGTTGTCGATGAGTTCGACCTCGACCTGCTTGATGGTCACCGCGTCCTGGTTGATGCCCAGCACGCACGACGCCTCACACGGCGCCGGGCACAGCCGCCCGGTGAACTCCGGGAAGTTGTTGGTGGCGTGCAGCCGCTCGATGCCGTCGCGCCAGCGGTCCCGATAGACCAGGTCGTTCCACTCGGGGATCAGGTTCCCCAGCGGACAACCGTTGTGGCAGAACGGGATACCGCAGTCCATGCAGCGCGAGGCCTGCACCTGCAGGGTGGCGTGATCGAAGTCCTCGTAGACCTCTTTCCAGTCCTTGAGGCGCAGGTCGACCGGCCGGCGGACCGGCCCCTGACGATGCGTGTGCTTGAGAAAGCCGTTCGGATCAGCCACGAGCGGCCGCCATGATCGCCTCGCCGACGTCCTCGCCGGCGGCCTCGGCCCCGGCGATCGCATCCAGCACCCGCTTGTAGTCGCGTGGCATCACCTTGATGAACTGCTCCTTCTCACTCTGCCAATCGCTGAGAATCCGCTGTCCCACAGCCGATTCCGTTGCATCGACATGGGCCGTGATCATCTCGTGCAGCCACAGTTCGTCGGTGGCATCCAGAGCATCGAGGTCGACCATATCGCCGTTGATATTGCCCGGCAGGGCATCCTGCGGGTCGTACACGTAGGCCATACCGCCGGACATGCCCGCGGCGAAGTTGCGCCCGGTGGACCCGAGAATGACGACCTTGCCGCCGGTCATGTACTCGCAGCCGTGGTCGCCGACTCCCTCGACAACCGCGTACGCACCCGAGTTACGGACGGCGAACCGTTCGCCCACCACACCGCGCAGGAAGGCCTGGCCACTGGTGGCACCGAACAGGATCACGTTGCCGCCGACGATGTTGTCCTCGGCCACGAAGTCGGCCGGGGCATCCTCCGACGGGCGCACCACGATGCGTCCACCCGAAAGGCCCTTGCCGACATAGTCATTGGCATCGCCGTTGACCCGCAGTGTGATGCCCTTGGGCAGGAAGGCACCGAAGCTGTTACCGGCCGAACCGTCGAACGTGATGTCGATGGTTCCGTCCGGAAGACCTTCACCGCCATGGGCTTTGGTGACCTCGTGGCCCAGCATGGTGCCGACGGTGCGGTTCACGTTGGTGATCTTCAGCGACAGCTGTACCGGGACCTTGGACTCGATGGCCTCACGACACTCGGTGATCAGCTGCTGATCGAGCGCCTTGTCCAGGCCGTGGTCCTGGCTGCTGGTGCAGTACAGGTCCTGCTTCATGAACGCCGACTCGGGCTCGTGCAGCACCGGCGCCAGGTCCAGCTTGTGGGCCTTCCAGTGCGCCGCCGCCTCCGTGCTGTCCAGTGCGCCGACCTGTCCGACCATCTCATTGACGGTGCGGAAACCCAACTGTGCCATGAGTTCCCGGACCTCTTCCGCGATGAAGAGGAAGAAGTTCTCGACGAACTCGGGCTTACCGGTGAACCGCTCACGCAGCACCGGGTTCTGGGTGGCCACACCCACCGGGCAGGTGTCGAGATGGCAGACCCGCATCATGATGCAGCCAGAGACCACCAGCGGTGCGGTGGCGAAGCCGAATTCCTCGGCACCGAGCAGCGCGGCGATCACCACGTCCCGGCCGGTCTTGAGCTGGCCGTCCACCTGCACCACGATGCGGTCCCGAAGACCGTTGAGCAGCAAGGTCTGCTGCGTCTCGGCCAGACCCAACTCCCACGGCGCGCCCGCATGCTTCTGCGAGGTCAGCGGGGTGGCGCCGGTACCGCCGTCGTGGCCGGAGATCAGCACGACGTCGGCGTGGGCCTTGGAAACTCCAGCGGCAACCGTCCCTACGCCGTTCTCCGACACCAGCTTCACGTGGACGCGGGCCTCGGGGTTGGCGTTCTTCAGATCGTGGATCAGCTGCGCCAGGTCCTCGATCGAGTAGATGTCGTGGTGCGGCGGCGGCGAGATCAGGCCGACACCCGGGGTCGAGTGCCGGACCTCGGCCACCCACGGGTACACCTTGTGCCCCGGAAGCTGGCCACCCTCGCCGGGTTTGGCGCCCTGAGCCATCTTGATCTGGATATCGGTGCAGTTCGTCAGGTAGTGCGACGTGACACCGAACCGGGCCGAGGCCACCTGCTTGACGGCACTACGGCGCCAGTCTCCGTTGGGATCCCGGTCGAACCGTTCGACGTTCTCGCCGCCCTCACCCGAGTTCGACCGTCCGCCAAGGCGGTTCATCGCCACGGCCAGGGTCTCGTGAGCTTCGGCCGAGATCGAGCCATAGCTCATCGCACCGGTGGAGAATCGCTTGACGATCTCGCTGGCCGACTCCACCTCGTCGATCGAAATCGACGGGCGCACACCGTCTTTGAACTTCAGCAGGCCACGCAGCGAAGCCATCCGCTCACTCTGGTCGTCGACCAGCTTGGTGTACTCCTTGAATACCGAGTACTGCCCGGTACGGGTGGAGTGCTGCAGCTTGAACACCGTGTCCGGGTTGAACAGGTGATACTCGCCCTCACGTCGCCACTGGTACTCACCACCGACCTCCAGCTCGCGGTGTGCCCACTCGTCGGGGCGGTCCAGGTAGGCCAGCTCATGGCGGGCCGCGACATCGGCGGCGATGTCATCGAGGTCGATACCGCCGGTCGGACAGGAGATTCCGGCGAAGTACTCGTCGAGCACCCGCTGGCTGATACCGACGGCCTGGAACAGCTGGGCACCGGTGTAGGAGGCCAGCGTCGAGATGCCCATCTTGGACATCACCTTCAGCACGCCCTTGCCGGCCGCCTTGACGTAGTTGGCCTTGGCCGCATCACTGCTCAGGCCGGTGATGATGCCGCGGTCGACCAGGTCCTCGACGGTCTCGAAGGCCATGTAGGGGTTGATCGCGGCGGCACCGAAGCCGACCAGCATCGCCATGTGATGCACCTCGCGGGCGTCACCGGTCTCGACCACCAGGCCGACCTGGGTACGGGTGCGTTCCCGGACCAGGTGGTGGTGGACCGCGGAGACGGACAGCAGAGACGGGATCGGCGCCAGCCATTCGGTGGACTCGCGGTCGGACAGCACGATGATCCGTGCGCCGTTGCGGATGGCCTGCGAAACCTTGTTGCGCACCTCTTCCAGCGCACGCTTGAGCCCATCACCGCCGTCGGCGACCGGGTACAGGCAGCGGACCACCGCGGCCCGCATACCGTGCTTACGGCCGCGGATCTCGTGATCGGGGTCGACACAGATCAGCTTGGACAGATCGGCGTTACGCAGGATCGGCTGCGGCAGCACGATCTGCCGGCAGGAGTTCTCGTCCGGGTTGAGCAGATCGCCCTCGGGGCCGACAACGCCCGAGAGGCTGGTGACCACCTCTTCCCGGATGGCATCCAGCGGCGGGTTGGTGACCTGCGCGAACAACTGCTGGAAGTAGTCGTAGAACATCCGCGGCCGCTGCGAGAGCACGGCGATCGGAGTGTCGGTACCCATCGAGCCCAGCGCCTCGGCGCCGGTTCGCGCCATCGGTGCGATCAGCTGGGTGACCTCTTCGTTGGTGTAACCGAAGGCCTGCTGTCGCAGCACCACGCGGTGGTGCGGCATCTTGACGTAGTCGCCCGGAGGCAGGTCATCGATGTGGAACTGACCGTTGTCGAGCCACTCCTGGTACGGGTGCTCGGCGGCCAGCGCGTCCTTGATCTCGCCGTCGTCGACGATCCGGCCCTGCTCCATGTCGACGAGGAACATGCGGCCGGGCTGCAGGCGCATCTTCTTGACCACGGTCGACGGGTCCAGGTCCAACACGCCGGCTTCGGAGGCCATGACGACCAGGCCGTCGTTGGTGATCCAGATACGGGAGGGACGCAGGCCGTTGCGGTCCAGTACAGCGCCGACCATGGTGCCATCGGTGAAGCAGATCGACGCCGGGCCGTCCCACGGCTCCATGAGCGCGGAGTGGTATTGGTAGAACGCCCGCCGGGCGGGGTCCATCGACTCGCTGCGCTCCCAGGCCTCGGGGATCATCATCAACACCGCGTGATGCAGCGGACGGCCACCCAGGTGGAGGAGTTCGAGAGCCTCGTCGAACCGGGCGGTGTCCGAGGCCCCCGGGGTACACACCGGGAAGATCTTGTTCAGGTCGTTGTGGTACCCGAAGACGTCGGTGTGGATGAGCGCCTCACGGGCCCGCATCCAGTTCTCGTTGCCGTTGACGGTGTTGATCTCACCGTTGTGCGCGACCCGGCGGAACGGGTGCGCCAGCGGCCAGGACGGGAACGTGTTGGTCGAGAACCGCGAGTGCACGATGCCCAGCGCACTGGTCATCCGCTCGTCCTGCAGGTCCAGGTAGAACGCCTTGAGCTGCGGGGTGGTGAGCATGCCCTTGTAGACGATGGTCTTGCCGGACAGGCTCGGGAAGTACACGGTCTCGCGGCCGGGGCCGTCCTGGCCCGGACCCTTGGTGCCCAGCTCGTGCTCGGCACGCTTGCGGATGACGAAGACCCGGCGCTCGAGGTCCATGTCGGAGGCGCCGCCGATGAAGATCTGACGCAGCGTCGGCATGGCGTCACGCGCCAGTGCGCCCAGCGAGGAGTCGTCGGAGGGCACATCGCGCCAGCCCAGGACCTGCAGGCCCTCGGCCTCGACGATCTTCTCCACCGCTTCGCAGGCCAGCTTGGCATCGCGGGAGGACTGCGGCAGGAACGCGATGCCGGTGGCGTAACTGCCCTCGGCGGGCAGCTCGAAGTCCACCACAGCACGCAGGAACGCGTCGGGAACCTGCAGCAGGATGCCCGCACCGTCGCCGGTGTTCGGCTCCGCACCTGCGGCTCCGCGGTGCTCCAGGTTCAGCAGTGCGGTGATCGCCTTATCGACGATGTCCCGGCTGCGACGTCCGTGGATATCCGCGACCATGGCGACGCCACAGGCGTCATGCTCGTACGCGGGGTTGTACAGCCCGACCTTGCTGGGCCCGCCGTGCTGCGGCGTCATTCGCACCTAACCCTTCACATCTTCATTACGAAGCATCGCCCTGACTGCCGCCTCAGCGACGTCAGCGGACCGAGCGACGAGCATGCCAGCGTGCAGCACTGAACGACGGGCTTTCCCGCTCGCCACAAGTTGAGACAAAACGATATGACAAACCCGGCCTGACATGCCAACTTAGGCAGACCTAAATGGGGTTGCTGCCGCACTGCCTCGCAACCCCATGGATACATCCGTTGGTGCGGCTAATTCTATTGAAGCCCTTGAGCTTTCGCCAATCGATTGGCCCCGCTACCCACAGATGCTCACCTGCACCACTGGCCACAACCAGGGTCAATCATTTGCCATGATACATATTCGCACACGTAACGGCGACTTTTTGATTTGCCGAAAGCTTGCTCAGATTCTTAAAGAAGTGCCGAACACCACCGATTCAGCCCCTCGATCGACGGTCCGATCTACGTCTCCACCACCGTCTCCGCCGCCGGATCCGGCCGCTTCGGACGCGGACCGTAACCCACTGCCTGGCAGAGTTTTTGACACATCGCGGCTGGCGTCGCCGACCCCGCCCTCGCCCGCGCTCGACCCGGTCGCCACCCCGGCCTCCGGTCGGGCAGCTTTTGCATACCCCTACTGGGTATATTCAGACCTCGCCATTGTCAGGCTGGGATGCGATGCGTCACCCGCTGAATTCCCCGATCGGCCGCTTCGGTATCGACACCCTCGATCTGTCCGACGAGCGGTGCGTCTCCAGCATCGCCGTCCACGGCCTGACCAACCCGCTGACCGGGATGCCCACGCTCGCCACCTTGACCGTGCTGGTCGACCACGCGTGCGGGCTGGTCAATCACCACCGCCGCGAGCCCGACGAGTGGACCGTCTCCACCGAGTTGGCCCTGGAATTGAGCCCTGAAGCGGCAGCGACCGTCGCCGCACGGCCCGATATCCGGGTGGTCGCCACCGCGTGGCCAACCGGAGAGAAGGGCGACACCGCACTCGGCCGCTGCCGGCTGAGCCACGGATCCACGGTGATCGGCGTCGGCACGGTCCGCTCAGTGCATCTGCACGCACCCGAAGCTGCTGCCCGCGACTTGAACAGGATGACCAACCCACCGACCGACCCGTCACCACACACCGGGCTCGCCGACCTGATGGCGGTCACCGTGCCGGCTCCCGGCAAGGCGGTGCTGCTGCAGCATCCCGATCCCGTGCTGAACAACACCCTGGGCATCATTCACGGCGGAATCGCCTCGGCCGGACTGGAATTGGTCGGGACCGCGGCGCTGAACGCGGATCGCGGCAGCGACCCGCTCAGCACCGCCTCGGTCCGCGTCAACTTTCTGCGCCAGTTCTTCGCGGGTAACGAATCGCATTACACCGCAACAGTTCTGCGCGCGGGACGGCGTAGTGGAGTGGCCGACGCCCAAGCCATCGGCAACGACGGCAAGGTCGCCCTGATCGCGCGCGTCACCGGATACCGCTGAATCACGCAACGTCTCTGTTGAGCAAACATTCGGCAACAACGGGCAAGCCTGTGAGTCAGCAGTGAGACGCTCGAACGGCATTGCCCCTGTCCGCTTTTCGTGATTCGAATGGAGGTTGCAGCAATGAGTGCTCCCAGCATGGGTCGTCGGCTCACGGCCGAGGCCATCGGTACATTTTGGCTGGTCCTCGGCGGATGTGGCGCCGCGGTGTTCGCAGCCAACCCCACTGAGCACAGTTCGGTGGGCATCGGATTCCTCGGCGTCGCAATAGCGTTCGGCCTGACTGTGCTGACCGGCGTCTATGCGTTCGGCAGCATTTCCGGCGGACACTTCAACCCGGCGGTGACCTTGGGCGCGGCGCTGGCCCGGCGGATCGAGTGGAAAGCACTGCCGGCCTATTGGGTGGCGCAGGTGATCGGCGGCCTGATCGCCGGTGGGCTGATCTACTGGATCGGTAGTGGACAAAAGGGGTGGGCAGCCACCGGGAGCATGGCCGCGAACGGGTTCGGCGACCATTCGCCCGAGCACTTCAATCTGACGTCCGTGATCATCGCCGAGGTGGTGCTGACCGCGGTGTTCTTGCTGGTGATTCTGGGGTCCACCGACGCCCGGGCACCGAAGGGTTTCGCCGGATTGTCAATCGGCCTGTCTCTGACCCTGATCCACCTGATCTCGATCCCGATCTCCAATACCTCGGTGAACCCCGCTCGCTCCACCGCGGTGGCATTCTTCAACGGTGATGGCGCGCCATCGCAGCTGTGGGTGTTCTGGTTGGCACCGCTCGTGGGCGCCGCAATCGCCGGGGCGGCTTACCCGTTGCTGTTCGGCAACGGGGATTCCGACTAGATATCACGCAGGACCGGAATTGCCTGGCGCGCACCGAATCTCGGATTGCGCGCCAGGCCGCTGGCCTCCAGGATCCGAACCGCGCGATGGCGGTGCGGGCGCAGGGGCTCCAGGATCTCGACCATCGCGGCGTCATCGATCGGGTGCCCCAACAGCGTCCAACCGATCATCTTGGCCAAGTGGTAGTCACCCACCGACAGCGCGTCGGCATCGCCGAACGCCCGCTGTGCGGCCTCCGCCGCAGTCCACTCACCGATGCCCGGCAACGACGTCAGCGCCCGACGCGCGGTCACCGCGCTCAATCGCTCCAAGGAGTCCGCACGCTGGGCACATCCGACGATGGTGCGGGCACGGCTCGGATCGACATTGGCACGGTGGAACTCCCACGACGGAATGCGACGCCAGACATCTGCGCTCGGTGGCACCCGCATTCCGGCCGGCGCGGGGCCCGGTGCGGGCGCCCCGAACCGGGTGACCAGTCGTCGCCACGCCGTCCACGCATCCATGCCGGCCACTCGCTGCTCGACGACTGCCGGGATCAGCGCCTCCAGCACCCGCCCGGTGCGGCACAGTCGCAGCTGCGGTACCCGCCGGAGCGCTTCGGCAATGGTCGGTTCGGTCGGATGAAATCCGCTGGCATCGTCCTCGGCGCCAACCAGTGCCGGCAGTCGATCGATGAATTCGGCCGCACCGTCACCCCACACCTCGCACTCCGCGGTGTCCGCACGGGCGCCCAACCGAGCGGTGACCGAGCCGGTTTGCATCAGGCTGGTCCGCCAGATCACGCCGGAGACGGTCCGGAAGGTCGGGTCCTGCCCGCCACGACGCAGCGGTGACAGCGTCTGGCTCAGGCCGGCCGGCCCGTCCAATACGACGCTCGCAGTGGGCACTGCTTCAGCGTAGGTGTCGGCGGCATTTCAGCTCAGCGCGATATCGGCCTTGTCCGGGTAGAACGCAACGTGCCCGGCGATCTGGCCGACCGCGTCATAGGGCAGCCGGTACGTCCAGATGACGTCGGGAACACCGAGCACGTCGAAGTAGTTGGCTTCGCCCTTGTACGGGCAATACGTCGTGGTGACACTCTCGGTCAGTGCCGCCTGGTCGACGTCGGAGAGCGGAATATATTGGACCGCTGGATAATTCGATTCCTGCAAAGTCAACGCAGCGTCGGTTTCGGCAACGACGCGGCCGTCGACACGGACCGTGACATGGCCCACGGTGGCCGTGATGGTGATGGGATGTTCGGTGCTGGGTAGGAGAACGGGGCGTTCGGTCATATTGGTTGAACACTTATCCGGTGATCGCCATTTCCACAGGCGCCCGCCAATAGCCGAAGCCTGCCGTCGGCGCGTCCACTTTGCGGGGACACGACCGACGACAGGCTCGGGCTGACGGCAACTATGTACGGTTTACAGCGGGATCCAGATTCCGAAGAGCCAGATTCCCCAGGCGTTGAAGCCCGGGTCCCACACCGGCATCTGGTTGAAGCCCCAGTAGTTCACCGGGCCTCCGTTCCAAACCCCACCCGGAGGCGGGAATGGACCACCCCAGCCGACCCGCGGCGGCGCGCCCCAACCCCAAGGGGCCGGTCCATCGCCCCACGGGGCGTTGTGCCACCCACCGAAGGCATCGGGAGGCCTTGGACCCCAGTCACGCGGCCCACCGGGGCCGCCCGGACCGCCCGGGTGCCAATCAGGACCGCCGGGACCGCCTGGGCCACCCGGGTGCCAATCGGGACCACCAGGACCACCCGGACCACCCGGGTGCCAATCGGGACCGCCAGGACCACCGGGGCCGCCTGGGCCACCCGGGTGCCAATCGGGACCGCCAGGACCACCCGGGCCAGGACCACCGGGGCCACCCGGTCCCGGGTGCCAACCACCAGGTCCACCAGGACCGCCTGGCCCTCCGGGTCCGCCCGGGCCTCCGGGTCCACCGTGCGGGCCACCCCCGCCGCCCGGACCGCCGGGTCCACAGGGCGCACCCGGCGGGCACGGACCGCCGGGCTGTGCATTCGCAACGCCGATACCTGCACCGGCAAAGGCCGCACCGGTAAGAGCCACGGTTGCGACCAACTTCTTAAAGCTCATCACTCACTCCTTCATGGAAGGTGCCGTCACACGTCATATCGCGCGATGACGTGTCAACCGTTACGCGGCAACATAAGAATGAGCTGTACTGGCACTGTGCAGTTCTTCTGCCCGCCACCAGTCACCGCAATGTTTTTCACCAACACTGACAACGAAATTGACGCGCGCGACATTCACTACGTCGCCCGATCGGCCCAGCATCACCTCAGATCTTGACCAGTCCCCTACGATCCCAGCATGAGCGCTCCAGGCCCCGCAGCCGTCACTGAATCCATTGCGATCGCGGCCGATCCAGCCGCCGTGTACGCCTTGATCACCGACCTACAGACGATGGCATCGTTGGCCGAGGAGACACACGCCATGCAATGGCAGAAGGGCTCGTCAGCGACACCCGGCGCGGTGTTCAAGGGACACAACCGCAACGGGACGAAGACCTGGACCACCACGTGCACGGTGACCGATGCCGTGCCCTCCCAGGTCTTCGGATTCAAGGTCACGTCGTTCGCGGTCCCGATCGCACAGTGGCGTTACGACATCGCCGCGACCGAAAAGGGCTGCCAGGTAACAGAATCCACCTGGGATGACCGCCCATGGTGGTTCAAAGGAATCGGCGGGCTGGCCACCGGGATCAGCGACCGCGAATCGGCGAACGCCGAGCACATCCGGTTGACCCTGGAGCGTCTGAAGGCCCGCGCCGAGAGCTAAGGCTGCCGGCCTCGTCAGGAAGCGGCCACACTCCTCAGCCGAACGAATATCGGTGGTACTGCGACATATAACGTGCGCCGGGAATCATCCGCATCGCCGCTGCGGCAAACCGGAGGGCGGCCGGCAGTCGCTCGTAGCCACTGGCGTCGAAGGCTGACGTCCACGACATCAGCCGCAACCCTGGCACCGCCGACAACACGTCGTCCGGTGTGTCCATGGCCCACTCCAACGTCGCCCCCGAGCGCCGTACCACGCCGTTGGTCCACTGCAGTTTTACGCCCAACCTGCTGAACGCATCGAATTGGATTTCCCCGCAAGCGAAGTGGTCCACGATCCGCCGCAACAACGCCTGCCCGTCCGCCTCGGACAGATACATCGTGAGGCCTTCGGCCAGCATCAGCACCGGGCGGTCCGTGGGTATTTCGGCCAGCCACGCAGGATCGGTCACCGACGCCGCGACCAGCTGATTGTGCTCGCGAGCAGGGTACAACTGACGCCGTAGGTCGATCACCGCCGGGTAGTCGATGTCGTACCAGTCCACGCCCGGGCCCGGATCCAACCGGTAGTACCGGCTGTCCAGACCGCAACCGAGATGCAGCACAACAGCTTCCGGATGTACTGCCAGAAACTGGCGGGCCCATTTATCGAAGTGCGCGGACCGCAGCGTCACACCGGGCGAGTTGGCCGCAGTGATGGTGGTGCGCGACCAGTCGTAGTCGAGCCGAGCCACCACATCGCGGGCATAGGTGTCATGCAAGACCGAATGCGGCAGATCGGCATCGACTGCCTTGCCGTACAGCGTCGCCAGCATCGTCTGCGGCGCGCCCGTCAGATCCACCTGCAGCTTGTCCGTCATGACTCCGACGCTAGCCTGATCAACACTTGGCGGACAACGACTTAACGCTGCACGGCGCGTTGTTCAGCCGACCTGCTTCTTGGCCGCCCGCCGCGCCGCACGCACGCCTACCCAGAACCTGGCCGCGTCCCGCACCGCATCTTCGACAGGACCGGGCTGCCAACCCAATTCACGCTTGGCCTTGGTGCAGTCCACCGGCGCCTCGGCCCGCATCAACCGCAGCGATGCGAGCGACATGTGCTCATCGGTGCCCTTGAGCCGGCCCTTGACGGTGCCCACGGTGGCCAGCGCGTAGGTCACCGGCAGCGGCAGCGACTTGGTCGGCGCCGGCACCCCGGCTTCGGCGGCGGCAATTCGGGCCACCTCCGCGTTGCTGATCATCTTGGCCGAAATCAGGTAGCGCTCACCCCGAGTTCCCTTGGCAGCGGCCAGAATCAGCGCCCGCGCCGCGTCGTCGACACCAACGGCCTCCAGTTCGATCCCGCTCATCACGAACGGCAGCTTGCCGTAAGCCGCACCGGCGATGATCGCGCCGTGCGGGGTCCGTCCCCAGTCCCGCCCGCCGTACGTGGTGGACACACACATCGCCACCGCCGGCAGACCACGCTCGGCGGCATACTGCAGCACCAGGTTCTCGGCCTGTACCCGAGAACGGACGTACGGGGTCAAACCCCTGTTCGAGATGATGTCCTGCTCGGTGGCCACCCGGCCACGCTTGCGGCCAACCGTGGCATAACTGCTGGTGAAAACGAATTTCTTGAGACCCGAAAGGATCTCGGGTTCCACTGCGACATCGAGGACATTGCGGGTGCCTTCGACGTTGGTGCGGAACAGCGGCGACGGATCACGCAGCCAGCCCCGGGTGTCCACCACGCAGTAGTAGACGACGTCCGCACCGGTCATCGCTGCGCGGATCGTGTCGTTGTCCCAGATGTCGCCCTCGAATCTGGTGACGTTCAAATCATCGATGCCGATGGTGTCGGCGCCCTTGCGAACCATCACCCGGACGTCCTCGCCGGCCTCCACCAGCTGCCGGGTGACGTGCGAGCCGAGGTAGCCATTGGCTCCGATGACCAGGGCGCTCACGGCCGTCCTCCACCGCCGAACTTGCGCATCCACTCGTCGGCTTCCTCGGGCAGCGTGCCCAGCTCCCGGGCCTTCTTGCACCACTTCACGGTGGCCTCGACGAACTTCATCGGGTTGTAGATGTCCTCCTGCCGGCTCCACAGCCCGTCCCCGGCGTAGGTCACGATCGAGATGTTGGTGGCGCCGATGATGGTGCCGTCGCCGGGATCGCGCATCGGATTGTCCAGCTCGCAGATCACCCGGCCGGTCGCCTCGTCGTACACCTTCCACAACGACGGGAAGGCCGTCATGTAGCTACCCGGGAAGGACTCCATGGTATTCCAGATCCACGGCCGCACCTCCTCGCGGCCGTGCATGGTGCCCATGGCGTGCTCGATGTACAGCACGTCCTCGGCGTAGTGGTTCGTCCACGGATCCCAGTCGCGGGTCTGTGCGGCTCGATCCACGGTCTGCTCGAAGACTTCGAATGCGGCGACCAGCTCGTCGCGGCTGAAGGTGTTGCCCGTCACAGAAAAACTAGAACACGTTCTACCGAGGTTTGTCGAGAGCCTCACACTTGCGCATCGGTACAGACTCGGCTTCTCTGGATGACATGAGTGACACCGCAACCGCGATCCTGGCCGGCGGCTGCTTCTGGGGAATGCAAGACCTGATCCGTAAGCAGCCGGGCGTGCTGACCACGCGGGTCGGGTACACCGGCGGCCAGAATGACCACCCCACCTACCGCAACCACCCGGGCCACGCAGAGGCCGTCGAGATCGTCTACGACCCGGCGAAGACCGACTTCCGCACACTGCTGGAGTTCTTCTTCCAGATCCACGATCCGTCCACCCGTAACCGGCAGGGCAACGACGTCGGCACCAGCTACCGCTCGGCCATCTTCTACCTGGACGACGAGCAGAAGCGGGTGGCCGAGGACACCATCGCCGATGTGGACGCGTCCAAGCTCTGGCCGGGCAAGGTGGTCACCGAAGTGACGCCGGCCCCGGATTTCTGGGAGGCCGAGCCCGAACACCAGGACTACCTGGAGCGCATTCCCAACGGCTACACCTGCCATTTCCCACGGCCGGGCTGGAAACTGCCCAAACGCGTCAGCTAGCCGGTGGCGGTGCGCTCGAGGATGGCCTGAGCGACGCGGTCGGGGTGCCGGTCGGGCAGCCAGTGATCGGCCCCCTCGACGATTTCGAACGTGTAGGGCGCGTGTACGTAACGCTCGGTCAACAGCGCACCCTTGCGGCCCAGCGCGATGTCGTCATCACTCCAGATGTACGTGGTCGGGCGGGTTACCGGTTTGGACGCCGATCCGGGTGAGGTGAAGGGCAATGCCCGATACCAGTTGAGCGCGGTGGTCAGCGATCCGCCGTCGAGCACATCGGCACGGGAGATGGCCAGCGCCTCCTGCGGCATGCCGCTGCGCGGCATGGCAAGGCGCGCAAACCATTCCCCCACCCGAGGCAGCTGGAAGATGCCCATGTAGTACGAGTGCAGCGCCTGGCTGCCGACCACCATCGCTTTGAGGAAGGCGCCCGGGTGCGGCACCGACACCGCGGTGAGGGTGCGCACCAGTTCCGGCCGGGTGGCGGTCAGGGACCAGGCCACGGCAGCACCCCAATCGTGTCCGGCCACGTGCACCGGACCACCGGTGAGTTCGATCAGCGCCACCACATCACCCACGAGTTTGTCGGAGGTGTATTGCCGCCGGCCGGCCGGCCGCGCGCCCGCAGAGTAGCCGCGCTGATTGGGTGCCAGCGTACGGAAACCCTTGGCATTCAACAGTTCCGCTACCGTCGACCACGACTGCGCGGTCTGCGGAAAGCCGTGCAGCAGGACCACCACGTCACCGTCGATGGGGCCGGAGTCGATGACGTCGAAGGTCAATCCATCGTTGCGGTATTGCGAAATCCGTTCGGTCACAGCACAAACCTACAACTGAGTGCTGCGCCGGCGCAGCACTACGCGACCACCGCCCTTGGGGGTGTACGCCACGCCGCGGGCATGCACCCGCTCTCCCGGAGAGCTGGTTGTCGCGATGGCGAAATGGCGCAATACCGTGCGCAGCACGACATCCATCTCCACGTTGGCGAACACCGCTCCGACGCAGCGGCGGGTGCCGCCACCGAACGGCAAGAACGCCAGGGGCGGCCGATTGCCGACGAACCGCTCCGGATCGAAGCGCTGCGGATCAGCGAATTCTGTTGCGCTCTCATGCATCTGGTCGATCGCCACGATCACCGAGAAGCCGCGCGGGATCACCCATTCGCCGAGCTGGAAGGTCGGCGCGTAGACGTGCCGACCAGCGAAGTCGATGATGGTGCGCACGCGCTGCACTTCCAGGATCACGGCCTGGCGGTATTCGTCCGACCCGTCGGCCACTTCGTCCTCGAGGCGGCGCAGCACCTCGGGGTGCCGGGAGATTCGTTCGAAGGCCCAGGCCAGGGTGGCCGCCGTGGTCTCATGACCGGCTGCCAGCAGGGTCAGCAACTCATCGGCGATGTCGCTGCGTGACATCGCCGTGCCGTCTTCGTAGGTGCTGCGCAGCAGCAGCGCCAGCACGTCGTCGCGGCTGTCCAGGTCGGGGTCGGCGCGGACCTCGTCGATCAGGCGACCGACGACCTCGTCGTACTGACGCCGATACTCGGCCAACCGGCCCCACGGCGTGTACCGGCCATAGGTGCGGGCCGGCATGGGCAGCACCGCAACCCGGGAGCCGAGCGTCACCCAGGGCGGGATGATCCGTCGGAGTTCGTCCAGGTGCTCACCGTCGGCTCCGAATACCGCCCGCAGGATTGCGTTGAGCGTGATGCGCATCATCGGCTCGAGAGTGCCGAAAGCCTGCCCCTGCGGCCAGGACTCGGCCTCGCGCAGCGTCTCTTCTTCGAAGATGCGCTCGTAGTTCTTGACACTCTTGCCGTGAAACGGCGGAGTGAGCAGCTTGCGGCGCAATCGGTGCTCGGTGCCGTCGAGCGCGAACACCGACCCATTGCCGAGCACCCGGGACAGGTTGGGCTGGATGTTGCCGACCGCGTCGGTGTTCGCTGCGAACAGCTGCTTGGCCAGTTGGGCGTCGGCCACCAGCACCGTGTGGCCGAATACCGGTGCGTTGCAGGTGAATACCGGGCCCAGCCGCGGCACCATGAGCTGGACGAATTTGCGCCGGTTGAACCCGAACGCCAGCCCCTGGATCAGTTTGGGTAGCCAGGTCGCCGGCGGCAGGTTGATCGCCGGTACCCGGGCAACCGGGTCAGCGGTGGCAGTTTCACTCATGGCAGGCTCCAAGACCACTTTTTGCGGTACCACGCCGTACCGCGGGACTGCGTTGCACGGTACCGGCTAGTACCAGCGATAAGCAAGGGTCTTGGGTTTCGGTCGTCGCGACGCCTAGGTTCCCAGCGGAACCGGTCGCCGCCGCATCGTCACCCGCGCCCCATCCTTGGGCGGGTTGGCGATGCCGCGGGAGCGGATCTTCTCACCAGGTGCATCAGTGGGTTCAATCGCAAAGTGGCGCAATATGGTTCGCAGGATGACATCCATCTCGACAACCGCGAACGCCGAACCCGCACAACGCCGTAGCCCGCCGCCGAACGGCATGAACGCCGCGGGCGGACGCTCACCGAGGAAGCGCTGCGGATCGAAGGTGTGCGGATCGTCGAACTCGTCGGCGCGGACGTGCACCTGGTCGACAGCGACGACCACCGTACTTCCGCCAGGGATGACCCATTGGCCGAGTTGGAATTTCGGCGCATAGACGTGGCGTCCGGCGAGATCGATGACGGCCCGCGTGCGCTGCACCTCCATGCAGGTCGCCTGCCGGTAGGCGTTGTCATCGGTGGCCGCCTCGGCCTCCAACCGGGTCAGCACATCCGGGTGTCGCGATATCCGTTCCAGCGCCCAGGCCAATGTGGTCGCCGTCGTCTCGTGCCCCGCCGCCAGCAAGGTCAGCAGTTCGTCGGCAATATCCCGGCGGGACATCGCGGTTCCGTCCTCGTAGCTACTGCGCAGCAGCAGGCTCAGGATGTCGTCGCGATTCTCGAAATCCGGGTCGGCCGTGGCGTTGTCGATCAATTGATCGACCAACACGTCGAATTCCCTGCGGTATTGCGCCAGCCGTCCCCATGGCGAGTACCGGCCGTAGGTGCGCGACGGCATGGGCAACGGGGCCAGCTGACAGCCCAGCACCACCCACGACGGCATGAGGCTGCGCAGCTGGTCGAACTGCTCACCCGCGGCACCGAATACCGCACGCAGCATCACGTTGAGCGTTATCCGCATCAGCGGCTCGACGGATTGAAATGCCTGGTCGTCGGGCCAGTGGGCGGATTCGAGAAGCGTCTCCTCCACGAATATCCGCTCGTAGTTCTTGACGCTCTTACCGTGGAACGGTGGCGTGAGCAGTTTGCGCCGAGCCCGATGCTCGGCACCTTCGAGCCCGAAAAGTGAACCGGGACCGAGCAATCGAGAAAGGTTGGGCTGGGTGTTGCCGACATCTTCGGGGTCGGCCGCGAACAACTGCTTGGCCAGCCGCGGGTCGGCGATCATGACGGTGCGGCCGAAGACCGGGACGTTCACGGTGAAGACGTCGCCGTAACGCTTCCACAGGTGTGCGCCCATGTGCTGACGGGCCGTGGCGAACCACAGGCCGAGGAGAGCCTTCGGAAGCCGGGGTCCGGGCGGCAGATTGATCGCCAGGGCCTCCGGTCGCGCAGTCGCCACTGTATTGACCTCGGCGATAATTTCGCCCATGGCGCCCTCCGTGCCCGAAAATTTGCGGAACCCACGATTCCCGCACGAAACTGTAGTACGGTACCGGTTGGTACCAGAGCGCTGAAATGGCGCACAGGGCACAGGCAGGGGACATGGGAACGGCGCCGAGCGCAGCACATACCGCGCCGGCCGGTGCCGCCACCGACTTCCGGGTACGACTCTTGGGCGGCCTCGCCGCGTCGATCGCGACGCGTGGCTATCGCGACACCACCGTTGCTGACATCGTCCGGAACGCCAAGACTTCCAAACGCACCTTTTACGACCGATTCGCCACCAAAGAAGAATGCTTCATCGAGCTGCTCCGCACCAACAACGAGGCACTCATCGCCCGGATCCGCGGCAACGTCGATCCACACGCCGAGTGGGACGCCCAGATCCGCTGTGCAGTCGAGGCTTACGTGGCGCACATCGACTCCAACCGGCCCATCACGCTGAGTTGGATCCGGGAGGCACCGGCCCTCGGCACCGCCGCGCTCCGGCTCCACCGGGTGGCCATGGAGCATCTGACCGCGATGGTCGTCGACATCACCGGCAACCCCGGATTTCAACGCGTAGGACTGCCCCCGGTCAGCCCGGCACTGGCGCTCATCCTGCTCGGCGGCCTGCGCGAGCTGACCGCGTTGATCGTCGAAGACGACCGCGATATCGACGAGCTGATGGCCCCAGCGGTCACCGCCGCGACGGCACTGATGAGCGGCCCGTCAACCCAGCATCAGACGCGCTGACTTCTCCAATCGCGCGGCGATCTCCTCGTATGAGGCGTACCCCATCCCGGCACGCACCAAGGCGCCCGAATAGAGCATCTCCAGCGAGTCGATGACATCGGCGTCGATGTCCGAGCCAAGGGCCGCGGCCAGCCGATCCCGGATCTCGCGGCCGATCCGTTGCCGCAGCACCTCCACGTCCGGATCGCGGCCCAGCAGCGCGTTGGTCACCGCGCCGGCGAATTCCGGTTCGTCGGCAACCAATAAGGCGATGTGCCGGAGCACCTCGGTGACCCGGGTCGCCTGGTCGTCGGATTGGTGCGGAGCCGGCGGCGCGGAGACCAACCGGCGCCAGAACACCTCGGCGACAAGGTGTTCCTTGGAGGAGAAGTAGGTGTAGGCGGTCGCCGCGCCGACGCCCGCTTCGGCGGCAACCCGGCGTACCGTCAGGCCGGCGAATCCCTCGCGGCGCAGCAAGTCCAGCGCCGCTCGGCTGAGGCGATCAACGGTATCGGCCTGTTTGGCCGACAACCGGCGCCGAGTCGGTTCCAGCGCCTGTTCGGACACGTGTCCAGACGCTACTACAACAGGGGCTGACCAGCAACGGTATGTTGACGTCATGAGCACCACCGAGGCCGCCCTGCCGCCGGATGCCGTCCGCCTTTTCAGCTACGCCGAGACGGTCACCGGCTTCATGCCGGCCGACGAAGGCCGCGCCCTCTACGACGTCGCGGTGCGCTATCTGGGTGACGGCGCAGGCGTCGAAATCGGTACGTACTGCGGTAAGTCCACGGTGCTGCTCGGTGCCGCGGCCCGCCAGACCGGCGGCGTGCTCTACACCGTCGATCACCACCACGGCTCCGAGGAGCACCAGGTCGGTTGGGAGTACCACGACAGCTCGATGGTCGACCCGGTGACCGGCCTGTTCGACACCCTGCCGACATTGCGGCACACGCTGGACGCGGCCGGCCTGGACGAGAACGTGGTCGCCGTAGTCGGCAGGTCGACGGTAGTGGCCCGGTCGTGGCGAACCCCGTTGCGGTTCTTGTTCATCGACGGCGGCCATACCGAGGAAGCCGCCCAACGCGACTTCGACGGCTGGGCCCGCTGGGTCGAGGTCGGTGGTGCGCTGGTGATCCACGACGTCTTCCCGAATCCAGAGGACGGCGGCCAAGCGCCGTTTCACATCTACCAAAGGGCGCTGGCCACAGGCGATTTCACCGAAGTCGCGACCCACGGGTCGATGCGGATCCTGGAGCGACGCTCCGGGACGCCGGGCGCAGCGCTCTAGCGGGTCGCGCAGGCGCAGTCGAAGGCGCCTTCGAGGCCGCGCGGCAGATCCTCGCCGCGGAAGATTCCATTGCCCGGGGTCGTTCTCGACAAGGCGTCCGCCGCCAGCACCATCGCCGCGCCGGTCCAGGTGCTGCGCTCCACCGGCCACCGCTTACCGTCCGCGTACACCAGGCCGGTCCAGTACGATCCGTCGACCTCGCGCAGGTGTTGCATGTTGGCGAATTGCTCATAGGCCCTTGCCGATTCGCCTATCGCGTCCAGCGTCATCACCAGCTCGCAGGTCTCCGCCCCGGTCACCCACGGTCGGTGATCGACGCACCGGATACCCAGCCGCGGCACCACGAATTCATCCCAGCGGGCCTGGATACGCGCCTGCGCGGCAACCCCGCGGATCGCGCCACCGAGCACTGGGTAGTACCACTCCATGGCGTGAGTGTCCTTGGCATTGAAAGCTTCTGGATGCGAAGCGATCACGTGTCCGAGCCGGCCCAGCGCAACCTCCCATTCCGGCTGGGATTCGCCGAGGTAGTTCGCCAGGGCCAGCGCACACCTGATGGCGTGATAGATGCTGGCGCATCCGGTCAGCAGCGCCTCTTCGAGGATTCCGTGAGGGCTTGCCGCCCAGGCAATTTCGCCGTCACCGAACTGCATGGTCAGCACCAGCTCGATGGCCCGGAACACCACGGGCCACATCTGCACGGCGAACTGACGGTCGTCGGTCACCAGCACGTGGTGCCACACCCCGGTGGCCACGTAGGCGCAGAAGTTACTGTCGATGTTGGCGTCCTCGATGACGCCCCGCCGAATCTGGATCGGCCAGGATCCGTCCGCACGCTGGGTATTACGACACCAGTCGAAAGCGCCGCGCGCGGGCTCGATCAAGCCGGCGACCGTCAACGCCATCGCATTCTCGATGTGGTCCCACGGGTCGGTATGCCCGCCGTCGAACCACGGGAGAGCGCCGTCGGACTCCTGGGTGGCGGCAATCGACTCGGCCGTTTGCAGGCACTGCGCCGGCGTCAGAACCCCTGCGACGCCGGGAATTTTGTGCCGCCGCACCGGTCAGGCCGCCGGCTTCTGAAAGTACAGAGCGACGCTCTTGCCGATCAGCGGGTTGAGCGCATCTTCGGCGACCCGCGTCAGCCAGGGCTTGCTCATCATGTCCCAGACCAACAGCTTGTGATACGCCTCGACTGCCGGATGCGTCGGTTTGTCCACACCCACAGCACATTTCAGCCACCAGAACGGCGAATGCAAGGCGTGGGCATGGTGCCGGTGCTGGAAGACCATGCCACGATCGGCGATCTTGTCCAACAGCTCATCGGCACGGTAGATCCTGATGTGCCCGCCCTCGTTGGCGTGGTACTCATCGGACAGCAGCCAGCAGATCTTCTCCGGCATCCAGCGCGGGACCGTCACAGCCAACAAGCCGCCGGGCTTGAGCACCCGCACCAGCTCATCGATGGCCCGGTCGTCCTGCGGCACGTGCTCCAGGATCTCCGAGGCGATGACACAGTCGAATTCGCCATCTGCGTATGGCAGGGCCAGCGCGTCGCCGGTGACCACTTCGGCCTTGGCGCCGGCCGGTGCCTCGCCCTCCTGCGCCATCGCCTGCAGCATGATGTCGACGTTGGCCAGCTCATCGGCATCCTGATCGAAGGCCACCACATCGGCGCCCCGGCGGAACGCTTCGAACGCATGCCGACCGGCACCACAGCCGACGTCGATGACGGTGGTTCCAGACCTGATCTGGAGCCGGTCAAAGTCAACGGTCAGCATATCGCCCTCTCGTACACCGAAACAGTCTGTGCAGCAACGGACTCCCAGCTGAATACAGCCTCGGCGCGGCGACGCCCATTGGCGCCGAGCCGGGCCAGTTCCGTTGGCGAGTCCAACAGCTCACCGAGCACGCGGGACAGTTCGCCGACATCACCCGGTGCCACCAGACGCGCACAATCCCCGTCTGGACCCAGTACCTCGGGCAACGCCCCCGCCCGACTGGCCACGATCGGTGTCCCGCTTGCCATGGCTTCGACGGCCGGCAGGGAGAACCCCTCGTACAGCGAAGGGATACAAGCGATTTCGGCCGATGCCAGCAATGCGGCCAATTCGGAATCCGTCAGCCCGCTGGAGATGTTGACGATGTCGGAGATGCCGAGCTCGGCGATGAGTTTCTCGGTCGGCCCGTTGGGCTCCAGCTTGGACACCAATTGCACGTCCAGGTCGTGTTCCGCGCGTAACCGCGCGACCGCGTGCAGCAGGTGGTTGACACCCTTGAGCGGGACGTCGGCACTGGCGATCGCGATGATTCGCCCACGCACCCGGTGCGGCGATGGGCTGAACAGCTCGGTGTCGACGCCCAGCGGCACCACCTGCAGCTGGCTCGGCAGCACCCCGAAGTCCGCGGCGATATCGGCGGCCGAGGCCGAAGACACGGTCAGCAGTTCCGGAATGCGGCGGGCGACCCGCTTCTGCATCTCGGCGAACCCATACCAGCGGTGCACCAACGGCTTTCGCCACCACTTCGCGGCGGCGATCTCCAGCACCCGGTCCCGGGTGATCGGGTGGTGCACAGTGGCCACCACCGGAATCCCGTCGCGACGCAGTTTCAGCAGCGCCGAGCCGAGGCTCTGGTTGTCGTGGATGACGTCGAACTCGTCTCGACGCGCCCGCAACTCACGCACGACGCGCATGCAGAACGTCCGGGGCTCGGGAAAACCCGCGGTCCACATGGTGAACAACTCCAGCAGGTCGACGTGGTCACGGATCTCGTGGATATGTGGCACCCGGAACGGATCCGGCTCGCGATACAGGTCCAGGCTCGGGATCTTGGTGAGCTTGACCCGGGTATCGAGGCCTTCCGGATAGGGCTGGCCGGAGAACACCTCGACCTCATGGCCGAGTTCGACCAGACCACGGCTGAGGTGACGGACGTAGACGCCCTGGCCCCCGCAGTGCGTCTTGCTGCGATAGGACAGCAGGGCGATACGCATGATCAGTTCACCATCGACTCAGGGCAGACGGAGTCACGACGGACTCCTGGACATGTGTCCAGACTATAGTTTGGTCGTCTATCTTGTGCAATGCCGACCGCGCGGCACCATATGTGCCCCCTGCGTGCTGACCACCCTGATGGCACCAGCGAAAATAGCCGGTCATGAGCACCCTGAACCTGCGCACCGTCGGTATCGCAGTAACCGCCGCGCTCCTGACCGCGGGTTGCGGTACCCAGTCGGGCAATGCACCCGTCACCCCGGCACCGACCTCTTCTGGCACGCCGCAGATGTCCGATCAGCAGGCCCCGCCACAGCGGCTGGTCATCGACGCCACCATCAAGGGCGGGCAGGTCATCCCCACCGGCAAGCAGCTGAAGGCCACCGTCGACGAGACCATCGTGGTTCGGATCAGCAGCGACGCCGACGACGAACTGCACGTGAACTCCACTCCCGAACACAAGTTCACCGTCACCGCCAAGCCCAACCAGTCGTTCCAGTTTTCGATCGGCACCGCCGGCAAGGTCGACATCACCCTCAAGACACTGAACAAGACCATCGCCACGGTCGACGTGCAGTAGTTACCGTGGAGACCATGCGCGCACTGATCGTGGTCGATGTGCAGAACGACTTCTGCGAGGGCGGGTCGTTGGCGGTAGCCGGCGGCGCCGATGTGGCACGCGCGCTCACCGAGCTGCTGCGGCGGCACGACTACGACCACGTCGTGGCCACCGCCGACCACCACATCGACCCAGGCGCACACTTCTCGGACCACCCTGACTTCCAGGAGTCGTGGCCGCCGCATTGCGTCGCGGGCACCGTGGGCGCCGAGTTTCACCCGGACTTCGATCCATCGGGAGTCGAGGCGGTGTTCCGCAAAGGACATCATTCGGCCGCCTACAGCGGGTTCGAGGGGATGACCGATGACGGCATCGAGCTCGCAGATTGGTTGCGGTCCAAAGGCGTTGACGAAGTCGACGTCGTCGGCATCGCCACCGACTACTGCGTCAAGGCCACGGCCCTCGATGCCGCACGCGCAGGGTTCAGGACTCACGTCCTACTGGACTACACGGCCGGGGTGGCGCCCGGCAGTTCAGCCGATGCCATTGCCACCCTGCGAGATTCGGGCGTCACAGTCACCGGCTGACGGACGTCAGCACGTCGGATCCACCGGGCGGCCGGTCCACTGCGGCCTGCGGCCCGCCAAAAATGCCCGGACGCCTTCCTTGGCGTCATCGTGCGCCATCACCACTCGGTGAATCTCAGTCTCTCGCTCCCCCACCTCGGCACGCGAAAGCTCGAACGAGTCCCACAACAGTCGCTTACTGGCTGCCACCGACATCGGCGCGGTGTTGTCGGCGATGTCGTGCGCCAGTTCCAGTGCCGTAGGGACGACATCGGACGCCGGGAGCGACCGGGTCCCCAGGCCTAGCTCGACGGCCCTGTGGCCGTCGAAAATGCCTCCAACCAACAGGATTTCGGCAGCCCGGGCGATGCCCACGAGGCGGGGTAACGCCCAGTGCGAATACGCGTCGCCGACCACTCCCCTGCGGACCTGCACCACTCCGTACTTCCCGTCGGCGGCGAAGATGCGGATATCGCATTGCAGTGCGAGCGTCAGACCCAGTCCGATCGCATGACCGTTGATCGCGGCGATCACCGGTTTGCTCAACGACCACGCCGGCACCGCGATACCGGCGGCACTGAATTCGGGACCGGGTTCGGCGAAGGTGTGATCGCCGTCGGCCAGGTCAGCACCGGCGCAAAAGGCCGGCGGGGTACCGGTGAGCACGACGGCGCGTATCTCATCGGCGGCATCGCACCGGGTGTAGGCGTCGGCGAGCTCTTCCCGCATGCCACCGCCGAAGGCATTGCGCCGGGCCGGCCGGTTCAGCGTCAGGGTCAGCACGCCGCGTTCGAAATCCGTGAGCAGCGTGCGATATTCGGGGAACATGCGGGGCACCGAGCGAGTAAACCACGTGGGTACATCAATCTTGCAGGAATCCGACAGGTAATTACCTCTGCAACAGAGGTAATGTGGGGATGTGCCAACCCGCACCGATCTGACCGCCGACTTGTTCAACACGGTCGGCCGTTTCCGGCGTCAACTACGCCGGACCGCCGGCCGCGCCTTCGGTGGCACCGTCACCGAGTCCCAGGCCGAACTGCTACGCCTGGTCGGCCGCAACCCCGGAATCTCCATCCGGGCGGCCGCCGACGAACTCGGTCTGGCGCCCAACACCGCCTCCACACTGGTGTCCAAGCTGGCCGCCGACGAACTGCTGGTCCGCACCGCTGACCCCGCTGACCGCCGGATCGGCCGATTGCAGCTGACCGAGCCGGCGCAACAGCTCGCCGACCAGACCCGGGCTGCCCGGCGTGCGACCCTCAAAACGGTCCTGGAGCGGCTCGACGACAGTCAGATCGACAGCCTGACAAAGGGTTTGGCAGTACTGGCCGATATGACGCGAATGTTGCAGGAGGACCAATGACTCCCGCCATCGACTGCCGGCACGTCACCCATCGCTACGGCGACTTCACCGCGGTCGACGATCTGAATCTGACCGTAGCCGTCGGCGAGACCATGGGACTACTCGGTCCCAACGGTGCCGGCAAGACCACGCTGGTGCGGGTGCTGACCACACTCACCCCGGTCCAACACGGGCAAGTGCGCATCTTCGGCCTGGACGCCGGCCGCGACACCATGGATGTCCGCCACAACATCGGCTATGTGCCCCAACAACTTTCCATCGAAGCGGCACTGACCGGGCGGCAAAATGTGGATCTGTTCGCCCGGCTGTACGACGTCCCCCGCCGGCAGCGCCGGGCCCGGGTCGACGAAGCCTTGGCGGCGATGCACCTGCTCGACGTCGCCGACAATCCCGCCAAAACCTACTCCGGCGGCATGGTGCGGCGCCTGGAACTGGCGCAGGCGCTGGTGAACCGGCCGTCGCTGCTGATCCTCGACGAGCCGACCGTCGGGCTGGATCCCATCGCCCGCGACAGCGTCTGGACCCAGGTGGCCCGGATGCAAGAGGAATACGGCATGACGGTGCTGCTCACCACGCACTACATGGAGGAGGCCGACGCCCTGTGCGACCGGGTGGCATTGATGCACCACGGCGTCCTGCAAACCGTCGGCACCCCAACGGTTCTCAAGGCGGCACTGGGCGCCACGGCGACGCTCGAGGACGTCTTCCGACACCATGCAGGTTCCGACCTGACCGACGATGACGACCACCAGACCCTCAAGCAGGTCCGCGCCACCAGAAGGACGGCCCGACGTGTCGGTTGACCTGCAAACCCACCTGGTCCGAGCCCCGCGCGGGGCGGGGCGCATCCTCGGGCTACTGCGCCGGATCGGTGCCTTCTCGCTCGTCGAGCTGCAGAAGCTGCGCTACGACCGCACCGAGCTGTTCACCCGGATGGTGCAGCCCGCGCTGTGGCTGCTGATCTTCGGCCAGACGTTCTCCCGCCTGCACGTGATCAACACCGGTGGCGTGCCCTACCTGAGCTTTCTGGCACCGGGCATCATCGCCCAGTCGGCACTTTTCATCTCGATCTTCTACGGCATCCAGATCGTCTGGGACCGTGACGCGGGCATCCTGGACAAGTTGATGGTGACACCGGCGCCGGCGTCGGCCTTGATCACCGGCAAGGCATTCGCCGCCGGCGTGCGGTCGGTGGCCCAGGTGGTCGGCGTGCTGATCATCGCGTATCTGATGGGTATCCAGTTGACCTTCAACCCGTTACGCATCCTGGCGGCAATGGGCGTGGTGGTGCTCGGCTCGGCGTTCTTCGCCTGTCTGTCCATGACGCTGGCCGGGCTGGTGCGCAACCGGGACCGGCTGATGGGTATCGGCCAGGCCATCACCATGCCATTGTTCTTCGCCTCCAACGCTTTATATCCGGTCGACATCATGCCGGGCTGGCTGCACGTGCTCTCGGCGGTCAACCCGCTGTCCTACGAGGTCAACGCGCTGCGGGCACTGTTACTGGGCATTCCCGGCAACACTGCGGTCGACATCGCCGTGCTGGCTGCGGCGGCACTGCTCGGTATCGCGGCGGCCTCCGCCCTGCTCCGCCGTCTCGTCCGCTGAACGGTTCCGGCCGTTCCGGGTGCCATCGGCCCTCAAGCACCGAAATCACGTATCCCAGTCCTAGCCATGACTCATCTGGCACTTAGCCAGCGGGCGTTGACTCGATGTCATGAAGAAAAGCATCGTCGCGGTGGTCCTGGACGCCGGTTCGGACAACGGCCTGGCCACCGCCCTCAGCCTGCTGGCCCACGGCTACCGCGTCGTGGTGACCGACCGGCACGCCGGTTCCCTGGTTCGTATCACCCACGGTCAACCCGCCGACCGGATCTATGCGATCGCCGCCGACACCCATGATCGGGCTCAGCTCGACCAGTTGCTGGCCCGGGTACGTGCCCGCTTCGGCCGGGTGGACATGATCGTCAATCCCGATCTGTACAGCGCCGTCATGCCGCTTTCCGCTTGAGCGCTAAGGCTTTCCAGCTGACAGGTCGTAGACGGTGACGTCGCCGACCTTGGTCGCCGGGAAATTGGCCGCCACCCACTCGACGATGTCGTTGTGGTCATGCCTGCCGAATTGCGGGCCACGGCCGTGCAGGCCCGGCTTGAGGAAATAGCCGATCCGGTGTGCGGCCACGTAATCCTGAAACTCCTGAAGCGTCGGCGCTGGGTCGGCACCGCCGAAGCCACCGATGGCCATCACAGACGTCTCGGTCTTCAACTCCAACGTCGCGGCATACGAGGATCTTTCGATCGCTGCCGACCATTCGTTGTGCGTCGCTTTGAGCATGTCGTCCAGCTCAGTGCTGTCGATGCCCTTGGTCCAGCTGTTGTAGTTGCTGTCCGGGCCCACCGTAGGGCCACCACCGACATGGGAGACGTTGATGGTGGCCAGTGAGTAGGCCGTGGACCCCAGCATCGCGCCGACAAGTGAAACACCCAGCGCCACAACGGCCCCGCGGGACCGTACGTTGCCCCGCCAGATCAGCGCCACCGCACCGATGGCGGTGCCGACCAGAATGATCCACCGCAGCGCCGGCAGCCACGCCGAATGGCTGTTCAGCTGCCAGAAACTCCAGACCGCGGTGCCGAGCAGCATCACCGCCAAAGCGATTCGGGCCCATAACTTTTCTCGCAACACCCACATCTGCTGCACCCCGATCGCGAACACCGCGGCCACCGCCGGCGCGATCGACATCGAGTAATACGCGTGGATGAAGCCCTTCATGAAGCTCAGCACCAGACCGTCACTGAGCAGCCAACCGCCGAACAACAACACCGCCGCCCGAACCAGGTCCGTGCGCGGCTTTCCGTGGCGCGCAACCAGAACCACGATGATCGCCACCAGCGCAGCAGGCAGTAGCCAACTGATCTCGTAGCCGAATTCGCCGCTGAACAGGCGCATGACGCCTTCGGTCTGCGAACCGAATGGGCCGTGCGAACCGATATGCACCTGGGTGCCGGCCAGGGTTCCGACCTCAGCGGTCGGCGGAGCGAAGACCTTCTTGTTGTCGCCCAGCACCCGGCCGAAGCCGTTGTAGCCCAGGACCAGATTCATGAAGTTGTTGTCGGTGGAACCGGCAAGATAGGGCCGCGCCGAGGCCGGCCACAGCAGCGTCAGCACCACGAACCAACCGGATGCCGCCAGCGTGCCCAGTACCGCCCAGCCGATGTGGATCAGACGTTGCCGCCAACTCACCTGCGCGGCAACCAGATACGCCAGCGCGATCGACGGCGCCACCATGATGCCCTCGAGCATCTTGGCCAGAAAGGCGAAGCCCATTACGACACCGGCGAGCGCCATCCAGCGTGATCCATTGCCTTGCAGAGCCCGCACCCCGCAGTACGCCCCGGCGATCATCAGCAGCACCATCGCGGCATCCGGATTGTTGAACCGGAACATCAACACCGTCACCGGCGTCAGCGCCAGTGCCGTGCCGGCCAGCAGCCCGGTCCACGGCCCGGCCACCCGCTTGACCGTCGCATACAGCAGCGCCACCGAGCCGACCGCCATCAGCGCTTCCGGCACCAACATGCTCGCGCTGCTGAAGCCGAAGATCTGGCCGGACAGGCCCATCACCCACTGCGACAGCGGTGGCTTGTCAACGGTGATGAAGTTGGCCGGGTCCAGCGAGCCGAACAGCAGCGCTTCCCAATTCTTCGATCCCGCCCAGGCTGCCGCGGCATAGAAGTCGTTGCCCATCCCGTTGACCGTGATGTTCCACAGATAGAGCACTGCCGTGCCGATCAGCAGGACCGCCAGCGCCACCCGGTGGCCACGGGAGGCTGATTCGGGAGCGGATTCTTCGTCGACGACCTCGTCGGGCGCTTCGAGTTGGGTGCTCACTGAACCAGTTATCCATTACTAACCTGTTACTACCTGTGAATTAGCAGCGAACGCTGGGGGTGGGTCTACCTAACCCTGAGCATCCTCGCTGGTCACGCCGCGTCGCCGAGCTCCTGGGCCATCGCAGCTGGAACACGAACTGGGAGCAAGACCACAGCTCTCAGACCTAGTCGGCCAGCAGCCTCGCGATGGAGCGCAGCGGCAGATCCAACCATCCGGGGCGATGCCGGGCTTCGTAACCCGCCTCGTAGACCGCCTTGTCGAGCTCGTAGGCCGCCAACACCTCGGTCTCCACTCGGGGGTCGGACCCGACCACTTCGGCATAGCCGTCGCAGAATGCCGATCGGTTGCGTTCGGCCCACTCCCTGGCCCGCGTCGCCAATTGCTTGTCCGCTCGGCTGTTGCCGTCTCCCTCGATCACCCGCTGATACGCCGCGTAGTGGTAGGAGCGCAGTACGCCCG
Source organism: Mycobacterium sp. MAA66 (assembly GCF_041261665.1). Classification (NCBI taxonomy): domain Bacteria; kingdom Bacillati; phylum Actinomycetota; class Actinomycetes; order Mycobacteriales; family Mycobacteriaceae; genus Mycobacterium; species Mycobacterium sp. MAA66. The sequence goes on along the minus strand of NZ_JBGCCC010000006.1, from coordinate 129,656 downwards.
CGACGTCGCGTAGCGGGGAATCCGGCGCCCGGCGCTGCTCCAGTGGTTGCCCGGGCTCGCCTTCGAAGTCGATGAGCAACCAGGTCTCCGGGGTGCGCAGCACCTGACCGAGGTGCAGGTCCCCGTGAATGCGCTGGACGGTCATCGGGTGACCGTCCAGTTCGCGGTAGCGATGCTCGATCTGGGTGGCGTGCTCGCCGAGCGCAGGCACCGCGGCGACCACCGCGGACAACCGGTCGAGCATGGCCGCAGCCGAGAACCTCGCGGCGACGGCGCCGAGTTCGGCGGCCAACGTTGCGTGCACCTGGGCGACAGCGCTGCCCAGCCGGTGCGATTCGGCCGCGAAGTCCCCACCCACCTCGTCGGCATGCAGGTCACCTTCGGCGAACAAATCCCGGGTGCTCGCGGTGGCCATGTCCCAACCTTCGGCCGCGTTGGCGGCGAACGTGGTGACCATGCCCAAAGCCACTGAATCTGCTGCCGCCGAACCCTTTTCGCTCAGGTGGAACTCGCCCAGCAGCGGCGCTACATGTGGGCTGCCGGCGCGGGCCAGCACCCCGGTCAGCTCGATGTCGGGGTTCACCCCGGGTATCAGGCGGCGGAACATCTTGAGTATCGCGGTGTCGCCGAACACCACGCTGGTGTTGCTCTGTTCGGCCCCGATCACCCGTGCCGGCGCCCCCGTAGGCAACAGGCCGCCCGGCTCGGCGACAAAGACCGCCTCACCCACGACGGCCGACCTGCCGATCAGGGACAGCAGATACTCCGCGGCTTCGGGGTCGAACAAGCCGTCGATGACGGCCGTCGAACCGTCATTGCCGATGGTGGCCAGGTCGGCGTATTCGGGCGGCGCGCCCTCTCCGCGGCGCACCAGCACCTGGTAGCGCTCGGCCGGGCCATCGGCATAGACGGCGTCCAGCAGCACCAGGTCGAGATCGGCACGCAGTGCGATGACGGTGGCCGGCTGCGCACCGGTCAAGGTCCGGGAGCGACCCGCGTACCAGCGTTGCCGGGTCAGCCATTCGGCGTATTGCACATCCATCACCGCTCCTCACCGTCTGGCGCGCGCAAGGCGAACCAATAGAACCCGTGGCCGGGCAGCGTCAATTGGTATGGCAGTAGCCCGATTCGGGGAAATTCCACATGCCCGGTCATCTCGACCGGCGTGTAGTCCGCCCAGCTCTGCAGGTTCAACTCGATGGGCTGCGGAAACCGGGACAGGTTGTTGACGCACAACACGGCCGCCCCGTCGACTTCCCGAACGTAAACCAGCACCGAAGGATTCGACCCGCTCAGTTCCCGGAACGTACCGACCGCGAACGCGTCATGGCGCCGGCGCACCGCGAGCATGGTGCGGGTCCAGTTCAACAGTGAATTCGAACTGTCGCGCTGCGCTTCGACATTCACCGCTTGATAGCCGTAGACCGGATCCTGGTTCGGCGGCAGGTACAACCGCCCCGGGTTCGCAGTGGAGAATCCGGCGTTGCGATCCGGGGTCCACTGCATGGGCGTGCGCACACCGTCGCGGTCACCCAGCCAGATGATGTCGCCCATACCGATTTCATCGCCGTAATACAGCACCGGCGAGCCGGGCAGGGACAGCAGCAATGCAGTGAACAGTTCGATCTGGTTGCGGTCGTTCTCCAACAGCGGGGCCAGCCGACGACGGATCCCGACATTGGCCTTCATCCGCGGGTCCTTGGCGTACTCGGCGTACATGTAGTCACGCTCTTCGTCGGTGACCATCTCCAGCGTCAGCTCGTCGTGGTTGCGCAGGAAGATGCCCCACTGGGCGCACTCCGGGATCGGTGGCGTCTGGGCCAGGATCTCCGAGATCGGGAAGCGTGATTCGCGCCGAACCGCCATGAAAATCCTTGGCATCAGCGGGAAGTGGAATGCCATATGACATTCGTCGCCGCCGGTGGCCGGGTCCCCGAAGTAGGACACCACGTCGGCGGGCCACTGATTGGCCTCGGCCAACAGCACCCGGCCCGGGAATTCATCGTCGACGACTTTGCGGCAGCGCTTCAGAAAGGCGTGGGTCTCGGGCAGATTTTCGCAGTTGGTCCCGTCCCGCTCGAACAAGTAGGGCACCGCGTCCAGGCGGAAGCCGTCGATGCCCAGGCGCAGCCAGAACCGCAGCACGTCGAGCATCGCGTCCTGCACCGCCGGGTTGTCGTAGTTCAGGTCGGGCTGGTGGGAGAAGAACCGGTGCCAATAGAACTGCCGGCGCACCGGATCGAAGGTCCAGTTCGACTCCTCGGTATCGACGAAGATGACCCTGGCCTGCGGGTACCGGTCGCTGCTGTCGCTCCAGACGTAAAAGTCGCCGTACGGACCGTCGGGGTGGCGCCGCGACTCCTGGAACCACGCGTGGGCGTCGGAGGTGTGGTTCATCACCAGGTCGGTGATGACCCGGATCCCGCGCCGGTGCGCCGCGTCCAGCAGGGCCACGAAGTCGTCGACGGTGCCGAATTCGGGCAGTACCTGGTAGAAGTCGCGAATGTCGTAGCCGCCGTCGCGAAGCGGCGAGTCGTAGAAAGGCGGCAGCCAGATGCAGTCGACACCAAGCCATTTCAGGTAGTCGAGCCGCTCGGTGAGACCGCGCAGATCGCCTGATCCGTCAGCGTCGGAGTCGTAAAAGGCACGGACCAACACCTCGTAGAAGACCGCGCTCTTGAACCATGTGCGGTCCTCCGGGAGAACGCGCGCATGGCCGTAGTCGTCGGCGCTCGGGTGGTCCACGCCACCGTGGGGGGCGTCCATCAGCCTCCAACGTACCGATAGCCCGGTAGGGTCGCAGCCGTGGCGACACGCGATCACGGTGACCCCGGGGATGCCCCGACGATTCCGCCCCCGCTGGCCGAGATCGTCAACCCGACGCGCCCGACGGCGGCCGAGGAATCCCGCACCATCGCGGCGTCGACCAATACCGGCACCCTGGCCACCCTGACCGCGGACGGCGATCCGTGGGCGTCGATGGTGACCTACGGCCTGTTGGGCGGGAACCCGGTGTTGTGCGTGTCGACCCTGGCCGAGCACGGGCGCAACCTGGCGGGCGATCAGCGGGCCAGCATCTCCATCATCGCCGCGACCACCGACAAGGACCCGCTGGCCGGTGGCCGGGTCACCTTGGCAGGCCGGGTGTACCAACCCGAAGGAGACCAGCGCGACGCCGCCCGGGCCGCTCACCTGGCCGCCGTGGCGGCCGTGGCGGCCGCCAAGTACTACATCGACTACACCGACTTCGCGCTGTGGGTGCTGCGGGTCGAGCGAGTGCGATGGGTCGGCGGCTACGGCCGGATGGATTCGGCCACCGGTGCGGATTACGCTGCGGCCCAACCTGACCCGGTGACCCCGTCGGCCGCCGGGGCAATCGCCCACCTGAATGCCGACCACGCCGACGCCCTGGCCGCGATGGCCCGAGTGCTCGGCGGCTATCCTGACACGTCGTCGGCGACCTGTACGGGCGTCGACCGCTACGGCCTGGATCTGCGGGTCGACACCGCCCGCGGAATGGCCTACACCCGCGTGGGTTATGCCCAGCCACTGAACTCCGTCGACGAGTTGCGTTCGGCCACTGTGGAATTGGCGCAGCGCTCCCGGTAGCGCGGGCGGAGCTTCCCACGTGCAATAGCATCACGGTATGTCTGCTGCTGATCGCCCGAAATCCTGGGACGCCGCCTTCGAACTGATCCGCACCCGCGGCTACGAGCGCCGCGAGGAGCCGTTCCGGCTGGCCAGCGGGCAGCTCAGCCACGACTACATCGACGGCAAGTTCGCCATCGACAACGGCAAGAACCTGACCCTGGTGAGCCAGGCCGTGGCCGAGTTGGCGGCGCTGCGCGGTATCGAATTCGATGCCGTCGGCGGCCTGACCATGGGTGCCGACCCGCTGGCCCACGGAGTCGCGATGGTCACCGGTAAGGCGTGGTTCTCGGTGCGCAAGGAGCAGAAGTCGCGCGGCCGGGAGCAGTGGATCGAGGGCACCCGCATCGAGCCCGGCACCCGGGTGCTGCTTGTCGACGACGTGATCAGTACCGGTGGATCGACCGAGATCGCGTACGAACGCGTCACCTCGGTGGGGGCCGTCGTCACCGGTGTCATCCCGATGGTCGACCGCGGCGATATCGCCACGGAACGCTTCGCCAGGCGCGGCGTGCCGTTCGCGGCACTGGTCACCTACCAAGATCTGGGTATCGAGCCCGTCAAGGACGTCTGAGCCCGTCGAACTCCGACAACCGGACACGCGCCTCAACTCTCACAGCTATCACAGGTTCGGGCACGGCGCCGCCTACCATCTGGAAGGTGTCCGACAGTGACCCCGATACCGACCGGTTTGCCACCGTCGGCCCCGGCCCGTTCCGGTCGCCGGTCACCGGCCCGTTCGCCATTCCCGAACCCGAGCCCGCTCCCGATACTTTCGACCCCTTCGACACCAACACCTGGCACTTCAAGGCGCCACCCGCGCCGTGGTATCGGTCCGGCCGGACCAGGTTGCTACTGACCTTGGTCGCGGGCGCGGCCGTCGCGCTGGTGATCTCGATGGTCCTGCTTGCCACCCGCAAAGAACCTGCCGACGACTCACCGGCCCCCACCCCGTCCACGACCACCACTGCGCCGTCCACCACAACCACCGCAACTGCCCCCACCTCGGCGCCCCCTCCACCGCCACCGTCCCCACCGGCACCGCCACCGGCGCCATCTCCGCCGGCGCCGGCCGCCCCGGCCGCCCCGGCACCGGCGGTTGCCGAGCCGCCAGCGACCCACCCGAGCACCACGACCAAGAGCCCCGAGATCAATGTGACCCGATTACCGATGAGTGCCGCGCCGGCGCACCCGCGTTGGAGACAATGAGTCATGACCGCTCCAGCTTTCGACGGGCCCGCGCAGTTTGCCGCGGCACCACTGGCGGTCCTGGCGACCGCGGCACCGGACGGACAGCCCCACCTGATTCCGGTCGTGTTCGCCGTCAGTCACGACGTGCTGTATACCGCCGTCGACGCAAAACGTAAGTCCACCCAGCACCTCCGGCGGCTGGCCAACATCGCGGCCAACCCGAAGGTCAGTCTGCTGGTGGAGCACTACAGCGACGACTGGAATCAGCTGTGGTGGGTCCGAGCCGACGGCCACGCCACCCTGCACGACAGCGGCGACGAGATGGCCATCGGATACTCGCTGTTGCGCGCCAAGTACCCGCAGTACGACCGGGTCGCACTGGACGGTCCGGTCGTGACCGTGTCGATCGCCCTGTGGCGTTCCTGGCAGGCCTGAGTGTTTGCGAAAGTGACCATTCCTGACGAGTGACATCACGCGATGTCATATGTTGGGCGCGGAACACGCTCGGCTGCGACAACCGCGGCCCCAATGTCAAGGGGGACATTGATGACGCTGCATGGCCGACGCAACACCAAGCGGATGTCTCGCCGTTATCGTCTGGCAGCGGTTGCTGTCGGCATCGGTATCGCAGCAGCCGGCCATGACGTCGCCTGGGCCGAGACCGGCCACCCCGATTCGGGCAACTCTGCGGGCCATACGTCTGCCGCCGCCTCCGCGTCGCCCGGTCCGGCCAAACCCGTTACGCACCCGGGTACGACAGCCCCGGCACCGCAGAAGAAGGGCAAGAAAGCCGCAGCGGATACCAGCCAGCCGCCCGACACCGCCACACCGAGTGCAGCTGGATCGGATTCACCTGTACCACAGCATAATTCAGCAAAGAACTCAGATGCTGGTGCAGCCAAACGCGCCGCGAAGACCAAGAACCCTGTCGCCCCGACCGCCGCCACCAAGGCGCAGACGGCCGTCACGACCCCGCGGGTCTCCGCGCAACCACCCGCACCCGCACATACCCCGGTCGCGGCCGCCGCGGTAGCCGCGACCTCCACCGGCGCCGTCAGTCTCAAGCCCACCGCGTCGAGCAGTTCCCCGACGAACACCACGACGGTGCCGACGCCGGCACCCCTGTCGCCGATAGCGCAGCTCATAGCGCTCCCCGGCCGCATCATCAACACGGTGCTGCAGGTCCTGGACCTGACCGTCTCGCAGAGCGGCCCCAAGAGCCCCTTCAACTGGTCCCCCATCGACGAAGCCTTGTTCGCGGCGTTCCGCGGATTCGAAAATGTGTTGGGGCTCAACAAAACTCCGGCCAACCAGCCGAAGGTGCCGACCCTGACCTACACCGGCCCGACAAATGATCAGACCCCGACGGTCGCCCAGTTCCTCGACGCCGCTGCCGGCGCGTACGTGCTCGGCGGCCAGCCCGGCGGCCTGAAGCCGTTCACCGTCAACGGTTTTCAGATGCAGACCTTCAATCCGTTGTCCGGCGCCGTGGGCAAGGCGTGGGTGACCCCGCAAGGGCAGATCGTCATCGCCTACCAAGGCACCACCGGCGGCACCAATCTGCTGTTCCATCCGCTGATCGCGATCACCCAGTTCATCACCGACTTCCAGATCATCTTCACCCACACCACTCCGCAGGCGTTCTACGATTCGTTGGCGTTTGAGCGGGCGGTCCAGGCTGCCGCGACCGCGCAGGGCTACAGCACCGGCGACATCTACCTGACCGGGCACTCGCTGGGCGGCTGGGAAGCGCAGTACGTCGCGCAACAGACGGGTTTGGGCGGCATCGGTTTCGAGGGTCCAGGTCTGAACACCTCCGTTGCGGGCAATGGCGTCAACTCGAACTTCGTCAATATCGAGACCTACGGAGACACCGCCGCATACTTCTCCACCGATCTACCCGGGTTGCAGCCACTGATGCCCGCTTACGTACCCGGCGGCGGCAGTAAGCCGCACTACGGCGACATCGTGATGATCGGCAACCCCAGCGCAGTGAACCCGCTGTTCAACGACGCGGCACTGCTGGGCCTGAACCCGATCAACGACATCGTTGCCGTGGTCGATGCGCTGGGCAATTTCCTCGAGCACCATCTGCCCGGCATGCAGGCCTACAACCTGGGCGTCGCGCCCGATCCGGGCGTGGTGCCTTGGCTTGGTGCCAAGATGGGTCCGATCAACAACTGGGGCGGTTTGACGATCGGCCAGCTGCAGCAGGCCGCCTCGGACGCCGGGGTGCTGATCGCCCCGTAGTTCCACGCGATGTGGGCGCGTTTCGTATCGCACAGTGATACGAAACGCGCCCACTTCACCGGGTTACAGCAGGCCCAGCAGCTGCAGGTCGGTGATGTACTTGACGATCACCGGCGCGGTCACGTGCGGAATGTCCTTGTCCGGACCGATCTTTGCTTCCTGCACGGCCTCACGGAACACCACCACCGGCGCGATCGACCCGTTGTGCGGGTGCTCGGGCTTCTGGTAGTTGTGGATCAGCGGCAGCAGCGAAGCGTTGCGCTGCCGGTCTGGCAGGGCCCGCAGCGTGGTCTCGAAACGAGCTAGCCACTCGGCGTAATCCGGCACGCGCGCAATGGAATACCCGGCTTCGATCAGCCAGTCCACGTACTCGTCCATGCCGATACCGTCCGCGTGCGGGTTCATCACGTGGTAGGTGGCGAATCCGCCCGCCGGCTGCACACCGAGGGTATCGATGGCCTCCGCGATGAACTCGACCGGCAGTCCGTCGTAATGCGCGGCCTGCCGCTTGCCCTCGGCGTCGAGCTCGTAGAACGAGTACGGGGCGATACCCGCGGCCACCAGCGAGAACATCATCCGGGTGAACATGTCCGGCAGGTTGAGCTGGCCGGCGTACGAGGTGTCAGCCAGGATCATGTCGCAACGGAACACCGAAACCGGCAGGCCACAAAGATCATTGGCCTCGCGCAGCAGCACCTCACCGGCCCACTTGCTATTGCCGTAACCGTTCGCGTAACCGTCGTGCACAGCACGCACCGAGCTCATCACCCGGACGTCGGCGTCCTCGACGAACTTGCCGGGCTCGATCTGGTCGCCCACACCGATGGTCGAGACGTAGATGTACGGCTTCTGCTTGGTGGTCAGCGCGATCCGGATCAGCTCGGCGGTACCCAGGGCGTTGGGGCCGAACAGCTCGCTGTAGGGCAGCACGTGGTTCACCAGCGCGGCCGGGTCGACGATCACGTCGACGGTGTCGGCCAGCCGCTGCCAAACCTCCTGCGGTAAACCGAGATTGGCCTCGCCCTTGTCACCGGCGATGACCTCCAGGTGATCGGCCAGCGACTGATAGTGCGCGAGCAGCTTCGGGTCGCCACTGTCGAACGTCGCATCGAGGCGGGCCCGCGCCTCCTCATCGGACTTGGCGCGCACCAAGGCGATCACCTTGCCGTCGACCAGATCCATCCGCTCCAGCCACTCCAGGGCCAGGTAGCGGCCGAGGAATCCGGTTGCGCCGGTGAGTAATACCGTGCGCACCTCGGAAGCCGGGCCCGGCAGAGACGGCGCCGCCGCCAGGGTCGCGGCGTCGATGAACTTGTCCAGCGTCAGATCCGCGGCCCGCACCTCGACGGCGTTCTTGCCGTGGACGGAGGTGAAGCTGGGCCGCTTGGCGCCGCCATTGCGCACGTTCTCGATGTAGGAAGCCAGGGCCGCCATATCAGTGGCCGGGCTGACGATGATGCCGACCTGCACCTCGACGCCGAAGATCTCTTCGAGCAGGTTGCCGAACGTCAACGCGGACAACGAGTCTCCACCGAGATCGGTGAAGTGAGCGTCGGCCGAGACCTCACCCGACGCACCGAGCAGCGCACTGGCGGCGCGAATGACGGTCGGCAGGGCGGGTCCGTCGGCACCGTTCTGTCGCAGCGCACGCAGCTCGTCCGCCTGTCCAGCAGCAAGATTCGCGTACAACTCTTCCAGCACCGGGCCGTAGTGGGCCTTGAGCTTGGGCCAGGCCAGCTTGCGGATACCGGTCAGCAGACCGTTCTCCAACGAGAACGGCTCGGTCTCCACGATGAAGTCGCGCGGGATCTCGTAGGACTGCAGCTCGGCTGCCTTGGCGACCTCCTGCAGCGAGTCGCTGATCTGCCGCTTCAGCTCGGCCGAATCCCAACGCGCCAACGCGTCTTCGGTGGGCACCACGACAGCCAGCAGGTACGGCTGAGCGCTGTTGCCGTAGACGTAGATCTGCCGGACCAGCGGGCTGTTGTTGCTGAATGCCGCCTCCACCTTTGCCAGCGTGACGAACTCGCCCTGGGCCAGCTTCAGCACGTTGTTGCGCCGGTCGACGTACATGATCTGGTCCGGGCCCAGCTCGGCGACCACGTCGCCGGTGCGGTAGAAGCCGTCCTCGTCGAACACGCTCGCGGTGACGTCGGGCCGCTTGTAGTAACCCGGGAACAGGTTTTGGGTCTTCACCAGCAGCTCACCACGCGGGTACGGCTGATCGGTCAGGAAGTAGCCCAGATCGGGCACGTCGACCAGCTTGTAGTCCAGAGTCGTCGGCCGCTGGATCACGCCGTCGAAGAAGACCATGCCGGCTTCTGTGGAGCCGTAGCCCTCCAGCAGGTGGATGCCGAGGAACTTCTCGACCCAGGCCTTGAGTTCATCGGTGATCGGCGCCGAGCCGGTCATCGCCTTGATGTACCGGTCGCCCAGCAGGTTCTGCCGCATGTCGGCCATGACCTGCTGCTCGATTTCGTCACGCTCGGCTGCACCGGCCTCGGCCGGCACCAGCTTGTCGGCCCGGCTCTGGAATTCTAGGTACAGCATCTCCCACACCCGGGGTACCAGGTTCAGCTCCGTGGGGCGAGCAAGCGCGAAATCTTCGAGAAGAGTGGACAAGTCGCTCTTCGCGGCGAAGTAGACGATGCCACCGTTGGCCAAGCTGGAGTACAGGATGCCGCGGCCCATGACGTGGCTCATCGGCATGAAGGCGAGGTTGATCGACGCTTGACTCGGCCCGAACCATGCCGAGCTGGCGCTGCGCCAGAAGCTCGTCATGTTGCTCTCGGGGTACATCGCGCCCTTGGGGGCGCCGGTGGACCCGGAGGTGTAGATCAGCAGGGTCAGCGGATCCTCGTCGGCGAAAACCGGCGCCGGAGCGTCCGGCAGGCCCGTGCCGCGATCGAGCACCTCACCGAACGTCTCGACGACCACGTTCAGTCCGGCATCGGCCAGCGCGGCACGCGCCGCGTCGATGGCGTCGCGTTCGTCATCGACCTGGGTGTGGTGATCGAACACCACGACGCGGGCCGGAGCGGGACCGCCGATGGCGAGCTCGACGGCGTCGGCGACATACGTGGCGCTCACCGCCATCAGCACCGGTTCTGTCTCGGCGATGATCGGTAGCAGCGATGACGCGGACGAGCTGGTCTGTAGGGGCACCGACACGGCGCCGATCTGGCCGAGGGCGGTGTCGATGACGGTGTAGTCGGTGCTGGTGAAGCCGAGGATGGCAACGCAGTCTCCGGCCTTCACGCCGTCGGCGTGCAGTGCGGCAGCGACGGAGCGGACCCGCTCCCACAACTCGCCATAGGTGATGGTGTCGTACTGGGGCAGCAGCTTGGCCACAGTACGGCCGTTCTCGGTGACGAACTCGACGGCGCGCTGTCCGAGCGCGGTCCGGTCGGCATAGCTCTTCAGCACGGTCTGCACGATCTCCGGCAGTCGCAGGCCCGGCTTCTCGACGGCCTGGGCCACCGCCTCGATGGGCAAGGCAGCGGCGAACTGCGGGTCATTGGCGGACAATTCGGCGATCCGGCGAGCGAGCCGTTCGTCAGCGATGTCAATCGACATAAGAAAACCTCACGAGTATTTCGGAAGATGAGGTAGGCAGCGCCTCTTCGCGCCCCCACCTCTCTTAATTACGCCGGTCGAGCCGGCTTTGTTCCAGTCTCGGCCTGCCAATTCCCTGTGCGATTTGTGCGCCCCGAGGGTGCGCTGAGCACCCCGAAATCGTGCACAAATCAGCGGGCGGTCAGAGCAGGCCGAGCAGTTGCAGGTCGGTGATGTACTTGACGATCACCGGCGCGCAGATGTGCGGAATATCTTTGTCCGCACCAACTTTCGCGTCCTGCACGGCGGATCGGAAGTGGTCCACCGGAGCAATGGAGCCGTTGAACGGCTGGCCGGGCTGCTGGTAGTTGTGCAGGAGCGGTAGCAGCGAGGCGTTGCGCTGACGGTCCGGCAAGCCACGCAGACCGGTCTCGAAGCGAGTCAGCCAGTCAGCGTAATCATCCACGCGGGCAACGGAATACCCGGCTTCGATCAGCCAGTCCACGTACTCGTCCATGCCGACGCCGTCGTCGTACGGGTTCATCACGTGGTACGTCTCGAATGTCGTGTCGGTCTCACCCGCGGCGACCTTCTCGGTCAGCGTCGAGATGGCTTCGGCGACGAACTCGACCGGCAGGCCGTCATAGTGCGCCCGTTGGCGGTTGCCGTCAGCTCCCAACTGGTAGAACGACTTCGGCGCTATGCCGGTGGCCACCAGGGAGAACATCATCCGGGTGAACATGTCCGGCAGGTTGAGCTGACCGGCATAGGACGTGTCGGCCAAGATCATGTCGCAACGGAACACCGAAACCGGCAGGCCACAAAGATCATTGGCCTCGCGCAGCAGCACCTCACCGGCCCACTTGCTATTGCCGTAACCATTGGCATAGCTGTCGTCCACCGCGCGCTCCGCGCTCATCACCCGAACATCGGCCTCTTCGACGAACTTGCCGGGCTCGATGCCCGAGCCTACGGCGATGGTTGAGACGTAGGCGAACGGCTTGATCCGGGTGGTCAGCGCGATCCTGATCAGCTCGGCGGTACCCAGCGCGTTGGGGCCGAACAGCTCGCTGTAGGGCAGCACGTGGTTCACCAGCGCGGCCGGGTCGACGATCACGTCGACGGTGTCGGCCAGCCGCTGCCAAACCTCCTGCGGCAAACCGAGATTGGCCTCGCCCTTGTCACCGGCGATGACCTCGAGATGATCGGACAGGTCCCGGTAGTGCGCCAAGAGCTTGGGGTCGCCACTGTCGAACGTGGCATCGAGGCGGGCCCTGGCATCGGCGTCGGACTTACCGCGGACCAAGCAGATCACCTTGCCGTCGACCAGGTCCATCCGTTCCAGCCAATCCAGGGCCAGGTAGCGCCCGAGGAATCCGGTTGCGCCGGTGAGCAATACCGTGCGCACCTCGGCTGCCGGGCCCGGCAGAGACGGCGCCGCCGCCAGGGTCGCGGCGTCGATGAACTTGTCCAGCGTCAGATCCGCGGCCCGCGCCACGGTGGAGCCCTTGCCGTGGACCGTGGAGAACGTCGGCCGCTGGCCGCCGGCCGCCCGTTCACCTTCGATGTACGCGGCCACACCGGCGAGGTCGGTAGCCGGGCTGACGATCACGCCGACCGGTACCTCGACGTCGAAGATCTCTTCCAGAAGTGAGCCAAAGGTCAACGCCGACAACGAGTCTCCACCCAGGTCGGTGAAGTGGGCATCGGGTGCGACTTCCGAGGCACCGGCACCCAACAAGGCCCGCGCGGCTCGGCTGACGGTCTCCAGCACCGGCGCATCCGCACCGGACTGACGCAGCGCCCGCAGCTCACTGGCCTGTCCGTCGGCGAGGTCGGTGTAGAGCTGTTCGAGTGCGGGGCCGTATTGCGCCTTGAGCTTGGGCCAGGCCAGCTTGCGCACGCCGGTCAACAGACCGTTCTCCAACGTGAACGGCGTCGGCTCGATGATGAAGTCGCGCGGGATCTCGTAGGACTGCAGGTGCGCCTCGCGGGCCACGGACTGCAGGGCCTCGGCCAGCTGCGGCCGCAGCTCCTCGCCACAGGACACCCCGGCGAGCGCTTCCGCCGACGGCACGATGACCGCGAGCAGATACGCCCGAGAACTGTTGCCGTACACATAGATCTGACGGATCAGGCTGCTGGTGCCGTAGGCGGCCTCCAGCTTGGACAAGGTGACGAACTCGCCTTGTGCCAACTTGAGCACGTTGTTGCGCCGGTCCAGGTACTTGAGGTGGTCCGGCCCCAGCTCGGCCATGATGTCACCGGTCCGGTAGAAGCCGTCCGCGTCGAACACCTCTGCAGTGGTCTCGGGCCGCTTGTAGTAGCCCGGGATCAAGTCAGCCGACTTGATCAGCAGTTCACCGCGCGGGTAGGGCCGGTCGGTCAGCAGGTAACCCAGTTCGGGCACATCGACCAGTTTGTAGTCGGTCACCATCGGACGCGCGATACGGCCACTGACCATGACGCCGCCGGCTTCGGTAGAGCCGTAGCCTTCGAGCAGCTCGAGGCCGACGAAGTTCTGTACCCAGGTTTTGAGTTCCGGAGAGATCGGTGCGGATCCGGTCAGGGCGACGACCTGGCGGCCACCGAGCAGGCTCTGCCGACGCTCGGCGAGCACCTGCTCTTCGGTGACACCGTCCACCGCGCGCCGATCGACTTCGCTCTGGACTTCTTGGTGGATCATCTCCCAGACCCGCGGGACGAAGTTCATCTGCGTCGGCCGCACCAGCGAGATGTCCTCGAGCAATGTGGACAGGTCACTACGGGCGGCGAAGTTCACGGTGCCGCCGCTGGCCAGGGCCCGGTAGACCACACCGCGGCCCATCATGTGGCTCATCGGCAGGAAGCTCAGCACGATCGCGGGAACGGCGGTCTGCTGTCCCCAGCCGGCCCGCACCGAGGCCCGCCACATGCCGGCAACCAGTCGTTCCGGGTACATCGCGCCCTTGGGGGTGCCGGTGCTGCCCGAGGTGTAGATGAGTACCCGCAGCGGGTCCGGGTCGGCGTCGATGTACGGCGCCACGGTCGGCAATGCCGCACCGCGGTCGGTCAAGTCGGTCAGCGTCTCGACGACGACGCCCAGCGGGGTGAGCGCATCGGTCGCCTTCTTCAGGGATTCACGGTGGGCGTCGACCTGCGGTCGGTACTCGAACACCACCACCCGCTGCGGCACATGCCCTCCCCGCACCAGCTCGACGGCATCGTCCAGGAAATCGGCGTCGGCGAACAGCACGGTGGGTTCGGTCTCGGTCAGGATCGGCTGCAGTTGCTCGGCCGGTGCGCTGGTCTGTAGCGGTACCGCGACGGCGCCGGCCACGGCCAGCGCGGTGTCGATGACGGTGTACTCGACGCTGGTGAAGCCGAGCATGGCGACGCGGTCTCCGGGGACGACGCCGGCCTCGGCGAGGGCGGCGACGACGGCCTGGATGCGGCTCCACGCTTCGGCATAGGTGATGGTCACGTAACGCGGCAGGAACGCCGCAGTCGTGCGGCCCGTGGCATCGGTGACGTATTCGACGGCCCGGCCACCAAGCGCCGGACGGTCGCCATAAGCCTCCATGATGGTCCGGATGATCTGGGGCAGGCGCAGGCTCGGCTCGTCCACCGAAGCGCTGACCTCATCGTTGGGACGCGCGGCGGCGAACTGGGGATCGTTGGCGTACAGCTCGGCAACGCGGCGAGCGAAGTGCTCGTCTACGGCGATTCCGGTGTTCTCGTTCGACATGACTACCTCTGCGTGAATTCGTTCGCGTGGCCTGTGGGCCTCTCACCAAGAAACAACGTTAGCAAAACTAAAGATATGCCTCGAGGGCCTGTGAGAAACTGCACTCACTAAGCGTGCGGCCCGACGCGGCGAACCGCAGTCTGACGCTCCAACTCAGCCTCGTATGCACCCTCACCCCGGCCCAGCGCGATGGTCGCGGCGGCCATCGCGCCGATCGCCACCACCAGCGCCACGGCCTCGTATCCGGTGGTCTCCAGCGCCTCCCCCAGCACCAGGGCCCCGATCATCACGGCCACCACGGGCTCTAGCACCAACATGGTGGGAACCGAGGTCTGCAGGGCACCGGCATGGAACGCCGACTGCTGCAGCAGCGTCGCCACTATGCCCAGCACGATCAGGATGTACGGCGCCGGCGTCGACAGCGAGCCCACCAGTCCGCGTTCCTCGACGACATGCATGAAGATCTTGGTGACCACTGCGACGACGCCGAAGAGCACACCAACCCCGCCGGCGAGCAGTACCGCTCGCGCCCAGCCCCTACACCGCACGGCCAAGACAATGCTGCCGATGATCACCGCCCCGGCAACCGTCGCGACCGCGGCGGCAACTGCGACGGTCGCCGGTTCCTCCTGCCGTCCGGGCCGGGCGAGCAACACGAAGACCCCCAGGCCGAGGGTCAGCAACCCGGCCCAAAGCCATTCCCCGCGAGTGACATGACGATTGGCCTGCCGCGCGCTCAGCGGCAGCGCAAAAAGCAGCGCCGAGACCAGCAGCGGCTGCACCACCAGCAGCGACCCGTGTTCGAGTGCAAGCGCCTGGAATGCGTAGCCGGCAACCGCCGCACCGGTGCCGGCCCACCACAGCCGGCGACGCAGCAGGGTCCGCAACATGACCGTGCTGACCCCGTACTCCGGCGGAACGTCGATGGTGGCGCGCTGTCGCACCACGATGCCGATGGCCGCGCACACTGCAGCACAGAGCGCGAACAGGACAACAAGCCCGTGTGCGATCAACAGCGGTGTCCTGTCAGCGCCGTCTCCCCCACCCCGGAATCCACGCCCAAAGGGTAATCGAGGCCTGGCCCGTGCCTGGCCTCGAAGCCGTCAGCGCTGCCCGACGGCGGTCAGTTTGTGATCTGAGCAGTATGTCCGGCGGAACGTGGGCGTCCTGGTCACCTGGCAAATGCCGGCATGGTGTCCCAGCCGCGCACCGTGGAAGTCGGTGACAGCGAGGCGTTTTCCAGGTCGACCTCCCACTCCGGGAACCGCTTGAGCAGTTCCTCCAGGGCGATGCGGCCTTCCAGACGAGCCAGCGCCGAGCCCAGGCAGTAGTGGGTGCCCACGCTGAACGCCAGGTGCTGACGCTGCTCGCGGTGGATGTCGAAGACGTCGCCGTCCGGCGGGAACTGCCGGTGATCGCGGGTGGCCGCGCCGAGCAGCATCATCATGACGCTGCCCTCGGGCACCTGCTGGCCGTAGTATTCGACATCGCGGGTGACGTAGCGCGCGACGTGCGGCGCCGGCGGCTCGAAGCGCAGCAGTTCCTCGATGGCCTGCGGGATCAGCGCGGGATTCTCGACGAGTTCCCGACGCTGATCCGGGTGTTCGGCCAAAACCTTTGCCGCCCATCCGATCAGCCGAGTGGTGGTCTCGTTGCCGGCACCGGCGACCACGTTGATGTAGATGAGCAGCTCTTCGCGGGTGAGCTTGCGAGCGATACCGTATTCGTCGGTGAACTCGACGGTGAGCAGGTCGGTCATGATGTCGTCGGACGGGTTGTCCTTGCGCCAGTCGATATAGGTCTCGAAGATCGAGCCGTCGACCAGGCCCTCCTTGGCGGCCTTCATCGGCTTACCGGCCTCGGTGCGCAGCTGATCGTTGCCGTGATCGCGGATCATCACCTGGTCGTCCTCGGGGATGCCGAGCAGCTCGCTGATCACCTGCATCGGCATGATCGCACCGAAGTCGGTGATGAAGTCGAACTTCCCGCCGCCGACCAGCGGATCGAGCGCCCGCGCGCAGAACTCGCGGATCTTCGGTTCCAGCGCGTTGATCTTGCGCGGAGTGAACATCCGCGCAAGCAGCTTGCGGTGGATGTCGTGGATCGGTGGGTCCTCGAAAATTAATGCACCAGATGGGATTTCGATATCGGCCTTGATCAGCTCGATGATCGCGCCGCGGGCCGAGCTGAAGGTTTCGTGGTCGACCAGGGCCTTGTTGACATCGTCATAGCGACTCAGTGCGTAGAAGTCGAATTGTTGGTTGTAGTAGAGCGGCGCCTCCTCGCGGAGCCGGCGGAACACCGGGTACGGGTCGCGGTTGATGCCGACGTCGTACGGGTCGAAATACACATCGCTGGTGGTCTCCACAGACACTGTGGTCCGCCTCTCTGAAGCCGCGAGACTGCTTACCCGCGTAAGCTACACCGCTGAGCGGTCGCCCGACAAGGGGTGCGAACCCGATTCAGGTGGAGTCGCGGACCAACAGCATCGCCGCGTCGTCGCCGGGCTGTTCACCGACCGCGGGGTAGCCCAGTTCCGCCATCATTGCAGGTACGGCGGCCTCCACGATCAAACTGGGATCGAACCGCACCGAGGTCAGCGGGGGCCCACTGACTGCACCGAGCGGGATGGCATCCACGCCCATCACAGCTAGATCCCGCGGGCAGTTCAGCCCCGCTTCACGCACCCCGTGCAGCACCACGAACGCCGTCTCATCGCTCTGCGCACACACCGCGGTCAACCCCGAATCCACCCAACGGCGCACCACGTCGGCGGCATTCGAGCCGTCCGCCGCCACCGTGTCCACGACGACGTCCGGCAGTCCACGCCGGCGGGCCGCCTCCCGCAGCCCCGCCAACCAGTAATCACCAAGCGGCCGCAACTCCGAGGTGTCGACGTAGGCAAACGCCAATCGCGTATGTCCGCGCGACACCAGGTGGTCGATCCGCATCGCACCGACCGTCAGGTGCAGCGCCCCCAGCGCCTGCAACTTCTCACTGCCCAGGTAGATCTGGGGAATGCCGGCCGCGTCGACGGCCGCCGCGGCAGCTCCGGTCAGCGGAAAGACCCCGGTGACCGCGATCGGGTTGAGGTCGGCGACCGCATCGACGACGTTCTGTCCATCATCGGTTTCCAGTTGCAGCGACAGCACGATGCCCCGTCGAGC
This sequence comes from Mycobacterium sp. MAA66, assembly GCF_041261665.1. NCBI lineage: Bacteria > Bacillati > Actinomycetota > Actinomycetes > Mycobacteriales > Mycobacteriaceae > Mycobacterium > Mycobacterium sp. MAA66. The sequence goes on along the minus strand of NZ_JBGCCC010000006.1, from coordinate 112,118 downwards.
CAGCGCGGTGGTCAGCCGGCTGCCCACTTCCAGCGGGAGCTCCCCGAGCGCGATCCGCGGCACGATGTAGAGCACCACACCGCTACCGCCAGAGGCCAGATTGCGCGCCGCCAGATTGGGGCGATAGCCCAGGCTTGCCGCGGCATCATGCACTGCGGCTCGCGTTTTTGCTGAAATACGCTGCCCAGCAACATCATTGAGGACATAGCTGACTGTCGCCGGCGACACATTCGCCAGCCTCGCGACGTCGGCCTTGGTCGGCCGGGACGTTCCTCGGATCCCCACGGCCGTTAGCTTGGCACACCACACCCGACCGGCCGCAGATTTAATGTTACCTTAAGTTTCTCTTATTTTTCTTATTTTTTGGGTAGTGTTCTCTCATGCGCCCCAAAATCGCCCTTGTCACCGGAGCTTCTCGCGGCATCGGAGCTGCCGTCGCCCGGCAGCTGGCCAGCTCCGACACCCATGTATTGGTGAACTACCGGGAGAAGGCGCGGCGCGCAGAGGCCGTCGCCGAAGCCATCAGGGCCGCCGGCGGACAATCGTCCGCCCTGCGCGCGGACCTATCCGATGAATCTGCGAGCCGAGCGATGGTCGACCGGATCGACAGCCGGTTCGGCCGCTTGGACATGCTGGTGCTCAACGCCTCCGGCGGCCTGGAACTCGGCGCCGAACCCGGCTACCCGATGCGGCTGAACCGAGATGCCCAAGTCCGCCTTGTCGATTCGGTATTGCCACTGATGACAGCCGGCAGTCGCATCGTGTTCGTCACCAGCCACCAGGCACACTTCTATCCCGGCCGGCCGATCCCCGATGGTTACGCGCCGATCGCCGAGAGCAAACGGGCCGGCGAGGATGCACTGCGTGCGCTGCAACCCGAATTCGACCGGTGCCGAATCGGTTTCACCGTGGTGTCGGGCGACATGATCGAAGGGACCATCATCATCCGATTGCTGGAAAGACGCGATCCGTTGGCCGTTGACGCACGACGCGACTTCGCCCCGTTGCCGACCATCCAGCAGTTCGCGGCCGCCATAGCGGACGCGGCCACCGGACCGGACCAACGCGACACGGTGTACGTCGGCGGCACCGATTACCTGGACCGCCCGGCATGACCAAGGACGTGCACGCCATCAGAGAACTGACACCGCTTGTCGCGTGGCTGGCAGGATGAACACATGGCTATCGTCCACCGCGCAACACTGACACCGCACAAGTTCGACCTGGTCACCGCGTGGGTGCCGACGCAACCGTGGTTCGACGGCGACGGCCCCGTCGAAATAGTGTCCGCCTTCCGGCTCGACGATCCCGCAGGCGAGGTCGGCATCGAGACGTTCATCGTGCGCGGTGGCACGCGACTGTTCCACGTACCGGTCACCTACCGGTCGGCCCCGCTACCCGGTGGCGTACTGGTCGGTGAGCTTGAGCATTCCGCATTGGGGCACCGCTGGCTCCACGACGGACCCAGTGACGGCGTGTACGTCTTGACCACCACCCTGGCCATCACGTCCGCCGGCCACGAAGTGGAGATGTTCCAATCCGACGGCACCCTGGTGCCGCGCCCGGAATCGGCTGCGAGCGTTGCCGGTAGCGGCCTGACCGACGGCGCGGCGCCCGGTGAACTCGTGATAGCACGGGCACTGCCCACCGAAGTCCCTGCCGGGGCTGCGACCCTGCACGCCACCTGGCCGGGACAGAGTACCCCGGTAACGCTCGCCTGGCTGAGCTAGGCGACGGTCATTCCTGCACTGCACCAACGTGATTCAGTAGGGCTCGCCACGCGGCTGGTTCAATATCGATGATCCAGTTCGGGGACGACCGTCGCCGCGCGGACGAGCGCGCACACCTGCCATCGGCCCGGGACACCTTTGAGGTCGTACTCTCCGCGGTCGGTGAAACTATGGCGAGAGCCGGTGACGATATCGCGCACCGTCGATGAGACGAGCACCTCGCTCGGACCGGCCAGCGCGGAGACACGTGCGCCGATGTGCACGGCCATACCGGCGATGTCATCGCCACGAATCTCGACCTCGCCGGCGTGGATGCCCACCCGGACCTCGATGCCGAGCGGGCGGACCGCATCGACGATGGCCTCCGCACAGTTGATCGCGACGCTGGGGCTGTTGAATATCGCCACGAATCCGTCGCCGACGGTGTTCACCTCGATGCCTGCGAAACGTTCGAGTTCATGGCGGATCACGGTGTCGTGGTTGTCGAGCAGGCCATGCCACCGGATGTCACCGAGCCCGGCCGCATGCTGCGTCGAGCCGACGATGTCGGTGAAAACGATTGTGGTGAGCACACGTTCGGCGTCCGAGCCGACGCGGACACCGGTGATGAACTCCTCGATCTCGTCGAGGACCGGAGCACTGTCGCCGACCCAGTAAAGCGTGTCTGCGCCGGGCAATTCGACGTATCTGGCGCAGGCGATGTGCTCTGCGAGATACCGGCCGTGCGCGACCGGAACGAATGTCGCCTCTCTCCGATGCAGAAGGAGGGTCGGAGCGGTGATGTGCGAGAGCCGGTCACGCACGTCTCCGGCCACTATCGTCTGATTCGATCTGCGGGCCATGCTCGGTGATGCCGCGCGGTTGCCTGCGGCGTCCCACCATGCGCGGAACGCCCGGTCGTTTGAGACCGACGGCGCGATCTGCTGCAACACGTCGAAGCCCTGCTCGACGGCATCTGGTTCGAGTGCCACGGTCGTGAACGGGCTGGCCCCGCTCCGATGTGAGCCGGCCTCGTAGTCCGGCGCCCAGAGCACCCTGGCGGCGCCGTTGACGATCACCAGGTTCTCCACCCGCTCCGGTCGGTCGCCTGCCAGCAGGAGCGCGGCCATCGCAGTGAAGCCGGACGCGAAGATCGTCGCGCGTTCGACGCCGATCGCGTCCATCACCGTGACCGCATCCTCGGCCCAACATCCCTGGGTGATCGTGTCAGCCCCGATGCGCGACGACATTCCCATGCCGCGATGGTCGAACCGGATCAACCGAGAAAACGAGGACAGTCGCCGGAAGAAGCGATACATCGACGGCTCGTTGTCTATCGAGTCGATGGGGATGAATGGCCCCGGCATGACCACCATGTCGGCGGGTCCTTCGCCCAGCACCTGATAGGCGATGTCCAAGTCGCCGCGTGACGCGTAGCGAGTTCTGGGAACCGGTGCCACAAACGCCAGAGTAACCCGGGTGAAGCACTACCGGGACAGGACCGAGCGAGCTCCGTCGTGGCCGTGTACTACCCGGTTCCAGCCTCCGCCCGGAACATCCCCGTCCGCGCGATCACGCCGGCCAGTGCGACGGCGAACAGGACCGCCGAGGTGCTGATGACCGTCAGGACGCTATGCCCGTCGTACACCGCTCCACCGCCCACCGAACCGGAAACGATGCCCACCTGAAAAGCCGTGACGTACCACGCCGAAGCCCCCTCTGCATGTTGTGGGCAGGCCCGGATCGCCGAGGCCTGCAGCATCGGCGGCAACACCGCTGCGCAGGCACCCCAGATCAGAATGGCACCGCCGCCCAAAACCGGTGACCCGCCCGACGCCACTGCGGTCAGCACAAAGAATGTCAGGCACAGCACCGCCACCGTCACGGTCACGGCGAAGCGCGGCCATTTGTCACTGGCCCGGGCCAGCACCGCCATCGACACCAATCCGACGACGCCGTACGCCGCCAACAGCATCGCCTGGCCCCGTCCGTCGGCTCCGGTGACATCCCTGATGATCGGCACGACGAACGTGTAGGAAGCGAAATGCGCTGTGACACCGACCAACGTGATCGCACACAGCGTGAGCAGTCGCTTGTTGCGGAACCAACGCATCGGTGAATTCGATTCCAGCTCAACCGCACCAACGGTCATCGTCGGCAGGAGGCACCGCGCCAGCACCGTGATCACGCCGGCAACCGCAGCGATCACCAGCAGCGCACCCCGCCACCCCCAAGCCTGACTCATCGAGGTGGTCAGCGGGTTGCCCACGATCAGCGCGGCGGAGGTCCCGATGTAGACCGCGGTGGTGGCCCGGCCCGTGTGCGATGCCGGAACCAGGCGAGCACCGATCGGGGCAACGATCGACCACATCAATCCGTGGGTGAGCGCGCACAGCACCCGACTGACGGCCAGCAACAGCAAGCCGGGGGCGAGCGCCGAAAGCACCTGCGACACAGTGAGACTCAGCAAGGTCAAGACGAACACTTGGCGCCTGGGCCAGTGGGCGGTGAGGCGTACCAGCGGCACGGTCGACAACACGCTGATCAATGCGTAAGCCGCAGGCAGCATTCCGACCCGGGCCTCGCTGACGTGCAGATCGGCCGCGATCGCCGGCATCGCGCCGATCGGTGCCAGTTCGGCCACGGCGTAGACATAGGCAGCCGCCGCGAGCACGGTCAGCTGCAACACCACTCGCGTTGTCCACTGATAGCCCCGTGCGGGGAGCACGGGTGGCGGCGGTTCGAGCCCGATTACCGCAATGAGCGCGACCCTCTCATGCGGGCACCCCGAGCGCAGCGTAGATCTGGTCCGACAGCGCGGTACTGCGCGGATCGGCATTGGCCTTGGTCTTGTCGAAGAAGTTCATCACGTACGCGTACGCGATGCCGTTCTCCAGGTCGACGAAGGCGAACGAACCGCCCGAGCCGCCGTGCCCGAACATCCGCGCGTTGGGGCCGTTCACCTGCCGCTGGTTGAGCATGTACCCCAAGCCCCAGCCGTGGTCGGCGACTCGGGGCCCGAGTACCAGGTCGGTGTCGAAGCCACCCTGGGACGTCCGGCACAGGTCCATCAGGTCACGGCTCAGGACCTTGCCCTGAGCCATCGCGTTGTAGAAGGTCGCCATGCCCAATGCCGACACATGTGCATTGGTCGCCGGGAATTCCATTGAACGCCAACGATCCATGCTCTGCGAGCCGACTTCGTCGTCGGAGATGAAGCCCATCGCCACCGAGAGACCGGCCTTGCGGTGCTCGGCCAGCGACGTGGGACGTTCCGGCGCCCCGGCATCTTCGAGTAACTCGCGCACATGCGGCTTGTTGATCATGTCCGCACAGCGCCCATGGTGTTCCCCGGGCAGCCCGATGAACACATCCGCGCCGAACGGTTCGGCAATCTCCGCACGCAGTATCTCGCCGACGGTCTGCCCCGTGACCCGTTTGATCACCTCGCCGAGGATGAAACCGAAGGTGACCATGTGATATCCCTGCGCCGTGCCGGGAGTCCACCAGGGTGCGGATGCCGCGAGGGCGCTACACACGTGATCCCAGTCCAGCACCTCGTCCGGCGACATCCGCTGTTGTGGACCGATCACGCCCGAACGGTGCGACAACACCATCGAGACCGTGATATCAGCCTTGCCTGATTGTGCGAACTCCGGCCAGTACGTAGATACCGGCACGTTCAGATCAATGACACCGCGCTCGGCCAGAAGATGTAGGCAGGTGCTGGTCAGACCTTTCGATCCAGAGAATACCGGCGCCAATGTGCCTTGGTGCCAGGGAATTTCGCTCCCGGCATCCTGCCACCCGCCCCACATGTTGACCACCAGTTCGCCGTCGACGAAACCGGCCACCGCGGCCCCCACATCACCGCGCGCTGTGAAGTTGCGTTCGAATTCCACACGGACAGCGTCGAACTCGGGGGCGCAAAAGCCCCCGACCGGAAATTCGTCGCAAGAGTACAACTCAATGCCACACAGCGAGTCGGGCGGTTGAATGCCGTTGGCTTCCAAGCCCGAAGGAGTCCGTCACTCTAGGAGTGTTGGCCGTCCGATGGTCTCGTGGCTATGCCGTGTCGCAAATGGATTCCAGTGTGGAACCAGAACGTGATGAAACCGACACCAGCCGCAGCAGCCCGCTGCTTACCCGCCCGAGTTCGCCGTCGTGGTGATTCCGGAATCGGAACCGCCGGAGCGGACGACTGCCGACGGCGCGGTGTAGGGGTTGTCGCCGGTGGCGTTCACCGCGTTCTTCGCGATATTCACTGTGTCGTGGGTCGTGCCGTCGGTGTGCGAGATCGCCAGAACCGCCGACGCCGCGATCGCTGCACCGCCGAAAATCAGACCCAGCGACTTGGCAGTGATCTTGATGCCCATCGTGCACCTCCATGCCCTCAGGGACTGCCATCAGTCGACAGCAGTCGGGGCAACCCTACGAACCCAATCTGTGGAATCGTTGGGAATTTCATCCCGCCAAGCTGCGACTGGCAACGCCCGGCAATCGGTAGCCCCCACCTGGACAACGCCGGCGCGTACCGTCGGTCCGGTGAGCACACTCGATGATGCCAAAGTCGCCTCGGCCCTGGATCGAATGTATGCAGAGTCCGACGCCCAGATGGCCGAACTACAGAGCCGCGCAGGTCAATTCGCGCGGCTTGCCGATGCGACCGCGCAGGAGCGGGCCGACGCACTCAGCGACATCTACATGCCGGTGACCCGAGATGCCGGCCGACTGATCTATTCCTTGGTGCGGGCATCGCGCCCGCAGACCGTGGTCGAGTTCGGCATGTCGCTGGGCCTGTCCGGCATTCATCTGGCCGCAGGGGTGCGTGACAACGGCGTCGGCCGGGTCATCACCACCGAACTGAGCGCAGCGAAGATCGAAGCGGCCACCCACAATTTCGCCGAAACCGGGTTGGACGACCTGATCACGGTGCTGGCCGGAGACGCACTACAGACCCTGCCTGCGATCGACGGACCGATCGGCTTCGTGTTGCTCGACGGCTGGAAAGACCTGTACGTCCCGGTGCTCAAGATCCTGGAGCCCAAGCTGGCGACGGGCGCGCTGATACTGGCCGACAACACGTCCATGGCAGACACCCAGCCGTATCTGGACCATGTGCGTGATCCGGCGAACGGCTATGTCAGTGTGAGTTTTCCGGCCCGCGACGCCGACAGCATGGAACTCAGCTGTCGGGTCTAACCTGCGGCCGGGGCCGGGGCGGGCACCGGCGCGGCCTCGGGTGCCGCGGGCGGCGGAGCCGGCTGCCCGACACCCAGCACCCGCAGTAGATCGGGCTTCATGGCCTGCAACTGCTGGCCCCAGTAGCCCCAGCTGTGGGTGCCGTCGGCCGGGAAGTTGAACACCGCGTTGTGCCCGCCGGCCTGCCTGTACAGCTGCTCGAACTGCTTGTTGGTGGTGATGGTCAAGTTCTCCAGGAACTGCGCGCTGTACATCACGCCGAAGTCGCCCGGGGCGTCCAGATCCGATGGCGCGCCGTTGCCGCAGTAGACCCACACCGCGGTGTTGTTGGCCACCAATTGCGCGACGTTGACCGTGGGGTCGTTGCGCCGCCACGCCGGATCGCTGGCGATGCCCCACATCTGGTTCGGGTTGAAGCCGCCGGCGTCCTTCATGGCGAAGCCGATCAGGGTGGGCCACAAGCCTTGCGACGGGTTCAGGAAACCGGACAGTGAACCGGCGAAGATGAACTGCGCGGGGTGCCAGATCGCCAGGGTCAGCGCCGCGCCACCGGACATCGACAAGCCGACCACGGCGTTGCCCTGCGGTTGCACGCCGCGGTTGGCCGCCAGCCAGCCGGGCAGTTCCTGGGTCAGGAAGGTCTCCCACTTGTAGGTGATGGTGCCGCCAGAATTGGTGGCCGGCTGGTACCAGTCGGAGTAGAAGCTGGACTGCCCGCCGACGGGCATCACCACGGAGATACCGGATTGGTAGTACCAGGAGAAGGCGTCGGTGTTGATGTCCCAGCCACTCTGGTCGTCCTGCGCGCGCAGGCCGTCGAGCAGGAAGACGGCGTGCGGTCCACCGCCCTGGAACTCGACCTTGATGTCACGGCCCATCGACGGCGACGGCACGCTCAACTGCTCGACCGCCTTCGAGGCCGCCTGTGCCTGTGGAAGCCGTCCGGGCAGCAGCATGCCCGGCAGAGTCAGAGCGATGACCGCCGCCACCGCCAGTCGACGCAGTTTTGCGCCACAGGTCCTGCCCACCAAAGTCGCCAACACCGGTCCGGCTCCATCCCTCGTCTGAACCTTGTATCGCGAAGTTAGCCCGGTGGTTCGGTCTGCTCGGGGACCCACACGCGGCGTGATCGCCTTGTTATCGAGGCGATTGACAATCGAGTCCTGAACCGCTTACGCGGCGCCGTGTTCGGTGCCCGGACCGTTGCGTACCGGTTCGTCGGCACCGCACGGTTCCTGATGCCAGTCACCGAACGGGTCCGGGTAGTCCGCCCACGTCTGCGGGCGGGCGAATTCCTCGTCGGTGAGCAGTGCCGACTCCAGGGGCGCCAGCACGTCCTCGTCCCGCGCGCCACACACCAGCATCGTCATCGCGATATGTCGATCACCGAAATCGTTGTCCCACATAAGGTCTGCCATGGCCCGACGCTCCCGGTTGAGATAGGCAGCCTCGCCGGGGGCCATCGCGGCGATCCACCGTCCGGCGTTGCTGACCCGCAGCCCTCCTCCGGCGGATTCCAACCACATGACATGCTCGGGCCGGTTGGCCAGCCACATCCGGCCGCGCGTTCTCACCACCCCGTCGAGTAGGTGATCGACCGCGTCATGCAGACGCTGCGGGTGAAACGGCCGCCGTGCATTGAACTCGATAATCTGAACGGGCCCTGCGGGTTTCAGGCTGGGCTGGCCGACGAGCAGCGAGGCATGCGGGTCGTCACTGCGACCCATCCGGGCATCGGGCCACAACGTCCGCAATGCGCTGTCCGTCGCTTCGCCCGTGGTGATGACCTGAGCCCGCGGCGCCAGCCGCCGGCATACCGCCAACAGCACCGGCTCGGAGCGAGTCAGCACCAGCACGTCCGCGAACTCGGCCTGTCCGACCACCACTTGCGCCACCGTACGACCGTCGGCCAATTCGTCCTCACCGAGTGCCTGCGACAACCAGTCGGTGTCGTCGATGCACGTGACCACGCCGGCAATGACGACATCACGCGCGGCGGGCCCGTCGATGTACCCGGGTCCGAGGACAACTCGGACATGGTTGATCGCCCAGCAGATCGGTTCGGGTTCCAGCCAAGGCGCCAGGTGCACCACGATGCGATTCACCTCCGCCCGCCGGTGCAGCAGGCGAAGATAGACCAGCAGGTCGTTGCGGATCGTGCAGGAGAGGCAGCCGTGCGCGAGTTCGAGTGCGGCTTCGGCGGTTTCACCCAGGCGGGTGACGGTTCGACGCCGGACCACATGCCCGTCGAACCGATGCTCGACCAGCACTGTGCCGGGGGTTTGAAGCAGTTCCTGCACGACCTCCGCGGTCCGTTCCTGCCCAGTCACCACGATCACCGGCGTACGCATTGCCACCCCTTATCGACAATCATTTTCAAAACCGACGTCGCAACGGTACAGTGCCGATCAGCACTTGTCGAAAATGATTTTCATTAAGGATGGTCATGTCTGCACACTGCCAAGTCACCGGCCGGAGGCCCAGCTTCGGCAACACGGTGTCCCACTCGCATCGTCGCACCCGCCGCCGATGGACCCCCAACATCCAGGTCAAAACCTATTACCTGCCCTCGCAAGACCGCCGCATCCGGCTGCACGTGAGCGCCAAGGGCATCAAGGTCATCGACCGCGACGGCATCGAAGCCGTGGTGGCCCGGCTCCGCCGAGACGGGGTGCGAATCTAGATGTCCCGCACCGATATCCGCCCCGTGATCAAGCTGAAGTCCACCGCGGGCACGGGCTACACCTACGTCACCCGCAAGAACCGACGCAACGACCCCGACCGAATCGTGCTGCGTAAGTACGACCCGATCGTGCGCCGGCACGTCGACTTCCGCGAGGAACGCTGATGGCCAAGAAGTCCAAGATCGTCAAGAACGATCAGCGCCGGCTGATCGTCGCGCGCTACGCCGTCCGTCGGGACGAGCTCAAGGCAATCATCAAGTCCCCGTTGAGCACGGCCGAGCAACAGCTGGCCGCGATGCGGGAATTGGCCCGCCAGCCCCGCGACGCCAGCGCCGTACGGGTCCGCAACCGGGACGCGGTCGACGGACGGCCGCGTGGGCATCTGCGCAAGTTCGGGGTGTCCCGGGTCCGGGTCCGCGAACTGGCACACGAGGGACACCTGCCCGGTGTCCGGAAAGCGAGTTGGTAGATGGCCCGCCGCAAGCCCGCTGCCAAGAGGCCTACCGATACCAAGCGACCGGCCAGGAATCTGCTGGACACTCTGGGCGTCGACCACCTCGACTACAAGGACACCGCCAAAGTGCGGCAATTCATTTCCGAGCGCGGCAAGATTCGCTCTCGCCGGGTCACCGGATTGACCGTCCAGCAGCAGCGTCAGGTGGCGACTGCCATCAAGAACGCGCGGGAGATGGCGTTGATCCCCTACACATCACACGGCTGACCAACCGAACATCGCCTGCAACGCCAGGGTGCGCCACACGATCAGCCCGAGGAACACCGCGAGCAGTATCACCGTCACGGATACGAGCGCCAGTTTTCGTTGCTGCGCGGGCGCATACGCGAACACCGCCGCCACCAGGACGCCGGTGACCAATCCGCCGACATGCGCCTGCCAGCTGATCGCCTGGGAACTGATCAACGGCACCACGAAGGTGATCACCAAGTTGATGACGATCACGGTCACGATGCCACGGGCATCGACCCGCAGCCGCCTCAGCAACACGAATGTGGCTCCGAACAAACCGAATATCGCACCGGATGCACCCGCCGACGCGGAGTTCAGCGGCGAGAGCAAGTACACCAACACCGACCCGCCCAGGCCACTCAGTCCGTAGAGAACTCCGAACCGCAACCGGCCCAGCCATTGCTCGAGCTGAGGACCCACCGCCCACAACGCCCACATGTTGAACGCGATATGGGCGAGGCCGTAGTGCAGGAATGCCGATGTCACCAACCGGTACCACTGCCCCTGGGCAACCCCGGGCGGCCACAGCACCAGATCCTGCTGCATGTGCTCCGACGTGTGCTGCAGCACGAACATCGCGACGTTCACCGCGATCAACAGGTAGGTGAGCACCGGCTTGACACCGATCTGCCCACCGAAGCGGGTGCGCACCTGCGGCGCCGACTGCTGTCCCTCCGCGACGCAGTCGACGCATTGCTGGCCGACGGCGGCGCTGCGCATGCACTCCGGGCAGACCGGCCGGCCACACCGGGTGCAGCTCACGTAGGTCTGGCGGTCGGGGTGCCGATAACAACTCGGCGCGGGGACGGTCATCGACACACTCTCCGGACTACAGCCGCCACAAGGCTTCCTGGCTGGTGCTGGCGATCAGCACTCCACCAGTGTCGTACAAGCTGCCGCGCACCAGCCCGCGGGAGTCGGCGTTGCCCAGGGCGATCACTTCGTATCGGTGCCAGTCCTGCGGCACGAACGGGCGATGGAACCACACCGTGTGGTCCAAGCTGGCGGCAAAGCCATCGGTGAGCACCGTACCGGCGGGCCGGGCCACCGGCACTGGCCCGAAGTCGGACATGAACGTCAGCATGCAGGCGCGAATCAGCGGGTCGTCCTCGATCTCGTCGTTGGTCCGGATCCAGAACGGCGGCACGGCGAACAACGATTCGTCGTTCGGGGTGACCCGGATCTCGAACCGATCAGCGAATCCGAGGGACGGCGCCTTCAGCACCGCGTCGTCCAGCTCGATCCCGATCGGTTCCGGCCGCTGCCAGATCGCGCCGGGCTCGGAAACGTGAAATGACGCGATCATTTCCAGGATCGTCTTGCCGTGCTGCTTCGCGGTGACCCGTCTGGTGTCGAAGGCACGCCCGTCGCGGGTCCGTTCCACGTGAAATTCGACGTCCACCCCGTACTGGCCGCCCCGGACGAAATACAGGTGCAGCGACTGCGGCAGCTTCTCGCCGGGGACGGTCCGGCCGGCGGCGGCCAGTGCCTGCGCGGCTATCAGTCCTCCGAACAACCGGGAGCCGGGTCCCCCTGCGGGTTGCGGCGCGGTGAAGACGTCGCCGTCGCGGGCGAAGTCGAGAAGTCGGGCGATCCAGCTGACAGAACTCACAAACCGGCAGCGTATCGGCTGGCCGGTACAGTCTGTCCGTGCGCCTGAGCCGCGACCGGAGGTTGGTCTATGCAGCGACCGGCCTCGGTGTCGGAGTGTGGTCGGCGATCATCTTCTACGGGGCCATCGCGCTCATCCCGGTCGAGCACTACCTGGTCTCCTATTACATCGCCGACTATCGGTTCGGTTTCATCCGGCGCGGACTGGCCGGTGAACTTGTGGGCCCGGTGGACGGCCCGTCATTCTTCGTCCGGGCCGGCGCGATGCGGTGGACGTCGACCGCCGCGTACCTTCTGAGCCTGGCGTCAGTGGGCCTGATGCTGCTGCGTAACGGCTGTTCGGAACGCCGGATCATGCTGGTGCTGCTACTGCCGACGCTCTCGTTCGGCGTTCCGTTCGCGGCCTTCTCGGCGCGCCCGGACCTGTTCGGCGCGACTGCCGTGGTGCTCCTGGCACTGAGTGTGGCGGCCCGGCCGGGTTGGGCGCTGCCCTGTAGTGCCGCGTACAGCGTTGTGATCGCGGGCCTGGCGTTCGTCCACGAAGCCATTCCGGTGGAGTTCGCCCTCGGTGCGATCCTCGCGATTTACCTTCTTGCCGAAGGCCTTTCACCGCGGCGACGACGCTGGTGCGCCGCCGTCGCCGTGGTTCCCGGCCTGGCCGCGCAAACCGTCATCTCGATGTTCGGCCGCCATGACGTCGGCGCCCGGCTGTGTGCCATCGCGCCGCACCGCGTGGTGCCGATGATGACCAATTTTCGCGAATTCCGGCAACAGCTGCGTACCGGCCATAGCCCGACGCGGGATTACCACACGTGGGCCTGCCGCTGGTATCTGACCGACTACGACAAGAGCCTGGCCGACGCCGTGCGGCACGTCGCGCACAAGGGCGTGGCCGGGCTGTCGGTTTCACTGGTGCTCGGGCTGGTGGGCTTGGCCGGATGCATCGCGGCGGTGCAATACCTCTCCGGGGTGCGGTTCACCGATTTCCTGTCCGGGCTGCGTGATCAGTGGGCATGGGCGGCCTTCGGGCTGGCGCTGACCATCCCGCTGTTCGTCACGGCTTTCGACTGGACCCGGTGGTTGCTGGTCATCGCCTTCAACACCGTCGTGGTTTACCTGCTGTACCTGCGAAACCGGCCCGAACTCGACGAACCGCCGCCGCGGCGCACAGTATCGGCATTCGTCATGATCACCGCCGCGTTCGCGGTGCTGCCACTCGGTCTCATCCCCGGCGGTGCCACCGGCTGATCCCGCCCCGCTCGATACCGGCGCTTAGTATCTGGCCCATGGTTCAGCGTCGAGGATTCAACGACATCGTCACGGGTTTCTGGAGCTTTGCTGCACCGGCCTACGACACCCAGGTATTACAGCGGTTGGTCTACCAACCGGCTCAGGACGAGGTGCTGGCTCAGCTGCGCACCCACAATGCCCACAAGGTCGCCGATATCGCCTGCGGTACCGGAATTTTCGCCGACCGAATCGAGCGCGAACTGCAGGCCGACGTCACGGGCGTCGACATGGCCGACGGCATGCTCGCCCAGGCCCGCGCCCGGTCCTCCGAGGTCACCTGGCAGATCGCGCCCGCCGAGCAACTGCCGTTTTTCGACGATGAGCTGGATGCGGTGGTGACCACCTCGGCGTTCCACTTCTTTGACCAGCCTGCGGCACTGCGCGAGTTTCACCGGGTGCTGCGACCAGGCGGTATCGCCGTGGTCACCACCATGAGCCCGCGGCAGGCCGGGCCGCTGCACGGGTTGTCGTCCAGTCTGCTGAACCCGGCGCACACCCCGACTCCACCGGCCATGGCGCAGCTGTTCGAAGATGCCGGGTTCACGGTGTCCGAGCAGCATCGGGTGAAGCGGCCGTGGTGGACGCAGCTGGTCTCCGACCTGCTGACCGTCGGGACCAAGTAACTACTCGTCGGGACTGCCGGTGATCAGCCCGTAGGCTGGCGACCGTGGCCGAACTGCATGCCGACGTCGCCGTTCTCGCACCGCTGCTGGGCGCCTGGGCCGGCGCCGGTTCCGGCGAGTACCCGACCATCGAACCGTTCGACTACACCGAGGAAGTGACCTTCGGCCACGTCGGCAAGCCTTTTGTGGCCTACGGTCAGCGCACCCGGGCCGCCGACGACGGTCGGCCGCTGCACGCCGAGACCGGTTATCTGCGGGTGCCGACCCCCGGCAAGGTCGAATGGGTGCTCGCGCACCCGACCGGGATCACCGAGATACTGCAAGGCACCCTGACGGTGCTCGACGACGGCCTGGAGCTGGACCTGCAGTCGACGACCATCGCACGTACCGATTCCGCGAAAGAGGTTGATGCGCTGCGCCGGTGGTTCAAGCTGGAGCGCGATACGTTGAGTTACAGCGTGCGGATGGCGGCGGTGGGTGTGCCGTTGCGACACCATCTTTCGGCCGCCTTGCACCGGAAGGACGCATGAGCTCCCCCGAACCCGGGCGTATCCGGGTGCCGGCCGATCTGGACGTGGTGACCGCGGTCGGCGCCGAGGACCATTCCGACGTCGATTCGCAAGCAGTGGAACGGATTTGGCGGGCGGCCCGGCACTGGTATGCCGCCGGGATGCATCCGGCCATCCAGGTCTGTGTGCGCCGTGACGGACGAGTGATCCTCGACCGCGCAATCGGGCACGCCTGGGGTAACGGCCCCGCCGACGCCCCCGATGCCGACCAGATCCCGGTCCGCACCGACACCCCGTTCTGCGTGTACTCCGCGGCCAAGGCCATCAGCACCACGGTGGTGCACATGCTGGTCGAGCGCGGCGAACTCGACTTGGATGCCCGGGTCTGCGACTACCTGCCGACCTACACCAGTCACGGCAAGGACCGCACCACCGTTAGGCACGTCGTCACGCACAGCGCCGGGGTGCCGCTGGCCACCGGACCGCGGCCAGACCTCAAGCGGATGGACGACAGCGCCTACGCGCGCGAGATGCTGGGCAATCTCAAGCCGATCTATCGCCCCGGCCTGATGCACATGTACCACGGGCTGACCTGGGGCCCGCTGGTGCGGGAAATCGTCTCGGCGGCAACGGGTCAGGGCATCCGCGACATCCTGGCCGCCGAGATCCTCGATCCGCTGGGATTCCGCTGGACCAATTACGGCGTTGCGATCGAAGATGTTCCGCTGGTGGCGCCCAGCCACGTGACCGGCAAGCCCCTGCCCGCGCCGATGGCAGCGATCTTCCGCAAGGCAGTCGGCGGCACCCCCACCCAGATCATTCCGTTCAGCAACACCGAGGCGTTCCTCACCAGCGTGGTGCCGTCGTCGAGCACGGTGTCCAACGCGTTCGAGTTATCGCGCTTCGCCGAAATCCTCTGCCGTGGTGGCGAACTCGATGGCGTCCGGATCTTACGACCGGAGACGCTGCGCGCCGCCACCCGACAGTGCCGACGGCTCCGCCCTGATGTCGCGACCGGCCTCATGCCGATGCGTTGGGGCACCGGATACATGCTGGGCTCCAAGCGGTTCGGGCCATTCGGCCGTAATTCGCCGGATGCCTTCGGCCATACCGGGTTGACCGATATCGCGGTATGGGCCGATCCATCGCGCGCGCTGTCGGTGGCGGTGGTCAGCAGCGGCAAGCCGAGCAACCACCCCGAATCCAAGCGGTATCCCGCGTTGTTGGACGCGATCGCCGCCGAGATGCCGGTCGGACTCTAGCCCGTCAGGCTTTGGTCGCGGCCCGCGCGAACAGTCGCAGCAACACCTGGCTCATGGCCGCCAGTGCCAGCTTCACCGGCGGGAACGAAGAGGTCGACGACACCGCGTAGTCGATACGCGTGCCCGACCCTTCGGGCGTCAACCGAACCTCACCCTGATAGCCGGGGATGGGCACGCCGGAACGCGCCGCGTATCCGAACAGGTTCGGGGCCTGAAACGTCACGACTTCCTCGGTCATCGCCGGTCCCGGGCCGGGCGTGGTGATGCGACGCACCGCACCGAGGCCGTTCGGCTCCGGGCTGCCGGGCTTGTCGACGGTCACGGTGACGCCGGGACCCCAGCTGGACATGCCTTCGTGATCGGTCAGCGTGTTCCAGACGGACTCGATCGGGCGGGCGACAGTGGTGGATGCGGTCGCTTGCATAGTGAAGACTCCTCGGTCGGTTGAATGTGATCATGCCGCACGCTCGGCCACGGCGTCTGGCAGGCTCGGTGCCGATGCCCGACGAACCGATCCGCGATGACCACGCCGAACTGCTGCGCCGGCGCGCACTGACCGAGGACGCCGCCCGACCCGATGCGGTGCACCGCCGTCACGACGCCCGGGGTCGTACCGCGCGGGAGAACATCGCCGACCTGGTCGACGCCGGCAGCTTCGTCGAATACGGCCGGTTCGCGATCGCCGCGCAGCGGCAGCGCCGCGCCGTCGACGACCTGCTCGCCCGCACCCCGGCGGACGGCCTGGTCGCCGGTACCGCACGGGTGGACGGTCAGCCGTGCGCGGTGCTGTCGTACGACTACACCGTGCTGGCCGGCACCCAGGGCGCACTGGGACATCTCAAGAAGGACCGGTTGTTCGACCTGATCGAGCGGATGAAGCTGCCGACGGTGTTCTTCGCCGAGGGCGGCGGCGGACGCCCCGGCGACACCGACTATCCGACGGTCTCCTCGTTGGATGTTCGGGCGTTCAAGTTGTGGGCTTCGTTATCCGGTGTGGTGCCACGGATTTCGGTGGTCAAGGGACGGTGTTTCGCAGGCAACGCAGTGATCGCCGGTTGTTCGGATCTGATCGTCGCCACCGCGGACACCTCGATCGGGATGGGCGGCCCGGCGATGATCGCGGGCGGCGGGCTCGGCGACGTCGCACCCGACGACGTCGGTCCGCTATCGGTGCAGGGGCCGAACGGTGTGGTCGACGTGGTGGTGCCAGACGAGGCCGAGGCGGTCACCGTCGCCCGGCGACTACTGGGTTACTTTCGCGGGCCCGGCTCCCCTGGTACGGTGGCCGACCAATCCACTTTGCGCACAATGGTTCCCGAGCGTGCCCGACGCGCCTACCAGGTCGGGCCGATCATCGAGACCCTCGCCGATCACGACTCGGTGACCTTCCTGCGGGAGAAGTTCGCCCCGGAGATGACGACGGCGCTGGCCCGCATCGAGGGGCGCCCGGTCGGGGTGCTGGCCAACAACACGATGGTGATGGCCGGAGCGATCACCGCGGCCGCCTCCGACAAGGCCGCCCGGTTCCTACAGCTGTGCGACGCGTTCGGGATTCCCGTCCTGTCGCTGGTTGATTGCCCTGGCTACATGGTGGGCCCGGCCGCCGAGGCCGAGGCATTGGTGCGGCGCGGGTCACGGATGCTGGTCGCCGGTGCAGCGCTGCGGGTCCCGTTGATCGCGGTGATCCTGCGGCGCGGTTACGGCCTTGGCGCACAGGCGATGTGCGGTGGCAGTCTGCGTGAGCCGCTGCTGACCGTGGCCTGGCCGGGTGCCCACCTGGGTCCGATGGGGTTGGAAGGCGCGGTCCGGTTGGGACTGCGCAAGGAGCTGGCTGCCATCGCCGACGAGACCGCCCGCGAGGAGGCGGTACGGGCGGCGACGGAGGCGGCCCAAGCCAATGCCGCCGCACTCAACGCCGCGTCGATGTTCGAGATCGATGACGTGATCGACCCGGCCGAGACCCGCTCGCTGATCGCCGCGACGCTGGCCGCAGCCCAGCCGGCCGGTTTGCCGCCCCGGCGGGGCTTCGTCGACACCTGGTGATCGGCGTCGGCGAACGACGTCTCGGCTCTGTTGCGCCCGCCGCCACCGTCAGTCCCGCACGCCGCGATACAGCGATCGCCGCACCACCAACCGTTGCAGCACCCGATCGACGGACCAAGCGGGGAATCGGACGGCCTGCCCCCACGGGGTGAAGACTTCCAGTCCATCGGGCTGCGGACCCAGCACCGATCCCCAGCGAACCGCCGGCGGTCGGTAGCGTCGCAACGGACGAGACTTGAACTCGGCCAGAATATTTCGAGCGACAAGCGCACCCCCGCCGTTGCGGGCAGAGGTCCGCTGCGGATCGGTGGCAGCGAGGTCACCGACCGCGTACACCCCCGGATGTCCCGACACCTGCAACTGTGGGGTGACCCGCACGAAGCCGTCGTCGTCGAGTATCTCGGGTGGCAACCACTCGGTATTGGGCTGCACCCGCCCGACCGCCCACAACACCGCGTCGGCTTCAGCCTGTGGTTGTCCGGTACTGAATTCAATTGGTCCGCTGGTTATTTGGTCGTGATCGCCGGGGAGCACCACACGATGGCCGGACTGCAACCGGACGCCGGCTTCGGCCAGTCGGCGTTCCACCCTGGCCCGAGTGCCGGGGTGGTAGCCCGGCAGTACCTCGGCGCCCGGGAAGTACAGCTCAATCCGCTTGCCCGGCCAAGTCCGAGCCAGGTTCGCCGCCGAACTCACCGCAGCCGCGCCGCCGCCGATGACGGCGATCCGCTCGGCCGCGGCGAGCCGGTGGTGTGTGCCGTGCAGATCCGCGGCCACGTCGCCGGCGGATTGCAAGGTGGGACGGCGCCAGAATCCATTACTGGTACCGGTGGAAATGACCAAGGCGTCGAACGACTCGGTGACTTCGGTGCCATCGGCGGTGACCACCGAGACGGTACGAGCCGCGAGATCGGTACCGGTCAACGCGCCGTGCACAATCCGCACACCGTCCAATCCCCGAAAGCGCCGGAAACCGATGAAGTAGTCCCGCGCCCAGTCGTCGGGGCGGGACACCCGCATGCCGAGTTCCTGCCCACTGACCAGCCCGTCTTTCACCGAGATACCGACCACGTCGGCGTGCTCAGCCAGCCGGACTGCCGCAAGTATGCCGCTGTCCCCCAGCCCCGCGACGACGATTCGTTTTCGACTCACTGGGTTGTCCTGGTCAGGGCAGGATCGAGTCGACATAGCCACCATCGGCGCGAACCGCGGCACCGGTGGTCGCCGACGCCTGCGGTGAACTCAGATAGGTCACCATGTTGGCAATCTCGTCCGGTTCAATCAGCCTGCGTAGCAACGATTGTGGCCGGAACTTGATCATGAATTCGCGCTGCGCCTCATCCCACGGCAAGTCCTTGTCCACGAGCTGGTAGACGAACTCCTCTACGCCACCGGTGTGAGTGGGGCCGGCGATAACCGAATTCACCGTCACTCCGGTACCGGCAGCGTCCTTTGCAAAGCCGCGGGTCACCGCCAACAGTGCAGTTTTGGACACGCCATAGTGGATCATCTCTGCCGGGGTGACGACCGCCGAGTCACTGGCGATCTGGATGATCCGGCCCCAGCCCCGCTGCGTCATCGCGGGTAGGTAGGTCCGGATCAGCCGCACAGCGGAGAGCACGTTCACCTCGAAGTAGAGGCGCCACTGCTCGTCGGTGATTTCCCGGGCCGGTGTCGATCCGAAGATGCCCAGGTTGTTCACCAGGATGTCAACGTCCGTCAGCCGCTCGATGAGTTGATCGACGCCGTCGGCCGTGGCGACATCCGCTGCGATGCCGTCGACGTCGGTCAGGCCGCGGCCGGTCAGCTCGGCCACCGCCGCCTGGACCCGCTCTTCACTGCGGCCGTTCACCACCACCCGCGCACCGCTGCCACCTAGCCCTTCGGCTATCGCCAGTCCAATACCTTGGGTGGATCCAGTGACCAGGGCGGTCTTGCCGGTCAGATCGATGTGCACAACCGTTCCTCCAATGTGATTGCCGGTCATCCAGAACGCTAGCGACCCGTGAGACATTTCAGTACCGTCTGGGCGTGACCGAGCTATTGGTGCTGCACATCGCCAAACGCGAAATCCAGGCGGTGACCCTGGATGGCTCGCGGGTACGCACGCTCGTCGGCGATGTCGACGAGACGCCCGACGGGATCGTCGTCGATCAGGCTCGGGGCCACATCTATTGGACCAACATGGGCACCCCCGACCCCGGGTCGGGCCAAGGCTCCCACTCGACGTTCTTCACGCGCAACGGGTCCATCGAACGGGTGAACCTGGACGGTTCCGATCGGCGCACCGTGGTGCCGCCCGGTGCTTTCACCACCGGCAAACAGCTGACCGCGGACTTCGACGCCGGACTGCTGTACTGGTGTGACCGCGAAGGTATGCAGGTCTTGCGGTGCCGGCTGGACGGCTCGGACCTGCAGACGCTGGTGGTCACGGGCCACGGCGAGGCCGACGCGCGGGACGCTCGCAATCACTGCGTGGGTGTTGCCCTCGACCCCGAGCGGGGGTTGGTCTATTGGACACAGAAAGGCGCCCCGGATTCCGGCCAGGGCCGAATCTTCCGATGCGGCAGCGACATTCCAGCCGGACAGTCGCCCGCCGATCGCACCGACATCGAGTTGTTGTGGCAGGACCTGCCCGAACCCATCGACCTGGATCTGGATACCACCGGACACCTGGTCTGGACCGACCGCGGCGCGGAGCCGGACGGCAACACGCTCAATCGCGGCCAGGTCCAGCCGACGGTCGGGCCATACGGGATCCTGTCCCGGGGCTACCAGGAAGCGATCGGTCTGGCGACAGCCGACAACGTGACGTACTACGTCAGCGAATTGCGCTCTGGCGGTATCCGAGTGGTGAATCTGGCCGACGGCACCGATCGGGAACTGGTGCAATTGGGGCCGGGCATCACCGGTATCGCGCTGGCCGAGTTGTAGCACGCCCGCGCACTCACAGCGTCCCCAATGCCTGCGATGGGAGCATGAGTCCGTGGCTGTCTCCTCCCCCGCTATCCGCTGGCGGCCACGACCCATGCATGCACTGGTGCTGGGTGTCATTGCTTTTGCGCTGGCGAGTCGCTGGCTGCATGCATTCGTACTGACCCACGCCGATCTGGCCACCGCAGGCACGGTGTTCTCCGGCGTATTCGTCCAGGCAGTGCCGTTCCTGATGTTCGGAGTGGTAGTCAGCGGACTGATCGCAGCTTTCCTTCCGGCCGACCGCCTCGCTCGCTGGCTGCCCCAACGGAGCGGCGCGGCGATTGTCGCCGCGGCCGCGAGTGGCGCACTGATCCCCGGCTGTGAGTGCGGCTCGGTCCCGGTGGCCCGCCGGCTGTTCGGCGACGGAACGCTGGGGGCCGCCGCCCTTACTTTCATGCTCGCCGCGCCGGCAATCAATCCAGTGGTTCTGGTTGCGACCGCGGTGGCCTTTCCCGGGCAACCCCAGATGGTGGCCGCCAGAGCCGGGGCGTCCTTGCTCACCGCGCTGACCATGGGCGTGCTGTGGTCGCGTCTCGGCCGGCCCGAATGGGTCACCAAACGGTTGAAATCGACAGTAGAAGAACATGATTCGACGCATTCGGCGCTGTTCCTCGAAGCCGCCCGGCATGATTTTCTGCAGGCAGGCGCGTATCTGACGCTGGGCGCCGCTTCCGCTGCGGCTCTGCACGTGCTGGTGCCGCCATGGGTCTACGAGGGGCTGGCAGGCCGCCCGATACTGGGCATTCTGGCCATGGCCGTATTGGCATTCGCCCTGGCACTCTGTTCGGAGGCCGACGCGTTCGTCGCATCCAGTCTCACCATGGTCCCGTTGGTCCCGCGGTTGGTGTTCCTGGTAGTCGGTCCGGTGGTCGACATGAAATTGGTGGCCATGCAGGTCGGCCTGTTCGGTCGGCCGTTCGCAGTCCGTTTCGCGCCGGTGGTTTTCGCGGTGTCCACGGTCAGTGCGACGGTGGTCGGGGGCGCGCTGCTCGGGGGGTTACGGTGAACCGGGAGGCCGAGAACGCGTTGCTCCTGCTGGTTGGCATCAGTACCGCAATAGTCGCGGCCACAGGAACATTCACCCGCTACGTGAAACCTTCGTTGCTGCCTTGGCTGATCGTTTCCGCGGTGGGGCTGATCACGCTCGCCCTGGCGTCGACCATCCGCGATCTGCGTCATCCACCTCACGACGAGCACGGTGGACATTCGCACGCCAACGGCGTGGTGTGGGCGCTGGGGCTCCCTGTCGTTGTGCTGATCTTCGTGGCGCCACCGGCGCTATCACCAAGGGCCGCTACTGCAACAGTGCAATCCGTATCCAATGATGTTCTACGCCATGCCTATCCGCCGCTGCCTGATGGTTCGGCACCTGAAGTGTCGCTACCAGCGGCGGTCGCCCGCGCCTCCTACGACTCTGCGGGTTCACTGAACGGACGGACGGTGACCATCGTCGGGTTCACCTACAAGGACGGAGCGGCTACCGACCTGGCCCGGATCACCATCACGTGTTGCGCCGCCGATGCCCGGCTCGCCCAGCTGCGGCTGATCGGCCCGGTGGTCGCCACCGCAGCCGCCCTTCCGGAGAACACCTGGCTGCAGGTCCGGGGGATCGTTTCTGCACCGAAACCCGGTGCTCCGCAGTCTATTCCGTTGCTCATGGCGTCGTCGTCCCAACAGATCAGTGCCCCTTCAGACCAGTACGCCTACCTCACCCGGTAATCCGCCGGCAGCAGCCGCCCCAAGCTGGGCGTCCACTGGGAGTTTGAGTTCCGGGTCGCTTCCATCCCGGACCGGTGCTACCGTCCCAATGGTAATGGAAATCGTTTTCATTACCATTCAGCCTGCCTAGGAGGGCGTCGTGGTCAAGGCCCGGGTCACATCTGTCGCACTGTCCGTCGCGATGTTGGTGTCGGCAACTGCGTGCGGTGGTACGTCGTCCGAGTCGGCTTCGAGCAGCACCACCAGCTCGGCCTCAGGTCCGAAACTCGTTGTGGTGTCCACCATCAACGCCTGGGGCAGTATCGCCACCCAATTGGGCGGCGACCGAATTCAGGAAACCTCGATCATCACCAACCCGGACACCGATCCCCACGACTACGAGCCCGCCGCCGGTGACGCCCGAACCATCGCCACTGCGCGGGTCGTCGTCGAGAACGGCATCGGCTACGACGCCTGGGCCGACAAGCTCATCGCCGCCAACCCGAATCCGCAACGCACGGTGATCAACGTTGGCAGCACCGTCGGAGTACCCGCGGACGGCAACCCGCACCAGTGGTACTCGCCCGACTCGGTGGACAAGGTGATCGACGCGATCACCAATGCCTACAAGACCGCCGACCCAGCCGATGCCACCTACTTCGACCAGCAGCGTCAACAGTTCCTCGACCAGGGCCTGGCGAAATATCACCAAGAGCTCAACGTCATCAAATCCGCCTACGCGGGTACACCGATCGGCGCCAGCGAGTCGATCATGTCCCCGCTGTCGGACGCATTGGGCTTGAAGATGCTCACTCCGCCGGAGTTCCTCAAGGCGATCAGCGAGGGCACCGACCCGTCGCCGGCCGACAAGTCGACCGTCGATCAGCAGATCGAGAGCAAGGCCATCAAGGTGTACGTGTACAACAGCCAGAACAGCACTCCGGACATCCAGGCCCAGGTCGGGGCCGCCAAGAAGCAGGGCATCCCGGTCACCACGGTCACCGAGACGCTGGCCCCGGCCAACACGACCTTTCAGGATTGGCAGTCCACCCAACTGTCCCAGTTGGCCGACGCATTGCATACCGCGACAGGTAAGTAGGTGACCGGAACCATCCCCCGACATCCCGGCAGGGTCGATCCCACCGACCCCACCACGGCGGCGGTCTGCATGCGTAATGCGGCCGCCGTCGTCGGTGGTCGTACGGTCTGGTCCCAGGTGTCCCTCGACATCATGCCGGAAGACTTCGTTGCGATATTGGGGCCCAACGGTTCCGGTAAGTCCACGCTCATCAAGTCACTGCTCGGCCTGAACCCGGTCAGCGGCACGGTCGAGGTACTCGGCGCCCAGCCCGGCCGACGCAACAGTCAGATCGGATACGTGCCGCAGCGCCGCGCCTTCGACAGCAGCCTTCGGATCCGAGGTATCGACGTGGTGGCGCTCGGACTCGACGGAACTCGATGGGGAACGCCAATTCCGCTGATCTCCAAGCTATTCCGACCACAACACCATGCCGAACGGAAACGGCGTATCGACGATGCCGTCGCCACCGTCGGCGCGGCTGGTTATGCGCACCGGCCGATCGGGCGGTGCTCGGGCGGCGAACAACAACGGCTACTGATCGCCCAGGCCCTGCTCCGCGACCCTCGGCTGCTACTCCTCGACGAGCCGCTGGACAGTCTCGACGTACCCAGCCAGTCCGGCATCAGCGCGCTGGTCCGGGACATTTGTCGCCGCAACGGCGTTGCGGTGGTCATGGTCGCTCATGACGTGAATCCGATTCTGCCGTACCTGGATCGGGTGATCTACCTGGCCGGCGGTCATGCGGCATCGGGTACACCTCAGGAAGTGATCACCGCCGATCAGCTCACCGCGCTGTACGGCGTCCCGATCGACGTGCTGCACGATCGCACCGGCCGCATGATCGTGGTCGGGCAGCCGGAGTGACTCCCGAGCTCAGCTGGGATCTCGCCGACGACGTCAACCAGATGCTCGCTTACCCGTTCATGGAGACCGCACTGCTGGCCGGCGCTGCGGTCGCCGTCGTCACCAGCTGCGTGGGCTGGTTCATGGTGCTGCGCCGGGAAAGCTTTGCCGGACATACCCTGGCCGTCGTCGGATTCCCCGGCGGCGCCGGGGCCGCCTGGCTCGGAATCGCAACCGGCTACGGCTACCTGGTGGCGTGTGTGCTCACCGCGGCAGCCATCGCTGCACTACCCCCGCTGGCGCGTGCCAGCGGGGTCGGTGGCCACAGCGCCGCAGAGGAATCCGCCGTGATCGGCACCCTGCAGGCATTGGCACTGGCGACGGGCCTGCTGTTCGTCAGCCTGTACCACGGCTTCCTGTCGGGCCTGACCGCTCTGTTGTTCGGCACCATCGCCGGGGTGACAACCGACCAACTACGGCTGCTGGTGATCGCCGCAGTCGTCTGTCTGGCGGCGCTGGCCGCCATCGGCCGGCCGTTGTTCTGGGTGTCGATTGATCCGGAATCTGCTCGGGCCCAGGGCATTCCGGTCCGATTGGTCTCCACGATGTTCCTTCTGGTACTGGCGGTCGCGGCCGCCGGGGCCAGCCAGATCACCGGTAGCCTGCTGGTATTCGCATTGCTGGTGGCGCCGGCCGCCGCGGCCTTCCAGTTGACCGCCCACCCGGGCTACGGCATCGCGATCGCCGTGATCTTCGCCCTTTTCGCCACCTGGGCCGGGTTGGCCGCTGCCTTCTTCTCGCCATACCCGGCTGGATTCTGGGTGGCAACCTTCGCCTTCGGTGGGTACCTACTGGCCACAGGCTACCGATTCCTGACCGACCGCCGACTACAGCGCGCGGTGGCGGCATGACCGGCATGTTCGACCATCCATTCATCGTGCATGCGCTGGTGGCGGGCAGCGCGGTGGCGGTAGCCTGTGGACTGGTCGGCTATTTTCTGGTGCTGCGCGGCCAGATCTTCGCCGGTGATGCCCTGGGCCACGTCGCGTACACGGGCGCAATGGCGGCTTTGGTAGCGGGTTTGGATCCTCGCGTCGGGCTGTTCGCCGCAACCATAGCGGTCGGAATTCTGTTGGGCTCCAACGGCATCCGCGGCGCGGACGATGTGGCAATCGGCACCTTCTTCGTCTGGGTGCTGGGGTTGGGTGCGCTGCTGCTGACGATTTACACCACCTCCGGCAGTGGGACAAACGGCACGGCGAATGTAAATGTCTTGTTCGGCAGCATCTTCGGTATCAGCGCCACGGCAACCCGGCTGGCCGTCGTCATCGCAATAGCGGTGATCGCGGTGCTGAGCGTCATCGCCCGGCCACTGTTGTTCAGCACGATCGACCCCTTGGTGGCTCAGGCCGCGGGAGTTCCGACCCGGATGCTGTCTGCTGCGTTCCTGGGTGTCGTCGGGGCCACCGTTGCCGAAGCCACGCAGATCATCGGCGCGCTGGTGGTGTTGGGGCTGCTCGCCGCACCGGCGGCCGCGGCCGCCCGTCTCACCACCAGGCCTTGGCGCGGATTCTGGCTTTCCGCAACGCTTTCCGTTGCGTCGATCTGGATCGGTGTCGGCCTGGCGTACGCGATCCCGAAAGCACCTGCCAGCTTCACCATCATGGCTACCGCAGCGATGCTCTACGCGGCGGCAGCACTGGTCAGTACAAACCCCGCGCGCATCGGCGTCGGGAGTTCTAGGGTCAACAACACATGAACAGGGGAGGTCGGGAACATGATCGCGAATAAGGCACTCACCAAAGCCGCGTCGGCGGTCGTCACCGGCGTGGTCGGAGTGGCCGCCTATGAGGGTCTGCGTAAGGCCTGGGCCAAGCTTCCCGTCCGCGAAGCGAGCGTCACCGCGGTGTCGTACGCACTCCGTGGCACCCGCAAGGCCGAAGAGTGCGCCGAGTCAGCCCGGCTGACGGTTGCGGACGTGATGGCCGAGGCCCGTGATCGAATCGGCGAGGAAGTGCCGCCACCTGCGGTCGCAGACCCCGAGCACGCACACGACCACGACCACTGACGCCATGGACGTGCTGTCCGATGCAGGCGGCCGGCTACGGGTCCGGGTGCCCTGGGTACGCGCCGATCCGGTCCGGGCGGTAGCGGTCGAGGAATCCGTGGACAAGGTGCCCGGGGTACGTGCGGTGCACGCTTACCCGCGCACTGCCTCGGTGGTCGTCTGGTACTCGCCGCGCCGGTGCGATACCGCCGAACTGCTGTCCGCCATCACTGCGGCCCAACGGGTTTCGGCTGCGCTGGTACCGGCCCGCAGCCCCCGCTCCGCTGACATCCGCAGCGCCGACGTGGTTCGGATGGCCATCGGTGCGTTGGCGTTGGCACTCTTGGGAATTCGGCGCTACGGCCTGGTTCGACCGCCGCTGCTCGGTCCCACCAGTCGGCTGCTGGCCACCGGCGCCACCGTCGTCACCGGGTATCCGTTCCTGCGGGGTGCCCTGCGTTCGCTGCGTGGCGGCAAATCGCCTGGCACCGACATGCTGGTGTCCGCCGCCACCGTCGCCAGCCTGATCCTGCGCGAGAACGTGGTCGCCCTGACGGTGCTGTGGCTGTTGAACATCGGTGAGTACCTTCAGGATCTGACTCTGCGGCGAACTCGACGGGCCATCGCCGACCTGCTGCGCGGCACCCAGGACACCGCCTGGATTCGGCTCGACGACGGCACCGAGGTGCAGGTCAGCACCGACGCACTGCGAATCGACGACCTCGTGGTGGTGCACGAACAGGTGGCCATACCGATAGACGGTCAGGTGGTTTCCGGCGACGCCGTCGTCGACCAGTCCGCGATCACCGGCGAAACCCTGCCGGTCACCGTAGCGACCGGCGACCTGGTGCACGCAGGATCCGTGGTGGTCCGCGGCCGGGTGGTGGTGCGGGCCAGGGCCGTCGGGAGCCACACCGTCCTGGGCCGGGTGGTAGCCAGAGTCGAAGAGGCACAACGAGATCGAGCGCCCATCCAAACCGTCGGGGAGAATTTCTCCCGGCGGTTCGTACCGGCCTCGTTCGTCCTGTCCGCCGGGACCTTCCTACTGACCGGGGACGTCAGGCGGGCCATGACCATGCTGCTGGTGGCCTGTCCCTGTGCCGTCGGATTGGCTACCCCGACCGCGATCAGCGCGGCCATCGGCAACGGGGCGCGGCGCGGCATCCTGATCAAGGGCGGATCGCACCTCGAGGCGGCCGGCCGGGTCGACGCCGTGGTGTTCGACAAGACCGGAACTCTGACACAGGGTCGCCATGTCGTGACGAATATCGTTTCTTTCCATAATGATTGGTCCGCAGAGCAGGTGCTGGCCTATGCCGCGAGCTCGGAGATCCACTCCCGGCATCCATTGGCCGAAGCAGTGATCCGATCCACCGAGGACAAGCACATTGTCATACCGCCACACGAGGAGTGTGAGGTGCTGGTCGGCCTGGGCATGCGCACCCGGGCCGACGGCCGGACCCTGCTACTCGGCAGTCCGTCACTGTTGGAGCGGGAAAACGTGTCGGTCAGCTCGGACGCCGGTGCGTGGGTGCAGCGGCTACGCAAGCAGGCTGAGACACCGCTACTGCTTGCGGTCGACGGTGAATTGGTGGGGCTGATCAGTCTTCGCGACGAGGTGCGGCCGGAAGCGACGACTGTGCTCAACGCTCTTCGCGCCTCAGGCGTCCGTCGCATCGTGATGCTTACCGGCGACCATCGCGAAACTGCCGCGGCCATCGCCGACGAACTCGGAATCACCGAATGGACGGCAGAGGCTCTGCCAGAAGACAAACTGGCGGTGGTGCGATCGCTGCACGATGCGGGCTACACCGTGGCCGTGGTCGGTGACGGGGTTAACGACGCACCGGCGTTGGCCGCCGCAGACATCGGTGTAGCGATGGGCCTGGCCGGCACCGACGTGGCCGTGGAGACCGCCGATGTCGCGTTGGCCACCGATGACCTGCGGCGTCTGTTGGATATCCGGGAGTTGGGCGGGCACGCAGTCGAGGTCATCCAGCAGAACTACGCGATGTCGATCGCAGTCAACGCGTTCGGCCTGTTGCTCGGCGCCGCAGGTGGGCTGTCGCCGGTGCTGGCCGCCGTGCTGCACAACGCCTCGTCAGTGGCCGTGGTGACCAACAGCTCCCGGCTGATCCGGTATCAGCTGACCTAACTCTGCTGCAGGTACGCCACGATGCCGCGAGCCACCGCATTGGCGTAGGTCTGCTGCCCCTCGGCGGTCGCCATCGCTGCGCCCTCGTCCGCGTTCTTCATGTTTCCGCATTCGACCAGAATCGACGGGTACTCGGCCAGATTCAGGCCGGCCAGGTCGGCTCGGCCGTACAGCCCGTTGTTGCCCATGTAGGTCGACGGCGTCAGCCCGGAAGCGACCATCTGATCACGCATCACCTGCGCAAACCGGACCGCCGGACCGGCCTGCGCCGGGTTCAGCGGCGGGTTCGAGTAATTGACGTGGAAGCCACGGCCTCCCGCAGGTCCGCCGTCGGCGTGAATCGACACGATTGCATTGGGCCGCAGTGCATTGGCCATCGCGGCACGCTGGTCCACGCACGGCCCCAGGGCACTGTCGTCGCCGCGGGACATCGCGGTGCGCACGCCGAGCTGACTGAGCTGTTGACGGATGCGCAGCACCACGTCCCAGTTGAAGGTGTGCTCGGTGAAGCCGGCATTGGTGGTGGTTCCGCTGGTCTGGCAGTCCTTGGTACCGCCACGACCAGTGGGTACCTGCTTGAAGATCGACGAATCGTTGGCACCGTTGTGTCCGGGGTCGAGAAACACGATCGCTCCGGCCACGCCGGCTGCCGACGCTATCGGCGTGGCCAACGACGACGACAACACGGCGGGAATCCCGACCATGACCGGCGCGGCCGCAGCCATTCTCAGCATGCGGCGCCGAGAGATGCAGCCGATTCCGCTGTCTTTTTCGCATGGGCTACTCGTCACTGCCTGAATGCTACGGATCGCACATCACGAGGTCGGCCAGCGATTTGGCACAATTCCGTTACGAAGCAATAACTTCCATGCATTTGGGGCGTAGTCTCGGCTCGACGAAAGGGGCTCATCGATGAGCAGCCAGCACACAGCGTCCGGACTGCGTACGAAGGCAATGGCCGGGTGGGCCGCGGCCCGCACCCGTCAGCGCAGCCCCTCGCCCCTGCTGCCGCCGTGGGAGCCGGGCCCGGCCCAGTACGGCGTCGGCGTTCGCCACAACGTCGCGGTTCCGATGGCCGACGGCGTTTCGCTGCGGGTGGACATCCATTATCCGACCGACCCGCAGACCGGTGAGGCCGCCACCGGGCCTTTCCCCGTGTTGTTGTCGATCACTCCCTACGGCAAGAAGGCGCCGCCACCGGCCGCCCAGATCGGCGGCGGCGCAACGCCTTACCTGATCCGCCGGGGCTACATCGAGGTGATGGCCGACGTGCGGGGCACCGGCGTGTCCGGTGGATCGTTCGAGATGCTCGGGGCCGAGCAGGTGCAGGACGGGGTTGACCTGGTGAATTGGGCTGCGACACTGCCTAATTCGAATGGCCGGGTCGGCATGTTCGGCATCTCCTACCTCGCCATCAACCAATTGACGACGGCCGCGGCGGTGGGCCCGGACTCGCCGCTGAAGGCGATCATGCCGGTGATGGCAGCCAGCGACTTCTATCGCGACGCGGTCACCATGGGCGGGGTTCCGCACATGCGCACGGTGCGGGCCTACGGAACCACCTACTCGCTGCTCAACCTGGTCAATCCGGCGTTGGAGTTCGCCACCCGCGGCGCTCACGAGCGGCCCCGGGCCGGCGGGCTCGCCTCGGTGCGCCAACGCGGGCGCGATCAGCGCAGCTACTTCCGGTCCTTGATCTCTGATGCCGCCGCAGGTGGGGATACCGCATTCGACGGCACGTTCTGGGACAGCATGCGGCCGAGCGACGTGCTGCCCGAGATCGTCGAGAACGGCGTCGCGGTGTTCTTGATCGCTGGGTGGCATGACGCGTTCCAGCGCGGCGGACCGCTGAACTACGCGGTCCTGCAGAACGCTTTCGCGGGTCGCCCGCCCGGGGCGGCCATGGATCCGTCGCAGCCGACCTCCGACCGTTTCCAGTTCATGGGCGGGCCCTGGTATCACGTGTCGAATCTGGATGGCCTGCACCTGAACGCGCTGCAATTGCGCTGGTTCGACCATTGGCTCAAGGACTCGGACAGCGCGGCGGTCAGCGGCTCACCCATCCGGTTCCAGGCCATCGGCAGTTCACGGTGGTTCCGTACCAATTCCTATCCATTCCCCGAGGCCGAGCCGACCCGGTTCTATCTCACGTTGGGCGGCGGGCTGGCGGCCGAACCGCCCGGCACCGAATCCGACGCGACGCTGCGCTACGCCTCACGCGGCCCGGTGTCCGGACGCAGCTTTGAACAGTGGACGCTCGGCATGGGCAGTTTCGTGGTCTCCCAGACCGGGCGCCGCATTCGCTACGACCTGGACAATCGCCGCCTGCAGCGCGAGGCACTCACGTACACCACCGACGCGTTCGACGTCGAGAAGCTCGTCGCCGGGCCGGTGACCCTGACCGTCCATGCGACCGCGGACACGTCGGAAACCTTGTGGGTCGCCCACCTCGATGACGTGGCGCCCGACGGGTTGAGCCGACCGCTGACCCAAGGCGCGCTGCTGGGTTCGCGCCGCGCACTCGACCCCGCGACCACCTGGTATCTGCCGGACGGCACCGTCCTACGGCCGCACCACTTCAGCACGCGCGCCACCGCCGAGCCGGTGGTGCCCGGGGAACTGACCCGGTACGACATCGAGGTCTTCCCCACCGCAGCGCTGATCGAGCCCGGCCACCGTCTGCGATTGACCCTGACCACGTACGACTTTCCTAACCTGGTGCCGACCAAGCCCCAGCGCGCTGCGTTGGCCGGCGGGGTGTACCAGGTTCGGCAGGGCGGCGTGCATGCGTCGAGTCTTCTTGTGCCGCTGGCTGATCCGGCTGCCATGGAACATGACTAGTCAGCCGTAGAGTCACGCTACGCCGAGCCCATGAACGACGGACGGCGATGATGCGACTGGCCCCTGAGGCTGCGGTAATTAGCTCAACAACGACAGCACCTTTGATATCACTGAATATGCATGTCCACCAAGGTAATTCGACTAGAGTATCTCAGATGGTATTACCTTCCGCGCGGCACGTTGCTGCGGCATTGGCGACGGCAACCTTGGTGGTCGATCTGTCAGGTTGTTCGGGATCGTCCGAGAAACCACAAACGACGGTCGTCATCTCGACGACCACGAAAGTGCCTACACAACCGGCGCGGCCGGCGCCGACGACAACCGTCACGACGCTGCCCGGCGGCAAAACCACGACAATCGTCGTACCGCCGCCGACCGATTCAACAGTGGTGCTGATCCCCAATCCCAACGGAGACGGCTCGATGGTGCCATGCGAAGGCACGATCTGCACGAACCCGAACCACGGAGGTGGACCGCCAGAAGATGGCCCACCCGAGCCTGGGCAATCGACGTTCACCGCGCCGACGCCGGGTGACGCGCCACCCGAACCTGGCCAATCAACATTCACGCGGCCGACGCCGGGTGACGCACCACCCGAACCCGGCCAATCAACATTCAGCGGACCCGTTCAAGAAGGACCACCTGAACCCGGGCAATCGACGTTCACGGGGCCGGGATCTGCCGGATAGAGCAGGCCGATCCGCGCCCCTGACACGAATGCTGTCGCCCGATTTCTTTGGGTTGCAGTTATTTTCAGATCACGGCAAACCGCCGTCGCTATCTGTATGCGATTCGGCCCGTACCCCACGAACGGACCCTCGTGTACCTCCAACGTAGCAACGCTCCCAACGCCTTTCGGAGAGGGGCGCAGACCATTGGCGGCCTTGCTCAGTACGTGACGACCGCCCGGAACCGCACGGTACCTTCCGCCACCTTTGCTACAGCACTGCTGACTTCTTCCTTGGGGAAGGTTTCGATCATGGGGGTGACTTTTCCGGCGGCGGCGAAGTCGAGAGCTTCGGCGAGATAGCGCAGTCCGTTGTGCGTTGAGCCAATGACCTTCTGCCGCTGGGCAAAGAATGGTCGGTTTCGGTCGGTGGGAATGACGAAATCCGCGTTCGGGTCGAGTCCCATCGAGACCACGCGGCCGTCGTGACGCAGGCCCGCCAACGCGTCGGCGCCTTGATCATAGGAATTGCTGCAGAGCAGCATCACGTCGGCTCCTCCGGCCGCCAGCAGCTCCTCACCGGTCGCGAATACCTCATGTGCTCCAAGCGTTCTGGCCAGTTCCTGCTTATCAGGCGAGTGCGTGACCGCGATGGTCTCCAATCCGGATGCCGCCGCAAACTGCAGAGCCAGATGCCCCAGGCCACCGATGCCGACAATCGCGACACGCTCGTGGGGTGCCGGTTCAGCAGCGCGCAGTCCGCTCCACGTGGTGTAGCCGGCACAGAATATCGGTGCGGCAAGCTCGAAGGACAGGGCGTCCGGTATCAGGACGGTGCCGGTGGCAGTAACGGCGATGTATTCCGCATGCCCGCCCTGCGCTGTGAAGCCGGTCAAGCGCGCCGGTCCCGCGCAATTCATCGCAGCCTGGCCGGACAACGGCAGATTCTGTCGGCAATAGGCGCAGCGCCCGCAGGTGGACTGCACCCAAGTAGTCCCGACACGATCGCCGACCTGCCGAGAATGCACTCCAGCGCCCACTTCGACAACCTCACCGACAACCTCGTGACCGGTGATCAACGGGAAAAGGTCTCCAGCGGCACCGCGCGTGGTCCACACATCGGTGTAGCAGATCCCGCACGCGTGGACCTTGATGAGCACCTGGCCGGGCTCGGCCGTCGGCGTCGGCACATCGCGTAACTCCCACACGCCATTGATCTCCGGGATTACGGCGGCCTTCATCTACTGACTCTCCTTTGACGTGCCCGACACTTTGCCCGGCCAACGCTAAGTGGCGACCGCGGCAGGTGTCACTAGCAGATCGCGCCACGCGACTTGCGGATTGCGCCAGCGCGAAATGCAGGTCCTAGACTCGTCCCGATGAGTACAGCCTCGGGGACGTTCGCGCTTTCACCGATGATCCGGCCCCTGCTGCATGACCTGGGCATTCCGGTCGATACCGTGCTGCGGCGGGCGCAGTTGCCAGCGGATTTGTTCACCCGTGGCACCAGTGATCTAGCCAGCGAACCTTATTTCGCCTTTTGGCGCGCACTTGAACGCGAGAGCAGCCACGAGGTACTGCCGGTCGCCGTCGCCCGGGCACTGACCGCCGAGGTCTTCGATGCGCCGATATTTGCTGCGCTCTGCAGTCCCAACCTCAACATCGCGGCGCGCCGGATCGCGAAATTCAAACACTTGATTGCCCCCATCGACATCACGGTCGAGGAAGACAGCGAACGCACCACGTTGACCTATACCTGGCTTACCCCAACGCCGGCGCCACCGGTTCTGCTCACCACCGAGATGCTCTTCTGGGTGGCCTTGGCGCGCATCGCGACCCGGCAGCAGATCGCGCCGCTGCAGGTGCGCACAACAGCGCCCCCACCTACTTCAGAAGTCATCAGGGAGTACCTGGGTACCGACATCGAACCAGGGCCAGCGGATTCAATCGTCTTCTCTGCCAAGGACTCCACGTTGCCGTTCCTCACCGAGAACACCCAAATGTGGTCCTGTTTCGCCCCGCAGCTCCGTGTCCGTTTATCCGAGCTGACACAGTCCTCGCCGATGGCCCAACGGGTACGAGCGGTCCTACTTGAGACTCTGCCAGCTGGACAAAGTGATATCACCACCGTCGCCCGGCGATTGGCCATCAGCACCCGGACACTGCAGCGTCAGCTCCAACTCGAAGACAGCAGTTTTCAGGCAGTACTGCATGAAACACGTGAGAAACTGGCCCACCACTACCTATCAAGAGGCGACACCAGCATTGGCCAGATCGCACTACTCCTCGGCTACGAGGACCCCAATTCGTTTCACCGTGCCTTCCGCAGCTGGACAGGTCAGACCCCAGAACAAACACGACCGCCGATTCCCTCGACGATTTGAAACGGTGCTCGAGCTGAGGATGGCAGAGGCCTAATTTGCGGCCGAACTGGACCGGACACTGCACTGATTGTTCGCTTCACCCAACAACACCAGAGCTTGGTGCGGTGCTCTCGGGACGGTCCCGAACCCATGAGCGAAGCGAAATCGTAAACGACATCGGCTTTCTGAAAGCGCTACTGAGGACTACCTCTGTAGCGTTTGTGGATTACCGTTTGTGGATTACTCAGTGCGCGTTGGACGTTCAGGGCCGGCAGAGGAGACCTACCATGATGAAGAATTTGATCGCCGCCGCAATGATGGCCGGGGGCACCCTGGTTGCGAGCTCCCCGGGCGTAGCGCAAGCCGATGACGTCGCCGTCGTCGGCGCCGACGGTGTCGACGAGTACTACTTCACTCAAGAGGAGTGCGCGGCCGACGGCCCGAAGGTTCGTCTACAGGAACAAGATCAGCGCTGGCCATACTGGTTCTGCACCCAAGAGGCGGACGGCAAATGGTATTTGTGGAACACCGACGATCCGAGCCCGCACGACCCGCAAACCAGCAGATGATGCGGCACCAACGCGAATCGGTGCGTTCAACCGACTAGATCGAGAGGCCGCGCGATACCCACACGGACAGTGATGGTTTCAGAAACAATGCGTCATCTCGGTCACCGCCGCGGCTAGGTAGCGCGCTGACATGGCACACGGCGGGCACCGAATTCAGGACAGAAACCGCTGGACGTAGGGCTCGAATCTGCGCGTCAGGTCGTCCGGGTCGAGCCCGAAGAGCTCGCACGAAGTCGCCACGCGACCCAACCGGCCCCGCTTATGGTCTGCCAGGTAATCGGCCATGGCGCGGCGCTGCGGGTCCGAAAGTGGTTCGCCGGCAAGGTCGAATACCTTCTCGGCGACCCCGAGGTCGTCGGCCATGAAGTCCTCGAATTGCACATCGATGGATCTGTCGGGCCCGATGACCTCGCGGTCCCGGATCAACCCGCTCAGCATCTGTTCCAGTCGCTCGACCCAGTAGGCCGCGATCCGCTCGACCGGGACCGGGCTGCGGTGCATCCGGGCCGAGTACGTGATCATCGCGATCATCGAGAGCACCACCGGCACCGGGTCGCGGTGGGTGAAGATGCCGACCACGCCGGGCAACGACTCGTTGAGTACCGGTATCTGTTCGAGGTGCTGTGGCGACTTCAGCAGCCAGCGCCTGCCCCCGCGGAGAAACTGCAGCGCCTTCAGCTGGGTGACCATGTGCCGGTAATGCGGGGACTGGTCATGACTTTCGTAATAGGCGCGCCACGCGGGTACATCGGCGAGGGTCTCGAAGTACATCGTCGAGAAGTCGTTGGCCAGCAGCTGGATCTCTTCGTGGACGTGCTCGGTGGTCATCTCGTGCATGAGCGGGAAATGCGGCATCACGAGGTTCATCACGTTCACCGCGACGTCCATCCGGGTCATCCGCGGGTCCGGCTCGATACCGGCCTCTGCGGCCAACGGAAATGGTTCCGCCGCTTCCCAATACGGCAGGGTGCGGAATGTCCCGGCGGCGGCCAGCAGGTTGTGCAGATGGGTGGTGCCGGTGCGTGGCAGGCCGATGATCGCGACCGGCGGCAGCAGCTCGACATCGTGAATCTCCGGGTGCCGCTTCAACAGATCGGTCATCAGCAGGCGGTTCTTGAGCAGCTGCAACAACTGTCCGTGGAAGTTGACGATGCCCGGTCCGTTCATGGTGTCGATGCCCCGCAGCGCCGCGAGGTAGACGTCCAACCGCTCGCGGTAGTCGACGGGTCCGAAATCGTCGAGGCCGGTATCCGCACTGGCTCTGGCATGCAGGATCTCAGAGTCCAGCGGACAGTCGGCTGCCATCACCTCCAACAGGTCGCGGATCGGCTGCGCATCCGGGCTGAACGTGGGCATCGCGAGATCGTCGAGCTCAACAACATCTGTGGTGTCAGTCACAGCGAGTTATGTTACTCTGAGTTTCGTAATGATGAAAGAGCTTGGACGCCCTCGCGATCGGCGCATCGACGGCGCAGTACTAGCCGCAACCGTCGACCTACTCGCCGAGGCCGGGTATGCAACGTTGTCCGTCGACGCCATCGCGCAACGCGCCGGAACCAGCAAGCCGGCCATCTATCGCCGCTGGCCCAGCAAGGCACACCTCGTGCACGAAGCCGTCTTTCCGATCAGCGCCACCACTGAACTGCCGGATACCGGCTCACTGGATGGCGACGTCCGCGAGATGATGCGCCGCACCGTGACCGTCCTGAGCACCGCGGCCGCCCGGGCGGCGCTGCCGGGTCTACTCGGCGAGATGGCGGACGACGCCACACTGCATGCCGTACTGCTGGAGCGATTCTCCGACGTCCTCACTCACGGGCTCGGCGAACGACTGGCCGCCGCCGTGGCCCGGGGCGAGGTACACCCAGAAGTGACGGCCGCCGACCTGACCGAAATGGTCGCCGGCGTCGCACTGCTCGGCGCGCTGGCATTGAGCCGAGAGCTCGACGACGACTGGATCGAACGCCACGCCACTCTGATTCTGAAAGGTATTGCCACATGACCGAATCCGGCACCCAATCCGGCGCCGCCTGGCGCGAACTCATCGACACTCTGCGCGACCTCGACCGCTCGTTCCTGGACGGCGACCGCGCAGTGAGCGACGACCGGCAGATCGCCGACGGCTATCGCATGCTGGCCACCGGCCTCGGGGTGGCGTTGGACTGCTACCTGTACCCCGAGCCCGGCCGGCCGCAGTTCGTCGCGGTCAACACCCCGTTCCGGCACGATCGACGCTGGGGTGGCGACAACACCGATGCCTATTACTTCATGTGCCCGGTCGATTCTCTGCTGCGCTACCGGATCAGCGGCAACAAGGGCGACAGCGTCTACCTGTCACTGACCGCGTACAACGAGCCTGCTCCCGGTGCCTGGTCTGATCGCGTTGTGGCGATCGTCCGGGACACCGACCTGGAATTCGACGCCGACGGCAACTTCTCCTTCGAGCTCGGCCCACTGCCTGACGCCGCGGTCTTCTTCACCCGCGACTACCAGGCCAGTCCCGCTACCGGCCGGCCGGCCGCTTGGCACATCGAGGCGCTGGATGCGCCAGAACCACTGCGACACAACGACGTCGACACCGCGACGGCCTTCAGGTCCGCCGCCAACTGGATCCGCACGCTGTTTGCCATCATGCCGATGCCGGTCGGCACCCGGCCCGACGATGCAGCTTCGCTCGGACACTCCACCGCGCACCTGGCCAATGAATTCGCCGTGCCCTATCAGGTTCCGGACGCGAACTTCGGCTGGTCGGCGCGCGATGCCTGCTATTCGTACGGCAGCTTCGCGCTGGCCGATGACGAGGCGCTGGTCATCACCCACCGGCCGCCG
Source organism: Mycobacterium sp. MAA66 (assembly GCF_041261665.1). Classification (NCBI taxonomy): domain Bacteria; kingdom Bacillati; phylum Actinomycetota; class Actinomycetes; order Mycobacteriales; family Mycobacteriaceae; genus Mycobacterium; species Mycobacterium sp. MAA66. Next base: position 74,371 of record NZ_JBGCCC010000006.1, on the reverse strand, counting down.
GCCTGCCGATTCTGGAATCTGGTGGTATGGAACCAGTTCATGGCCACCCCGGGTGTCAACGACGCCCGCAGTTCGGTGAACTGCCACAGCGCGGTGCCCAACGCCGACGGTTCGGTGACCGTGGTGTTGTCCAAAGAGGCAACTGCGCACCCCAACTCGTTGACCACGCTGGACTATCCGCAGGGCATCCTGGCGTTCCGCTGGTTTCTGACCGACGAGGTACCGGCCAAGCCCGAGGTTCAGCTGATCAAGGTCTCCGACGCCCCCACTCAACCGTCCTGAACGACTTCGGCGTGTTCCGGGGGAAGCACCCCCGAACACGCCGAGTTCACGGGACGATGGCGTCGATGGCGCGATAGATTCGCTGCTCGCTGACCGGCCGCGGGGTGCCGAGTTGCTGCGCCCAGAGACTGACCCGAAACTCCTCGATCTGCCGGGCGATGTCGCGGACATCCTCACCCTTGCCACGTAACGGTGAAAGCGTCTGTCGCAGTTCGTCGTAGGCATCCTGCACGGCATGTACCCGATCCATCCGCTCGCGGTCGGCAACCACGCCTTGGGGCAACCGCTCCAGCCGGCGGCCGATGGCGGTGAGGTACCGGGTCAGGTCTGCCAGATGGGCGACTCCGGTAGCCGCCACAAAACCCTTGGGCAGCAACGCCGCCAGCTGTGCGTGCACGTCCGCCACGGCGTCGGCCTGCGCGGCGGTCGGCTTGTCGGGCAGGCCGACCTGCGCCGCGTGGGCAGCGGTCAGCACGCGCTCGACGCGTCCGACGACATCCATGGTGCTCGACCCCAATTTGGCCGAGACCTGTTGCCGCAGCGCACCGAAATCTGCCGCAGTCCATACCGGTTTGGGTGCCAGTAACGCCACCGCGGCGTCCGCGCAGTCCTCCAACAGGGCCGCCAAGCTACCGTCCGGATTGGTGGACAGTGCCAATCGAGTTCGGGGATTCAAACCGCGCTCGACCGCCTTGGCCGGCGACGGTACCGCCAAACGCAGCAGTCGACGCATGCCGGCGCCCATGGCAGCGGACTGTTCGGCCTGGGTCGGGAACACTCGAATATCCACGGCTGCACCTGTATCCACCAGAGCCGGGAATCCTCGGACGGTGTGCCCGCCCGAGGTGTTCTCCACGAAGCGGGGCAACTCGATCAGATCATCGGGCCAGGACGGCAGGCCGGTGCGCTGCAGGTCGCCGGCCACGGCGCCGGCCACCGCCTGCCGGACCGAGCCGGCCAGTTTCTCATGCAGCGCGGCCAGGTCCTTGCCGCGGGCAACCTCTTTACCACCCGACTGCACAGCGAAGGTCACCCGCAGGTGGTCTGGGACCTTGCTGAGGTCGAACGCGTCGATCGGAACCAGAATTCCTGTGCTCCTGTGCAGTTCACGCTGGACCGCGTCCAGCAGTGCACCCTCGCCGGGGTCGATGAACGGCACCAGCGCGCGAGCAGTGTCGGGCGCGGGCACGAAGTTCCGGCGCAGGTCCTTAGGTAGCGACTTGATCAGCGCCGTGATCAAGTCCTCGCGCAGCGCCGGCACCTGCCAGGCAAACCCGTCTCCGCCGAGCCGGGCCAGCACCTCGACCGGAACATGCACGGTCACACCATCATCGGCGGCACCTGGCTCGTACCGGTAGCTCAGCGGCAGTTCGAGATCACCGGTCTGCCAGGTGTCCGGCTGCGCCTCGGAGGCCTCGGTACGCAGCAGGTCGTCGCGGGTGAAGGTCAGCAGATCCGGTGTCCGGTGCCGTTGCTTCTTCCACCAGGTATCGAAATGCCTTGCCGATAACGCACTTTCAGGAACACGCTGGTCGTAGAACGCGAACACCTCTTCGTCGCCGACCAACAGATCGCGACGTCGGGCGCGTTCCTCTATCTCCTCGAGTTCAGCGCGCAGCCGGGTGTTGTCCCGGAAGAAGTGGTGCCGGGTCTGCCAATCTCCTTCGACCAGCGCGTGCCGGATGAACAGCTCGCGCGACACCACCAGGTCCACCTGCCCGTAGCCGATCCGCCGGCGTGGCACCAACGGCAGTCCGTACAACGTCACCCGCTCGAAGGCCATGACAGCGCCCCGTTTGGCGTCCCAATGCGGCTCACTGTAGGTGCGCTGCAACAGATCTCCGGCAACCCGCTCGACCGCTTCGGGTTCGATGCGGGCCGCGACCCGGCCGAACAGTCGGCTGGTCTCCACCAGGTCGGCCACCACGATCCAGCGCGGCGGCTTCTTGGTGAGAACCGAACCCGGTGCCAAGACGAACCGCGAGTTGCGGGCACCTTGGTAATCCCGGGTCTCCCCTTCGCGCAAACCGACATGCGACAGCAATCCCGAGATCAATGCGCTGTGCACCCGGGCCGCGTCGGCGGGCTCGCTGGATTCACGGATCCCCAGATCGCCGGCAATGCTGCGCAACTGACCGACCAGGTCCTGCCATTCCCTGATCCTCAGGTAGTGCAGGAACTCGTTGCGGCACATCCGCCGGAAAGCACTGCCGGACAGCTCGTTTCGCTGCTCGCGCAGGTAGTTCCACAGGTTCAGGTAGGACACGAAGTCCGAGTGCTCGTCGGCGAAGCGCGCATGCTTCTGCCGCGCGGCCTCTTCCCGGTCGGCGGGCCGTTCTCGCGGGTCTGGGATCGACAGAGCTGCGGCCAGCACCAGTACCTCGCGGACGCAGCCCTCGGTGTCGGCCTGAAGGATCATCCGGCCGATACGCGGGTCCAGCGGCAGCCTGGCCAACCGTCGGCCGACGTCGGTGATGGCACCTGTCGCGTCGAAAGCACCCAATTCCTGGAGCAATTGGATGCCGTCGCGAATACTGCGGGCCTCCGGTGGATCCAGAAACGGGAATTGTTCGATATCGCCGAGGCCCAACGCGGCCATCTGCAAGATCACCGCACCGAGGTTGGTGCGCAGGATCTCCGGGTCGGTATATCGGGGCCGGGCGTTGAAATCTTCTTCGGAGTACAGCCGGATGCACACGCCTGGCGCCGTGCGTCCGGAACGCCCGGACCGCTGCGCAGCCGAAGCCTGCGAGATCGGTTCGATGGGGAGCCGCTGCACCTTGGTGCGCCGGCTGTAGCGGGAGATGCGCGCGGTGCCGGGGTCCACCACATACCGGATGCCCGGAACCGTCAGTGAGGTCTCGGCGACATTGGTGGCCAACACTATTCGCCGCGGACCGCCGGCCTTGCGCTGGAACACCCGCTGCTGCTCGGCTGTGGGCAGCCGGGCGTACAGCGGTAGCACCTCGGTGGGGAACACGTCACCGGAAAACGCGTCGCGCAATGCCTCTGCGGTATCCCGGATTTCGCGTTCGCCGGACAGGAACACCAATACGTCGCCGTCGGGTTCGGCCTCCAGCTCGCGGACGGCATCGACGATCGCCTCAGTCGGGTCACGCATCTCGGTACGGACGATCTCGTGGTCCGGATCATCGGGATCATCGCTGTCATCCCCGACGACAGGGACTTCCAGTGGGCGGTAACGGATTTCGACGGGATAGGTGCGTCCCGACACCTCGACGATCGGCGCGTCATGGCCATCCACACCGAAGTGCGCAGCGAACCGCTCCGGTTCGATGGTCGCCGAGGTGACGATGACCTTCAGATCCGGGCGGCGCGGCAACAACTCCCGCAGATACCCCAGCAGAAAATCGATGTTGAGGCTGCGCTCATGCGCCTCGTCGAGGATCAGGGTGTCGTACCGCAGCAGCCTGCGGTCGCGCTGGATCTCTGCCAGCAGGATGCCGTCCGTCATCAGTTTGACCAGCGTGCGGTCGCTGGCTTGGTCGGTGAACCGGACTGTGTAGCCGATGGCCCCGCCCAGTTGGGTTCCGGTCTCCTCGGCGATGCGCTGGGCCACCGTGCGAGCGGCCAACCGGCGCGGCTGGGTGTGCCCGATGGTGCCGCGGATACCCCGGCCGAGTTCCAGACAGATCTTCGGCAGCTGGGTGGTCTTGCCCGAGCCGGTCTCGCCCGCGACGATCACCACCTGGTTGTCCGCGATGGCGCGGGCGATCTCGGCGCGCCGATCCGTGACCGGCAGATCCGGATAGGTGATACGAGGTACCGCAGCCAGTCGCGCCGCCACCAACGCCTCGGCCTCGGCGATCTGCTGGGCGATCTTCTCCGGGCTGTCGCCTCGCAGGTTCTTCAGCTGCCGGCCCAGCCTGGCGGCGTCCCGGATGGTCAGACCATCGAGGCGGTCGCGCAGTTCAAGATCGGACACCGTAGTGAGGATAGTTGGTTGGCCTCATACGCCCAGCCGGTGAGCGGCCCGCATCACCCGCAGGCCCACCGTCTCCACCTGGCGCGCAGTCATCGGCCGCAGCGGATGTACCGCAAGGATCCGCGCCACCCGACGGTGCTCGTCGAGTACCGGTGCCGCGATGGTGGCCACCGGGTGCACCCCCGACTGCTGCAGACCCATGGTGGTGAACTCGGCCAGCAGCTGGTCGGTGATGCCACGTACATGCTCGGGCAGGCCGTCGCTGGGTAGGGTGCCGACGACCTGGGCGGCCCGGGTCAGTTCGGGGGTTGTCCAGTCCACGTCATAGCCACGCTGGCGGGTCTGGTTCAGTACCTGCTCGAGGCGCTCGCTCAGCCCGTCGACTGCCGAAGGCGCCCGAGCCATCCACTCCCGTTGTCCCGCTTCTGAATCCCATGCCGCGAAGGCAACGCCGAACGGCGGCGCATACCGGATCCGGTCCCCCGGCACGCCGGCTGACCCGCCCCCCTCGAAGGCCGTGATCACCAGCTCGTCGTCGACCCTTTCGACCACCGATGCCGGGTAACCCAATTGCTCGGACAGCTCTTTGGCTGCGAGGCGCGCCGCATGAGCCAGCGGCCGGGTCGCGTCGGTGCGAGCGGCGATGACAGCGAGGACCGGCCCGAGTGCGAAGGTCTTGTCGACGGAATCGCGGATCAACCACCCGCGGTCGCACAGGGTCTTGAGGATGGCATGCGCGGTCGCCTGGGTGAGCTCGAGTGCGCCGACGATGTCCGAGAATCGCGCTGATTCCTGGCCGGGTTGGGCCAGCAGTTCCAGCACATCGAGTACTCGCTCCGTCGGAGCCGATGTAGCACCGCGCACCCTTGACTCCTCGTTCCACGATTCTTACAGTCATTTTGTTATTTCGAGATCATATCTCGAATATTCGAGATTGGTGGTGGCAATGCGGGCGGTCGTTCTCCGCGGTGGCAAGTTGGACGTACGCGAAATCGCCGACCCACAACCTGGGCCGGGTGAATTGCTCTTGCGCATCCGCAGTACTGCGATCTGCGCCTCGGACGTTCACTTCATGGACTACCCGGAACTGAGCCTGCGCGACCCGACCGGCCGCTCACTGTATGACGCCGACCGCGACGTGGTGCTCGGCCACGAGTTCGTCGGCGAGGTCATTGCCCACGGCCCGGGCTGTACCGATCAGTTTCCGCCGGGCACCCGGGTCACCTCGATTCCGATCCGGCTGATAAACGGCGGATCCGACGGCGCACACATCATCGGCCAGCATCCCGAATCCCCCGGCAGTTTCGCCGAATTGGCGGTGGTTACCGAATCCATCGCGCGGGCAGTGCCCACTTCGGTCTCCGACGACGCCGTGGCGTTGACCGACGCCTTTGCCGTAGGCGAGTTCTATGTCCGTAGCGCCAATGTGCAACCCGACGAGGTACCGATCGTGGTCGGGGCCGGCGCAGTCGGTCTGTCCGCCGTGGCGGCTCTCGCGCGGCGCGGTATCGACCCGATCCTGGTCGCTGATTACCAGGGCGATCGGCGCGATCTGGCCCGCACGGGATTTGGTGCACACATCGCCGTCGACCCGACACGCACCCAGCCGTTGGACGCGGTTCGGCAGGTACGTGCCGACCGCGGACTATGGGGTGCCACCGTGGTATTCGAGTGTGTGGGTGCGGCCGGCCTGATCCAGGAACTGGTGAACAGCGCCGACATGGGCACCCGGATCTATTGCGCCGGTGGCTGGTACACCGGCGACACCCTCGACATCACCGCCGCGACCCGCCAGGGCGTGACCCTGCAATTCGGCGGCGGCCCCTGGCCGCAGGACTGGTACGGCACGCTCGACGCCATCGCCGCCGGAGAGCTGGATCCAACGCCGAGTATCGGGCAGGTCGTCACCCTCGATGAGGCACCCGAGGCCATCGATTTGGCCCGGCGCTCAGCCGGGCCACCGCGAATCATGATTCACCCGAACGGACTGTGCACATGAGCGATCGTGACGACATCAGCGACGTGCTGATCCGCTATGCCACCGGAATAGACCGCCGAGACTGGCCGACGTTCCGCACCGCATTCACCGCCGACTGTGTGCTCGACTACGGCGACATCGGCACCTGGAATGGGGTGGATGCCGTCACCGAGTTCATGGATCAGGCGCACGCCATGGCGGGGCACACCATGCACCGCCTGACCAACCATGCGATCTCGATCGACGGCGATACCGCAACCTCACGCACGTATGTCGACGGGCTGATCATGGCCGCCGACAACGTATCCGGCGTCAATGCGGTCGGCTTCTATGACGACGTACTGGTACGCACGGTCGACGGTTGGCGGATAGCCCAGCGCCGGTTCACTCCGGTTCGCGTGGTCACGATCTAGGAGGACTTGTGGAATTCGCAGCGAAGTACGGACCGTGGGCTCTGGTCGCCGGGGCCTCAGACGGACTCGGAGCGGCGATGGCCGACGAATTGGCCTGTCGCGGTGTCAACGTCGTGTTGCTGGCCCGGCGGCAAGCCGTCCTCGACGAGGTCTCGGCGGCGATCCGCGACAAGCACGGCGTCCAAACCCGGACACTGTCGGTCGATCTCGCTGAGCCTGGCGCCAGCGCCCGGGTTATCGAGGCTACCGCCGACCTACAGATCGGCTCATTGGTCTACTGCGCCGGCGCGGACCCCAACTTCGAACCGTTCCTGACCAGCCCGCTGGTCAACGCCGAGTCGTTGGTGCAACGCAATTGCGTTGTTCCACTTCAGCTCTGCCATCACTATGGGCGACCAATGGTCGACCGGGGCCACGGCGCCATCGTCATCTTCGGGTCCGGGGCCGGGTTCGCCGGCGGCCCGAACATGGTGGCCTACGGCGCCAGCAAGGCCTTCGACATGGTATTCGCCGAGGCACTCTGGGCCGAACTGCATGTCCATGGCGTCGACGTGCTGGGACTGATCCTCGGCAAAACCAACACTCCGGCGCTGCGGAAACTCGAATTCCGCAGAGGGGTAATCGAATCCGAGGATCTTGCGCCCAACGACGCGGCATCGGTCGATTCTGTGGTGGCAATGGCATTCGAGAATCTGGACAACGGACCGACATGTCTGGTCGGGCCAGAGATTGAGGCCGCAGCCCAACTGCTGGCCTCAGTCGGGCGCAATGATGCAGTCAAACTCATCACCCAGGCGATCGACGCATCCATGGGAGCCTGAATCACTGGGCCGAGATTGCCGTGCGGCACAAGAAGATCAAGTCTGGTCGATGACGACATCGGGTGCCGGAGTCAAGCCAAGGCCGTGTACCGCGTGGTTCGGCATACGCCGTCACACTGTCAGTCCGGCGGTTCGGATGTCGCCGGTGCATGCGGGATCGGGCAACCCGCGCCGACATCGGCCGTCTGATTGTGATGGTCATACGGCGTGCCGGTGACCCCGTTGCGCGCGGCCATGAATCGGGCGATCTTCACCGCGGCGCCCCACATTGCGGTGTCGCTGTCGCGTGACGCAGCACGGCGCGCAGCTCCCGGCGTGCGATCGAGCAGTCGACGGAAGCCGATGTTGGTGTGGACGAGCACAGCGGTGACGTTGGTCCACGGCCTGAAGTTGATGCCGGCAAGGCCGGTGCCGCGAACCATGGCGCGCGTGATGTCCTCGCCGCCGTAGTAGACCAGCAACCCGAGCAACGGGCCAATGGAAGCGCGCGTCAACCAACCCGAGCGCAAGGGTCCGTCGGCCGCCGCTCCGATCATGGTTTCGGTCCACTCAGAGGGCCCGCCCGCGTAGGCGACAACGAAGTCCATCGCCTCCAGTGCTTCCGCGACGTTCTTCGGGATGAGCTCTTCAGCGACACCGAACACATAGGCGATATATGACCAATACATCAGCGCCGCGTCCAGATCGGCACGGCTGCAACGACGTCCGTGTGCGTGGTCGATCAGCAGCGGCTGCAGCCCGAAGGTGATTGCCGCGTTCATCATCATCGCGTTGGAAATCGGGTTGCCGTGGTGGGCGAACTGATCGTCACCCCACGAGCGGCGCAATCCGGCACGCACCTGCGCGTGCATGAGCCGCACCCGGACGGTGTCTTTGAACGGATCGGCGAAACGCCCCAAGGCATTGCGGTAAGTCATGTTGCGAAACCAGGCCGCCGTTTCCAGGTTGCGGCGGTAGAAGTCGTTGACGAATCGACCGGTTTGTCCGGTGGCGTAGGCAACCTCGTCGCCAACAAACGTTCCGAAGGTGTCCCCCACAACCATGCCCAATTTGCCGGCCAGGGAGGCGTTGTTCCACAACTGTCGGCCCCGCTCCCACTTCTGCGAGTCGTACCAGTGCGGCGGGTGATCGAGGTGTTCGAACAGTGCGACCAGTTCTTGCGGCGGATTGGGCACCGACCCGATGCCGTGGTCGAGCGCCCGTTCCAGCAGCGCCCGTCCCTGCGCCATCCCGATCTCGCGGAACCGCACGACGACGGCATCCATCAACTCGTCGCCCTGCCAGAGGTGGTCGACGAATAGGTCGGTCCATGGGGTCGCCTTCGGCACGTCGCTGAATTCCATCCAAGGCGACACTTGTTGTCTGCGCGTACGCGTCCAGATCGGCTCGAACCGCAGGCGGGCAGGCGCTGGCCGCAAAGCCATACCCGGCCGCCAGTAGTAGTCGTACGGGTGGCCGCCGGCCGGTGCGCCGGGATCAGCAGAACGACGCTGTTCTTGAGTCGAGGAATCCATGCTCGAATGCTGACACGAGCTTTTACTCGCATACAATTCGTCTCGTGACGGCCCGATGAGCAGCACTTCAGGGGTTCCCCGCCGCGCGCCGCGGCAGGAACGCTCGCGTTTGATGGTTGAACGCATCCTCGACGCCGGACGGCAGGTGCTGATCGCGCGCGGATACGACGGCACCACGACGAACCGCATCGCGGAGACGGCCGGTATCAGCCCAGGGTCGCTGTACCAGTACTTTCCCAACAAGGACGCGGTCATCGTGGCGATAGTCGACGACTACACCGACCGCATTGTGCGCACAGTGACCACTCGTCTGGTGGAGCAGGTCGGGCGGCCCGAGGACATCCGCACGCTACGCGACGTCCTCGCAATCCTGCTCGATGCGATGAACGACCAACCCGAGTTGCTCCGCGCGATGATCGAACACACCCCCCGGCTCGGCATGGGCAACAAGATCGCCGATTTTGAGCAGCGTGTCGGCGAGCTCGCCATTGCCCATCTGCGGCTGCGCTCTCAACCGATCCATCACGCCGGCACCAGGGTCTGGATCGCAGTCCGTGCGGTCGAGCACCTGACCATCCGGTACGTGCTCGACCGTCCCTCGATCGATCACGACGAATTTCTCGACGAGCTTGCCGCACTCATGGCGTCGTACATGACGGTTCCCGGCCACCAGGACGACCCTGACGACGGCGCAGCGTCTTGATTGCCTTAGAACTGCTCCGGTTTGTGCTGTCGCCGGGCCGGTATCGCGCTGTCATCTCGCCCCCAGCAGCACTCCTGTCGCCAGAGCAACCCAGTCCGCGATATGCGGGTCGCGCAACGCATTACGACGATCGAATGCATACGTGAGCGCGACGCCGCGCATGCTGGTGTTGAGCGTTTCACGAACGCGGGCATAGTCGGGATGTTGATTGAGCGGCTCGCCGAACATGGCGTCGGTCACTGCCCGCACCTGACGGTAGAGAACACGCTCCTGTCGCTCGAGACTGGCGCACAGGTCGGCGTTGTGCCTTGCCGCAAGCCACAATTCGGTGGCGGCCCAGAAGTAGTCCTGCTGGTACGTCGACCACATCGATGCCACAGCCGCACGAATTCGCTCATGGGGATCGACCGGCCACCTGGTCCGCGTGCCCATCTCGTTGAATCGCGCTTCGGCAAGGTGTTGCACCGCTGCGACGAGCAGGGCGTCGCGGGAGGGGAATTGGTGCAACAGGCTGCCCCTGCTGACCTCAGCCATCTGCTGGATACGCAGAGTCGAGGTGCCGGCATAACCATGCTCCACGAGTGCTCGGACCGCGGCATCCAAGATGCGTTCCTGCACCGCAATGCCGCGGCGTTGCGCGCGACGAGGTTGCGTCATGGCACGTGGCCCTTTCGGTAGGCGAGTCACCCCTGGCCGTCGAGTGTCACTCAGAAGATAAACTAGTCAGAGTTGACTAGTTTATCTTGACTTGCCTACGCTCTGGCGCAACGACCGCAGGAGGACAGGCATGGACACCGAACCCGTCAGTCGGACCGCTGATCGCATGTGGCACGACGTCTTTCTGCCCGACGACGTGCAGCACATCCGCGCGATGGCCCGTGAGGCCGTCGCAAACCACCTTGCTCCGGTGGCGCGCGAGATCGCCCAACGCGAGGAGTCGGTCGAGTCGTTCCCGTGGAGCGCGTTCAAAGGCCTTGCCGCCGCGGGGTGTTTCGCGGTGCCGTTCGAGCGCCCGTTCGGCGCGGGGCTGGCGCACCCGATGCTGGCCACCTGCATCGTCACCGAGGAGATCGCGTACGAAAGCTCCAGTTTGGCCGGCGTGTTCGATGGGCAGTGCATCCTCAATGCCAGGGCACTATCGTTCGCCCAACCGCATGTCCGCGAGCGAGTCCTCCCCGGGCTGATCGGCGGCGATTTGGTTTTCGCATTCGCAACTACCGAGCCCAACGCATCAAGCGATCTGACCCCGACTGCGTTGACGACGGTCGCCACCCGAACCGCTGACGGGTTCGTCGTCAGCGGCCGTAAACGCTGGATCACCAATTCGATTGTGGCCGACTGGGTCTGCGTGCTGTGTCGCGACGGCGATACCAACAACGCAACCATGCTTCTTGTCGACATGCACTCCCCGGGAGTGCATGTCGGCCAACCGGATCTCAAAATGGGTCACCGCGGCCAGATCACGGCCGACATCGTTTTCGACAACGTCGCAGTGCCGGCAGACCAGGCGCTCGGCGATCCCGGCCGGGGCCTTGCCACTGGCCTGGCGTCATTGGCCGCCGGTCGCGTCGGCATCGCGGCAGCAGGCGTCGGCGTCGCCCAGGCCGCCTTGGATCTCGCGGTCTCGCGGCTACGTAGTCGCGAGCTATTCGGCCGCAAGCTCGGCGAAATGCAGTACTGGCAATACAAATTGGCCGAGCGTGCCACCGAGTTGGAAGCCGCGCGCGCGATGTACCAAAAGGCCGCGGTCCGGCTCGACCGCGGCGATCGCTCGGGCGAGCCTGAGGCGTCCATGGCGAAGTCCTATGCCACCCGCCTGGCCAACGACCTGGCTCGCGACGCCCTGCAGATTTATGGCGGCTATGGATTCGCCCGGCAAGTCTCCGCCACCGGGGAGACCTACCGACTGGAGGAGATCTACCGCGACGCCAAGATCCTCGAAATATTCGAGGGCGCCAACGAAGTGCTGCAGTGGGTCATCGCCCGCCACCTGATCGGCCGCGACATCACCGGGTAAGGAGTTCGCGGCCGGGTCACTGAATCGCGGCATCCAACCGTTTTTCGAGACCCTCGACGACGCGGAGAACGGTTGCGCGGTCCTGATCGTTCAGCCCACCGACGGTCATCTCCTCCATCTGACTCCAGACGTCCTCCAGCTGCTGACGCAATCCACGACTGGCCGGGGTGGCTTCGACCAGATGGGCGCGCTTGTCCTCCAGGCTCGGAGAACGGCGAACGAACCCCGCATGCTCCAAGCGTTGGATCATGCGGGTCATGGTGGCGGCATCCGAACTGGTGAGCCGCACCAGGTCGGCCTGCCGGAGTGGACCGAGATCCCAGAGATACATCATCACCAACTCCTGCCCCGGGTACAGCCCGAAGGGGCGGAGCAGATTCGCGATGATCATTCGCGACAGGCGTGCCACTCGAAAGACTGCATGGCTGACTGGGCCTCGCAGCGCCACGCTCGACAATGCGCTCTCGGCATCCGTCAACTGCCGATCTGCACCCTCTTTGGCCATCACTACACCCCTTCCTCGGTAGTTGTTCAATCAGCTTAGCTGATCAAACTGCCTTTGAAGTGCCTGTTGGAATAGCTTTTAGCATTTACCTGTTCGGACAAGTATCGAACGAAAGGCAGTGACATGGGCACCACACTCGCAACCAACGACCAGCGCGATATCGACCCGATCGCGCACCGCGGCGCAAGCGCAGCGGATGGAGGCCAACGTCACCACTACTTCGGCAGGGTCATCGCAGCAGGCGCCATTGGGCTCGCCGCCCTCTCTGTCGTATTGGCCGCTCCCGCCGCAGCGCATGGATCCCCGCACAGCGACAACGCCCACCATCACAGCGTGACGAGTTCAGCTCATGCGCAACAGGATTCAGCACACCCTCAGCACAGCCGCGGCGCCGCCGCTACGCCGCCGGCCAGTGGCACCGGGGGCGCCGTGGCCAATCCGGCCGCCGGCGATCCGACATCGGGAGCTCCGGCCGGAGGCGGCGGTCACGACAAATGCAAGCGCGCCAAGAACGGTCAGGTACCGCCGTGGTGCACCGATCCAGCCGCCGGCTGGGGAAGCACTCTGCATCGCGCCGAAGGCGGTTTCCCCACCATGAGCAGCGCCAAGTCCAATTCAAGCAACGCCCGCGCCGCTGCCGGCCGGGTCGGCGCCCACCGCTGACATGGGCCCTTGGCATCAAGAAAATGCCGGGTGGGTTCAGCGCGTCGTCAGCGGCTCTGGTGCACAGAGGTGTCGACGTGCGGCACCTGCACGCGCGGTTGCGTGCTGTAGATCCATTGCAGCTGGCTCAACCCGCTGTCCGCTTTGAGCACCGTTCCGTTGACCGATGACGCCACCTCGGAACTGGAGCTGATCGACCAGACGACCGGAGACACCAGCGCCACTGCTGCCAGTCCGCCCGCCATCACGAAACGACCCATCGTCTGCCGCAGAGACCCGTTCACTGTCTTCATCGTCGTTGCCCTTCATTGCTGTCCGAAGGCGACCATTCGGCCGTCGTAGGCTGCAACCGCAGGGCGCCGGAAATTCAATCCGGCGGCTATCGGGTTTGGTTATGGCGGCTATCACATCGACCACTAGGTGTGAGAGGTCACGCGTTCGTTACGTGAGTGATTACTGCGGGCGGTGGGCAGAGAGCAGCCAGGCGGCAACGGATTTCAGTCCGTCGGGTTCGTCTCGGAAGTCAATCGAAGCGAAGTGCGCGGGAAGCGCGTCGGGCAATCGGCAGTGATGGCGAGCGGGCCGGACATCGTCGATAACCCAGCCTCGGGCGACGGTCTCGGCGAGTTCGTCCGCGCTGACGGGAGCAACCGAGGCCTTGGGAGCATCTGGCATAGCGCTGCGATCAAAGGCCAGTACGTAGAAGCGTGCCCCCGGTGCGGCAGCCCTGGCCATCGATGCGACGTAGCCTTCGCGGCGAGCGATGGGCATCGAATGGAATAGGGCACTGTCGATTATGGTGTCGAAGCGCCCGTCGTAGCCGTGCAGTGTGGTGATGTCGGCGACGGCGAACTGAGCGGTCGTCAGGCCACGTGAGCGTGCCTGGCTGATGGCGAGATCGATCGCGGTTGGCGACAAGTCGATGCCCACGGTGCGATAGCCGCGGCCGGCCAAGTCGAGGGACAACGCAGCTTCACCGCACCCGGCGTCGAGGACGTCCCCGACCACCAAGCCGGCGTCGATGAGCGCGGCGATGTCGGGTTGGGGTTTGTCGAGGCTCCAGCCGGGTCGGCCGGCGCCGAACTCGGTCACAGCGCCGCGATATATCGGGTCGAAGTCGAAGTTGTGTGCGTCAGCCATAGACCGGTTATATCAGGATTCCGAATATATGGGAACCTGATATGCGTGGCGAATAAAACCGAGCTGCTTGGACCATTGCTCTACCGGGTAAGCGCCAAGCTCAGGGCTGCGATGGCTGCCGCGCTCAGACCGTTCGACCTGACGCTAAGCGAGTTCGTGTGCCTGAAGCTCCTGCGAGATACGCCAGGACTGACGAATGCCGACCTCGCGCGATTGTTCGAAGTCAGCCCCCAAACGATGAACGCCACCCTCAAAGCCCTTCAGTCGTCACAGCTGGTCGAACGGCCTGCATCAGCCGCACAGGGACGCACGCTTCCGACAGAAATCACCACCGCTGGGCGGAGACTTCTCGACGCCATCGAGCCGGCGGCCCTCCATGCCGAGGCCACGGTGTTGGCTGCTCTTCCGGCCGCTGATCGCCAACGCTTCAAGCACATGCTCGATGCCATCGCTGGGTAGCGCGGGACCAACCCCTCTCGCGGCCACAGTCCGGCCGCTTCGGTCACTGCAGCGACGCGGCTCGCCTAACGGTCAAGGAAGGTTGGCCACTCCAAATCGCATGTGCCACAGGACAGCCGACACACCGAACCCCAACAGCAGTGGCCCTGTCGAACGGCGCCGCATACTGCCGGCGCACCTGCCCACGTCGCCTCCCGATCCGGTAGCCCGGCCGGCCGAGACCCTGCGTGCCCTGACCGTCGATCCGCACGCCGGCCAACCCAGGGAACTGGGTCAGCCGCGATCCGGTGCCCAGTAGGCCAGCATCTCGGCGAACGTCTCGAACGCCGGCTTGGACACCCCGTAGGCCGCTTCCAGATGAATGCTCAGCGGAAAACCCAATTCGCCGACCCCGTCGATGACCCGCTTGTACAAGTCCAGCATCAGCGCACGCTTCTTGATGGGTTCCAACGCAGCCAACCGCGAAACGAACTCCTGCTCAGCGGCGACCAACGGATTGCCCGGGTCTTGGATCAGCCAGTTGATCAGCCCGACCGTGGACTCGATCTTCGGGACGAAACCGAAGGACAGCAGAATCTCGGGCCGGTGGTCGCTGGTCTTGGCGAACTCGGCGAGAAAATCCACGATCGCGTCCGAGTACAGCAGTTGGGTCATGCCGTAGGTGGCGCGCTGGTTGCACTTGAAATTGAACCGGCCCTGTTCACCCTCGCGGGTAGGGATCAGGATGACGCCGCGGTTGGGTACCTGGTCGGCGTAGATGGTCAACGCATCGGTCGGTGCGACGCCGGCGCCCTCACCGTCGTTCATGGTGCGCGGGACACCGACAAAGGCGATGCCATCGAAGTCGGCGGCCTGCAGCACGCCCAGCCGTTCCCCCAGCGCATCCTGATCCAGGAACGAGGTCACCTGGGTGCACAGGCCGCGCATGCCCGGCAGCTCTGGCTTGATCAGCGTCCAGAAGTCGAGGACGTCCATCTTGGGCTTCATCTCGACGGGACGGTCACCGTCCTCTTCGATCATGCCGGGGATCATCACGTGCCCGATACGTCCCTCGATACCGACCTCGGCGGCCTTGGCCAGCACCTTGTGCGCCTCTTCGATGGCGTACTGCGGACCGCGTTCGATATTGGTAGGAACCAGCTCGAATGCGATGGTACTGAGGGTCACGTATCTGCTCCGGATCTCACGACAGCGGTCGGGTGTAGCGGGCGTCGCTGGCCGCCGCGACCCGCAGGTCGTTGTTTCCCGTGAAACACACCCTACCCAGCGACTCTGGCAACAATGCCGCCACATCCACGTCACCGAACTAGGTCCGCGTGATAAACCTCCCCCATGGCAGAACGCGTCAGGTTCCCCAGTTCCACCGGGCCCATGCTGGCTGGGCTCATCGATCTGCCCGAGGGGATCCCGCGCGGATGGGGAGTCTTCTCACACGGATTCACTCTGGGGAAGGACTCCCCCGCCGCCGCACGCATCTGCAAACAACTTGCCGCCGACGGCATCGGGATGCTGCGCTTCGATGCCATCGGGCTGGGCGACTCGGAAGGCCACTGGGGCGACGGCTCGTTCACCCACAAGACCAATGACGTCATCGAGGCGTGCAAGTTCATGGCCGAGCGCGGCACTCCGCCGGCTCTGTTGGTAGGTCACTCGTTCGGCGGCGCCTCGGTGCTCGCCGGCGCCCGCCAGGCACCGGGAGTGCGTGCAGTGGTGACCGTCGGTGCGCCCATCGACCCGTCGCACGTCGAGAAACAGTACGACGACGTTCTCGATTGTGTGATGGCCAATGGCAGTGCTCAATGGATGGTCGGCGGGCGCGAACTCACCCTCAAACGGGACTTCGTCGAGGACGTCCGGGCGGCCAAGCTGCACGACAAGATCCACAGCCTCAAACTGCCACTGCTGATCCTGCACTCCCCCACCGACAACACGGTGGGCATCGAGAACGCCAGCCAGATCTTCGTGACCGCCCGGCACCCAAGGAGTTTCGTGTCGTTGGAGGGATCGGAGCATCTGCTCACCGGCCCGGGGCAGGCCAAACGAGCCGGCCGGATCATCGGCGCCTGGGCCGATGCATACCTCGGCGCTAGGTGACCTGGTTCGCGTTCGCCTTCGCGATCGCCTCGGCGAGTTCCTCCAACAATGGCGGCACGTCCAATGCCGTCACCACGGCTTCGATGAACACCATGTCGTCCGGATGCGCGGCCGCTTCGGCCAGCGCGGTATCCAGCTCGCCGCCGGTTGTCGCGCGGTAGGACAACGGGTTTCGCACGCCGAGGACGGCGGGGACGTCCCGCCACTGCCAGCCGACGATGTCGTTGTACGGTGCGGTCGGCCCGTGGATGGCACGTTCGACGGTGTAGCCGTCGTTGTTCACCAGAATCACCACAGCGGGCACACCTTCCCTTCCGAACTGGCCAAGTTCCTGGATGGTCAACTGAGCGGCGCCATCGCCGATCAACAGCACCGGCCGTCGGTCCCGGTGCGCCAAGCCGGCTCCCAGCGCCGCCGGCAAGGTGTACCCGATGGACGCCCACAACGGCTGGCCGATGAACGTCACCCCGGCCGGCAACCGGTGTCGGGCCATGCCGTAGTAGGACGTGCCTTGCTCGGCGAGCACGATGTTGCCCGGTGTCAATGCCCCACACACCTTGTCCCACAGGGCCTTCTGAGTGAGCGGTTGGCCGGGATCACCGGCGGGGCCGGGCGGCACGGGGGCGGGCTGCGGGACTGCGGCAGACCGGGTGGATCGCGCCGAGAGGATGCCGGTCAAGGCGACCAGCGCCGCCGACATATCAAGGGGCGCAAAGACCTCCCCGGCCACGACGCTCTGGTTCGCGCCGATGTCGATGGTGCGCGCCGGGTCGATCTGCTGGGTGAACGACGCACTGACCATGTCGGTGAACTGCACGCCCGCAGTGACCAGAACCGGCGCCTCCTCGATGGCCCGGCGGACTGACTCATCGCTGGAGGCCCCCGCGTAGATACCCAGGAACTCCTGTGCACTTTCGTCGACCAGGCTCTTGCCCCACATCAAGGTCGCGTGTGGCACCACATCGGCGGCCAGTAGCGCCTCAAGCTCGGGAACGGCCTCCAATCGGTGCACCAAAAGGTCTGCCAGGACGGTCAATTGGTGGGTACCGATCAATCGCGCGGCAGCCTCGGTGAACAGCGCCAGTGCGCGGGGGCTGGTGCCGCTGGCGTACCGCGGCAGCGGCACGGTCGGCGGCTCGACGGGAAAGCGGGCCACGTCGGTGGCCAGCATCAGGTAGCCGGGTAGTTTGCGTTCCCTGACCTCCGAGAGCACTCGGTCGATCTCCCGGGTCGCGGTGGCCGGTACCAGTTTCGCTTGAGCGCAGGTGATTTCGCGAGCGATGCGAAGGAAGTGCTCGAAGTCGCCGTCGCCCAGGGAGTGGTGCACGACGCGCCGTGCGCCCTGGGTGTCCATCGATGGGGCTCCGACGACGTGCACCACCGGGACATGTTCGGCATAGCTGCCGGCAATGGCGTTGGTTGCGGACAACTCACCGACGCCGAAGGTGGTGATCAGGGCAGCCATCCCCCGCAGACGGCCATATCCGTCGGCGGCGTAACCGGCATTGAGCTCGTTGGCGCTGCCAACCCAGCGAATATCCGGATGGGCAATCACGTGGTCGAGTAATTCCAAGTTGAAATCGCCTGGCACTCCGAATATTTCAGTGACACCGAGTTCGGCCAACCGATCCAGCAGGTAGTCACCGACGGTGTATTCGGACATGCCGGCCTCCTGGTGTCGCTGTTACCGCGATGGTATCCGCCGTTCCCCCGCTCGGCACCAGTACAGTTACGGAACCGAATTGTTCCGCTCTTGCAGGAGTCACCATGCCGACCGGTCGAGGACCTAAGCGCGCCGCGGGTCGTTGGGACCCGTCCCTGGAGGGTGCCATCCTGGACGCGGCGCTGGCAGCGGTTGCCGAGCTGGGCTACGACCGGATGACCATGGATGATCTGGCGGCCCGCGCCGGTGTCGGAAAGGCCGCGATCTACCGGCGGTGGTCGTCCAAGGGCGAAGTGGTCGCCGAAGCCATCGCGCACTGGCGACGCTCACTGGGCCCGTCGACTACCCCTGACACCGGCTCCTTGCGCGGCGACCTGGACGCGCTGGTGGAAGCGGTGCGCGACTACAACGACAATGAGCTCAACATGTTTCGCGTGGTGATCGGGGTGGCCACCGCGGCCATGCGCGATCCGGTGCTGTCCGCCGCGCTCGACGACCTGGTGCTGAGCGTGCCGCGTCAGGTGCTGCGATCTGTGTTGGATCGCGCGGTCGCTCGCGGCGAGATCTCGTCCGAACTCGATCTGTCACTGGTGCCCGATGCCGTCCTCGGGCTCAACGTTCTGCGCATGATCTCGGGCCGACCGGTCGACCGGATCTACGTGCGGCGGGTGCTGGATGACCTCGTGTTGCCGCTCGCGACCGCCCCTCGGTAATCCAGGCCTTGCATCGTCGCCGAGATCGTGCGACCGTTGAACGGAACTTATTAGTTCCGTTCAATTGGAGGAGTCATGGATACTCCGGTGCTGATCGTGGGCGCGGGTGCCGCCGGACTGACGGCCGCAGCCGTGCTGTCCAAGCACGGCGTCAAGTCACTGGTAGTGGAGAAGCGCCGGGAAGTCTTCCGCTATCCCAAGGCCCGCAATCTGAGCTTCCGATCGCTGGAAATACTGCGTGGGCTGGGTCTGTCCGACGAGATTCACGCCGTCGGTGCCGACTTGCCGGACATGATCTGCAAACCGACGCTCAACAGCGCCGAAGAATTGCCGGCCCTCGATATCAAGGCGGTCTTCGGCGGGCTCGACGGCCTGAGCCCGGAGCCGGTGGTTCAGTATTGCCCGCAGAGCAGACTGGAGCCGATGCTGTTGCGGCACATCAGAAACTACGGCAGCCAGGTCAGGTACGGCACCGAACTGGTGGCAGTGCGGCAGGACGCTGACGGGGTGGACGCGGTGCTGCGGGACAGCGAGTCCGGGCAGAGCACCGCAGTGCACGCCGACTACCTCGTAGCCGCCGATGGTGTGCACAGTCCGATCCGCAAGAGCCTCGGCATCGGCACCACCGGGTGCGATGCCCTCCCGATCTACGTGGTGTTCGTCTACTTCCGCGGTCCCTGGCTGCAGTTCGTCCCGCACCTGGGCGACGGATCGAGCGTGCAGGTGAAAAATGCTGCGGTGGACGGGATTTTCGTGCCCGCCGACGGCGACCTGTGCGTGTTTGTCACCACCTATTTTCCACAGCGCGGACAGTCTGTCGATGAGTTCACCGAAGGGCGGTGCCGCGAATTACTGCTCGCCGCGGTGGGCGAACCAATCGACATCGAGATCATCGAGATCACGTCGTGGCAGCCGTATGAGCGCGTCACCGAAACGTTCCGGCACGACCGAACCTTCTTCGTCGGCGACGCCGCCCATGCCATGCCGCCCTTCAAAGCCGGAGGTGCCAACGTGGCCATCCAGAGCGCGGACAACCTGGCCTGGAAACTGGCCGCGGTGCTGCAGGGGCAAGCCGGCTCGGCATTACTGGACACCTATCACGACGAGCGCCATCCGATCGGGGCATTCAGCTGCCGGCAGTCATTGGCCGGACCGCCACTGGCCTTCCTGGACATCGGCTCGTACACCGGGCTCGAGGCCGATGAGGAACAGCCTTTGTTCGCCATGCTTGCCGGCTATCGATACCGTTCGGCGGCAGTCATTTCCGATGACCCGCCCACCGGAGAACTCCCCGAGCTGGTGTCCGAACTGCGTGGGCAGCCCGGCACGCGGGTACCGCACGTCTGGCTGCAGGGCGGGCTATCCACTCTCGACCTTGCCGGCCCCGGCTTTGCCCTGCTGACCGCCGACGCCACCGGACGTTGGGCCAATTCTGCTCCCAAAGAGGTTGCTGTGCATGTGATTCCAGCGGATCGCTGGGCGGCCGCAACCAGCCTCGGGTCGGACGGCGCCCTACTGATGCGGCCCGATGCCTTCATCGCATGGCGGACCGAGGCGATGCCCCCTGATCCGGCCGGTGCGCTCACCCGGGTGTTGTCGGACATCTACCAAAGATGACGCAGTAGACAGTCCCTATCTCGGCCGCTACGGAAGATGTAGCGCGCAGCCCAAACCACCTATCCTTAGGGGTATGCAACGGTTAGCTCCCATCATCATCGGGTCAGCCGCAGCCTTGCTGCTCAGCTCGTGCGGATCCACCCAACCGACGCCGACGGCCTCCGGTATCACGACGTCGTCGACCCCGGAGAGCACCATCCCAGACACCAGTTCCCCGGGCCCCAAACCGATTCCGCTCATCCCGCTTCCTCCGACGATGTTCCGACAGGCCAAGTGGGTCGACCTGAAGGTCGGTGACTGCCTCGTCGGACCGCCGCCCAGCGACCCCAGCATCGTCGAGGTTCAGCTGACCGATTGCCAGGTACCGCATGCCGCCGAGGTGTTCCTACGCACCAACGTTGCCGTCAACGACGCCATCGCCGGTGTCGCCGACGGACGCTGCGCCGACGGGCTGGCGCAATACACCCACCAGCATGGGCGCTACACCTCGACCTACCTCATCGACTCCAACATGGACCGTACCGGCTACACGACGTTGCCCAGCACCGTGATCTGCGTCCTGCAGGCCGCCAACGGCCAGCAGCTGTCGGGTTCAGCCCGCAGCTAGCGCTTGGCGGTCAACAGAATGTATTGCGCGGCAACCTGTTCGTGCACATCCTGCAGATCTTTGCCGTGCGCCTCAATCGCGTAATTGCCCGCCGGTGCAACACAGTAGGACTGCTTGCCCTCTGCCATCGACACGCACTTGCTCAGCGGCAGGCCGGGCACCGCGTCGGCCGGTTGCGCACCCGCACCGACCTCCTTGGCGAAGGTGTTGACCACGTCGACCGCGGACCACGGATCCTTGGCCTGGAACACGTTGGTCACGCCCAGGGCCACTTCGGTGATCCCGTTGTCCTTGAAGGTCTTGGCCGATGCGATCGGGTCGACCTGAAAATGCAGGGCCCCGTCGCCGGAGTAGACGGCGTTCTTCGTCGGCGAGCTGGCGTCGGTCAGCAGCGTCATGGCAAGCAGCCCGGTCGGATCGATCGGAACCTGCGCCAGCGCCCCCGGGTCAACCGGCTTGAATCCGTCCAAGAGCGGTAGCTGTGTGTCAATACTCTTGGCCACCAAGGCATTCGTCGGATCCAAACCACGAGGATCTTGGGCGAACTGCATCAGCACCAGCGGACCGTGTGCGGTGAATGACCTGATGCTGGCTCGTTGCTCCCCGCCCGCCTCGACCTGATAGGTCGAGGCCAGGGTTTCCGGATGACCAGGTACGGCAACGGGTTTCGGCACGCCTCCCCTGATCTGGGTCGCCGTCGCCGCGGTGTTCATGTCGGCGGCCGCTTTGGTTGCGTCATCCGGACCGGCGAACTGCAGGACCGCGTTGACCAGAACCACTTTGTCGGCAGAATCCCTGGTCGAGGCGAAACCATCGACGAAGTTGTGCCGACCAGCTGCGTCAGCCACCGCACCCGGGCCCAACTGGCCGAGCACATCGGCCTTGTCGATGACCAGGACCGGCGACATAAATGGTTGTGTCAGCTTCGAATCCACCGCCCACGGTCCTGCCACGTACCCGGCCAACCGGTGCGCGTCGATCGTGGCGCCGAGCGCCGGATCGCCTGCCGGGCCCAACGCAGGGCGCGGTGTGGTCGGATACTTGCCGGGCTGCAGATGCGCCGGATCAATGATCGGCGGCGGGGGCTTTTGGGTCGTCGTTGTCGTGGTACTGCCCCCGGGTGACGACGGGCTGGATTGCGGGTGCCCACCGCACGCGGCCACAGCCGCAACGGCGGTCAGCGCAACTGAGAACCTCGCGACACGGCGCAGCATGACCCTCCTACAGGACGTCTCGTCAAACCTTGTCGCCCCAACCTAACTGGTAGACCCCACCTGCCTCAGGCGCTTGGGCAAGGTCGGCTGTCTGCGTACTGTGAGAGTTCTGCGAGCGGCCGACCGTACCCGATCACGCACCTAGCATCGCTTCATGAGTTGGCTCAACATCTGGTGGCACGACGAGGTCGTATACGGCTACAAAGGCCCGCTGCTGCTCAGTTTCACCGCGTTCATCGTGACCTTCATCTCTACCCGGACCATCACCCGGATGATCCGGGCCGGCAAAGGGCCGTTTCACGACATCGACAACGGTGGCGTACATATGCACCACTCCACCCCGGGTGTGCTGATCCTGATCCTGGGTGCGTTCATGGCCGTCGGGTCACCACCGCAGACCGTGTGGATCTACGTGTCCGGTGTCTTCGTCGGCATCGGTGCCTCGTTGGTGCTCGACGAGTTCGCCATGTTGTTCCGGCTACAGGACGTGTACTGGTCGCAGGAAGGCCAGCTCTCACTGAACGTGGTGACGCTGGCGGCGGGCTGTGTGGGACTGGCCGCCGTGGGTATCTCACCGGTCAAGCTGGATCGCCTGGCCGACGTATCGACGGCGGCCCGGGTCGTCGCGACAACCTGGCTCGGCATCCACCTGGCGTTTGTGGTGATCACCGCACTGAAGGGCAAGTACCCGACGGCGCTGATCGGACTGTTCTTCGGCCCGGTCACCTGGTTCGGCGCGATCCGGCTTGCGCGTCCGACCTCGCCGTGGGCGCGCAAGCGGTACTCCCCGGAGAAGCTGGAACGGGCCCGGCAGCGGGCGGCCGCCATCGACGACAGGTGGGGCCCGGTGCGTCAGCGTTGGGACAGCTTCATCGGCGGCACTCCGACAACGCAGGCAGTCGACCAACGGCCCAACACCTAACGGCCCTACTTGCTGCCGTGGCCGCCGGCGTGACCGGTTCCCGCCGCGGGGTGGCGCGCTGCATGGGTGTCGTGGGATCCCTTGCTGCCGTTGGTCTTCGAATCGGTCTTGGCGTCCGAAGTGTCGGCCTTGACGGGCTTGTTCGACTTCGTTGTCTTGCCAACTGGCTTGGAGTTGTCCGGCGTCGACGCCGGCGGCTTGAGCGTCAACGTGGTGTTCTTGGGATTCGTCTTGGGTACCGCGGCAATGGAGTTCTTCACCGCAGCCGACGAGGTTGCCGACTTACCCTGCAAGCTTGCGACGAAGGCCTGCACCGCCAGCGACAGCGCATTGACCGGCGCCGTGGCCATCCGGAAGAGGTTGATCGGAATCGCCAGAGGCGGAAGTCCGAATGCACCGCTGAGGCCCTCCAGACCGGTGGGCGGCACCACCACGTTCTCGAAGAACGTATTCACCGCGGTGAGAACCGCTTTGACCGGCTGAGCGCCGGCCACCGGCCCCAGCAGTTTGGTCAGGGAGTTGGTGACCGTCGTACCGGCCGTCGTCGCGCCCTGGTAGAGCCCACCGTCGACGGCGATGAGCCCGAGGTCGGCATTGGTTCGGACTACCTGGAAGGTGTTCAGCGCCGAGTTCAACGCCGAGTTCACGAAGTCGACGATCTGCGTGATGATCGACGACGGCGTGATGGCCGCGGCATTGGCGACCACGTTCGACGTGGCCGCCGGCTTCAGCGCCGCCGCGGGCGTTGCGATCACCGAACCCAGCGACAGCAGGCTTTTGACCAGCGTCACCACGTCCTGGACGACACCGGTGGCCCCTCCCCCGACAGCGGCAATCAGGGTGGTGAAGTAGTTCTGCAGGACGCCCGGAATGATCGACGGCTCTTGGATCATTCCCTGGAGGTTCTCGGTGATGAGCATGGCCGGCCAAATGATCGGCTGCATGATGGTGTGGAAGGCGACCGATCCGACAAACGTATTCAGGTCGGTGCCTACGGCGGCCACAATTTTTCCGATGTCAGCCACCCACATCGCGGGATTGGCGGCATTGGCCGCGGCCTGCTCGAACTGACTGACCGCGGTCTGGAACGCCGACTCGGCCGTCGTCAGCCTGATCTGGACGGTGGTCGCCCCAGGCAGGCTGCCCGAATGGATCGGGCTAACCACGACCGCGCTCGCTCCGACAGTCGCCAGAGCCGCCATTACAGCGATAGCCGATTTTTGATAGTTAGCTGCAGTTGTCTTTGCACATACCGACGTCATCGCCGCTCCCCTGTTAGAGGCGATCGGAAGTGCCATCCTTAACTGGGATTACTCCGCAGCTTCCCCTCAGCCTGCGGCAATGCACAACGGTCGCCAACGGATGTACTGTCACCAACAGTACCCACAGTATGTTTGCTGAGTCAACGGATTGGTTAGATGAGTCAGCAATACCGACCAGGGACGTTCATCGCCCTGGCAAACACCACGGTGTGCGCGTCAGGCGTTCGGGGCCGGCGGTGGAGCAGGAGCGAGAGTGAACTGCAGGGTCTTGCCGCCCTGCGGATCACCCGGGCATCCGACGCTGTAGGTGAGCGTGCCGGTGCCGGCCAGGGTCGCCGGGTCGAACGACGCCTTGGCAGTCATCGATTTGCTCCGACCGTTGGTGCACTTGACGACATTCTGCACCGGATTCATCACCCATTGCCCGTCGATCAGGTGCGCATCGGTCTTCCAGCCCTTGCTGCCCACCACGTGCAGGCAGCCGTCACCACACGGAGTGAAAGTCCATGTGGTGGGCGGGGTTCCATCGCTCCAGGTGACGACGTATGGCCCGGCTGGGTCATCGGCCCACGCCGTCGGAACGGCCAGCGACCCGACCGCCATCAACACAGCCGCTGGCACCACAACCGTCCGGATGATTCGCATGATCTTCAGTGTGCCAAATTTGCCGGTCCGGGTGATGAGGAACTGCGCGGGTTCACAACCCCGGCGTCGACACCTGCAACCCATCGAGCATGAGCTGCGCATCTTGCTGGTAGGTCGGGTTGTCGGGAGCTGCGCTCTGCACCGTCGCGGTCACCAGATACTCCTGGCCGCCGGTGCCGACGACCATGGATCGCACCTTCGACTGGCGTAGCTGGCCACCGGGCATCACCGCCGGCTGATTGAACGTCAGCGTCGCCGCGGGCAGCCCGCACTGTTTGCCCCTGCTGGTCACCAGATTCGTGGTACTCGGCAGAGCGCGCAGGCTCTGCTCTTGCTTGTCGAACTCGCCCTGCGGTTCGATCGGCTTGATATGAATAAGGGCCACAACGATATTCGCCGGAAACGCGTTCGCCGCCAGCGCATTGTTGACCATCCGGTAGCGGATCAGTGCACTGTCCAACGTGTCGTCGCGCACCCAGCCGGCGGGCTGCGGCACGCGCAGCTGCGGTTCGGCATCGTTCTGCGACGGGATGTCGGCCAGTTGGGCGTCGACGTGGGCGCATGCGGTCGGGGTGCCGACGCCTCCGCCGGGTGCCGGTCGGGCGTCGACGGCGGTCGCCTCGCCCGCGATCACATTCGAGCTGCACCCGCACAACGTCGTCGCGACCAGCAGCAGTGCGCCGACGGAGCGCACGCCCCGATGTGTGGTCATCACGCGATCCTAGAGCTGGCTCACGTGCTGGGAGCCGACACCTGCAAACCGTCGAAAATCGTCTTGATGTCCTTGCGATAGACCGCATTGTCGGGATCTGCCGTCTGCGCCGTCGCCGTCACCAGGTATTGCTTGTTCCCCACCGGGGCCACGACGGCCAGGGTCGTCACCGCGCGTTGCCCCCGGCCCAGCATGCGCGGCCCGCGGAAGCTGATCAGATCGGCCGGCAATCCGCATACCGTGGACAGCTGCGAGTTGAGTCCGGAGACCTTGCCGCGTCTGATCAACAGCTTGCGCTGGTCGGCGAAGATCGTCTGCGCGTCGAAATAGTTCGTTTTCTCCAGTGTGACAACGACATTGGAGGCGAACATGTTGCCCGTCAAGCGAGGGTTCGTCATGACGAACCGAATGAGTCCCCGGGTCATCTTCGGGACCGTCTCCCAGTCGGTTGGTTGCGGCACCCGAAGCTTCGGCTCCGTGGTGCTGTGCGTGTTGACGTCTTTCAACGGAGCGTCGACCTTGGTGCAGGCCGACAGACCAGCCGAGGCATTCGACACCCGTTGCCCTGCACCGTTGACGACCTGTGTGCAACCCGACAGCGCCAGCACCGCCGCGAGGGCCACCACCACGGGTGTCGGGCGGAATCGAGTGGTCATCAACGGTCCTTCCGTTCGCGCTGTTCGTACAACCCTAAGAGGCCGTGGTGACGAACTGGCAGCGTCCCGCCATCCGCCGACCCCAGGGCTCAGTCTGTCCCCGCGAATACCAGGACCATCGCGGTCACCCTGCCGGCCCGAATCCGGGCACAAACTCGCCCGGTCGAGCAGTTGGTCCTGACCATGACTCTCTCGGTGAATGTCTTCAACAGCGGCTACCTGCCGGTGAACAGCGGGCCCGGCTGGGATGGCCCGGCTCCCGCGACGTGGCCTGCGTCCACGGCCACCCTGGTCTCCGGCGATCGCGAGGCTGTCCTGATCGATGCGTTGATGACCATCGATGAAGGCCACCAACTGGTCTCGTGGATCCGCGGGCTCGGCAAGAACGTCACCCACGTCGTGATCACCCACGGTCACGGCGATCATTTCTTCGGCGCGGGCCCGGTGCTGGCAGCGTTCCCGGATGCGCAGCTGGTTGCGCTCGACGAGGCAGTCATCGAGGAAGCCGCAGCACACCTGGAGCCACCGGTTCTGCAGAACTGGCTCGACTGGTTCGGTGACCGGTTCGATCGCCGCGCGGCCATCCCCCGCATCGGTCCGGCGGTGATCGAGCTCGAGGGCCACGCGGTACGGCTCCTGGCCGTGGGCGATGCCGACGGCACGCTCGGCACGGTGGTACATGTCCCGGAACTCGAGCTCGTGGTGGCGGGCGACGCGGTGTACAACGGCATCCACATGTGGCTGTGGAACTCCACACCCCAAAGCCGGCACGCCTGGCTGCGCACCATCGATGCAGTGGCCGAGTTGCACCCCACCACCATCATCGCCGGCCATCAGGATCCTTCCGCCCCGGACAACGACGCGGTCCGGCAGCTCGCCGAATCACGCGAATACATCAAGGCTTTCGAAGCTGCGGTCGCCGAATCGACCTCGCCCGGCGCGGTGATCGATGCCATGACCGCCGCCTTCCCCGGCCGCGGCAACCCCTACACGCTCTTTCTGGCCGCCCACTCACAGTTCCCGCAGGAGGCATGAACATGAGCCAGCCATTGCTCGAGCCCTACCGCATGGGCGATCTGCAGCTCGCCAACCGTGTGGTGATGGCGCCGCTGACCCGCAGCCGAGCCACCAATCCGGTACTGGAACCGACCGAACTGCACGCCCGCTACTACGCCCAACGTGCCTCGGCCGGGCTGATCATCAGTGAGGGCATCTGGGTCAGCCGTGATGCTGTCGGATGGCACGACGTGCCAGGGCTTTTCACCGATGACCAGGTGCGCGCGTGGTCGACGGTCACCGAGGCCGTGCATGAAGCCGGCGGTGTCATCTTCGCCCAGCTGTGGCACACCGGATCGGCGTCACATCCCGATTTCTTCGATGGCCGAGCGCCATTGGCACCGTCGGCAGTCAATCCCGGGCTGAGCTCACCCACCCCATCGGGCAGCCAACCGACGGTGACACCGCAGGCCATGACGTCGGCCGATATTCGCGCCACTGTTTCCGATTTCGCCGCCGCGGCGGCGAATGCCAAGCGCGCCGGATTCGACGGCGTACAGGTGCAGGCCGGCTTCAACTACCTCATCGGCCAGTTCCTCAACCCCCGGACCAACACCCGCACCGATGCGTACGGCGGGTCGATTACGAACCGGGCTCGGATACTCTTCGAGATCCTCGATGCCGTGGGCGCGCAGGTCGACATCGGACGGGTCGGCGTGAAGGCCGGGCCGGCGTGGGCAGAGCGTGGCGAATTCGTCTCCACTGCGGACACATTGGCGAGCAGTGAGTACATCGCGTCCCGGCTGAACGACTATCGGCTGGCGCACTGGTTGTTGATGGGCGCGATGGCCGACCTCAGCGCAGGCCCGTTGGCCGGGCTTGCGGGCGACGGTATGTTCGAGCACTTCCGGAAGCTGTATCGGGGCACGCTGATCGCCAACGTCGGCATGACCCAGGACCGCGGTAATCGACTGCTATCAACCCGGGCGGTCGACCTGGTGGCTTTCGGCCGCCCTTTCATCGCCAATCCTGATCTGCCTGAACGCTTTTCGATAGGCGCTCAGCTGGCACAGTCCGATGGGTCGTCGCACTACACGCCCGGACCGGTCGGGTACACCGACTATCCGGCGTGGACCGATACGCAGGAGTGCTTGTCCACGGCGTGCCGATAACCAAGTCAGGGACGCCGGTGCGTCCGCGCGGTGATCGCCGCCGATGCCCGGCGCCCCCAGCGAATGTTCTCCTCCTCGAAGGAGATACCGCGCAGCAGCGTCAGATACGGGCCCACCCGCGGCGCATCGGCAAGGAACTCCTCTTCGCTGCGGCCGTCGAGGAGGCGAGCCCGCAGCCGTTCGTAGCGT
Organism: Mycobacterium sp. MAA66; assembly: GCF_041261665.1. Taxonomy (NCBI): domain Bacteria; kingdom Bacillati; phylum Actinomycetota; class Actinomycetes; order Mycobacteriales; family Mycobacteriaceae; genus Mycobacterium; species Mycobacterium sp. MAA66. The sequence goes on along the minus strand of NZ_JBGCCC010000006.1, from coordinate 45,468 downwards.
TCGAGTTTGTCCGTCGACCGCCGGACTTGCTCATCGATGGCCGCGCACACCGAGTCGGGACTGCCGCCTTCGACTGCTGCCACCTTCACCAATAACTCGTCCCGCATGACTGAAGGCCGGGGCGGCGCCTCGGTGAAATCTCGGACGGCGGCGCGCCCTTCGTCGGTCAGGTTGTAGACGCGCTTGTTGGGGCGCCGCTCCTGTTCGACCACCCGCGCGACGATCAATCCCTCGGCGGCCAGTCGGTCGAGTTCGCGATACAACTGCTGGGGCGTGGCCGCCCAGTAGTTCGCGACGGATCCATCGAACCCTTTGGCGAGGTCATAGCCCGACGCCTCGCTGTCGAGGAGGGCCGCCATGACGGCATCGCGTAGAGCCATCCCGCGATCCTATAGTCAACAAAGTGATTAGTCACATATGGACATATCTTGAGTCGGGCGCTAGCGTCGGCACTACCCATTCACCTAGTTGACTATGTTAGGTCCCGCGATGCACGCATTCCGTAAGGCCGTCGAGGCCCAAGACACCGCGGCCATGGCGGCCTGTCTTGCCGAGGACGTGGTTTTCACCAGCCCGGTGGCGTTCAAGCCCTACCCTGGCAAGCCCATCACCGCCGCGATCCTGCGCGGTGTCATGCGGGTCTTCGAGGACTTCCGCTACATCCGCGAGATCAACGACCCCGAAAACGGCAACAGTGCACTGGTATTCGAGACCTACGTGGCCGGCAAGAAGATCACCGGCTGCGACTTCATCCACGTCGACTCCGATGGTCTGATCGACGACTTCATGGTGATGGTCCGTCCGCTGTCGGGCGCCCAGGCACTGTCCGAGGCCATGGCCGCCCAGTTCCCACAGATTCAGGCCGAGGCCGCCGAAGCGATCGCCGGACAGGTGAAGTGACCATGAAGATCGGTCTGGGCATCAACTACGCCGGCGGTTTCAAAGAGGTCGCCGCGGAGGTCGCCGACCTCGAAAAGGCCGGGCTGGACGTCGTTTTCGTCCCCGAAGCCTATTCGTTCGACGCGATCAGCGCGTTGGGCTACCTGGCCGCCATGACCTCGCGCGTGCAGCTGGCATCGGGCATCCTGCAGCTCTATACCCGCACGCCCACGTTGACCGCGATGACGGCGGCCGGCCTGGACTACGTGTCCGACGGCCGGTACATCCTCGGACTGGGAGCCTCCGGGCCCCAGGTCATCGAGGGCTTCCACGGAGTGCCCTACGACAACCCGATCGGACGCACCCGCGAGGTCGTCGAGATCTGCCGCCAGGTGTGGCGCCGCGAGCGGCTGGAATACCAGGGCAAGAACTACACCATCCCACTTCCGGCCGGACAGGGCACCGGCCTGGGCAAGCCACTGAAGCTGATCAATCACCCTCTGCGTGAACGCATTCCGGTCCTCCTGGCCGCGCTCGGACCCAAGAACGTGGAACTGGCCGCCGAGATCGCCGAGGGTTGGCAGCCGATCTTCTACGTACCCGAGAAGGCCAACGACGTCTGGGGCGACGCCCTGGCAGCCGGATACGCCAGACGCGATGCGTCGTTGCCCCCGATGGATATCTACGCCGGACCTGCGCTGGCCATCGGCGACAACGTCGAGCACATGCGGGAGTTCATCAAACCCCATGTGGCGCTGTACATCGGCGGTATGGGCGCCAAGGGCAAGAACTTCTACCACAACGTCGCCACCAAGTACGGCTATGGCGCCGAAGCCGACCGGATCCAGGAGCTGTACCTGGCGGGCGACAAGGACGGCGCGGCGAAAGTCGTTCCGGATGACCTGGTTCGGGATATGTCGTTGATCGGCAGCCGGGAGTTCGTCAAGGAGCGGATCGCTGCCTTCCGCGAGGCGGGCGTGACGGTCCTCAACGTGGTCCCGTTCGGCGCCGACACCGCCGAGCGGGTCAAGCTGATCGAGGAACTGCGCTCGCTGGTCTGAGCGGACGGAGCCGCGTCAGTCCGGGTGCGCACAGCTGATGCGCACTCGGACGGCGATGCAGAAATGCTCGGACTTACGGCGTGTCGCCCACAACCTCGCACACTCGCGGCAGGATGGCGCCTATGCGCAACGCGGCAGTACAGCGGGCCTGATCGGGAAATGTCGTGAGCACTGTCGAGCCGCCCACGAATCTGTTCATCCTTCGGCTCATGATCGTCCCGTACACCCGTGGCGGCATCCGGTTGCTCCGTCGTGAATTGCTGCTCTTCTACACGGTGTTTTCTGTGCTGCTGGCGGTGGTCGGCCCGCAATTGATCCGTCTGTTCACACCCGGCCTGACCCGCTCCGAAGTGCTGATCCTGACAGCCATCGCGCTGGCCATCTATCTGATCGACGACCTGCTGGCATACCAGGCGATAGCGCCGAAGTTGCAGGCTCTGGAGCAATGGTTCGACGACACCGACCGGTGCGACGCCGCCGAGATGTGGCGGACCGCCGCCGAAGTCCCCCTGGCCCCGGTCCTGCGCCCAGTGGCACTGACGCTGGTGGCCGCCTTGAACTTGTCTTGGATCGCCGTGTTGATGCGGTTGCAGCACCTTCCGGCCGCGGCCCTGTTGCTGTTCATCCCTGGTGCCATGCTGTTCAGGTTCTACGGACTCATGCTGCGATCCCTGGTCACCGAGCAGCTCATGCGGCCGGTGCTGGCCGACATCAGCACGCACGTCAAAGATTTCAATCAGCCGGTGCGAGTGCCCATCAGCCTGGCCTATCGGATGTTCGCCACCATCCCGATGATCGCGGTCATCGCCGGCACCCTGGTAGCCGGCGTCGTCGGGCCGCACACCATTCCATCGTTGGCCATCGGCATCGGCTTGTCGATAGCAATATCGATCAGCATCACCGGACCGCTCCTGCTGCTGGCCACCCGCTCGGTCACCGAGCCGGTGCGCGATCTGATCCGTGCCGCCGGCCGTGTCGGCGAGGGTGATCTGGCCGTTCAGATTCCTGTCACCAGCTCCGACGAGATCGGTTCACTGGCAGTGTCGTTCAACTCGATGATCGACGGCCTCCAGGAGCGGGAACGGATCCGCGCCGCCTTTGGCACCTACGTCGACCCGACGATCGTCGACCACATCCTGGCCAGCGCGGGCGACCAACTGACCGAGGGCGTGGAAGTCGAGATCACGGCGCTGTTCATGGATGTCCGTGGCTTCACCGGGTACTCCGAACAGCGCTCCGCGCGGGAGGTGATCGCCATGCTCAACCGGTTGTTCGCCACCGTGGTGCCGATCATCGCAGCGCACGGTGGGCACGTCGACAAGTTCATCGGCGACGGTCTGCTCGCGGTTTTCGGTGTGCCGCAACGGTGCACCGACCACGCCGATCGTGCCCTGGCCGCGGCACTGGACATCGCCGCCACACTGCACAACCGTCGCGATGATCCCGACGTCGGGATCGGCCTGAACTCGGGCCCGGTGGTGGCCGGAAACCTCGGCGGTGCAGGACGATTCGACTTCACCGTCATCGGCGATCCAGTCAATGTCGCAGCTCGTGTGGAGTCGGCGACCCGTCAGACCGGCGACACTATCCTGCTCAGCGCCAATACCCGTGCCCTACTGAGCCCCTCGACTCGCGCTCGCACAGTCGCCCGGCCGTCCGTCCCACTCAAGGGCAAGACGCAGACCATCGGGCTCTACGCGCCGGCGGACCGGTAACGCCGAGGCGGTCGCCGGCAGCCGACTTACCGGTCCTCACGACACCCCGGCCATCCGGTGCACCACCAGCACCTGGCTCGGGGTGTCGTAAGCCTTCAACAACTCGAAATCGAGCTTCAGGTCGCCGAGATCCTCGTGGCGGAAGGTCTTGGCTTTCTGGTCGGGGACATCCATTGCCTGTCTGTCCCACATCGGCCCGAATTCCGAACTGGCGGCGGATACCTCGGCAATCAGTGCCGTGGTGGCAGCGTCCATGACCGGTCCGATGATCCGGCGGATACCACCGACGAAGAACGTCGCGAACGCCTCCCAATCGACCCAACGCAGCTTGGCCGCCGGATCGAGGAACAGCATCCGCAGGATGTTGTCCGCAACCTCGAATTGTCGAAAGATGTCTTGGGCCAACGCGTTTACCGCCAGTACGTCGCTGCGGTGGTTCACGATGTAGGCCGGTCCGTATGACCAGGATTGCATCGCCAACACCAGGAACTCATTGGGCGGCACGTCGGCCGGGGCACCCGTGAGCGGCCCCGCCAGGCTGTACAGGTAGCTCGCTTCGGCCGGTGAGAGCTCGAGAGCGGCCGCCAACGCATCGAGCACCTGCGGCGACGGATTACGTTCGCGCCCTTGTTCCAGCCGGGTGTAATAGTCGGTGCTGATCGCCGCGCGCACCGCCACTTCTTCACGACGCAAACCCGGGGTTCGACTGCGCCGCCGATCACCGGTGGGCTGCACCGCTTCGCGGTGCGCGCGCAGGAACTCACCCAGCCCGTTGACGGCCACAGCGACATCGTAGAGCCAGGGTGCGGCACTCCCAGGAAAACCGCGTCCTGGTTGGCCCCCGGCGAACGGACAACCCTGGTGTCTGCAACTACCAAGAAAGGTTGGGACAATGACCGGATTGAAGATCGCCATCGCCGGAGCGGGCATCGGCGGGCTGACCGCCGCCATCGCACTGCAACAGCACGGCGCCAGCGTCACCGTGTACGAGAAGGCACACGAACTCAAGGAATTGGGCGCCGGCGTCGTGATCGGGGCCAACGCCGAGCGGATCTACCAACGGCTCGGCCTGCGTGACGAGCTTGCCACGATCGCCGGCAAGATCTCCGGCTGGACCATGCAGACCCGGCAGGACGAGCCGCTCGCGGGATGGCAGGCGCCGTACCCGGCCGACCACACGTACCCGCTGCACCGAGCTCAGTTCCAACGGCTGCTCTTCGACGCCCTGCCCTCGGGCACCGTACAGCTCGGCCGCGGCATCGTCGGAGCCACCGAGAACGCGGACGGCGTGCAGATCGAGCTCGCCGACGGCTCTCGTGCCCGAGCCGACCTTCTGGTAGGCGCGGATGGCATCCACTCGGTGGTGCAGGGTCTGGTCGGCGCCAAGAGCGCACCCGTCAGCGAAGGCATCATGGCCTATCGAGGGCTGATCCCGGCCGAGCGGCTGGCCGGCATCTACGACATGCGACGGATGTCGATGTGGGTGGGGCCCGGACAGAGTTTCCTGACGTTTCCGGTATCCGACGGCGCGCTGCTCAACGTGGTCGCGTTCGTCCCGACCGATCTGGATGTCGAGGAATCCTGGAGTGCCCCCGGCGATATCGCGACATTCGCCGCTGCCTACGACGGCTGGGCGCCCACGGTGCAGCGAGTGATCAGCGCTATGGACTCCACATTTCGCTGGGGCATCTACGACCGCGAGCCGTTGCCGAGCTGGTCGACCGATCACATGACACTGCTGGGCGATTCCGCGCACGCCGTCACCCCGCACCTGGGTCAGGGCGCCAACCAGGCCGTCGAAGACGCCATCACCCTGGCCGTACTACTGGAAGATGCTGCGCGCGTAGATATTCCGGAACGACTGCGGCGTTACGACGCGCTGCGCATCAATCGGAATCGTCAAGTCCGCGACGGCGCCAGGGAGGCCGGGTTACTTTATCGTTCAATGGATTTGGCACCGGGTCCGCAGGCCGCACGGATCGTCGAGATCTACGACGGATTGCATTTGAACACGTACGATGCCGAACAGATCGCGCGCGAGGCCCGACCGGCGATCTCCGTCCGATGACAGCGTTGGTTTGAATCCAGCTCCAACCCATCCGACAACAGTGCCGGAATGACAGCTCCTGCATAGGAATTCGATAAAGAACACCCATACATCCAGAGCCGCTGGGAATCACCTGCAAGCCAGGTCCGTGGGCCTACCAAACTCCTCAACTTGTGCCTAAATAGTGCTGCCTGAGTGATGTCGTCAGGGAAAGTACTTCGGGCTCCGGCTCAAGGGGTCAGGCAGCGGCTACATCCGAGGAGTTCCACATGGCTGGCGGACAGCATCACAAACCACGTCGCATGTTGACGGTTTCGACCTTGCTGAAGGCCGGCGCGACAACCGTCGGGGTGGGCGCGGCGCTAATCAGCGGCGCCGCCGTAGCCAGCGCCCACCCTTCCTCGGACACTTCGCAAGCGACGCACCACACCGACAGCAGCAAGAGCGCCGCCGGCAGTTCTGCTGCCACCAGCAACAAGAGTTCGGCGACAACATCCCACAAGTCGCATCAACACGACGCCGCGGCACCGGCATCGGGACTGCCTGCGCATATCCAGCAGGTCGCGGCGGCCGCCACGCCCCAGCCCAACACTTCGCCGGACTCGGCCAAACGTCACGAGCAGAAGCCCTCCCCCGCTATCGCAAGCACTACCCCAACCAGCGCCGCGGCCGCCGCCGTCTCCACGACACCGACTGCCGCTGCGGCCACCGCCCAGACACCTGCCGCTGCCACCTCCGCGGGCGCGGTGGCCTCGTCCGCATCGAACAGCCCAGGGGTCTCGGCGCTGCTGTCGGTGTTCGCCGCCATGGGCCAAGCCCTCAGCGTGGCTGCCAGGGACACCGAGTCGACGTTCAAGACCGCGATCCAGAACACCAGCGAAACGCTCTCGAAGGACCTCAACACCGTGTCCGCCGACGTCGAGTCGCTGGTCAACAAGGCCACCGGCGCCGCCGCCAGCGCCAGCAGCTCGTCCACCAGCGGTGAGTTGCAGCTCGGCGACGGCGCCACCGTCGGCTCGTCGGTGAGCACCGCACTGTCGGAGATCTCGCAGGCCCAGGGGACGCTGAGCGCCGACACCTGGGGCAAGGGCAACATCCTGGCCGGCATCGCATCGCTGGCCCCGGAAACCTGGCTGGCTGTCGCCAAGTGGGCACTGAGCGAATGGCAGGCCACCAACCCCGGCATGCTGAGCCTGTACGCCAACACCGAGAACACGCTCGTCGGTTGGGCGACCAAGCTGCTGCTCAACGCCGACGAGATGCTCCCCTCGATCGCCCAGGACATGATGGGTACCTTCGAAACCATCACTCCAGCAATGGGATTGGTCGGCGCATCCAGCGCCGCCGCAGCCGCGAACGCCATCGTCTCCCAGGCCACGCAGGACGGCCGGGTGTACGGATACGTCCCGCTGACCATGTACGAAGGCACCGAACCCATCATCGAGATCTCGGTTGACGGCGGCCCGGAAGAGAAAGTTCTGGTCGACACCGGCTCGTCCGGCCTGGTGATCCCCGAGGAATACGTCGGTACCGGGACCGTCGACCTGACCGGCCTCACCACCGGAACCAGCGCCTACAGCGGCGGGCTGACCTACACCTACAGCGAGTTGGGCGGTACCACGGTCAACCTCGGCAGTGGTGTCGTCGCGAGCAACGCCACCGTCGACGTCGTCCAGGCCGGATCGTCGACGAGCGCTTTCGAGAGCTTCATCTCGGCCGACGGTGTGGTCGGTGTGCTCGGCATCGGATCGAACGCGGTCGGTCCCGGCCCGAGCATCATCACCTCGGACCTGCCCGGCGAACTCAAGGACGGCGTGGAGATCGACGAGGCCGACGGAACACTGGTGTTCGGTCCCAACACCCTGCCCGTCCGCGCATCGACCTCCGGCTCACCCAACACCTCGGCCACCGTGACCGTCAGCGGCGGCAGCCCCAGCGCCACCAACACCACGAACACCAGCGACTTGCTGCTCGACTCCGGCGGCGTCTACGGCACCATTCCGTTGAGCGATCTCAGCAGCGGCCAGTACACCGATACCGCCGGCACCTACACGATCGACAACGGCATCAAGATCACGGTCGACAACTCCTCCGGCGAAGTGCTGTACTCCTACACCACCAACTCGACCAACGCCCCAACGATCGACACCACCGAGGGCGACCCGACGAACAGCGGTGCGGTGCCCTTCAAGAACAACGTCATGTACATCTCGTACAGCACCGCCAATGGCACAACAGATTTCGACTACTAGGCCCTAGCCGACGACGGGCCGATCGACCTGCCGGTAGCCAGGCCTAAAGCCATTTGCGCCAGGTCAGTTCCCGCCGGTCATCGTTACCCGACTGCCGACTCCGGCGCGCGCCGCCTCCTGCCCGAAAAACCAACCAAGGCAAGCGCCCTGACCGTTGCGACAGCTTCACAGCGAGCGGAAAAGTACGTGAAGAAAGCCAATGGGCCGCGGTGCGAGCAGTTCCCCAACCGCGATCAGCAAAGGTGAATAGCGGGTGACGGTTATCAAGAATGCGCCCCGTTTTGCAGACACAGCAAGCTTTCATATGCGTAAATATTCTCTTCGGGTTGCGCCACGCGACCGCCGCAGCCGCCGTGCCTGGAGCCGGACAGTGCTGCGGTCAGCCTTGAGGAGCACAGAATGGCCGGTGCACACCGTCGTAGGCGGCGTCAGGACATAGCGGTTTCAGCCTGGCTGGGAGCCGGTGCGGCGACCGTCGGGATCGGCGCGGCACTGCTCGGCGGCGCGGCGCTCGCCCAGGCCCAACCCGGCGGCGGCACCGGTCATGCCTCCAACAGCGATGCCCATGCCGGCGCGGACAAGAGCACCGGTTCGCCTGGTAAAAACTCGCCCATCAAGACCGCGCGCAGCAAGTCTCACCCCCGCGTCGCCAAACCCACCGCCGCCGTTTCCACCGACGCATCCCCCACGAGCGCCAAGCCCACGGCCACCAAGCCAAAGCCCCAATCCGAGCCCATCGCCGCAGAGCATGCGGCGGCCGCGGCTGCAGCAACCGAATCCAGCCCGGCCCCGGCCGCGCCACCTGTTGCCGGCCCGGCGTCGGCAGCCATCGAGAAGACCACCCGGCACACCACCACGTCGCAGTCCTCGACCGGTACGGCGGCGGCCGCCCCGAGTGGCGCCGCGAGTACATCCGGCGCGCTGTCCGTGCTGGCTGCCGTCAGCCAACTAGCGAGCACCCCGATCAACAGCGGCAATCCGAACTCGGCCGCCATCGCGGCCGCCCAGACCAACACCACGTGGCTGGCCGGCAAGACCGCTACTCCGGGGGCCTCGGTGACTCTCGCCCTGCAGGAGATCGCCCAGGCCCAGACGGCTGTCGGCAACAACGTCGTGCCCCAGGTCCTCCTGTCCGTGGCGAGATGGGCACTGAGCACCTGGCAGAGCACCAACGCCGGAGCCCTGGCGTACTACGCGAAGAACTCGACCGGCCTGCTCGGCTTCGTGGCGCAGGTGTCGTTGAATGTGAACGAGTCCCTGCCTGGCATCGCCCGCACCGCACTGCTGGCCGCCCAGTCCCTGACCGTGACGGACTCGTCGGCCAGCACTCTGATCAACCAAGCCGCCCAGGACGGGCGGGTGTACGCATCGGTCCCGCTGTCGATGTACCAGGGCACCGAACCGATCGTCGAGATCTCGGTCAACGGCGGTCCGATGGTCAAGGTGCTCGTCGATACGGGTTCTTCGGGGCTGGTGCTCAACACTGCCAGCGTCGGCCAGGGCGGGCTGGGCGCCGCCGTCGGCAGCGGTACCAGCGGCTACAGCGGCGGTCTGACGTACAGCTACAACGTCTACAACACCACGGTGAGCTTCGGCAACGGCATCGCCACCGGCCTGACCACCGTCGACGTGGTCACGCCGGCAACGCAGGCTGCGTATGAGAAATACATCGCAGCCGACGGGGTGGTCGGCGTGCTCGGCATCGGCGCGAACTCCGTCGGACCGGGTCCGTCACTGGTGACCACCGCCCTGCCCGGCGAACTCCGCGACGGCATCTTCATCAACGAAGCGGCCGGTGTACTCCAATTCGGCCCGAATCCCCGGCCGGTACGGGTGGCCGTTTCCGGTTCGCCGAATGTCAGCGGAGTCGTCAAGGTCCCGGTGCTCCAGGTCTCCTCGCTGATCAATCTGCTGATCGACTCGGGCGGTGTGTACGGAACAATCCCGTCGACGGTCTGGACCGCTGTCGGTGAAACCCAGGTCCCGGGCGGCATCACGATCTCGGTATACGCCGCCGACGGCACGACGTTGCTGTACTCCTACAAGACCACCAACTCCAACGCCCCGGTCGTCACCACGGACGCCGCCGAGTCCGAGCAGATGAACACCGGGTATACGCCGTTTGCCAACAATCCCATGTACATCGCCTACACCACCACCAACGGCGAAACTGACTTCGATCTGTAAGCGAGACCTGCAGACGACATGTTTGCGGTAAGACGTTTACAGTCACCTCGGTGAATTTAATTTTAAGGAGCACCAATGGCCCAGGCCCGGCACCGTAAGCAACCTCGTCCGATGAAGGTGTCCGCTTGGCTGGCAGCCAGCGCGACGACTGTTGGAGTGGGTGCGGCCCTGCTCAGCGGCGCGGCAGCCGCCAATGCCAAGCCGGCTTCGGATTCGTCGCACTCCGATTCATCGCACAACACCAGTTCCGGGTCGACCGCTGGTTCCAGTGCCGGTTCGAGCTCCGCCAAGGCCGACAAGAAGACCAAGAGCCCGAACCCCCAGCGCAACAACAACTCTCACGCCGATACCGACGCCGGCCAGAAGGCTGCCGCGGCTACCGCGTCGGCCGCGACTGCGGACTCCTCGGCGCCCAAGCACGCCAAGGCCGCCAAGCCCAGCACCGCCGCGTCCACTTCGGTTTCCCCCGCAGCGGCCACGTCAGCGTCGGGTTCCTCGGCCCAGCCGAACACCCCATCGACAACCCCGTCGACCCACACCGCCGCGCCGGCCGCCGCCACCGCCACCTTCGCGGCCACCAGCGGGTCATCGGTGACGACCGGAGCCGGCGCCGGAAAGGTAACCACACCTGCCCGCAACGCCGACGTCTCCGGGGTGCTGTCGGCCCTCGCCGCGATCGGGCAGGCGCTGACGGTCGCGGCTCGGGACACCGAGACCACGCTGACCAAGGCGGCGCATGACACCTCGCTGACGCTGACCAAGGACCTCACCAATACCCGGTACACGCTGACCAAGCTGTCCAGCGCGTCCAGTGCCTTGGCGACCTCCGCCGCTGCCGGGCCGCCCTGGCAGACCACGCCGTCCACCACCGGCGACACGACACTGCAAGCCATCACCGAGGTTCAGGCGGCACAGGCCGCCTACGCGGCAGCGACAAAGAGCAACTGGTTCGCCCAGTGGACCAACGGCTTCTCGGGCTACGCGCTGTCGGTGGCACTGAAAGACCTGAACAAGTACCAGGCCAACCAGGCCACGCTGATGGCGGCCTACGCCGCGAATCCGACGACGGCGAACCTGAACAAGCTGACGGCCAACGAGGCGCTCACCAACAACGCAGTGGGCGCGCTCAATCTCGCTGCGCAATGGACCAACATCAAGGCGCTGAAGACGCAGGCCTCCGCGGCCGCAGTCGACGCCCGGGTGTACGCAGGGGTGCCACTGTCCATGTACCTGGGCACCGAGCCGATCGTGAAGATCTCGATCAACGGTGGCCCGATGGTCAAGGTGCTCGTCGACACCGGATCCTCCGGCCTGGTGATCCCGACGAAGTACGTCGGCAGTCAGAACACGCTGGGCACGTCGGTCGGCACCGGAACCAGCGGCTTCGGCACCGGCGTCGGCAGCGCCGCCCTGACCTACACGTACGACCAGTACAACACCTCGGTCAGCTTCGGCAGCGGCATCAAGACCGGATCCGTCACCGTCAACCTCGTCCAGACCGGCACCTCCACCACCAACTTCCTGAACTACATCTCGGCCGACGGTGTGGTGGGCGTGCTCGGTATCGGCACCAACGCGGTCGGCCCCGGTGGATCGATCGTGACCGCATCGCTGCCGGGCGCCCTCGGCAGCGGCGTCTTCGTCAACGAGCAGACCAAGACGCTGATCTTCGGCCTGAACCCGCTGCCCGTGGTGAAGTCGGTCTCGGGATCACCTAATGTCGCCGGATACGTCTCGATCAACGGCGGTACCACCAAGACGCCGATCAACCTCTTGATCGACACCGGCGGCGTTTACGGAACCATTCCGGCCACAGTCGCGGGCAGCTCGGTGACGGCGGCCGATTCGAGTGGCGACCAGTACTTGACGGCCGGCACCACGGTCTCGATCTACGCCTCCGACGGAACCTTGTTGTACTCGTACAAGACGACGAGCACCAACACTCCGACCGTCACCGGTACGACGTCGATGAACACCGGCTACTCGCCATTTGCGTTGGGCCCGGTCTACATCAACTACAACACCCTCACCGGTTCGACCGACTTCGACTACTGAGTCGCAGTCAACTTCTTGCTCACCGGCTCAGGTCGTGCTCATCGAGTACGACCTGAGCCGCGGGTCGATGCCGTCGCCGCCGGTGATCCGATGGAAAGCCGCGGCAGCGGCGGTACCCATCGTCAACAGGCCCACAACCAGTAGAAGCAGCGCAGCCACCCGCGCCCGGGGGGACTTCCGTTCAGGCTCGGTGGCCAGGATGATCGCGAGCCCGACGGTGCCCACGACAACCGCCCCGATCACCCCAGTGTGACGACAGGCCGCCACCATGCCTGTGCTGTAGCTCAGCCGCATCAGGCCCGGCAGCAGGACCGTGATGCTCAAAACCCACAACCCGAATGCCGCACTGCCGCGCGCCCCACACCGCAACCACTGTCGGTCAGTCAGTTTGGCCCACAACGCGATGAGCACCGTCGAGATCGCCAGGGCCACAACGGCCCACCACGATGCCGGATGATCGACCAACGACCACAACACATCTGGGTGGTCGCTCCGGAAGCCGGCAGTGACTTTCTGATTCGGGACCGGGACAAATGCCGCAACCGCCCAATCAGGTTTGGCCAGCCAGCCGCCCAGCATCCAGCCGACCGCACCGGCCCCAGCAACTCCTCCGACCAACAAAACCGCGCGCATGAGCTGTGCATGCCCCGCCGTAGACCGCTCTCCGGTGGGGCGAACTCGCGCGAGAACAGCGCGAACACCTATCGCCATGGCCAACGGAATGCCGGCCAGACTCACCAACATCGCGCTCCATTTGATGGTCACCAGTACTGCAATCGCAGTGACCATGGTCGGGTTGTCGCGACCGGACGGCGCAGCGAGCAGGAGCCATGCGTCTTCGATCAGATTGCAGGCTGCCATCACGGCGGTCGCAGTGAACATGGCCGTCGCTGCGGCCCGTCCCGACCCCGTTATCGCGTAACGCCGAACGAGCCGAGCGAATCCAGAGAGAAACAGGACATAACCAAGAATCACCGGCAGATCGGCGACGACGGCGGCAGCAAGACCCGCCTCGACGCCGGCAGTGCCGAGGCGGCGGTCGCCGAGGGCATAGACCGGAAGGTGCGGGATGGTCGCACGTTGGACAAACCCAAGGGCCAGTGCTGCCCCACCCACGATCTGTGCCCCAACCAGTTTCATCATGTGCACGCTCGCTAGTTTCCCAGGACCCCGACGACACCTGTCGACTGCGACACGGCACTGACCGGACCGCTTGTCCTCCGAACCGCCTCGGTCGCGTGACCAGCCGATCAGGCTTCTGGCCGCGGCTGCCGGCCAGCTAATGTGCAGTGCGCCCGCAACAGTCGGACGCGCTGGGAGGCAGGCTGGTGAAGGATCTCTGGGAGCACGCGTTCAGCTATCCGTGGTGGGTGTACATCACCATCCCGTTGGGTGCGGCGTTCGTCGGCTGGATCACCAAGATCATGGCGCTGAAGATGATGTTCTACCCCGTCGAGTTCAAAGGCGTTCCGCCGTATCTCGGTTGGCAGGGACAGATTCCCAAGCGCGCGCCGAAAATGGCTGCGGTGGCCGTGGATTCGTTGACCTCCGAGATCCTCAAACCCGAGGAGATGTTCGACCGCATCGATCCGGACGAGCTGGTCGCCGAACTTGCCGAGCCATTGCGGCAGACCTCTGCGGAGATGGTCGACACCATCATGATGGCGTTCCAGCCGCAGCTCTGGCGAGCCACTCCGGACCAGTTCAAGGACGTCGTCGTCAAGAACGTCGAGAAACGCATCCCCTCGGCCATGGCCGCGATGTTCGACAAGCTCCGCGGCCAGGTCGACCAGATCTTCGATATCAAACACATGGTCGTCACCAACCTGGTGCGCGACAAGGCAACGCTCAACACGGTTTTCCAGGACATCGGCAAACCCGCGTTCAAATTCCTGATCATGTCCGGGTTGCTCTTCGGCTTCCTGATCGGCCTGATCCAGGCAGCGGTGTTCGGTATCACCAATTGGCACTGGTCGCTGCCGCTGTTCGGTCTGCTGACCGGTGGTCTCACCGATTACGTTGCGCTGCAGATGATCTTCCGGCCACTGGAGCGAAAAAACGTCTTCCCCGGCATCAAGTGGCAGGGCGTGTTTCAGCGGGAACGCGCCCAGGTGGTCGAGGGCTACGCGGCACTGATGGCCCGGGAGATCTTCACCCCCAAGGCCATCATGGAGAGCATGCTGAACGGTCCCTCGTCGGACCGCTTCTTCGACATGATCGCGACGGAGATCAGCAAGACCGTCGACACCCAGATGGGCTTCACCGGACGCATCTTCAGCGCCGTCGGCGGCCGTCAGTACGTGGACATGAAGCGGCAGATAACCGATTCGATCATCGAGAAGCTGCCCGAGACATCCACTTACATCGAGGATTACATGCGGACTCGCCTCGATCTGGAGAACGTCATGGTCGACAAGATGATGGTGCTGGATTCACTGGCCTTCGAAAATCTACTGCGCCCTGCATTCAAGGACGACGAGTGGATCGTCGTGGTGCTCGGCGCCACGCTCGGCTTCCTCTTCGGTGAGCTTCAAGCCCAGCTGATCCTGCTGCTGGCCCACCACTGATCGTTTCAGGCCTGTCCGGAGACGCCCGCCAGCTGCCTGACGGTCAGCACCTCACTGTCCCGGAACGCCCGACCGTTGGGGTACAGCAGGTCGCTGAACCACACCGCCGGTTCGGCCTTGTAGGGGTGATCCCATGAGTCCCATGGGAAGTAGGTCTGGGTCTTCCCCGCGACCAGCCCCCAACTGAAGGCTCCGACGTTGTTCCGCTTGGCAACCGGCAGGACACCCTCGACGGTGCTGCCCTGGTTGCGGGCCAGGTATTCGGTGCACATGATCGGGCGCCCCAGCGGCGTCAGTTCGCCGATCCGGGACTGGAAGTCGGTCGGCTTGGCGTAGCTGTGGAACGTGATGACGTCGGAGTTGTCGAGCTGAATCGAGGCAATCGCACTGCGCTGTGCGGGGTTTGCCCAGCTTCCCTGCCAGACACCGGAAGTCAACGGTTGGATGGGATCGACGGCGCGGGCCCAAGCGAAGACCTGGGGCAACAAGTCGGTCACCAATTGGATCTTGTCGCTGCGCTCGACTTTGCTGTACACCTTGGCCGGATTGTCGGGCTCGTTCCACAGATCCCAGCCCAGCACCCGATTGTCGTTGCGGAACAGGCTCAGCACACCGGTCACGTAGTTCTGCATGACGGCGCGATAACTCGGATCGCCCAGCCGATCGGCACCCGGGCTCTGCACCCACCCCGAGTTGTGCACGCCCGGCGTGGGCGCGCGCTGCGGGCCGAGCCGCGGGTGCGGGTCCCAGCACGAGTCGAAGAACACGAACAGCGGTTTGATGTTGTGGCTCGCCGCGATGTTGACGAACTGGGCCAAGCGTTGCGAGAAGCCCCGCTGATCCTGCACCCACAAGAGGTCATGCAGGAACACCCGCACGGTATTGAACCCGAACCAGTGGGCGGCGCCGAGTTCGGCATTGATGCGCTGCGGATCGAAGGTGGCCGCCTGGAACATCTCCAGCTGATTGATGGCGGTTGAGGTGATGTAGTTTCCGCCGACCGGCCAGCTCTGGGCCGCGTACCAGTTGTTGGCGCGGTCAGGGGTCCATCGGGCTCCCGCGGCGTTGGCTCGCAGCAGTCCGGGAGTTCCGGGCAGCCCGGCCAAAGCGGAACCGGCTGCCAGTAGCAATGGCAGCTTGAGCGCGGTTCGGCGATCCACCTGACAACCCTATTCAGCCAGAGCGGTTTGCTGGGCGGCGCTTATCGAGTTGCAATCAAGTGGTTGTGAGGCGGTGATGTTGGTTCCTCTCATAGTTGTCTTCTGGGGTTCGTCCCCCTTGGTACTCCGGTACCAAGGCGGCCGCAATGAGTAGGCTGGCCAGGCAGCGCCACCGGTGGTTTTCCGCTGCCGGCAATTGAATTTGCTTGCATTTTCGATCTTTTGACGTTCGGCAGTGTCGGCGAACAGCTCACCCGGGTAGCCGTTGAAACGGCTTGGTGGACTACCAGCTAGCTGGTAGTCCACTGGTCATGCCAGCAGCAAGGCCATGGTGACCGATTGGCTGAAGAATCGAGGTAAGGCCCAGTACAGGCCGACGCATACGCGAGATCCGCGTCGACCTGTTTTGCTCCGTCTGACTGTTCGTCTCACAACGCGGTGAGACGGGACCGACGTCCTACCTCGAACTCGGGGGCCGCGTGCAAGACAACCTCAGAGCTGCTTTCCTGCAGCTGTCCCGCGACCAGGGCATGGCGCTGCACCTGGCGTACAACGGCGGGCACTCCACCGGGCACATTGCGGCCAGGCTCGGCGTCAGCGAGACCACCGCGAAGTCACTACTTCACGATGCACTGCATGCATTACGCGAGGCTGTCCCACGCGGAGCCGTCGCGCCCTCAACCTGCGCCGGGCCGAAACAGCCTGAACCGACGTGACAGCCGCAAACACATCCCAGATCTCCTCGTCGACGACGACGGGATCGATTCGGGGGCCACTGGGAACCACCGAGTAGCGGGCGGTTCCCTCTCGAACACCAAGGTCGTACGCCTTATTGTTACCTTAGAACATTTCTTATTTTTCTTAGAGTCGGTGTAGGGTGGGTCACAGTCCGCATCCACTTCCAATGACAAGGGGCTCGCCATGCAGGCACAGCCAACTCACCGCGTCGCCCTGGTGACCGGCGCATCGCGTGGCATCGGCGCCGAGGTGGCACTGCAACTCGCCGATCCCGGCACCCACGTCATCGTCGCCTGCCGGCAGAACACCGCCCAGGCGGAATCCGTCGCCGAGGCCATCCGCGCGGCCGGCGGGCAGGCCTCGACCGCCACCGCCGACATCTCCGACGAGGCTGCCGTCGCCACCATGATCGACGACATCGGCCGACGATTCGGCCGCCTGGACATGCTCGTGCTCAACGCCTCCGGCAGGTTCAAAAAGTCGGACTGCGCAGGGGTTGCGATGCGAGTCAACCGCGTCGCCCAGCGCCGCCTGGCCCAACTCGCCCTGCCGTTGATGCCGACCGGCGGTCAGATCGTCTTCGTCACCAACAACCAGGCGCACTTCTACCCTTACAAGGCCGTCCCGAAGGGTTACACCTCGATGGCCGCCGGAATGCGCGCCGGGGAAACCACACTGCACGCGATGCGCTCGGAATTCCACCGGCACGGAATCGAATTCACTGTCGTGTCCGGCGAGATCCTGGACAAGTGCCGCCCGCAGGACGCCGAGTTCGCCGCCGCCGTCTCCGGTGCCGCCTCCGCGCATCACTCCGGGATCGTCTATGTCGCCCGCGGTGAACACCTGCATCGCAAATCCGCATAATCCGCCGTCTGCCCGAGGCTTTTCGGCCCCGTTTCGGGCGGATATCGGGCCGTCCTCAAACCGTGATGAATGCTTGACCGAAATATCAAGTGCGCCTGCGGGTTCAACCGCCTTCGTGTTAATAACATGACCTCGTATTTGACGAGGGGGTCAACTCGAAGGGATTCGGCCGATGCGGGCGGTCATACAGTTTGTACTGGCGGTACTCGTGGTAGCGGCATGTCTGAATGGCGCGCCTGACATCAACACGACTGCGGTAAGCCTGCCGCACAATTCGAACATCACCTCTATCCTGCCGGCGCCCGGAGCAGTTGTGGGCGTGGCACATCCGGTGGTGGTGACCTTCAAAGCGCCTGTCACCGACCGGCCGGCGGCCGAGCTCGCCCTCGGGATTCGCTCGACGCCCGCGATGACCGGCAAGTACGAATGGCTGGAGAACAACGTCGTGCAGTGGAAGCCCGACCGATTCTGGCCCGCACACAGCACGGTGAAGCTGTCGGTCGAGGGTCAGTCGGCAGCATTCACGACAGGCCCCGCCGTGGTCGGAGTCGCCAGCATCTCCGAACACACCTTCACCGTGACCGTCGACGGCCAGTCTCCAGCGGATTTCCCTGCGCCGCACCATCTTCCGCATGCAGGTGAACCAGGGGTGCTGCTGGCCTCGATGGGCCGGCCCGAGTATGAGACTCCCGTCGGCACCTATTCGGTGCTCTCGAAGGAGCGTTCGGTGACCATGGACTCCAGCAGCGTCGGCATCCCCGTCGACAATCCGGATGGCTACCTCCTCGAGGTGGACTACGCCGTACGGATCACCAGGCGCGGGCTCTTCGTGCACTCGGCTCCGTGGGCCGTGACGGCAATGGGTTTCGAGAACACCAGCCACGGCTGCATCAGCCTGAACCCCGCAGAGGCCGAGTGGTACTTCAACAACGTCCACGTCGGCGATCCGGTGATCGTCCAGGAGTAGCCCTTCAGGCGTCCACACGAGGCGGGTTCGCACGGTCGAACCCGCCTCGTTTCATGTCTGCCGACGGCGAATGCTCCTGGGCACCAATACTTTCCCTCGTCGTAGCAGCTATGCCAATGCGATCTCCCGGCCCCGGCGGCCGACCCACCGCAGCGCTGGACAACGCGGCCTCCACCGATCCGACACCGCGGGCAGGGCACGGCAGGGTATCGAGATGCCGTCGCACCTGTCATCAGACCCGGCCCAGTACTTGCATCAGGAATCGTCACCCAGGGCGGATGTAACCTGCCCGTGCCGGACGTACCCCGTCGCAACCACCTTGCACTACAACAGGTTTCAGTGCTCGATGCGAGCCGGCGGCCGATAGTCGACAGCCCAGCTACCGGACAGACGAAAACCGCCCCGGAGGCGATCCGGGGCGGTTTTCGTATTGGGTATCAGTGTGCCGAGTTCAGCGGTCCGCTCTGAACGGTGACGCGGGACCCTGGCGGGCCGGGCTGGGTCGGAACGCCAACGGAGGGGCCGACGCCTGCGGGAGACGGCCCACTCGGAGCCTCCTTGCCCGGCATGAGGCCGTTTGCATCCACCAGGACAGCACCCGGAATTGCGCCTGCCGCGGCCGCAACAGCTCCGGCCCCCAACGGAATTGGGGCGGCGATCGGAACGGGAGGAACACCGACGGGTACCGGCGGCACGCCCGCGGGAACGGGCGGCACACCCAGCGGAACCGGAGGCACCCCAGCCGGGATCGGCGGCACACCCGCGGGAACCGGGGGCACCCCAGCAGGAACAGGCGGCACGCCCAGCGGAACCGGAGGCACGACGGCTGGGACCGGGGGCACGCCAGCCGGAACCGGAGGCACGGCCGCCGGAACCGGAGGCACGACAACCGGCGGTCCGGGCAGGATCGGCACGCCACCGGCGAGCGGCGAAATCGCCGCTGCGTCAACGGCACTGCAAGGCATCGGAGGGGTGCCGCCGCCACCGGCCGCAGGCACTACACCACCGCCACCGCCCCCGCCACCACCAGCCACGGGGACTGCTCCGCCGCCTCCTCCGCCGCCGCCACCGGCTGCAGGAACGCCCGCGCCGCCGCCCATGCCCGCGCAGCACGCAGACGCCGGAACCGCGCCACCAGCCGCGCCCGCGGCTCCGCCCGCACCTGGAATGACGTTGCCTGCGCTGTCGTAAACGCAGTGCGTCCCACCGGTTTTCAGCGGGATTGCTGCCGCATTGGGGGTCAAAGCCATTGCAGCCACACATAGTCCGGCGCCGGCAACCACCGTCATGGTGAATCGATCAAAGTTCATCGACACGGTCGCTCCCTTGGTTGTGTCCCTAAATTACGACTGCGTAATTTTCAAGGCGAACCGTACGACCAGACGGTGGGCGATGTCGACACGGAAACACTCTTCGTTACCAACCTGAGGTTCATACGATCCGCATCGTGACCCCGGCGTTTCCAAACGGTGTCCTGAACCCGGTTCCATTGCGCGCCAAAACCTTTGCTGCGATGCCGAGTTGCGCTGAGCTTACCTACTGCCCCGCGTTGCGGGCCAGGTCAATGGCGTACTGACTGACAAACTGACCCGCGCCCGGTTCCCCACTACCGCATGAACCGTCGGATTCACCAGGGCGCTTGATCCACAGGTAGGCGTCTGCGTGCGGGCCCGAGGTAGCTGTGGTCGGTGCGACGCCCAACGCTCGGCCACTGGGATTGCACCAATTGAGCGCACCGGCGGCGGGTCCGGCACCGTTGCGCGAAGTATCGATCACGTAGTGCGATCCGCCCAGGATCCCGGATACCGCTTCGCCGAAACCGGTCTGGTCATCTGTGGTGTAGAAGTTGTTGGCATTGAGGGAGAACCCCCGCGCCTGATCCACCCCGGACTGCTTGAGCCGGTCGGCCAGTTGGTCGGTAGTGAGCCAGTGCGAGTGCCCGCCATCGAGGTACACGACCGCGGCCGGGTCCCGGGTGAGCGCGCCGACGGCGTACTTCAAAAGACCGAACCGCTCCTGGAGCTGATCGTCCGACAGGCACTTGGTGTGTGCGACCGCATCGGGTTCGACGATGATCGTCGCCGGCATGGAGCCCAGGCCGGCAGCGACCGCGTCGATCCAGCCCCGGTAGTCGTCAGCCGAAGCGAACCCGCCCGCTGCGTAGCTGCCGCAGTCGCGGTGCGGGATGGCGTAGAGCGCGAGGATCGGCATGGCTCCGGCCGCCTGCGCCGCGCCGACATACTTGGACACCGTGCCGCCTACGGTGCCCGTCGAGAAGGCCTGATCGAGCCAGTACGCCTGCGGGGTTCTGGCGATGGTGGCCAGCTCCGGATTATCACTTCCGCGAGCGGCCCTGGCCGCCGCAGAGTTGGGGTCGGCGTAGAAGGTCTGCCCCGCGAGTGGGTTGTCGTCACCGGTGAGCCGGACCGTCGGGGCCGGAGCGGCCAGCGTCGACGAGGCAATCGCGGCGACGGCCGCCACAGTCAAAAAGGGAGAGATCCATCGCGCGGTGGCGCCGGCTGCTGAGAACGTCACTCGAAAAACTTAGTGCGACAACATAACTGGACGCCAGTCGAGCAAATCGAGCAACGGTCGATCGATCAGAGGGCAAATCACGCGACCAAGTCAGAATGCGCTCTACATGCACTTACGCCAACCGCGCGGCGCGACTCAGCAACGCGATTCGATTCCCGTAGGCAACATCACACCGAACGGCGCCGCGGTCTGTCGGACTCGATGTTTGCCGATTGCCACACGTGGTAACCACCCCGTATCGGCCCAGCGGTCGACGGTCCGCAACGACCGGCGACCAGAACCGATGACCTACGGATACCCACTGAAGGGAAGCGGAACCATGCCAGACATCTCTGACCAGTTGGTCGGCGCGACCGTGTACGACGCCGCGGGAGACAAAATCGGCCGAATCCGTCAGCTGTACCTGACCAGTCTCAGCAGACGGCCGAAATGGGCAACGGTCCGTACCGGACCGTTCGGCGTCTGGAAACTACTGGTCCCGCTCACAGGTGCGCGCTACGACGGTCGCGATTCGGTGCGGGTCCCGGTCGCAAAAAGCAGGGTCAAGAGTGCTCCGCATTTCGACGGCGGCGCTCAGATCGCGCCGGAGGAAGACGAGCGGCTGATGCGGCATTACGGGTTTCCTCTGGAAACGTCGGGCCCGCCGCAGTCGGCGACGCAGCAGCCGGCACCCGGTAAGCACGCCGCAGCGCTGGCAGCCGCAGCGGCAGCGGGGATCGGCGGCACGGCGTCAAACACCTCGGCGCGCACCTCGCCACTGACACCGTCGGAGGAAAGCCCTGTTCGTGATTCTCCCGGCCCGAGCTGATCCGTTCGTGGAACACTCCATAGCAGTTCCCCGGAAGCACTCACACGCTGCCGCTGTTGTCGGTCGGGGTGAAGCGAAGGTCTGAGTCCTCGTCGTAGACCACGTAGGCACGCCGCCAGGGTTCGTCCCCGACGAGCCGCCACGTGTGGCCGGTGCCGCTGTTGTCCTGGGCAAGCAAGATGTCACCGGGGCGGATGATGAACGTGGCACCCGATTTGACCTCGAACTCGAGCGTGCCCGACAACGTGAGGACAAATCGCGGTACCGGGTCCTGATGCCATTCGTACGATCCGCCCGACCGGGTCTCCTGGAAAGATAGCTCGTGGACCCTTATCGGCTGCCCGACAGAATCACCGCGCATGCCATCGACCAGGTCGATCCAGCCCTCTTCGAACAGTGAGTTGCCGTCGTCACCAGTCCACATACGGACGCAACGAATCATTACGGTTCTCCTTCGACTGTCATGCACAGGAATACGAGATGCCATGGTTGGTTGCTTCGCATTCTCCGCCCCCATGGCAATCCCGAGGTGAAATCAGTGCGACTGTAAATCTTCACTGGGTACCCGAAGCTTCGTAGGTTCGACGCCGTGGCATGCGCGCGCACGCCAGATTGCCATCGACCCGGGGAGCGTGATGACCACCCGCCATTCTTCGGTGGCCACCACCGCCATCGGCAGTGAACATGTTGCGGCGTCGTCGCTTTCCTGGCACCAGCGGATACGCGCGCGACGCTGGGAGATCGTCCGGTGGCTGTCGCCATTGCTGGTGGTGGCCGTCTGGCAGGCCGGCAGCGCCTGGGGACTGATCGATCCGGATATCCTGCCGGCGCCGCAGACGATTGCCGAGGCCGGTATAGAGCTGATCGGCAACGGCCAACTTGCCGCAGCACTACGGATTTCAGGTATCCGGGCCGCCGAGGGCCTACTCCTGGGCGGTGTCATCGGTGTGGTGTTGGGTGCGCTGGTGGGGCTGTCGCGGTGGGTGGACGCCACCGTGGATCCGACGATGCAGATGATCCGTGCACTGCCGCACCTCGGCTTGATCCCGCTCTTCATCTTGTGGTTCGGTATCGGTGAGCTACCCAAGGTACTGATGGTGGCATTGGGCGCGGCATTCCCGCTCTACCTGAATACGTCGTCGGCGATCCGTCAGGTTGACCCGAAGTTGTTCGAAACCGCTGAGGTACTGGGTTTTTCAGTCTGGCAGCGCTTGCGGAACATAGTGGTGCCCAGCGCAGCGCCTCAGGTTCTGGTGGGTCTGCGCCAATCGCTGGCCATTGCCTGGCTCACCCTCATCGTGGCTGAGCAGATCAACGCCGACTCGGGTGTCGGATACCTCATCAACAACGCCCGCGACTTCCTGCGAATCGACGTGATCATCTTCGGACTCGTGGTGTACGCGCTGCTGGGCATCGTGACAGACGCGCTGGTTCGAGTCCTGGAGCGCCGTGCCGCGCGGTACCGAATCTGAAAGGCACACTGTGACAGCGATTCACGATCTTCCCGCGTCGGTGAGAACCGATGTCGCCCCGCCCGCCGCGGAACTGCACTCGGTATCCAAGTGGTACGGAAGCGTCCGAGTGCTCGATGACGTGAGTCTGCGAGTGGGTAGCGGCGAGATCGTCGCGCTGCTCGGGCGCAGCGGATCCGGCAAGTCGACGGTACTCCGCGTGCTGTCTGGGCTGGCAGGCCATCACGAGGGCCGGCGGGAAGTGCAGGGCGCGCCCGCAGTCGCGTTCCAAGAACCCCGCCTGTTCCCGTGGCGATCTGTCCGGGAGAACGTGCGCTACGGCCTGACCCGGAACAAAGTTCCTCGGGCTGAAGCATATTCACGGGCCGACCGGGCGCTCGAAGAAGTCGGCCTGGCGGACAAGTCGCAGGCTTGGCCGTTGACCCTGTCCGGCGGGCAGGCACAACGGGTCTCGTTGGCACGAGCGCTGGTCGCCGAGCCACAGCTGCTGCTACTCGACGAACCGTTCGGCGCCCTGGACGCGCTGACCCGCCTCTCGATGCACCGGCTGCTGCTCAATCTCTGGCGCCAGCACGGCTTCGGAGTACTCCTGGTGACCCACGACGTGGATGAGGCGATAGCGCTGGCCGACTCGGTCCTGGTGCTGGAACGCGGTCAGGTGGTGCACACCCTGCGTGTCGAGAACCCCCGTCGACCGCACGGACAGCGCGAAAGCGGCACCGACAGCTACCGGGCTGAACTTCTCACCAAGTTGGGCGTGTGAGATGACCCGTTCCCGAGTCGGGGTCGTGACAGCTCTGCTGGCGGCCACCATGCTGCTGTCGGCTTGCGTATCCGGCCGTCACGTCAGCGGGGAATCATCTGTCCCACAATCTGTTCCACCATCAGAATTGGCCGGACTCACCTTGCAGGTAGGCGATCAGAAGGGCGGCACCGAGTCGCTGCTACGTGCGGCCGGGGAACTGGACAACACGCCCTACCAGGTCCAGTTCTCGACATTCACCTCCGGCCCACCACAGGTCGAGGCCGCCACCGCGGGCAAGATCGACTTCGCCGTAACCGGAAACACCCCACCCATTTTCGGCGCCGCGGCCGGCGCGAGAATTCGTGTGGTCGCGGCCTACTCGAACCAGGCCGACGGCGATCAGATTCTGGTCCCCGCCGACTCACCCATCCGGTCTGTGACCGATCTGCGCGGCAAGAAGGTGCTCGTCGGCAAGGGCAGTTCAGCGCACGGCCATCTACTGCTGCAGCTGCAGAAGGCGAACCTCACGGTGCATGACATCCATTTGGTGTTCCTGCAGCCGGCCGACGCGTTCACCGCCCTGAGTCAGGGGCAAGCCGACGCCTGGGCGATCTGGGACCCGTACACCGCCCTCGCCCAGCGACAACTCAAGGTACGCACGCTGACCACTGCGGCGGGCGTCAGCAACGGCTACGGATTCGGGATTGCGTCGGTAGCCGCGTTACGCGATGCCAAACGCAACACCGCCCTGGCCGATTTCGTCCAACGCGTGGCCCGTGCATCCCTCTGGGCCCAGGCGCACCAGCAGCAATGGTACGTAAAGTACGCCGCTGCAATAGGAATCGATCCGGACGCAGCCCAGATCGCGCAGTCCCGAAGCCTACGGCTGGCCATCCCCCTCGACCAACAGGTGCTCAACTCCGAGCAGCAGCTGGCCGACGTGTTCGCTCAATCGGGCCAGACCGAGAACAAACCGACCTTTTCGAACTTTGTTGACAACCGATTCAGCGATGGGCTGTCGCAATTCTGGAACACCGCCAAATAGGAGACGAATCAACGTGCCCGCCAAGTTTTTCTGGTTCCTGCCCACCAACGGCGACAGCCGGTCGATCGTCGGTGCGTCGCACGCGTCCGCGCATCACACGACTCCGCCCGGATACCGCGAGCCCAGCCTCCGCTATCTGGGTGAGATAGCGCGCGCGGCCGATCGTCTCGGCTTCGAAGGGGTACTCACCCCGACCGGAACCTGGTGTGAGGACGCGTGGTTGACATCGGCTGCGCTGTTGGAGCAGACCGAGCGACTCAAGTTCCTGGTCGCATTTCGACCGGGCTTGGTGCCGCCGACCCTGGCTGCACAGCAAGCAGCAACCTTCCAGCGTTTCTCCGGCGGCCGGTTGTTGCTCAACGTGGTCAGCGGCGGGGACGACGCTGAGCAGCGCCGCTTCGGCGACTGGCTCAGCCACGACGAACGGTATGCGCGGACCGGAGAGTTCCTTCGGCTCGTCCGGCAGATCTGGCGTGGCGAACCGGTTGATCACACCGGCGACCACTACACGGTGACCGATGCCCGGGTCTCTGCGCCGCCAAATCCGTTGCCCCAACTGTATTTCGGTGGCTCATCACCGGCCGCGTTACCGATCGCCGCCGAGCACGTCGACGTCTATCTGACCTGGGGTGAACCACCAGCTGCTGCGGCCGCAAAGATCGCGAAGGTGCGAGAGTTGGCCAAGGCGCGCGGACGCACATTGCGGTTCGGCATCCGGCTGCACACCATCAGCCGGGACACCTCCGAAGCCGCGTGGGCGGTTGCCAATTCGTTGGTGGCGGAGTTGACGCCGGAGCAGGTCACGCAGGCCACGGCGCTGCACGCCAAATCCCAATCGGAAGGACAACGACGGATGACAGCGCTCCATGGCGGGCAATTGGACCGGCTCGAGATCTACCCGAACCTTTGGGCTGGTGTGGGTTTGGTGCGCGGCGGCGCGGGCACGGCACTAGTCGGCAGCCACGAAGAGGTGGCCGCGCTGATATCGGAGTACCACGCCCTCGGATTCGACGAGTTCATCCTCTCGGGATATCCGCATCTGGAGGAGGCTTACTGGTTCGCCGAGGGCGTGCTGCCATTGTTGCGCAAGCGCGGAGCCTTGGCCGCGTAGGCCAACGCGTAGGCCAATTCGGTACGCCTGCCCGACTGCGAATGAGCAGAACTCCGCCGCGGCTTTCTGAGCCCTGCCTGGTAGATATCGCACAGTTTCCTGCATGACATATTAAGTGCCTACGTCGCGCCCTAGTGTTTTCATAAGTTGGTAGCTACAGGTCACATGGTCATTCCCAGTCATCCATCTCAACGGCACGTCAAACTGGCTTTGACCAGCGGCAGTATTGTCACACTGGTGAATTTGCGGCCATAATTCCATACCGTTGGTCGGCGGTTTGGAGTTTGCCATGGGGAGGACCGGCCATGGGGGATTCGTGTTGTTCCGGACACATCGGTCTGCCGTACGTCGGGATACCCAACACCTCAAATAGGTGCCGCTCCATTGACATCGGCGCCACCACCCCAGCCTCACGTCGGCACTTCACGTACTCGGTGCAGTTCCCTACCAGTTCTCTCGACTCGGATAGAGGTTTGCCATGCGTTACGCATCCAGAACGATGAATACTTCGCGGCTGGCCATGGGCACGGCATTGGCGGCGGTGTCGATATTGACTGCAACCACCAGCGGGGCGGCTCAGACGGTGCTCGTCGTGCCAGGGACTGGTAACCCCGATCCCACTGCAACATTCATCAACCGAGAGGTGCAGAACCTCGTCACTCCGTGTCAGTCACCACCCGCCTGCATACAGGATCCGATCAACTATCCCGCATCGTTCTGGCCGATCATCCTCTTCGGACTGAAGCAGCTGACGTCTGACACGTGGAATGTGTCCGTGGGCACCGGCGTCAAGAATCTCATTTACGGGTACACAACGCCCGCCACCGTGACGGGCCTGCCCACCACACACCCGGGGCTCACCCAGGCGTACGAGTCTGATCCCACCGGGTCTTTCTATATTGTCGGCTACTCGCAGGGGTCCACCGTCGTCGCCCTTTTCAAGCAGGACTATCTCAACAACAAGATCCCGCCGAATCCTTCTGGAGCACGCACTATCCTGCCGTCGCTGTCTCAGCTGTCGTTCTTCCTCGGAGCCGACCCGAACCGGCCCAACGGCGGGCTCTTCGAACGGCCGGGCTTCTTCGGGCCGTTCACCATCCCGATCCTCAATGCGACGGTCGGGGATCCGGCTCCGACCAACTCCTTCGGCCAACAGGCCAACAACCAAACCGACAAGATCAACACCGAAGACATCGCCATTCAATATGACGGCGTCTCGGATTTCCCGGAGTACCCGCTCAACGTGCTGGCCGACGCCAACGCCCTTCTGGGGCTGTTCCTCATCCACCCGACGTATGTCGAGCCGAAGGTCACCAGCGGCACCGGTGCCGACGCCCATCCGTACGGATACACCGTCCAACAATTCCAAGACGACGTCTCGGCGGCCGAAAGCAGTTGCACCACAGCCAATAACTGCCAGACCTACGGCGACACCCAGTACATCACCCTTCCCACACTCGACCTCCCGCTGCTCGCACCGCTGCGGTATCTGGGCGACAAGATCGGATTGTCCGGGGTGGTGAATCCCGCGCTCGATCTGATCCAACCGATGCTGCAGGTACTCATCGAGACCGGATACAACCGCACCAGTTACGGCACGCCCACGCCGTTCCAGCTTGTCATCCCGTTGAACCCGTCTGCGGTGTTGGGCCTACCGGCCGCCCTGGTCAAGGCTGCCGTGCAAGGCATCCAGGACGCCATCGGCGATCTCAACGGGACCAGGAAGCCTGACACCACCCCGCTGGACCCGATCTACTCGCCGCCCGCCGGCCCGCCGGTCGCTGCGACCACGCCCGTCACTGCGGCTGCCGTAAAGACCAACGCGCTCAAGACCACCACAGTGAGCACCGCTGTCGTCAAGACTGCGGCAAACAGCGCCACGCCTTCCGCGACGCTTCCCAAGACCCCGGCGCCAAAAACACCCCCGCAGAACCCGATCGCCAAGGCCCTCTCAGGCGCCGTCAGCGGGGCCGCCAAAGCGATCAGGTCCGCCATCAACCATCTACACGGCAAGTAGCACCTCTTCGGCAGCCACCACCTCGGCGGCGGCACGTTCACCCGAGCGGACCGCGCCGTCGATCCAGCCGCACATGCTGGCCGAACTCTCGGTGCCGGCCCAATGGACGCGTCCGCAGGGGGTCCGCAGGGCATGGCCGAATTCGGTGAGCACGCCCGGCGGTGCATGGCTGATCATGCCGCCACCCGAATAGCGCTCGGCGGTCCAGTTCTGTTCGTGATAGCTCACCGGTGTGGCGGCCTTGGCGCCGAATCGGTCGATCAGTTCTCTGATCACAACGATCTTCCGTTCGGCTGGATCCAGCCGTCCGAGCTTGCGTGCGGCCGGCCCCTCGGTGATGACGCACATGATCCCCGGAATGCCTGTGTCGGTGCAGGCATCGATGGTCAGCGTGGCGGGACTGCCGGGCGACGTCGATTGTCCGCACAGCCCATCGGCCCGCCAGAACGCTGCGTCGTAGACGACCGAGATCTTGAAGACCGCGCCGCTGGGCATTCTGCGATGAAGGAACATCCGGTCGACGGGAAGCATTGGCTCATAGTCGATCTGGCTTGCCACGGCTAACGGTACTGCGACGATCGCCCGCCGGGCCCGCACAGTCAGCCGCTGCGCATGGACCGTGACTCCGTCACCGCTCTGCGCGATGAGATCCACCGGCTGGGAAAGATGCAGTGCGTCACCGAGTTCGGCGACCATCGGCCCATAGATGGCACCCATCCCACCCCGCACCCGGGCATCCTGAGCGCCGTCCTTGTTCGAGATGACGAAGATCGGTCCGCCGCCTGACCCCATCTGGTGCAGCGCCCACAACAACGACACCTCCGAGGCGGCCGACGTGTAGATACCGGCCAGCGCCATGTCCAGCATCTCGCGGGCCTGCTGCGAGTGCACGTGTCGGCTCAGCCACTCCCCCAGGCTGATTCGATCCCACTCGGCCGCCCGCTTCGCCTCCCACGGAGCTTCGTGGGGAATCGACTTACACAGGTGCCCGATCTCGAGCAGACCGGCTCCGAGATTGGCGATCGCCCACGGGCTCATCGACCACGGAATCGTGCCGGAATATCGGTGTTTCTTGCCGTCGACGATCATCATCGCGTCGCCGTCGATGTACTCCTTGTATTCCTCGGCACCGAATTCGGCCATCAACGCCTTGATCCGGTCCTGCCCCGGCCCGATCCATGCCCCACCGCAATCGATCCACGTCCCGTCGGACAGGACCTCGGTAAACGTACGACCACCAACCCGGTCGCGGGCCTCCAGCAGTGCCACCGAATGGCCCGCCTGTTTCAGGCGCAACGCGGCAGTCAGCCCCGCGAAACCTGCTCCTACAACACAAAAGTCGGCGTCTGGCATGAGCCGCTCCTTCGACACGAGATCCTGTTCAGGATCCCTGGCGAGTTCCGGCTTACCAAGAAATTGACTACCATGTCAATAGGGTGTCCCCGCGCGTGCTGCCTTGACCTTCCGGTAGCGGGAACCCACACGCTGGTAGCGCACCGGCGGCAATCCGTCGATGAATCAGCTCGACGAAGGAGAACCTGCAATGAACACAATCGCCACCCTCGACCTGCCCGCAACCGTACGCACGTTCTTCGACGCGATGAACAGACACGACACCGCAAGCATGGTCGCGCTATTTCCGGATGACGGTCTGATCAACGACATTCAGCGTGAGTTTTGGGGGCCTGCCTCGATCTCGCAGTTCATCGATCGCGAGATCACCGGCGTCAAGGTCGTTGCCACCAAGGTGGTGGAGTCGAAGGAACACTATGGGGACCACATCGTCTCCGCCGAGATCGATGGCGACTACGACAAGACCGGTGTGCCCGACCCGCTGATCCTGACTTTCTACTTTTCACTTGCCGGCGGCGGCATCAGCCGGCTGATCATCCTCGGGAACAAACCGGGCTACTGAAGGTTTGGCCGCTTCCGCACGTCACCCGACGGGTGGTTCGGCGCGGTAACGCGTAAATCCACCGAGATCGCCGACGCGGCCGGAACATAGATGATGTGAGTACGCGGATTCGCATCTCGGGCGCCGGCCGATTCTGGATCAGCCTCGCGGTTGGCCTGATCGCCGGCGCCATCGCGTGGACGCTATTGGAGCGATGGCCGGTCAGCCTGCTGGTCATCGTCATCACGACCTCGTTCACCCACGTCTCCTGGACCTTCGCCGTGCAGTGGCCGATGGACGCCGAGCAGACCCGCACGCACGCCAGCGACGAGGACGTCAACAACGACGTCGGAAACCTTGTGCGCCTGCTTATCCTGGCCGCGAGCCTCTCCGCGATCGGCATCCTGCTGCGTTCGGCCAACGATGCCGACAAGGCGTCCTTTGCAGGCCTGTCCCTCGTCGCGATCTTGTCGACGTGGGCCCTATTGCACACCATGCACACGGCCCGCTACGCCCGCGCGTACTACAGCGGCACACCCGGCGGTATCGACTTCAATTCCGATGTGCCGCCCCGTTATGTCGACTTCTACTACTTTTCGTTCAACCTCGGGATGACCTATCAGGTGTCCGACACAGCCGTCACCGAAACCAAGATCCGGGCCGAGGTACTCGAGCACTGCCTGTTCAGTTACATCTACGGCACCGTGGTCATTGCCTGCACGATCAATCTCGTGATCAATTTGGTCGGGTGACTCGTCATCACGATTCCGGCTAGCCTCGAGCCGGTGAAAGTGTTGCGCGTCTCCCGGGTCTGCGCCATTGGAATCGCCTCGCTCGCGCTCGCTGCGACCCCGTCGTGCGGACATGCCGTGTACCCGCCGCCCAGCAGCGACAGCGCGGCGCCGGTTGCGCCCAGTGTCGTGCCAACGGGCCCTTTCGCATCCGTCACCCGCTTGGTGAACGACGCCGTTGTGGCACATCGCCTACCCGGCGCGGTGGTGCAAATCGGGCACTCCGGCACGATCGCTTTTGAGCAGGCATACGGCTGGCGCAGGCTGCCCGACGAACCGGCACTCGACGGTTCCTCCAGTCCCGCCGAAATGATGACCGGCGATACGATTTTCGATCTCGCGTCGTTGTCGAAGAGCCTCGCGACCACCGTCGCCGTCATGCAGCAGTACGAGAAAGGATTGGTTCGCCTCGACGACCCCGTGCAGACGTACCTGCCGGACTTCAACGCCACCAACGACCCGCGGCGGGGCCAGGTGACGCTGCGGATGTTGCTCACGCACACCTCAGGTGCAGGCGGCGACTTGAGTCATCAGGGTCCCTGGGGAGTAACCGCGCCGGACAAGGCTGATGGCCTTCATCGCGCTCTCACCGCGCCATTGGAGTTCGGCCCTGGCGAGGGGTTCCACTACTCCGATATCAACTTCATCATCCTCGGTGCGCTGGTCGAGAAGATCACCGGCGAAACGTTGGATGATTACGTGCAGGACAACGTCTTTGCCCCGCTGGGCATGGCAGATACTCGCTATCTTCCGCTCGCCAAAGCGTGCGGTCCGCACCAGATACGCGGAACCGCAATCGCTTTCGAAAACGGCGCGCCCGGAGCGTGTCCAGCGGGCACGTGGAGCACCTCGCTGTTGGCCCGCGTCGCGCCGACCGCGCATGACGACGACACCCCCGGCATCAACCCGGACTTCGACCACCTGCTGCGCGGTACCGTGCATGACCCAACTGCACGCCGCATGGGCGGCGTGGCCGGTAGCGCTGGGGTCTTCTCGACGGTCGCCGACATCGGCCGGTATGCGCAGGCGCTCCTCGACCGCCTCGCCGGACGCCCAAGCACGTTCCCGCTGAAGCAATCGACCCTCGAGTTGATGACCACACCGCAACAGCCCGGTCACACCGCCGGACAGGTCCAAGCGGCGAACGACGCCACCCGTAAGGCCATCGAAAAGTCCCCCAACACAACCGATCCCCTGCTCGCGCCGCACTATCCGGCTATCCCCGGACAGGACCTGCGGGGCCTGGGCTGGGATATCGACACCGAGTTGTCCAAACCGCGCGGCATGGTCTTTCCCATCGGCAGCTTCGGCCACACCGGCTTCACCGGGGTATCACTGTGGATCGACCCGGGGTCGGACACCTATGTGGTCGTGCTGGCGAACGTGATCCATCAGCGCGGCGGTCCACCGATCGTCAGGCTGAGCGGCGACGTGGCCACGGAAGCCGCACGGGCACTGAGGCTTTACCCCAACTAACGGCACCGGTCGCGACGATGCCCCGAGGGGTACTGCCAGTACCTGGCATGGCAGGCACTGGTTGATCGCCCGAGGCCGCGGTTGACTGGGGTCATACTTCATCGTTGACCAGCCCGCAGCCCTGAAACCGTCAGCCGTGAGCTACGCATCCCGCAAACCTGAGGAAGATTCATGCACACACGCACATTGGGACAGAACCTCGAAGTATCCGCGATCGGCCTCGGCTGCATGGGCATGTCGATGGGTTACGGGCCAAATCCCGGTGACCGTGATGACATGATCGACGTCATCCGCTACGCGGTCCGCGAAGCCGGTGTGACATTCTTCGACACCGCGGAGGTCTACGGGCCCTACGTCAACGAGGAACTCGTCGGCGGGGCGCTGGCGCCGGTTCGCGACGAGGTCGTGATCGCCACCAAGTTCGGGTGGAACATCGTTGACGGCAAGATGGCCGGCACCAATTCGCATCCCGACCAGATCCGCCGGGTCGCCGACGCGTCGCGGCAACGGCTCGGCATCGACGTGATCGATCTGTTCTATCAGCACCGCGTCGACCCGAACGTGCCCATCGAGGATGTCGCGGGCACGGTCGGTGAGCTGATCGCCGAAGGGAAAGTCCGCCACTTCGGCCTGTCCGAAGCCGGTGCGGCGACCATCCGGCGCGCCCATGCGGTCTGTCCGGTCACCGCGGTACAGAGCGAATATTCGCTGTGGACCCGCGACCCCGAAGCCGAGGTGCTGCCAACTTGCGCTGAACTTGGCATCGGGTTCGTGCCGTTCAGTCCGCTGGGTAAGGGGTTCCTCACCGGAACTGTCTCGCAGACAACCGAATTCAAATCCGGCGACGTACGCACCACCATCCCCCGGTTCAGCGCCGAGAACGTCGCCGCGAATCAGGCACTGCTCGATCAGGTTCGCGCGCTCGCCACCGCCCGGAACTGCACTACCGGCCAGGTCGCCCTCGCTTGGCTGCTGGCCCAGCAGCCGTGGATCGTGCCTATCCCGGGCACCCGCCGACGTGGGCGCATCGACGAGAACACCGGCGCCACCGCCGTCGCACTGTCCGCCGACGAGGTCGCCGCCCTCGATGCGCTCGCGGCCCGGGTTGGCGTGCAGGGTGACCGGTACAACCCGGCCGGAATGGCAATGGTCGGGCTGTGACCCCGCCTAACCTGGTGTCATGACCACGCTCGATCTTCGCTACGAGATCCGCGAGTTCCTCCGGTCACGGCGAGCCCGCATCACCCCGGAACAGGCTGGGTTACCGGCCTACGGCGGCAACCGCCGAGTGGCCGGTCTTCGCCGCGAGGAGGTGGCGCTGCTGGCCGGCATTTCGATCGACTACTACGTGCGAATGGAACGGGGCAGCCTCTCGGGCGCTTCTGATGCTGTGCTCACCGGACTCGCCGAGGCATTGCAACTCGACGCCGCCGAACGCGACCACCTGTTCTCACTGGCACGCCAGTCGCAGAATGGTGCCGCCGGCCGCAAGCGCACCTCCCCCACGGCCGTGCGCCCGGCCATTCAACAGGTGCTCGATGCCATCACCGACGCCCCCGCGTGGATCCGCAATGGCCGGCACGACATTGTCGCGATGAATCTGCTTGCCCGAGCACTATATTCACCGGTGCTGGCCTTGCCGCGCCGGCCCGCGAACACTACCCGGTTCGTCTACCTGCACCCTGACGCTGCCCGCGAATTCTTCGTCGACTACGACCAGATCTCGAAGAACGCGGCCGCGATGTTGCGTCTGGAAGCAGGCCGGAATCCACATGACAAGGCGCTCATCGAACTGGTCGGTGAACTGAGCACACAAAGTGAGACCTTCCGGCAGCGGTGGGCCTCGCAAGATGTGCGTTATCACCGCAGCGGACGGAAACGATTGCGGCACCCCGCCGTTGGCCAACTCGACCTGGACTTCGAGGCAATGACACTGCCGTCGGATCCGGGTTGGCAGCTCAACGTTTACACCGCCGCGGCGGGCACACCGACCTACGATGGCCTGAAACTACTGGCATCCTGGGCCGCATCGCAGGAGCAGATCGACACCGAATTACGCAGCAGTACAACCTGAAAGGGAATACAGACCATGCATGGTGCAGTCCTCTACGGCAAGGACGACGTCCGGTTCGAAGAACTCCCAGAGCCGACGATCCTCAAACCCACCGACGCCATCGTCCGCAATGCCGCTACCTGTGTGTGCGGGTCGGACCTCTGGCACTACCGCGGAGTCAACGCCGCGCCGGACAAGCCGATTCCCTTCGGCCACGAGTACTGCGGCGTGGTCGAGGCCGTCGGCGACGCGGTGAGAACAGTGAAGCCCGGTGACTTCGTCATCGGGTCATTCTTCGCCTCGGATGGCACGTGCCCGAACTGCCGCAACGGTTTTCAGACCTCGTGCCTGCACAAGGAATTGATGTTCGGCTGCCAGGCCGAGGCGGTTCGGGTGCCCTGGGCCGACGGTAGCCTGGTCGCGACGCCCGATGCGCCCACACCCGATCTGGTGCCCAGTCTGCTGGCCGCCTCCGACGTCATGGGCACCGGCTGGTTCGCCGCCAACGCCGCACAGGTGACGCCCGGCATGACGGTTGCCGTCGTCGGCGACGGCGCCGTCGGCCTGTGCGCGGTGATCGCAGCCAAACAGATGGGCGCAGAACGCATCATCGCCATGAGTCGGCATGCGTCTCGGCAGAAACTGGCCAGTGCCTTCGGGGCCACCGACATCGTCGAGGAACGTGGTGACGACGGTGTCGCCCGGATCAAGGACATGACCGCAGGCATCGGCGCCGACGCGGTCCTCGAATGCGTCGGCACCGAACAGTCAATGCAGCAAGCGATTTCGTCCGCGCGGCCCGGAGCCATCGTCGGGTTCGTCGGTGTGCCGCACGGGGTCAGCATCGACGGCAACACCCTGTTTCGGTCCGTCGTCGGCGTGCGCGGTGGTCCGGCCCCGGTGCGTCGGTTCCTGCCCGAATTGATCAACCTGATCTTCGAGCGGACCATCGATCCCGGCCAAGTATTCGACCTGACCCTTCCGCTGTCCGAGGTCGCCGAGGCCTATGCCGCGATGGACGAACGCCGCGCGATCAAGGTGCTGCTGCAGCCGTGACCAATCCAGCCCAACCCGTACGGTCGCTAGTTGCCTGCACTGCAGGGCAATTGATTCACCACACCCATCGCGAGGTCCTTGGCGCGGGCTAGTTCTGCGTCGTCGGCGAACAATTCACGGCGCATATTGCCCGCGGTGAGAAGTGCGTCGATCGTGAATGCATCGGCTGCAGGGTGGGGCGATCCTGCGGCACTCAGCTCGGTCTCCAGCACGGTCAACCACTCTCGCTTGAGATCCCTGACTGCGTCCGCGACCGGACCCGAGCGGCGGCCGTACTCGGCCGTCGTCGCCGCGATGAAGCAGCCGCCCGGAAAAACCCCGGCGTGGAGGTAGTCGACCCAGGAGTCCATGAGTGCGCGCAGCCGCGGCGCTCCTGGTGCCGCCGTGTACACCGCTGAGATCACCTCTTCGATATAGATGGTGCGCGCTTCGGCGACTGCGGCCACTTGGATCGCCTCACGAGTTCCGAAGACGGTCAGAATGCCGCTTTTACTGACGCCGGTGGCCGCGGCCAAGGCACCCACGGTGATCGAATCGAGTCCGTGCGTCGTTGCGATCATGGCCGCCGCCCTGGCCACTTTGCGGCGCGTGGCATCTCCGCGTTGGCGGCGCCCGTCTGACACATCGACTGTTGTCACCCCTGCACTTTATACGTCCGACTGGACGTATATCGCCGCAGATCGCTACAGTAACGAAACACGTCCGATCGGACGCTTAACCTGAGGCGAGGTGCCGAATGACCGTGGAAGACAAGCAGCAGCTTGAGCACAGCATCGAGATCGCAGCGACGCCGGCCGAAGTGTGGGCTGCGGTCAGCGATGTTCGCCGGATGTCGGAATGGAGCCCGCAGGTCGAATCAACCCGACTTCGGAACGGCGCGAATGACGTCGTCCTCGGGGTGGAGTTCACCAATCTCAACAGCAAAGACGGGCTCAAATGGACGACTCACGGAACCGTCGTGCGCCTGGAGCCTGCCCGCGAGATCGCGTTTCGGATCAATGAGAACTGGGTCATCTGGTCCCTGCGCCTGGAGCCCACGCCTCGGGGAGGCACCCAGCTCACCCAGCGGCGCGAGACGCCCGACGGGATGTCACCGGCCTCGCAACAGTCGGTCGAGGACCACCTCGGAGGGCACGTGGCCTTCACCGAGCTCATGAGCAATGGCATGCGCCAAACCCTGCGGGCCATCAAGACAGCGGTGGAATGACGCCGCGCAGGTGGTGACGTGCGAGGTGGTCGCGATGGTGAATCCGCTGCTGTTGCCGCACTTCGGGTCGAAGTCCAGGACACAGTCGCCGTCAGCTACCACTATGTGAAGCGCTATCACCACCGAGCGGAAGGCACCCGATGTCCCGAAGCCCCCTGCCTGTCGACGGGCCCCCGACAGACGGCGGCGCCGACACCAGCAATACCGAGTTGCACCGCGGGCTGAAGAACCGCCACCTGCAGATGATTTCGCTCGGATCAGCGATCGGGACCGGCCTGTTCCTCGTATCTGGTTCGTCGGTACAGACCGCAGGACCGGTGGTGCTCGTCGGCTACGTGGTCGCCGGCATCGTGCTCTTCATGGTGATGCGCATGCTCGGTGAGATGGCAGTCGCTCATCCCGTCGCCGGGTCGTGGTCGTCGTACGCTCGCGACTACCTCGGCAAGCCGGCGGGATTCATCGCAGGCTGGAACTGGTGGTACATCTGCATCGTCGTATGCATGGTGGAGTTGACCGCGGCCGGGGAGTTCATGGCCTTCTGGTTTCCAAACCTGCCGCACTGGATCACCGCAGCCGTCTTCCTCGCGGTACTCACCGCCGCAAACATGTTCAATGTCAAGGCCTTCGGCGAATTCGAGTTTTACTTCACGCTGATCAAGGTGACAGCCGTCATTGCGATGATCGTGCTCGGTATCGCCATCATCTGCGGAGCGGGCAACTACCACGTGCACGGCCTGGAAAACCTCTGGGCGCACGGCGGATTCGCGCCGATGGGGCTGGGCGCCTTCATGCTGTCGCTGGTTGCGATCACCTTCTCGTTCGGCGGGATCGAGTCGCTCGGCACCGCCGCGGGCGAGGTCGAGGACCCCACCCGCAACATCCCCCGGGCCATCAACGGTGTCCTCATCCGAATCCTGATCTTCTACGTGGGCGCAATCGGCGTCATGTTGATCATCTGGCCGTGGAACAAGGTCGGTACCGATGGCAGCCCGTTCGTACTCATGCTCGTCGGTCTCGGAATCGGCGGTGCCGCAACCCTGTTGAACGTCGTGGTGTTGAGCGCGGCCCTATCGGTGCTCAACGTCATGACCTACAGCAATGCGCGAATCCTGCATGACCTCGCCACCGGCGGCCAGGCCCCACGATTCTTGGCCCACACCAACAGGCATGGCGTACCCATCCGCGGGGTCCTGCTCAACTCCGGGTTCGTCGCAACGGGGGTGGTTCTGAACGTCGTGTTCCCTGGCAGGGCGCTCGCGATGCTCATCTCCATCGTCGTCGGCAGCGAGCTGATCAACTGGAGCATCATCGTCCTGAGCCACCTCCGGTTCAGGACTCGCGAGGGAGCGGGCGTCTTCAAGTCCCCGCTGTCCCCCTTCACCAACTACGCGTGCCTGGCGTACTTCGCCTTGATCTATGTGCTGATGACCAGAATCCCGTCCTTCCACTCCGGGGCGATCGCACTTCCGTTGTGGCTCTGCACCTTGCTCATCGCCGGATTCCTGCTCAACAGAACAGCCGTGCGACAGCCAGGTGCATGACGTCACACCGTCAGGGGTTGATGGTGTTCTCGCCGACTTGGCGGCCCCACACGTATTCCGTGGCGAATGGCGAACCGAGACCGAAGTGGTTGTACGGCGCGATGGACGCTCCGGTGTCCATCACCATGTACGGCATCGGCCAGATGTCCCTGGTGACGGTCCAGCAGCCCGCCCGGCCCTCAGGGCCACCCGAGGCGTTGACCCGGGGCAGGTTCTCCGGATACAGGTACGGATTCCCTGCACCGACGAGTTTCGTGATGCTGACCAGCGAATAGCCGTTACCGCCCACGATGGGCGTTGCGACCGCCGCCGCCCTGCTGAGGCCATGAATTGAACAGTCGACCTCCGGGCTGTACTTGTCCAGCAGCGCCGACGTCGGCAGCAGGTCTTGCAGGCCGCGCACCAGGTAGGGCCCGCCGCGTTCCAAGATGTCGCCACCGGTGTTGCCGAAGCCGACCGAGGCCATCAGCGCCCGATCGACGTTGCCCCGCTGGTCGTTGAACGTACGCGCGGTGGTCACCGCGTTCTTCAGGCCGTCCCACAGATCGGCCGACGCATCGGAGTACACGTTCGCCAGATCGGCGAGCCCGCTGGTGTCGTGCCGCAACGACGGCATCCGCTGATTCAGGTCAGCCAAGATGGCGTCGCCATTCGCCAGCGACTGACCGAATTTGTCGCCCTGGCCATCGAGCGCTTGCGCGGCCGCGGTCAACGTCTGGTTCAACTTGACCGGGTCGACCTCCTCGGAGATTGCGGTGATGGTCTCGAACAGCGTGTCGAATTCTGTTGTGACGCTGACCGCGTCGACCTCGTCGCCACCCTTGAGCCGCTGCGGCGACGGGTTCGGCGGCGAGGTGAAGGCGATGTATTTGTTGCCGAAAACCGTGGTGGCAAGGAGCTTGACGTCCACATTGCGGGGCAACAGACCCAGATACTCGGGATCGACGTTGAGCACCAGGCGAGCCTGCGGGTTCTCACCGTTCACACTCACCACTTCGGCTTCCTTCAATCGGCCGATCGGCACCCCGTTATAGGTGACTTTCGAACCCGGGTCCATCGACAAACCCGCACGACTCGCCAGGACATACAACTGGGCCTTGGTGCCGAAGTACCCGCGGAACTGGTACCAGGTGACAGTGAGCACCAACGCCATGGCCAAAGCCAGGACCAGACCGGCGACCCGATAAGGCGGGGTGCGGACCTTGTTGAGGGGAGCGCGCACCTGACCTTGAGCCACCGGAGGCAAGGGGTTCGTCATCGCGTGACCCCAACTCTGACCGACACCGCATTCCACCTCCGTCCTGGTCACGAGGCAGAGACTGGATCAGTTCATTCGCTCACCGACTCTGCGTGCGATCGACGCTGCGCGCCGGGATGAATGCGCCGACCACGGTGGCCATGGATGACCTCGCCCTGACTTATTCGTTGGTGACGACTGGACCGTCGCATTCGGTGTGGTGCTCGCTCTGGCCGCCCACCTACGAGCTCAGCCGGGCAGGGGTCGTCGGCTGGTGGCTAACCTCGATTGCGGTTCTGTTGCTGCTCGGCGTGAGCATCTACCGTAAGGCCCGCCCAACCAGAGTGACGAGAGTTCACTCATAAATACGTTGATGGCCAATCGATCTCAGGAGTTCGGGCGTTTCACCGACGGATCGCCGGAACGATGTCGGCGACGATGAACAATATCGCCGTGAGCGGTAGAAGAATCCTGCCGATGACCATCGGCAGCCGCTGCGAAGGAATGGCGCCATCGACACGCATCGCCGCTTGTACCAGGTTCCATCGGCGAACCGCCGATGCCGCAAGTAGCCCCCCGCCGAGCAGCAGAAGACCGGCCATCAATGCATGCAGGCCCGGGAACCCTGTACCCGGCGGCAGCTGCATCAACGCGACGCCTCCGGCGATGAACGCGAATGACGTCCGAACCCACGCCAAGAACGTCCGCTCGTTGGCGAGGGTGTATCGGTAATCAGGCTCATGGCCGTCGGTTGCATCGATGTCGGCAACGGGTGGCAACGATTCTGTTCTCGTGCATTCCGATGGTTGCGATGCCCGACTTCGAGATCGCCGCCCATCAGCCGTCGCGTCAGACATTGGTCTACTCCCCTGCAAGCGGTTGGTACGCAGTCGAATTCGTTCCCACTACGTAGATTCCCCAAGGTATGCACCGCCGACGGCCGACGGTAGGAGGGATTCGCTTGTATGGCCACAACCAGACTTTGTGACGGGGCGCGACGGCGTTTATGGATTGCGGCCGGGCTTCAGGCCCGCAGTCTTTCGCGGCGGGTTTGGCCCTGATCGCCTGCTGTGGGTTGTGATGTGGCTGAGCAGGTCTCGCACTGCGCCGGCGGGCGGAGTGCGACCGCCGGTCCAGATCGCTCGCAGTTCTCGGTGCAGGTCGAGTCCAGATGTCGCGACGAGGTGCAGACGTCCGATGTCGACGTCGTCCGCAACGGTGAGGTAGCTCATCACGGCCGGTCCGGCGCCGGCAATCACCGCCGCGCGCACCGCCGCCGCCGACGCCAACTCCAACACGGGGTCGGGCTGGGGTGTCGATGCGCCCAGCGCCTTGTGTAGCGCAGTGGTCAGCGCGTCCCGGGTGCCCGATCCCGCTTCGCGGGTGACCAGTGAGGTCTGATTCAGCTCCGCTGGGGTGAGTGGAGCCTTGCGCTTGGCCCATTTGTGGGTGGGCTGTACGACGACAACCAGCTCGTCGTGGGCCACAACGCAGCTCTTGACATCAGACGGCACACGTGGGGTTTCGATGAACCCTAGGTCCGCCGTCGTGTCGCGCACTGCGGCGACGACGTGGTCACTGTTGGTAGCGGTCAAGATGACCTCTGTGGGTGTCGTACCGCGCAGTCTGGCCTCGGCTTGCATGGACACCAGCCAACGCGGCATGAAGTATTCGGCGACGGTCAGGCTGGCCGCCACCTTGACCCGGCGGCGTTTTTCCGCGCGCAGCGTCGCCAGTCCCGCATCGACTTGCTGTGCAACCTCGATCAGTCGGGCCGCCCATTCGGCCAGCACCGTCCCGGACGGGGTCAGTCGCGATCCGCGCGGTGTACGTGTCACCAACTGCACAGCGGTCTGAGCCTCCAGCGAGGCAATCCGGGCCGACACGGCCTGCTGGCTCAGCCCGAATTCGCGTCCAGCTGCACTCAGGCTTCCGGTGCGGGCCACCGCGAGAAATATCTCCAACGTCGACAGCTCGGGCATCCGCGCACTGAGTGGTTCGATGGTCACAGCTCCCTCGACTCGGGTCGATCGATCTGTCAATGCCCAAGGCTTGCTGGGGATGCCTTTCATGCTGCCGGACCACGCGATGGCAAATCGACGGTGCGCCCAGAATACGACGCACTCGTCGCTGGTCATGTTGAACCGAGCGAATACACGGCAGGAAGAGCTCCCGGCAGCAGCGAAAGCCGCATACTCGTCAACCGCCGCCACGACAGTCGGTCGGGTTCCGGTCGCTGTCGCATTGGTGCGGGTTGGAGGACGCGTTGTTGTGCGGCAACAATTTCCGGTTCCGGCAACACGGACGTTCGACCCACAAACTCAGGTTGTGGGCCAACAAGGCACAGGTCTCTACCGGCGAGCCGGCGCGCGGGAAATCATCGTAGATATACATCGACGTTCAGGCGCATCAATCGTAGATAAGGCACTGCAAATGAGCACTTACGAATGGGCAGTGATCGGGGCAGGACCCGCAGGCATCGCGGCAGTTGGCCGGCTTCTGGATCACGGCGTTGCGCCAACGCAGATCGCTTGGCTGGACCCGGATTTCACTGCTGGTGACCTCGGTGGCAAGTGGCGTGAAGTCCCCAGCAATACTGTGGCTTCACTGTTCCTCGATTACCTCGACGCCTCGCCGTCGTTTCAGTTCGCCGCCGCTCCGCCGTTTGAGCTGACTGCGATCGACCCGCACCAGACCTGTCCGCTGGGGATGGTCGCCGATGCACTGGTGTGGATCAGCGAGCATCTGCGACGTCGCGTCGTGCCGATCCGCGGTATTGCCACCGCGTTGCGCTTGCGGAACCGGGCGTGGACCATCGAGATTGGCGACGACCAGATCACCGCCACCAACGTCGTTCTCGCGGTGGGAGCGACTCCCCGGAAGCTCGATTACCCCGGCTTACCGGAAATTCCGCTGGAGATTGCCCTGAGCCCCAGCCGACTTGCACACGAATCCCTCGATGGTGCAACCGTTGCGGTATTCGGGGCATCGCACTCGGCGATGATCGCATTGCCGAACCTGCTGGCGCTACCGGTCAGGAAAGTCATCAACATCTACCGCCATCCGCTCAGGTATGCGGTCGATCTCGGCGACTGGACGCTGTTCGACGACGTCGGACTGAAGGGTCAGGCCGCACAGTGGGCCCGGGAGAACATCGACGGAGTGCATCCACCTCGCCTGGAGCGCTACTGCCTGCACCATGACGAGACCGCCGCGCGACTCACGGAATGCGACCACGTGGTCTACACCGTCGGATTGCAGCGTCGGCCGCTTCCGGCGCTACCGCAGTGGGACAGGCTGGACTACGACCCGACCACCGGAATCATCGCCCCGGGCCTGTTCGGATTTGGCGTGGCATTCCCCGAGTACCACGTCGATCCAACGGGATTCGGCCAACATCGGGTCGGTCTGTACAAGTTCATGCAATACCTCGATGCCGTCTTGCCGATCTGGCTGAACTACCGCCCGTGAGCCCGATGCATGCGTGGGCCCGCAGGCAAAACGGCGAAGATCTCAACTCGGCCAGCGTGGCTACACCGTTGACACGAGTCACATTGTTAACATCGGCCGATGCAAGACTGGCCAGAGATTGGGCGGTCACGCCCGGTTTCCCGGCGTGACGCCCTGCGCTACGCCGCTGCTGCGTCGGCGTTGGCCGGGCTGGGTGCGGCATCAGCTGCTGCCGGTGCGCCCACGGCGTCGGCTGCCGCCCCAACGCTGATCGACTTCGCCATGCGCCAGATTCCGGCGCAGGACATCCGGGCCGCCGGCCACGCTGGAGTGATCAACTACGTCTCCACGTCGCGTCCCGGCTCGTCCTTCGGCGCCAAGCCGATCACCCGGCCCTACGCCCAGTCGCTGGCTGCCGCCGGGCTGGCAATTGTCAGCAATTACCAATACGGCAAGCCGGGCGGGACGGCCCCGTCGGACTTCACGCGCGGATTCGCCGGCGGCGTGGCCGACGCTCGTACGGGCTGGGCGCTGCATACCGCCGCCGGTGGCGGCCAAAGTGCGCCGATCTTCTTCACCATCGACGACGATATCGACCGCAACACATGGAGTACCGTTGCGCTGCAATGGTTTCGCGGCATCAACTCAGTCCTTGGTGTGCAGCGCACCGGCATCTACGGCGGTATCAATGCGTGCCAGTGGGCTGCCGGCGACGGCGTTATCGGGAATTCAACGACGGC
Organism: Mycobacterium sp. MAA66; assembly: GCF_041261665.1. Taxonomy (NCBI): domain Bacteria; kingdom Bacillati; phylum Actinomycetota; class Actinomycetes; order Mycobacteriales; family Mycobacteriaceae; genus Mycobacterium; species Mycobacterium sp. MAA66. The sequence goes on along the minus strand of NZ_JBGCCC010000006.1, from coordinate 1,798 downwards.
CGGCCGCGTGTGGGCCTGGCAGACCCGGTCCTGGTCTCGTGGTCAGGTCTTCCCCGCCGCGGTTCTCTACCAACGCATCGTGAGTACCGCGTCGAATCCGGGCCCCGTGGTTGGCGGGCTCGAAGTCGACGTCAGCGACGCCCTGGCCTCCGATGTCGGCCAGTGGAACCTGCACCCGTGAGGTCGTAGCAAGACGGCAGGCATGCCAGCTCCTCGCCCGGCCAGCACCTAGCGGATAGGGTGGTCGGTGACCTAGCTTGCCCGAGTCGGTACGCAGCAGCCCCGTTCATATGCCACACCGGAAATCACCAGGGCTGCAGGCTGTCTCATGGAGATCGGCGAGCTGCCGATCGCCAGCGGCTGGCGAGTGGTGACGGGCCTCGTGAAGCCCTCGATCAGTAGCCGGAGGCACTCGTAGTCCTCATGCAGCGCATACGCTTCGAGCCAAGTGGTACAGAGCTGCACCAGATGGGGATGCAGGCAGATATCTTTGACGGCAATCAGTTTGAGCAGTATGCGAATAGCCGTAAATGAGTCGCCACCTCCGACACTGACGAAGACGTGCTGACGCTCTCGGACATTCAATTGAGGCTTGGCAGCTTCGATGAGCGACCACGCCAACTTCGTTTCTTGTACATGTTGCATCGTGGTGACCGCCAACTGCTTGTGTCAACGCTGAGGAGCGCCGAAGCCGAGTTCTACGCGTGATATCCGAAGCCGCACCAACTCCCACGGACATACCATCCGAGGAGCGCCCATGGCTGTCCTGACGGCGATCAGCACGGTGCCGACATCGGTGACTGTGGCGACATGCGCGCCATTGCGAACCACATCGCCAACGCAGAACTGCCGCGCCGCGCCACCAAGGTATGCGCTACGTCCCGCACCCGTCGTGGTCATGTCCACTGCCGCCCGTATTCGAGGCGAGGGATAGCCAATTCACCGCGCGCATGCCAGCACAGTGTGCCTTTGCCATCACGCCAATACACCCGGTATCGGACCGCATCGCAGTCGACGATGATGCCCGAACCCCGTCGGTGATCATCCCGCAACAACACGGTGTCACCGACCACTGGCATGCGCGGATCCCGCCCGATTATCATGACCGGCTCCCGTCGACCCGGTGTCTGATCTCGGCCACGAACCGCCGCCCCTGATTGTCGACGACGTCCCACGAAAATGGCCCGCGCCATTGTGTTTCGCCCAGCATGTGAACGGTGCGCCTCGCGTCTTCCTCGGAGCCGAGGTTCGGCAGCCGCCGCCCGTCACTGGTTATCAGAGTCCACATGGCCACCGCCGCAGATCATTTCAAATGTTGGTAGATATCCGATCGCCATCGGCGCGGCCCCCTTCACTCCTACTGAAGAGCCTCAAACGTCCGCCAGCAATGGCCGACGTCTGGCATTGTGCTTCCATCGGGTGTGGACGACAGGGTTGCCCACACGAATGTCGTTCTACGACAATCTGATCCAGCTGGATCATTCGAACTATGTATAGAAGTTCACTACCACTGCGAGCCAGACAAAAGAGTAGGCACTACTCCTCTCGCAGCCCACGGATCAAACGTGTGCGCAGCTGCGGTCCAATGGCCGACGCTCAACAGTGAAGAGTCCGCGCAGCCAAAGAGATACGCCACGCTTGTACCGCACACCTGGTCGGATGAGGTCAGGCCGGCCTAGACCACCATTCCGATTCGCAGGACAGCCAGCCCTTCGGCGATCAGTGGTGCCACGGCCTGGCCCACCGGATCCTCATACCCACCATCACCGCTGCCCATCCGAGCCCGAAAATCGATACC
>NZ_JBGCCC010000005.1:0-303701 GCF_041261665.1 Mycobacterium sp. MAA66 | reverse complement strand
GAAACGCCCGGACCCATCCCGAACCCGGAAGCTAAGCCTGCCAGCGCCGATGGTACTACCCTATCGGGTGGAAGAGTAGGACACCGCCGAACACAATTTAAGTCCGCGGCCCCCAATTTCGATTGGGGGCCGCGGCATTTTGTGTTTCTGAAGCATTTTTCAGCGCAACATGACGAGCCGACCCACTTCAGTCGAAGAGGGTCGGCTCATTTGTCATTGAACGGCTCTTTTCCAATTCGAGCAGAGCATGTTTGCGGTGTAGTCCGCCGCCATAGCCGGTCAGGCTTCCGTTGGCGCCGATGACGCGATGGCACGGAACGATGATCCCGACCGGGTTATGGCCGTTGGCGAGCCCAACTGCTCGCGATGCCCCGGGCGATCCGACCTGCGTCGCAATCTGTCCATAGGACCGGGTCTCGCCATACGGGATTGTCAGCAATGCCTGCCAGACCCGTCGTTGGAACTCGGTACCGATCATGTCGAGTTCGACGTCGAACTCCATCAGTTCGCCGGCGAAGTATGCCGACAATTGATCGACAATGTCTTGGAATGCGTGATCGTCGCGTTCCCATCCGTCGTGGCTGGGCTCGTAGGTCTGGTCATCCATCCGCAGGTGTCGTAGGCGGCCGTCACGGCCTACCAACGTGATCGTCCCGACTGGGCTGTCGGTGGTGCGCGCTTGGAGTGTCTCGGTCATTTCGCCTTCTGCTCGGTGGGTGGCCAGTTGTTGATCTCGTGGTTCAGGCACGTCCACAAATGTTGGGTGGCATAGGCCCGCCAGGGACGCCAGTGGGCGCTGTGGTCTGTCAGTAGGCGCGGATTATTGGGCAGGCCAAGGTGTTTGGCGGCCTGCTGGACGCCGAGGTCGGTGACGGGGAACGCGTCGGGATCGCCGAGCGCACGCATGGCGATGACTTCGGCCGTCCAGGGGCCGATGCCGGGCAGTTCCCCGAGCGTGTGGCGGGCCCGATTCCAATCGCATCCCGCGTCGAGGGCAACGGAGCCTTCAGAGAGGGCACTGAGCAAGGACGTCAGAGTGCGCTGCCTCGATTGCGGAAAGGCCATGTGCTCGGGCTCGATGTCCAAGAGGCTTTCGACTGCGGGGAACACATGGGTGAGTGCGCCGGCCGGATCGGTGACGGGGGTTCCATAGGCGGTGGCGATGCGTCGTGTGTGGGTGCGAGCGGCCTTCATGGATACCTGCTGACCGATGACGACCCGTATCGCCAGTTCGTCTTCGTCGACGGTCCGGGGCACCCGCTGTCCCGGTGCCTTGGCCACGACTGCGGCCAGCATCGGATCGTCGCTGAGAACGTCGACCACGGCTTCCGGATCGGCGTCCAGATCGAGGAGTCGGCGGCAACGTGCGATGGCTGTCGCCAAGTCCCGGAAGTCATCGAGAATCAGATCGCAGCGGACATGGTCGATTTGTGGGGTCAGGCTGACGATGCCGTTGCCGCATGGCAGCCGCAGCGTCCGACGGTAGGCGCCATCGCGTACCTCTTCGATGCCTGGCACGGCCGCGGCGGCCAGGTGGCCGAACATGCCCTCGTAGGCGAACGGCAGGCGGACCGGAAGTCGCACGGACAGCATCCCTGCGCTCGGTGATTCGTTGGGGCTGAACCGGTTTCGCGCACGGGTCCGAAGTTCGGTCGGGGTCAGCGCGGACACCTCCCGGATGGTGTCGTTGAACTGCCGGATACTGGAAAACCCGGCGGCGAAGGCAACGTCGCCGAAGGGCAGTTGGGTCGTCTCGATGAGTACCCGGGCGGTCTGGCTGCGTTGGGCTCTGGCCAGCGCCAGCGGGTTGGCACCCACTTCTGCTTGGAGCAGCCGTTCGAGCTGGCGAGTGGTGTAGCCGACTCGGTTCGCCAGGCCGGTGACCCCCTCGCGGTCGACCGTGCCGTCCGCGATCAATCGCATCGTGCGGGCCACCACGTCGCCGCGGATGTTCCACTCGGGCGAGCCCGGTGAGGCGTCAGGCCGACAGCGCTTACAGGCCCGGAAGCCGGCCCGTTGAGCCGCAGCGGACGTTGGATAGAAGCGCACGTTGCGGGCGAATGGGGGCCGCACCGGGCAGCTGGGACGGCAGTAAATTCCCGTGGTGAGCACGGCCGTCACGAACCAGCCGTCGAACCGGGCGTCCTTGGACTGGACGGCTCGGTAGCAGCGGTTGAAATCGTCGTGCACAAATCGACAATGGCACGGACATGGCGGCCGGACTAGCGGAAAAACGACATCAATGTCTCACGAGACAAATCTTCACATTTGTCTCGCATTCGGCTGACCGGTAGCGTCCGCTTTGCTATAACGACATACAGGTAAATTCTTCCCGGCCACAGAAAGCGCACGTCAATGGCGAATGAGCGGTCAATTGAGTCGGCTCGGTTCATCGGTAGGGTCGGCGCACTCGCGGTAGCGCTCGGCATCGGAGTGGCGGTCGCCAACCACCCGGCCACCGCGTCGGCCAAGACCGGCGATTCGGGATCCGCGTCGGCAGGTTCGGCCTCCGGCGGCAGTCATGATGCCGGACCGGGGCACCGCAACCGGACGAACGATCAACCGCATCGCAGCGCACCTCCTAAAGACTCGAAGTCCACGTCGACCGACGATTCCGCGGCGGGCGCCCAGAAGCCGGGACCGGCGCCGGCGAAACCGGCGGCAGCCCGGCAGGCGAAGGCCGACGTACGAAAATCTGCTGCGGCGACGCCCGCGGTGGCCACGTCGTCGACCGGCACCGTCAGCAGTCACGTATCGGTGGGCAATCCGGTTTCCGGCGCCGGCACGAATCCGGCTGCGCCAGTCGGTGATTCGGTGGTAGCTGCCGCGGTGGCGACGGCTCGGCGGCAGGGGGCTGCCGCGGCTGGCACGACGGCGGCCGTGGTCTCCGCGAAGTCGCTGGCGGCCACCGCTTCGACCACCACCACGACGTCGACGTCGGTGTTGGCCAATCAGCAGCAGCTCACCGCCGAACAGAAGGCCAAGCAGATCGTCTCGACGTTGGCGGTGAACGTGATGAAGGCGGTGCTCTTCGTCGGTTTCGCGATCGAGGGCGAGTACGAATTCCGATCCGTCGGGGGTCTGAACCTGCAGAATCTCAAGCAGCTCGCTGATGCGGTGAACGAGTATACCCAGCAGGCGGCCATGGAGTATCAGCTGCTCGACCCGATGAATCCCACTGTGCTGCAGATGGTTATGCCTCCGCACACCTGGATGGGCGAGACGGTGCCGGGTACCCGCATCCTCTACGACAATCCGGACACCATCTACCGGATGATGGCAGTCAATTCCACGTCGTCATACGTCATCAGCGGAAAATTCACCCCCGGTGAGACGCCGGCCGATACCAGCTTCAGTGTGCTGACCGGTCTCGGTGGCACCACCGCGGCCGTGCTGGACGCCAGCGACATGACGATCAATCCGGACGGCAGTTTCACCATCACGGTCAGCTCCAAGGCTGCCGCACCCGGGCAGACCAACCACCTGCAGATCCCGACCGATGCCACTCTGATCGTGGCCCGGAACACCCTGTCGGACTGGAACACTCAGGAGCCGATGAGCCTGTCGATCCAGCGGGTCGGCGGCCCGAAGGACAGCCTGTTTGCGCAGATCGGTGGTTTTGACATCCCCAAGCTGGGCTCGGCGGTCGCCGGCAACCAGTTCCTCACCAACCTGGTGTCGCTGATCCCGCCGCTGCCGTCGATGCCGCCGATCCTGCAGGGCCTGGAGACCGCGGTCGTGATGGGACTCGGGTTGGTGATGGAGCCGCAGTACATGGCGGTGGCCACCAACAACGGCCAGAAGGCCGCGAACTATTTCACCGACCCGACGAGCAACGCGACTTTCCTGGCCACGCAACGGCAGAGCGCTGGGTACTTCCAGCTGAAGAACGACCAGGCGCTGGTGCTCACGATCAATCCCGGCAATGCCGCGTACTTCGTGGTGCCGGTGACCAATGACTGGACGATCACCAACAACTACTGGGATCAGCAGACCAGTCTGAACAACTCTCAGGCCATCGCAAACCCGGATGGCACGTACACGATTGTGGTGTCGCCGACCGATCCCGGTGTGGCGAACTGGGTTTCGACCGGCGGGCTGAACCAGGGCACCATCTCGATCCGATTCCAGGGCATCGACACCAGCCTGACCGACAACCCGACGGTCAGTTCACAGGTGGTGTCGATCAATGATCTGAGCGGCGTGCTGCCACCCGGGACGACCTATGTCACCGCAGCCGAGCGACTGGCCGCGATTGCGCAGCGCAAGGCCGGCTACGACAACCGGTACGCCCCCTACCTGCAGAGTTGATTCAGCAGCGACATCACCAGTCGTGATTCGGGCACTGCACGTCGACGTACACCGTCGCCCCGTGTGGTCCGCCGGGTTTGAAGTTGCCGGGGTTGTTGACCCCGGTGACCCAGCAGACGTCGAGCGGTTCGGTGTCAAATCCAGCGACCCAGTTGATCTGTACCAGGTATCCCTCGGATTGCAGATTGTTGACGACATCGGCGGCTGAACCGCCGATGTCGTAGGAGTCGGCGGCCGCTGGCGGCGCGACCGAGATCGTCGCCGCGCAACCGGCCCCGACGGCTGCCAACCAGATAACTCTCATAGCTACAACGGTCCTCTCCCTTGGGAGCGCTGCACTGTTGATCTGCTGTGAGTTTAGCGCGGAAGGGCAAGCTGGGTCGGCTCGGACAGGCCGCGCAGTGTGACGGTATCGCCCAGAACCCATTGGGTCGCTTCGGCTTTACTCACTCCGGCCAGCATCCCGGCGGCCGCGACGAGATGGCCGGGCACGGACTTGGACAACTCGCACAACCGCGACGCCTCGTTGACCGGGCCGCCGATCACGGTGTACTCGAAGCGTTCCTGTGCGCCAACGTTGCCGGCCACGACCGTGCCTGCGGCGACGCCGAGGCCGGCCTGCAGTTCGGGTACCTCATCGCGGAGTCGTGAGGCGATGGCGCGGGCGGCAGCCAATGCATCGCCGTCGGGCGACGGCAACGACACCGGTGCGCCGAACACCGCGAGCACCGCGTCACCCTCGAATTTGTTGACCATGCCGTGGTGACGGTCGACCTCGTCGACGATCACCGCGAAGAAACGGTTCAGCAGGTGCACCACTTCGACGGCAGGCCGACTGGTCACCAGTTGGGTGGAGCCGATGACATCCACGAAAATCACTGCGGCGTAACGCTCTTCACCGCCGAGTTCAGGCTTTTCCTGCTCGGCCAGCGCGGCGACCTCACGGCCGACATGGCGGCCGAACAGGTCTCGTACCCGTTCGCGCTCGCGCAGCCCGCCGACCATCGAGTTGAATCCGCGTTGCAGCTGGCCGAGTTCGGTCCCGTCGAACACCACCAGGTTGGTGTCGAGGTCGCCCTGTTCCACCTGGCTCAGTGCCCGTCGCACGATGCGGATCGGACTGGCGGTGAGCCAGGTGACGATCAACATCAGCAGGGCACCGAACACCAACGCGAACACCGCGAGGATGAGCACCGCGAAGGCGAACTGGGTTGGGGTGAGCATGGATTCGGTCAGGGCGAACACCGCGGCCAGTAGCACGCCGAGCATCGGTACACCCGAGCCCAGCGCCCACACCACCATGGTGCGACCCATGATGCCCGGCGCCAGGCGCGCCGGGGGCGGTCCGGCCTGTAGGGCGTCTGCGGCCACCGGACGCAATGCGAACTCGGTGTAGAGGTAGCAGCTGGTGGACACCACGATGCCGGGAAAACTGACGCCCAACAGCAGCTTCGGAATGAAGTGGGGGCTGTACAGGGCGAACAGCGTGGTCAGCAGTACGGTGCCGACGCCCCAGAGAAACAGCAGCACGCGGGTCAGCTGGCCCGGTGCCCTAAACGTGTTGCGCTGGTCGGCCACCGTCGGCGGACGTTCGGCGATGGCCCACCGGACGCTCTGGATCACCCGGTTGGTTGCCCACACCACGCCGATCAGGAACGCCAGTGCGATGTACGACGGGGTGACGATGGCGCTGATCCACCACACGTCGGGGCCGAAGACACTGGGGGTCGGGAACAGCACCGTCACCACGAGGATCGAGACGCCGACGCCGATGAGGTTCGCGACGATGACGAAAGTGGTGAGGATCAGCTGAATCCGAATGCGGCGCCGGCGCTGACTTTCGGAGACCCGCCCCAGAATCCACGATCCGTATTCCGGTGCGGTCTGGGGGATCACCACGTCCCGTAGCCGTTTCAGGCGCGGCATCCCGGGATCATCGGCAGTCATCGTGGCGCCAGCCTAATTCGTGGGGCGGGTCAGCAACGGGATTCCGTGCCCCTAAGGTGGTTCGGGTGCGCCTCGTCATCGCCCAGTGCACCGTCGATTACGTCGGACGTCTGACGGCGCATCTGCCGTCGGCTCGTCGGCTGCTGCTGTTCAAAGCGGACGGCTCGGTGAGCATCCATGCCGACGACCGTGCCTACAAGCCGCTGAACTGGATGAGCCCGCCGTGCTGGGTCACCGAAGAAGCCGCGGAGAGCGCAGCCGGCCTCGTCTGGGTGGTGCAGAACAAGGCCGGTGAGCAGCTGCGCATCACCGTCGACGACATCGAGCACGACTCCAGTCACGAACTCGGAGTCGATCCCGGTTTGGTCAAGGACGGCGTCGAGGCGCATCTGCAGGAGCTGCTGGCCGAGCACGTCGAGTTGTTGGGGATGGGTTACACCCTGGTGCGTCGGGAATACCCGACCCCGATCGGTCCGGTGGATCTGCTGTGCCGTGACGAGACCGGAGCTTCGGTGGCGGTCGAGATCAAACGGCGTGGCGAGATCGACGGCGTCGAGCAGCTGACCCGGTATCTGGAGCTGCTGAACCGCGACAGCGTACTGGCGCCGGTGGCCGGGGTATTCGCTGCTCAGCAGATCAAGCCGCAGGCTCGGACCTTGGCCACGGACCGCGGAATTCGTTGCGTGACACTGGATTACGACCAGATGCGTGGCATGGAGAGCGACGAGTACCGGCTCTTCTGATGGCTCGGCAGCGACGTGAACCCAGACCCCTGCCGGCGTCGCTGTCGCCGCAGCGGGTAGAGGTCGGCCCCGACGGGTACAACTACGAGGTTCGGCAGATCCCGGGCTCGCGAGCAGTCAAGACCTATCGCTGCCCGGGCTGCGATCACGAGATCCGGCCAGGCACAGCGCATCTGGTGACCTGGCGGGAGGGCGACGAAGAAGACCGCCGGCACTGGCACACGCCGTGCTGGACGAACCGGGCCAACCGCGGCCCGACACGTAAGTGGTCTTAGTGCTCTGAATCCTTGGCCGGCTCGACGAGCTCGACCAGCACCCCACCGGCATCCTTGGGGTGGATGAAGTTGATCCGCGAGTTGGCGGTGCCCCGACGCGGGGCGTCGTACAGCAGGCGCACACCCTCGGCGCGCAGGCGCTCGGAGAGGGTGTCGATGTCACTGGTGCGGTAGGCCAGCTGCTGCAGGCCGGGACCGCGCTTGTCGATGAACTTGGCGATGGTCGAGGTCTCGTCGAGCGGAGACATCAGCTGGATCTGGGCGCTGCCCTTGGCTGCGCCGCGGACCGACAGCATGGCTTCGCGGACGCCCTGCTCCTCGTTGATCTCCTCGTGCAGGACGATCATGCCGAGGTGATCGTGGTACCAGCGGATCGCTACATCGAGGTCCGGCACGGCAATGCCAACGTGATCAATCGCGGTCACGAGCGCGCTGGCGAGCGCGGGACGGGCATCGACGTGTTCGGTGGTCATAACGTAAAGGTAACCTGAGACGACAGAATTTGCGCCTGTGTGATGGGCCACATTGGCCGTTACAAACGTGTTGGAGGATGGAAATGACGACCTCGGTAATCGTGGCTGGAGCCCGTACTCCGGTGGGCAAGCTGATGGGTTCGCTGAAGGATTTCTCGGGCAGTGACCTGGGTGCCATCGCCATCAAGGGCGCGCTGGACAAGGCTGGCGTCGATGCGTCGCTGGTGGATTACGTGATCATGGGCCAGGTGCTGACCGCCGGCACTGGGCAGATGCCGGCCCGTCAGTCGGCCGTCGCCGCCGGCATCGGCTGGGATGTCCCGGCGTTGACCATCAACAAGATGTGTTTGTCGGGTATCGACGCCATCGCCCTGGCCGACCAGCTGATCCGCGCCGGCGAGTTCGAGGTGGTGGTTGCCGGTGGCCAGGAGTCGATGAGCCAGGCCCCGCACCTGCTGCCCAAGAGCCGTGAGGGCTTCAAATACGGCGACACCACCCTGGTGGACCACATGGCTTACGACGGTCTGCACGACGTCTTCACCGACCAGCCGATGGGCGCGCTCACCGAGCAGCGCAACGACGTCGACAAGTTCACTCGGGAGCAGCAAGACGAGTTCGCCGCGCAGTCGCACCAAAAGGCGGCCGCGGCGTGGAAGGACGGCGTCTTCGCCGACGAGGTGGTCTCGGTGTCCATCCCGCAGCGCAAGGGCGACCCGATCGAATTCACCGAGGACGAGGGCATCCGCGGCAACACCACCGCCGAGTCGCTGTCCGGGCTGCGGCCGGCGTTCCGCAAGGACGGCACCATCACTGCGGGTTCGGCATCGCAGATCTCCGATGGAGCCGCCGCGGTCGTGGTGATGAGCAAGGCCAAGGCCGAGTCGCTGGGGCTGACCTGGCTGTGCGAGATCGGCGCCCACGGCGTGGTGGCCGGCCCCGATTCGACGCTGCAGTCCCAGCCGGCCAACGCCATCAAGAAGGCCGTCGCGCGTGAGGGCATCAGCGTCGATCAGCTGGATGTCATCGAGATCAACGAGGCGTTCTCCGCGGTGTCGCTGGCCTCCACGAAGGAACTGGGTGTCGACCCGGACAAGGTGAACGTCAACGGCGGCGCCATCGCCATCGGCCACCCGATCGGCATGTCCGGGGCGCGGATCACCCTGCACGCCGCTCTGGAACTGGCCCGCAAGGGGTCGGGCTATGCGGTGGCGGCGCTGTGCGGCGCCGGTGGTCAGGGCGACGCCCTGATCCTGCGTCGCCCCTGACGCTTCCTGCCGCCGGGACGGCAACTTATGGCGACGTTTCGTCGATTCCTCGCGATAAGTTGCCACCTCGGTGAGCGGTGTTGTGTGAACTACGCCTCGTAGTAGTCGGCCCGTCACTCGGGCACAATGGCGCCATGAGCGCTGTTGGATTGTCCCGGGTGGCGGGCTGGTTTCGTCTGGTCGCGATGGCCGAGGCATTCAGTTGGGTCGGATTGCTGACCGGCATGTACTTCAAATACGTCGGCACACCCCGCACCGAGATCGGCGTGCACATCTTCGGCATGGTCCACGGCCTGGTGTTCCTGGCCTTCCTCGTGCTGGGTGTCTTGGTGGGCCGGGCCGCGCGGTGGTCCCTGGCCACCTGGGTGTCGGCGCTGCTGGCCAGCATCGTGCCGCTGGCCAGCGTGGTCTTCCTGCGCTGGGCCGAACGCTCGGGCGCGTTGGTCGCTGCCCGGCTTCCCGTCGCCGCGTGACAGACTGATCGGGTGACTCGTCCGCGTCCCATCGGTCCCGCGCTCGCCGGCGCGGTCGACCTGTCCGCGCTAAAGAATCGTCCCGCCCCTGCCGATGGTCCGGCGCCCGCCGCCGGTGGCCCTGGCGGGCTCGAGATCACCGAGGCCAATCTCGAAGCAGAAGTCCTGGTCCGCTCCGACGCGGTACCGGTCGTGGTGCTGCTGTGGTCGCCGCGCAGCGACGCCAGCGTGCAGCTGGGGCAGCTGCTGACCGCGTTGGCGGATGAGGATGGCGGCAAGTGGTCCTTCGGCACCGTCAATGTCGACACCGCTCCGCGGATTGCCCAGATGTTCGGCATCCAGGGCGTGCCCACGGTAGTGGCATTGGCTGGCGGACAACCGATTTCGAGCTTCGAGGGTGGACAGCCCGCCGATCAGCTGCGACGCTGGGTGGATTCGTTGCTCAAGGCCACTGCGGGCAAGCTCAGCGCCGGTGGTGCCGAGGAGGAAGAGCAGGTCGACCCGGCGGTGGCGCAGGCGCGCGATTACCTGGATGCCGGTGATTTCGACGCCGCGTTGGCCGCGTACCAGGCGATCCTCGCGGGTGACCCGGCCAATGTGGAGGCCAAGGGGGCGGTGACGCAGATCGCGTTCCTGCAGCGGGCCTCTGTGCAGAGCCCAGACGCGGTAGCTGCGGCCGACGCGGCGCCCGGTGACATCGACCTGGCATTGGCGGCCGCCGACGTACAGTTGTTCCAGCGCGACATCGACGGCGCGTTCAACCGGCTGATCGCCCTGGTGAAGAAGACGGCCGGAGACGAGCGCACCCGGGTACGCACCCGGCTCGTCGAGCTGTTCGAGCTGTTCGACCCGGCCGATCCCGAGGTCATCGCCGGACGGCGCAACCTCGCCAACGCCTTGTACTGATTCTCGCGTCAGAGAACTAGGGCGCCAGCCAGAGGGCGGACACCGGCGGCAGTACCAACACCGCCGATGCCGGACGGCCATGCCAGGGTTCGGCCGTCGCCTCGACTGCACCCATGTTGCCCGCGCCGGCCCCGTGGTAGATCGTGGCGTCGGTGTTGAGCACCTCATGCCACACGCCGGTGTGCGGCAGGCCCAGCCGGTACTGGGCATGCTCACTGCCGGAGAAGTTGAACACGCAGGCCATCGCCGAACCGTCGTCGCCGAATCGCAGAAAACTCAGTACGTTGTTGCTCGAGTCGTTGGCGTCGATCCACGAGTAGCCCTCGGGGCTGCTGTCACGTGACCAGAGCGCCCGGTTGGTCCGGTAGATGCCATTGAGATCGCGCACCAGCTGCTGCACGCCAGTCGAAAAACTGTTCTCGTCGAGCTGGAACCAGTCCAGCCCGCGCTCCTCGGACCACTCGGCGCGCTGGCCGAAATCCTGTCCCATGAACAGCAATTGCTTGCCGGGGTGCGCCCATTGATAGGCCAGCAGTTGGCGCAGTCCGGCCGCCTTGACGTGGTCGTTGCCGGGCATCCGGGTCCACAGTGTGCCCTTGCCGTGCACCACTTCGTCGTGGCTGATGGGCAGTACATAGTTCTCGCTGAATGCGTACAGCATGGAGAACGTCATCTCGTGGTGGTGGTAGCTGCGGTGCACCGGGTCGTGGCTGACGTAGTCCAGGGTGTCGTTCATCCAGCCCATGTTCCACTTCATCGAAAACCCAAGGCCGCCAAGGTTGGTCGCTCGGGTGACACCGGGCCATGAGGTCGACTCCTCGGCCACCGTGACGACGCCGGGGACGAGCTTGTGCACCGTGGCATTCATTTCCTGTAGGAACTGCACGGCTTCCAGATTCTCCCGGCCGCCGTGGATGTTGGGCGTCCAACCGCCGTCGGGCCGTGAGTAGTCCAGGTACAGCATGGACGCCACGGCGTCGACGCGCAGCCCGTCGATGTGGAACTCCTGGCACCAGTACAGCGCGTTCGCCACCAAGAAGTTGCGGACCTCGGGTCGTCCGAAGTCGAAAACGTAAGTACCCCAGTCCAGTTGCTCGCCTCGGTGCGGGTCGGCGTGCTCATAGAGCGGGGTGCCGTCGAACCGTCCGAGAGCCCAGGAATCCTTGGGGAAGTGCGCCGGTACCCAATCCACGATCACGCCGATGCCCGCGCCGTGCAGGGCGTCCACCAGGTATCGGAAATCGTCGGGATCGCCCAGCCTCGACGTCGGCGCGTAGTACGACGTCACCTGGTAGCCCCACGAGGCGCCATAGGGGTGTTCGGCGACCGGCAACAGCTCGACGTGCGTGAATCCCTGTGCCACAACATATTCAGTGAGTTCCACGGCGAGCTGCCGGTATGTCAGCCCCGGCCGCCAGGACGTCAGGTGCACCTCGTACGTGCTCATCGGCTCGAACACCGGATTGAGTTTGGCCCGCCGGGCCATCCATAAGTCATCGCTCCAGTCATAGGAGCTGACGAACACCTTGGAGGCGGTCAGGGGTGGCACCTCGGTGCTGAAGGCCATCGGATCGGCGCGGTCGGACACCGAACCGTCGATCCCGTGTACCCGGAACTTGTACAGACCGCCGATCTCGAACCCCGGCCAGAACAGCTCCCACACACCCGACGAGCCCATCGCCCGCATCGGAGCCTCGAGTCCGTCCCAGTGGTTGAAATTGCCGATCAGGCTGACACCCTTGGCATTTGGTGCCCATACTGCGAAGGAAACGCCGGAGACGTCGCCGTCGGGGGTGGAGAAGGTCTGCGGGTGGGCGCCGAGTATCTCCCACAGTCGTTCGTGGCGTCCCTCGGCGAACAGGTACAGGTCGAACTCGCCGAGCGTGGGCAGGAACCGGTAGGCATCGGCGACGACATGGGTTGGCGCGCCAGGATATTCGACTTCCAGTCGGTAGTCGGCGAGTTTGGTGAACGGCACCGCCACCGCGAACAGCCCGCCCGTCAGGTGGGTCAGCGGATAGCGCTTGTCGCCGATCAGTGCGGTCACTGCGACCGCGTGGGGACGGAGGGTGCGGATGACGGTGTGGTTGCGGTACTCGTGTGCGCCTAATACCGAGTGCGGGTCGTGGTGGTGGCCGGCCAGCAGCCGATCCAGATCATCTTGGGTGGGACGGAGTTTGGCGTTTTTCACGCTCACCGCCTCCGCAACAGGCTGAGCCGGCGGTCGTATGGGATCTGCGGCATGTTCAGAATGTGAGCGACTGCGCGGCCCGGATCCAGCCGCACATAGTTCGACGCACCCCACTGATATTCCTCGCCGGTGATCTCGTCGCGGACCCAGAAGCGGTCGTGGTCGGCCATGCCGAGCGCGCCCATGTCCAGCCAGAGGGTGCCCTGTTCGGGGCCGAAGGGGTTGAGCGTCACCACGACCAGCACCGTGTCACCGGTGACCGGATCGAACTTGCTGTAGGCCAGCACAGCGTCGTTGTCGACGTGGTGGAACCGGATGGTACGCAGTTGTGCCAGCGCCGGGTGCAGCCGACGAATCTCGTTGAGGCGTCCCAGGAATGGCTCCAGGGATCGGCCTTCGGTCGCCGCGGCGTCGAAATCGCGTGGGCGCAGCTGGTATTTCTCGGAGTCCAGGTATTCCTCGCTGCCCTCGCGTACGGCCTCGTGCTCGAACAGCTCGAAGCCGGAATACACGCCCCACGAGGAGCCCATGGTCGCCGCCAGGGCCGCGCGGATGGCGAACATGCCGGGGCCGCAATGTTGCAGGCTCGCGTGCAGGATGTCGGGGGTGTTGACGAACAGGTTGGGCCGGGCGTAGTCGGCGTGCTCGGCGATCTCGTGGCCGAATTCGGTGAGCTCCCATTTGAAGGTGCGCCAGGTGAAATACGAGTAAGACTGGGTGAATCCGAGTTTGGCCAGGCCGTACAGCCGGGCCGGGCGGGTGAACGCCTCGGACAGGAACAGCACGTCTGGGTCGACGTTCTTGGCCTGTTCGATCAACCACGACCAGAAGTTCGGCGGTTTGGTGTGCGGGTTGTCGACCCGGAAGATCTTGACGCCGTGGGAAATCCAGAACTGTACGACTCTGAGCACTTCGTCGTACAGGCCCGCGGGGTCGTCGTCGAAGTTCAGCGGGTAGATGTCCTGATACTTCTTTGGCGGGTTCTCGGCGTAGGCGATGGTGCCGTCCGGCAGGACGGTGAACCACTCGGGATGGTCCTTGGCCCACGGGTGATCGGGCGCGCACTGCAGTGCCAGGTCCAGTGCCACTTCGAGACCGTTGTCGTGCGCTGCGGCTACCAGATCATCGAAATCGGCGATCGTGCCCAGCGCGGGGTGCACGGCGTCGTGCCCGCCCGCGGCGCTGCCGATCGCCCACGGAGAGCCGACGTCGTCTGGCCCGGCGGTGACGCTGTTGTTGGGACCCTTGCGGTGTACGGTGCCGATCGGATGAACGGGCGGCAGATACAGCACGTCGAAACCCATTGCGGCAATGCGGGGTAACGCCTTGGCGGTGGTGGCGAACGTGCCGTGTACCGGGTGGCCGGCCTGGTCCCAGCCGCCGGTGGATCGTGGGAACAGTTCGTACCAGGAGCTGAATCGGGCTCGCGGTCGGTCGACCCAGAGACCGAATTGTTCACCGCGGGTGACCAATTCGCGCAGTGGGTACTGACGCAGCAGATCGGTGACATCGGGGGCCAGGGCGGCGCCGGCCCGGATGAACGGGTCTCCGGGTTCGCGCAGCCGCTTGGCGGCGAGCAGCAGTGGTGCTCGGTCCGTCCTGGGTACCGCGGCGGCGGCGCGCTCGAGCAACCCCGCGCCGATCAACAGATCGTTGGACAGCTCGGCTTCGCTCTGCCCGGCATCGAGCTTGGCCGTCACGTGGGCACGCCAGGTGGCCACCGGATCGCCCCAGCCGTCGACGCGAAAGGTCCACAGGCCGACGGCGTCGGGGGTGAACTGGCCACAGAACGCATCGGGCGCATTTCCCGGCACCATGGGCAGCCGGGTCGGCTTGACCTTCGCGCCAGACGGGGGCACCGGCACCGGTGTCGCACCCGGGGGTGTCGACGCCAGATGCGGGTAGGTGCTCCCGTGGTAGCGCACCACCAACGTCGCCGCCACCGCGTCGTGGCCTTCTCGCCACACTGTTGCGCTGATCGGCACCACCTCGCCGACCACGGCTTTGGCGGGGTAACGCCCGCCCGACACCACCGGTGCGACGTCGTCGATCTCGATGCGACCGGCCACCCACGAACTCCTCACTGTTGTCCCGCCCCCCACCGTAATAGCCCGAATGGCCCAGCGTGACACTGTGCAGTAGTCAAACCGGTGATGCACAGTCACGAAATATCAGTAAGGTGAACTCGTGTGAAAGCCCTCCGCAGGTTCACCGTACGTGCCCATTTGCCGGAGCCCTTGGCGGCCTTGGAGCGGCTGTCGACAAACCTGCGATGGTCCTGGCATAAGCCGACTCAGGACCTGTTTGTGTCCATCGATCCGGTGCTGTGGGAGCAGGTCGGTGCCGACCCCGTGGCGCTCTTGGGGGCAGTGAGCCCGGCCCGGCTGGATGAGCTGGCAGCCGATGCGGGGTTCGTCGGTCAGGTCGCCCACCGCGCCAACGATCTGGACAACTACCTGAGCCGGCCGATGTGGTACCAGCAGCAAGTCGCCGACGCCGGTGAGGACGGACCGGCCATGCCGCAGGGCATCGCCTACTTCTCGATGGAGTTCGGTGTCGCGGAGGTGTTGCCGAACTACTCGGGTGGCCTCGGGATCCTGGCCGGCGATCACCTGAAGTCGGCATCCGATCTGGGGTTGCCGTTGATCGCGGTCGGTTTGTATTACCGGTCGGGCTACTTCAAACAGTCACTGACTGCAGACGGTTGGCAGCACGAGAACTATCCGTCGCTCGATCCGCAGGGGTTGCCGTTGCGGCTGCTGACGGGGGCCGACGGCCAGCCTGCCCTGGTGTCGCTGGCACTGCCGGAATCGCAGGTGCTCAAGGCCAGGGTGTGGGTGGCCCAGGTGGGTCGTATCCCGTTGCTGCTGCTCGATTCGGACGTTCCCGAAAACGATCACGACCTGCGCGGCGTCACCGACCGGCTCTACGGCGGAGACCAGGAGCACCGGATCAAGCAGGAGCTCTTGGCCGGCATCGGTGGTATCCGGGCCATCCGCGCGTACACCGAGATCGAGGGTATCGCCGCGCCCGAGGTCTATCACATGAATGAGGGTCACGCGGGATTCCTTGGCGTGGAACGGATTCGGGAGTACATCACCGGATCCGCACTGGACTTCGACACCGCGTTGACCGTGGTCCGAGCGTCGACAGTGTTCACCACACACACCCCGGTACCGGCCGGCATCGACCGATTCCCGGTGGAGATGGTGAACCGCTACTTCGATGACACGGCCGCCGAGCCGCTGCTGCCGGGTGTGCCGCTCGAGCGCGTCGTGGCCTTCGGGGCCGAAGACGATCCGGACAAGTTCAACATGGCGCACATGGGTTTACGGCTCGCGCAACGCGCAAACGGGGTATCGCTGCTGCACGGCCGGGTCAGCCGGCACATGTTCAACGAGCTGTGGCCGGGCTTTGACTGGTCGGAGGTTCCGATCGGGTCCATCACCAACGGCGTGCATGCGCCTACCTGGGCCGCGCCGCAATGGCTCGACCTGGGCCGTGAGCTGGTCGGTGCTGAAGGCCTGGAGGCCGTGGAGCAGGCGAGTGGCGAGCCCGCGCTGTGGGAGAAGTTGCAGCACGTCGACCCGGGTCATCTGTGGTGGATCCGGTCTCAGCTGCGAGAAAAGCTGGTTGCCGATGTACGGGCCCGGCTGCACCGCTCATGGACGGAGCGAGGCGCTTCTGAGGCCGAACTTGGCTGGATTGCAACGGCTTTCGACCCTTCGGTGCTCACCATCGGATTCGCCCGGCGGGTGCCGACCTACAAGCGGCTGACCCTGATGCTGCGCGATCCGGAGCGCTTGGAGCGGCTGTTGCTCGACGCGGACCGGCCCGTGCAGCTGATCGTTGCCGGCAAGTCCCATCCGGCGGACGACGGTGGCAAGGCGCTGATCCAGCAGATCGTCAAGTTCGCCGACCAGCACGAAGTGCGGCACCGCATTGCGTTCCTGCCGGACTACGACATGTCGATGGCCCGGTTGCTGTACTGGGGCTGCGATGTGTGGCTGAACAATCCGTTGCGGCCGCTGGAGGCCTGCGGTACCTCGGGCATGAAGAGTGCGCTCAACGGCGGGCTGAACCTGTCGATCCGCGACGGTTGGTGGGATGAGTGGTACGACGGTGAAAATGGTTGGGAGATACCGACTGCCGACGGCCTGGCCGACGAGGGGCGGCGCGACGACCTGGAAGCAGCGGCGTTGTACGACCTGATCGAGAACTCGGTGGCGCCGAAGTTCTACGAGCGCAATGAGCATGGTGTACCGATGCGCTGGGTCGAGATGGTGCGTCACACGCTGCAGTCGCTCGGGCCGAAGGTGCTGGCATCGCGGATGGTGCGGGACTACACCGAGAAGTACTACGCCCCCGCGGCCCAGTCGTATCGGCGCACGGTGGCCCCGGTCGACGGCGTGCCGTTCGGCGCGGCCCGGTCGCTGGCCGCGTATCGGAAGCGGGTCGCCGAGGCGTGGCCACACGTCGAGATCACCGATGTGGACAGCTACGGGTTGCCTGATACTCCGCTGCTGGGTTCGGAGTTGTCGTTGACCGCGACGGTGCAGCTGGCCGGCCTGCGGGCCGATGAGGTTGTGGTGCAAGCGGTTCTGGGCCGGGTCGATACCGGCGATCAGATCGTCGATCCGTTGACGGTGCCGATGGCGCACATCGGTTCTCCGGGTGGTGGGGTGGAGGTGTACTCGACGACGACACCGCTGCCGGTGGCCGGTCCGGTCGGCTACACGGTGCGGGTGTTGCCGCACAACACGCTGTTGGCCGGCGACTCCGAGCTCGGCCTGGTCACCATGGCATGAGCGCCCTGACCGTTACGGTCGACGGCGGACCGTACGCGTTGGCGGCCGCGCCTGATGGCGCGATGTGGGTGACGTTGGTGCACCGCGGTGCGGTGGCGCGAGTCACGCCGGACGGCGCCGCATCTGTGGTCGATGTTGGTCCGGACAGCCGGCCGTCACTGATCTGCGCCGGGCCCGACGGGGCGATGTGGTTCAGCTGCGCCGGTACCGACAGGCTGGGTCGAGTGACCGGCGATGGGTCGTTGGATTTTGTCGAATTACCTTCGGGCAATGCGCCATTCGGTATCGGATCCGGTCCTGACGGCGCGGTGTGGTTCACCGCGATGGACTCCGGTGCGGTTGGGCGAATCGGGGCTTCCGGCGAGGTCGATGTCGTCGCGGTGCCCGGCGGAATGCCCTCGATGATCACCGCCGGCGGCGACGGCGCGCTGTGGTTCACGCTGAATCAGAAGTCGGCCATCGGTCGGGTGACCGTCGGCGGTGAGGTCTCGGTGCGGCGGACTCCGACGCCGTCGGCCGGCCCGGTGGGCATCTGTTCGACCCATGACGACGCGGTCTGGTTCACCGCGCCGGGTGCCGGCAAGCTGGGCCGAATTCCGTTGAATGACGCCATCCAGGAATTGGATCTGCCGGGCAAACCGCACGCGGTGATTGCCGATATGGCCGACGGTGTGTGGGTGAGCCTGTGGGGTGCCGACGGTATCGCCCGGGTCGGAGCCGACGGCGACGTCGCGACGTTCGATCTACCGCCGGGCAGTGAGCCGCACGGGCTGGCCCTCGATCGCAATGGTGCGGTGTGGGTGGCGCTGGAATCGGGTTACGTGGTCCGGCTGCCGGTCTGAGGTGTGGGACGAACAGCTGCTTCGGCTTACAGTGCTGCCGCGACGTCCCAGATCGGTTCTAGCGCTGCAATGCCGGTGCGTACGAGGGGGCTGAGCACGATATCGGTCGCGCCTGCATCACGGTAGCGGCGCAGTTGAGCAGTTACCTGGCCGGCGGTGCCGACCGCGGCGAGGTCGATTACCGACTCCACCCCTTCGCGCTCGATGACCCGCGCATACGACGGGATGGTTGCGTAGAACTCGAGGGCCTCGGCGGCGCGGGCCCGGCCCTCGTCGACGTCGTCGGTTACCAGTACGGGCACCGCGGCGATGACCTTCGGTGCGGGCCTGCCGGCCTCGGTAGCTGCCGCGGCGATGGTCGGCACGATGAACTCCTCCACGGTGCGCGGCCCGGCCAGGTAGGGCAGCGTACCGTCCGCCAATTCTCCTGTAACGCGTAATGCCTTGGGCCCCATGGCTGCGACGTAGATCGGCAGCGGCGCACCTGCAGCGAGCGTCACAGGAAACTGTGGGGCGGCGGTGAATTCGTCGCCGTGGAAGTCGACGGCGCCAGTGTCAAGGATCGATCTGAGCACCTGCAGGTATTCGCGTAGTCGGCCGATTGTGTTGGGCCACGTGGTCCCGAATGCCGCCTGTTCCGGGGCGTGTGCCCCCAGGCCCAGACCGAGGGTGAAGTTCCCACCGGTGGCGGCTTGGGCGGTCTGCGCTTGGGAGGCGACGATGAGCGGGTGCCGTGGGTTGATCGGTACGACGAACGTGCCGACGCGCAGGCCTGGCACCGCGGCTCCGACGTACCCGGCCAGCGATATCGCGTCGTGGTCGAACTGCTGAGCTATCCACAATTGGCGTACGCCGGCGGCGTACGCGCGCCGGGCCTGGTCGATCGCGGCGGCGACATGATTCGCGGAACTGCGGTCGGGGGCGAGCACTACTCCGGTCGGCATACCGACAACAACCATCCGGGCCGCGCTGCGAATTCCGTTCAGCTCAGGCTGAGCTTTTGTCCGGCATCGACCTCGAGGCGGTTGCCTACGGCAGAGGTGTGCACGTACGCAACAAGGGCGTGGATACGTGCCGTAAACAATGGGGCGCCCAGGACTACAAAGGGCCGCAACGTCGTTGAACGAAACCTCGACGACGTCAAGCAAGCCGAGGTCAGTTGGTTCTCGGGTGACAAACGTACGCACGTGACCTAGCGCACACTTCCTCGATGGCGGAATAGTCCGCACACATCGCGGCTTAACCCCTTTCGGTAACCACGAATCCGGTACGACGAGAGGCGACTTGGTGTTGGGTTTGCCCGCCAATGGTTTATGCGGACGCGAAGTGTCGACTCGATGACCGACTCCAGAACCCGTCGCCTGGCGGATCGCGCGTGGTTGCCCATCCTGGTGATCGCCGTGGTGGTGGTGGCTGCGGTGGCCATCAAATCGCTCCACGGGATCTTCGGTTCCGATGACCGAACTCAAAGTCCGGCAGCGAAATTCGCTATCGTGCAGTTCAACCCGAAGAACATCACCTACGAGGTATTCGGTGATTTCGGAGGCTGGGGCCGGGTGAGCTACTGGAACGTCGACGTCAAACCGGTGGGCCTGGATCTGACGGCGCTGCCGTGGTCACATACCGAAACGACGGTTCTGACTGTGGCCACCGCGGACATCACCGCACAGGTCGCCGGCGGCAATGTCGGCTGCCGGATCACCGTGGACGGCGTCGTACGTTCGGAACACACGGCCACCGGCAACCACGCCGCGGTTTGGTGCCAGGTGCTGTCCGCATGAGTCAACACAGCAGCGAAACCGGCACCTCACAGGGTTGGTCCTACCCGCGATTGATGCGTACCTTCGCGGTGCCCGTCATTCTGGCGTGGTTGGCACTGATGATTACGTTGAATGTCGTAGCGCCACAACTGGAACCGGTGACGGCTGCCAACCGCAGTCCATTGGTGCCGGTGGATGCGCCGTCGTCTCAGGCGCTCATTGAGATCGGCAAAGAGTTTCACGAGTCCGACAGCAACAGCCTGGTGATGGTCATCCTGGAAGGCGACCACAAGCTCGGCGACGCTGACCACGCGTTCTATGCGCAACTGGTCGACAAACTCAAGGCCGACACCACCCACGTCCAATACGTCATGAACCTGTGGGGCGAGGGCACCACCGCAGCGGGCGTGCAGAGCGCCGACGGTAAAGCGGCTTACGTGCTGATCCGCGTCGCCGGTAATCAAGGCTCGACCGAGTCCGACGAGTCCATCCAATCAGTTCGTGATGCCGTGTCCAACACCACATCACCGCCGGGGCTGAAGGTATATGTCTCCGGATCCGCGCCGCTGTCCACCGACATGCTGACCGTCGGCAACGACAGCCTGCTCAAGCTGATGTTCGCGACCATGGTCATCATCACGGTGATGCTGTTGATCGTCTATCGCTCCGTGGTCACGGCGCTGCTGGTGCTGTTCGTCGTGCTGGTAGAGCTGTACAGCGGACGCGGCGTCGTCTCGTTGCTGGTCTTCCACAAGGTATTTGGCATCTCCGTGTTTGCGTCGAACATCCTCGTGTCCCTGATCCTTGGCGCCGGCACCGACTATGCGATCTTCTTGATCGGGCGCTACCACGAAGCCCGCCGCGCCGGCCAAGACCGCGAATCGTCGTATTACATAGCCGTACAGGGTGTTTGGCACGTGATTCTGGGATCGGGCCTGGCGATCGCGGGTGCAACATTCTGCCTGCACTTCACCCGGCTGAACTACTTCAACACCATGGGCATCCCATGCGCGGTCGCGACGCTGACCGCTGTCGCCGCGGCACTCACCTTCGCGCCCGCAGTGCTCGCCGTCGGCAGCCGGTTCGGACTGTTCGAGCCCAAGGGCAAGCCAGGCCATGGCATTTGGCGCAAGGTCGGCACCGTGACGGTGCGCTGGCCCGGACGAATTCTGGTGGCCAGTTGCGCCGTGGTGCTGGTGGGATCGGTGACAATCCCGTCCTATCGCCCGAATTACGACGACCGCATCTACATCAGCGACGACATCCCGTCGAAGGCCGGCTACACCGCCAGCGACAGGCACTTCCCGATCAGCAAGCTCAACAGTGAGATGCTGATGGTCAAGTCTGATCACGACATGCGCAACAGCACCGACATGATCGCCCTGGACCGGGTGGCGCGCAGCATCTTTCACACCCCTGGCGTCGGAATGGTTCAGGGTGTCACCAGACCGCTCGGGACGCCCTTGGAGCACTCGTCGTTCACATTCACCATGGGGACGATGGGCACCAAGATCAAAGAGCTACTCCCGTTCATCACCGACATGAACGACCGGCTGACCAACATGGCCGACGTCACCGACAAGATGATCGCTATCGTCCACCATCAACAGGAGCTCACCTCCCTGCAGTCCGACTCGGCACATGTCGCCCTCGACGCTGCCCAGGGACTCAAGACCGTCGCCGACACGATGCGTGACAACTACGCGAACTTCGACGACTTCTTCCACCCGATGCGCAACTACTTCTACTGGGAGCCGCATTGCGCCGACATCCCGATCTGTTTTGCCATGCGATCACTGTTCGACATGACCGACCAGATCGACCAGATGAGCGACGAGATGCAGAAAAACGTTCAGGCAGCCCAGATTCAGGACGTCGTCACGCCGCAGTTGGTTCAGGTGATCGGCCAGACGGCTGATCAGCTCACGCAGATGAAGCAGATCATCGAGACCGAGCACAGCACAGCCAAGCCCATGCTCACTCAACTCGATGAACTCGGCCGGCAGATGATGGACCTCGGATACGCCTTCGACAGCGCCAAGAACGACGAGTTCTTCTACCTGCCGCCCGACGCGTTCGATAATCCCGACTTCAAGATCGACTTGAAATACTTCATGTCACCGGACGGTCATGCGGCCCGATACCTGATCTACCACGACGGCGAAGCACTCACCCCTGAAGGCATCATCCACGATCGGACGTTCCTGCCCGCAGCCAAGGAGGCACTCAAAGGCACGACCCTGGCCGGTTCGCACGTTTACCTGGGCGGTGCCGCCGCGACCTACTGGGACATTCAGGATGCGACCAAGACCGATCTGCTCATCGCCGCGGTCGCCGCACTGGCGCTCATCTTTCTGGTGATGCTGCTCATCACGCGCAGTGTGGTGGCGGCGACCGTCATCGTCGGCACTGTGGCCTTCTCGTACTCCGGAGCATTCGGGCTGTCAGTGCTCATCTGGCAACACATACTGGGGATTCCGCTGAGTTGGCTGACGCTGCCACTGACTTTCATCATCTTGGTGGCCGTCGGTTCGGACTACAACCTGTTGCTCATCGCGCGCTACCTCGAAGAGAGCAAAGCCGGGCTCAACACCGGATTGATCCGCGCCGTCGCCAACTCCGGCAAGGTCGTCACCACCGCTGGAATGGTCTTCGCGGTCACCATGATGGCCATGCTGTCCAGCGACCTGCTATCTGTGGGACAGTTCGGCGCCACCATCGGTGTCGGTCTGTTACTCGACACCCTCATCGTGCGCTCGTTCATCACGCCGGCCATCGCCCGACTATTGGGCCCGTTCTTCTGGTGGCCCAGGATCATTCGATCCCGGCCGCTGCGGACCCCTGCTCCGGCAGATGCGCGTGCCGCAGCGCGTGACGACGACGGAGTCGTACTCAGATGACCTGCCTATCGTATGCAGCGACCTATTTGGTGTCGGTGACGACGGCGATCTGACGGACGAAGGTGTTCTCCACGGCGGAGTGGAGGAGAAAGTCAGCGACGTTTTCGCGAGAGGTTGAGGGCAGGATCGGCAATGTCGTGACGTCCTCCAGTGCGACCGCGGTGTAGCGATCGGCGCTCCCGTCGTTCAAGGCCCCAGGGTATTGGAGGGTCCACTTCAGGTCGCTGGCTTTCAAGAGCACCTCGGACGAGGCCTTGTCTTCGTATTTCTTGCGCAGCGCAGTGCGAAAAATCAGACGGGCGAGCAGCGATGCCTTAGATAGGGAGTCGCCGACGCCGAACGCGGACACGATCACGAGCCGGTCAACACCCGATGTTTTCGCGGCCGCGATGACGGCACGAACTGTGTCCGTGATGAGCGTTGGCGTTTTGCGGATGCTTTTGACACCGAGCGCGCTGATGACCGCGTCGTGCCCGCGGGCTGCCGCGGTGATGACAGCGGCGTCGGTGACGTCGCCGCTGACGATTCGAGCGCGCGGGTCAACGGTGGCGTCGGTTCGCCGAACGAGGGCAGTGACCTGGTGGCCCTGGTCGAGTGCCTTTTTGACGAAGGTGACGCCGGTACGGCCGGTTGCTCCAAGGACGAGAAACTTCACAGCATTTCACTTTCTATAGAACGAATGACGGGGCGTGTTGGTGGGCGGGCCCGTGTATCTCGGTTGCCGCCCTCTGTTGATAAGTAGTCAGTAACATTGACTACTATTGCCGTTGCATCTGGTACATGTCAAGTGGTGGAAGGTAACTAGCCTCGATCGGCATCGACAATAGTCAATGAGATGTACAATTGTGATTATTTGGCGGCAGTGCTCGTGAGAGCAGCGGGTACGGGTCGGTGAGGGTGCGTGGCGGCGAACGTAGGGTGTGGATTTCGTGGGATCAGGTGGCGATGGAGCCGAGGGTGGCATGGACGACGAGCAGCGGATTGATCTAGGGATGTCGTTGTTCATCCCGTACCGGTACGCCGAAGACCGGATTTTCCGGGCGCTCCAGGACGCCGGATTCGATGACTGGACCCTCGCCCAGTGCCGCGTGTTTCAACGCATCGCCCCGGACGGTTCGCGCCTCACGGACCTTGCTGAACAGGCGCAGATGAGCAAGCAGAGCGCGGGCGTGCTGGTCGATCAACTGGAACGATTGGGTTATGTCCGCCGGGGTCCCGACCCCGTCGATGGCCGCGCCCGATTGATCGTGATCGAGCAACGTGGCCGGCGTGCGATCGAGGTAGCTACGGCAACACTTGACGAGATCCACGCGGAGTGGAGTACCTACCTGGGCACTCGCAACTTCACACTGTTGCAGCAGATCCTGGATCAACTCCGCGAGATCACCGACCCCTACGCGCAGTAACGTGCGCCCAGCGTTTCTTGTATCCCAGCAGACGTCGGGGCAAACACATCTACCGAACGGGATCCGAACAGGACACGCATAGGGTTCAAATCGTGACCGGATCTTGTTAAAAGAGTGACTGGTGTCAAGCATCGTTACCAAAGTGAGTTATCACCTCGGCTGAATCGACCCCACGCGAGGAGCGGGACGTGACTGCGCTGAAGTACCGATGGGTTCTGCGAAGGCCCAGCCAAAAGGTGCCTGTCTACCAGGTGACCAATCGGCTGCGGGCCGGTCGCACCGTGCAGGTGCCAGGTGACGAGATCGCGGCCACCGTGTCGGCCTGGCTGACCGAATTGGGTACGGACAGTCCGCTGGTCGAGGATCTGGCCCGGGCTGTTCGTGCCGGCGATTGGCCGGCTGTGCACGCCATCGGTGATCGGCTGTCGGTGCGGGTAGCGTCGGTTCCGGCCTCATGATCGGGAACCCGACCGAAGCCGAAGTTCATTCGCTGACAACGGAATTCGTCAACTCGGGTTATCGCGGCGCCGAGTACGCCAATTGGCCGATCGAACGGCGCCTCGAGCGTTTCCTGCGCCGGCGCGGACTGGCCCGACATGCCGACAACGGTGACCTGTGCAAGGTCATTCTCGAGCGCTTGATGACCCACCGGCACCACGGCCACGGCGGGAGTCAAGCCGCAACAGTGTGATTGACGGCCGGGCGCACTCGGGTGTGTCGGGTTCGCCTGCGGCACTTGCCGCCCGGCGTTGTCAGCATGTGTTGACATTGTCAGCACATGTTGACAGGTCCCGGTGCGAGTCTTGTCGGGAGACACCGACGGCGGCCGGCCGCTCAGCGCGACGACGCGAGTCGCTCCAGCGCGCTGCGGACCCGCGCGGGATCGGTGGTTGCCCAGTACGGCGGCAGCGACGACTGTAGGAACCCACCGTAACGAGCGGTCGCCATCCGCGAATCCAGGATCGCGATCACCCCGCGGTCATCGACGCTGCGCAACAGGCGGCCGGCACCCTGCGCCAACAACAGTGCCGCGTGCGAGGCCGCCACCGCCATGAACCCGTTGCCTCCCCGCGCCGCGATGGCGCGCTGGCGCGCGGTCAATAACGGATCATCGGGACGCGGGAACGGAATTCGGTCGATGATCACCAATGACAGCGACGGTCCCGGTACGTCGACGCCCTGCCACAGCGACAGGGTGCCGAACAGTGACGTCGCCTCGTCCCCGGTGAACCGGCGCACCAGCGCGGCGGTGGTGTCCTCGCCCTGGCACAGCACTGGGGTGTCCAACCGCTCGCGCATGATCTCGGCGGTGGCCTTGGCCGCGCGCATCGAGGAGAACAAGCCCAGGGTTCGGCCGCCGGCAGCGGTTATGAGAGAAGCGATTTCGTCGAGCTGCTCTGGTGAGGACGCCTCCCGTCCGGGCGGTGGCAGATGTTTGGCGACGTAGAGAATGCCGGACTTGGCGTGGGCGAAGGGCGATCCCACGTCCATGCCCTTCCACTTGGGGGCCGGCGAGTCGGAACCTTCCGGTACTGACAGTCCCCAGTTGCGGGCCATCGATTCGAAACGTCCACCGATGGTCAACGTGGCCGAGGTCAGCACCGCGGTCACCTCGGTGAACAGTCGCGTCCGTAGCAGACCGGACACCGACAGTGGCGCCACCCGAAGAATGGAACGGGTTGTGCCCCTTGATTCGTCGCGGTCGAGCCACACCACGTCGTAGCGGTCGGGAATGGCCGGCACGAACGAGTCGAGCACCCGGGAGGTGGTGTCGCTCAGGTCCGAGAGGGCGGTCACGGCTTCGGTCCGCGCGGCGGCGGCCTTGGGATCGGTGGGCGCGGTGTCGATGGCCATCCGCACCTTGTCGGCCGAATCGCGCAGCGCTGTCAGATAGGTGGCGAGTTCCTCGTCCAGCACATCGATACGGCCGGGGTCGATATCGTGCATGGCCGACGACAATGTCGCCACGCAGGCTTCAAGTCGTTGCGCCAGTTCGGGTTCCACCAGTCTTGCCGCCCGCCGGTGCGCCACGCCCATCGACGTCGCCGACAGCTCACCGGTGGCAACGCTGGTCACCCGGTCGACCAACTCGTGGGCCTCGTCGACCACCAGCAGCTGGTGCTCGGGCAGCACGTTGACTTCGGAGATGGCGTCGATGGCCAGTAGCGCGTGGTTGGTGACGATGATGTCGACAGCGCCGGCCTTGGCGCGCGCCTTCTCCGCGAAGCAATCTTGGCCGTAAGGGCACCGGGTGGCGCCGATGCATTCTCTCGCGCCGACGCTGACCTGCGACCAGGCCCGGTCCAGCACGCCCGGGGCCACCTCGTCGCGGTCCCCGGTCTCGGTGTCCGACGACCACTCGATCAGTCGTTTCACGTCGCGGCCCAGGGCGGACGCGGCTACCGGATTGAACAACTCTTCCTGCGGAAGGTCTTCCTCGGCCGAGCCCCCGCTGTGAACCTTGTTCAGGCACAGGTAATTTCCGCGGCCCTTGAGCAACGCGAACTCAGGCCGGCGGGGCAGGTGCGGGGTCAATGCGTCGGCCAGTCGCGGTAAGTCGCGGTCGACCAGCTGGCGCTGTAGCGCGATGGTCGCCGTCGACACCACCACCGGCTGGTTGGACGCCATTGCGTGCGCGATGGATGGCACCAAGTACGCCAACGACTTTCCGGTGCCGGTGCCGGCCTGCACCGCCAGATGCTCGCCGTGGTCGAAGGCGTAGCCGACCGCCTCGGCCATCTCGATCTGGCCGTCCCGTTCGGCGCCGCCCAGCGCGGTCACTGCGGTCGACAGCAGCGCTGAGACATCGGACGTCACGGGCCCACCCGACGGGTCGGGATGGCTGGCTCGCCGCTGGAGAGCTTCAGGCCGTCCCAGGGCAGGTGCCGCAATCCGGCAGCGACGCGGTCCCGTGCATCGGCCAGTGAAAAGTCGAAGACCGTTGTGCCGGAACGCACCAGTGGCACCGTCAGCTGGCGGCCGTCCACCTCGGGCCGGGCCTCAGCTGGATAGACCACCTCTTCGATGTAGGTTCCGGAAGGCTTGGACACGCGCAGAGCTTCCTTGCGTCCGCCATGAGATTCCTTGTGGCTGCTGCGCTTTGCCACGGGGCGGCCCTCGACCTCGACCAGCTTGTATACGAACGACGCGGTCGGGGCGCCCGACCCGGTGACCACCGAGGTGCCGACGCCGTAGACATCGACCGGCGCCGCCGCCAGCCCGGCGATCGAATACTCGTCCAGATCACCCGAGACGACGATGCGGGTGCCGGTGGCGCCGAGCGCATCCAACTGCGCGCGCACCTGGCGGGCCATCACGCCCAGGTCACCGGAATCGATCCGCACCGCGCCGAGCTCGGGCCCGGCGACCGCCACCGCATTCGCGACCCCCTGGGTGATGTCGTAGGTGTCGACCAGCAGCGTGGTGCCCACGCCCAATGCGTCGACTTGAGCGCGGAACGCGGCCGGCTCGTCGCCGCAACCGGTGTGGAGCAGAGTGAACGCGTGCGCGCTGGTGCCCAGTGCCGGCACTCCGTACGTGCGTTGCGCCTCCAGGTTCGACGACGCGGTGAAGCCGGCCAGATATGCGGCGCGGGCTGCTGCGACGGCGGCCTGCTCATGGGTACGGCGCGAGCCCATCTCGATCAGTGGCCGGCCTGCTGCGGCGTTGACCATCCGGGCTGCCGCCGAGGCGATCGCGCTGTCGTGGTTGAAGATCGACAGCGCCAGGGTCTCCAGGATTACGCATTCGGCGAACGACCCGTGCACCGACAGCACCGGGGATTCGGGAAAGTACAGCTCACCCTCGGGGTAGCCGTCGATGTCGCCGCGGAACTGGTAGTCGGCCAGCCAGGCCAAAGTCGCCGGATCCAGGAAGTCGAGCGAGGCCAGTGCGGCGTCGTCGAATCGGAACTCCGCGAGCGCCGCGACGAACCGCGCAGTCCCGGCGACCACGCCGTAGCGACGTCCGAAGGGCAGTCGCCGGGCGAACACCTCGAACGATGATCGGCGGTGCGCAGTGCCGTCGCGCAGCGCGGCCGCGAGCATGGTCAGCTCGTACTTGTCGGTAAGTAGCGCCGCGGTCACAGCCTTACCGTAGTGGTTCTGTCCGATCACCCCTCCCGGCTATTGTTGAGTTCATGGTTCTGGCCAGCCCCACTGCGCGGACCAGCCCGGCAACTCACGAGGAACAGGCGGTCGAGACTGTCGATCAGCTCGACAGTCCGTGGGTGACGGTCGTCTGGGATGACCCGGTGAACCTGATGTCCTACGTGACCTACGTCTTCCAGAAGCTGTTCGGTTACAGCGAGACGCATGCCACCCAGCTGATGATGCAGGTGCACACCGAAGGCAAAGCCGTGGTGTCTGCCGGCAGTCGCGAGTCGATGGAAGTCGACGTCACCAAGTTGCACGCCGCCGGACTCTGGGCGACCCTCCAGCAGGATCGCTGAGCCGGTGCGCAAGTGGAAGCGGGTGGACACCGCCGCCGGAGTCCGGCTGCGCGCCGCCCTGGAACCGCACGAGGTGCAGCTGCTGAGCAACCTGGTGGGCTCATTGTGCGAGATGCTCGATGATCGCGAGTCATCTACTCCGCAAGACGAACTCGCGCAGCTGACCGGTATCAAGGTCGGTCATTCGCAGGCGCCGGACGATGACACCATGCGCCGGCTGCTGCCGGACTTCCACCGGGACGAGCAGCCCGACGAAAGCCTCAACGGCGCGCTGCGCAGCCTGCATGAGCCGGCCATCATCGAAGCCAAACGGCAAGCCGCCCAGCGGCTTCTGGACACCCTGCCGGCCGGCGGCGGACGGTTGGAGCTGACCGAGGAGGACGGGCAGGCGTGGGCCGGTGCGGTCAATGACGTGCGGCTGGCGCTGGGCACCATGCTTGACGTGGGACCCGATGGGCCAGAACAGCTTTCGTCTGATCACCCGATGGCCGGGCACGCTGAGGTCTACCACTGGCTGACCTACTTGCAGGAGTATCTGGTGCTGAGTCTGATGGACGCCCGGTGACTCACGGCAGCATCACCGACGTCGAGGGCATCTTGGTCGGCAACCACCAGCGGATCGAGGATGCCGCACTCGGCAGCGGCTGGGCCGTGGGCACCACGGTCGTCATCGCCCCTCCCGGCACCACCGGCGGGGTCGACGTGCGTGGCGGAGCGCCCGGCACCCGCGAGACCGATCTGCTCGACCCGGCCAACAGCGTCCGCCACGTCGACGCGGTAGTGCTCACCGGTGGCAGTGCGTACGGACTGGCCGCTGCCGACGGTGTGATGACCTGGTTGGAGGAACACGACCGCGGCGTGAAGATGGCCGGCGGCCGCGTGCCGATCGTGCCCGCCGGAGTGATCTTCGATCTGCCGGTGGGCGCGTGGGCCAACCGACCGACCGCCGAATTCGGATACCGCGCGGCGAGTGCTGCCGGCACCACCGTCGAGTCCGGCACCGTCGGCGCGGGAGTCGGCGCCCGCGCCGGTGCGCTCAAGGGCGGGCTGGGCACGGCGTCGGTCCGACTCGAGAACGGCGTGACGGTCGGGGCCATCGTGGCGGTCAATGCAGCGGGCAACATCGCCGACCCCACGACGGGCCTGCCGTGGTCCGCCGACCAGATCGTGCGCTTCGGTCTCAGGCGGCCGCCACAGGAGCAGATCGAGGCCTACGCGAATCTCAAGAAGGAAGAGCCGCCGCTCAACACCACCATCGCCGTCGTGGCCACCGATGCCGCACTGAGCCCGGCCGGCTGCCGCAAGGTCGCCACCGCGGCGCACAACGGACTGGCGCACACCATCCGGCCGGCGCACACGGCAGTTGACGGAGACACCGTCTTCGCGTTGGCCACCGGAAGGGTCCATGTCGATCCTGACCCCGAGATACCCGAGCAGATGAGTCCGGAGACGGTGCTGATCTCGCAGATCGGAGCCGCGGCGGCCGATGCGTTGGCTACCGCGGTCATGGTCGCGGTGCTGAGTGCGGAGTCGATCGCCGGAATTCCGACCTACCGTGGAGTGATGTCGGGTGCATTCGCGGAGGTGATCACATGAGTGAACTGTCTACCCAGACGTCGCCGAAACCGCCGGCGAAGTGGAAGGTCGGCGCGGTCACCATCGCGCTGTTCGTGGGGCTGCTGTACCTGATCGAGGCGTGGGACTCGGTACATAACCAGGAGCTCAACGCCGACGGTATCCGCCCGCTGGAAACCGACGGTTTGTCCGGCATTTTGTGGGCTCCGTTGTTGCACGCCAACTGGCAGCATTTGTTCGCCAATACCGGCCCGGCAGTGGTGCTGGGTTTCTTGGTGACGTTGTGCGGGCTGGGGCGGTTTGTGGTGGCGACGGCGATCATCTGGATCGGCGGGGGACTGGGTACCTGGTTGATCGGCAACATCGGTGCGCCGCATGGTGTGGAGTCGGTGCACATCGGCGCGTCCGGGCTGATCTTCGGTTGGCTGACCTTTCTGATCGTGTACGGGTTCTTCACCCGGCGGATGTGGCAGATCCTGGTTGGGCTGGCCGTCATGTTGGTCTACGGCGGTGTGCTGTGGGGCATGCTGCCTGGCACTTTCGGAGTGTCCTGGCAGGCCCACACCTGTGGTGCGATCGCGGGGGTTTGTGCTGCGTATGTTGTCAGCGCGCCAGAGCGAAAACGACGTGAACTGCACAAGGGCGGGCAGCTGCCGAGGCTCCAACCCTGATTTGCTGAATTTGCACGATCCCGCACAAACAACACTCAATGGGTGTAGCGCGGCCCTCACGGCACTGTGGCGCGTCACCTTGTTTTCTGTGAATCGTGAAACTGGTCGCCGAAAGGTGCGGTCTTTTCGTCACAGGCGATAACGACGTGGCAAGCTAGGGGCGTGCGCCTTACCATCCTCGGATGCTCCGGCAGTGTGGTCGGGCCGGATTCTCCGGCATCGGGCTACCTGTTGACCGCACCTGACACTGCGCCGATGGTGATCGACTTCGGCGGTGGCGTACTCGGCGCGCTGCAGCGTCATGCCGACCCCGGCGATGTGAACGTCTTGTTGTCGCACCTGCATGCCGACCACTGTCTGGATCTCCCGGGACTGTTCGTCTGGCGTCGCTATCACCCGACCCCGCCGGTCGGCCGCGCGCTGCTCTACGGACCGTCGGACACCTGGCAACGAATGGGTGCGGCGTCTTCGCCCGAGGGCGGGGAAATCGATGACATCTCTGACATCTTCGAGGTGAACACCTGGGTGGACGGCCAGGCCGTGGCGGTCGGCGCGTTGACCGTCACGCCGCGCGCGGTGTGTCACCCGACCGAGTCGTATGGCATGCGGTTCGCCGATCCGTCCGGTGCGACGCTGGTCTACTCCGGCGACACCGGCTACTGCGATGCGCTGATCGACCTGGCGCGCGGTGCCGACGTGTTCTTGTGCGAGGCATCGTGGACCGAGTCGCCGGACCGTCCGCCCCGGCTGCATCTGTCGGGTGCCGAAGCCGGCCGGGCCGCCCGCGAGGCCGGGGTCGGTGAACTGTTGCTGACCCACATTCCGCCGTGGACCTCTCGCGAGGATGTGATCAGCGAGGCCAAGGCCGAGTTCAACGGACCGGTGCATGCGGTGGTGTGCAACGAGTCGTTCGACATCACCCGCGGGTAGCGATCGCAGCCCGCTAGGGTTGTCGGGTGTCCAGACGTGAAGACGGTCGCCTTGACGACGAGCTCCGCCCGGTAAAGATCACCCGAGGTTTCACCAATCACCCGGCAGGGTCGGTGTTGGTGGAGTTCGGCCAGACGCGGGTCATGTGCACGGCCTCGGTGTCCGAGGGTGTGCCGCGCTGGCGCAAGGGTTCCGGGTTGGGCTGGCTCACGGCCGAGTACGCGATGCTGCCGGCCGCTACTCATGACCGCTCGGACCGCGAATCGGTGAAGGGCCGCGTCGGTGGGCGGACCCAGGAGATCAGCCGGTTGATCGGCCGCTCACTGCGGGCATGCATCGACCTGAGTGCGTTGGGCGAGAACACCATTGCCATCGACTGCGACGTGCTGCAGGCCGACGGTGGTACCCGCACCGCGGCGATCACCGGCGCCTACGTCGCACTGTCCGATGCGGTGACTTATCTGGCGGCGGCCGGCCGGCTGAAGGATCCGCAGCCGTTGTCCTGCGCGATCGCCGCGGTGTCAGTCGGTGTGGTCGACGGCCGGGTGCGTACGGACCTGCCGTACGTCGAGGACTCGCGCGCCGAGGTCGACATGAACGTCGTCGCCACAGACACCGGGACGCTGGTCGAGGTACAGGGCACCGGCGAGGGGGCGACCTTCCCGCGCTCGACGCTGGACAAGTTGTTGGATGCCGCGCTGGCTGCGTGTGATCAATTGTTCGCGCTGCAACGCGAGGCGCTGGCCGAGCCCTACCCGGGCGAACTGCCCGAGCCGTCGGGGCCGCCCAAGAAGGCGTTCGGTGCCTGAGCTTCTGGTCGCCTCACGCAACTCGAAGAAGCTCCGTGAACTGCAGCGTGTGCTGGAGGCTGCCGGGATCACGGGCCTGACGCTGCTGTCGCTGGACGACGTGCCCGCCTACCCCGAAGCGCCCGAGACCGGGGCCACGTTCGAGGAGAACGCCTTGGCCAAGGCTGCGGACGGGTATGCGGCCACCGGAATTGCTTGTGTCGCAGACGATTCCGGCGTTTCGGTCGATGCGCTGAATGGCATGCCGGGGGTGTTGTCGGCGCGCTGGGCGGGCCGACACGGCGACGACACGGCGAACTTGGAACTGCTGCTGGGACAGCTCGGTGATGTGCCCGACGAACGGCGCGGCGCGGCTTTCGTGTCGTGCTGCGCGTTGGTATCGGCGGCCGGGTCGACGGTGGTGCGCGGCGAGTGGCCGGGAGCTATCGCGCGGGCGCCCCGCGGGTCGGGCGGCTTCGGTTATGACCCGATTTTCGTGCCGTCGGGCGGTTCGGTGTCTGCGGCGGAGCTGACGCCCGCGGAGAAGGACGCCGCGTCGCATCGGGGCCGCGCGCTGGCGCAGTTGGTGCCGGAGTTGAGGGAGTTGGCGGGCGGTTAGCGGTCGCGGTCGGCGGTCGGTGGTCGAAGTGCCCGCCGCTGTGCGACAACTGGGGTTGCGGTGCCCACCGAGATCCGCCAGACCAACTGCACGGCGAGTTTCTGGCCGTTTTTCCGCCGCCCAGTTGGTCTCGATGGCGCTGAGGCGAGTTATTCACAGCTGCTATGGACTTGGGCTGGTCGGCTCGACGACCTGTTGGGCACGCTTTGGTGATGGGGGAGCCATTCATCGGGAGTGAGGCGTTGTCAGCGGGGCGTCTGACTCGGCATCAGTTGCGGACGAGTTTCGTGGCCGTGCACAAGGACGTTTACGTGCCGAGAGGTACGAGGCCCACCGCGATTACCCGGGCGAAGGCGGCATGGCTGCGATCCAAACGCAGGGGTGTGCTCGCTGGTTTCTCGGCGGCCGCGTTGCACGGGGCCAGGTTCGTCGGGCCCGAGGTTCCTGCCTGCGTCATGGACCGCTATTGCCGCCCGACGCGTGGTGTCGTCGTATGGGAGGACACACCGGATGATGACGAGACCTGCTTGATCGGTGATATGCGACTGACTACTCCGTTACGTACCGCTGTTGATTTGGCACGAAAATATCCGGAGGACGTTGCAGTCGCTGCGATCGATGCGTTGGCTCGCGCCGCGCGGTTGACGGTGGCTGATATCGAGGTGGCAGCGGCGCGCCACCGAGGACAGCGGGGCATTCTCCAGGCGCGGAAGACCATTGCGCTTGTCGACGCAAAATCGGAATCGCCTCGGGAAACGGCGTTGCGGCTGTTGATCATTCGGGCGGGGCTCGCTAAACCGGAGAGCCAGTACCCGATTTGCAACGAGTACGGAGCGCTGATCGGGGTTGTCGATTTCGCGTGGCCGGAGTTGAAGATCGCCATTGAGTACGAGGGTGTGCATCACACCGATCCAGATGAGGTTCGCCGGGACATCGCAAGGATCGAGAGCATGGTCGAGGTTCGTTGGCTCGTCGTTCGGATCACGGCGCGCGATCCGGCGGGAGTGATCCTGCGGCGGATCCTGAACGCACGGGCATCCCGCGGCGCGGTTGACGAGGCGGCGTGGCATTTTTCGCGGGATGAAATGGAAAAGCTGTGGCCCACCGAGGTTCGGGCTTCGTAGCCTGGATGCACCGTTGCCAGACCAACTGCACGGCGATTTTCGGGCCGTATTGCCGCCCTCCGGTTGGTCTCGACAGCCAGTCTGCCCGCGATTCGTAGCGGGCCCTCAGTCGTTGCTGTTGCGTCCGTTGGTGTCGGCCAGGTAGCCGTCGATGAAGTCGTGTAGTGCCGGGGCCAGGTTGGCGACGCCGGCGTCATTCAGTTTCGCCAGCAGGATGATGCCTTGATACTGCGCCAGTAGGGCGTGTGCGAGTTGCGCGGGATCGGTGCCCGGTCGCAGGGCGCGGGCTACCTGTGCTTCGTGGCAGATGAGCGCGAGGTGATGCTCCATCGCCCCCAATGTTCGCGCGAGGTGCTCGCGTAGGTCGTCGTCGGTGGTGGAGAGTTCGGCCGCGAAATTGCCGAACGGACAGCCGACTGCGCGGCCGAATTGTGCTTCGAGGGCGGACTGGATGACGCCGATGGCATCGGGCACCGCGTGCAGTTTCTGCGCCGGCGTCGCTGTGGGGGAGCTGGCCAGCTGCCGCGCGAACACGGCGGCGTGTTGGTCGATAACCGCTTTGCCCAGTTCGGATTTCGACGAAAAGTAGTGGTAGAAGCTGCCTTTCCGGATATCGGCCGCACGGCAGAGTTCGTCGACGCCGACCGCTTGATAGCTGCGCTCCAGGAAGAGCCGGGCCGCGGTCGACACCAGGCGTTCGCGGGCGTCGGAGCTTCGGGGCACCTGTGAAGGTTAGGTAATAGTTGACCGGTCGGTCAACTCGTGGCTAAGTTTGCGCCATGGCTGCTGAGGTTTTCCGCACTCCCGATGACCGCTTCGCGAACCTGCCGGGTTATGACTTCGCCCCGAACTATGTCGATGTCGACGGCTTACGGATGCACTATCTGGATGTAGGCCCGCGCGACGGCAGACCGATCGTGTGCTTCCACGGCGAGCCGAGTTGGGCCTACCTCTACCGCAAGATGATCGGGCCGTTCACCGATGCCGGGCACCGGGTGATCGTGCCCGACTTCGCCGGCTTCGGCCGGTCCGACAAGCCCACCGATCGGCGTTGGTACAGCTATGACCGGCATACCGAATTGGTGACGCGGGTGCTGGGCGGTCTGAATCTGAGCGACGCCATTGCCGTGGTGCAGGACTGGGGTGGGCCGATCGGCTTGCGCTGGGCGGTGGAGAACGCCGATCAGGTTGGCGCGCTGGCGATCTTCAACACCGGACTGTTCACCGGCCGGGTCTCCAAGGGCTTTATGGCATGGCGGGATTTCGCCGAGAAGAACCCCGATCTGCCGGTCGGCTTCGTCATCCAGGGCGCCACCGCAACCGAGCTCGCGCCCGAGGTGGTGGCCGCCTACGACGCGCCCTTCCCGAATGTCGAATCGAAGGCCGGCGCAGCCCAGTTCCCGCTTCTGGTGCCCACAACCGAGGAGGCAGTCGGTGCCACCGAGATGCGTGCCGTCACCGACGAATTGTCACGCTGGCGTAAGCCGGCCTTGGTGGCGTTCTCCGACCAGGATCCGGTGTTCCCGTATCCCCGTGCGGGAGAAGCTTTTTGCGAGCTGATCCCGACCGCGGGTGAGCAGATCCGAATCGAGGGCGCCTCACACTTCCTGCAAGAGGACAAAGGCGAGAGGCTTGCGGTCGAGGTACTCAAGCACCTCGGTTGAGTGGCCTCAGAGGTCGAAGCGCTTCTTGACGTCCTCGGTGCGGAAGTGCTCGACGATGATGCCGAGCAGCGGAATGGTGCCGGCGAACAGGGTGCCGATGGTTTGGCCGATCGGCCAGCGCACCTTCACTGCCAGGTTGAAGGTGGCCAGCAGATACGCGAAGTACACCCAGCCGTGCACGATGCCGATCCAGTTCAGGCTGGCGTCGTTGAACATGTAGTGCATGACCAGCTCGTAGCACAGTGCGATCAGCCAGATGCCCGTCGCCCACGCCATGACGCGGTAAGGGATCAGCGCCTTGCGCACGGAATCCTTGGAGACGGCTTGCGGCTCGGTCATGTGGTGGTCCTGTCTTGTTTGTCGTCCTTCGCCAGGGCAGCGAGGTAAGCGTTGTATTCGGCCATCTCTGGGTCTGTTTCGGTCGCGGCAGCCGGGCGTTCGGGCAGCAGGCCCGAGGGGATTTCGGTCACCTCGTCCGTCGACGGTGCAGGCGGAGCGTCTTCGTAGCGCACGAATTTGTAGTACGCGTAGAAGCAGAATGCGCCGAACATCGGCCATTGCAGCGCGTAGCCCAGGTTCTGGAAGGTGCCCGAGTTCGACTGGAATCGGGACCACTGCCACCATGCCAGGCCCAGGCAGCCCAATGCGGCGAGGGTCACCAACGCGATGAGCGCCGGCCTCCTACGCCGTGTAGTGGACATAGGGCAACGGTACCGCGCAGGTGGAGGGGTAGTCAGTGGCGAGGGGTGGCCAGCGACTCGGACAGTCGGTCGAGCAAGACCTCTCGCGGGGCGCGGGACCAGGTGAATCCGACATGACCGGTGTTGAACGTCTGCACGTGGCTGTGGCGCCACGCTTCCGCCGTGGCCTCCGACTGTTCGACCGGGATCAACCGGTCGGCTCGTGCCACGAACAGCGAACGGTGCTCGGCCGGGACCACCGACGGCAACGCGAGCGGCGAGATGACGGTGAACGCCTTGCGGGCGTCGTCGCTGCTGATCACCTCGTGGTACTGCACCGGGGGTCCGTGGTGGTCCAGCAGTGCCGGCACGTCGTTGAACGGCAGGGCTGCGACGACGGCGTCGAGCGGTTCGATCCCGGCCAGCAGGGTGGCCAGGAATCCGCCTAGCGAAATGCCATAGGTGCCGACCGGCGCGTCGGTGGTGCTGCGGAGCCAGCTCACCAGTCGCCGGACGTCCCAGACGGCCTGGGTGATGCCGTGGATCACGGCCATCAGATCCAACGACAGCAGCTGCGCGTCACCGGATTGTCTGCGCGGGCCATGCAGGGGCGCCACGGGCAACGCCACATTGAAGCCGAGTTTGGTGTG
Source organism: Mycobacterium sp. MAA66 (assembly GCF_041261665.1). NCBI lineage: Bacteria > Bacillati > Actinomycetota > Actinomycetes > Mycobacteriales > Mycobacteriaceae > Mycobacterium > Mycobacterium sp. MAA66. Next base: position 266,250 of record NZ_JBGCCC010000005.1, on the reverse strand, counting down.
CAGGTGGGTGGCCCACGTCGCGGCCAGGTCGAAACGGTTCGAGCCCATGCCGAACCCGTGCAGGCACACCACCCATGGGGCGGACGAGTCCTGATGGCGCAGCAGTCTGACCGAGACGGTGTCGTTGAAGTTGTTCGGGGGCCAGCGGTCAGCACCGGGTTCTATTGCGCGCGGGTGGAATTCGGACGCGAACGTCATCGTCTCGTGCGACAGTGGCCACCCGCTGCCGCCCCATTGCAGGACCTCGCTGTCGGCGAGCGGGGGCGGCGTGCGGTGATAGGTAGCCGGTTCGTCCAGCCAGCCTTCCTCTGCGAAAAGCTTTGCCGCTTGGGCCATATCGATCGCAGCGGTGTGCGCGGCGTCGGGCGGCGCGGTCCTCGGCTGGATATTGCGGATGACGGCCAGCACCGCTTCGTCGACGGCGACGTGCGGTGCGGTCGTCATCCACCGCAACAGGTTGGGGTGAACTGAGAGCGCGGTCATGGATTACTGACCCATGACGTATTTCACCGTGGGCCCGGCCGTCCAGCCGCCGTCGACGGCGATCTCCGCGCCGGTGACGTAACTCGCGGCGCTGGACAGCAGATAGCTGACCGCGCCCGCGATTTCATCGGCTTCGCCGACGCGGCCCATCGGGGTGTTGGGGTAGTTGCCCTCGCCCTGGACGATTCCGACCTGGGCGGTCATCGGCGTGTAGGTCATGCCGGGGTGCACCGAGTTGACCCGGATGCGGTCTGGGCCCAGTTCCACGGCGGCAATCTTGGTCAGGCCGCGCACGCCCCACTTGGAGGCGCCGTAGCCGGCGGTGAGGGCCAGGCCCATCAGCCCGGCGGCCGAGGAGATGTTGACGATCGAGCCACCGCCGGCGGCGCGCATCGGGGTGATCACGGCCTGCATGCCGTTGAATACGCCGACCAGATTGACCTCGAGGACGGTGCGGAAGTGGTCCACCGGCTCGTGCTCGAGGAACTGTCCGGTGGAGATGCCGGCGTTGTTGACCAGGCCGTTGAGGGCGCCGAATTCGTGGAGGGTGAGCTTGACCGCCGCGTCCCATTGCGCCGCATCGGTGACGTCGAGGTGGGCGTAGCGCGCGTTGGCGCCGAGCTCCGCGGCCAGTTCGCTGCCTTCGTCATCAAGCACGTCGGCGATGACGACCTTGCCGCCGCCGGCGACGATGTGCCGCGCGAAGGAGGCGCCGAGGCCGCGCGCGCCGCCTGTGACGATGGCGACCACGTCTGCCAGGTTTGCCGAGTTTGCTTGCATGTCAGGACCTTCCATTGCACATCATTGAGCTCGGGCGGGTGGGCCCGTATTTCTGGAGGTGAGGCAATCACGTCGAGCGGGGCCGCGCGACGGGATTTCCCACCCAATGGGCGGCTGATCAGCCAGCCGCGGCGACCAGCTTGTCGAGTTCGGCGGTGGCGCTTTCGAGGATTTCCCATGGATCGTCGACCAGGTCAGGGTCGGCCTGGATGCCGACATCGACCGAATCGCCGTAGCTGAACACGGTGACGTTGATACCCATCCCGACGGTCAGCGGACCGACCGGCACGATGTGTTCGATCTTGGCGCCGGCCATGTAGAGCTGAATCGGCGGACCGGGGACGTTCGAGACGATGAGGTTGCTCGCCAGGGGCAGCTTGTCCTCGAGCTTGGCGGCCCGGAAGCCCTTGAACACCAGATTCAGCAGCACCGGCGGGGCGAAATCGGTCAAGCCGATGGATTGTCCGGCCTGCAGATCCTCGGCCAGCGCCTTGGCGCTGTTCATCCCGCTGTGGATGGCCGACAACCGTTCGGCCGGGTCAGCCACCTGGGTGCACAGCGAGGCGACCATCGTGTGCACGTGATTGCCGGGTGTCTCATCGCCCGCGTCGCGGGTGGACATCGGCACGGTGGCCAGGATCGGGTTGTCCGGCAGGGCGTCGCGCTTGAGCAGATAGCTGCGCAGTGCGCCCGCCACCACGCTCAGGATCACGTCGTTGACCTTGACCCCGAGGTTGTTCTTCACCTGCTTGACGTCGGCCAGCGGCAGCGAGGTGTAGGCGAAGCTGCGGTGTGAGCTCAGTGCGCCGTTGAAGCTGGTCCTCGGTGCGCTCATTGGGCGCGGCGGTGGGTCGTCACGCCGCAAGTGGCTGATGGTGGTCACCGCGTTGCGGATGGTCTGACCGAGGTACTGGACCGCCTTCGGCGGAGTGGTTGCCGCGGCGACGGTGCCCTTCGCGAACAGTTCCAGACTCGAGTGCCGGGGCTGTTCATCTTCCGTGGGCAGGTCCACCAGGGGCCTGTCGGCGTTCGGCGTCACGTCGCACAGCACGGACGACAGGCCGGCGCCAGAAACCCCGTCGACGATGGAGTGGTGGGTCTTGGCGACGAACGCGACGCGGCCGCCTTCGAGGCCCTCCACGAACCAGCTCTCCCAGAGCGGCTGGTTGCGGTTGAGCTGGCGGGCCAGGATCTCGCCGACCACATCGGCGAGCTCTTTGGCGCCACCCGGCGCGGGTAGCGCCGCCCGGTGGATGTGGTAATCGAGCTTGAACGCGGGATCGTCGACCCAGACCGGCCGGTCGAGCCCCAGCGGAACCTCTTGGATCCGGCGTCGGAACGAGGGGAGATAGGGCAGACGCCGGTCCAGGTGGTCCTTGAGGTGCTCGAAGTCGAATCCGGGTGCGTCGCTGGGGTCGAGAATCATCAACCCGAGCGTGTGTTGCGGCCACTCGGTGCCTTCCATCGATAGGAACATTGCGTCCATGCCTGAGAGGCGCTTCACACCGAACTCCATTCATTTTTGAGGTACTGCGAAAGTAGCGGCGGCGGGGGTCTATACCAGATGCCTTTCTCGGCTAGTGGTTTGTACTGGCGAGTGTTCTCGGCTAGTGGGAAACCGGCGAGTAGGTCGGACCGCCTGAACAGGACGTTCTGCCCGGCCAAAGCGGTATTTGATATTCGCCGGATATATTTTTCGAACCGGGTGAGAGCGCTGATCGTGCGATTTAGGTTGCGCCTGCAATTTGTGCCGAGGACTATGTGTTTCCGCGGTTGTCGAATTTGTCGAGTTCCTCGCCCATGGCCTGCCGCGCAGCCTGGGGTCTATCTGACGGATCCGGTGGCTGTGGTGCCAGGTACGATCGGCACGTTGCGGGCGTGGCGAAATGGCAGACGCGCGGTCTTTAGGTGTCCGTGTTCGAAAGAACGTGGGGGTTCAAGTCCCTCCGCCCGCACTCATACGTTGAGTCGAGTTGTCGATCCCAAGGAGCCCCGGCCAGTTGGCTGGGGCTTTTTTGGCGCGATCTACCTTTTTACGGAATCTGTACGTCGGAGCTGGTGACGCAGCGCGACTGCCCGTCTAGCGTGAGAGCGCGCCCGTCGAGGCGGACGCCGACGTGCCTTGTGTGAGGTGCGTTCCTGTTGGAAGCCGTTGTGGCAGTTGATGATCAGCTGGATGTGGAGGTGAGTATGGACGCGCCGGCGTGGTTCGGGCCGGTTCGCGAAACCCCTTATGTCACAACATGCTTCCAGCCGCAACTCGCGGGATTTTGGCTCGGATGACGAGAACTTCTTAGCGGTACCGCAACCAGCGGATAACAAAGTAGTAACAAACGCCAGGCTATATGTCCTTGCGGCAAAGACCGAACAAGCAACAAGGCCTGTTAGGCCGCTACGAAAGCTGAGGCATCGCATGACACAACTGTCTCTCCTGGGTTCCGTGACCCTGTCTCCCAAGCGGATCGCGGCTGTTGTTGCCGCGTCAATCTGCGCACTCGGAGTAATGGAGGCAACGCCCGCACACGCAGATCCTGCGGTGATGGCACCGCAGATCTACAACAAGGTGAGCCGGGATGGCTGGCACCTGCAGATCAAGATCGACGAGGAGTCGATCAACTCGGTGCCCAACCTGGCGGCGGCGGTGAACTCCCGGGAGGGCTTTGTGACGGCCTCGGGGACGGCGACCGCTACGGGTGGGGCGAACCCGATCACGGACAGCATCTTCATCCTGGGTTACCAGTTGGGTTGCCAGTCCGACGTTTCGACGGGTCTGCAGCTCGGTGGTACCGGTGGCCTGGCGGGTTCTGCTGGGCTTCCGCTCACCGGGGTCAGTGGTACCGCGGGTCTGGCCGGTTTCGTGCAGACGGTGGTGCAGCCCGGTGTGATCGTGGATCTGCCGTTGGCGAACATGTCGTTGGATGACAGCGGCACCGCCATGCTCGACATCGACAACATCCACATCAAGGCCGACGCCTGTGGTGGTGACGTCAACATCCGTTCCTACGCTTATCTGCGTATCTCGACCGCCAAGGAGCACACTGAGTTCGCGATCTATGGCGATCCCAGCAAGATTTGATGCGGATCGCAGAGAGGCGAATCGATATGTCAGTCAAGTCGCTAACGACTAAGGCACTGGGGGTTGCTCTCGGCGTGCTGGGGGTGGGGTTTGCCCCCGGTGTAGCCGGGGCCCAGCCGGCGCCGCCGGTGCTGCCATTTTTCCCGAGCCCGCCGGTGCCGTACAGCCCCACCATGGGTAGCTACACCTTTGCGCCCAACTGGATCACCAGCCCTCCGCCAGTGGGATTCGACGCTCGCGGTGTTCGTGCAGGAATCACCAATGACCCTGCGGCGGCGACCAGTGGCATGCCGGGCAGTGCGTTGGGGGTCAGTCCCAATAAGTCCAACCTGTTGACCTCCAGTAGCACGCGGTACCGGATCGGAGCAGGCATGGGCCCGAGCACGGCGCTGCCGTCGGTGGCGCCGGGTACCAACGTCGGGGCCGGTATGGAGGCTCCGGTGCTGGAGGATCCGGGCGGCGCGGCGCCGAAGTCGCCGGTGGCTGCGGAGTCGTCCGAGCCGACCGTGGCACCGGCCGTTCCGGGGCAGCCGGCACCGATCTTGGAGGCCGCGAGCGGTAGTGCGGCTGCGGCGACGCCTTCGCCGACGCCGACACCGGCTCCGTCAGGACCGCCGCCGCCAGAGGTGCCTGCAGCATCGGGGCCGCCGAACTAGTGGGACGGAGTATTGAATTGGCTGGGGCCATAGCGGTTTTCGCCGCTATGGCCGCTGGCTGCTCAGATCAGCAGGCGGGCTCGCCGGAGGCATCGCCGTCGGCGAGCAAACCATCGGCGACCGCGGCGGCCGGCACGTGTGCATTGCCGCACTTCGGTTACCTTCTCGAGTGGCGGCATGTGCCGGGAAAGCCAGACCAGGCATCCCTCATCAGCGACATCGACAAGGTGAAATGCGAACCCGCACTGAATAATTGGTCGGAGAACCTGCCGCTGGTACCGGGTGCTTGCTACACCATCGGCTGGGCCTCGGACAATGCCGGTTACGCTCTCAGGGCGGTGCCGGCGCCGCGGCCCCAGAAGGTGATGGACAAGATCGGCGACGGTTGTTGACGGTCGGAGAGTGAGTAGAGATGTTCACACGTACTTGGTGGATCGGTACGGCAGGCCTCGCGGCGTCGTGCGTGCTCCTGGCGGCTCCGGCCGCGGCGCGGCCGACGACTGATCTTCCGCAGTCCCCGGCGACAAGTTGTTCGGAGTCGATCGTGAGCGGGGGCACGGCGACCGCAATTCCGGTTATGGGTGATCCCACCGCGTACCAAAAGTGCGGGCCCGCTGGGCCGATCGGCATCAAGCACTGCGCCACCGGCTCGAATTTCGATGCGTCGACTGGTTATTGCGTTGTCAAGGAAGGCTCGGCGACCCTCGGTGTCGATGCGGTGTGGCAGGAGGGCGATGGCTCTGACTGCACGTCGGGTTGTCCTCCCCGGCCTATCAAGGTGCGCCTGACGTACAGCGGCAGCAGCGTCGGGATGGCGTCGGTGACGCTGACCGATCCGACTTCGCCCAACAATTCGTGGGGTGGATCGGCTTCTGCACTTACCGCGGGCGGTGACACCCACACGGTGGTGATCACCACGAACAAGCTGGTGCCGACCGCTCCGGACTGGACGCTCAAGCCGGGGACGCCCGTGCTGGTGCAGGGGTATCTGACGGACGGCAAGTCGAACCCGGATGGCGATCCCACCGTGGCGGTGGCGACGTTGAACCAGACGGTGACAGCTATCAGTAAGCCCGCAGCGGCCAGCGGCGCAACCTCGTAAGGAGGCCATGATGTTGAGTCGCATACTTCTATGCGCGACGACGGCGGTCGCACTGGCGATACCAGCGGTCGCACACGCGGACGCCCGCGATGATGCCTTCGTGAATAGCCTTGCCGACCAAGGGATTACCGGAGATCCGTCCAAGCTCATCTCTACTGCGCACACGGTGTGCACGACGAGTACCGAAGCGAATTCGGTGGTGCCCGCAGGCCTGGGGCGGATGATGCCGATGGGTTATGTCTTGACTTCGCTGCACCTGAACATGGGGCAGATCAATCAGTTCATGGACACCGCGCAGACAACGTACTGTCCGCCCGCGGCTGCGCCGGCTGCCCCGCCGCCACCACCGGGTGCTCCCGCTGCTGACCCGAACGCACCCGCTGACCCGAACGCGCCTGGTGCCCCGGTTCCCGCCTCTACGCCGGCCGGGGCCACGCTGCCGAATCTTCCCTCGGTCGCGGGGGTTTCTGGGCTCGATAGGTTCCCCGGGATGGGCAGGTTGACCTCGGCGCTGGGTGCTCCGCAGCAATAGCTCGCTTCACCGGCCGAGGCCGGTGAAACGAGCCGATTGGTCTTGACGCGGTTCAGCGTTTCTTGCCGTGCAGCGCATTCTCGATCGGTGCAGGGTCGGTCTTGGCGCGCTTATCCGCGCGTTTCTCCTTGAGCGACTTACCGGATTTCTTGGCCATGCTCTGCCGCGGGTTCTTGTCAGCCACAACGGGCCCCTTTGGTTGGGGGCCTGGGTGGTCCCTGTTACCCGACCATACGCGCACTTCGAATAGCCGTGCAATGTTGTGCGTCAACGGTGTTGATACCACCGCTGGGCTGCGGACATGGCCCATCGACGTTGCCGGGTGGCGGGCACACGGGCTGCCGCCTAGGCTGGTCTCAATACGCTCTAGGTGGCCTGGACCCTGCTACCGCACACAGACGGACCGGGATTTCAGGTGGCAATCAGCGACATCGCCGTATATGCACGGTTGAGCACGGCCGATATCGAGGCTCTTGGAGCCGAACTCGACACGATTCGCGCCGATATCGAGGACTCGCGCGGCGCGAAAGACGCGGCTTATATCCGTCGCGTCATCGCGTTCCAGCGAATTCTCGATATCGTGGCTCGGCTACAGATCGTCCGAAGCCGGTCCAGGGTTGGCTGGACTGTGGGCACGGTGGCATTGGCGTACGCGAAATCCGTTGAGAACATGGAAATTGGACACAATGTCTGCCACGGCCAATGGGACTGGATGAACGATCCGGAGATCCATTCGAGCACCTGGGAGTGGGACATGGTGGGGCCGTCGGCCCAGTGGCGCTACTCGCACAACTACCGGCACCATGTGTTCAGCAATGTGGTCGGCGTCGATGACGATCTCGGGTTCGGGGTGCTGCGGGTGACCCGCGATCAGCCGTGGAAGCTGGAGCATCTGTTTCAGCCGCTGCGAAATCTGTTGCTGGCCTTGATTTTCGAATGGGGGATTGCCCGCCACGGCTATCACTCCGAAACCGAACGGGCCGGCACCGAAGACGGTAGGCGGGCCGCGGTCAAGGCGATGCTGGCCAAGATCGCTCGGCAGACCGCGAAGGACTACCTCTTCCTGCCGGCGCTCAGCCTGCGCCGCTGGCGCCGGACTCTGACCGCCAATATTGCCGCCAATCTGCTGCGCAACCTCTGGGCATACGTGGTGATCTTCTGTGGGCATTTCCCCGACGGTGTGCAGACGTTCAGCCCCGAGGTTCTGCAGCAGGAGACCAGGGCGGAGTGGTATCTGCGCCAGATGCTGGGCGCCGCGAACTTCAAAGCTGGTCGGGTACTGGCACTTTCGAGCGGCAATCTGTGTTACCAGATCGAGCATCACCTGTTCCCGGATTTGCCGAGCAATCGGTATGCAGAGATGAGTGTGCGGGTCCGTCAGTTGTGCGAGAAGTACGACTTGCCCTACACCACCGGCTCGCTCGCACGCCAGTACCTGCAGACCTTGCGGACCAACTTCCGGCTGGCACTACCGGATGGTGGCTGGGCCGGCATTCGCCGATAACCTCCGCCGGCTGATCAGCGAGGTGGGAAGATCGGAGCCGGGAGGAAGAGCGATGGATCGCTACGAACGTCTCGCGAACGCATTCGTAGGCTTGGCGGACACCCTGGTCGCTGACTATGACGTGGTGGAACTCGCTCAGCAGCTGATCGACAGTTCCATGGCGTTGTTGCCGATTGCCGCCGCCGGGATCGTGCTCGGGGACGCGCGTGGCGCATTGCATGTTTTTGCATCGAGTAGTGAGCAGACCTGGCTGCTCGAACTGCTTGAGGTGGAAGGCGGCGCAGGCCCGTGCCTGGAGGCATACCGGACCGGGCAGGCGGGTTTCGTCGACGACCTCGGCGTTGATGCACAGCGGTGGCCGGCGTTCGCCAGGCAAGCCGCCGAATGCGACTTCCGGTCGATGTCGGCGCTGCCAATGCGGTTGCGAGAAGACCGGATCGGCGCACTCAACCTGTTTCGGACCGAGGTGGGTCGACTACCGCGGGCTGATATCGCGGTGGGTCAGGCACTGGCCGACGTTGCGACCGTTGGGATTCTGCATCAACGGATCATGAACCGCTCGGAGAGCGTCAACCAGCAGCTACAGACGGCATTGAACACCCGGGTCATCATCGAACAGGCCAAGGGCGTACTGGCCGAGCGTGGAACGCTCGATATGGATGAGGCGTTCCGGCGTTTGCGTGCCTACGCTCGCCAGACACATCAGCGGCTGGCCGACCTGGCCCGCGCGGTGGTGGACGGGGTGGACACCTTTGCCATCCTCAACGCCAAATCCGGATAGCGGTCACGCTGCCTGCATGGTGATTGTCGACTGGTGCGGGTCAGCAATTCTCTTGCGGAATAGCACAATTCATTTGGGTCGGGTTGAAACAGGGGTAGATCAACTGACGACCACATCAACGTTCAAAGACATCCTCGACTTTCGCGTCGGCCTGTTCGGCATCAGAGCTGACGTGATCAGCCTGTCGCCTTTCGCGTTGCATGTTGTCGCCGGTAGCCAGACCGAAGTAGCTTCGGGCGGCGCCCGAAGCGCCCCTTGCTTTTTGCGCCAATGTCCTACGGATGTCCATGCTGATTTCTCCAATGTCGTGACTAGGTCAGCCCGCGATCTGCTGACAGCGGTCGAATTACTTTGATCTCGTTGGCATTTAGTGAGGATGAGCGAGTTCTCTGTGGAAACATGCTCTGTCCCTTTAGATTTGGCGTGAGTTGCTCAACCGGGACGGCTGCGTGGTGCAAGTCAGGGCAATCCTGAATCGTCGATGCACCTGCGACGCTACACCTATTTCGAGTGCGTGAAGCCCGATATTGTGCCGGAGCGCGTGCAGGGCGCCGGTCTTGATTCGCTCAAGGCAGGTCCTGAGGGTGTAGCGTTGGGGCTAGTTGGGAACCCAAGTAAGTCCGGGCGCCGGAACCGTCCGCCGTTGATTTCCCCGAGCAGCAGCTCGCGCCGGACACATCGGTGACAACCATGCGATGGGATCACCTTGAAATCTCAACCCAGTCTTCAATTCTCAGGCACATCGGTACTGGATTATGCACGCGCTGGTGTGCCGACCTTCGGGATTCTCAGCACATATCCGCCCACTCGATGCGGTTTGGCGACGTTCAGTGCCGCCCTGGGCGACGGTTTGTCCGCCAATGGCGCTGACGTCAGCGTGGTGCGGGTCGCCGATGGCTTGTCCACCGATGACGGCCGCGTCATCGGTGAGCTGACCAACGGATCTGGCTCGTCTGTCGCGGCGGCCGCGGATTTGCTCAGCCGCAGCGACATCGCGGTGATTCAGCATGAGTACGGCATTTATGGCGGGCCCGACGGGGATGAAGTGGTCGACATCATCGGCGGACTGCGAGTGCCGTCGATCGTCGTCGCGCACACCATTCCCAAAGATCCGACGAGGCATCAACGTTCGGTGCTGGAAACAGTGATGACGCTTGCCGATCAGGTGGTCGTCATGTCCGACGCGGCCCGAGCGCAGCTGCGAGCCGGGTTCGACGTCGATCGTGGGAAGGTCACCACGATCTCCCATGGTGCGACCGTCCCGGCCACCGTCCACACCAAACGGGCGGGACGGCCGACACTGCTGACCTGGGGATTGTTGGGACCCGGCAAAGGGGTTGAGCGGGTCATCGATGCGATGGGTTCGCTGCAGGATCTCAGTGGCCGACCGCGCTATCTGGTCGCCGGTCAGACACACCCACGGGTGCTGGCCGCCGATGGCGAGGCGTACCGCGATGCCCGCGCCGAGCAGGCGCGGCTTGCGGGGGTGTCGGATTCGGTGCACTTCGATTCCACTTACCGCGATATGCCGTCGCTGACCGCGATGATGCTGTCGGCCGCCGCGGTGGTGCTGCCCTACGACTCCACTGACCAGGTCACCTCGGGCGTCCTGGTCGACACCATCGCCAGCGGTCGTCCGGTCATCGCCACTGCTTTCCCGCACGCGGTCGAACTCCTCTCCAGCGGAGCCGGCATCGTGGTCGCCCATGATGACCCCGACGCGATGCGGTTGGCGCTGCGGGCCGTACTGACCCAGCCCCGGTTGGCCGGAGCGATGGCTGCGGAGGCCCGCAGGATGGCACCGACGCTGTCCTGGTCGATTGTTGCGAGGTCGTATCAAGCTATGGCACAACGAATTCTAGGCAGCAGGCCGGAGCGGACGTGGCTGCGTTAGCGCCAGACCCGAGGTTCGACCATCTGCTCGCGATGACAGATCGGCTCGGTACCTTCGAGCATGCGTGCGGCGCCGAACCGCGGCGCGAACACGGTTATTGCACCGACGATATGGCCAGGGTCCTGGTGGTCGCCAGCCGTGAGCCGGACGCCGACGAAGCTGTGCGCGCTCTCTCGCGGTTGGCGGTGCGGTTTCTGAACGAGGCCCAGGCCTTCGCCGGTGGTTGCCGTAATCGGATGGACTGCAACGGCCACTGGACCGACGACTACGCGCTCGAAGACTGCTGGGGCAGGTGTCTGTGGGGCTTGGGCACGGCCGCCGCACACAGTGATGTCGGTTTGGTCCGGAGCCTGTCTGTCGTGCAGTTCGAGCGTGCCGCTCATGGTCGGTCAGCCTCGCCACGGGCCATGGCGTTCGCGGCGCTAGGTGCGGCCGAACTGCTCAGCGTTGAACCGCGCAATGTTGCCGCGCATAAGCTCATCGTCGACTACGCCGCAGGCGTTCCGGCACCCAGCAATGACGTCGATTGGCCGTGGCCTGAGGCGCGCCTGACATACGCCAACGCGCTGCTGCCCGAATCGATGATCGCTGCCGGGGCTGCACTCGGGGACTCGGCGTTGTGCCAGCGCGGGCTGGACATGCTGGAGTGGCTGGTCGACTGCGAGACGCGCGATGGCCACCTGTCGGTCACTCCGGTCGGAGGTTGGTCGGCCGGAGAGCCCAGGCCCGGCTTCGACCAGCAGCCCATCGAAGTGGCCGCACTGGCCGATGCGTGTATTCGGGCCGCAGCCGTCGACGCCAATGCGATCTGGCCCGATACCGTGCGGGCAGCCGTGGACTGGTTCCAGGGCGCCAACGACGCCGGAGCGGTGATGTGGGATCCCGCAACGGGTGGGGGATTTGACGGGCTGCACGCCGACGGAGTCAACCTCAATCAGGGAGCCGAGTCGACGCTGGCGGCGCTGTCCACTTTCCAGCTGGCGCGGCGCCTGGTGGCCGTGTCGCAATGACGTCATTGCGGTCGGGGCTGGTCACGCGAAGCCCATTGCGGTTGGCTGCGGACAGCACGCGGGTCATCACCCGCCTGTTCGTGCCGGGACAGGAAGGGTTCGAGCTCCAAGAATCTCGCGCGGGCGCCGTGCTGGCCCGGATCCTGGCGCTCGATGAGGCCGACGTGCGGGTCGCGCTGGACGACGTCATTGGTCGTTTCGACCGGCGTCACCGCGACCTGGCCGGCACCTTTGCCCGCCATGCCCGCGAACTCGCGGACCGGCTGGACCCCGGCATCAAGGTTTCTGCAGTACGAATGTTGTTGGTGGGTGCGACTTTCACCAACGAGGTCGCCATCGAGGGGGCCGCGCTGTGCAACCCGAGCATCGTCGCTCACCCGGATCAGGCGGGCACGGCTGCCGGCAGCCTGCGATTCGTCATGAGCGTGCGGGGGATCGGGGAGGGGCACCGATCTTCGATCGGTTTTCGCGTGGGCACCGTGGATGATGCGGGTGGCGTCACCATCGATGAGCGGACATCGTTCGCGACTGTCGGGACGCCATCTCCGACGCTGCTTGACGCGGGGGTGTTCCTTAGCGAGTTGGCCCGGCTCAACGACGCCGGTGAGGCCGCCGACTATGTGTTCGATGCGCTGGGTGACCAGTTCACCCGCGCCGATCTCGACGAGCAGCTGGACAGGTTGCGACGCAACCGCAGCACCCGTGTCCATGCGCCGGAGACCATCGCGCTGATCCAGGCGATAGCCGATCGATTTTATGGCGTCGAATTCCCATCCGACACAACGATTTCCGAGCGCGTACTGTGGCCCGCGACCGGCGCCGAGGCGGTCGGCATGGAGGACGCGCGGTTCGTCCGCTTTGTGGACGACGACGGCGCCGTCACGTATTACGCCACCTACACGGCATACAGCGGATCGCACATCAGCCAGCAATTGTTGACCACCAACGACTTCAGGTCGTTCACCTCGGCGCCGATGGTCGGTCCAGCCGCGGCGAACAAGGGGATGGCGCTGTTTCCCCGTCGGGTACGTGGGCGGTTCGCGGCGATGTCGCGGTCGGATCGAGAGTCGAACTCGGTTGCTTACGCCGATCAGCTGTCGGTGTGGTCGGGCACGTCGCCGTGTCAGTACCCGATGCAGGCATGGGAGACACTGCAATTGGGCAACTGTGGGCCGCCTATGGAGACCGACGCCGGGTGGCTGGTGCTCACCCACGGTGTCGGTCCGATGCGGACTTACTCGATCGGGGCGATACTGCTCGACCTAGAAGATCCCACCCGGATCATCGGCCGAATGCGGGAGCCGTTGTTGAGCCCCGCTGTCGACGAGCAGAACGGGTATGTGCCCAACGTGGTGTATTCGTGTGGCGCACTGGTACACGCGGACACCCTGGTGTTGCCCTACGGCATCGGCGACGCCGCGATCGGCGTCGCCACCGTGCCGCTGCCCGACCTGCTGGCGGCATTGCGTCCTTAGGTCAGCCGTCTATTGCGCGCCGTGCAGCCGCACCATCCGCGTCGTTGAGCTCTCGTCCAGTTCGACGACGTCGGTACGAGACCGCAAGAAGTCGCTGAAAGACCGGAATCCCAAGGACTTTTCGCTGAATGAGGGATCCATCCGCTTCATCTGCGCCTTGACCGCAGAGTTGTGCAGCCATTCGACATCATCCTTCTCCAACCCGATCTGCAGCGCGCGGGTCAGCAGTGCCGTCGCCGAGGTCTGTGGGTCTGGTGGCTCGGGCTCCTCGGATTCGGTCTTGGTGGTGCGGCGCTGGCGTTTCGGTGGTTCCGGGTCTGATGAGGGTTCCAGCGGCGGGATACCGGGCAGTGCGTCGTAACTGACGAACTCGTCGCAGGCCGCTGCGAGCGCCCGGCTGCTCGACCCGGCTACGCCGATCCCTACGACGTAGCGGCCGAGCCGCTTACAGCGTTGGGCCAATGGGATGTAGTCGGAATCGCCGGCCGCAATGACCACGTGGGTCAGGTCGGGCAGCCGGAACATGTCTTCCACAGCGTCGACGGCCAACCGGATATCGGCGCCGTTCTTGCCGTAAGCCGCAGCAGGGAAGAGCTGCACCAGGTCGACGGCCCGCCCCACGAGCTGCTGGCGGTACCCCGCATTGACGTCGGCGGACCAGTCGGCATAGGCCCGGGTGAGTACCAGCGTGCCGAAGGACGAGGCGAAGTCCAGCACGGCACCGACGTCGACGGTGGCACGGGTCAATCGCTCCGGCTCGAGTCCCTTGGCCTTGTCCTTCTGAAACGAGTTGCGGCCGTTCACCTGGTCATAGCGGGAAATGACGATGTTGTCGAAGTCGAGGTAGACCGCGACGCGGGTGGCACTGGTGTCCGTCATGAGCCCAGTCTGGTCTAACGACGGGGGTGTGGGTACCAATAGGGCACCTTGGAGTCCGCGTCTGCGTCAATCTACGGTGACAATATCGGTCAGCCTGAGACTGACAGCGGCCCGCCGATCGGCATAACTGCGTGACACACGCTGGATTTCGGCGGTCTGTTCGGTTCTGATGCGCTGGTAGCGCTGCAGCGCTTCGCTGAACGCGCCGTCCCGGACCGAACCGATCTGCGTCGCCAACTCGCCGGCATCCTGGATGGCCTGGTTGGCGCCCTGCCCGCCGAACGGCGTCATTGGATGTGCGGCATCTCCGAGCAGAGCAATCCGTGCGGTGGTCCACCGGTCGATCGGGCTGCGGTCGTACACCGGATGCATGTAGACCGGGCTCGTCGCGGCGCGGATCATCCGCCCGACCACCGGATCGAACTCGTCGAACTGACGGGCCAGCGCCTCCAGGTCGGCCCGGGCGGACCACAGATGCAACGGCGGCTCGTCCACCCCGAGGGTGGCGTCGACCGCGACCTGCCGGCCGGCGCGTACGGGCATGGAGATGATGTGCTTGGCGTAGTCCGCGGAGTGCCAGGACCGGAGCCGGTCGTTGGGGCCGTCGACGCAATCGACGGGGCTGACCGCCCGGAAGATCACCGACCCGCAGTAGTGAATGTCGTCGTCGCTGAACATCTTTCGCATCGTGGACCGCAGGCCGTCGGCGGCGATGACCAACCCGGCCCGGGTCGCGGCCCCGTTGGCGAATGCCACGTCGACGTGATCGTCGTGCTCGCTGATCGTTTCGAGTTGGTGGGAGAGCCGGACGTTCTCGGGTCCAACGGCGGAGACCAAGAGCGCGTGCAAGTCGGCGCGGTGCACGGTACGCGGTGAAACCTCGGCGTCGGCGTAGCCGAATCGACCATGCTCGGCGCCGGCCTCGGGGGTCGCAGCGTAGTCGGTGATCTGCTCGAGTTCGCCGTTCTGACTGCGGGTCTCGAAATACGGCGTGGCCGAGGAGATTGCGTTGAACTGCGCCAAGATGCCCCACTGGTCGAACAGTCGCAGAGTCTGCGGGGAGATCCCGAGCGGGCCGCCGACCTCGCCCAGTGCGCGGGTCTTGTCGAAGACGATGGGATGAAAGCCGTGGTGCTGCAGGGCAACCGCGGCGGCCAAGCCACCGAGGCCGGCGCCGATGATGATGATTTCCATGGTTGGCCTTTCGGGACTAGGGGATTCGGGTCAGGGCTTCGGTGTCGAGGTACACACCCGTGAGCCCGGGTCGATAGCTGGCGACGGTGCGGACATTGCAGATCGGCAGCCAGAGGCCGGTTTCGGTGATGTGTCGCTGGATGTCGTGGACGAGCTCGCGGCGAGCGGCGGGGTCTGCGGCAGTCAGCTGGGCGTCGAGGAGGGTGTCGAGTTCATCGGGGACGTTGCGGCGGTTCATGTTTCGTTGTGAAAAGGCGAATTGATATCGCAGCGCATCGGGGTCGCCACCGGTGAAGTAGAAGAACCGGAAGTCGTACTCCCCGTCGAGTTGTCGCGCGCGTAGCTCCGGGAAGTCGACGTCGGCGAGCCTGAGTTCGACACCGTGCTCGGCCCACTGTGCGGCGACCGCGGCGAGGAGTTCCGCGTCGATGGGGGAGAAGGTGCTGTTGAACACCACCTCAAATGAGAGCCGTCCCGCGTTCGCGGCGTCAAGCAGTCGCCGGGCGGTATCCGGATCGTATTTCAGTTGGGAATCTTGGTAATAGAGCGTTGACGGCGTCAGCACCGATGTCGCGACGGTGTATCCCGTGGGCTGCAGGATCGACTGCAGCGCGCCGCGATCGATCAGCAGCGACAACGCGCGGCGCACCCGGGAATCGGTCAGCGGTCCGCGAGAGGCGTTGGGGCACAGTCCGTAGCTGATGCCTGGGTTGTGCAGCTCGGCGAGCGTATGGCCAATGACGTGGCCCGCATACAGCTCGCCCGAGCCGGCCTTGCGGAACGCAACGCGGCGAACACCGTCGGTAAGGACTGCGCCGTCGG
Organism: Mycobacterium sp. MAA66; assembly: GCF_041261665.1. Taxonomy (NCBI): domain Bacteria; kingdom Bacillati; phylum Actinomycetota; class Actinomycetes; order Mycobacteriales; family Mycobacteriaceae; genus Mycobacterium; species Mycobacterium sp. MAA66. The sequence continues at coordinate 250,062 of NZ_JBGCCC010000005.1, read as the reverse complement.
CTTTCCACCGACCGGTGCCCAGTCGCGTGTCCGCCGCAGGCTTGCTGATGGCGAGGTTGACGCTGGTAAGCGATCGCAGGAACGCCGCATTGTGCCGGGCGAAGTGGAAGGTGACGGTATTGGAACCGGTCTCGATGCGGTCAAGTCCGGCGAGCGCCGTCACGGCGGCCGGTAGCGGTGAAACATGCCGCAGTGTCATGACTTCGGCGAAGCTCGCTGCGACGGATTCAGGGGTGAGCGGCGTGCCGTCGGAGAATGAGCGGTCGGTGCGGATGGTCAATTGCAGTGTGACGGGGTCGCGGTAGCGCCACGCGGTAGCCAGCCATGGCGTCAGCTCTCCGGTCGATGGTTCGACGTCGAGCAGGCTCTCGTAGACCTGACGGCAGAAGGTCTTGGACATGCTGTTGTAGGCCAGGCGTGGATCGTCGGTGAGTTGGTCGGTGGGCCAGCCGAAAACAAGATCGGTCATCCTGTGGTGACCAATCGCGCTGTGCGCCAAGCCGAGTAGGCTGCTGTCGCGGCCACCAGCCCGAGCGCCGCTACCAGGGCGGCCACTGCGCCGAACATGCCGGTATCGAGGCCCTGGATCATCGTCGCACCGACCGTCACGCCGATCGCGGCGCCCAGCGCCCGCAGATAGTGGTAAACGCTGGAGTCGAACGGTATGTGGGTGGAGTTGCCGATCACGTTGGCGGCCAACGAGCTCCAGAGGAAGCCCATCGCGCAGCCCATCAGTGCGGCGGTGGCGGGCAGGACTGGCAGGGCGATGCTGAGCCCAGCCGCGACCAGGCAGAGGGTGCCCAGGAAAATCAGCCGGGTGTTCTTGCGGTTGGTGCCGGGCCGGCCGAGTCTCAGCATCGGGATCAGGCCGGCGAAGAAAGCCATCGGCACGAGAAACAGTGCGGAGCGGTAGGAATCGAGCCCCCGTACTTGCTGCACGAAATACACCACGGAGAGCGTGAAGACGTTGGTGGCGATGCCGGCGAGGAAGATCACGAGGAAACTCGGGTAGAGGATCGATTGGAATTGCCCTGTGCGCCGGGCGGTTTGGCGACAGACGGCGACCACGCCGATGCCGAGTAGTACGGCCGCGGCGCACAGCGCGACCTTCAGGGAGACCGTCTCGGCCAGGCCCGTAGCGAGGAAGATGGCGGTGAGCAGCAGGGCCAAGCCGATCACCGGGGCTGCCGCGCGACCGGTCGGTTGATCGTGCTCGACGGTGGTGCCGGGTGCCCGCGCCATGAGCGCCATCGCCGTGAGTGTGGTCACCACCGTTTCGTACGGGAAGGAGCGCCAGCCCCACGTGTCGTTGAGCACCGCTGTGATCAGCGGCGAGCACAGTGCCGACGCCGACACCACCAGGCCCCAGGTGCCGAGCACTCTCGCGTGGTGATCGGGATAGAACTGCGCCCGGATGATCCGGAAGATCTGCGGGGCCAGCACCGCCGACGCGACGCCCTGGAGGAACCGGATGGCGATGAGCACCCAGAACTGGGGACTGAAGCTCGCGGCCACACCGAGCGCCGCCACCATCGCGGAGGCCGTGAAGAACGTCGCGGTGGGGGAGTGCCGTTGCAGCATCAAGCCGGCCGGCAGCAACGCCAGGCAGAACCCGGCAAGGAATGCCACCCCGACGTAGGAGGCCTGGGCGAACGGGATGCCGAAGTAGTCGGCAATCGCTGAGTTCAGCAAGACGGCCGACGAGGAATTGGAGTAGAGCGTGTACTCGGTCAGGTACAGCGACGCCGCAACGGCGTACAGGGACGGCTTCATGGTGCCTCGAAGCTGATTGGAGGGTCAGTTGGGTCGCGAAAGCTAACCCGAGATCCTCTTCAGCGGTGCCAGGCGGGCGCGGTTCCAGATCGAAGCCAGCAACGTCGGTGCGAACGACGAATCAGCCCGCACAGTGCGTGCGGGTGCTCCATCGAATCCGGCGCCCATGACCCACATGGTACCGAGGGGCTTGCCCTAAGGGTCAACCACGGGCGCCTGTCGGGTGACACGTCATGATGGAGCCATGGCTCGGTCGACGATGAACAGGTTGTTCGCGGTATTCGGTGTGATTGCGGCGCTGCTGCTGTGCGGCCCGATTGCCGGGCAGGCACATGCGTCCGCCGCGGCTCCGGCCGGGGACATCATCTCCATCGGCGATCCGAACGCGCTCGGGCAGATCGATCTCTACGTGGATCCCATGTGCCCCTTCAGCGGGAAGTTCATCCGGGCCAAGGGCGACGAAATGGGGCGGCGCATCGAAAACGGCGCGTTGCACGTCAACCTGCGATTCGTGAACTTCCTCGAAAAGTTTTCGGCCAGTGGCACATACGACCGCCGGACGATCTACGCAGCCTACGTGGTGGCCGATCAGTCGAGAACGAGCGACGTGACATGGCGCTTCGTCCAGCAGATCTTCTCCGCCGAGCAGCAGCCGAAGGAGAAGGGGCCGACCGACCTCGACAATGACCAGTTGGCCGCGTTGGCGGACCGAGTGGGCGCACCGCAAGCTGCGCTGGATCTGATTCGTCTCGGACTGCCCGTCGGTTATGACCCGCTGGCGATCGGGCACAACAACCTGGTGCTGCTGCACGAGTTTCCGGATCCGGGTGTGCCCATGGTGGTGATCAACGGCAAACCCGTGGACGGGGATTCGGACTGGCTGGGGCAGCTGCCGAGCTGAGGAATGCGCTGGGTTTTGCCTACCGGCAGGGGAGCGAGGCCCTACGCTGCGAATCATGTCGGTCGACCGTGCTGGGCTGCTTGTCGGTTGTATTCGTCTCGCGTCGGGGGTCTCGTTTCTGGTCGATCCGGTCCGGGCGAATCGGTTGTGGGGTGATCCTGACGAGCCGAAGGGATCGACGCTGCTGTTGTTGCACTCGATGGGCTACCGCGATGCTCTGATTGGCGGGCTGCTCGCGGCAGTGGCGTTGCGTGGCCGGGACACCCGCGGTTGGTTCCTTGCTTCCGGTGGGGCGGATGCGGCTGATCTGTTGGGCGGGTTGGGCATTCATCATGAGATGAAACCGTCGCAGAAGTACATCGGGCTCGGGGGCGCGGTCGTCGGGATCGGTGTTGGGTTGTGGGGCGCGACGCGGCGCAGGACATCCGGCGCGGCGGTGGACGAACTGTCTCGCTGAGTCCTTGCCGTTCGGCATCGCTGGCCATCCGCACGCGACAAGTCCCAGACGGTGTCATTCCTTTCGCTGCAACAACTCCCGTATTTGGGCGAGCTCGCTGTGCAGCGCGTCGATCTGGGCTGCGGTCGCGGCGTTGTGGGCTTGGTCCTCGACCGCCACGGTCTGGACGATCCAGGAGGCGATGGTCGCGGTGATCGTGCCGACCAGGCTGATCCCGCCGATCATCATCAGGCCGGCGATGAATCGCCCCGTGGTGGTCACCGGATAGATGTCGCCGTAGCCGACGGTGGTGATGGTGGTCATGGCCCACCAGATGGCGTCGCCGAAGTTGGTGATGTGGGTGCCCGGTGCCGTCCGCTCGGTTTGCAGTACGGCTAATGCTCCGACGTACACGAGTAGGACCGCGCCGCAGACGGTATAGATCACCACTCGGCCGCGGATCGCGTTGCCGACCGCTTTCTGCAGGGCACTGACCAGGACCACCAAGCGGATCAGCCGCAGCGGCCGGAGCACGGGCAGCAGCACCACAGCCAGGTCAATCATGTGGTGCAGGAACCACTTTCGCTTGTCCGGGGCCAGATACAGCCGCACGAAGTAGTCGACGGTGAACACCGCCCAGGTCAGGAACGTGGCCAGGCTGACGGCGCGTTGGAGGATGCCGGTCGGCTGCGCCAGCACTTCGACGCTGTACGCGACGAGGAAGGTCAGGGCTACCGCGGCCAGCGGCCATTCGGCGTGCTGTTCCCATTTGTCGAGGCGGGCTTGGGTCGTCACGCCACAAAGTGTGCGGTACTGGCGCGCGATTCGGGCGGCGGATGCTACGAATGCCTCTCGTAGCCCGATCTGCAGAATGGGACCGCGTAGGGTGAAGAGATCGATATTCCCGAGCGTGTCGAGGTCCGCGACCCTATCCGAGTTGCCGTGCTGGCGCCGATCGCGTGGCGGACACCACCCCGTCACTACGGGCCATGGGAGCAGTTCGCCTCACTGCTCACCGAGGGGTTGGTGGCCGCCGGGCATCACGTCACCCTGTTCGCCACCGCCGACTCGATCACCACGGCCAACCTGCACTCGACGTCCGCCTGTGGCTGGTCCGAAGACGAGTCGATCGACGCCAAGGTCGCCGAATGCCTGCACATCGCTTCGGCGTTCGAGCGTGCCGACGAATTCGACGTGATCCACAACGGATTCGATTTCCTGCCGCTCACCTACAGCGATCTGGTCGGCACACCGGTGGTGACCACGATCCACGGTTTCTCCTCGAGCAAGATCGTTCCCGTCTACCAGCGCTATAACGGCGCGGGCGCCTACGTGTCGATCAGTGACGCGGATCGACATGCGGGTTTGCACTACGCCGCGACCATCCACCACGGCATCGATATCGACGGGTTCGAGGTCCATCCGGATCCTGGCGATCATCTGCTGTTCTTCGGCCGGATCCATCCAGACAAAGGCACCGCGCAGGCGATCGAGGTGGCCCGCCGGTGCGGGCGCCGGCTCGACATCGCCGGGATCATTCAGGACGAGGAGTACTTTCGCGACGCGGTTGAGCCGTTCGTCGATGGCGAGCGGGTGCGCTACCTCGGCGCCGTGGATGCCTGCAGGCGCGGTGAGGTACTGGGTGGCGCGCATGCGCTGCTGCACCCGATCGACTTCGATGAGCCGTTCGGCTATAGCGTTGTCGAGGCAATGGCTTGTGGCACACCGGTTATCGCCAACGACAGAGGCTCGATGGGCGAGCTGATCGAGCACGGGGTCACCGGCTATCTGGTCGACGGCACCGATGCCGCGGTGGCCGCGGTCGGTGCGGTCGGCGGGCTCGATCGCCGGCAGATCGCCGCGCTCACCGCGGGCCGCTTCACGGTCGCGGCGATGGTCGACAAGTACGTGGACGTGTACCGCAAGGTCACTGGGGCGTGACCGACGCGCCGTGGTGGAAGTCGGCCGTCGTCTATCAAATCTATCCACGCAGCTTCGCCGACTCGAACGGCGACGGGATCGGCGATCTGGGCGGGATCCTGGAGCATCTGGACTATCTGGCCGAACTCGGCGTCGACGTGATCTGGTTGTCGCCGATCTACCGTTCCCCACAGGCCGACAACGGCTATGACATCAGTGACTACCGCGACATCGACCCGCTGTTCGGGACTTTGGCCGATTTCGACGAGTTGATCGCTCAGGTGCACGCGCGTGGGATGAAGCTGGTGATGGACCTGGTGGTCAACCACACCTCCGATGAGCACCCGTGGTTCGTCGAATCGCGTTCATCGAGGGACAACCCGAAGCGGGATTGGTACATCTGGCGCGACGCCCGCGACGGCGCGGAACCGAACAACTGGGGCTCGTTCTTCAGCGGACCGGCGTGGACGTGGGAGCCGGCCACCGGCCAGTACTACCTGCACCTGTTCGACCGAAAGCAACCCGACCTGAACTGGGATAATGCGCAGGTACGAAAAGCGGTGCAGGACATCATGGTTTGGTGGTTGGACCGCGGTGTCGACGGCTTCCGGATGGACGTCATCAATTTCATCTCGAAGGTCGACGGGCTGCCCGACGCGGTTCCCGTCCCGGGCCGGCGCTTCGTCATCGCCGTCGACGGATTCGTCGACGGGCCGCATGTGCACACCTACCTTGCCGAGATGACTCGCAACGTCTTTGCTTGCCGTGAAGGCGAATTCATTACTGTCGGTGAGATGCCGGGCGTGACGCCCGAGCAAGCCCGGCTCTACACCGATCCGGCGCGCGGTGAACTGGATATGGTCTTTCAGTTCGAGCACGTGTCCGTCGATCAGGGCCCCGCGGGCAAGTTCGATTATCGCGGACTCGACCTGGTCGTCCTGAAGAAGGCGCTGCACCGTTGGCAGGCCGCGCTGGCCGAAACCGGGTGGAACAGCCTGTACTGGAACAACCACGATCAGCCCCGCGTGGTGTCCCGGTTCGGCGATGACGACCCTGCTTACTGGGCCGCCTCGGCCAAAGCGCTCGCTACCGTGCTGCACGGCATGCGCGGCACCCCGTTCGTCTATCAAGGCGAAGAACTCGGAATGACGAACTACCCGTTCCGAAATCCGCACGATCACAAAGATCTTGAGGCCGTCAACTACTACAACGAGGTGGTCGAGCGGGGCGGCGATGCGGCCGCGGCGCTGGCCGGGCTGGCAAAGATGAGCCGCGATAACGCTCGCACACCCATGCAATGGGACGGGGGACCGGGCGCCGGATTCACCTCCGGTGAGCCGTGGCTGCCGGTCAACCCCAACCACAGTTGGCTGAACGCCGAGTTCCAAACGGGCGCAACGGATTCGGTCCTCGCGCACTATCGTGCTCTCATTCGGCTTCGCCACGAGTTGGCCGTCTTCGCCGATGGTGACTTCACGCCGTTGATGGCCCAGGATCGGCAGATCTGGGCTTACACCAGAGCCGCGGCCGGCAGACAGCTGCTGGTGATCGCGAACTGCGGACGCACCCCTCGGACGGTCGAAGTTGGTCTGGAATGGATCTCGGCCGAGCTGTTGCTCGGTAACCTGTCCGGCACTGCGACCACATCGACATCGACGTCACTGGAGCTTCTTGGGTGGGACGCGCGCATCTACTCGGTCGGGGAGTAACCAACCGTCCCGCGTGTGGTCGCGCCCAAGTCCCCGTACCCTTCCACGGTGACCGCGATCGATCCCGACCAGCTCAGCACCTGCCTGCGGGTGCTGTCTGAGGTGCAGGCACTGCCGCCCGAGCATCCCGATGCCGTTGCTGTGCGCCTGGCCACCGCGGGCCTGTTCAAGGCGGTGAAGAAGGCTCGCCGGAACGCCAAACGCGACGCGATCTCGGCTGCTGACCGCGCCGTCATCGCCGTCACCGCCACTGGCGCGCCCGGACGGATCGACGACGAAACCGAGGGTTTGCCGCTGGTGTCCACCGCGGTCGGGGCCAGTGCGGGCACGCTGCTGCGCCCGCGGGCCTGCTATATCTGCAAGAACCACTACACCGTGGTCGACGCGTTCTACCACCAGCTTTGTCCGGAATGTGCCGCGTTCAACCGGGCCAAGCGGGACGCCCGCACCGACCTCACCGGGCGCCGCGCCCTGCTCACCGGCGGGCGCGCCAAGATCGGCATGTACATCGCGCTGCGATTGCTGCGCGACGGCGCGCACACCACGATCACCACCCGGTTTCCCAACGACGCGGTGCGCCGCTTCGCCGCGATGGAGGACAGTGCCGACTGGCTGCACCGGCTGCGGGTAGTGGGCATCGACCTGCGTGACCCGGCCCAGGTGGTCGCCCTGGCCGACGAGGTGGCCGCGCAGGGTCCGCTGGACATCCTGATCAACAATGCGGCCCAGACGGTGCGCCGGCCGCCAGGCTCCTATGCCGCACTGGTCGAGGCCGAGCGCACCCCGGCTCCGGCGTTGGTGGACGTGGTCACGTTCGACCATGTCAGTGATGCTCATCCGCATGCCCTGGCCGGCAGTCTCGGTGAGCACCCGGCGGCTCACGCGCTGACATCGCTCGCCCTGGTTGCGCGCAGTGCCTCGCCGGAACGGATCGCCGCCGGGACTGCCATTGACGCCGGTGGGCTACTGCCCGATACCGCATCGGTCAACAGTTGGACCCAGCGCGTGCACGAGGTCGACGCGATGGAACTGCTCGAGGTGCAGCTGTGCAATCAGACGGCGCCGTTCATTCTGGTGAGCCGGCTGCGCCCGGCCCTTGCGGCATCACCCGCCCGGCGAAAGTACGTGGTGAACGTGTCAGCGATGGAAGGCCAGTTCAGCCGTGGCTACAAAGGGCCCGGGCACCCGCACACCAATATGGCCAAGGCCGCGCTGAACATGTTGACCCGCACCAGCTCTGGCGAAATGTTGGAGCAGGACGGCATCTTGATGACCGCGGTCGATACCGGCTGGATCACCGATGAGCGTCCGCACCCGACCAAGCTGCGGCTGGCCGAGGAGGGCTTTCACGCACCGCTGGATCTGGTGGATGGTGCTGCGCGCGTGTATGACCCGATTGTGCGAGGGGAACTGGGCGAGGATCTCTTTGGGTGTTTCTTGAAGGACTACTCGCCGAGTAGCTGGTAGGCGGTGCGCCGGACCAACTTGCGTACCGGCAGGGGAGCGAGGCCCCACGCTGCGAACCATGTCGGTCGACCGTGCTGGGTTGCTTGTCGGTTGTATTCGTCTCGCCTCGGGGGTTCGCTGGCGCCGATCAGGTTTGGCCGCGCCCACTGCAGGGTGCCGGTCATGATCTCGACCACGATTCTCGAGGTGGCCTCGGCGCCGTCTCGACTGGTGCGTGGTCGCTCCGTGCTGGCGCGCCGCCACCTCCGGCAGAAAATATACTGTCAGTTAGCTGTGCCTTGTGCCAACAGACCGATTTTGGCGGCATGTGATGCCGACTAGCTGGTAACGCCGTGTGACGGTGCGCGTTGCTGTCGTCAGCCGGCCGCGCGAAACTCGTTGAATCGCTCCTCAAGGCGATCTCTCGCTGGTTGATCACTCGTGCGCGCCGGAATTGTGATCGTCCGCCCATTCATCTCTTGAAGGCCGTGCCGCAGCATGGGACCGTCCACTTCCTCCATGAGTTCGCGATTGATGCGGACGACGTAGTTGGAGTCGATACCTAGGAGGTTGGCGTCGTAAGCCGCGTGATGAATTTTGCACAGGCTCAGCCCGTTTTGGACGATGGGCACGCCATGTGGCTTGTTGTCTCCGATGATATGAGCTGCATCTAATAGCTTTCCGTGCTTCAAAGTGCATACGGCACAGCGTTGTTCGTAGGCCATGAGGATTCGGCCTCGGAATTCCGGTTGGTGGAGGCGAAGCTTTACGGTGCGCTCGGCGTAATCGCGTTCAGCAGGCTTTAGGTGTAGCGGGTCTGGAATGAATCTGAGGCTTTCGTCGAGCGCGAGGATGAATCGGCGATTGGGCATGTCATCGGCGACGACCCAAACTGGGAAGACCGGAACGTAAATGCCGTCTTTTATCTTGCGTAGCAAGATAATTGGTAAGTCGAGTTCCCGAGCCCGGCGGAGCTTGCGATTGTCCCCGTCGACACTGCCTGCGCGGTAGTCGTACGCGAACAACGAATCGCTGATGTCCGCATCCGAGTAGGGTCCGCTCGGGTTGGAAACTACTGACAGCGTGGCGTTCAGCTCGCGCGGGTTCCAGATGCCACGATTGCGGTCGATCGCCTTGTGGATTTCGCCGTTTACGGAGATAGATTCCAATTCGGCGCGGGTGACGACGCCGCGATCGGCGACTAGCTCGGCCAGCCGATCGAAAATCATTCCGCGGAGCAGCCGCTCGGCGTTGCTTTCCATGCGTGGAGTCTAGGTCCAGGGCTATGGAGTCGTGAGCTGCTCAAGTCGTCACTGGGCGCTGAGCGTCCATTGTTGACCGTGGCCGCCGCTATCGAATCAGATGGCGCCGGCCCGCACGCGGTACCCGGCGTCGACCAGGTTTGTGACTGTGGGCGCGCCGGTGTTGCCGGTCGCGCCTATCGCCAAAAATGTTGACACGTCTCGACCTTTCGCTAGGATCGAGTGAAGGCCAAGTTCTCCACCGGCCCCGACAGTGCAGCCTTGACTTGCGCTGACAGCTCGTCGACCAATACCTCGGAAGCCCCGTCCTCCAGCCCGTCGATGATGCGTCGCGCCACCTCTGCCGGAGCGAGTTTGGGAGCGTCGATGCCCTCGGTCATGTCGGTGTCGATGTACCCGACGTGCACGCCGACCACCTGGGTGTGCTGTGGCTGCAGCTCCTGCCGCAGTGAATTGGTGATCGACCAGATGGCGGCCTTCGACGCGCCGTAGGCGCCCGCGCCGCCGAGCCAGGACAACACCGAGTGCACGTTGACCAGTGCGCCACCGCCGTTGGCGGCGAGGATCGGCGCGAATGCGCGCGTCACTCGTAGCGGCCCGAACACGTTGGTGTTGAAGGTGTCCTCGATGTCGTCGAAGTCAGCAGTCAGCAGGTCGTCCAGGTGCGAGACTCCCGCGTTGTTGATGACGATGTCGACGTCGGTGGCGATATCGGCCAGTGCGGCAACCGAATCCGTCGAACCGACCTCAAGGCCGTACGTGACCACCTCGGACCGCTCGTCGGCGAAGGCCGTCCGAGCGGTGGAGTACACCTTGCGGGCCCCGCGGGCCAGCACCTCGTCGACCAGAGCGGCGCCCAAACCGCGCCGACCGCCAGTTACCAGAACCACCTTGCCTGCTACATCGGTCATGTTCCCGTCCCTTTCTTACTGACTAACGATTGCGTTACTGAGACACAACCGCCGAGGGCTGGATAATGCAACCATTAGTCATGTGTGAGGTTCGTGACACGGGATTGGGGGAACAGTCCCAAAGCGTCCAGCGTTAGTGCGCGCACGATTCGACGGCGCCGAGTGTCCTTCCGTACGGTCGAAACAATGAATGTCTACGTGAAGGCCTTCGAATGGACGGAAACCAACCGGCACTGGCTGATTGAAGTTCCGATCCGGATCGTGGCCTACGTCGTCGTCGCGTTAATCGCACGCTTTTTGCTGCACCGGGTGATCGACCGCGCTACCACTGGCCGCGCGGGCAAGTCCGATAGCCGAGACGAACAGGCGCAAGACCAGAAGCCGCCATTGCTGCGCTACCTGCGAGACCGGACGTCGGCAGCGGGTAATGGCAGGAGGGCCTTCGAACGCCGCCGCCAGCGGGCGCAGACCATCGGCTCGGTGTTGAAGTCAACGGTGTCGACGATGCTGTTGGTCTGGGTGGTGCTGGCCGTGCTGAGCCTCCTGGGCGTGAACATCGCGCCATTCATCGCCTCCGCCGGAGTGGTCGGACTCGCCGTCGGATTCGGCGCGCAAAACCTGGTCCGCGATTTCGTCAGCGGTGTCTTCATGCTGCTCGAAGACCAGTACGGCGTCGGTGACAACGTCGACCTGGGCGAGGTCTCGGGAGAGGTGCAGGGCGTCGGCTTGCGAGTGACCACCGTCCGCGACATCGACGGCACCCTCTGGTACGTCCGCAACGGCGAGATCAAGCGCGTCGGCAACATGAGCCAGGACTACGCCATTGCGCGCGTTGAGGTTCCGGTCGCGGTGACCGCCGACCTCGACCGCGCCGAGCAGGTCGCGGTCCAAGCAGCGGAGGTCGCCATCGCCGATCCGCTGTTCGCCCGCAAGGTGCTCGGTGCACCGGAAATGCATGGCGTGCAAGAGTTGTCGGCCGATCTGATCAAACTACGGATCACCTTGAAGACCCGGCCGAACGCCCAATGGGCCGTGCAACGCAAGCTCCGGCGCGAAATCGTCCGCGCCTACGGCGAACACGGGATCGCGCTGTCCTGACCGCAGCAAGCGCGGCCGCGGTCAGCGCCCGGCCGTCTCCTTCGGGTTCATGGTGTCCACGGCCAACACCGTGATGGTCATGCTTCGCCCGGATTCTGTTGAATACCGGCGTGTTTCGCCGATATGTGCAGCCAGCAGCGCTTTGCCGAGCGGGCAGTCCACTGAGCAGGTGTCACCTTGCGCCTTGGCGTCGGCGGGCAGGACGAGCTGGTAAACGTCGGTGTCGTCGGGATCGCCGTTGAAGGCGACGGTGACCCACGCCCCCGGTACGGCCTGGCCACTCAGGATCAATTCCTGCCGAGCATCGAGTTCTGCCTGGCGTTGCAGAGACACCCGACGGTGGCTGCCCGCCCCGATACCGGCTTGCTCGCACAGGCGGCCGCCGATGTCGACCAGGGTGCGGCGGGTGGGTGGCACGTCGGCCCCGAAGTGCGCGTAACACCGTTGCCGTTCGCGGTCGGCGTGCAACTCGCTCTCGGCAAAGGCGATGCCCAGAGAATCGTGTATCCACGCTGCGTAACCGAGGTGAACGCGACCGTCGGGCAGCGCGCAAAGTGCAGGCAGGATCGGCTCATTCAGCGCGAGGCAGTGGTCGGCGACCGCGCTTACGAGGGTGTTGGTGGGCGGCATCCCTGCGATTCCCGCAGAGTGCTCGATCAGGTCGCGGAGGTAACGGTCACCGATGACCGCACCGTATTCTTCAGCGGCTTTCAACAACACCGCGCGCGCATGCAGAATCCACGGCGCAGTGTCCGAGTGATTGTCGGCGTACACAGTGTCACTATGCGCCGCCTCACCGGGAGCAATGGTGATCCACGCCAACCTGTTTGCCGTGATGTCATGCGATGTACGTCCGTAGGTCAGGATGCCCGGTTGGGCTGCCGCCCGCCGCTCGGACCTGCGAGTCGCAGATCGCCGTCTCAAGTGACTGGTGTGACTGCCGCCGACACGCCCAAGGTTGACCGCGGTCGTCAGCGCCGGCCGAAATCGCCGCCGCACCCGATCGGTAGGCTCTGAGGCGATTGACGATGGATCGGGGGAAATCCATGGACGTCGCGCTGGGTCTTTCGCTGACATCGAAAGAGGTCCGGGGCGTGCTTGTCGAGAAAGTCACGGGCGAGAATGCGCCGGTCGGACGCCGCGTGCTGGACATCGCAGACGTTGAGGCGTTCGACGCCGAAGACTTCCTGGAGACGCTGCTGGGCGACGAGGTGGTGCTGACAGCTGGCCTGACCTGGTCGGCGGACGCGGAAGCCGCGGCGATCAAGGTTCACCAGGCTCTGGGCGTCCTCGGTGGCGGCGCACCCGCGGTGCTGGTCTCGGAATTCGAAGCCGCTGACGTCCTGACCCGTGGCATCGCAGATGTCACCGGAGACAACTTCCTGGTCGTCTGCCTCGTCGAAGCCGACGGCGTGGTCGTCGCGTCGCTCGAAGAGGACCGCATGACGGTGGACCGATTCCAGCACGATGATGCCGGCCCGGTGACCGACCGCGTCTGCGCAGCCGTGCGACGAGTGCGCCCGCGCCCCGACAAAATCCTCGTCCTTGGTTCCGAAGATGGCGATGAATTGGTGTCAGCGCTGCGCGATATGACGACCAGACCGGTCTTCACCGCGGCCGAAGGAGCCTTTGCGCTGGCTCAGGGTGCCGCGCTGGCATCGGTGCGCGCCTCCCACGCTCCCGCGCAGGCCGCGAAACCTGGAATCTCACGGGTAGGAGTCTTGTCGTCAACGTTGGCGGCCGCGGTTGTGGTCTTCGTCATCTCGGTGTCGCTGGCGATGACGCTGCATCCGCAACCGAATTCTGTTGAGCCCCAGCATATTGTTGCCAGCGGCGCCACATCGCCATTGATCGCCGGCGCGGCCCCTGTGCCTGTGCCTACCGTGCCGCCGGCGCCGATACCGCAGGCCGCGCCGATTCCTGCTCCGTATGCCCCGGTCGACATTCCGCAACCGGGCGCAGCCGTCGCGCTGCCACCGCAGCCACCACCTCCGCCCGCGCCGCATCTGCGCGACCGGCTGGTGCAGAAGTTGGCCCCGATCATCAGCCGGTTCCGTTAGCCACACTCATAGCCTCGTCCTAACCCAATCTGGGCGGCGACCCAGCTAGCTGCCGAATCATGAATCATGGCAACAACAGTCGGGGATCACACCAACGTTGGTCGCGTCAGCGCGACAAGTCGTACCCACAGACGCTTCCACGCAAAGCGTGTGGGTATCGGCGTAGCAGCGACCGTCGGTCTGCTGTTTACGGCTGTGCTGCCGCTGAACGCAGGCGAGATGGCAGTCGCATCCGCGTCGGTGCGGCCGATGGACGTGCCGCCTCCGGTCCCGGTGCCTGGACCCACACCGGGTTCGGTCGCCCAGAACCTTGCGACGGCTGGCCAAGCGCTGCAAAGCCTTCCGCTGCCTCCCAATGTCCAGCAGGATCTCGCGGCAGCGCTCGCCGGGATACCGAACCCTGCTGGGATCAGCGATGACGCGGCGCCATCAGACGACGACGTCGACAACTCTCAGGCCGAAGAGCAGCAGCAGGCCGAGCAGCAACAGCAGGATCAGTGGGACCAACAGCAGGAGCAGCTGAACATCGACCAACAGAACGACGAGCAAGCGGAGTTGAACTCCGAGCAACAGGCTCAGGAGCAGAACGACGCGGCTCAGCAGCAAGTCGATGAGGGCATACAGCAAGCTCAGCAGGACGAGATCAACGCCAACCAGTAGTCCCTCAACGGATCACCACCGAACTTTGACTTCGTTCACAGCCCTCGCTTAACGGGCGGCGTAAAGCTGAGGTTGATGCCTCGCATCGGCGCCTGTACGCGCTCGTCGCGCGTCAGAACGACGGAGCCAGGGCGTCACGAGTTGGAAGGAGCTGATCACCGTGAATTTCACCAAAGTCGTTGCTGCTGTAGGTATCACAGGAGCACTTGCCGCCGGTGCGCTGGGCGTGGGCCCAGCGGTCGGCAATGCGGCGCCGTTGCCGGGCATCGGACCGTTGCCTGCTCAACCTCCGCCGCCGGGATACTGGCACCACCCCGAGTGGGGCCCGGGATGGAATGACGGCTACCCGCAGCCCGGATGGGTGCCCCCGGAGGGGTGGATCCCACCGCAGGGTTGGGCGCCGCCTCCGGGTTGGGCGCCGCCGGCGTGGTACCACATTCCTTGTGGCGGCCCGCTGTGGAACCTGTTCCACCCGTTGCACTGCTGGTAACACGCTTCACCATGCGTCTGCCGTCCGTCACCTGACGGGCGGCAGACCGCGTGAGGCGGGTGTCAGCCCTCCGCGGCCACCAACGACCGCAGCGTGATGTCCGGGTTGTCCCGCTGGAATCCCTCGAGACGCCACGGCGTGGAGAACAGCACCAGCATGACGCCGTCGGTGCGGGTGAGCACCTCGCAGGACACCTGCTTGCTCATGAATTCGGCGTCTTCGGGCGCGACGATCCGCGCCACCTGATAGGGCAGTGACTCCAACGCGATCGGTGCGCTCAGCTCCGCGGCCATGCGGTGCACCGCCACCTCGAACTGCATCGGGCCGACGGCTGCGAACACGGGAGCCTGTTCGCCGCGGCGGTCCGAACGCAACACCTGTACGACGCCCTCTTGATCCAACTGCTCGATGCCACGCCGAAACTGCTTGTGCTTGCTGGGATCTTTGCCGCGGACCACCGCAAAATGCTCGGGGGAGAAGCTCGGAATCGGCGGATACTGCACGGCTTCGTCCATGTACAGGGTGTCGCCGGGGCGCAGCGCAGCGGCGTTGGCCAGGCCGATCACATCACCCGGCCAGGCGTCGTCCAGCGTCGACCGTTGCTGTCCGAACACCGACTGCGCGTACTTGGTGACGAACGGCTTACCGGTCGCGGCGTGGGTGAGCACGTCGCCACGTTCGAAGGTGCCCGAGACCACGCGGGCGTAGGCGATCCGGTCGCGGTGCGACGAGTCCATGCCCGCCTGCACCTTGAAAACGAAGGCGCTGAAAGGGGATTCGACCTCGCGCTTGGTGCCCTCGACGGATAGCGCGCCGCTGGGCGGCGGTGCCAGCTCGACCAGGATGTCGAGCAGCTGGTTCACGCCGAAGTTCAAAGCCGCCGAGGTGAACAGTGTCGGCGACGACTCACCGGCCAGGAAGGTCTCGCGGTTGTAATCGCCGTCGTCGGCGCTCAGCAGCTCGGACTCTTCAACGGCGGTGTCCCAGTCGATTCCGGCCGCGTCATGACCGTCGGCAGCCGCAATGTGCTCTTCGGGGGCCGCGGTAGCGCCACCGGCGGTCCGGGTGAAGCGAATGTAGTGGCCTTTGCGGCGATCCATCACGCCCTTGAAATCACCGGCAATACCGACCGGCCACGTCAAAGGCGTGGGCCGCAAGCCGATTCGGGTCTGGATCTCATCGATCAACTCCAGCGCGTGCCGACCCGGCCGGTCCCACTTGTTGATCACTGTGATGATCGGGATGCCCCGGTGCTTACACACCTGGAACAGCTTCAGTGTCTGCGGCTCAAGGCCTTTCGCCGCGTCGATCAGCATCACCGCGGCATCGACGGCCGTCAGCACCCGGTAGGTGTCCTCGGAGAAGTCGGCGTGGCCGGGGGTGTCCAGCAGATTGATGACGCAGTCGCGGTAGGGGAACTGCAACGCCGTCGAGGTGATCGAGATGCCGCGGGCCTTCTCCATCTCCATCCAGTCCGACACCGTGGACCGCCGGCCCGCCTTGCCGTGGATCGCGCCGGCCTCGGTGATCACCCGGGCATGCAGCGCCAGCGCCTCGGTCAGCGTGGATTTACCGGCGTCAGGATGGCTGATGACGGCAAAGGTGCGGCGGCGGGCAGCTTCGGTGGCGATCCGGCCGGGTGGGCCGGTAGGCGAGGCGGATTCAGTGGCGGTTTCGGTCATGGCACCAGACATGATATTGGCCGACCAGGCAAAACCTGTAATCGCGACGGCGTGACCTGCAGGTTTGTCTATAGCCTGAGCCGGCCCAGCATCCGTCGGACCACGCCGTCGTCAGCAGTCGGCCGGCGGTCGGCGTAGGGCCACGGCCGGTTGCGCTCCGGCACCGACGCCGCCCGCACCTGCTTGAGCTGCGTCCGCAGATGCTGACGCAACTCGTGCAGGCCGGTATCTGCCCAGCGATTGGCGGCCTCGATCGGATCGGCAGTCAGGTCGTACAGCTCCCACTGATCGTCGAGCGGATCAGTCCGATACGTCTCGCCGCCGATGCTGGTCGATGCAAGATCGCGCACCCCCGGTTCGGTCCACGTTGCCGGGTCGTCGAAGGTTCGCACCAGCTTCCACAGATGACCGGCCCCGCCGGGCACCTCGGATTCGGCGACCCGAACCACCAACCCCTCGAAATTGGATGCCACATACGCAGGAACTTGGATGCGCAGCGGGACAGGTGGATTCGCTGTCACCCCGATCGTTCGGGCTACGCCCGACGCGCCGCTGTCGCCTTCGAGCACGTTGTCGCGGGTCAGCAGATACACGGGCCGGTTTTCATCGGCGGGTGCGCCGTCGATCACCGGCATCAGGTCGCAGCCGGGCAGCGGATGCACCTCGCTGAACTCATCGGCCAGCGCGTCCGCCGTCGCCTCGACGTCGATACCGGCGGCCCCGAGCAAGGTGGGCACCAGGTCGACATGTGATGTGGGAGAAGCAATTTCGTGAGCCGTCGTCGCACCTGAGCCGATCCGGGCGATGACGAACGGCACCCTGGTGGCCTCGTCGTACAGGTTGAACCACTTCTGGTGTAGCCCGCCGTGTGCTCCGAGTAGATCGCCGTGGTCGGAAGTCCTTACCAGAACGGCATTTTCGGATCCGCCCTCGGTCACCGCCCGGCGCACCCGGTCCAGTGGACCATCGACCTCGGCGTGCAGCCGGTAGTACAGGTCGCGGTACTGCTGGGCGTTGCGCCGGTAGGTGCGTCCTACGGCCCGCGCCGGGCCGTAGCCCGAGTAGTACGCCTCGCGAAAGGCGATCTGGGCGGCCGGTTTGGTGCGCAGATCTTCGGTGGCGGTGGGCGCGGCCGGCACCGGTGGCGGGTCCAACGCACCGGAAACGGGCAGCGGGTTGCGGTTGATCCAAGCTGGAAACAGCACGATGTCATGGGGATTGACGAAGCTGGCCACCAGCAGGAACGGGCGCAACGCCGCCGGATCACCGGCGCGGCGTCGCGCGTAGCGATTGCCCAGCCACGACACGATTCGGTCGGCGACCAACGGATCACGCCGAAAACCGCTGTTGGACAGGGCCGCTCCGTGCGGCTCCGGGCCGACCCAGCCGGAGAACCCGTACGGCTCCAGCGGATCGGCATCCAGGTAGGCCTGCACGGCGGCCGGGTCGATGATTCCGCGGTCGTCGTTGGTGGCCAGCGGCGCTCCGGTGGCCGGATCTTCCAGATCGGCGTGGGAGATATGCCACTTGCCGTCGTAATGGGTGTCGTATCCCGCCGCGCGGAACCAGTTGCCCAGCGTCGGTACCTCGCCGCGGCGCAGCCACCGCAGCCGCGAGTCGTCGAACCGCTTGCCGATGCCGTCGGTCTGGGTGACGCCGTGTAAGTCCGGGTATTGGCCGGTGAACAGCGTCGGCCGGCTCGGTACGCAGGCCAGCGAACCGGTGTAGTGCCTGGTGAAGCGCACGCCGTGCTCGTCGAACCAGCGGCGGCCGGCCAGGGTGCGGCGGCGCCAGGCCAGCACGTCGTCGGATTCGTACGGCGGGATCGCGCGTTCTTCGTCGGTCATCAGGATGACGATGTCGGGCTTGTTCATCTCAGGTCCTCCAATCGGTGGGCCAACCCGGCCAGCATCGCGTCGGATTGTCTGGCCATGACCCGGCTGACGATCCATCCGACTGCGACGGCCAGCGGTCCGGAACCGTTGGCCGTGCTCGTGACGGTCACGTCGGTGCGGTCACCGACCGGATGCAATGTCCAGCGGTTGGCGAGCGCGCCCAAGCGTCGCGGTAGACCCTCGACGGTGTAGGCGAGGGCGATCGGCGGATTGAACTCGGTGATCTGCTCCACCAACGCATTACGGCCGGCCTGCACGCGACGGGTGGTGCCGACCGCCACGCCGTCGGGCCCGGTATGTAGCAGGCAGGAGTGGTCGGCGCCGTCCGCCCAGGAACTGATGGCACCGAAGTCCGCCAAGACGTCCCAGATTGCCTGCGGCCGGGTGGATATCGTGCGGCTGCGGCTGACATGTGCCACAACGACATCCAACACGACCTGGGGCAGATCCGCCGTCTATTGGCATGTTCGTCAATTGGCGGCGGGCTTGGGGCATGAGTGCGCGCCGGCAGCTGTCACAAAACGTGACATTGTCAACCGATGCTGACAGCTCCAGATCGCAACTACTGCAGCAGAGCAGGCACGCCGCTCGCGGTAGGAACGCACCCGTGCCGGAACGGCTGTTAGTCGAACGCCCCGGCCAGGTACTCGGTCCGCGACGCACTGCGGGCCAGCTTGCCCGAGGTGGTCCGCGGAATCCGACCGGCTGCGACCAGCCGAACGTCGGCCACCCGAACCTGGTGATGACGGGATACCGCAGCCCGAATCGCTTCGGTGATCGGCTCTGACTCGGCGCGACCCGAACCGGCAGCGCGCTCGGCCACCACCACCAACTGCTCACCGGAATTGCCCGGCACCGCAAAGGCCGTCACGTAGCCAGAGCGCACCGCCGACGACGCCAGACTGACCGTCGCCTCGACGTCTTGTGGGTAGTGGTTGCGGCCGTCGACGATCACCAGATCCTTGATCCGGCCGGTCACGAACAGTTCGCCGTTCACGTACACGCCGAGATCGCCTGTGGCCAACCATGTTCCGTTGTCCGGGGCGCCCTCGGCATGGCTGCGGGTGGCCAACCGGGTTTGGAACTTGTTGCCGAAGACGCGCTGCGACTCGTCGGGGCGACCGAAGTAGCCCTGTCCGATGTTGTTGCCGTGCAACCAGATTTCGCCGACGACGCCGTCCTCGGCTTCGTTGCCGTCAGGGGTGGCGATCGCCACCCACTGGTTCGGGATGGCCCGGCCGCACGACACGTGGACGACGGCGCCTTCGGCGTCGGGGTCCACGACGACTGCATGGCCGGCAGCCAGTTTTTCGCGATCCAGGTAGGTGGCCTGGGGCTTCTCGCTCGGCGCGATGCTGGCCACCGACAACGTCGCCTCGGCCATCCCATAGGACGGCTTGACCACGGTCTCGGGCAGACCGTACGGGGTGAACGCTTTCATGAACTGCTCGATCGAGGGCAGTGTCACCGGCTCGGAGCCGTTGAGCAGCGTCACCACATTGCTCAGGTCGATGGTCTCGCCGGCCGGGGGCAGCCCGCGCTGTGCACACAATTCGAACGCGAAGTTCGGCGCCGCGGCCAGCGTCGGCCCTTCGGCGGCTGCGTCAGACAGTCGCTTGATCCAGCGATACGGGCGTCGCACGAACGCCATCGGGTCCATCAGGTTGATGTGACCGCCACACAAGGCCGGGAACATGATCATGATCAGGCCCATGTCGTGGTACAGCGGGAGCCAGCTGACGCTGCGGATGGTGGTGTCGAGGTCGCCGGCCAGGATCATCTGGATGACGTTGGTGCACACGTTGCGGTGGGTGATCTCCACGCCGGCGGGGGTGCGGGTAGACCCCGACGTGTACTGCAGGTAGGCGATGTCGTCGGTGCGGTTCTCCGGATCGACGTACATGTCGGCCAGGGTGTCCGGAACGGCGTCCACGGCGATCACCCGCGGGCGTTCTGCGGCGGGCAGCGTCTTGGTGAAGGTGCGGACCGACTCAGCGGCGGCACTGGTGGTCAGGACCACTGTCGGCTTGGCGTCCGACACCACCGCGGCCAGCCGCTCGGCGTGGCCGGACAGCGCCGGCGCGAACAGCGGTACGGCGATATTGCCGGCGTGCACTGCCGCGAAAAATGCGGCGACGTAGTCGACGCCCTGCGGCGCCAGAATTGCTACTCGGTCGCGGGGTGAGGTGACCTGTTGCAGCCGGGCCGCGACGGCGCTGACCTGCGCCCACAGCCCATTCCAGCTCAGCTCGACGACCTCGCCGTCCGAGTTCTGCGAGTAGTCGATGAACCGGTACGACGGCTCGTCGCCATGGATGGCACGGTTGCGGGTGAGGAACGACGTCAGCGTGATGCCATCGGGTATGACAATGGTGCCGTCAGCGCGGACGTAGTTCTCGATCGCCTGTGCCGATTCAGCTTCAGTCCCACTCAATGCTTCCCGACCCATACGTGAATAATAATAGCGCCACTAAATATTCTTAGAATCGCTTCAGTATGACGGTTGACACGCTGGCCCTCAGCCGTGACGCGCGTCGCTCTCAGGGTGTTGGCAGGATCCTAGGGCGAAGCTGGGACGATGCAGTAAACCACCGCGGGATCGGGGAAGGCGATGGCCTTGGTTCCGAGGCACGGGCCCGTGTCTGTGCTGCCGTCGATGCGCAATTGAACCTTGAGATCACCCTGTCCGCAGCTGGCGGAGTAGCTGATCGATGCGGTCGCGTCGTCCGGGGTGTAGCACTTGCCGACCTGCATGTTGGGTTCGAAGCACAGCGTGACGGCATCGTTCTTCAACACCGAGTAGATGGAGTCGTCGCGCTTGCCGTCGGGGCAGGTGGCTGTCTGGTCGCCCTTGGCCGAGAGCAGGAACGTCGACGTCACGTCGTTGCAGTCGTGTGCGTCGAGGAACATGCGCGACCGAAATCCGGCGGAGGTGATGCATTGGCCGACCTGCAGGGCCGCGCCGGGCGTGGAGTCGGTGGTCTGCGTGGTCGGCTGGCTGGTCGGCAGGCTCACCGTCGACTCGTGCCGCGTGCTGTTCGCGGCCAATCGCCCGACGACGCCGAGTAATCCGAACGCCACCAGTAGCGCCCCGATGATGATCAAGGCGGTGCCGCGCTTGGCCGGCGGTGGTGGCGGCGGCGGTGGGTAGTACGGGTTCGGATAGCTCGGCGGCTGTGGTGGATAGCCCGGTTGCGGATAGCCGGGCGGTGGATAGTCCGGTTGCGGATAGCCGGGCGGGGGATAGCCCGGCGGCATCGGCGGGTAGGGGTACTGCGGCGCGGCGGTTTTGGATCGACTGCGTTGAACCAGTCCGAGGATCAGCAGCACGAGTCCGAGCACCGGGATGCCGATCGCTCCGATCAGGTAGCCGACGGCAACCAGGGGACGCGCCGCTTCGATCGTCGTCGACATGCCGAAATGCTACGTCGGCCAACGATTCGGTGACGCCCTTCTGGCCCCGGGCTTCCCGGGTATACCCCCGCGGGGTATGGTTGCCACACCGCCCGCCAAGTCGAACCGGAGGCCGATGTGACGCAACGCTACGTGCGCTGGCGTCTGCTCGGTGTGCTGGTGCTGATCGTGGGCGTCATCGGGATGCACTCGCTGGTCGTCGCTCGGGGGCATACCCTGCACGCTGAGCGCGCCGCTGTGCATGTGGCGGCGCACCAGGTGCAACTGGGCGACCCGTGCGACTGCAACGGGCACAACGCTTTCCATGCATGTGTCTTCGTCATGACCGATCTGTTGGTCTTGGCGGCGTTGGCGCTCTTGTGCTGGATCGGCGCGACGGCCGATGCGCGCACCCCGTCTCGGATCCGAGAAGTGTTGCGGCGCAGGCAACGCGCGCCGCCATGGACCGTGTTGACCCTGGCTGAAATGTCCCTGCTGCGGATCTGATGGGCCGCGCTCCGGTCAGCCCTCAAGTCCAATTCCCAAGGAGTTCAACCATGTTCAAAATCACAACCATCGCCGTCGGTGCCGCCGCAACGGTCCTCGCGCTCTCTGCGTGTAGCCCGCCCAGCGAACACGACTCGACACAGAAGCCGGCCGGCAGCAGCTCCAGCATGGCCATGTCCGGTCATGACATGCCAGGTATGCAATCGAGCACGGCGCCCGCTGCCAACTTCAACGACGCCGACGTGATGTTCCTGCAGATGATGTACCCGCATCACGCCCAGGCCGTCGAGATGGCCAAGCTGGTGCCGACTCGGTCGCAGAACCAGCAGGTCACGGACCTGGCTACGGCCATCCAGAACGCCCAGGCACCGGAGATGCAGCAGATGACGACGCTGCTGGCCGGTTTCGGCAAGCCCGCGCCGTCGGCCACCATGAATCACTCGATGCCGGGTCTGATGACCTCGCAGCAGATGACCGCACTCGAGGGGCTCACCGGTCCGGCCTTCGACAAGATGTGGCTGCAGATGATGGTCGAGCACCATCAGGGCGCGATCACCATGGCCGACGATGAGCTGAAGAATGGCACCAATCCGGACGCCAAGGCCATGGCGCAGGCGATCGTCACCGCTCAACAGGGCGAGATCACCAAGATGCAGGGCATGCTCGCCGGGATGTAGCGATATCGCATGCTTGCCCATAGAGCGGCGATGTGGCAGTAGTCCATCCCGAAACCAACTGCACGGCGGTTTACTTGCAGATTTTTCGCCGTGCAGTTGGTTTCGAGGTTGTCTCGCGGGTGGTCCGCTAGATCATGTCGTTCTGGGTCAGCCAGCGCATGACCGGCCACCCGATGAATACCGGCAGCCAGCACGTCAGCACCCGGTACAACAACACCGACGGCACCGCCACCGCGGCAGGCAACCCGAATGCGGCCAGACCACCGATCAATGCCGCCTCGACCGCGCCCACGCCGCCGGGCGTCGGCGCCGCTGACGCGAGGGTGCCACCGATCATCGTCACCACACACACTGTGACGAACGAGGTGGTCCCACCGAAGGCCTCGATGCTGGCCCATAGCACCAGCGCCGCACCGAGAGTCGTTGCGCCGCAGCCCAGAATCACCAGTCCCAGTCGCCGGGGCTGGCGGGCCAGGGTGATCAGATCGGCCCACACCTCGGCGAGGCGCGGCTGCAGCGAGGTACCCAACCAATGGCGTGCCCGCGGCACCAACATGAACGCGCCGACCACACCCAGCGCTGCGCCGGCGATCAGATACAGCGCGGTGGTCGACGGCACGAAATGCGACAGGTTGGCCGACACGCCCGCAACCGCACTGAGCATGATCAGCAGGGCCACGTGGGTCAGCACCTGCACGGTCTGTTGCATGGCCACCGCCGCCGTGGCCCGAACCGCGCCCAACCCGGCCTTCTGCAAGAACCGCGTACTGAGGGCCAGCCCACCGACGCCGGCGGGAGTGGTGGTCGCGGCAAAGGTGTTCGCCACCTGCATGATGGCCAACTTGCCGAAGTTCACCTCTTCTGAGGCGCAGGCCCAAAGTGCTGCTGCCGCACCCACATACGTCAGCCCGGAGACCACGAACCCGAGCAGCGCCCACCACCAGTTCGCGGTGCGCAGCTCGGAGAAGAAGGTCGGCACCGCGCTGATGAAGGGGTACGCCACATAGACCAGGCCCACCATCAACACCAGCTGGATCACCTGGTTGCGGGTGAAGCGGGTGATGGTCTCGGTCTGGATCTTGTCGGCACCGGTCTGCCGTTGTACCTCATCGCGGGCCGCGGAGATGACCTTCGACGCCTCTGGGATTCCATCCCGAAGTCGTTGCGGGACAGCTGATTTGGTTAGCCGTCCCGACGCGGTCAACACTACGTCCTTGTCGAAGCTCTCGATGGCCGCCGTCACCGCCGGCTCGGCGCCGTAGAGCGCGGTCGTGGTCACCAGCAACTGCGCCAAGTCGGACTGCAGCTGTACGTCCGAGGCGCCGTACTCGGCGCTCTCCAGTCCGCCGAACAGGACGGCGTCGTCCTCGACGGTGATCTCCGAGGCCCGCAGATCACCGTGCGAGATCTGGTGATTGTGCAGCATGCTCAGGGCGTTCCAGACCGTCTGCACCGGGGTCTGGCCGGTCAGTACCTGGCCACGCACGGGAGTCCGCGCGATCAGCGTCCAGCCGCGGTCCAGCGATGCCACCGTCAGCGTCTTGGTGTTGGCCAGCCCGAGTTCGCTGACCGCGATGGTGATCAGCCCGCGGTGCTCGACGGCCCGCCGCATCGACGTCTGCAGCGGCCCGGTCTCGTCGTTGCGCAGGGTGATCTTGCGCCACACCTGGCTCAGGGCGCCGCCACTGCGCTGATTGGGGCCGTACATCTCGACGACGACCCGGCTGCCGTTGTCGGCTTCGGCGCACAGTTCCAAAGGCCCGGCCCCCGCCGGCCGCACGACCGTCAGCGACGAGGCCGTGAACGAGCGGCGGGCCAGCGCCTGTACCGCGCCAACCAGTGGAACCTCCAACGCGGGCGTGCCGCTGGCCAGCACCACCAACGCACCGACGAACCAGCCGACCGCCAAACCCAGCAGCGACTGGGCCGGCACGATGGCGCTGACCACCAGATGGATCGGCACGAACGCCAGCAGCAGGGTCCACCACCAGCGTCGCAGCCGGGCCGGCTGCCACGGCCCGGACACCGTCAGCACCGCGGCGAGCCAGGCGATCCAGCGCGGATCGTCCAGAAACTGCGCGAGCACCGAGTTGAGTCGGTCGGACGGATCGAAATGCCACTTGGGCGCCGCGACGCCATTGGCGTTGACCGACAGCGCCAGCACTGCGAGGGTGCCGGCGATCGCATACGCGGCCAGCAGTTTCCACTGGCGGGAGACCAGCAGGCTGAGCAGGATCACGAACGGCAACGCCAGGATCGCGACGCCGTAGGCCAGATACACCAGGTTGGACTGGGTGGGTGAGAGCACTCCGACCACGCGCGATATCGACTTCTCCAGCGCCACCCAGTCGCGGCGGGTGATCAGTGAGCTGGTGATCACCGTGGCCAGGAAGGCCGACGCGGCGACCAACCGCAGGATGTCGTTGGTGCGGCGGGTCACTGGTTGCAGCAGACGACCCGAGACCGCGACCTCGCGTCCGTCAACCCGCATCGATCCAGAATCCCAAGTGGTGACGCGGTTCGCGGGCAGGGCACGCCGACCGTAACTGGATTGCGTCGAGACGACGGTTTGTGACGAAACCGGGCCGATTTGTGTCAAAAACCGTACCGCCGGCACTCACTATGCGAGTGCTCACGAGCCCATGGCGCGTAGGAAGTTGCCGGTGACCGTGACGGCGGGTGTCGACGAATCCCCGCCGACCACCAGCGTCGCGAACGCGAGATCACCGTCGATCCCCGCAAACCAGCCGTGCGAGTGGGTGTTGTCGCCGAACTCGGCCGTGCCGGTCTTGCCGCCGAGGCCATCGATGTCCTTGAGCGAGGCCGCGGTGCCATCGGTGACAGTCAGTCGCATCATCGCGCGCAGCGCGTCGGCGACCGCTCCGGGGATCGGGGCCGAGGGGGAGCTGGCCGTGGTCTTCTGATCGGGCAGCAGCACCGGGGTGATCGTCGAGCCATGCGCCAGGCTGGCCTCGGCAACGGCCAACCCGAACGGGCTGACGGTCACCGTGCCCTGCCCGATACCGTTCTCCACCCGCTGCGCCGGGGTGTCGGCATTGGGCACTTTGCCGGTGACCGTGGTGATCCCGGGGATGACGTAGTCCACGCCGATCCCGAAGTTGCGGGCCATGTTCGGCAGTGCATCGGGCGGCAACCGGTCGGCCAGCGCCGCCATCGTGGTGTTGCACGAATGCGAGAACGCCTCGGACAGCGGGACCGTCCCGAGACTGAACTGGTCCTCGTTGGGGATGGTGCGGTTCTCGATCGTCACCGTGCCCGGGCACTGCTCTGGGGTATCGGCGGTGGCCAGCCCCTTGTCCAAGGCGGCGGCGGTGGTGATGGTCTTGAACGTCGAGCCCGGCGGGTACAGGCCGGTGAACGCGATCGGTCCCTGGGCGTCGGCCGCTTCGTTCTGCGCCGCCGCCAGGATGCCGCCGGTGCTGGGTGCGATGGCCACCAGAACCGTCGGACGTGGGTCGGTGGCCACGGCCTGCTGGGCCAACAACTGCAGCCGGGGATCGAGGGTGGTACGGATCGGCTTGGTGTCCGCCGGCGGCGTGGCGGCAAGTTCATCGGTGGGCTGGTTGTTGGCGTCGACGAGTTCGACCGACCAGCCTGCAGTGGCGTCGATGGTCTTCTGCCAGACGTCGGACAGCCCGGCGATGGCCGGCGAGTGCAGGTTCGGGTCGGCGGTCAGCAGTTGGCCTTGTTTGGCGACGTTCACCCCGGCGATCTGGTTGAGGTCGTCACTGACCTGGTCCAGGTCGTGCTCGCGCAGCTTGATGACGGTCTCGCGGTCGTCCTGATTTCCGTTGAACTGATTGGTGATCGAGTCCGCCGTGATGGTGTTGTCGAATCGCTGCAGTACTGGCACCAGCGCTGCAGCCGAGTCGAGGTGATCGCGGCTGAGCGTGACGACCCCGATGGTCTGCCAGTTCAGCAGCGGCTGGCCGTCGCGGTCCACCACCGGCGTCAGCAGGGCTTTGTCCTGGCTGAACTGGAAGCTCACACCTGGTCGCAGCTTCGAATGCAGCACCGCTGGAGTCCAGTGCACCTTCCAGTCGTCGCCGACCTTGGCGGCGGTGGCGATGGTGTCGTAGGTGAACTGGTGACCGGGCGCGAACGTCCAGGTGTAGCTGAGTTTGGCCGTTGACTTGTTCTCGTCGCCGGACACCGCGGACTTGACGTCGACGGTCGCGTCCTTGCCCATGCCGTCGAACATCGCCTTGATCACCGGGGTGGCCTGGTCGGAGTTGTCGGTGTCGCCGGCCGCGGCGTCGCTGTCCTTGCGGTGCAGCGCGTCGACGAAGGCATTGAATGCGTCCTGCGGTTGGTGGCCGTGCAGCAGCGAACACCCGCTGGAAACAAGCGCGAACGTGAGCAGCGGCACCGCAATTCGTTTGATCATGGCGCTCCCAGCCAACCATGGTCAGCTGGGAATGCCCGGCATTTCAGGCGGTGAATCGCCTGGCCAGCGCCTGGCGGTGCTGGGCAGGGGAGCCGTAGAGCGCCCGGTTGAGCGCGGCCCGCTTGAGGTAGACGTGCACGCCGCTTTCCCAGGTGTAGCCGATGCCGCCGTGTAGTTGCATGGCCTTGCCGGCGACGTCGACGGCCATCTCGGTGACGTACGACTTGGCCATGTGCGCTTGGACGGTCGCGTCGTGCCCATCGGCGATGGCGGATGCCGCTGACGAAACCAATTGCCGGGCAATCGAAATCTTGACCTGCATGTCGGCGCAGGCGTGCTTGACTGCTTGGAACGAGCCGATGGCTCGGCCGAATTGTTTGCGGATCGTCACGTAGTCGACGGTCCTGGCCAGGATGGCCTCGGCGATGCCCAGGCTGTCGCAGGCGATGGCCACCTGCGCCCGCTGCTGGATTCCGGGTGCCAGCGGCCAGGTCTGTGTGATCGGCGCTTCGTCGGCCACCACGATGCCCAGCGATCGCGTCTCATCCAAAACTGGTTGCCGGGTGACCACAACCGGCGCGGTCACCACGGTGTCCTCGGCGACCAGCAGCAGAAGCTCGGCGCCCGGGGCGTCCGGGACGAATTCGGCTCGCCCGCTGACCTTTCCGTCCGTGACGGTGAATCCGTTGGCGACCGCGGCGCGGGTGATCAGGGCGGCGTCGGCCTCGGGTAGTGCGCCGACGGCCAGGACAATGCCGAGCAATGACTGCGTGGCGGCGGCCCGGCCCATCTCCTCGAGCAAGATTGCGGTCTCGGCGAACGAGGCGCCCGAGCCGCCCCGAGCTTCGGAAGTTTCCAGTGCGGTCCAGCCGGCATCGACGATTTGTGGCCAATCCGGTTGGGTGGCAAGCAGATCACGAGCCACTGAACGCAACTCGTCGTGAAGTTCGCGCATCTGCGTCATGCCGGCTCCCGCGGCAGTCCGAGCCCGCGCTCGGCGATGATGCTGCGTTGAATCTCGCTGGCGCCACCGGGAATCGTCCATTCCCACGACCCGATGAAGTCCAGCATCCACGCGCCGGATTCCCAGCCGCTGGACATCGGCTTGGCTGTTATGGCGTGGGTGTCCAGGCCGGCGATCTCGGTGCCGAAGTCGGTCATGCGTTGCAGCAGTTCGCTGTAGAACAGCTTGATGATCGAGGCATCAGCCGCGCCTGCGGCCTCGCCGGATACCATGTCACGGCACAGGCCCCGCAGCCCGGTGATCTCGATCTCGAACTGTGCCAACCGGTCTCGCGCCCGGCTGTCCATGGCGTTGGTGCTTCGGCATTCATCGACCAGCCAGCGGAACCCGGCGTTACCGAGCCGTTCGGCCAGCTCCAGCATGGTCATGCCACGCTCGGTGCCCAGTGTCTCTTGCGCCACCTGCCAGCCGGCATTCTCCGGTCCGACGAGATTGGCCTCCGGAATCACCACGTCGTTCAGGAAGATTTCACAGAAGTGCGACTCGCCGACGGCATTGCGGATCGGCCGGACGTCCACGCCGGGGGAGCGCATGTCCATCAAGAAGTACGAGATGCCTTTGCGTTTCGGGGCGTCCGGGTCGGTGCGGGCGAGCAGGAGGCACCAGTCCGCGTGCAATCCGCCACTGGCCCAGAGCTTCTGGCCGTTGACCACGAAGTTCCTCCCGTCCCGGCGGGCGGTGGTCCGCAGTGCCGCCAGGTCGGAGCCGGCTTCGGGTTCGGAGAATCCCTGCACCCAGATCTCGCCGTCGAGGATGGCCGGTAGATGTCGGCGGCGTTGGGCGTCGGTGCCCGCGGCCAATAACGTCGCGGCGGCATGGTGAATGCTGACGAACTGCAAGACCAGTCGCGGCGCGTCGTGAACGGCCAGCTCCTGGTAGAGCACGACCTGCTGGTCCACCGACATGCCGCCGCCCCATTCGGCCGGCCAATGCGGCACGGCGAAGCCGGCGCTGCGCAGTTGTCGAAACCAGTCCTGCTGGAACCGCACGAATTCGGTGTCGCTGACGCCGGTTTGGGACTGCCGCCAGTCTTTCGGGATGTGGCTTGTGCACCACTCCCGGACCCGTCGCCGGAACTCTGCGGTCACGACAGCGCGGCCAATCCGGCGCTGCCGATCCGCCGGGTCAACAGGTCGCGGGTTGCCGACAGCCCCAGCGGCAACCGGCGCAGCGGTTGGCTGTACCGCGACAGCCAGGACAGCGTGGTCTCATCGCAGAAGCCGGAGGCACCGTGCAGTTGATGGGTTACGCGGAACACCACTTCGGCGGCTTCCAATGCGGCCATTCGTAGGGCCAGCGCGTCGTCGAGGGCTGCCTCACGGCAGGCTGCGACGCTCCAGAGAGTATGGCGGGCAAGCATTTCCAGTCCGCTGCGCTCGACCTCGGCGTCGGTCAGCTGGAATTGCACACTTTGGAAACCCGACAGGGCCTGACCGAACTGCTTGCGGATGTTGACGTGGGCAATGGTCAGATCGAGCGCCCGGTCGAGCATGCCGAGCAGCGTCCACACCGGCAGCATCAGCGCCAAGGCCAAGTCCTTGGTGCCGTCGGGGTCGACTGGCTGCAGGTCCAGGTCGGCGACGAACGCGATACCCGCAGCTTTGGGTGTTGCCAGGCTGCGGGCTCCGTCCAGGGTGACAGCGCCCCAACGTTCATGCAGCCCACCGATCGCGGCTTGCGGACGCTGCGCGACCACCACCAGGCCGTCGACATCCAGATCAGTTGGCCGACAGAGTCGTTCGGCAACCGGATAGGGGAGCGCCCAATAGCCTGCGCTGCGGCACAAGGCGGCAGTCGCCTCGAGTTGGTCGGCATCGCTGCGGGGTTCCAGATCCAGCGCACCGAGCTCGTTGAGGATCGGGGCGATCAGCGGTCCCCGGATGGTCGGGTCGGCTTGGGCGCGCTGAACCAGCGCGTCGCCACCGGCAGCTTCGAAGGCCCGCGAGGCCTGGTGGCCGTATTCGGTTGCTTCGTCGGAGAATTCGATGTTCACTTCACCGCCAACATGTTCCGGGACAGCAGGATCCGCTGCATCTCGATGCTTCCCGACGACACCGTCGAGGCCTGCGAGTAGCGCCAATGATCTTCGATCTCGGCGCGCAGCAGGCGGTCGTCATCCGAGGTGTCCAGATGGGCCGCGAGTTCCATCAGCACCTCGGCGCTGTCCTGATCAAGTTTGGTCACCGCGATGCGGTACCCGGCCGAGTCCTTGGGCGACACCGTCCCCGAACTCTGCAGCGCCACAATGCGGTATGCCATCAACTGGGCGCGCCGACAATGCGTGAGCATCCGGGTCCAGCGGCTCTTGAGTTCGTCGGGTACGTCGTCCCATCGGTCGCCCAACACCGTTGGCGCCAGCCGCAACAGCCGGTCGCACCGGGCGTATCGGGCGATGCCGACCCGTTCGAAGGACAGCACGTCGCCGACGATCGACCAGCCGTCGTCCACGGTGCCCAGCAGGTCGGCCTCGGTGACCCGCAGGTCGTCGAAGAACACTTCGTTGAGGTGGTGCGGACCCAACATGGCGCGAATCGGCCGGACCGTGATCGCCGGATCGGACATCGGTACCAGGAAGATGGTCAGGCCCTGCTGCTTCTTGGCGGCGGTCTGAGTAGGGTTGTTGTGCAGTGGCTCACCGACTTTGGTGGTGCGCGCCAACAGGAAGATCCATTGGGCCATGGTGGCGTACGAGGTCCAGATTTTCTGACCGTTGATCCGCCAGCCGTCGCCGTCGCGAGTTGCGTGGGTGCGTAGCGATGCCAGGTCTGAGCCCGCCTCCGGCTCACTGAAGCCCTGGCACCAGATCACCTCGCCCTTGGCGATGGGCGGCAGATGTTGGGCTTGTTGTTCGGCTGTACCGTGCCGCATCAGAGTCGGGCCGACCCAGTTGACACCCATGTACTGCGCACCGCGCGGTTCGTGGTGCGCCCACATCTCCTCCCGCACCACGGTCTGCTCCCACGGGGATGAGCCGCGCCCGCCGTACTCCGGTGGCCAGGACATGCATAGCAGGCCCTGCTCGGCGAGTAGTCGGCAGAACTGTTGTGCGGTCGCCAGGTCATTGGGGTTATCGGTGAAGGCGCCCAGGAAGTCTTCGGGTACATGCTTTTTCACCAGCGTGCGAAGTTCCCGGCGGAGGGCCTCGGCCTTGGCTCCCATCTCGAAGTCCACGCTTGGATCGTATGTCAATCCTTATAAGGATTGCTAGTATTGATTTCATGCCACGGCGCACACCGCAGCAGCGAATTGCTGAGACGATCGCCGGCGACCTGCGTGAGCGAATACTTGCGGGCCGCATGCGCGACCAGCTGCCCACCCAGGACCAGTTGGTCACCGAGTTCGGGGTCAGCTATCCGTCGGTCCGTGAGGCGCTGCGCATTCTGGAAACCGAGGGGCTGATCACGGTCAGGCGTGGCAGCGTCGGCGGAGCCGAGGTGCACCGGCCCGACGGCGCCTCGGCGGCCTACCACCTGGGCCTGGTATTGCAGGGCGAAGGCGTGACACTCGGGGACCTGGCGTCGGCGTTGTTGCGACTGGAGCCGATGTGCGTTGGTGAGGTGGCCCGGCGGCCGGACCGGCTGAACAAGGTCGTTCCAGTGCTGACGGCCAACGTCGACGCCAGCGCCGAGGTGGTCGAAGACGGTATCGAGTTCACCCGGATCGCTCGCGAATTCCATGATCTGGTGGTCGCTTTCACGCCCAACGACACGATCCGACATGTGGTGCGGTCGCTGGTGGCGCTGTGGTCGGCGCAGGAGCAGCAGTGGGCCGCGGCGTTGACCAAGCGCGGCGAGTACCCATCGGTTGCCGAGGCACGCGGTGCGGTGCGAACTCACCGTCGGCTGGTGTCGGACATCGCCGCCGGGCGTGCCGATGACGCCGAGCGGATCGCACGCCGGCACCTGGCCGCGACCCAGTCGCTGTTGTTGGACCGGTTCACCGATGACGTGGTGAGTGCGGCCCCGGCGCGCAGAGCCCGCTAGTTGGGACGATCTCGAACGCAGGCGCTGACTTTGAGGTTCAATGCCAGCCAGACTCGATCAACGGGAGGTCCTTCGTGAGTGGTGTGGTGGTTACCGGTGGCGCTTCGGGTATCGGACTGGCGTCGGCCAAGGCGTTGATCGCCGACGGCCGCGCGGTGGCGTTGTTCGACATCTCGCCGCAGGTCGAGTCGGTGGCCTCGTCGATCGGTGCGCACGGATTCGTGGTCGATTGCAGTGACACCGAGTCGATGTCAGCCGGCGTCGCGGCTGCGGCCGCCGCCCTGGATGGGATCGACGGCCTGGTCCACGCCGCGGGCCGGGTGGCCGCCGAGCCGGTCGGCGCCTTCACCGCCGAATCATGGGATGCCGTCGTCGATGTGAACCTGCGGGCGCAGGCGCTGCTGTCACAGATGCTGCTGCCGCATTTCAAGCAGGCGCTCGCCGGCGGCGCTGCGCCGTCGATTGTGGGCATCTCCAGCATCGAGGGATTGGTCGGTAACCCGTTCATCCCGGCGTACTGCGCGTCCAAGGCCGGCCTGCTGGGCCTGACTCGGTCGATGGCTGGTCAATTGGGGCCCATCGGAATTCGGGTCAATGCGGTCTGCCCGGGCTTCATCGAGACGCCGATGCTGGCCGACGCGCTGGCGGTCGACGAGGTCAAGTCGGCGTTCGTTGCTGCCGCTCCGCTGGGTCGTCTTGGCCAGCCGGAGGAGATCGGCGCGACGGTGGCATTCCTCATGTCGGCGAAGGCGTCGTTCATCACCGGAACTCAGATCGTCGTCGACGGCGGGGTGACGTCCCGGCACGCCTAGGCCTGGTCGCCACGGGCGCGGGCACGCAGTTCGAGCCAGCGCTGGTGCATGCGGTACTCGGTGCTGCGCGGCATTGAGCCTGGGCCGTAGCGGCCGCGCCCGCGGCGCCATACCCGGCCGCGTGCACGCTCGGTGCGCAGTGCATCCGAAATACATTTAGAGGGGCGGCCGGCGGTGGTGAAGCCCTGCTCGGTTAGCAGCTCGACCATTTCTTTGATGGTCATCGTGCCGTGCACCGCCAAGTTCATGGTCAGCACGTAGCGCAGATTGGTCCAGCGCAAGACCAATGGGCCAGAAGAAGATTCGATGACGTTCATCAGCCGAGGATGGCACCGGCCGCTGACATGTTCGGGGTCGAGTAACACTGGCCCCATCCGTCGCTGGCCGAGGGTAGTGGCGTTGTGCCCACCTATTTGCGACAAAGTGAGCGAGTGAAGGTGCGGTGCGGCGTGGCGGTTCGTTTTGTCGCAAATAGGCGGGCACAACGAAGAGTCTTCCGCGCAGGTGCGCGTGTTACTGCTGTGGCGCGAAAGGCGCGGGGTGGCTGAGTGGGTGCCGGCGAAGCTAGTCGCTGGCGGGCAGCGGCTTGGCTTCCTTGATCGACAGCGGGGCCGACCCGATCGACAGGGTGCCGGCGCCGGCCTTGGTCACCAACACCTCAGCTCCGCCGTCATCGACGTAACGCTTTCCCATCAGGGTGCCATCCGACAGCGCGGGATCCAGCGCCAGCGACGAGTCGACCTCGCCGCCGACCGCGACCATCGGCGCACCGCCGGCCCGCAGATCATCGAGGCTGTCGGCGCTGCGCACCACGATCACCTGGGTGTCGCAGACCTGGCTCTGCAGGCGGGTGCCGTTCTTGATCATGCGGGCTCCTTGGAAGGGGTCAGGTCGCGAATAAGCTCGCGGCGCAGCACTTTACCGGTGGCGTTCGTGGGCAGCTCATCGCGGAACACCACCCGGTCCGGGGTGCGCGAACCACGCAAGTGTCCGCGGGCGAAGTCGCGCAGTTCTTCGGGTGATGGTTCGCTACCGGCGGGCACCACGACCGCGACGATGATCTGGCCCCACTCGGCGTCCTCGACACCGACCACCGCGCAATCGCGTACCGACGGGTGCTCGACCAACACGTCCTCGATCTCCGCAGGTGCGATGTTCTCACCGCCGCGGATGATGGTGTCGTCGGACCGGCCGCCGATGAACAGATAACCCTCGTGGTCGAGCATCGCCACATCGCGCGTCGGGAACCAGCCCTCGGCATCAAGCACCGATCCGATGCCGGTGTAGCGACCCGAAACCTGTTCCCCGCGAACGAACAACTCGCCGGTCTCGCCCGCGCCCAGCACCGTCCCGTCCTCGGCGCGGATCTGTACCTCGACACCGGGAACGGCCTGACCGACCGATCCGAGCCGGCGGGCGACGGCTGCGCTGGACGAACCCAGGGCGGCCCGGTGGTCGTCCGGCGTCAGCACCGCGATGGTGGAGCTGGTCTCGGTCAGTCCATACGCGTTGACGAAACCGACGCCCGGCAGCAGGTCAAGTGCCTTGCGCACCAACGGCAATGCGACCTTCGACCCGCCGTAGGCCAGGGTCCGCAGCGAAGCCAGTGGGGTCGGAGTCTCTTCCAACACCGTGATGATCCGATCCAGCATGGTCGGCACCACGGTCGCCGAGCTGACGCCCTCATCGCCCACCAGGCGCACCCATTCGTGCGCATCGAACTGCGGCAGGTACACCATCTTTCGGCCCGCGTACAGGTTCGACAGTGCCGCACTGACCCCGGCGATGTGGTACGGCGGCACGCAGATCAGCGCCGCGTCACCCGGCTCGGCGGAATCGAACTCGACGCTGCCGGTGATGTAGCTGGTCAGGTTGTTGTGGGTCAGTTCAACGGCTTTGGGCTTGGATGTGGTGCCCGAGGTGAACAGCACCACGGCCACCGCATCCGGGTCGGCGAACTCGACATTGGGTTCGGCCGTGCGGGCCGAGGCGACGAAATCGGTGGACGACATCCCGGATACCACGTCGGCA
This sequence comes from Mycobacterium sp. MAA66, assembly GCF_041261665.1. NCBI lineage: Bacteria > Bacillati > Actinomycetota > Actinomycetes > Mycobacteriales > Mycobacteriaceae > Mycobacterium > Mycobacterium sp. MAA66. The sequence continues at coordinate 214,984 of NZ_JBGCCC010000005.1, read as the reverse complement.
TACTCGGGGTCGACGATCACCAACGGCGAGGGCAGCCGCTCGATCAACTCGGCCAGAGCCGCCGTCGACAAGCGATAGTTCAGTGGCGTCACCGGAACACCGGCCCGCGCAGCCGAGAACAACAGCAGCGGCAGCATGGCCGCGCCGGCACCGACGTAGGCAACATGCTGGGCACCCGACGCGGCGATGACGCCCGCCCCGCCGTCGGCGAGCGCGCTGAGTTCGGCTGTGGTGAAACGGGTCTCGCCGGCCACCAGCGCGGTGCGGTCCGGATTGGCCGACGAGGCCATTTCCAACAGCAGCGAGATGCTCATGACGGGTCCACACTCACACTTGATCAACAAATATGTCGATGATCGGATGGTCGCCACCACCGTAACGCGAAAGGTCGGTGACCCCGGCGGACTTGAGGACGTCCGAGTCGATGAAGGTCTGCGCAGTCACCGCGGCGGCAGCGCTGCTGAAGATCTCCATCGCGGCGTCGGCCATGATCTGCGGGCTGCGCGAGGACTGCAGCTGCGCTTTGCCGTCAGGGGAGTTGGCCACTGCTGAGGTGGCGATGTAGGTCTCCGGCCAAAGACACGAGAAGCCGATGCCGGCGTGGCGGTACTCCTCGGCCCAGCCCAGTGACAGCAGAGTCATGCCGTACTTGGACAGGGTGTAGGTCGGGTGCGCACCGAGCCAGTGCGGGTTCATGTTCATCGGCGGCGAGATGGTCAGCACGTGGGCTCCGGCTATCCGTGCTCCTTGCGTGCGCGCAGCCGACTTTCGCAGGTGCGGCAGGCAGGCCTTGGTCAGCAGGAAGGTGCCGCGTACGTTGATGTCCATCATCAGGTCGTACTTCTTGGCGGCCAACGCCTCGGTGGGCTCGGCCGCGATGGCGCTGGCATTGTTCACGCAGATATCGATGCCGCCGAAGTGCTCGACCGCGGCGTCGACCGCGCGCTGGACGTCCTCTTCCTTGCGTACGTCGCCCACCACTGCGACACCCTTGCCGCCGGCGGCTTCGATCTCGGCGACCGCGGTGTGCACGGTGCCGGGCAGCTTGGGATGAGGTTCGGCCGTCTTGGCCAGCAGCACGACGTTGGCGCCGTGGTGGGCGGCGCCGAGCGCGATGGCCAGGCCGATACCGCGGCTGGCACCGGAAACGACCAGCGTCTTACCGGCCAGCGAGTGCTTGTCGCAGGACATTGCCCTCCTTGGTGTCGTTCTCGATGGTATTGGCATTCTCATTTTTGGCAAATGCGATATTCGCAGACCGATTCGCGCGGCCACGGTCGGGGTGCGGTTGCACGTTGGGTCTGGATGAGAAACCGCATGTCGTGCCCACATTTTCCGACAGCGGTATTGGCATTCTCATTTTTGGCAAGTACGTTATCCAGTGATGAGCGAGATCGTGCAGACCCCTTCGGGCATCCCGCTGGAACCGGTGTACGGCCCGAGCGACCGGGCCGGGGAGCCGCCTGCGTCCGGCGAGTACCCGTTCACCCGCGGCAACTTCGCGTCCGGCTACCGCGGCAAGACCTGGACCTTTCGGCAGTATTCGGGCTTCGGCACGGCCGAGGAGTCGAACAAGCGGTATCGCTATCTACTCGACCAGGGCGGCACCGGCCTGTCGGTCGCACTGGATCTGCCCACTCAGTGCGGCTACGACTCAGATGACCCGGAGTACGGCGAAGAGGTGGGTCGGGTCGGCGTCGCGGTGGATACCCTGGCCGATGCCGAGATCTTGTTCGATGGCATTCCGCTGGAAACGATCAGTACCAGCTTCACCATCAACGGCACCGCGGCCATCCTGCTGGCGTTCTACGTCGCCGCCGCCGAGAAGAAGGGCGTGCCGCGCGAGAAGCTCACCGGCACAATCCAGAACGACATCCTCAAGGAGTACGCCTCTCGCGGTACCTGGATCTGGCCGCCGGAACCGTCGCTGCGGCTGATCGCCGACACCATCGAGTTCTGTGCCGCCGAAGTGCCGCGCTTCAATGCCATTTCGGTTGCCGGAGCGCACTTCCGGGATGCCGGCGCCAACGCTGTACAGGAGATGGCGTTCACCCTGGCCGACGGCGTCACGTACTGCGACACGGTCGTGGAGCGTGGCCGGATGTCCATCGACAAGTTCGCTCCGCAGATCTCATTCTTCTTCTACACCCACGGCGACTTCTTCGAGGAGATCGCCAAATACCGTGCGGGACGGCGTCGTTGGGCCACCATCGTGCGGGAGCGCTATGGTGCCGGCACCGACAAGGCGTCGATGTTCCGCTTCGGCTGTGTATCGGGCGGGGCATCGTTGTATGCCCCGCAGGCGCAGAACAACCTGGTGCGGGTGGCCTATGAGGCGCTGGCATCGGTGCTGGGCGGAGTGCAATCGATGTTCACCGCGGCCTGGGATGAGCCGTTCGCGCTGCCCAGCGAGGAGTCGGCGACGCTGGCGCTACGCACCCAGCAGATCCTGGCTTATGAGACCGGCGTGACGAAAGTGGCTGACCCGCTGGGTGGTTCGTACTTCGTGGAGGCGCTGACTGACGCCACCGAGAACCGCATCATCGAGATCATGGCCGATCTGGACGCGCACGGCGGCATGGTGCGGTGCATCGAAGACGGCTACCTGCAAGGGCTCATCGCCGACGAAGCCTTCAAGATCCACCAGGAGACCGAATCCGGTGCGCGTCCGGTGGTCGGGGTGAACAGGTTCGTGGTCGACGAGCCGGCGCCGGAGATCGCCACCTACGAACTCGATGCTGAGGGGCGTGACCTGCAACTCAAGCGGCTGGCAAAGGTGAAGGCCGAACGGGACGACGTAGCCGTCAAAGAGACGTTGGCGGCATTGGCCAGGGGCGCGGAGGGTGATGACAACCTGATGCACCGGCTGATCGACTGCGCCAACGCGTATTGCACAGTGGGAGAGATGGTGTCGACGCTGAAGTCGGTGTGGGGCGAGTTTCAGCAGCCGGTGGTGTTCTGATGGCGCGCACGCGAGGAGCAATCCAATGAGTGACAGCCCGGTTCGCGTGCTGGTGGCCAAGCCCGGGCTGGACGGTCACGACCGGGGTGCCAAGATCGTCGCCCGGACCCTGCGCGATGCCGGCTTCGAGGTGATCTATACAGGTATCAGGCAACGCATCGAGGACATCGTATCGATCGCGTTGCAGGAAGACGTTGCGCTGGTGGGCCTTTCGATCCTCTCTGGTGCGCACGTAGCGCTGACCACCCGGACCGTGCAGGCGCTACGTGCTGCTGACGCGGGTGATATCGCCGTCGTTGTCGGTGGCACCATCCCGCAGGGCGATGTGCAGAAGCTGCTCGATGCCGGTGCAGCCGCGGTCTTTCCGACCGGCACCGCGCTCGACACCCTGGTCACCGAGGTTCGGGCTCTGACGGGGAAGGCACGGGCATGCGATTAGGCGTGATGATCGGCGCCGAGCGTGGGGACATGGCGCGCAAGGTGTCCAAGCTGGTATCCGACATCGAGTGGGCCGAGTCCGCTGGACTGGACACCGCATGGATGCCGCAGGTGCCCGACGACTTCGACTGCTTGACCATGGCGGCACTGATGGCCGCACACAGTTCCCGCATCGAGCTGGGGACCGCGGTGGTGCCGCTGCAAGCCCAGCATCCGATTGCCCTGGCCCGCCAGGCACTCTCGACCCATGCGGTGTCCGATGGTCGGCTCGCGTTGGGCGTCGGGCCGTCGCATCACTGGATCATTCGGGACATGCTGGGACTGCCGTACGACCAGCCGGCCGCCTACACCCGGAACTACCTGCAGGTGCTGAACACCGCCATCGCCGGGCCGGGATCTGTTGATGTGGAGAATGATTCGTTCACCGTGCACAATCCGACGGCCATTGGTGCGGACACCCCGATGCCCGTGCTGATTGCGGCGCTCGGCCCGGTGATGCTCCAGATTGCCGGCGAACTGGCCGATGGCACCGTGCTGTGGATGGCCGACGAACGAGCGATCGGCGACCACATCGCTCCGAAGATCACCAGGGCCGCCGAAGCTGCGGGCCGCGCAGCGCCGCGGATCGTCGCGGGTATCCCGGTATGTCTGTGTGCGCCTTCGCAAGTCGACGATGCCAAGCAGCGGGCCAACCGGATCCTCGGCGAGGCCGAGGTGTCGCCGAACTATCAGCGACTGTTGGAGCGCGGCGATGCCCGTGATGTCGGTGACCTGTGCGCGGCCGGTGACGAGGACGCGATTCTTCGGCGGTTCAAGCAGTTCGCCGATGCCGGCGTGACGGATCTGTCGGTGCGGTTGTTGCCGATCGGTGACAGCCGCGACGAGCTGATCGCGTCGAAGTACCGCACCCGTGAGGTGATCGCAGAGCTCGCCAAGCAGGTCCGATGAGCCGCCGAAGCTACGGTTTATTGCGACTTTTCGGCCCGATCCCGTCACAAACCGTATCCTCGGCGCAATGACGGGACCGCTCACGGGCATCAAGATCCTCGAGGTCGGCACCATGCTGGCCGGCCCGTACGCCACCATGATGCTCGCCGACCTCGGCGCCGAGGTGACCAAGCTCGAGCCGCCGACCGGGGACATCTCCCGGCAGGTCAGCGACGACTACTTCGCCAGTCTCAACCGCGGCAAGCGCAGCATCGTATTGGAGTTGGCCACCGAAGAGGGGCAGCGCCGTCTCGGTGAACTCGTCGCCGAATCCCATGCACTGCTGGTGAATCTGAAGCCGTCGGCCATTCACCGGCTGGGGCTCACTTACGACGCACTCCGCAGGTACAACGAGAAGTTCGTGTGCGTGGCGGTCACCGGGTTCGGCCTGCACGACGGCGACGACCCGGCCTTCGACTACATCGTGCAGGCGGCCACCGGTATCGCCGCGCTGACCGGCAGCCCCGATGACCCGCCCACATTGCCGGGCTATTCGTCCGCGGACAATTCGACGGGACTGACTGCTGCGCTCGGCTTGTTGGCGCAGGTCATCTCGGGCCGCGGCGGCCAGATCGATGTCAGCCTGCGCGACGTGATGCTCTCGCAGTTGAACTACCATGCGTCGGCCTACCTGAACAGCGGAGTGCAACCGCAGCGGCGGCCCTTCGGTGCGCACTCGTTTTATGTTCCGGCGCAACTGTTTCCGACTGCATCGGGATACTTGGCTTTGTTCGTCACGCACGACGGGTTCTGGCGGTCGTTCGCGTCGGAGGCCGGTATCTCGGGTTTCGAGACCATGGCCGAGCGGGTGGCCAAGCGCGACGAGGTGCTCGACGTGGTGTCACGCGCCCTGACCACCGACACAGCGGCGAACTGGGAGGCCCGACTCAAACCGTTGGGGATCCCGGCGGCCGCGGTGCGCACGCTGCCCGAAGCGCTCGACGCCCGGCCCGAGGCAGTGGTGAAGGCCGGGCCATATCGATTGGTGGGCAGCTCGATTCGCGTGGACGGCTACGTGCCGGACTACCGGCCACCACCGCTTCTCGGCGCCGACAGCTGAAATCAGTGCCTCAGATGAACATCGCGGGGTCGATGTAGGTCGTCGGGTCGACGCCCTGCTCGCGTTGCTTGTCGGTGCGTGGGCGCACCAGGGCTGGGATTCCGGTGGCGATGGAATCGGCTGGAACATCGTGTGTCACAACGGCATTGGCGCCGATCGCCGAATCGTCACCGATCTTCACCGGGCCCAGGACCTTGGCTCCGGCGCCGATGGTGACGCGGTTTCCGAGGGTCGGGTGACGTTTGCCCTGGTTCAGGCTCCGACCGCCTAGCGTCACCCCGTGATAGAGCATCACGTCGTCGCCGATCTCGGTGGTCTCGCCGATCACCACGCCCATGCCGTGGTCGATGAAGAACCGGCGACCGATGGTCGCGCCCGGATGGATCTCGATGCCTGTCAACAGCCGAGTCAGCTGCGCGAGCACCCGGGCCGGTCCTCGCAACGCGGGTCGCTCCCACATCTGATGAGCGACCCGGTACGACCAGATCGCGTGCAGACCCGAATACACCAGCGCGTTCTCGAGATCACCGCGGGAAGCCGGGTCGTGACTGCGTGCGTTCGTCAGGTCCTCGCGCACGGCCGACCACAAGGTCATGTTCTCAGTCCCGGATGTGCTCGTACAGCGCCGTGGAAACGTACCGCTCACCGAAGTCCGGAATGATGACCACGATCAGCTTGCCGGCGTTCTCGGGGCGCGCTGCCAATTGCAAGGCAGCCCAGACATTCGCTCCTGCCGAGATGCCACCCAGAATGCCTTCGTCGGTGCCCAAGGCCCGCGAGGTCTTGATCGCGTCATCGAAAGCGACGTCGATGATCTCGTCATAGACGTCGCGATCGAGGATCTCCGGAATGAAGTTGGCGCCAAGGCCCTGAATCTTGTGCGGGCCGGCCGCGCCGCCGGTGAGGATGGGGGAGTCCACGGGCTCGACCCCGACGATCTGCACCCCGGGCTTGCGTGCCTTGAGCACATGCCCGACCCCGGTCAGCGTTCCGCCGGTGCCGATGCCGGCCACGAAGATGTCGACCTCGCCGTCGGTGTCGGCCCAGATCTCCTCGGCGGTGGTGGCTTCGTGGATCGCCGGGTTGGCCGGGTTGGCGAACTGGTCGGCGGACACGGCGTTTTCGGTCTCGGAGATGATCTGCTTGGCCCGGGCCACGGCGCCGGCCATTCCTTCGGAGCCCGGCGTGAGCACGATTTCTGCACCGAAGGCCCGCAACATCACCCGACGCTCGGTGGACATGGTCTCCGGCATGGTCAGGATGACCTTGTAGCCGCGGGCCGCGCCGACCAACGCCAGTGCGATGCCGGTGTTGCCGCTGGTGGCTTCCACGATGGTGCCGCCGGGCTTGAGGGCACCGGAACGCTCGGCGGCATCAACGATGGCCACTCCGATCCGGTCTTTGACGCTGTTGGCGGGGTTGTAGAACTCCAGCTTGGCCACCACCTGCGCACCGAGATCGGCGGTCAAGCGGTTCAGTCGCACCAACGGTGTGCGCCCGACCAACTCCGTGACGTCGTTATAAATCGTGCCCATCGGTGCCTTCCTGCCATCGCCGACCAGTCTGCGGCCATGAATACATCAAACCGCATTGCGTCGACCTTGGGCGGGTATGGATCGTGCTGAGGCAAACAATAGGTGAGCGGGTTTTAGTCCTCGTAGTCGCAGACCACTGTGGTGGTGGTCGGAACTGCCTGACAGGTCAGCACGTAGCCGTCCTGAACTTCGTCCTCGGTGAGCGCATCGTTGACCCGCATCGTCGCCGCGCCTTCGGTCAGCTTGGCCATGCAGGTGCCGCAGTTTCCGGCTTCGCAGGAGAACGGTGGCGTCAGACCGGCACGCCGGGCGGTCTCCAGGATGGTCTCGCCTGCGACCTGGGTGGCTTTGGTGGATCTGCGGTCGAAAATGATGGTGACCTCGGCGACCTGGGTGTCCAGTGCTTCTACGGTCATCGGTCCTCCTGGCCAAGTACTGACACGTGCATTCTGATCTAGCGAGAATATCATTCTCGCAGGGTGATACCATCTTCTCAACAAGAATCGTCGAGGAGGGCGAGTGGCTGATCGGGTCGTGCTCGCGTTCGGCCACCGGCAGTACCGCCGCGCCGATCTCGACTCGATGGCCGACCGAATGGCCGCCGAATTACGGCGCCGCGGCGTCGTCCCCGGCGATCGGGTCGCCCTGATGTCATCCAACCGCCCGGAGTTCGTGGTGGCGGTACTGGCCATCTGGCGGCTGGGCGGTTCGGTCGTCCTGCTCAGCCCCGCGTGGAAACGGACCGAGGTGCTCCACGCCCTGAATCTCACGGCGCCGGCCGCCGCGGTCGGCGACCATGAGGTGCTGGCCGACCTCATGCCGATGCTGCATCTCGATGAGCCCGTGCCCGACGGCTCCGTCCAGCCCGCGCCCCTCGATGGTGAAGCCGTGCTGGTGTTCAGCTCCGGCACCACCGGCATGCCCAAGGCGGTCCGGCACACCCACCGGGGGCTCAGGGCGGCCGTCGACCAGTGGCGCGCGGTGCTGGGACTCGGCGACACCGACCGCATGCAGATCATGACTCCGCCCTCCCACATCCTGGGCCTACTGAACATCTTGACGGCGCTCGACGCCGGGGTCTGGCAACGGCTACATCCGCGATTCGACATCGACGCGATGCTCCAGCACATCCAGGACGACCGCGTCACCGTCGAGATGGTGGTTGCCCCAATGGCTTTGGCGCTCGCTGCGCATCCCGGCCTGGAGTCCTACGACCTGTCGTCCCTGCGTTTCATGATGTGGTGTGCGACGCCCGTGACAGCCAGTGTGGCCGAAGAGATCACTCGGCGTACCGGCGTGCCGTGGTTGACCGCCAGTGGATCCAGCGAGGTTGTGTTGTTCTCCTGCAACGAGATCGGCGGGAATCTCGACACCGTCGGTAAGGCAGCGCCGGGCGTGCAGATCCGCATCCGCTCCGTGTACTCCGATGAGGTCCTGGGCGCCGGCGCTGAGGGCGAGATCCAGGTGCGCTCGGATGCGGTGATGGCCGGCTACGTACCCGACACCGACACCGCTACGGCCTTCGAAGACGGCTGGTACCGCTCCGGGGACATCGGCTACCTCGATGTCGACGGACGGCTGTATATCACCGACCGGGCCAAGGAGATGATCAAGGTCCGCGGATTCCAGGTCGCCCCTGCGGAAATCGAGTCGGTCCTCCTCGGGCACCCCGCCGTGGCCGATTGCGCTGCGTTCGGGATACCCGACGCGGCGGATGGTGAAGCCGTGGTGGCTGCGGTGGCCCGCGCGGGGCAGGTCGAAGCCGACGAGTTGGCCCAGTCTGTCGCCGAGTGCCTGGCCTCCTACAAGCATCTGTCGAAAGTGGTTTTCGTACCGGAGATTCCACGTCTCCCATCCGGAAAGGTGTTGCGCCGAGTGTTGAAGGAGCAATTGATGAGCGCTTGCGCGAAGAACGTGTGCTCAGTATGAGCGCTTGCGCGAAGAACCTGTCGCTCAGTATGAGCGCTTGCGCGACGAACAGAGGGCTCTAGTGGACGTCCGTCTGACGGCCGAACAACAACAACTGCGGAAGGCCGCGGCGAGCTTGGCCGACGACCTCGGACCGGAGTCGGTCGCCGATCTGGACAACGAGATTCGCCGGGCCCGGCTGGAAAAGGCGGTCAATGCGACGGGCTTTCGCACTTTGCGTACCGACTTGGCCTCCGGGGTCGAGGTTGCCATCGTGGCCGAGGAGTTCGCCCGCGGGCTGGTCGACGTGCCGTTCATCGGCCCGGTCCTGGCCGATGATCTGCAGCACCGCACGGGCAGCGCGCCGGCGGTCGGTGACAGCGAACCCGTCGGTGTCGGCTTTGGGGTGGATCTGACGGCGAGCCTGCGCGGTGTGGTCGAGTCGCCCGCCGAACTGGAGGCGTTGGACACCGAAGACGTATTGCTTTGGCAGGCACTGGCTTTGACCGTCACTGCCGCCGATCTGGTCGGCGCTTCTCGTGGCGCGCTGACGCTGGCATCCGACTACGCCAAGGTGCGTGAGCAGTACGGCGCCCCGATCGGCTCCTATCAGGCCATCGGACACTTGCTGGCCGAGGGGCTGACGCTGATCGAAGGATCGATCAGCGTGCTGCGGCACGCGGCCTGGGCTGTCGACGAGCTGCCCGGTGACGAAGCGATGCGGGCGGCGAAGATCGCCAAGATCTACTGCGCTCGGGCCGCTCGCACGGTGTGCGAGACCGCCATTCAGGTGCACGGCGGCATCGGCAACACCTGGGAATGCCTGGCGCACGTGTACCTGCGCCGAGTGCTGGTGGCCACCTCGACGTGGCCCGTGGAGCTTCGGGACCTGGAAGGCAAAGACCTTGGACTTTCGTGACTCACCGGAGGAAGCCGCATTCCGGGATCGACTGCGCGCCTGGCTGACTGACAACGCCGCAAGCTACAAGGCCTCTGGCGACGACTACTGGTCCCGAATGGGTGAATGGCACCAGGCCCTTTACGCTGCAGGGTTTTTCGGAACGTCCTGGCCCTTGGAATTCGGCGGTCAGGACTTGGCGCCGGTTTACGACGTCATCGTCGATGAGGAGATCGCCCGGGCCGGCGCGCCACCGCGGCCGTCACTCGGGTATCTGGTTGTCGGCCTGGGGCAGCACGGCAGCAAGGAACTGCAGCAGCGGTTCCTGCCTGGGATGATCAACGGCACCGAGCGCTGGTGCCAAGGATTCTCTGAGCCGGGCGCCGGTTCGGATCTGGCCTCGCTGACCGCCACCGCGGTGCAAGACGGCGATGACTACGTCATCAACGGGCACAAGATCTGGACCAGCTACTCGGATGTCGCCGACTGGTGCCTGGTGCTGGCCCGCACCGACAAAGAGGTGCCCCGGCACAAGGGCATCTCGGCATTCGTCGTCTCCATGCACCAGGACGGCGTACAGCAGCGGCCGCTGCAGATGATCAACGGTGTGACGACCGAATTCGGCCAGGTGACGTTCGACGCCGCCCGGGTACCGGCAGTCAACATGGTCGGTGCGCTCGGCGATGGCTGGAAGCTCGCCATGACGGTGGTCAGCCATGAGCGTGAGCCCTCGACGCTGGGTTACTCGGCACGTTACGGAAAGCTGGTGCGGCAGATGGCCTCCGGCTACGACGGTCCATTGCCAGACGATCTGGCCTGGGCCGGAGTGCAGGCCGAGATGCTGCGGCTGCACGTACGACGGCGCCTCTCTGAGCAACTCGACGGAATCACCCACGGCCCCAACGGATCTTTGGACAAGCTGCTGATGACCTGGGTCGAGCAGTCGGTCGGCCATGCCGCGCTGGCGGTCACCGGCACCAAGGATCCCGAATTGCTCAGTGCCTATCTGTACAGCCGCGCCCAGAGCGTCATGGGTGGCACCTCGCAGATTCAGAAGAACATCATCGCGCAGCGAATCCTCGGTTTGTGATGAGCGCTTGCACAAAGACCGATCAGGACTGGTAGGAGAGACGAATTGTACGGAATGCCAGAGGAAATCGATGTCCGGGCCGACGGTGGTCTGCGGATCATCACCCTGAACCGTCCCGACGCACTCAACGCCGTCAACGACAATCTGCACGTCGGGCTGGCGCGGGTGTGGGAGGAGCTCAACGAAGACGCCTCGGCGCGTGCCGCGGTGATCACCGGCGCGGGCCGGGCGTTCTCGGCCGGCGGCGACTTCAACTATCTCGATGAGCTGCGTCGCGATGAGGCGTTGCGGCAGAAGACCATCAAACACGGTCGCGATCTCGTCATCGGCATGGTGCGCTGCCGGATCCCGGTGGTGGCCGCGGTGAATGGCCCGGCGGTCGGGCTGGGCTGCAGCCTGGCCGCGCTCTCGGACATCGTGTACATGGCGCCGGGCGCGCACTTCGCCGATCCGCATGTGCAGATCGGACTGGTCGCCGCGGACGGCGGACCGCTGGTGTGGGGTTCGCAGATTTCCTTGTTGCAGGCCAAGGAGTTTGCCCTCACCGGCGTGCGGATCAAGGCCGGGCGGGCGCTGGAGCTGGGGCTGTGCAACCATGTCGTCGAGGACCCGCTGGCCGAGGCGATCACGTGCGCACGCAAGCTGATCGAGCTACCCAAGCAAGCCGTCGAGGCGACCAAGCGACTGATGAACATCCAACTGGAGCAGCAGGTGATGGCCTCGCTCGACTACGCCAACCTGGCCGAGTACGTGTCATTCGGCACCGCCGACTTCAACCGGATCGTGGACGGGCTGATCGCCAAGAGCTAGCGCGCACTAGGCGGCCGGGCGGACCGGAAGGTCGACGGTGAAGGTGGATCCTGCGCCGACGCCGGTGCTGGCGGCTGTGATGTGGCCGTCGTGGGCTTCGACGAGCGCCTTGGCGATGGCCAGTCCGATCCCGGCACCGCCGTGCGCGCGGTCTCGCGCGGAATCGACTCGATAGAACCGTTCGAACAGCCGAGGCAGGTGCTCGGGTGGTATGCCGTCGCCGTCGTCGGCGATCTGGATGCGTACCCCCGCGCCGGCCGCGGTCGCGGTCACCCGCACCGCTCCGCCTGCCGTGGTGTGCCGCAGTGCATTGGCGAGCAGGTTCGCCAAGACCTGGCCGAGCCGTTGCGGATCGGCCCACAGCTGGGGCAGGTTCGGGGCGACGCTTGACGTCAGGGCAACATCCTTGGCTCGGTACGGCGCCGCGAAGGCGTCGACGGCAGCGGCGATCACGTCGGTAGGCGAGACGCTCTGGGTGTCCAGCAGCGCGGCATCGCTTTCGGCTTCGGTCAGCGCCCGCACGTCGGCGCTGAGCCGGGTGAGCCTGCGCGTCTGGTCCCGCAGCACGCCGATCGTCGTCGTGTCGAGCTCGTGTACGCCGTCTTCGAGTGCCTCCAGGTAGGCCTCGATCACCGACACCGGCGTGCGGAGCTCGTGCGCCAGGTCAGCGAGCAACTGCCGCCGGGTCGCTTCGACGGAGCCGAGCTGCTCGGCCATCGTATTGAAAGCTTCGGCAATGGTGTCGAATTCGGCACCCAGATGTGGTGACGAGACGCGGATGTCGTAGTTCCCGCCGGCGACGGCGGTGGCCGCTGCGGCGAGTTCGGCAGTGGACCGGTGCATCCGGCGACTCAGATACCAGCTCAGGGCGAGGGCGGCGGTGGCAGCCACCACGAGCGATATCCCCACCGATACGGCGGTGGCCTGGCGGAAGGCATGCTCATACGGGTGGGGGCCGGTACGTCCGGGTATCAGCACGTCGCGCATCACCCGCCGGAACATCGGCGGGCCGATGGCCAGCCCGACGGCGGTGCTGGTGACGATGGCCGCGGCCACCACCACGGCGTTGGTGGCCAGCAGCCGGGTCTGAATTCCGTGCTTGCTGCGCGGACGGTCGAGATCAGTGGCCATCAGCCATCACCCATTCGGTAGCCCACGCCGCGCACGGTGGTGACGTAGCGCGGCTCCGTCGAATTGTCGCTGAGCTTGCGTCGTAGATGACCCACATGGACGTCGACGACATTGTCGTTGCCGAACCACGATTCGCCCCACACGGCTTCCAGCAGTTGGTGCCGGGTCCACACGTGCCGGGGCCGTGAGGACAGCGCGGCGAGCACATCAAATTCGGTACGGGTCAGCATGATTGGTGTGCCCCTGAGATGTGTCAGCCGGCTTTCGACATCGATGTGCAGATCGCCGAATTCTCTCGGCGGAGTTCCGCCGGACGATGGCTTGTCCAGATTCGACGCCCTGCGGGGGCGTCGTAACATCGCGCGGATGCGGGCCACCACCTCGCGCGGGCTGAACGGCTTGGTCACGTAGTCGTCCGCGCCCACCGACAACCCGACGATGGTGTCGACCTCGGTATCGCGGGCGGTCAGCATGACCACGTACGCGTCGGAGAAGGTACGCAATTGGCGGCACACCTCGATGCCGTCCAGGCCGGGCAGACCGATGTCGAGGATGACTACGTCGGGGTCCATCTCGCGCGCCGCCGTCAACGCCGAGGGGCCGTCCGCCGCGACGCGCACTTCGAATTGCTCGCGGCGCAAATAGCTGGCCACCACGTCGGCCAGAGCTGTCTCGTCGTCGACGACCAGCGCGCGCAAGCCCTGGGCGGCCGGCGTGGGATCGGTGTCGTTCACCTGCTCATAGTGCACCCACGCAATGACCTGTTCTGCGGAACTGCCTGGTCGGCGACTGCTTCTTTAGCGAATCTTCATCGTTTCACCGCGGAACCCTTGTCGGCGGATTCGAAGCTGAGAGTCGTCAAACAAAACCTCTCCCGAAGGGACAGAGATCATGTTCAGCAAGATCGCACTCATTTCCACCGTCGCAGCTCTGGCGGCGACTGCCCTGACTTCTGCTGGTGCCGCGCAGGCCTCCAGCGCCGCCGGCAACAATGCCGGCGATGTGGTGGGCGCGTTGATCGGCGAAGGCTACAACGTGCAGATCGATGGCACGCCCAGCGCTCCGCTGTCGGGGTGCACGGTGACCGATGTCCACGGCCTGCCCAATGCGGCCGATGCCCTGACCCAGCGTGCCGATCCGAAGGTCGTCACCACCGTCTACGTCGACGTCGACTGCGCCTCGGACGTCTGAGGCGCTAGATATCAATCTCTTCGGAACGCTGAACGGTGCCGGTGATGCCGGAGCCGTCTTGGTGGGCCAGAAGCACTGCGGCACGGGCCATGGCCTCGGGCGGCTCTACGTACTCCGGCGGAATCTGCATACCCTCGCCGCCGGCTTGCCAACCTTCGGTGAGCACCACCCGCGACGGGCTCAGGCAGTTCACCGCGATGTTGTCGCCGCGCAGATCCTCCGCCAGCCCGAGGTACAGCCGCTCGGCGGCCGCCTTCGATACCCAGTAGGCGTTGGCCCCGGGCATCCCTACGCCGGTCGTGGTGATGGCCATCAGCGATCCACCACCGCGTGCCCGGACGTGCGGGATGACGGCCTTGGTCACCAGGAAAACCCCGGTCAGGTTGACGTCCAGGCAGAGCTGCCACCGCTTCACAGGAGTCGATTCGATCGGTCCGAGCCACAGCACCCCGGCGTTGGCGACCAGGATGTCGATCCCACCGAACTCCGAAACTGTTGCTGCGACAGCGTCTTCCACCGAGGATTCGTCGGTGACGTCGCATCGCACCGCTAACGCGCGGCCGCCGGCCGCCGCAATCGACGCGGTCACCGAGCCGATGGTTCCGGGAAGCTTGCCTTCCTCCGAAGACCGGGCAGCCACCGCGACACAGGCACCTTCGGCGGCCAGCGCCGTGGCGATCGTCGCGCCGATGCCGCGGCTGGCACCCGCGACGAACGCGACCTTCCCGTCGAGGCTCACTAGCGAGGCGGGAACCGCAGCGCGCCGTCGAGTCGGATGATCTCGCCGTTGAGGTAGTCGTTCTCGACGATGGACTGCGCCAGCTGCGCGTACTCGGTCGAGCGGCCCATGCGCTTCGGGAAGGGCACCTGCGGACCCCAGTACTGCTCCAGCTGGTCTGCGGCCTTGCCGTATGCGGGGGTGTTGATGGTGCCCGGCGCGATGGTGCAGACGCGAATACCCAAGGGGGACAGGTCTCGCGCCGCCACCAGCGTCATGCCGAGCACGCCGCCCTTGGCCGCGGCGTAGGGCAGCTGCCCGATCTGGCCCTCGTATCCGGCGATCGAGGCGGTGTTGATGATCACGCCGCGGGCGCCCTCGTCGAGCGGCTCGGTCTGGGCGATCGCCGCAGCGGTCAGCCGCATGACGTTGAACACCGCGGTCAGGTAGAACTTGATGGTCTTCTCGAAGCCCTCCAGGTCCAGCGGCGAACCGTCCTTGCCGATCAACCGGCCGCCGGCGGCCGGCCCGCCGTGCGTATCCACCGAAATACGCAGTGGCCCAAGAGCTTGCGCCTCCGCGATGGCTGCATTGACGGATTCTTCCGAGGTGGCGTCGGTGCTCACATACCTGACGCCGAGCTCGGCTTCGAGGGCCTTGCCTTTATCGTCGGCGAGGTCCGCGACCACGACCTTGGCGCCGGCGGCATTCAGTCGGCGGGTCGTCGCCTCTCCCAACCCACCTGCGCCGCCGACAACGATCGCGGAAACACCTGCGATATCCATGCCATTCCCCTCCTTGCAACTAAGACTCTCTGACTGAGAGAATAGTATTCTCATACTGGGCGGGAGGCGGCAAGTCTGTGGCGAAAGCCGTTGTCCGGGGGCTGCTCCAACTAGGGTCCCGATAGATGACCGAAAAGACCGTCCCCGACCTGATCGCCGCGGCGCGTGGCGGTTCGATCCGTGCGGTCGGGCGACTACTGAGCATGGTCGAAAGTCCACGTCGTGACGAGCTTCTTGTAGCCATCGAGCCGGTTCCGATTCGAATCATCGGCATCACCGGCCCGCCGGGTGCGGGCAAGTCGACAACCATTGCGGTGCTGGTCGCCGCCTATCGTGCACGCGGACAACGCGTCGCGGTGTTGGCCGTGGACCCGTCGTCGCCCTACAGCGGGGGAGCGCTGTTGGGTGACCGGATCCGGATGTCCCAGCACATCAATGATCCCGACGTCCTGATTCGGTCGGTCGCGGCCCGCGGGCACCTTGGGGGTTTGGCGGCGGCGGTGCCCGCCGCGATCCGCTTGCTCGGTGCGCTGGGCTACGACGTCGTCTTCATCGAGACCGTCGGGGTCGGACAGTCTGAGATCGAGGTCGCGGCGGTCGCTGAGCCGACGGTGGTTGTCCTCAATCCCGGTGCGGGCGATGCCATTCAAGCCGCCAAAGCCGGCCTGCTCGAGGTGGCTGACATCGTCGCGGTCAACAAGGCCGATCGTGAGGGCGCTGATCAAACGGTCCGGGACCTGCATGCTGAGACCGATGCGCCGATCCTGAAAATCGTTGCGGCGCAATGCGAGGGTATCGACGAGTTGGTTCGGGCCATCGAGGACCATCACCGCGCAGACAATCCCGAACGCCGCGTTGCCCGGGCCCGCGCACAACTGCTGTCGTTGGCGCAGAGCGCGTTGCGGGGCCACGCCGGTCTGGACGCATTGGCGGCCGGGGTCGCGGCGGGTTCGATCGATGTCTATGCGGCCACCGCGCAGCTGCTCAATCGGGATGAGTCGAAGGATGAGAATGGGGTTACCGGTTTTCAGTAACCATGTTGTACGATTTCGTCAACGTATTCTTTCGGCGTATCGAGGAACTCATGCAGAAGGCGCTCGCCCCCGAGATTTCCACCTGGCCCGACGAGAACCCGCAGCTCATCGGCAGTCAGTGCGGCGCCTGTTCGGCGACGGTCTTCCCACGTCAGCCGATCTGCCCCAAGTGCAGCCAGGCTGCGATGGCCGACCTGCTGTTGCCGCGCCGCGGTACCGTGATCGCTTGGACCACACAGGGTTTCCCGCCTGGAGCGCCGTACGCGGGACCCACCGGTAAGGACTTCGTGCCCTACGGCGTCGGCCTGGTTCAGCTCGGAGACGTCATCCGAGTGGAGGGCCGCTTGACCGAAAACGACCCGGCGAAACTGGAATTCGGCATGGAGGTCGAGTTGGCGATGGCGCCTTTCGCCACCGATGCCGAGGGCGACGAGCTCGTGACGTTCTGGTTCCAGCCGGTCTAGAAGGGTTACCCGTGTCTAACGATGTAGCGATCATCGGCGTCGGTATCCACCCGTTCGGCCGGTTCGACAAGACCGCCATGGAGATGGGTGCCGAGGCCATCCAGTCCGCGCTGGCCGATGCCAAGCTGGAGTGGAAGGACATCCAGTTCGGTTTCGGTGGCAGCTATGAGATCTCCAATCCGGACGCGGTCACGCGACTGGTCGGACTCACCGGCATCACGTTCACCAACGTATTCAACGCCTGCGCGACCGCGGCCAGTGCCATCCAGCAGACGGCCGACACCATCCGATTGGGCAAGTACGACATCGGGATTGCCATCGGGCTGGACAAGCATCCGCGCGGCGCGTTCACCGACGATCCGGCCAAACTCGCGCTGCCGCAGTGGTACGCGCGGGGCGGGCAGTTCGTCACCACCAAGTTTTTCGGCATGAAGGCCAACCACTACATCCACAAGCACGGCATCTCGGAGGAGACGCTGGCGCGGGTGGCCAACAAGAATTTCCGCAACGGCATCCTGAATCCGAATGCGTTCCGGCGCAAAGAGATCTCGGTCGAGGAGATCATGGCGTCGCCGATACTGAACTACCCGCTGCGGCAATACATGTTCTGTGCGCCCGACGAAGGTGCGGCTGCGGTGATCATGTGCCGCGCCGACATCGCCCACAAGTACACCGACAAGCCGGTCTACGTGCGGGCCAGCGAGATTCGCACCCGGACCTACGGCGCCTACGAGGTGCACGCGACTTCCGCGCCGCTCGACGAGGACGTCGCACCGACTGTGTATGCGGCGAAGGCTGCCTATGAGGCCGCCGGCATCGGACCCGAAGATGTCGACATCGCGCAGTTGCAGGACACCGACGCCGGCGCCGAGGTCATCCACATGGCCGAGACCGGGCTGTGCGCCGACGGAGACCAGGAGAAACTGCTCGCCGATGGTGCCACCGAGATCGGCGGCACGCTGCCGATCAACACCGACGGCGGGTTGATCGCCAATGGTGAACCGATCGGCGCCTCGGGCCTGCGGCAGATGCACGAGCTGGTGCGCCAGCTGCGCGGCGAGGCGGGGGACCGGCAGGTCCCGGGCAGTCCGCGCGTCGGCCTGGCCCAGGTGTACGGCGCGCCCGGAACCGCCTCGGCCACGCTGTTGTCGCTATAACCTCGCGAGCAGACACAAATGTGCCGCGACAGGCCATGTTTCGGGTACATATGTGTCTGCTCACGGAGTAACGAAAGGTGCCCTCATGACTTCGGCCAACGCCGGCGACGCTGACTACAAGTACGTCACGTACGAAACCCTCGACGACGGCACCATCGCCCGGATCATGCTCAACCGGCCGGACGCCCGCAATGCCCAGAACCGGGGCCTGCTGGTCGAACTGCATGAGGCGTTCCTGCGGGCCGAGGCCGACGACACCGTCCGTGTGGTGATCCTGGGCGGCAACGGCCCGATGTTCTCTTCGGGTCACGATCTCGGCTCGGCGGCTCAGCGCACCGAATACACACCGGGACCGGATCAGCACCCGAGCTTCAAGGTCAACGGCGCCAACCGGCAGGGCGCCGAGAGCCTGATGTTGCAGGAATGGCACCACTACTTCGAGAACACCCGACGCTGGCGCAACTTGCGCAAGATCACCGTCGCCTCCGTACACGGCGACGTGTACGCCGCCGCCCTGATGCTGATGTGGGCCTGCGACCTGATCGTGGCGGCCGACAACACCCGGTTCGCCGATGTGGTGGGCACCCGCCTCGGCATGTGCGGCGTCGAATACTTCGCGCACCCATGGGAATTCGGTCCGCGTAAGACCAAGGAGCTGATGCTCACCGGCGACACCCTGTCGGTCGACGAGGCGCACGCGATGGGCATGGTCTCCAAGATTTTCCCGGTCGACGAACTAGCGGACAAGACACTGGAATTCGCCCGCCGGATCGCCAAGGTACCCACCATGGCCGCGCTGCTGATCAAGGAGTCGGTCAACCAGACCCAAGACAACCAGGGCTTCTACAACTCGCTCAATGCCTGCTTCACCCTGCATGAGCTGAACCACAGTCACTGGGCTCAGGTGCACGAGAACAGCTTTCCGGTCGGCCTGGCCTCCGATGGCCTGGAGGACTGGAAGACCGCCGGCCCGCCGCGGGCTTCGATCAAAGACCAGCCGTAGGTCGCGTCATCGCCGAGATAGCAACTATTGGCGAGGTTGTGGCCAGATCTCGCCAATAGTTGCGATGTCGGCGCGCGTCGGTGCCGGCTGCCGGCTTACCCCGGGGCCGACTCGCCGGTCGCGGCAGCGTAGCCGCAGCGGTAGCCGAAAACCATTGCCGGACCCAGGGTTCCGCCGGCGCCGCCATACGCCTTGCCGGTCACCCCGGCCATCGCGTTGCCGGCGGCAAATAACCCCGGGATCAGCGCACCGTTGACGTGCAGCACGGCGCCGTCACGGTCCGTGCGGGGTCCGCCCTTGGTGCCCATCGCGCCGACGGTGACCGGTACCGCGAAGTAGGGTGCCGTGTCGATCGGACCCAGGGTCTTCAGTGCCGGGGTGCTCTCGGCGGTATCACCCCAGTAGCCGTCGTAGGCACTGGAGCCGCGGCCGAAGTCGGGGTCGCTCCCGTCGGCAACGTTGGCATTCCATGCCGCCAGGGTGTCGGCCAGGGCCACGGCGGAGATGCCGGTCTTGGCCTCCAGCTCCTCCAGGGTTGCGGACTGGCAGAACCAGTCGGGCACTGCGACACTCCCCGTCGCTTCGCTCGCCCCGGCTCCGTCTGGGTCGATACCGAGGAAGCCGTACTTCTTCAGGTGCAGCGAGTCGAACACGATCCACGCCGGGTCGTTGAGATAGCCCAACCGTGGGTCGAGATGGTGGAACGGCCCGGCCATCGAGTTGTATTCGCCGGCCTCATTGAGGAAGCGCTTGCCGGCCCGGTTGACAATGATGCTGCGTGGACGGGTGCGTTCCAGGCGGACACTGCGGCTGCGGGGCTTGCCCTCGAAGGTATCGCCGGGAATCTGCACGATCGGCACCCACCAGGCCTCGCCCATGTTGGCCAGCTCGGCGCCGTGTGCCATCGCCATCCGCAGGCCGTCGCCGGTGTTGTTCGGCGGCGAGACCGGTCCGTGCATGGGGCCGCGCAGAAATGCATCGACCAGGTCGGGGTCCCATTCGAAGCCGCCGGTGGCCAGCACCACGCCCCGGCGGGCACCGACTCGAATATCGGTGCCGTCCACACTGATTCGCACGCCTGCGATTCGGCCGCCGACCGCGACCAACTCGGTAGCGCGGGCTTCGGTCACCGGCACCACACCTAAATCCAGCAGACCCTTGAGCAGCCCGGCGATCAACGCGGTGCCGGCCACGCAGACATCGGCGTCGTCGACGGCGGCATGGATCCGCGCCCGCGTCTCGGCGTCGATGCCGACGTTGCTGAAGTCTGCGGGGAAGGACGTGATGCGATCACGCCAATCACCCAACTCGGCGAGGTTGAAGGGTTTGGCGTTCAACGACCGCCCACCGCCGGGCTGACCGCCGGGCAGTTCGGGTTTGTAGTCGGGAAAGCCCTCGGCGACTTCGAATTTCAACAGGCTGTGTGCCTCGAGGAACTCCAGCATCTGTGGCCCGGTGCGCACGAAGGTCTCGACCAGCGCGGTGTCCATGGCGCCGAGCGACTGGGCCGCCAGATATCTCATGGCGTCGTCGACGGTCAGCTCGCCGGCGGCGGCCCGGTTATGCGCTGGTATCCAGGCAATACCTCCGGATACGGCGGTGGTGCCGCCGACCGTCGCGGCCTTCTCGTACACCGCGACCTCGGCGCCGTTGACCGCCGCAGTCAATGCCGCGGTCAGGCCTGCTCCGCCGGTGCCGAGCACGACAACGTCGACCTCGTGATCCCAGTTACTCACGGGCTCAGATCCTTTCGATCGCTGCTCAGCTCAGAATGTCCGAGAGTCGTTGGGCTGCCGCGATAACGGCGTCCTTGCCTTTCAGTAGCACGTCTTCCCGGTGCGAGATGACGTTGATGCACGTTGGTGGTGACGGTGGTCGCCGCCGGACCGGGACGGCCAGTCCGTAGGTGTCGGGTTCGATCTCGCCGTGGGTGATCACCCAGCCCTGGGTGCGGGTCTGAGGTACCAGTTCACGCTCGCCCGGACGCGGAGCCATGCTGGAGAGCAGCGCAATGCCGGCCGCGCCGCGATCCAGGGGTTCGCGGCTGCCCTCGTGAAAAGCCAACTGGTAGAAGACAAGTGTCGGCACGATGACGGCGATGGCCACTTGATGCTCGCCTTCGGCGACCAGTAGCGAGACTGTCGAGCCGAGGTCGTCGGCGAGGGTGCGCAATGTGGGCACACAGAGTTGGCGCAAGTTGTTGTCGAACGAGGCGCCGAGCGTCGCCAACGCAGCGGCGGGTCGATAGCGACCGTCCTCACCCTTGGTGATGTACCGGAACTGAACCAGGGTGGACAGCAGTCGGTAGGCGATGGTCCGGTGCACTCCGACGTGGTCGGCAACCTGTTGCGCGGTGGCGCCGCTGGGCGAGCTGGTGACGGCGTGAAGCGCACTGAGACCGCGGCCGAGGGTCTGAGAACCAGTGGCCGCTTTGTCGCCGGCGTTTGTGTCGTCACCCTTGACAGGGGTCATCGCGAGAGTGATGCTCTATAGATAGTGCACATCGTAGTGCGATATTAGCACAGATGATTATCGATACAAGAGAATCGGATTTCCGCAAAGAAGGGTCGCATGGCTGGATTCGACGGGTTCGAAAGCATCTGGAGCGACCTGCAGGGCGTCGCGTTCTCGCAGGGCTATCTCGATGTTGCGGGGGTCCGCACCCGTTACCTGCACGCCGGTGACACGAATCGGCCAACCCTGGTCCTGTTGCACGGCTCGGGCGGACATGCCGAGGCTTACGTTCGCAACCTGGAGTCTCACGCAGAGCACTTCTCGACCTGGTCCATCGACATGCTGGGCCACGGCTACACCGACAAACCCGGGCATCCCCTGGAGATCCAGCACTATGTCGACCATCTGATCGCGTTCTTCGACACCATTGGCGCGCAGCGGGTTTACCTGTCCGGTGAATCGCTCGGAGGGTGGGTTGCGGCCCGCGCCGCGTCCGATCACCCCGACCGAATCATTCGTCTGGTGCTGAACACCGCCGGCGGCTCGCAGGCAGACCCGGAGGTGATGAAGCGGATCATCACGCTGTCCATGGCCGCTGCCGAGAACCCGTCCTGGGAGACCGTGCAGGCCCGGATCAAGTGGTTGATGGCCGACAAGCTCAAAGACTACGACGACATCGTGGCCAGCCGTCAGCGGATCTACCGGACGCCCGGATTCGTCGGGGCAATGAGCGACATCATGGCGCTGCAAGATCCGGTCATCCGGCAGCGGAACCTGCTGGGGCCCAAAGAGTATGGTTCCATCGCGGCACCCACCTTGGTGCTGTGGACCAGCGATGACCCCACTGCCGATGTGAGCGAAGGTCGTCGGATCTCCGAGATGATCCCGGGTGCAACGTTCGTGGTGATGCCCGACTGTGGTCACTGGCCGCAGTACGAGGACCCTGACACATTCAACAAGCTGCACGTCGACTTCCTGCTTGGGCGCGACACGTGAGCGAATCCGTGGATGTGGTGATCGTCGGTGCCGGGCCGGTCGGCCTGACGCTGGCAAACATCCTTGGGCTGCAGGGAGTCCGGACGCTGCTCCTCGAAGAGCGGGACTGTCTGATCGACTACCCGCGGGGTGTCGGTCTGGATGACGAGTCACTGCGGGCATTCCAGTCGATCGGCGTGGTGGACGACGTGCTGCCACACACCGTGCCCAACCAGATCCTGCGGTTCTATGACCGCAAGCGCCGACTGCTGGCCGAAATGGCACCGGCCAACCCGCTTTACGGCTGGCCCCGGCGTAACGGCTTCGTACAGCCGATGGTCGACGCCGAGTTGCTGCGCGGGCTAGACCGCTTCGAGCAGGTAAGTGTGCGCTGGGATGCGCAGATGGCGACCTGCGCGCAGGACGCCCGTGGGGTGACTGTCGAGATCGACGGTGCCGCACCGGTAAGCGCCAAATTCGTGGTCGGTTGCGATGGCGGACGCAGCGCCACCCGCCGCCTCATGGGTGTGACCTTCGAGGGTACGACGTCGGAAACCCGTTGGCTGGTCATCGATGTGGCCACCGACCCGCTTGGCCACCCGAACAGTGAAGTCGGTGCCGACCCGGCCCGGCCGTACGCGTGCATCTCGATCGCTCACGGTATCCGCCGGTTCGAGTTCATGATTCACGCCGACGAGTCGGACGAAATGGTCGAGCGCCCGGAGTTCATCGCTCGGATGCTCAAACCCTTCGTGCCCTACCCTGAGCGTGTCGAAGTGATCCGGCATCGCGTCTATACCCACCATTCGCGCATCGCCGGGTCGTTCCGGAAAGGCCGGATGTTGTTGGCCGGCGACGCCGCCCATCTGATGCCGGTATGGCAGGGGCAGGGCTACAACAGCGGCATTCGAGACGCCTTCAACCTCGGATGGAAGCTCGCGACGGTAGTCAACGGTCAGGCCGGTGAGGCCCTGCTGGATACGTATGACACCGAGCGCCGCAAGCACGCCCGCGCCATGATCGACCTGTCGACACTCGTCGGCCGGGTCATCTCGCCGACCAGCCACCGCATTGCCGCCCTGCGGGACAGCGTGATTCGGGCGGCGTCGGTGGTACCCACTCTCAAGCGGTACATCCTGGAGATGCGGTTCAAGCCGATGCCGCGATACGAGCAGGGCGCGGTCGTCCACCTTTCATCGCCGACCGACGCCGCACCCGCCGGTACGCTGTTCATCCAACCGCGGGTGGACACCCGTGACCAGAAAGACGTATTGCTCGACGATGTCCTCGGTGCCGGCTTCGCGATTCT
Organism: Mycobacterium sp. MAA66; assembly: GCF_041261665.1. Taxonomy (NCBI): domain Bacteria; kingdom Bacillati; phylum Actinomycetota; class Actinomycetes; order Mycobacteriales; family Mycobacteriaceae; genus Mycobacterium; species Mycobacterium sp. MAA66. The sequence continues at coordinate 191,075 of NZ_JBGCCC010000005.1, read as the reverse complement.
GAGTTGGAACAACAATCCGCGACGACTTCTGGGCGAGGACGCCTTCGCGTTGTGGCGCGATCTCGGCGCGACGTTCGTGTCGGCCCGGCCGAATACTCAACTGAATTGGACCGGGCACGACGACCCCGAGGTCGTCATCGTCGGTGATCGCACCGGCGCGCTCAAGGCGTGGTTCGACGCTCACACCGAATCGGTGCTGTTCCTGCGACCTGACCGGTGCATCGCTGCCGCCGGAATCGCCCAATTGGCACCAGAACTCAGCGCCAAGCTGAGCCAGGTCCTGCATCTCACGCCGGGAGGCTCTCATGGAATCGCAACTGGCCCTGTGCTGCATGTCGCACAGCCCGCTGCTGAATCTGCCGGGACCATCAGCGGAGCTGCTGGATGACATCAACAGTGCCATCGTGCAGGCCCGCGACGCCGTGCAGGACTTCGACCCGGAGCTGGTCGTCATCTTTTCACCGGACCACTACAACGGATTCTTCTACCGCACCATGCCCCCGTTTGCGATCGGCTCAGCGGCGTCGGGCGTGGGTGACTACGGTACCCAGAGTGGACCGCTGAACGTGCCCAGCGACATTGCCATCCAATGTGTTTCGTCGGTCCTGGAGTCCGGCGTCGACGTTGCGTTTTCCGCGGCCATGGACGTCGACCACGGTACGGTGCAACCGCTGCAGGGATTGTTCGGCGACGCCACGGCCAAGCCGGTGATCCCGATCTTCATCAACTCGGTGGCCACCCCACTCGGTCCGATGCGTCGGGTTCGTGCGCTCGGTGCGGCGGTGGGGGAGTTTCTGTCAGGCCTGGGCAAGCGGGTGCTGATCGTCGGATCCGGTGGGCTGTCGCATGATCCGCCGGTGCCGACCCTGGCCACCGCGCCGTTGACCGCGCACGGGCGGATTGTGCACGGCGAACCGATGAACGTCGAGGGCCGGATGGCCCGGCAGCAGAACGTGATGTCGGCTGCCCACGACTTCGCCCACGGCGACAGTCCGCTGCGCCCGTTGAACCCGGAATGGGACGGAGCGCTGCTGGACCTGTTGGACTCCGGTCGGATCGCCGAGGTCGATGGCTGGACCAACGACTGGATCGCGCAGACCGCGGGAAATTCAGCGCACGAGGTGCGTACCTGGGTGGCGGCATTCTCGGCATTGGCCACCGCGGGCAGCTACCGGAGCACGTTCGGGTATTACCGAGAGGCGGCAGAACTGTTGGCGGGATTCGCGATTCGTGTGGCGGTGCCGGCGTGAGCGCGCAGCGAGAAGCGACGGTGGATCGCGCATGAGCACAGCCTTCGACCATGAGATCGACGTCCTGGTGGTCGGCTCAGGCGGCGGCGGCTTGACCGCCGCACTGGCCGCCAAGGACAGTGGGCTGGACGCGCTGGTCGTCGAGAAGTCGGCGAAGTTCGGTGGTTCGACCGCGCTGTCCGGCGGCGGCATCTGGGTTCCTGGCGCCCCGCCGCAGACCCGCGCCGGATATCGCGTTGATCTGGACGGGGTTTTCGACTACCTCAAGCAGATCACCGGCGGGCTGGTCACCGATGCCCGGCTGCGCGCATATGTCGACGAAGCGCCAAGAATGATGGACTTCCTCGAACGCTCCAGCACGTGGATGCAATTCGTCTGGAAGCCCGGCTACGCCGACTATTACCCCGAACTGCCGGGCGGGTCCGAGCAGGGCAGCACGATCAACGTCCCCGAGATCGATCTGCGGGCGCTGGGCCCTGAGGAACAGAATCTGTTGGCGCCGCTCGCTATGGCGCCGCGCGGAATCTGGTTCGCGCCCAAAGACCTTCGGCTCTTCTATCAGGTTCGGCAGAACTGGCGCGGTAAGGCCGTGCTGATCAAGCTGATCTGGCGGATGGTGCGGGCGCACGTCTTCGGTGACCGGATGGCCGCAATCGGCCAGTCACTGATGGCCCGGATGAGATTGGCCTTGGGGGAGCACGACATACCGCTGTGGCTGAGCGCGCCGATGACCGAACTCATCACCGACGTGGACGAGCGGGTGGTGGGCGCAGTGGTAGAGCGCGACGGCCAGCCGCTGCGGATTCGGGCCCGCGGTGGTGTGGTGATCGCCAGTGGCGGGTTCGATCATGACATGGCCTGGCGGCTCGAGCACCTGCCCGAACTGAAACGGGTGCGGGAGATCGCCGGCGCAGACAGGGACTGGAGTTTCGGGAATCCGGCTTCGATGGGCGACGGTATCCGTGCCGGCGAGAAGGTGGGTGCCGCAGTGGATCTGCTCGACGAGGCTTGGTGGTTCCCGGCGATGTGCTGGCCTGACGGTCGGCTGCAGTTCATGCTCAACGAGCGGATGATGCCGGCGCAGTTCGTCGTCAACGGGGACGGCAAGCGGTTCATCAACGAGGCGGCGCCGTACATGGATTTCGCGCACGCCATGCTCGACGGTCAGCGGGCCGGCATCGAGACCATCCCGTGCTGGCTGATCACCGACATCCGCTCGTTCCACAAGTACGTCGTCGGCGGGCACTTGCCGATTCCGAAGGTCCCCTTTGCGCCGGTGCCGACCGGACGCAAAGTACCCGAGGCGTGGCTGGAGTCGGGGATCGTCAAGGAGGCCAACAGCTTCGAGACGCTGGCTGCCAAGATCGGGGTGCCACCGGCGCAGTTGCGGGCAACGGCCGAGCGCTTCAACGAGCTGGCTCGCCGCGGACACGACGACGATTTCAACCGGGGTGACAGTGCATACGACAACTACTACGGCGACCCGACCTTGCCGAACCCCAACCTGCGCCCGCTGAGCAAAGGGCCGTACTACGCATTCCAGATCATCCTCGGTGACCTGGGTACCTCGGGCGGTTTGCGCACCGATGAGCATGCCCGTGTGCTGCGCGGCGACGACACGGTGATCGACGGGCTGTACGCCACCGGCAATGCCACCGCTGCCGTGATGGGCCGCAGCTACGCCGGTGCCGGCGCGACCATCGGCCCGGCAATGACCTTCGGCTATGTGGCAGCCAAACACATTGCACACCAATCTCAGGAGGTAACCAAGTGAAGATTTCCCTGTTCTATGAGTTCCCGCTGCCGCGACCGTGGTCCGACGACGACGAGCACCAGCTGTTCCAACACGGCCTCACCGAAGTCGAGGCTGCCGACAAGGCAGGCTTCTCCACGGTATGGCTGACCGAGCACCATTTCCTGGAGGAGTACTGCCACTCCACCGCACCCGAGCTGTTCCTGGCCGCAGCCAGCCAGCGCACCAAGGACATTCGGCTCGGCTTCGGTGTGATGCACCTGCCGCCACCGATCAATCACCCGGCGCGCATCGCGGAGCGGATCGCGACCCTCGATCACCTGTCGGGCGGCCGGGTCGAATTCGGCACCGGCGAAGGCTCATCGGTCGCCGAGCTGGGCGGCTTCAACATCGATCCGGCAGACAAGCGCGCCCAGTGGGAGGAGGCCCTTGAGGTTTCGATCCGCTGCATGGTCGAAGAACCGTTCACCGGGTTCAAGGGCGAGCACGTCGACATGCCCGCCCGTAACGTCATTCCGAAGCCGCTGCAGAAGCCGCACCCGCCGGTCTGGGTGGCCTGCACCCGTCCCGCATCAGTGCAGATGGCGGCCCAAAAGGCAATCGGTGCACTGAGTTTCGCCTACACCGGCCCGGAAGCGCTCAAGGACCGAGTTGACGGCTATTACCAGGAGTTCGAGCGCGCCGGCGCGCCGATCACGCCGATGATCAACCCGAACATCCTCGCCATCGGTGGTGACCTGTCGATGATGGTGGCGCGCACCGACGAGGAAGCGCTCAAGCGCCTGGGTACCGGCGGTGGCTTCTTCTCGTTCGGGATCATGCACTACTACCTGACCGGCATGCACACCCCCGGCCGCACCAAGGTCTGGGAGCGCTATCAGGAGGCCGTCAAGGAGGATCCGACCCTGGCGTACGGACCCGGCCGCGGGGCCATCGGATCGCCGGAGACGGTGCGTGAATTCCTGCGTGGTTACGAGGCCAGCGGCGTGGACGAGATAATCTTGCTGCTCAACCCGCGCAGCCACGAGGGGACCATGGAGTCCATCGAGATCATGGGCAAGGAGATCTTGCCCGAATTCATCGAGCGTGATGCAAAGGCTGTGGAGGCCAAGGCACTTCGCCTGGAGCCGGTGGTCGAGAAGGTCGAGGCGCGCCGGCTGGCGTGTGCCGCCCCCGCGTTCGATGAGAGCTACTCGTTCGGTGGCCTGCCCACCGGCCGCGGCGGCAAGTTCACTGCTGGCGAGATTCCCGAGGCGATGGCCGAGATCAACGAGGGCCGGGTCAAGGCCGCGCAGGCCGAGAAGGCTGCTCGCGAGGCGGCCAGCTGAATCTGATGCGCACACTGGGGGACATGCTCAGTTACCGCGGCCGGCGGGTCGCGGTGACCGGCGTCGCCTCTGGTATCGGTGCCGCGTTGGTCTCTCAGCTCAGTGAGCTCGGTGCCGAGGTGGTGGGCTTGGACACTCAAGAGCCGACAGTGCGGGTCAACATGTTTCACCCCGTCGACCTGTCCTCGCCGGAATCCATCGACGCCGCCGTCGCCGCCGTGGACCCGGTCGATGGGTTGTTCAACGTGGCTGGGGTGTCTTCGGGGATCGGTGACTCGCTGCTGGTGGTGAAAATCAACTTCCTCGGTATGCGTCAGCTGACCGAGGCACTGGTGGCCACCATGCCGACCGGTGCTTCGGTGGTGAATGTGGCGTCCCTGGCGGCTTCGGAGTACGTATCGAACGCATCGGTTGTGGCGGGCCTGTCGAGCACCGTGGATTTCGCCGACGGGGTTGCGTGGTGCCAGGTGCATCCCGACGCGTTGGCCGACGGCGGGTACCGGCTCTCCAAGCAGGCGGTCATTCTGTACGGTATGGAGGCTGCCGTGCGGCTGGGGCCGCGCGGTATCCGGATCAATTGCAGTGCACCGGGTGTCACCGAAACGCCGATCCTGGATCAGCTCCGGGCTGCCTACGGGCAGGACTACCTGGATTCGTTCCGAGCCCCGCTCGGTCGGGTGTCCACCCCCGACGAGCAGGCCGCGGTGCTGGCCTTCCTGGGCAGCGCAGCGGCCGGGTATATCACCGGACAGGTGATCTGGGCGGACGGTGGCATCTTGGCGCAGCGGGGTGTAGGCCAGTTGTTGGGGGCGAGCGGAGCGACGGGGAATGTGGTGGGGGCGAGCGGAGCGACGGGGAATGTGTTGGGGGCGAGCGGAGCGACGGGGGATCTAACTGTGGAGGATCATGCCTGACCTGAACGACTTTCGGAGAGTGGCGGCCGACGTCAGCAACTGGGGCCGCTGGGGTGACGACGACGAGCTGGGCACGCTCAACTTGATCACCGCGGAGAAAGTCGCGCAGGCCGCTGCCACGGTCCGGCACGGCAAGGTGTTCGCCCTCGGCGGCGACTTCGGTTCGTCTGGGCCGCAGGGCGCGTTTCAGTTCCGGCAGAATCCGACGCACGTGATGACGGTGGACGGCGGTGATGCCGAGACCCTGGCTCGATACGGACCGCAGTGGCTGCGCAACAAGGTGGCACGTCAGGTCAGTTCGATGTTCGTGGACAACCCTTTCCGGTTCAACGACGACATGATCGTGATGCCGTTGCAGGCCGCCACCCAATGGGATGCGCTGTCGCACGTCTACTACGACGACAAGCTGTACAACGGCTTTCCGGCCGACTCGGTGACCAGTTTCGGGGCCTTTCACTGCGGCATCGACAAGGTCGACGTCAAGGGCATCACCTCGAGGGGGGTGCTGCTCGACGTAGTCCGCCATCGCGGCGTCGAGATGTTCTGCGAGCCCGGAAACGCCATCACCCCGGCCGAACTCGATGACATCGTCGCCGCGCAGGGGGTGACGATCACGCCCGGCGACATCGTCGTCGTGCACACCGGTTGGTGGACCCGGTTCCAATCCACCGGCAATGGCGCAGAGCAGGGTTCGGGTCTGCATTGGACCTGTGCGTCCTGGCTGCACGACCACAATGTGGCAGCGGTTGCCGCGGACAATCTGATGGTCGAGGACCCCGATCCGGCCAACGGGGTCGATGGGGTCTTCCTGCCGATGCACTTGCTGTGTCTACGCGACATGGGCCTCATGCTCGGCGAGTACTGGGACTTGACCGCCTTGTCTGCGGATTGCGCCGCTGACCGGGTTTACGAGTTCCAGCTCATCGCTCCGCCGCTCAGGGTCACCGGTGCGGTCGGTTCACCGGTGAATCCGATCGCGATCAAGTAGCCCAGTCGTTTGTTGTGCCAGGGACTGCGGCCAGCTGGTCGCGGATCCCGCCGCGTGGATTTGTCGGACCCCTCTGCGATGATGGGGTTATGTCCACCGCCGCAACACCTTTGGCCACCGGGGTGCATCCCGGTGAGCGCCTGGAGGTGTTGTTCGAGGAGATCGCGGAGCTGACCGGTCAGCGCAACGCGATCGACGGACGCCTGGTGCACATCGTCGCCGAGATCGAACGTGACGAACTGTGGGGGGCCACCGGCGCCCGGTCACTGCCATCGTTGGTGGCCTGGAAAACCGGGGTGACACCACACAACGCCGAAACCATCGTGACTGTCGCGCATCGGCTCGAACAGTTTCCCCGCTGCGTCGACGGGATGCGCGAAGGCCGGCTGTCGTTGGATCAGGTCGGGGTGATCGCCGAACACGCTGCCGAGGGTTCCGATGCGCACTACGCCGAACTGGCCGCGGTGGCCACCGTCACCCAGCTACGCACCGCGGTCAAACTGGAACCACGCCCTGACCCCGATCCGCGGCCTGAACCGGAGCGCTTCATCACCACGACGATCGGCGACCAGTACACGACCTGGCGGATCCGGTTACCCCGGGTCGAAGCCGCGAAATTCGAGACCGGATTGCAGTCCCACCACGATGCTCTGATCGTCGACTGGAAACGCGATCACCAGACCGACGAACCCGTGTCGGAGCAGGCGCCGCCGTTCCCCGACGCCATCGATGCGTTCATGAGCCTGATCGAAGCGGGCTGGGACACCGACGTCACCGGCCGCCCACACGGACAGCACACCACCGTCGTCGTACACCTGGACCTCGACAAGCCTTCTGCTGCACTGCACCTTGGCTCGCTGCTCACCGACGACGAACGCCGACTGCTGCTCTGCGATGCGACCTGCGAGCTCTGGCTGCAGCGCCACGGCCAGCCGATCGGCGCCGGACGTACCACCCGGCAGATCAACCGCCGCCTACGCCGCGCCCTGGAGCACCGGGACCGGTGCTGTGTGGTGCCCGGCTGCGGGGCCACCCGCGGATTGCACGCCCACCACCTCCAGCACTGGGAAGACGGCGGACCCACCGAACTACACAACCTGGCACTGCTGTGCCCCTACCATCACCGGTTGCATCACCGCGGCGCCATCACCATCACCGGACCCGCCGACCAACTCATCGTCACCGACACCACCGGACAACAACTCACCAGCCGGCCGCTGGCCCGACCACCAACCACCCCACCACCCGACGTCCCACCATGCCCCGGACCCACCGGCGAACACGCCCAATGGTGGTGGTACCAACCATTTCAACCACAACCACCACCGTCACCCAATTAGCTTGGGACCAATTAGTGTTTGTTGTGCTGATGATTCGCCACCCCAGTGACGTGCGTACGACAACGCTCATGCAGGCTGCCCGAGACAGCTGAATCTCGACTGCGCCTGGCGGTAGAACCAATCGCGGCAGGTGCTGACAGTCGCACAGTCCCACAGTGCCGCGGGCGATTGCCCGCGAGATCGTGGTGGACCTGACTGGTTTCCGGTGGAAACCGGAGAATCATGTTCTCCAAATCGGCAAATCCCAGTATCGTGAATCCGTGGACTTCGAACGTAGGTCGGTGGTGGTCGACGGATTGACCACCGGCTACCTGGAAGCCGGCAGCGGTGATCCGGTGGTGCTGCTGCACGGAGGCGAGTTCGGCGCCAGCGCCGAACTCGGCTGGGAACGCAACATCGCCGCGCTGGCAACGCAATTCCGAGTGCTGGCACCGGACATGCTGGGGTTCGGGGAGTCTGCCAAGGTCGTCGACTTCACCGATGGCCGTGGCATGAGGATCCGGCATATCGCGCGGTTCTGCGAACTGCTGGGCGTGACGTCGGCGCACTTCGTCGGCAATTCGATGGGTGCGATCAATCTCCTGGTCGACGCCACCGCTCACGGGCCGGTACTCCCGATACGGTCTCTGGTGGCCATCTGCGGCGGTGGTGAGATCCAGCGCAACGAGCACGTCAGCGCGCTATACGACTACGACGCCAGTTTCGAGGCGATGCGCCGGATCGTCGCTGCGCTGTTCTTCGACCCGGGCTATCCGGCTGACGACGACTATGTGCGGCGGCGGTACGACTCCAGCACCGTCCCCGGTGCATGGGAATCTTTGGCGGCAGCCAGATTTCGCCGTCCGGGTCTGCCTGCGCCGACGGCACCGTCGGCGCAGCGCGCCTACGGCCGGATCACGGTTCCCGCTCTCGTGGTGGAAGGTGCCGGTGACAAGTTGCTGCCCGCCGGGTGGGCGGCCGACCTCGCCGGTCAGATTGCGGGAGCGCGGTCTGCGGTCATCGACGGCGCCGGGCACTGTCCGCAGATCGAGGCGGCCGGCGCCACCAACGCATTGCTCTTCGAATTCTTGAAAGAGGTCTCATGACAGCGGAATTGGCAGGCAAGGTCGCGATAGTCACCGGGGGTGCGTCGGGGATCGGGCGTGGCGTCGTCGAGCGATTCCTCGCCGAGGGTGCCAAGGTTGTCATCGCCGACGTTCAGCGAGAATTGGGCGAAGCTCTGGCGACCGATGCCGGCGACGATGCGCTCTTCCACTACGTCGACGTCGGGGATCAGGCCCAGATCGCGCAGCTTGTCGCGACTGCGGTCGAGCGGTTCGGCGGGCTTGACGTGATGGTGAACAACGCCGGGATGCCCAGCCCGCTGAAGAAGAGCCTGTTCGACGAGGATCTGACAGAGTTCGACCGTGTCATGCGGGTGAATGTGCTCGGCGTGATGGCCGGCACGCGTGACGCCGCGCGGCACATGGCCGAGCACGGTGGTGGGTCGATCATCAACATGTCCTCGATCGGTGGAATCCAGGCCGGTGGTGGGGTGACGTCGTATCGGGCGTCGAAGGCCGCCGTCATCCATTTCAGCAAGTCGGCGGCAATCGAGCTGGCGCACTACGAGGTTCGGGTCAACTGCATTGCGCCAGGCAACATTCCGACGCCGTTGTTGCAGACCGCCGCCGGCGACGAGGATCGTGAACGGCTCGAACGTTTCGAGGCCAGGATCCGTCAGCAGATGCGCGACGATCGTCCGCTCAAGAGAGAGGGCACCGTCGACGATATCGCCGAGGCCGCCCTTTATTTCGCGACGGACCGGTCGCGCTACGTCACCGGGACGGTGTTACCGATCGATGGTGGAACGGTGGCGGGCAAGGTGATGGCCCGCAAACCGAAGGACTAGTACGTCCGATCAGCTATTAATTCAATCACTTGACTTAGGGGAATTAAAGCGGTTGACTGAGATGGTGACAGCAGCGCGGCCGTTCCGCACTGAGCGGGCCAGCGGTACCCGTGAATCCATTCTCGTTGCCGCTGAACAGCTTTACGCCGAGCACGGCGTCTTTGCGGTATCCAATCGGCAGGTCAGTGAGGCTGCCGGGCAGGGCAACAACGCCGCCGTCGGCTACCACTTCGGTACCAAGACCGACCTGGTCCGCGCTATCGAGCAGAAGCACCGGGCGCCGGTCGAGTTACTGCGCGAGCGGATGATTGAGCAGCTCGGCGGGGACGCCGGTCTGCGGGACTGGGTGGCCTGCCTGGTACAGCCACTCACCGGTCACCTGGCCGAGCTTGGTAACCCGACCTGGTACGCGCGGTTCGCCGCCCAGGTGATGACCGACCCGGCCTACCACAACATCGTGGTGCGTGATGCGTTGAGTTCGCCGTCGCTCGTCCAGGTCATCGACGGCATCAACGACAGTCTGCCGGATCTGCCGATCGAGGTTCGACTAGAACGAAATATCATGGCCCGCAACCTGTTGATGCACAGCTGCGCCGATCGCGAACGTGCGCTGGCTCAGGGTGGGTCGGTGGCCCGTAAGACGTGGCAGGCCAGCGCCACCGGCCTCGTCGACGCCATCGTCGGGCTGTGGCTGGCACCAGTGACCGGATAAGGCGCAAGCATGAAAGTCATTGTCGATCAAGACAAATGCGTGTCTTCGGGGCAATGCGTACTGAATGCCGCCGACGTATTCGACCAACGTGACGAGGACGGCGTCGTGATCCTGCTGATCACCGAGCCGGCACCCGACCAGGCCGACAATGCCCGCCGAGCCGCGGCTGCCTGCCCGGCGCTGGCCATCGATATAGAGGAGTGAGCATGACGCAGGCGCCCAGCCAGACAGTAGAGGTGTCCGCCGGCATCCCCGAGTACCCGATGGAACGCGACGCGCGCTGCCCGTTCGCCCCGCCGCCGCCGATGCTGGGAAATACCAAAGGTCTTACCCGCGTTCGGATCTGGGATGGCAGCACCCCGTGGCTGATCACCGGGCACGCCGAGGCCCGGGAACTGTTCGCCGATTCCCGGATCAGCGTCGATGATCGCAAGCCGGGTTTCCCGCACTGGAACGAGCACATGCTCTCCACCGTCGACAAGCGGCCGCGGTCGGTGTTCACCTCGGATGCCGAGGAACACACCCGGTTCCGCCGGATGTTGTCCAAGCCTTTTACGTTCAAACGGGTCGAGGGTCTGCGCCAGGCCATCCAGCAGGTCACCGACCAGTGCATCGACGAGATCCTGGCCGGCCCGCGGCCCGCGGACATGGTGGCCAAGCTCGCGCTGCCGGTGCCGACCGTGGTGATCAGCGAAATGCTGGGTGTTCCATACGAAGACCACGAATTCTTCCAGGAGCACGCCAACGCCGGCCTGGCCCGCTACGCAGCGGCGGACGCCATGCAAAAGGGCGCGATGAGCCTGCACCAGTACCTGATCGATCTGGTGAAGGAGAAGCAGGCGAACCCATCCGAGGACGCGGTGTCGGACCTGGCCGAGCGGGTCACCGCGGGGGAGATCGACGTCAAAGAAGCCGCCCAGCTGGGTACGGGCTTGCTGATTGCCGGCCACGAGACCACCGCGAACATGATCGGCATCGGCATCCTTGCGCTGCTGGAGAATCCGGAACAGGCAGACTTCCTGCGCAACACCGACGACCCGAAGGCGATCGCCAACGCGGTCGAGGAGCTGATGCGCTACCTGTCGATCATCCAGAACGGCCAGCGCCGGATCGCTGTCGAGGATATCGAGATCAGCGGTGAGACCATCAAGGCCGGTGACGGTGTCATCATCGACCTGGCGCCGGCCAACTGGGACGCTGCCGCTTACCCGGAACCCGACAAGCTCGACCTGCGCCGGGATGCCAGTCAGCAGTTGGGCTTTGGCTACGGTCGGCACCAGTGCGTCGGCCAGCAGCTGGCCCGCGCCGAGCTGCAGATCGTCTTTCACACCTTGTTGCGCCGGATCCCGACGATGAAGCTGGCGATTCCGTTCGATGAGGTGCCGTTCAAGCACGACCGCCTCGCTTATGGCGTGTACGAACTTCCGGTCACCTGGTGACCTTCAGCCCAACCGCCTGATTGGAGTGTCGAAGTGACCACCGCGACAACAACTCTGTACCCGCCGGAAGGATTTGGCGCTCCCAAGGACCGCACCGGCCACGCCCACGGCATCCCCGGGTTGCCCGCGGGCACCACGATCTTCTCCGCCGACAACCACATTTCGGTGGCCGAGGATGTTTTCTACGACAAGTTTCCGGACGACCTCAAGGGGGCGGCACCGCGCATCTGGTACGAGGACGGCGCCTACATGGTCGGCATGAAGGGAAAGACCTGGGTCGGCGGTGATTTCGGCCGAGTGCTCATGCAGTACGACGACCTCGCCGGCGCAGCCACCAACAACATCTCCGCGCGCATCCGTCAGCTCGCCGAAGACGGCATCGACAAAGAGCTCGCGTTCCCGAACGCGGTGCTCGCCCTGTTCCACTACCCGGACAAGGGCATTCGCGAGCGAGTGTTCCGGATCTACAACGAGGTGATGGCCGATCTACAGGAGCAGTCCAAGGGCCACTTCTACGGCGTCGGCCTGATCAACTGGTGGGATCCCAAGGGCTGTCGCAGCACGCTGGAAGAGCTGAAGTCGCTGGGCCTCAAGACCTTCCTGCTGCCACTGAACCCCGGCAAGGACGACGACGGCAACATCTACGACTACGGCAGCGCCGAGATGGACGTAGTTTGGGATGTGATCGAGGAGGTCGGCCTGCCCGTCGCTCACCATATCGGTGAGACGCCGCCGAAGACCCCCTGCGAGAACAACAGCGTGGTGGTCGGCATGATGGTCAACGTCGACTCCTTCCGGGAACAGTTCGCCAAGTACGTGTTCTCCGGCATCCTGGACCGTCACCCGTCGTTGCAGATCGGTTGGTTCGAAGGCGGAATCGCCTGGGTGCCCACGGCCCTGCAGGATGCGCAACATCTGCTGGCCTCCTATCGGCACATGTTCAATCATGAACTGCGGCAACCGGTGCGGCACTATTGGGACAACCACATGATGGCCTCGTTCATGGTCGACCCGCTCGGGCTGCGACTGATCGACGAGATCGGCGTCGACCGCGTCATGTGGTCCAGCGACTACCCACACAACGAGAGCACCTACGGCTACTCCGAGAAGTCGCTCGCGGCGGTGGTCGAGGCCGTCGGTCCGGAGGATGCGGTCAAGATCGTGAGCTCCAACGTCCAGAAATTCCTGGGGTTGGCATGACGACTTCGACCCAGCCGGGCGTCACACAGATTGCCCGGACCGGGTACACCTGGCTCGACATCCCTGCCGAGCCTGACCCAGCCCGGATGCGTCGAGAAGTCAGTGTGCGTCTGCAGGTCGCGATGGCTGAGCAGGGGGTCGATGCGCTGGTGCTGCTGGGCAATGGCAGCGTCATGTACGCCACCGGGATCGCCTGGCCGCTGGCCGACGCGGGACTCTCGCATGTCGAGCGGCCGATCGCGGTCGTGCTGGCGGGCGATGAGCACCCGCACCTGTTCTTGCCGTTCCGTGAGGGCGCGGCAATGGAGTCGGACTTGCCCGATGACCATTTGCATGGTCCCGTCTATCTCGAATTCGACGAGGGTGTAACGGAATTCGCGAAGATTCTGGCCGGTCTGATACCGGCCGGGGCGACCATTGCGACCGACGAGTTGACCGGGGCGATGCGGCGGGCCGGCAGCGCGCTGTTCCCGAGTGGACCGGTGGATGCCGCCCCGGTGGTCGGCGCGGCCAAGTTGGTCAAGACGATCGACCAGATCGCCTGCATCCGGCGGGCCTGCCAGATCACCGAACAAGCCGTCGCCGAGGTTCACAGTTCTCTGGCCCCGGGTGTGCGCCAGATCGACCTTTCCGCCGAATTCGTCCGTCGCACATTCGAGCTCGGCGCGACGACCAACATGTTCGATTCGATCTGGCAGGTCATGCCGGCCTCGCGAGCCGAGGGCACCTGGACCACCACGGGTGATCTGGCACTTCCCTTGCTGACGACCGAACGCGAACTGCGGCGCGGCGACGTGCTGTGGACCGACGTCTCCATCTCCTACCGCGGCTACTGCTCCGATCATGGGCGCACATGGATTGTCGGTCAGGACCCGACGTCCGCACAGCAGGCACAGTTCGACAAGTGGCGCCGGATCGTCGATGCCGTGCTGTCGGTGACCAGGGCCGGCGCTACGTGCGGTGACCTCGGCCGCGCGGCGACGGCAGCGGCCGGCGGGCAGAAGCCGTGGCTCCCACATTTCTACCTCGGTCACGGTATCGGTGCGAACGCAGCCGAAATGCCCATGATCGGAACGGATCTCGGACAGCAGTGGGATGACAATTTCGTCTTCCCCGACGGGATGCTGTTGGTGTTCGAGCCGGTGGTGTGGGAAGACGGCACCGGCGGCTATCGCGGCGAGGAGATCGTGGTGGTCACCGAGGGCGGCTGGATGCCGCTGACGGCCTATCCGTACGACCCCTATGAGGTGTCCAATGGGAATTGAGATCGAGGCCGATGACCGGGCCTTGCGGTTCAGCCGGCGGGGGCGCGCCATCGCCCAGATGGAGGCCCATGACCTCGACGTGCTGGTGCTCGGCCGGCAGGCCAATGTGCGTTACATCTCTGGGGCGCCGCAGCTGTGGGTGGTGGGTACTCGACCGTTCGGACCCATCTGCACCTTCGTGCGGGCCACCGGTGAGATTCACCTGAACAGCACCTGGGACGAAGGCGTTCCCGAGGAGATCCCGCACGAGAATCTGTATGGCCTGGCGTGGAATCCGATGACCCTCGTGGGTGTGCTGCAGAACATCAAAGGTGCCGATACCGCCCGTCGGGTCGGAACCGACGCCCTGACACCGACTTTCGCCAGGCTGTTGCCGATGGCCTTTCCGGCGGCCGAGCTGGTCGACGGTGAGCAGGCGATGCGGGCAGCGCGGCGGGTCAAGACCGCAGAAGAAATCGTCGCGTTGCGGCGGGCGTTGGCGGTCGCCGAAGCGGGGCTGGCAGCAGGCATCGCCGTATTGGCGCCGGGCGCCACCGAGAAGATCCTCGCTGGTGCGATATTGAAGGCGGAGGCCGCCGGCGGGGTGAGCACACCCGCCACGCAAGATGCCGCCTGGGTGACTTCGAAGGACCATCCGTGGCGGCGGTCCGACGGCGATGGCCGGGTGCGCGAAGGCCACCTGGTGGCGCTGTCGGCCGGTGTCCTCGCCGACGGGTATGTCGGTGAGGTCGCGCGGACGGTGTATGTCGGTCCGCCGACCGACGCGGTTCGATCGCTGTATCGGCGCCGCGATGACCTGTGGGACAGGCTCATTGATGCCTGCCGTGCCGGCAACCCGACCGGTGCGCTGCTGGATGCGTACGCGGCGGCAGGCGAACCGTTGCCGGCGATGCCGGTGGCGCATGGCCTCGGACTGGGATTTGACCCGCCCGTAGTGTCGCCGAACCTGCGGGCCACCGCCGAGGCCGATATCTTCGAGGAGGGCATGGTCCTGGCCGTCACCGGCTACGTCTGGCAACAGGGTGTCGGCGCGGTGTTCACCCGCGATGCCGTGCTGATCACTGCAGGCAATGCCGAGGTGCTCACCAGTGCAACATCTTTCAGTGAGGCGGCACATGTCTGAACGGCCCTCCCCGGAGGAGATCATCCTCTACGAGAAGAATCCGAAGACCAAGATCGCGACGATCACGTTCAACCGGCCCGAGTTCCTCAACGCGCCGACCTCGATGGCCCGGCTGCGCTACGCCGACGTGCTGCGCGCGGCCAACGCGGACAACGACGTCAAGGTGGTGATCATCCGTGGTGTCGGGGACAACCTGGGTAGCGGCGCTGATCTGCCGGAATTCATGGAGGGCAACGACAATCCGGCCGTCCGATTGGCCGAGCTGCGCCTGGAGGACGACGGCGTCGGCGAGGTGACATACCCGCCCAAGGGTACTTTCCGTAACGGCGCCACCATCAGCTCCTGGTACGCCAACTCGCAGGCCGGAAACCGGGCGCTGCAAGACTTCAAGAAGATCAGCATCGTCGAGGCCAAGGGCTACTGCTACGGATGGCACTTCTACCAGTGCGCCGACGCCGATCTGGTGATCTCCTCCGACGACGCGTTGTTCGGCCATCCGTCGTTCCGTTACCACGGCTGGGGTCCCCGGATGTGGACCTGGGTGCAGATGATGGGGCTGCGCAAGTTTCAGGAGATGGTCTTTACCGGACGGCCGTTCACCGCGGCCGAGATGTATGACTGCAACTTCCTGAACAAGGTGGTGGCCCGGGACCAGCTGGACGCCGAGGTGGACAAGTACGCGCTGGCCTGCGCCCGGAACCGCCCGGTGGACACCGTCTTTCAACAGAAGATGTTCTTCGAGATCTTCAAACAGCAGCAGGGTGAGTACATGGGCAGCCTGCTGTCCGCGTTCTTCGAATCGATGGGTAACGGCGTCGCCAATGACAGCGACGAGGATCTCGACATGTTCGAGTCGATCGACAGTGGCTTGTCGGCTGCAGTGAACGACAACGACAGCAAGTTCCCGCCGGAGTTCCGGTTGAGTAAGAAGAATCGGGCCAAGCCCGAATAAGCCCGTGACCCCACCATTGACCGGGTACACCGTCGTCGACCTGTCCAGCGGGATCGCCGGTGCCTACTGCACGAAGATCCTGGCCGACGGCGGCGCCGATGTCGTCAAGGTGGAAGCACCCGAAGGTGATCGGCTGCGTACTTGGTCCGCGTCGGGCGCTGCCGGTGGCGCGTTGTTCAGCTTCCTGGCCGGCGGCAAGCGTTCGGTAGTGATGGCGCCGCATGATCTGAGCCTGCTGGATCAGTTGGTGGCGGCCGCTGACGCGGTAGTGTGGTCGCCGGAATCTGCGGTGGCGCAACAGGTGTCACCGCAAGAGTTGTTCGCCCGTCATCCCCACCTGATCGTCACCGCCATCACCCCGTTCGGATTGGCCGGGCCCTGGAGTGACCGTCCGGCGACCGAATTCACGCTGCAGGCCTGGTCTGGCGGCGCGATCGGGATCGGTCGGGGCTGTCAGGACCGGGCCCCGGTGTCGATCGGCGGTCAGGTGGGCGATTGGCTGTCCGGTGCGTATGCGGCGGCGATGATGCTGGCGTTCCGGGTACGAGCGTTCCGCGATGGGCACGGAGAGCTCATCGACCTGTCGATGCTGGAAGCTCAAATACTCGGTCTCACTTACTATCCGGTGACCTACTTCGAGATGCTGGGCAAGCCCTGGCGTACCGAACGTCGGCCCACCGTGCCGGGCGTGGCGCACGCTGCCGATGGGTTGGTGGCGCTGGGCTGCGGCACCGCGCAGCAATGGTGGGATCTGTGCGCGATGTCGGGTCATGACGAATGGATCGACGAAACCTCCGAGCTGACCATCACCGAGCAGGCCACCCTACACTCGGATGAACTGTACGGGTGGCTGCGCGACCAGAAGGTCGATGAAGTCCGCGATTTGGCCTCGGCGTTCCGGATACCGAACTCGCCAGTGGGCAACGGTGAAAACGTCACGGCGATGGACCAATTCGTCGAGCGCGGTGCCTTCGTGACCAATCCACGCGACGGCTTCACTCAGCCCAACCATCCCTATCGTTTCACCGGCTGTGATCTGCGTGCGCAGGCGCCGGCGCCTCGGCTGGGGGAGCACACCGCCGGGTTATCCACGGCCGCACTGACGCCACGGGCGGAGCCCAACAGCGCACCGGACCGGGACCGGTTGCCGTTCAGTGGACTTCGGGTGCTCGACATGACGACGTTCTGGGCCGGACCGTCATGCACGCATCTCCTCAGCATGCTCGGCGCCGACGTCATCCACCTGGAATCCACTGCGCGCCCGGACGGCACCCGGCTGATCGCCGGTATTGCGGCCAACGTCGAGCAGTGGTGGGAGCGCTCACCGATCTTCAGTGCACTGAACACCAACAAACGCAGCGTGACCCTGGACTTTCAGACCGAGCAAGGCCGGGACCTGTTGCGCCGGTTGATCACGACCTGTGATGTGGTGGTGGAGAACTTCACCCCGCGGGTGATCGATCAGATCGGTTTGGACTTCGCGGCGGTACGCGAACTTCGTGACGACATCATCATGGTGCGTATGCCCGGTTTCGGCCTGGACGGGCCGTGGCGGGACAACCCGGCGTTCGCCTACATCATCGAGGACGCCTCCGGGCTCAGCTGGCTCACCGGTTTTCCGGATCGCACGCCGTTCGAGCCGTATTCGGTGGGTGATCCGAACGCCGGCATCCACGCATTCATCGGCCTGCTGCTGGCTCTGGAACACCGCCGCCGGACCGGCGAGGCGGTGCTGGTGGAGGCTTCGATGGTCGACGCCGCACTCAACATCGCCGCCGAACAGGTCATCGAGTACTCCGCGTACGGGGCGCTGCTGCAGCGAGACGGCAATCGAGGCCCTACCGCGGCACCGCAGAACATATATCGCAGCAACGAGATCGACGAATTCGGCCGAGATGACAGTTGGGTGGCGATCGCCGTCCAGACCGACGTTCAGTGGGCGGCGCTGCACGGGGCGTTGGGTAACCCGTCCTGGGCGGTCGCGGCGTGGGATGCCGCCGAACGTCGGTCGAACCAGGATCTGATCGATGCGCACCTGGCTGCCTGGTGCCGGTCGCGGTCGGGTGATGAGATCGTGGAAGCCCTTTGGCCTGTGGGAGTTCCGGTTGCCAAGGTGATGCAACCACACCGGCAGAACGAGCTGGCGCAATTGCACCACCGCAGATTCTTCGAGTACGTGGGCCATCCGGTGAACAACCCGGCACTGCACAGCACGCTGCCGGTCATGCTGGCGAACGGGCCGACCACATTCCACCGGGCGCCGGCGCCGCTGCTCGGCGAGCACAACCGAGAGCTTCTGGGGGAGCTGGGTCTGTCGGACGATCAGATCGCAGCGCTGATCCAGAGCGGTGTCATCGGTACCGAGCCGGGCCGGCGCCGCTGAGTTGTCTATCGCTGCTGCGGATTTCGTTGACTGTGCACCGGAGCGCCGACAGAGCCCTTCGGCATCGCCTCAGCGAGAAGCCCTCTGAGGCACTGTATTGATGGTGGTGAACAGCAGGTCGGTGAGCCGGTCCACGAGATGTTCACGTTCGATGTCGATTTCGCCGGTGAACACGGCGGTCAGTGCTCCCGCAACACCGTGAAGCACGTATTGCGCAGTCAGCTGAATGTCCAGCAGTTCGGCGTTGGCAGCGTTCTTGGCAACTATGCCTATCAGGGTGGCGAAGTGGTGGGCCTCGGCCAGCCGGCGCCGGCCCAAGGTGGCCGAGGATGCGGATTCAATCAGGATGATCTGCCCCTTGCGCCGGTCATCGAGCAGTAGATCGATCACCGTCGAGAGGGCAGCCCTCGCCTGCGCTCTGGGTCTGGCCGGCGCAGCGGCGATGGCGGCCATGCCCTGGGACTCGATCTCGTTGGTGATCTGGTCGAAGACCGCGACGTGCAGTTCCTCGATCGAGCCGAAGGATTCGGCGAAATACCGCGCCGCCACACCTGACAATGCCGCTACGCCACGAAGGGTGGTGGCTGCGATGCCCTTGGTACCCATCAGCTCCAAGCCTGCAGCCACAAACCGTCCGCGGCGCTCCGCAATACGGTCGATGCCGCTGCGCCCGCCGTAGGTGCGAGGTCCGGTCACGAGCAATATCTTGACACACCCGTGGACAGATGGTTACGGTCGCCTCAATCTATCAACGAGTGATGACAGATTGGGTCGATGATGACAACGAAGGTGTCGCACGGGGAGTTGGCGACCGAGGTTGAGCCGTGGCATCCGAGCCGGCCGCATGCTGCACTGGCGGCCGATGTCAGGTGGTGGTTGGGATCTCCGTTCAGCCTCGGCCTGTTCGGGCGTTTGGCTCTCGACCAGGTTGCCTATCGACCGATCGCCGCCGCAGTGGACCACTCCGGGCGCTTCCGGCAGAACTTCACCGATCGGGGCGTCCGATCATTCACGTTCGGCATGCTCATGCTGTTCGGGGACGATTCTGACCGGCGTTGGGACACAGACGAACTCAAGCGTCTACATGCCGCGGTGCGTGGTGCCGGCAATGGCGAGTTCGAGGGCACCAGGTTCAGCGCGCTCGATCCGGAATTATGGAACTGGATCGCCGTCAGCTCCTTGAATCTCTTCTATCGGGGCTATGTTGCGGTCCGGGGTGAGGATCTCGACGACGAGCAGCGGGAGGCCGTGTATCAGACGCTGCGGTGGATGCTGAGCTATCTGGAGCTGCCCAGTGCTCGTGCCAAGCTGCCGGAAACGCTGCCCGACATGCTGTCGTACTACGACCGCGTGGCCGCGGAAAAACTGGCAGACAACTCGTTCCTGCAGTACGCCGACGAAAGCTTCGATGCGGTCCCGGTGCCTGAGTTGCTGCCGAAACCGGTGCGCGACCTCGTCGCACCGGTATGGAATCTGGTGGTACCCATTGCGCTGAGGCCGCCGAAAGTGTTGGGACAGCGGCTGGCGCACGCGAAGATGCGCGAACTGCTGGACGTCCGGCAGACTGGGACTGTGCGGCTGGAGTATGCCTGCTACCTCATGGCGCTGCGTTTGGCGTGGCGGCACCTGCCCAAACGCCTGGTCCTTGATCCGTTGGCGTACAACCGCTATCGCTACGAGCGGCTGCGGGCCGCCTATCAGAGCGTCCAACTGGATAGCTTCGCCGCCTAGTCGTCAGCGGCCAGGCTCGGCAGGCAGCCTGTCCCGGGATTACTTCAGGCAGCTGCCGGCGTCGACTGGCAGGGTGACGCCGGTGATGTAGCGGGCCTCGTCGGAGGCCAGGAACAGTACAGCGTTGCTGATGTCGACGGCGTCCACCCACGGGATGGGCAGGGTGTGGAACATCTGGCAGATCGGGGCCATGTCGTCGGGACCCGGGTTCTCCAGGTCTGGACGGAACATCTTGAAGGTGCCCTCGTTGTGCAGCATCTGGGTGCTCACGTGGGTCGGGTGCACGGTGTTGCACCGAATGTTGTGGTGGCCCAATTCAACCGCGAAGCCGCGCATCAGGCCCACGACGCCGTGCTTGGCCGAGACGTAGTTGCCGCAGTGCGGGTAGGCCTTGAGGCCGCCGACCGAGCTGGTGAGAACGATCGAGCCACCGCGACCACCGGCGATCAGGTGGGGCACACCGGCTTTGACCGACTTCCAGACTCCGGAGAGGTTGATGTCGATCATCTCGTCCCAGTCCAGCTCGCTGGTCTCGTGCAGGACGTCGCCACCGTTGCCGATGCCGGCGTTGGCAACGATGATATCAAGGCGCCCAAGGGTTTCCACGCCGCTGTCGACCGCATCCTTGACGGCGGGGGCATCGCGCACATCGACCTGAGCGGTGACGATACGGCGCCCGAGATTCTTGACCAGCTCGGCTGTCTCGGCCAGATCATCGGGCGTCGAGGCCGGAATGGCGGTGTCGACACCGGGCCGGATCGGCGCGCAGATATCGACCGCGATGATGTCGGCGCCTTCCTCTGCCAGTCGCACTGCGTGGCTGCGACCCTGGCCGCGGGCCGCGCCCGTGATGAATGCGACCTTGCCCTCAACCCGTCCTGCCATCGTGGACTCCTTGCTCCCGGCTCGTGATGGATGTGGCGCATACGGACGCTTCACACGCGCGTTGCTGTGCACATGCTCAGCACTCTGTCACCGGTGGTCCTGCTGTGTCAATGGCATCTGCAGTTTCGGGCGGTTTGTACACCCCGCTTAGATGAGTCCGGTTTGGGGTGCGTGCCGGAATGTCCGTATCTGTCGCCAAAGTAATTGTGCAACAGGATAGTTCGCCGATCTACGCGAAGCGCTGGTTCGTTCGCCTCGCTTACGGAGTGGGCGTGACTATTTGGGCCCGCGTAGTAGTGCGGGTCGATAGAACGCGAGACTGTCAGGGTTTCGCAGGGCGTCTGGGCTTGCGACGCTGTCTGGGTCCGCGCCTTGCAGGAGTCGTTTGACGGGGATTTCGAGCTTTTTGCCGGTGCGGGTGTACGGGATGTCTGGGGCGGTCACGATCCGGTCGGGGACGTGACGGGGCGAGAGGTTCTGGCGTAAAGCGCGCTTGATGCGCGTGTGCAGTTCAGCTTCGTGCGCGGCGGGGTCTGTGGGTACGGCGAACAGAATGAGCTGACCATGTCCGGTTGTCGGGTCATCGAGATGGACGACGAGGCTATCGCTGATTTCGTCCAGGCTCTCAAGCACGTTGTAGAACTCTGCGGTGCCCAGGCGCACGCCGCCGCGGTTGAGAGTGGCATCGGAGCGGCCATTGATGATGGCCGAGCCTCGGCTGGTGATGGTGATCCAATCGCCTTGTCGCCAGATCCCGGGATAGGTGTCGAACCAGGTGTTGCGATAGCGGGAGCCGTCACGATCGTTGTAGAGGGCTACCGGCATCGCGGGGATGGGCCCGGTGATGACGAGTTCGCCGTCGGCGTCGATCACCGAGTTGCCGTCCGTGTCGAACGAATCAACAGGTATGCCCAGTGCACGACAAGACATTTCGCCGGACCACACCGGGGTGAGTGGCGAACTTCCGACAAGCACGGAGCACACGTCGGTGCCGCCACTGACCGAGCCCAGGAGGACTTTGGCGTCCAGGTGCTCGTAGACCCAGACGTAACCGTCGGGAGGCAGGGGCGAGCCTGTGGAACCGACAAAGCGTAGTGCGGCAAGGTCACCAAAGTTCTTGGGCTCGATGGCAGCGGCCCGGCAGCCCATGATGAATGAGGCGCTGAGCCCGAAATGGGTGACCGACTCGGCGGCCGCCACCTGCCAGAGCGGCCCGAAGTCCGGGTAGGTGGGGTTGCCGTCGTACAGAACGATGGTTGCGCCGGCCACCAGGCCCGACACCACGGTGTTCCACATCATCCAGCCGGTGGTGGTGTACCAGAAGAGGCGATCGCCGGGCTTGATGTCCAGGTGCAGCACATTGTCTTTCAGATGCGTGAGCAGCATCCCGCCGTGGCCGTGCACGATGGGCTTCGGTCGGCCGGTGGTGCCCGAGGAATACAGCACATAGAGTGGGTGGTCGAACGGGACGCGATCGAATGCCAAAGGTCCTTGCTTGGAAAGCAATTCAGACCACGCGAGCATCCCGTCCGGTGCGGTGTCGTCGAATGCCGAGGGTACGTACACGGTTGTTCGGATCGAGGGGATCGCGTTGATGAGAACGGCGTGTTCGGGGCGTCGGTCGATGGTCTTGCCGCCGAAGGTGTAGCCGTCAACGACGAGGAGCACCGTCGGCTCGATCTGGCCCAGGCGGTCGATGACGGCTCGGGTGCCGAATTCCGGTGGGCAGCAAGACCACACCGCACCCAGGCTCGCGGTGGCGAGAAACGCAACGACGGTCTCGGCGATGTTGGGCAGGTAGGCCGCTACGCGGTCACCGGGGCGTACTCCGAGTGCATGAAGTCCCGCGCGGGCGCGCGCAACTTGGTCACGCAGCTCACCGTACGTGAGTCTGACTGTGCCACTGCCTGATTCGGCGTGTGCGATTACTGCGGGCGCACTGGCGGGGCGTCCGTTGGACACGGCGTGTTCGGCGTAGTTCAGCCGGGTTTTGGGGAACCAGCGAGCGCCGGGCATGCTGCGATCGGCGAGCACCGGAGTCGCTTCACCGTCGGCTTGGATGTCGAAGAACTGCCAGATCGAGGTCCAGAAGCGATCGGTGTCGGACGTGGACCATTCCCACAAGCTTGCGTAGTCGCTGAAGGTTTCGCCGATATAGCCACGGCGACAAAGCCATTCGATGTAGCGGACGATCTCGGTGCCTGCGGCATCGTGCGGTTCCCAGAGCACGGTCGGCATGGCGACTCCTTCGGTCATCAGTCCCCGTTGACACAAGAATTCCGCGTCAAGAGCGGACAGTACCGCCAGCGGCGGCCTTAATGCAATGTTTTAGCGTTAAGGTCTGGAGGTGTGCTCCGCGATCCGAACAATCCGCGGAACTGGAGTGACACTGAATCTCAACTGAGACAAGAGAGTTCGCCACAGGAGTGGGTCGACGGAGCGGTGGCTTCATGGGTTGATTGTGTTCTCCCCGATTTGACGGCCCCAGATGTAGTCGGACGCGAACGGCGAACCGAGACCCAAGTGGTTGTAGGGCGCGATGGAGGCGCCGGTATCGATCACCGTGTACGGCATCGGCCAGATGTCCTTGGTGACGGTCCAGCAACCCGGCCGGCCCTCGGGGCCACCTGAGGCGTTGGTCCGGGGCAGGTTGTCCGGATAGACGTAGCGGTTCCCCGCGCCGCCGAGTTCGGTGTGACTCGTCATCGAGTAACCGTTGGCGCCCAGGGCCCTATTCAACGCCTGTGCGCCCCTCGCGAAACCGCGGATCATGCAGTCCAATTCGGGGCTGTACTTGTCGAGCAACTGAGAGGTCGGCAGCAGGTCCTGGGCCCCACGGACCAGGTACGGCGCGCCGCGTTCGAAGGTGTCGCCGCCGGTGTTGCCGAACCCGACCGAGGCCATCAGCGCTTGATCGACGTTGCCGCGCTGATCATTGAAGGTGTGCGCGGTAGTCACCGCGCTCTTCAGGCCGTCCCACAGGTCCGGTGACGCCTTGGCGTACACGTCGGCCAGGTCGGCGAAGCCCCTGGTGTCGTGTCGGAACGAGGGCATCCGCTGGTTCAGGTCGGCCAGGATGGTGTTGCCGTTGACCAGCGACTGACCGAACTTGTCGCCCAGCCCGTCGAGCGCTTGCGCGGCCGCGGTCAACGTCTGGTTCAGCTTGATCGGATCGATCTGCTCGGAGATCGCGGTGATGGTCTCGAACAGCGTGTTGAACTCGGTGGTGACGCTGACCGCGTCGACCACGTCACCGCTCTTGAGCCGCTGCGGTGAGGGGGCCGGGGGTGAGGTGAAGGCGATGTACTTGTTGCCGAAGGCCGTGGTGGCAAGCAGCTTGACGTCCACATTGCGGGGCAACAGGTCCAGATACTCGGGATCGACGTTGAGCACCAGGCGGGCCTCGGGCTTCTCGCCGTCACCGGTGATCGCTTCGGCGGCCTTCAGCCGGCCGATCGGCACCCCGTTGTAGGTGACCTTCGAACCCGCATCCATCGAAAGCCCGGAACGACTGGCCAGCACGTACAGCTGGGCCTTGGTGTCGAAGTAGCCGCGGAACTGGGCCCAGGTCACGGCCAGCACGATGGACATGATCACGGCCAGGGCAAAGCCGGCGATCTTGTACGGCGGGTTCTTGTCGGTGTTGAGCGGAGCGCGGACTTGGCCGTCGGCTATTGCGTGCTGTGGAGTCGTCATCGCGCTATGACTCCTTCGGTCATCAGTCCGCGTTAACGCAAGAATTCTGCGTTAAAAGCGGACTGTACCGTGAGCCGGGCGCTTAATGCAATGCTAGAGCGTTAAGAGTTGATGGCGTGCCTTACGGGCTGGACACGCCACGGAGGAGGGCGTCGACGATCTGCTCGATGACACCGTCGTCGACCGGCCAGCGGGTAATCAGCGCGCGCGTATGTAGCGGCGCGACAAGCAATTCGAGAACGAGGCGGGGGTCGGCACCGGCGGGCAGTTCGCCGCGATCGGTGGCGCGCTCGAAGATTGCGCTGGCTGCGTCGACGCGGGACTGCCAGTACTGGGCACGGCTGTCGGCGAGCGCTGGATCATCGTCGGCCACGGCCATCGCGCGAGACAGTGCCGTGCCAAGGGGTTTGTCCAGGCTGGCCTGGACTCGCTGCGCGAGCGCTATGAGATCGGTACGCAACGTTCCGGTGTTTGGGGCAGCTCGTTCCGATTGGCTGTAGTCCAGCAGCGCATCCAGGATCAGGTTCTCTACCGATCCCCAGCGTCGCAAGATCGAGGAGCCGTGCACGCCGGCCGCCCGTGCGATCTCACTGATCGACACGCCTTTTGGTCCCCGTTCGGCGATGACGTCTTGTGTCGCTTGCAGTACCGCGGCGCGAACCCGCGCGGAGCGCCCGCCGGTACGGCGCTTGATCTGCGTCTGGGTTTCGACGTCGCTCATCGTCCACATATTAATGCATGACTATTGCGTTACCGATCGACGCGGCCTAGTGTCGCCGTTAATGCACGAGTATTGCATTAACGGCGAAGAGAGGGCCACACGATATGACCAAGACACTGTTCAAGGACGGTGCCATTTTGAGCATGGATCCGTCGGTCGGCGACTTCCGCCGGGGCGACGTGCTCGTCGAAGACGGCGTGATCACCCATGTCGGCGATTCGGTCGGGGAGACCGGCTGCGATGTGGTCGACGCATCCGATGCGATCATCATGCCCGGGCTCATCGATGCTCATCGCCATCTGTGGTACTCGGGCGTGCGCGGTACCGGTATGGACGAGGCGGCCGGCGAAGCGCTCGCGGCGTGGAGCAAGCTCGGCCCCGCGTTCACCCCAGATGTGCTGTACGCCTTCACCCGCGCCGGCATCGCGAATGCGCTGGAGTCCGGCGTCACCACGGTGTTCGACTGGTGCCACGTCATCAACACCCCGGAGCTTGCCGAGGCTGCAGTCCAAGCCCACCTGGACATGCCGATGCGCGCGGTCTTCGCCTACGGCGCCTCGATGCGGCAGAAGCTCGACGAGTTCGCAGGCAAATTTGGCTCGGCCTCCTGGGACCATGCAGCGCAGTTGCGGCGTCAGTACTTCTCGTCCGACGACAAACGGCTCACGTTCGCGCTCGCGCTGCAGGGGCTCGACTTCACGACTCTGGAAATCACCCGTGACGACATTGCCGCTGCACGCGCGATGGGCGTCCCGATGAGCTTTCACACCGGTGTTGCGCTGGGCCCGGCGAAAGAGTCGATCAAACGGCTGGCCGAGGAGGGTCTACTCGGTTCGGATATGAGCTTCGTGCACTGTTGCACCACGACCGACGAGGAGTTCCGCTTGCTCGCCGAGCATGACGGACGGGCGGTCTCCTGCCCAGCCGTCGATGCCGCACTCAACTTCGGCGCGTCACCGTCGGAGCGCATGCGCAAGAACGGCCTGGCCCCGTGCTTCGGCGCAGATGCGATCGCTACCGCCAGTGGCGATCTGTTCGAGGAAGCGCGCGTCGGGCTGTTCCTCGAACGCAACGACTACGGACACGCCCGCCACCTCAACGGTGACGTCGTGATGACACACGGGGACCGCATCTCCGCACGCGAAGCCTTGGCGGCGGTCACGTCGGTAGCGGCCAGGAACTGCTGGCTCGAAGACCACGTAGGTTCCCTCACTCCGGGAAAGCGCGCCGACCTCATCCTGCTGCGAGCCTCCGACTCCAACCTCTGGCCGTTGGGGAACCTGCTGAGCGCCGTCGTGAGCGCCGCCAACCGCGGCAACGTAGACGCGGTCATGGTGGACGGCAAGTTCGTCAAGCGTGGCGGCCGGCTTGTCGACATCGACACTGCAAGTATTCGCACCGATCTCGTCCGTGCCCGCGACAGCCTTTATGCCGCAAGCGGTTACGACGACATCGAACCGAAACTAGCCGGCTAGCGGCGCCGACACAACACGGGAAGGGATCCACATGAAAGGCCTCGACAAGAAGGTCGCCATCGTCACCGGGGGCGCGAGCGGCATCGGACGCGCAACCGCAGAGCGACTGACATCAGAAGGTGCCCGCGTCGTGGTCATCGACATCGACGGTGAGGAGGCGGCCGAGGCGGCGGCTGAAATCGGTGGTGGGGCAATCGGTTTGGGTGGCGACGTGTCTTCTGAAGCCGACGTTCAGCGTTACTTTGGCGAGGCCGCGCGACACTTCGGCCACGTCAATGCGCTGTACAACAATGCCGGCATCGGTCCGTACAGCATGCTCGTCGACCAGGACCTCGTCACCTTCCAACGGCTGGTTGCCATCAACTACGTGGGTGTCTTCCTGAATTTACGGGAGATGTTGCGCATCTCCCGTGCCGCGGGCACGCCCGCGAATATCGTCAACACGACATCGTTGACCGTCGAGAGACCCACACCGCTGCTGGGTGCGTACGGCTCGACCAAGGCGGCGGTGATCAGCCTGACCCGCACCGCCGCGATCGAAACCGCTTGGACGGGAACACGTGTCAACGCGGTCATGCCAGGGCCCATCGATACTCCAATGATGCAGCAGCTAGATGACGCCGGTCGTAAGACCATGGCGGCGGCGATACCGATGGGGCGTTTCGGCCGACCCGATGAGGTCGCGGCGATGGTGGCATTCCTGCTGAGCGACGAGGTTCCGTATGCCACCGGTGGCGTGTACCCCGTTGCCGGCGGCGGTTCCTGAAATCTGCACAACTCTGAAACATGATCAGGGAAAACAACATTTAGGCCGATGCGCCGCCGCGAAGCGGACGCTGCTTCCCCGCGCGGTACGGGCTCCCATCGTAGGTAATTTCCCGTCATCCAGATCGGCGTGCCGAGACCCGTCGGTCGATCGAACCCCACCCTGCATTAATGCAGAGATCTTGCATTAATGCACGATTGGGCGTAACTTCCACTAAAGCAATAATCGAGCTTTAATGATGCGGGACCTAGGGAGAGCTGTCATGTCGTACCAATGGCCACTGGACGTACACGCACTGTTCGGTGAGCGGCACCCACAGATGGTCAACACCGGATTGCCGGCGGACGATGTCGAGGCCGTGGGTGCTGCGATCACCGACATGTGGGCGGACACCGCCGGTGGATGGGTCCCCGAATGGTCACGACTGGCCGCGACCTATGCGGCAGCTGGCTCGCACCAGGCCGCGGCGCTGGCCTACGGGTGGGCGAAGTTCCCGACTCTGGCCGACGATGCCAAACGTCAAGCTCTCGCCAATCAGCTTGAGCAGTACCAGCTTGCGGCCCCCGGGTTCGGAGTGCAATTCGAACGTCACGTGTTGGAGCTGCCGTATCGCGGTGGCACCACCGAGGTGCCGGTGCATGTGTACACGCCATACGACCTGCCCGCTGACCGGCCGGTCGTCATCGCCAGCGGAGGTGTCGACAGCTGGAAGATGGACGTGCATGGACTGCTGGTCCTGACGGCAGCCCGCCTGAGTGTGCGGGTGGTGGCTTTCGACATCGTGGGCACCGGCGAATCGGCGGTACCGATGACCAGTTCGGGCGGCGCGGAAATCATTCGCGGCATCGTCGATTTCGCCCGGCCCCTCGGTAATGGCATCGTTGGGCACATCGGAATTTCGATGGGTGGGCACTATTCGGCCCGATCCGGCCTGGACGGTGACGTGGACGCCGCCGTGGTGTTGGGTGGCCCGGTCGAAGACGCCTTTGGTGGTGACCGCGACGCGCCGTCGTTCGGTATGGACGGAATCGTCGGTAACGCACTGGGATTCGATACACCGCCCAGTTTTGAAGAACTGACAAAGGCTTTGCGAGAGTTCTCGTTGCGTCCGCTACTCGACCAGGACCGCAATGTCCCGATGTTGGTCATCAACGGAGCCGACGACGTCCACGTCCCACAACGCGACACCCTGGTGTTCCAGGGTCGCCGCGACACCACGGTCGAACTTGTCCCCGACACCGGGCACTGCGCGGTTTCCAAACTGCCCGAAGTGTTCCCGATCATTCTCGACTGGCTCGACCGCACCCTCGCCGCCCTCGCGCCGAGCGGGGAGTAGCCGACCTTACGTCGGCGGTGTGTGGTCCCGCGCGGCGTCTGCGAGGGTGTGCAGAGTCTCGACCAGTTGTCGTGCCTCGGTCTCACCTAGCACCTCGGCGATCCACTCGTGGGTTTTCCTCACCGGGGCGTGCGCCTGGCTGAGCTGTCGTAGCCCGGTCGCGGTGATGGATATCTGCCGTCGGCGCCGGTTGGCTGGATCGATGGTCTTGCTGATCAGATCGCGGCCCTCGAGCCGGTCCAGCAGTGCGGTAAGGGTCGACGTATCCAACGATGTGAGCGCGCCGAGCTCTGACTGCGACAGCTCATCGTGTTCGGAGAGCGCGAACAGGACCGAGAACTGTGGTGGCGTCAGGTCGGGAAGATGTTGCAGCCAGATGGCTGACACTGCCTGGTTCGCGCGACGCAGCTGGTGCACGGGGCTGTCGGACAGATTCCCCCTTTTGACCTTTGTGGTCTTCGCCATCACGCGACTATAGTCAGTGCCACAATAGTACGTACACGTATAATACGTATACGTACTATTGGTCACGGGTCGGGACCTGGCACTAACGAAGGATCGGCATGGAATACACGCGACTTGGCAATTCGGGGCTTCAGGTCAGCAGGATTGCGCTGGGATGTATGAGCTTCGGTCGGCCCAGCGCCGGCCGCGATTGGGCGCTAGATGAGGACCGGGCCGAGCCGATCTTCCGAACAGCAGTCGACCTTGGTATCACGTTCTGGGATACCGCCAATAACTACAGTGCGGGTTCCAGCGAAGAGATCACCGGCGCCGCGATCGCCAAGTACACCCGCCGCGACCACGTGGTGCTCGCCACCAAGCTATGGGCCCCGGTCGGTGACGGCCCTGGCGGACATGGCTTGTCGCGCCGGGCCGTCTTCGAACAAGTCGACGCCTCACTGCGTCGCCTTGGCACCGACTACATCGATCTCTATCAGATCCACCGTTTCGACCCGGACACACCGGTCGAGGAGACCATGGAGGCACTTCACGACGTGGTCAAAGCCGGCAAGGCGCGATACCTCGGCGCGTCGTCGATGTGGGCATGGCAATTCGGGAAGATGCAACACGCCGCACGGCTGCACGGATGGACACCGTTCATCTCCATGCAGGATCAATACCACCTGCTGCAGCGGGAAGAGGAACGCGAGATGTTCCCGCTGCTGGCCGACCAAAATGTCGGCTCAATCCCATGGAGCCCGTTGAGCGGCGGATTCCTGACCCGCCCGTGGGGGAGTGATCGCCCCACCGCTCGCGGGGCAGAGTCGGAGGCACGTCGCCGCGATATCTACGGCACCCCAACGATCTTGGACGCGGACAAGAAGGTGGTGGACGCAGTCGAACGCATTGGCCGCGACCGTGGCGTCTCGATGGCACAAGTGGCGATGGCCTGGGTGCTGAAGAACCCCGTCGTGGATGCACCGATCGTCGGCGCGACGAAGACCGATCACCTCGTGGATGCCGCCGCGGCAGTCGATCTGACCCTCACCGCCGAGGAGATCAAAGCCCTGGAGGAGCACTACACCGTCCGCCGCCCGACCTACTATCAATAGGCCGCGCAGCCTATTTCAGCGCCAACGCCCCGACTGGGGTGCCGGAGGCACCAGTTATCGGCAGGTGTGGGGCGGCCAACATGAATTCATACACGCCGTCCCGCGCGCAGTCCTCGGCGAGCGCTTCGAGGTCGAAGATCTCACCGAAGGCCATGCCGGCGTGGACGAGCAGCACGACGTGGAGAGGCTGGAAGTAGGCGATCTCGTTGGGCCGCACTTCCAGGCCCCAGGTGTCGGAGGCGATCGCGGAGAGGTCCTTGTGGCGCAGCCATGGCGCCGCGTGCAGGGAGATTCCCGGCGCATCGCCGCCGGCATAGTCACCCCAATTGCCGCGTCGTGCCCCCAGGAAACCGGTACGCACCAGCAAGGCGTCTCCGGCCAGTAGTTCGATGCCCTTGCTGTCGAGGAATCCTTCGATGTCATCACTGGTGATGGCGTACCCCGGGTCGAGCGAATCGACGCCTTTGTATCGTGCGATATCGGCCAAGACGCCCCGGGCAATGCCCTTATCCGCGACATGCTCGACTGCGTTGTGCGCCGATGCGGTGGCCGAAACCTCCTCGGCGGGACGGTTGTTGTACATCTTGCCTTCCCAGAACACATGGTTCAGGCAGTCCCACTGGGTGCCCGACTGCGTCGGCATGATCACGGTGTGGTCGGAGAACCCGATACCGGGGCGTGGTGAAAGTCCCATGGCCACAATGTCTTGCTGCCCGGTGACCACATCGGTCCCGGTCAGCGACGAGTACAAGACCGGATTGAAGCGGCCCCACTGCCCGGTCTGCGGGCCACTCTGGTCGTACGGCAGCGACAACGGAATCGACTTGCCCTGCTTCACCAAAGAAGCGGCATGACGGAGCTGATCAGGCCCTACCAGGTTCCAGGTACCCATTTGGTCGTCCTCGCCCCACCGTCCCCAGTTGGAGCATTCGGCGATGTATCGCCGCAGGATCGCCTCGTCCTCGTCGGTGGGCTTCTGGTTGTCGGTCATGGGTTTCTCTTTCGTATACGGACGGTGGTGTTGGCGCGGCTACTGCGGTACGTCGCCCCATGAGGTCGGACCCGCATCCAGGGGCACGTTCAGTGATTTCAGGAAGATCGACGTCATCACGTAATGACCAGTGAGAAGGGCGATCTCGGCGATCTGCCGGTCGGTGAAATCGCTTGTGAGGGCCTCGACCATCTCGGGGCAGACCGTGTTGGTGACTGCTGCGTCGACATAGGTCACCAAGCGCCCGAGCCGAGGGTCCTGAAAGTCGGTGGCCTTGCTGAGCAGTTTGTCGATAACGGCGTCGCCGACGCCCAGCGAACGGGCGATGTCAGTGTGCTGCATTGCCTCGTAGGGATTGTCGAGGATGCTACCGACCCGCAGGATGACGCATTCGCGGTCTTGGGGTGTCAGTGTCGAGTAGCGGAATGATATTCCCAGATCTAGATACAGTCCTGCCGATGCCTGGGCCAGGACGAGATACCGCATCAGGTTGGCGGGAAAGCGCTCGTAGACCGCTCGCTGTTCCGCGGTGAGCGCGTCAAGTTCAGGTGGGGTGGGCATGCGGTCTCCTTCCGTATTGTGGGCGACGGCGCGGCGGTGGGTGCAGTTGGCGAGGGCTGTTGGGCCGCTGCCTGATTCGTGGAATCGATTGCAGGCGCGGGCCGTTGCCATCTCGGTTTTCGGCGGTATCACCCACGGGATCGTCGGCCCCCGGCAGGCTAAATTGCTTGAGTGCCTTAGCCATTCGCCGTGACCATCAAGTAAGTACCTCGTGTTCGGGTCTTTCGGGTTTGTTGTCGCGCAACGAAGTCATTAACGCGCGATCAATGCGTTAGTTCCAGGTTAGCGTGATGCCCGATTAATCGCAACGCTCGTGCGTTAAAGGGGACTGTTCCCGTCAGTCGACAAGGGGTTGGTAGGGGTTCTGGTCGCAGAAGGGTGCGGCCGACGTGCGTGCTCGATCAGGAGGGGCCGACGCTATGGATGCCACGCATATGGTGAGAACACTGCCATGTTGGCCGGCGATCTCACGTTGGCTCAGGCGTCCGCTGGCGGTAGAGCTCTCGGTCCCGAGAATGCGATTCTCGGGTTAGTCCGCGGCGAATCCGTGGGCGCAGAAGTCCCACACTTCATCAGCTGTGATCGGCTTGATGGAGGCGTCATCGGAGCTGCTTGACTGCGCAACAAACATGACGGTCTGCATCGTCATCGCGGCCATCCGTCGGGCATTGATGCCGGACCGCAGTACGCCTGCCTCCGAGGCCTCTTCCATGAGTTCGGTCAGCAAGGCCACTAGCGGCGCGTGGGCGATCTTGACCTCGGACGGGTGCGAGACCAGCAGGCGCGGCGCAAAGTCGGTGAAGAGGGGGCGACGGGCGGTTGGGTCGGGACGAGACGACTCGAACAGCAATTGAACGGCAACCTTGAGTCGCTCGATCGGATCGGTCTGGCCTGCAGTGGCTGCCCGGATCTGGTCGGCTGAGCGGCTCAGTGCATCCTCGAACAGTGCCAGCAGCAGCTCGTGCTTGCCATCGAACTGCAGGTAGAAGCTGCGCAGCGACTGCCGTGAACGGTCGACGACTTCCTGGACGGTGAAGTCGGTGCTGCCCTTCTCGATGATGATGGCCTGGGCCGCGTCGAGGAACCGCTGCACGCGCTGCGCGGCACGCAGCTTGGCCGTCTTGATCGACCGTTCAACCGCGCGTTGTTTCCAGGCGGGTTCGTCGCTGGGGGTGGTCGTCACCAGCGGCTCAGCTGCAGGTCGATCAGGGAGAGCATGGATGAACTGTACCGGAGATAGTCTTGCCATCGGCGCGCTGGACCTCCTCGTCGACCACGTGTCCGAGATCGAAGCTTTCCCATGGCGAGAATTGTATTCTCATTCGCGTCCGAAAAGTAGGGCTGCCTGAAAAGTGGCGTTCCCCTTCGGGGCGGAGGGGTGCTAGAGCGGGGCGAGGCGAGGAGCGGAGCCGCGGGCCCGAAGGCCTGCACCGGCCTTCTTGGTGAGTTCTCTTGAGCTACCCAGTAATCCGTCGATCACCAGCGTGCGCTTCACATGGATGTGCAACTCGTGTTCTGCGGTGAAGCCGATGCCGCCGAGCACCTGCTGGCAGTGCTTGGCGGCGGTCAGCGCGGCTTTGCCCGCGGCGGCCTTGGCGAGCAGCGCGGTCAGGTCAGGGCTTTCGGCGTCGGGCAACGACAGGGTTGCCTCCGCGCCTTCGATGGCCACCAAGGTCTCCGCCAGCCGATGCCGCACGGCCTGGAACGACGCGATCGGTTTGCCGAACTGCACCCGGTCCAGCGCGTGTTGACGTGCCAGCGCCAACATCGCGCGTGCGGACCCGATCAGCCACCAGCCCAGTGCCTTGCGGGCTTCGCTCATCCGCATCAGTTCGCCGTCAGGCACCTGCCGTAGCGGCAGCCCACCGAGCACTGCGATGTCCGCGCGGGGAATCTGTTCCCAGATCACCCAGCCGCCACCGGCGTACGGCATCGGTGGAGTGCCGCCGGGCAGGCCGCCGATGGTCTCCAGCAGCACATCGTTGACAACCGAAGCATGCGAACCGGTTTCGCCCAAGAGTCGGAACACGAGGGGGATCGCGACGTCGGGCATCTCGGCCAGCATGTCTGCCCAGCCGAGGTCGGCCAGCGCGGCGTCCAACTCGGCACCGGACGACGAGAGCATGGTCTTGCGCAGGGTGCCTTCGAGCAACCCCAACGATTCGGCATCCATGGCAGTCACTCCTTCCCGAGATCCAGCAGTCGACGGGCGATGATGTTGCGTTGTACCTCGGCGGTACCGCCATAGATGGTGGCCGCACGCGAATACAGGAATTCGGCACGCCAGTCGTCATCGGACAGTTCGATGGTGCCGGGCAACAGGTCTCGTGCGGTGTCGTAGAGCTTCTGTTCGGCGTCGGCCAATAGCACTTTGTCGATCGAGGTGTCCGGGCCGAGCTTGTGTCCGGCAGCCAGCCGTTGCTGGGTGACCAACGATCGGCAGCGCAGGGTGTGCAGCGCCAGGAACGCCTCACCCAACTCGTCATCGACGCCGATGCCGGCGCCGCGGACCTTGCCGATCAATGCGTCGAATCGTGAATACAGATAAGCGATGCGCTGCCAGAAGCACGTCGAGCGTTCATAGGGCAGTAGGTCCATCGCCAATTTCCAACCGTCGCCGACCTTTCCGAGCATTCGGCTGGAGTCGACCACGACGTCATCGAAATACACCTCGCAGAACTCGTCGACCCCGTGCATGGTGTGCAGCGGCCGCACCGTGATGCCCGGGGTGTCCAGGTCGACGAAGAACGCGGTGATTCCAGCGTGGCCCTCGCCGGTGCGGGTCAGCAGGATGCACCTGTGGGAGTACTGCGCGAAGCTGGTCCACACCTTCTGACCGTTGATGGTGTAGCGCTGACCCTCCGCGTCCGGCACTGCGCGGGTGGTGATCGACGCCAGGTCACTGCCCGAGCCGGGTTCGGAAAATCCTTGGCACCACTGCTCTTCGCCGCTGAGCAGCTTGGGCACCATCTCGGCGGCCAATTCGGCAGTGGCGTAATCGATCATGGTCGGCGCCAGCACCTCGAGCATCGAGTAGGGACCCGGCTCGGCAAGTCGGCGGCCTACCACCTCTTCGCCGACGATGGCCCGAAGCATGGCCGGGCCGCCCAGACCGCCGGCGTGCTCGGGCCAGCCGTACCGGCTCCAACCGCCCTGGTACAGCGCCCTCTGCACGCGCGCGAATTGGCGCATATGGCCGTCCAACGAATGATCGTCGGGTGGGGTCAGGTCGTTCTCGGCCAGCCAGGCTTGCAGTGCGACACGGAAGATGGCGGGGTCGTGAAGGTCGGTCATGAGGTCGGAGCCGCTTGGCCGGCGACATCGGCCGGAGGCCGGCCGATCGCATGTGGCTTGCCATGATCGTGATCACCGTTGCGCCGGATGAAGGTCATGGCACGGGTTTTCAGCCGCCAGCCGTCCGCGGTGCGACGGTAGGTGTCGCGGTAGTAGCCGATCCGCATCTCGTGTGCCGAATGCTCGATGAAGCACAACGTCTGGGTGCCAATGGCAGCATCCGGGTCGTCGGCATCGAACTCGACCAGTGGCACACCGGTCATGAACAGACCTTTGGGTGCGGCATCGACCAGCACTGGAAACCGTTCCAGTGCATAGGTGTCGCCGAAGGCACTGTAGGTGCCGTCTGGGGTGAAAACGCTGACGAGACCTTCGATGTCGCCCTGCGTGATGGTCACGGCGTACTTGGCGAGCAACTGTTGGATCTCGACCAGATCGTCAGTTCTAGGTGGCGTACTCATTACGAAAGACCTTACCGCCCTTCATTACAAAATTCACGTGCTGTGTAACGGTAATGTCCTGGAGTGGATCGCCCGGGACGGCGATGATGTCGGCCAGCATCCCGTCGGCCAGGCGGCCGCGGTCAGTGACATTGATCAAGTCCGCGGCCACCACCGTTGCGGCGCGCAATACGGCGGCCGGAGGCATGCCCCACTCGACCAGGGTGACCAGTTCGTCGGCGTTGCGGCCGTGCGGGATCGCCGGCGCGTCGGTGCCGACGGCGATCTTCACCCCGGCCTCGTAGGCCGCCTTGATCGAAGTCTGGGCTTTCGGGAACATCTCGGCGGCCTTGTCCTGCAATGCCTTCGGTGCCTTGGATACGTCCATGGCCTGGGCCAGCCGGCGGGTGGTGACCAGGAACCGGTCATTGTCCACCAGCATCTGGATGGCCTCGTCATCCATCAGGAAGCCGTGCTCGATGCAGTCGATGCCGCAGGCCACCGCATGCTTCACGGCCTCGGCGCCGTGGG
Organism: Mycobacterium sp. MAA66; assembly: GCF_041261665.1. Taxonomy (NCBI): domain Bacteria; kingdom Bacillati; phylum Actinomycetota; class Actinomycetes; order Mycobacteriales; family Mycobacteriaceae; genus Mycobacterium; species Mycobacterium sp. MAA66. The sequence continues at coordinate 154,554 of NZ_JBGCCC010000005.1, read as the reverse complement.
TGTGCGCAGCCACCCGCAGCCCACGGCGGTGCGCCTCGTCGACGATGACCCGCAGTTCTTCGTCTGAATAGTGTTGCGCGCCGGCCTCTCCGGTGAGCGACATGACGCCACCGGAACAGCACACCTTGATCAACTGGGCGCCGTGCTTGATCTGATAGCGCACCGCCTTGCGGATCTCGTCGACCCCGTTGGCGATGCCCTCCTCGACGGTCAGCTCCAGGACGCCGGGCATGAAGCCGGCGAACATGGTCGGATCCAGGTGCCCGCCGGTCGGCGTAATGGCATGTCCCGCAGGCACGATGCGTGGCCCTTCGATCAACCCCGCATCGATCGCGTTGCCCAGCGCGACGTCGAGGAGATACCCACCGGTCTTGACGAACAGCCCCAGATTACGCACTGTGGTGAATCCCGCCCGCAGCGTACGTCTGGCATTGCCGACCGCGCGCAGTACCCGGGTGGGCGGATCGTCCTGCACCTGGGACAGGCCTGGATTCTCCCCCCGGCCACCCATGAGCAGGTTCACCTCCATGTCCATCAGCCCCGGCAGCAGGATCGAGTCGCCGAGGTCGAGAACCTCTGAACCTTTGGGAATTTCGCCGCCGATCCCAACAATGCGCTCGCAGTCGACACGGACGATGCCGGGACGAATGATCGTCCCGGCATCGACGTCGACCAGGCCGGCCGCCTTGAGAGTCAACATGACTCAGACCACCGGCTCGCGGACCAACTCCACCCAGGCCGCGCCGCTGTCGAGTACCCGGGGCTGTTTCCACACCTCGACCGGGAAGCTGACCATGACCACGGACTGCATCAGATGCATGAGCCGCTTGGCGTCTTCGGGCATGTCGTGCAACGGGAATCGCGCGTCGAGATACACCATGACCTCTTCCAGCCGGGCCAGCCCGACGTCGTACAGATCCTGCATCTCGGCCATGGACGAGGCCAGTCGCTTGGCGTAGCGCTCCGGTTCGGTGGCCAGTATCCAGTCGGAAAAGCGCTCCAGATCGGCGAATTCGGCGGGCAGCAAGGCGTCGGTGGTCTCAGACATGTGCGACTCCATTGGTCTTGACGGCTTGGGAGGCCTTGTACTCGTCGACGTACTTGTGCGCGGTGTGGTGCAGGTGCCGCAGCAGGATCTCCTGGTCGCACAGTGGGAACTCGGTGACCGCGCGGGTTCCGATCTGGGTCTGCGTAGCCTCCAGAGTGTTGGCGTCCTGCAGCGCGTATTCCTTGAAGGTCACCGCCGCCAGTTCCTGCGACAGGCGCTGGCGGGTGTTCTTGGGCGGGACGAAGTACAGGTTGGCCTCGAAGATATGGGTGTCCACACCGGTGGGCCAGTAGTTGTAGGTCAGGTACCAACCCGGAACCCAGAGCAGCAGAGTGAAATTGGGGAAGAATTCGAAAGAGTCCTGACCCCAAGTCTTCTGACGCGCGGGGTTGACCGCGGGCGGCAGCTCGTCGGGCAGGATGCCCTTGATGTCGGGCCGGTCCCACGGGCCGAACAGGCCGCTGTGCAGGATCCGTTCGATCGGCTTGACCATGTTCAGGTCCTTGGGGGGGCTCATGCCGCCCCAGGACGAGATCATCGAGTGCTGATCCTTGATGTCGTAGTGCAGCGCCTCGAAGCCGACCTTGGCGAGCTTGTCGGCTTCTTCCTTGGTCGCCTGTTTCATGTGCAGGATCGGTGCATGGTAGAACTCGACGAACGCGTCGATGAACAGCTTCCAGTTCGCCTTGATCTCCGATCGGTAGCTGTACACCTCGGTCATCTCGTGAAAGGGGTAGCCCTCCAAGCCTTTTGCGAAATCGCCAAGGTATTCCCCCAGCGGCGCGGCGTCGTTGTCGAAGTTGACGAAGATGAAGCCCTCCCAGACCTCGCAGCGGACCGACTTGAGCGGGTAGTCGGCCTTGTCGACGTCGAAGAACTCCTGCTCCTGCTGGATGAAAGTCAGGTCGCCGTTGAGCGCGTAGCGCCAGGCGTGGTATTTGCAGGTGAATTGGCGGCAGCTGCCCGAAACCTCTTCGCCCGGATAGTCATTCCACACGAGTTTGTTACCGCGGTGCCGGCACAGGTTGTAGAACGCCCGGACGGTTCCGTCTTTGTCCTTGACGATGATGATCGATGTACCGGTGCCGACCGACGGCATCTCGCGGGTGAAATAGCTGCCGATCTTGGGTAGCCGCTCGACGCGGCCCACGTGCAGCCAGGTCTTGCGGAAGATGGCCTGCTGCTCCAGCTTCCACTGTTCCGGATCGATCGAGTCGGTGTAGTCGACCGGAGCTGTGCCCAATTCGGGCCAGTTCTCGGTCCAGCTGCCGGCCTCGGGTTTCGGAAAGTGCGCCATCTGTCAGTTCTCCTGTTCGGGTACCACGCCAAAAGTGTTGAATGCCATGGCCAGTAGGCCGTAACTGCCGATCGTGAAGACGAGGTCCATGCGTTGGCGTTCGTCGAGGTGCTCCGACAGCACCGCCCAGGTGGCGTCGGAGACGTTGGATCGTTCGTCGAGTTCGTCCACGGCGGTGAGTACGGCCTGGCTCAACTCGTCGTCGGCCTGACTGCGCCGCACCTTGTCGATGGCCTCGGGGGAGAGGCCCTCGCGTTCGGCCATCTCGGCGTGGTGCACCCATTCGTACTCACAACTCCGGCGGTGGGCGATCCGCAGGATGGCCAGCTCCCGCAGGCCCGCGGGCAGGGTCGAACCGAACAGCAGATAGCCGTTGAACCGAAGGAACGCCCGGGTCAGTTTCGGGTGGCGGGCCAGGGTTTCCAGCGCGGTGCCGGCCTGTCGGCGCTCCATGCGTTCCGGGGACACGAACCCGGACAGCGCGGTGATCACGTCGTCGTCCCACTCGTCGGGGGGCAGGGGTGCTACCCGCACCGGACCTCACCCCCTCTCGGCTCTCGCTTGTGAGAATCACATTCTCGTATTTGACCAACAGGTTTCCAGCTTTTGCCTGAAACGTCAATGCGCCGGCGCCCGCGTGGTTCGATGGAATTGCCCGTTTGAACCCCAAAACTGCAGGTGCCGGGGACTGGCGCGACCGATGGCATGTTGATTCTCGTACTGCGAGAGTCTAGTTTCCTAAAGTAGAGAATGTGGCGGCGGTGCCGCCAGTTGGGGACAAGGAGCGGTTGTGAACAAAGACGACATGATCCTGATCAGCGTCGACGACCACATCGTCGAGCCGCCGGACATGTTCAGGAACCACTTGGCCAAGAAGTACCTGGACGAGGCGCCGCGCCTGGTCCACAACCCGGATGGCAGCGACACCTGGCAGTTCCGTGACGTGGTGATCCCGAATGTCGCGCTGAACGCGGTTGCCGGCCGCCCGAAGGAGGAGTACGGCCTGGAGCCCCAGGGCCTCGATGAGATCCGGCCGGGATGCTTCAACGTCGACGAGCGGGTCAAGGACATGAACGCCGGCGGCATCCTGGGGTCGATGTGCTTCCCGTCGTTTCCCGGTTTCGCGGGTCGGTTGTTCGCCACCGATGATCACGAGTTCTCGTTGGCGTTGGTACAGGCGTACAACGATTGGCACGTCGAGGAGTGGTGTGGCGCTTATCCGGCGCGGTTCATCCCGATGACACTGCCGGTGATCTGGGACCCGGTGGCGTGTGCGGCCGAGATCCGGCGCAACGCCGCCCGCGGTGTGCACTCGCTGACCTTCACCGAGAACCCCGCGGCGATGGGCTATCCGAGCTTCCACGACTTCGAGTACTGGAAGCCGGTGTGGGACGCGCTGGTCGACACCGAGACGGTGCTCAACGTGCACATCGGCTCGTCCGGTCGGTTGGCCATCACTGCCCCTGATGCCCCGATGGACGTGATGATCACGCTGCAGCCGATGAACATCGTGCAGGCAGCCGCCGACCTGTTGTGGTCGCGTCCGATCAAGGAGTACCCGACCCTCAAGGTCGCGCTGTCCGAGGGCGGCACCGGCTGGATCCCGTATTTCCTTGAGCGCGTTGACCGTACCTACGAGATGCATTCGACGTGGACGGGTCAGGATTTCAAGGGCAAGCTGCCCAGTGAGGTGTTCCGCGAGCATTTCTTGACATGTTTCATCGCCGACCCGGTGGGCGTGACCACCCGCGGTCATATCGGGGTGGACAACATCTGCTGGGAGGCGGACTATCCACACAGTGACTCGATGTGGCCCGGTGCGCCCGAGCAACTCGATGAGGTGCTCAAAGCCAACGACGTGCCGGACGACGAGATCAACAAGATGACGTATGAGAACGCGATGAAGTGGTACCACTTCGATCCCTTCAGCCACATGTCCAAAGAGCAGGCCACGGTCGGGGCGTTGCGCAAGGCCGCCGAAGGTCACGACGTCTCGATCCAGGCGTTGAGCAAGCACGATCACGCCCACGCCGACATGTCGTCGTTCGCCGCCAACGCAAAGCAGTTGACCGGCAACAAGGACTAGTGGTTCGGCCAGACCAGGCGCCGGTGCTCGAGTGACCGCATCGGCGCGCGGTCGTGCACACATCACGTTAGGAGCAGACGGTGTCTAGTGGCATGAACTTCGAACTGACCGAAGATCAGCAGCTGATCCGCGCATCGGTTGCCGAACTCGCCGCCAAGTTCGACGACCACTACTGGATGCAGAAAGACCAGGGGCACGAATTCCCGCAGGAGTTCTACGACGCCATCGCCGGCGGCGGCTGGCTCGGCATGACCATTCCCGAGCAGTACGGCGGGCACGGCCTGGGTATCACCGAAGCCACCATCCTGGCTGAGGAGGTGGCCCGCTCCGGCGGCGCGATGAACGCCGCCAGCGCCATCCACATGTCGATCTTCGGCATGCAGCCGGTGGTGGTCTTCGGCTCCGACGAGATGAAAGCCGAGACGCTGCCGAGGATCGTCAGCGGTGACTTGCACGTGTGCTTCGGCGTGACCGAACCGACTGCGGGACTGGACACTTCGCGAATAACCACCTTCGCCAAGCGGGACGGCGACCAATACGTCGTCAATGGGCGCAAGGTGTGGATATCCAAGGCGCTGGAGTCCGAGAAGATCCTGCTGCTCACCCGCACCACGCCACGTGATCAGGTGGACAAGCCCACCGATGGGCTGTCACTGTTCCTGACCGACCTGGACCGCGACCACATCGACATCCGACCGATCACCAAGATGGGTCGAAATGCAGTGTCCTCCAACGAATTATTCATCGATGACCTGCGGGTGCCGGTCGAGCACCGGATCGGCGACGAAGGCAAGGGCTTTTCCTACATCCTGCACGGCCTGAACCCGGAGCGGATGCTGATCGCCGCCGAGGCACTCGGCATCGGCCGGGTAGCCCTGGACCGCGCCGTCAAATATGCCAACGAACGTGTGGTGTTCGACCGGCCGATCGGGATGAATCAGGGCATCCAGTTCCCGCTGGCCGATTCGTTGGCCCGGCTGGATGCCGCCGAGCTGATCCTGCGCAAGGCCACCTGGTTGTACGACAACGGCAAGTCCTGCGGCCGCGAGGCCAACATGGCCAAATACCTCTGTGCGGATGCGGGTTTCACCGCTGCCGATCGGGCCCTACAGACCCACGGTGGCATGGGCTACTCGGAGGAGTACAACATCTCCCGGTTCTTCCGGGAGGCCCGACTGATGAAGATCGCCCCGGTGAGCCAGGAGATGATCCTGAACTTCCTGGGCACCAACGTTCTCGGCCTGCCGAAGAGCTACTGATCCGCTAGGAGCGCAATGACGAACCCGATGTTCGACCTGACCGGCCGGTCGGCCCTGGTGACCGGTGCCGGCTGTGGCATCGGTGCCGCGGTGGCCGCCGCGCTGGCGCAAGCCGGTGCCGCCGTTCTGGTCACCGACATCAATCCGGAATCGGCTGCCACAGTGGCAGAGCGCATCGCCTCCGCCGGCGGCACTGCGGACAGCGCGGCACTGGACGTCAGCTCCCGGGAGGCGGCCGAAGCGGCCGCGTTGCGCGCATCTGAATTGGCCGACGGCACGTTGCACATCCTGGTCAACAACGCCGGCGTCACAGCACCGGCGATGTTCCCCAAGCTCACCGACGAAACCTTCCGACTCACCTTCGATGTCCACGTGATGGGCACCTTCCACTGTGCGCAGGCGGCGCTGCCGTACCTCCCGACCGACGGCACCGGTCGGATCATCAACGTGACCTCGTCGGCGGGCATCACCGGAACCCTGGGGCAGGTCAACTACTCGGCGGCCAAGGCCGGCATCATCGGCATGACCAAGTCGCTGGCCCGCGAGCTGGCCACCAAGAACGTCCTGGTGAACGCGCTGGCGCCGTTGGCCGCGACACCGATGACCGAAACCATCCGCAGCAATGAGAAATTCGCGGCCAACATGATGAACCGGATTCCGTTGAAGCGCTGGGCGGAAGCCGAGGAAGTGGCCGGGCCGTTCGTGTTCCTGGCCTCCGATGCTGCGTCGTATATCACCGGGCAGGTGTTGCCGGTCGACGGCGGCATGGTTATGTGACGGTGTGGGCGAAGTTTACGAGCGAACCATGGACCTGACCAGCAACTCGCGTTTGCCACTGGCCGGGATCACGGTCATCGCCATGGAGCAGGCGGTGTCGGCGCCGATGTGCACCCGCGTGCTGGCCGACTTCGGTGCCCGGGTGATCAAGATCGAAAACCCCGACGGCGGCGACTTCGCCCGTGACTACGACGACGTGGTGCTCGGCCAGGCCGCGCATTTCGTGTGGGCGAACCGGGGCAAGCAGTCGCTCGCCTTGAACCTGAAGTCCGACAAGGGAGTGGCGGTGCTGCACCGACTGCTGGAAGGGGCCGACGCATTCGTCTCCAATCTGGCGCCCGGGGCCACCGCACGACTTGGCCTGTCCCCGGCGGATCTGCGTGTGCGCCATCCGCAGGTGATACCTCTGGAGATCGACGGCTACGGGCCAGGAGGACCACTATCGGCCAAGCGTGCGTATGACCTTCTGGTACAGGCGGAATCGGGGTCGTGTGCGTCGACCGGGTACGCCGGCATGCCGGCCAAGCCGGGGGCGGCGGTCGCCGATGTCACCACAGGCCTGTACTCGGCGCTGTCGATCATGGCACTGTTGCTGGGGCGCGCCCGATCCGGTGATACCGGCCCGGCGCCGTCGGTGGCGGTCAGCCTCTTCGACACCATGACCGACATCATGGGGTACCAACTGGCCTACACCCAGCACTCCGGAGTGGACCAGATCCCGCTCGGCATGAGTTCACCGGCCGTCGCGCCCTACGGTGCCTTCGCCACCCGGGACGGGCAGACCGTGGTGCTGGGCACCACCAATGACCGGGAATGGCAGCGGCTGGCGCGGGAGATCATCTCTCGGCCGGATTTGGCCGACGATTCCCGCTTCGCCACCAACCCCGACCGCTGCGCACACCGTGATGAACTCAACCACGCCATCGAATCATGGTGTGCCGAGCGTGATCTCGACGATATTCAGCGGGTGGCCGACATGGCCGGCATCGGTAACTCCCGCTACAACCTGCCCAGCGAGGTCATCGCGCACCCGCACCTGAAGGCCCGCGACCGATGGCGGCAGATCGGCACCCCGAACGGCCCCATCGACGCTTTGCTGCCGCCACCGGTGATCAGCGATTTCGAGATGGGTATGGGCGCGGTTCCGGGACTTGGTGAGCACACCGATGCGGTACTGCGCGAATTGGGTTACCAGACTGTGGAAATCGCCGGGCTGCGGGCCGACGGCGTGATCGGATAGGAGCGCAGATGCGGGAAGTTGTGATCGTCGAAGCCGTACGTACGGCTGTCGGTAAGCGCAACGGCGGGCTGGCCGGCGAGCACGCCGCCGACCTGTCTGCGGTGGTACTCAATGAGCTGATGGACCGGGCCGGGGTGGCACCGGATCTGGTCGACGATGTGGTGTGGGGCTGTGTCTCCCAGGTGGGCGACCAGTCCAGCAATATCGCCCGCTATTCGGTGCTGGCCGCGGGATGGCCCGAACACATCCCCGGCACCACGGTCAACCGGGCGTGCGGATCTTCGCAGCAGGCTGTGGATTTCGCGGTGCAGGCCGTGATGTCGGGGCAGCAGGACATCGTGGTCGCCGGCGGCGTCGAGGTGATGAGCCGGGTTCCACTGGGCGCGGCCCGCCAGACGGGACAGCCCTACGGTCCGAAAGCCCTTGCCCGCTACGACGGTTTCAGCTTCAACCAGGGCATCTCGGCGGAGCTGATATCGCAGAAGTGGAACCTGTCGCGGGCCCGACTGGATGAATACTCTGCGCGGTCGCATGAACTCGCCGCAGCCGCTCAGGACGGCGGGGCGTTCACCACCCAGATCGTTCCGGTCTTCACTGCGGACGTGAGGAGCGATTCAGGTGGAGCCGATGGGGGCATCATGTACCAGGACGAAGGCATCCGCCGCGGCACCACGCCCGAGAAGCTCGCCGGGCTCAAGCCTGCGTTCATTGACGACGGGGTGATCCACGCCGGCAACTCGTCGCAGATTTCCGACGGTGCCGCAGCACTTTTGGTGATGACCCTGGAGAACGCACTGCAGCTCGGGCTGACCCCGCTGGTGCGCTACGTCGCCGGCGCGGTGACCGGGGCCGACCCGGTGCTGATGCTGACCGGCCCGATCCCGGCCACCGAAAAGGTGCTGCGAAAGGCCGGTGTCGGAATCGACGAGGTCGGGGTGTTCGAGATCAACGAGGCCTTCGCGCCGGTGCCGCTGGCCTGGTTGGCTGAGACCGGAGCCGACGAGGCGCGGCTGAACCCGTTGGGTGGGGCCATCGCGCTCGGCCACCCGCTCGGCGCGTCCGGCGCGGTGTTGATGACCCGCATGATCAACCACATGCGGGACAACGGAATTCGATACGGCCTGCAGTCGATGTGCGAGGGCGGCGGAACGGCCAACGCCACGCTGGTCGAACTGGTCGTCTAGGGGGATCGGGTGCAGCGCAATCTCTTCACCGAAGATCACGAAGCCTTCCGGGCCCTGGCACGGGATTTCGTGGAGAAGGAGGTCGTACCGGCCTACCCGTCCTGGGAGAAGGGCGGCCGGATGCCACGCCAAGTCTTCGAAACGATGGGTTCGCTGGGCATGCTCGGCATGGCCATACCCGAGGAATACGGCGGCGGGGGACAACCCGATTACCGCTACAACGTGGTGCTGCAGGAAGAGGCGGCGCGGGCGCTGGTGACGCTGTCCACGGTGCGCACCCAGCTCGAGGTGATCCTGCCCTACTTCCTGACCTACGCCGATGCCGAGCAGCGCGAGCGCTGGTTCCCGGGCCTGGCATCGGGCACATTGTTGACCGCGGTGGCGATGACCGAACCTGGCACGGGGTCGGATCTGGCTGGTATGCGCACCACTGCCGTGCGCGACGGTGACGATTGGATTGTCAACGGCGCCAAGACGTTCATCACCGGTGGCATGCAGGCAGACCTGGTGATCGTGGTGGCGCGCACCTCGACCGACCCGTCCAATCGTCGGCGGGGGTTGACCCTGTTCGTGGTGGAGGACGGCATGCCCGGCTTCACCCGCGGGCGCGAACTGGAGAAGATGGGCTGCAAGGTGCAGGACACCGCCGAACTGTCCTTCGTCGATGTCCGGGTTCCGGCGGCCAACGTGCTGGGCGGGGTGGATGAGGCGTTCGGCTACCTGGGGCACAATCTGCCGCAGGAACGATTGACCGTCGCGGTGGGCTCGGTGGCCCAGGCGCGGTCGGCGATCGCGGCAGCCATCGATTACACCCGGGACCGCAGGGCTTTTGGTACGCCGGTGGCCTCGTTCCAGAACACCAAGTTCGAATTGGCTTCCTGCTCAACCGAAGTCGAGGCAGCCCAGGCCATGCTGGACCGTGCCGTCGCGCTACACACCGATGGTGAGTTGTCCGCACCGGATGCTGCTCGGGTGAAGCTGTTCTGCACCGAGATGCAGGCCCGGGTGATCGACCGCTGTCTGCAGTTGTTCGGCGGATACGGCTACATCATGGAATACCCGATCGCCCGGCTGTACACCGATGCCCGCGTGGCCCGGATCTACGCCGGAACCAGTGAGGTGATGAAGGTGATCATCGCCAAAGACCTGGGCCTGTAGTGCGATTTACCTGCGTGCGTGCGTGCTCACCCGCCACGGCGGGAAACGTGGACATCGCGCAAGGCAACTGTGCTGCCGCCGGACCAAATGTAGCGTAACGTCGATAGTGTCGGGCAGCTCGGATTGCGAGCGAAAATGCCCGACTCCGAAGGAATCTGGTTGCCGGCCACGTGTCGAGTGCGCCGAAGATCGATCCTTCAGAAGATGCAATGTGCGGTCCGAAGGCTGAGCCGTTGTCCGTCAACTACATACCAGTCGGCGATCCCGGCTCATTGGAGGTCCGACCATGACCGTTACCGTGACACGTTCCGACGGGAGCGTCGACGAGTATTCGCGTTTCGGCGATGCATATTTCAAACGCAACGACGGTGGCCTCGACGTGATTCGAACTGGCGCCAAGAAGCCCTTCAATTATCAGTCGGGACAGTGGCTCGACGTCGAGGGCGATCAGAGCGCACACCGAGTACGCAGCTTTTGGCGTCGATGACCACTGATGACCTGAGCTCGATGCGGCGAAAAGTAGGGGTCGACCTTGAAGTGGAGGTAACTGCCCCGACGACGCTGGAGTTCCAGATCGCAGTCGCTCCACATCCGGGGGCTCAGGTAGTGGAGTCGTTGTCCGTCGTATTGGACGGCAATCCGATTGAGCCCATTGAGATCAGCGGTATGCACGGCGACCGCATCCATAAGATGGACGTCGCCGGTGGCACTCTCAAAGTGCACTACGCCGCCACCATCGATGGACGCGCCGATCCTGCTCCCGTCACCGAGTACGACCTGTCGATGTATCTGCGGCCCAGTCGGTACGCGGAGGTCGACAAGTTCTTCGGCTTCGCCGCAACGGAATTCATGAACTATGTCGGTTCGACGGTGCTGCTGGACAAGGTGTCCTCGTGGGTTGGAAACCGACTGAAATACGTCGCGGGCTCCAGTGACCCCATTGACGGCGCGGTGGACACCTTGCTTGCCGGTACTGGTGTGTGCCGGGATTTTGCCCACCTGGTAGTGGCCTTGCTGCGTGCGGTCTACGTTCCGGCCCGTGTGGTGTCGGTATACGCACCGGGCTTGTCCCCGATGGACTTTCACGCCGTGGCCGAAGCCTTTGTCGAGGGAAGCTGGCGGGTGGTCGATGCGACTCTGCTGGCACCGCGACAGTCCCTCGTGCGTATCGCCACCGGACGCGATGCAGCCGACATCGCCTTCCTTGACAATCACGACGGTGCTATTGCACTGACCGGAATGGCTGTGACGGCCGTTGTGGATGGCGATCTGCCGATCGACTCATTGGGCCAACTGGTGTCGATCGGCTGACTCCGGACCCCGGTGCGGCGCGCAGTGACGCAGCGTCAGCCCCGGGGGTTCGGAAAAGGTCAGAGGGCGGTTACGCCGACGGCTTGCGGGCCTTTATCACCCTGAGTGACTTCGAACTTCACCCGCTGATTCTCTTCCAGGCTGCGGAAGCCGCCGCCCTGGATCTCGGAGTGGTGAACGAATACGTCCGCCGTCCCGCCGTCCGGGGCGATGAAGCCAAAGCCCTTGTCGTTGTTAAACCACTTAACGGTTCCTTCGGTCATGCTGTACTACTTTCTTTCATGATGAATGCAAGTTGATGCATCCAAATCTATTGGGGCACAGCTTAAGACATCAATTCTCGTTAGTCGGCGTGCTGCGCTGTCACCAGCAGGTCCGTCGCAGTTGAGCGATTGTTGGGGCTCGCGGCGGTCATCAACGCCGAATGCGCTTCGGCCGGATCGGTGTCGGCCGGCACCGTGAGAAGGACAATCCTGTCGCGGTCGAGTCCAATGACCTCGACCGTATTGACCGGCTGGCGCTGGTATCCGTCGAGTCGTACCCGCCGCCCTCCGACGGCGAGTTTGGTGGGGGCTTTCGACCACTCGCCGATGTTGTACAAGACGCGGTCGATCTCTCCCAGCCGAACAGACAGCACCGCCAAGAGATCCGGCAGTTCATTGGTCAGATTGCCGGTGTGCGGCCACCACGCCCCATCCACGAATCCGCTGCGGGGAGCTTTGGGCTTCAATCTCAATCGTGGAGTCTGATTGGGGGATGTGCGCTCTGTCGTGGTTGTGTGGTCGTGTTGCAGCGTCATCGAGACGCTCCCGCCTTGACCGCGAACCGGCCAAATTCTTCGAATCGGCGACGGCGTAGCTTTGACCAGCCATGCGACGAAATACCGCCGATAACTCCAGCATACGCGCGCACGCAAGTCGTTCAGGTGGCGAGGTCCAGGGCGATGTCGGTCAGCATGTCTTCCTGGCCGCCGATCATGCCGCGACGGCCGGCTTCTTCGAGCAGGGTGCGGGCATCGACACCGAAACGGGCCGAGGCGATTTCGGCGTGACGAAGGAAGCTGGAATACACCCCGGCGTAGCCGAGGGTAAGCGTTTCGCGATCGACTCGAACCGGGCGATCCTGCAAGGGTCGAACCAGGTCGTCGGCAGCGTCTTCCAGCGCGTGGAGGTCACAGTCGTGCCGCCAGCCCATTTTGGTCGCTACGGCGATGAACACCTCCAGTGGAGCGTTGCCCGCGCCGGCGCCCATACCGGTGAGTGACGCGTCGACCCGGTTTGCTCCGTGCTCGACGGCGACGATGGAGTTGGCCACCCCGAGCGACAGGTTGTGGTGGGCGTGGATGCCGATTTCGGTTGCCTCGTCCAGTGCTTGACGTAGTGCCTCGACGCGGTCGGTGATGTCTCGCATGGTCAATGCGCCGCCGGAGTCGACGACGTAAACGCACGTGGCACCGGCTCTTTCCATCAACTGGGCCTGCTCGGCCAACGAGTGCGGATCGGTCAGGTGACTCATCATCAGAAAGCCCACGGCGTCCATACCGAGACTGCGAGCGGCGGCCAGGTACGGGGCGGCGATATCGGCCTCGGTGCAGTGGGTGCCCACCCGTACCACGGCTGCGCCGGCACGGTGGGCGTCGGTGAGGTGACGCACGGTGCCGATACCCGGCAGCAGAAGCGTGGCGACCTTCGCCCGGTGCACCGCGCCGGCAACGGCTTCGATCCATGCCAAGTCCGTGTGGGCGCCGAATCCATACACGCAACTGGACCCGCCGAGCCCGTCGCCGTGGGCGACCTCGATCGAATCCACCCCGGCGCGGTCGAGAGCGGTGGCGATGGTGGTCACGTCGTGCAGGGTGTATTGGTGACGGACGGCGTGCATGCCGTCACGCAGCGTGACGTCGCTGATGTAGAGGTCGTGACTCATGTTGCCGCTCCGGCGATTTCGACGGTCCGGGCAACGACGCGTTCGGCTGTGGCCCTGGCTGCGGCGGTCATGATGTCGAGGTTGCCTGCATACGCGGGCAGATAGTCTGCGGCACCGGCGACTTCGAGCATGGCGGTAACGCGAGTGCCGGTGAAGCTGCCAGTATCCGGTAGGTAGAGCGCCTTGCTGTTCGCGAACGTTTCGAATTGAATGCGTTGTTTGAGCCGGTATCCGGGTACATACGAATTGACCCGTGCGACCATGTCGGTGATCGATGACTCGATAGCATTTCGGTCGGTGTCGCCGTCGACCAGGCAGTAGACGGTGTTACGCATCAGCACTGGCGGGTCGGCCGGGTTGAGCACCATGATGGCCTTGCCTCGCCGTGCCCCGCCGACCGATTGCAGTGCGGTGGAGGTGGTTTCGATGAACGTGTCGAGGCCGGCGCGGGTTCCGGTGTCGGCTGACCGACTCGATATCGATGAGACGACCTCGGCGTAGGAGACGATGCCGCAGGCTGCGACAGCGGCAACGATCGGCACCGTGGCTTGCCCGTCGGAGGTCACCATGTTCAGGTTCGGCGCGTCCAGATGATCGTCGAGGTTGACCGCGGGTACGGAGTACGGGCCGATGGCGGCCGGGGTGAGGTCGAGTATCCGCACGCCGGTGGCTGCGAGTGCGGCCCGGTTGTGTTGATGTGCGCTGTCGGTCGCGGCATCGAAAACGATTCTGATAGAGCTGAATTCAGGCATCGCGAGTAGACCGTCGATGCCACCGGGGGTGGTCGGCACGCCGAATCGCCTGGCTTGGGCCAGCCCTTCGGAGGCGGCATCGATACCGACCATCGCCGCGACCCGCAGCGGGCCGCCGCTGCGCAGGATCTTGATCATCAGGTCGGTGCCGATGTTGCCGGACCCGATGATGGCGACCGGGTAATCCCGTCGGGTGGACACGCCGTGGGCCACGGTCATGACAGGCGGTTCTCGGCGATCATGCGTAGCGCCGTGTCGTATAGGGCGTGGGCGTGCAATTCGAACAGCGCAAGCAGGTCCACGGTGTCGCCGCCGATCTCCTTGGCGATGAACAACCCGTCGGCGCCGGCGATTGCATAGGTCACCAACTGCTGAACCTGTGCGGGTTCGAGTCCCGCGGTCATGTCTGCGAGTGCCTGCTGCAAGGACTCGGCCGCCTGCGTGCGCGACCACAGGAACATCTCGCGAGCTCGGGGCTCCACCGGTCGGCGCTCCAATGCCAGCATGAGCCCGAGCCGGAGGAAGTCGGGGTTGTCGAGCAGCGCCTTCGCGAGTTGTAGGGCCAGGGTGGTGATGCGCTCGCGTGGCTCACCGCCGGCGGGGAGCTGCCAGGCGTGTAGCCAGTCGGCGAAGCTGCGCTCGATGACCGCGGCGAGCAGGTCGTCTTTGTCCTTGAAGTGCCAGTAGATCGAACTGGCGGGCAGCCCGCATTTCTTGCTGACCAGTCCGATACTGGTGCCCTCGTATCCGCGTTCGGAGGCAATTTCGGTGGCGGCGTCCAGGATTCGTTCGCGGGACAGTTCGCCGTCGGCGCGCTTGCGGCGAGGCTTGGGGGTTTCGCTCATATCCACTCCCAGGTCTTGACTCCGTAGTGATCGCTACATTACCGTAGCGATCACTACAGAGCAACCGGAGGCCCAGTGAGCGCTCAGGACATCTACGACGTCGCCGTCATCGGCTATGGACCCACCGGCGCGACCGCGGCGAATCTGTTGGGCCAGCTCGGCCTGAAAGTCATTGTGGTCGAACGTGATCCCGACATCTACAACAGAGCGCGGGCCATCTCCACAGACGAAGAGGTGCTGCGGGTGTGGCAGTCGATCGGCTTGGCGGATCGACTGCAGCAGGACATGTTGCCCGACCGGCCGGTCGCTTTCGTCGATGCCGACGGTGTGCCGTTCTTCGAAATGACCATCACTGGTCGCGGATGCGGTCATCCACCGCAGCAGTTCATCTATCAACCAGCGATCGATAAGGTGCTCCGCGAAGGCGTCGCCCGGTTCTCGAACGTCGAGGTGCTGCTCGAACACGAATCGCTGCGGGCACTGAACAAAGGTGACCACGTCGAGTTGCTCTTGGCGGATCTGTGTACCGACACCGTCAAGAAGGTCCGCGCCGCGTACGTGATCGCCGCTGACGGCGGATCTTCGCCGACCCGCGGGCTCCTGGGTGTGGGTTACTCGGGTCGTACCTACTCGGAGCGCTGGGTGGTCATCGATACCAAGGTCATCGAAGAGTGGGATGCACACGACCGCTTGCGGTTTCATTGCAATCCCGATCGACCTACCGTGGATTGCCCGACCCCACTGGGACACCACCGCTGGGAATTCCCCGCTCGCGCAGGCGAATCTGACATAGACCTGGTCAGCGATGCCTCGGTCTGGAAAGTGCTCCACGATCAGGGCATCACCGAAGAGAACGTCGAAGTCCTGCGCGCGGTGGTCTACAGCCACCATGTACGCGTTGCCGACCGGTGGCGGGTCGGCAGAGTGCTGCTGGCCGGGGATGCCGCGCACGCCATGCCGCCGTGGATCGGGCAAGGGATGTCCGCCGGAGTGCGCGACGCGGCCAACCTCTGCTGGAAGATCGCTGCGGTGCTTCGTGGCCAGGCGCCCGAGTCTCTGTTGGACTCCTATGAGGCCGAACGCAAACCGCACGTGACCGAGGTGACCCGCCGTGCGGTGTTCACCGGCCGGCTGATCACCGAACGGAGTCGGGCAATCGCGGCGGTACGCAATCGGGTGATCCGTGCTTTCACGAAAATCCCTGGTGCCCTCACGCTCCTGCAGAAACGATGCTGGATACCCGACGCCCATTACGACGCCGGCTTCTTCGCCTCATCAGCCCGCCACGTGCCTGGTTTGCGTAAGGGTGGGGCCATCGGCTGGCAGATTCCGCAACCGTGGGTGACTGAGGGCACCACCGGAGACATCGTTCGACTCGACGACATCCTCGACCGTCAATGGGCCGTGCTGCACCTGGGTGCCGCACCGAGCGGAGCCCAGGCCTGGTCGGCGCGCGGGGTGCGCAGCATTGGAATCGGCAGCGACCTGACAGACCACACCGGCGCGCTGACCAAGTGGCTCGCCAGTATGAACGCCGTGGCAGTCGTTGTGCGCCCGGATGGATTCATCTATACCGCAGTCGATTTCGGGCAGCCGCTGCGTGCGCCGGCAGTCGGCCTGAAGCCCGTTGCATCTTCCTTCCCGACCCGAGACGGAGTCCTCGCATGACCATCACCGCATTGGCCGAACACACGATCACCGTCAACGGCCGGCCCATCTTCTACGCCGAGGCCGGCACCGGTCCGGCAGTGGTGATGCTGCACGGCGGAGGGCCGGGCGCCTCGGGAGTCTCGAACTACTTCCGCAACATCGACGCCCTCGCAGCCAACTACCGGGTGATCGTGCCCGACATGCCGGGCTACGGCCGATCCACCAAGACGCTCAACCAATCCGATCCGTTCGGCGCACTGGCCACCGCGATCCGCGGCCTGCTCGATGAGCTCGGTATCGACACCGCCCACCTGATCGGCAACTCCTACGGCGGCGCGGCAGCCCTGCGCCTGGCACTGGACACTCCCCACCGGGTGGGCAAGCTCGTGCTGATGGGTCCCGGCGGCATCGGCACGACCCGGGGCCTGCCGACCGCCGGACTCAGCAGTCTGCTCGGCTACTACGGCGGAGACGGCCCCAGTCGCGACAAACTGGCCTACTTCATCCGTAATTACCTTGTCTACGAGGGCGAGTCGGTGCCAGACGAGCTGATCGACCTGCGCTACCGGGCATCCATCGACCCCGAGGTGATCGCCAACCCACCACTGCGCCGGCCGTCTGGCCCGACGGCACCACTGACCCTGTGGCGTATGGACTTCACTCGCGACCCGCGGCTGAAAACCCTGCAGACCCCGACGTTGGTGCTGTGGGGCCGCGACGACAAGGTCAACAAACCCTCCGGCGGCCCGATGCTGCTCAACACGCTGCCGAACGCCGAACTGGTGATGACCAGCCATACCGGACACTGGATGCAATGGGAACGCGCGGAGCTTTTCAACCAGCTTGTCGCCGAATTCCTCAGTGCTGATTCGACACTCGCCCATGAGTAGCGTCTTCGGAAACGTCCACCTGGGTTATGTCGTCATCGATACTCAGAAGTTCGCAGACTGGCGCAGGTTCGGGCGGGATGCCATCGGCATGCAGGCCGATGACCTTTCTGGTGACGTCATGCGGTTCCGCCTGGATGACCATGAATGCCGATTCCTGCTACAGCGCGGACCCGCAGAAGACGTCACGGCACTGGGTTGGCAACTCGACGACCACGCCACCTTCGACGAAATCCTGACCCGCGTCACCCGCACGGGCGTGCCGGTCGCCGAGGGCACCGCGGAGCAAGCCAACCTGCGGGGTGTGGAACGTCTGGTGCGATTTCCCGGCCCGAACGGCCTCACTCAGGAGATCTTCACGCGAGCGCGCACCGGCAACACCCCGCTGCAGATGGTCAACCGTGGCGGATTCGTCACCGGCGACGCCGGTTTGGGACACGTCGCGCTGACCACCAAGAATCCGCACCTGACGCGCGGCTACTACAGCACCGTCTTCGATGCCCGACTGTCGGACTACATCGACGAGACGATCAGCGGGATCAAATTCAAGATCCGATTCCTGCGGGTCAACGAACGCCACCACTCCGTGGCAGTTGCGGCCGTCAACCGGTTGCCGCTCAACCCGATCCGCACGCGAGTTCAACACCTCAACATCCAGGTTGCCGATCTCGACGACATGACTACCTCGTATCAGCGGGTCAAAGAACTCGGCTTCGACATGGCGTTGGGGGTCGGTCAGCACACCAACGACAGGGAGCTCTCGTACTACGCGCTGACCCCGTCGGGGTTCGAGTGGGAGGTCGGCTGGAACCCGATTGTCGTCGACGAAAATACCTGGGAACCAACGACTTACCAGGGCATCAGCATCTGGGGTCACACACCGGCAGGGCAGAGCATCGTCGACAAGCTCGAACAGTTCAAGATCGGTGCCGCCTCACTGTTGCACCGCGAAGACTCGGTACCCGCACTGGCCGGTGCCGGTATCCCCGACAACTGATCAGGACACACTCATGGCGAGAATCGATACGCACCACCACGCCGTTCCGGCGGACTACCGTACGGCTCTGCGCACGGCCGGCATCGACGAAGCCGGCGGTCGCGCACTACCGCAGTGGAGCCCCGAAGCCTCGCTGGAGACCATGGACGCGCTCGAGGTCAGCACGGCGATCTTGTCGGTATCCACGCCCGGCACGACGTTCCTGCAGCGGGCCGCCGACGCCGCCGGACTGGCCCGCGACCTCAATGATCATCTGGCCGGCGTGGTGAGGGAACGGCCCGGCCGGTTCGGCTTTTTCGCGACCATCCCGATGCCACACGTCGACGCAGCGGTCACCGAAACCGTTCGTGCCCTGGACAGTCTGACGGCCGACGGCGTTGTGCTGCTGGCCAACAGCAACGGGGTGTATCTCGGTGAAGACGGACAGGACGACCTGTTCACCGCCCTCAATGAGCGCTCGGCGGTGGTGTTCATTCACCCCGCCGATCTACCAGGGCCGACCGTCCCGGGCGTGCTGCCGTTTGCCGCCGACTTTCTTCTCGACACCACGCGGGCGGCATACTTGTTGGTGCGTAATGGGATTCGCCGCAGATATCCCGACATCAAGTTCATCCTCAGTCACGCTGGGGGTTTCGTGCCCTATGCCAGCCACCGCATGGCGGTGGCGATCACCAGCGACACCGGAGCGAGCCCCGCCGACACCCTTGACGAGTTCCGCGGTTTCTACTTCGACACCGCGCTGTCGTCCAGCGCCGCTGCGCTGCCGTCGCTGCTGGGCTTCGCCAAGCCGGGCCACATCACCTTCGGCTCGGACTGGCCGTTTGCGCCACTGCCGGCCGCCAAACTGTTCGCAGCCGGGCTGGAAAACTACGACCTCGACACCGTCACTCGCGCGGCGATCGACCGCAACAACGCGCTTGCGTTGTTCCCGCGTCTCGGTGCGGCACCCGCTCCGCCGTCTCGATCACTGATCGACAACGCCAAATCCTTTGCGAGCCGGACAGTCATGCGCGGCGTTGCAAAGTTGATGACCGCACATTGACACCGGTGTCGCACCGCGCCGGCATCGCAGGGTGGCCGATGCGGTGTTCATGAACCGGCGCCAGGGCCGCCGATTACCGGTACGGTGCGCTCCAACGCGAACGCATGCGCTGCGGTCAGCACCTGGTTCTGCTCAACGACGACGCGGGCCAGGGGAGCGGAGTTCATGATGCTGTCGATCTCAGCGCGATCGGCGGCTCCGAAGAACACCATGCCGTGGTAGCGATGCTGGATCGGATTGTCGTGGGCTACGCCCGGTGACTGGTGGGCCAGCGCAGTCCATGGCAGGAACGTGTAGGCGCGCAGATCGGCTGCGCCAGCTGCCACAAGCGCCGGGGCCAGCTCGGTACGAACGAAACGATGGAACGCCGTTCCGCGGGCGCCGCGCCGGCGCCGTAGCAGCACCGCCACGTGTTGCCCCAGAGTGCCATCGAAACCTGTTGTCCACCAACGACCCCCACCGGGACCGGTGAGCTGGCCGAGCACCCGCGCAAACGCGTTCTGCTCGTCGAGATACACCTCTTTGGCGAACAAGCCGGTGGACAGCAAGCTGGCCTGGCTGCGGAACCGGATCTCTGCACAACCGTCGACGTGCCACTCGTCGGGGACGATGGTGCCGATTCCACCTGCGGTGGGCCAGAATCCGTGATCGGTCTCGGAGAACAGTCGCTGGTTGTACTCGACGATGTTCGGCAGCTTCTTGACTTTGTCGGCGTGAACGCCCTTCCAGTGATCGGTCGCAGTCTGTCGGGTCAGGTCGCGGCGCAGCATCAGCGGTGACACCATCGAGGTCGTGTGAATAGGTGGCGCGGTCATGCGAATCGCACCGTGTTGCGTTGCGTGCCAAGGTCAATGGCACCGTCGTCGGTGGCCACACTGGCTTCTACGACGTCGCCGTGATGCAGGTACTTCGGATTGCTTCCCTGGCGTTTGAAGAACGCCCTCCACTTCAGTGCCGGGGGCAGCAGGGCGCCGATCAGCTCGATCGGCTTAGGTGGTGCGCTCAGCGCGGTGCCGACCGGGGTTCCGGTCAGGATCAGATCACCGGCGGACAGGTCCTGGAATCGCGTCAGTGACTGCAGGGCTTTCAGCGGTTTGTAGATCATGTCAGGGCCGACGTGCATGTCTTGGCGCAGTTCGCCGTTGACCTTCAGTCGCAGGTGCAGATCGCCGAACCGCTTCCAGTCGTCGGCGTCGAGCAGGACCAGTGCCGGGCCGGCTGGGGTGAAGCTCGGATACGACTTCGCCTCGTAGAACTGGGTCTGCGGCAATTGGATGTCGCGGGCCGAGACGTCGTTGGTCACCACCAGCCCGGCCACCACCTCAGGAAGGTCCGCGGCCGTCAAGGAGGTTCCCACGGGGACGTCGCGGCCGATGACCAGCCCGACCTCGACTTCGTAGTCGAGCAGCTGTACATGGGCGGGTTTGACGATGTCGCCGAATGGACCGGTGATCGACGCCGATGACTTGCGGAAGAACGTGAGGGGGATCGTCTTCGGATCCATGCCCGAGTCGGTCACGTGTGAGACGAAGTTGGTCATCTGGGCGATCACCCGGCACGGCGCGGTGACCGGTGACACCAGTTGGAGGCTGTCGATATCCGCCATCGTGTTCGAGGCCGCGGCGACCTCGATGGCGGCGCGGTCGGCCAGCAGTTCGCCGGTAGTGGCTGCCACGGTATCGATCTGCGCTGCGCCGGAGCGGGTTTGGACCCACCAGGCATCGGCGGTACGCAGGACGGCGATGGTCATGATCGGGCTACTTTCATAAGGCCGATGAGGCGGTGCAGGTCGAATTCGTTCTCTTCCCGCAATGCGGTGAGCAGTGCGGTCGCTTCGCCGCGGAGGTGGCGTGCGCCGGTGCCGAGGAAATCGGTGGTGGCCGGCGGCCCCCACTGGGCCAGCCCGGAAGCGGTCAACGGTGCCCAGCCGGGTTTGAGGGTGTTGTCGAACATGTCGCCGTCGGTGAAGTGTTCGACGAGGAAGTCGTCGGGGTCGCGCCAGTAGTCGAAGATCTGGCTGCCTTGGATGTGCCTGCCGATGCCCCAGGAGCGTTGGTAGCCATTGTCTTTGAGGTGCTCGCCGCCCGCGGCCAAGGCGTCGAGATCGCAGACCTGATACGCCGAATGCAGATATCGGTTGGCCGGGCCCAGCGCCAATGCCACCGTGTGATGGTCGGCCGGCTCCGAACCGCGGTCGCAGCGGATGAAACTCATGGTAGGTCCCCGGTCACGCTGTCCGGGGTAGAACTGGAAGTCGCTGACGATCATCCCGAGGGTGTCGAGGTACCAGTCCAGTGCCGCACGATATTTCGTGGTCTGTAGCACCACGTGTCCGAGACGCTGGACGGCAGCAGGTGCCCGCAGTGGGCGCTGGGTGGCGTTGACGCGGCCGAGGTCGTGACCGATGTTGTAGGTCTGCGGGCGCTGCGCCGGCACCGGATCGAGCGGGCGGGTGCCGCTGACGACTTTGACCGGAAGGCCACTGGGATCGACCAGCGCCACGGCCACCCCGCCGAGCGAATCGGGAAGTGGCTGCACCTGAGTTCCGGTGGCTGTTGCCAGGCGCGGCACATCACCGTCGGCGGCGGTGAAGGCCATACCCCGAAATCGGGTCGT
Source organism: Mycobacterium sp. MAA66 (assembly GCF_041261665.1). Classification (NCBI taxonomy): domain Bacteria; kingdom Bacillati; phylum Actinomycetota; class Actinomycetes; order Mycobacteriales; family Mycobacteriaceae; genus Mycobacterium; species Mycobacterium sp. MAA66. Next base: position 132,479 of record NZ_JBGCCC010000005.1, on the reverse strand, counting down.
CGGTCCCCGTCGAATGATCACGCACGGGGCGGCGGGGTCGGTACCACGTAACTGCAGTTCGGTGTCCGTACGTGACACGGTCGCGAAACCGAAAGCGTGAGCGAAGATTTCGGCGCGCCGCAAGTCGGGTTTGTCGAACTCCAGCCAGGCAAGGTCGGCAACCTTGATCACCGGATTGGCGCTGCGGCCGGGATGTTCGCCTGTGAGTGCGCCGCGCTGGCTGTGCAGGCCCCGGTGGTCGCCGACGGTGTCCGTCATCGCGATTGTCCTTTCGTGATGAGTCGTGTCAGCGCGGATCGATTCCGCGCTGTCGGGACGCGAGAGTGCGTGTCGGGGTAGATGCCGGCGCCGCGGACCCGTGCCAACTCCCAGCCCTCGAGCGGCGGTCGCCCAGGACACGTCGAACGGATGGTCAGCGGGACTTGTGACCGCTAAGACCATTGAACACTAGTGTTTAATATCGATCAATAGTGTTCTAAATATTGCAGTAGAGTTGTTGATGGATCGGCGACGTGACAATGTGTCCGCGACTGCCCAGACCTGAGAGGGGCACCGCGTTGACCTCTACCGAACAACGGATCAACCAGGCCGCGATCCGGTTGTTCGTGCAGAAGGGTGCGACCCAGCTGACGGTCAGCGAACTGGCCGCCGAGGCCAACGTCGCCCGCGGCACCCTCTATCGCAATGTCGGTTCCATGGACGACCTGTTTGACCGCGTCGTTGCCGACTTCAGCGCCGACCTGCACCGGCGCGTGTCCGACAGTTTTGACGGCATCGACGACCCGGCGGCGCGGCTGGCCACCGGCGTGCGGATGTGGATCCGATACGGACACGACAATCCCGAACTCGGCCGTTTCATCGTCAAGTTCGGCCTGGCCGAGGGTGCGCTGCGAAGCGTCATGGTCGGCCCCACCATGTCGGATGTCATGAACGGAATCGACGCGGGCCGCTACGTGATCACTCGGGCTGATGGAGAAAGCGTTGCGGCACTGATCATGGGGTCCACCATCAGTGCTATGTGGCTGGTCCTGGAAGGGCATCAGACGTGGCGCGACGCCGGTTCTGCCACGGCCGAACTCCTGCTGCGGGCCCTCGGAATCGACGTCGGCGATGCGCGCGACATCGCCCGGCGTGAACTGCCCCAGCTCCGGCCCGCGTGACAGGCAGTTACAAAGCTAGCTGAGCGTGTAACTCGGCAGCTCGTTGCGGTCGCAGAAAAAGTGATGCTTGCCACATGTCGCGAACCAACCTACTGTGTGTTCAGTTGGTTGGTTGAACGAGAGGTTGTCCGTGACCGCGTCGCCCGAAACGCCGAGGCCATATGCGTCGCTGCTGGCCAAGGGCGAGGACCGCAAGCAGCGGATTCTCGAGGTCGCGGAGCGGCTGGTGGCTCGCAACGGCTGGCGCAACACCTCGCTGGCGCAGATCGCGCGGGAGGCCGGGGTCAGTCCGGCCGGCCTGCTGCACCATTTCGAATCAAAGGAAGCCCTGCTCGACGCGGTCCTGGACGCCCGCGACGCAGACGACAACGCACACGCTGATCTATCCGGCGATCTCGCGCACGAGATCGGCCGGGTCGCCGAACGTTTCGTCCGGGCGCCGGAGCTGGTCGGGACCTTCTCGGTGCTGCTGATCGAGAACATCGCTCCCGATGCGCTCCTGCACGACCGGCTGCTGAACCGTCAGCGCACGGCCACCAACATCGTCGCCGACATCATCCGGACCGGCCAGGACGAGGGCCGCTACCGCACAGACATCGACGCGGCCATCAAGGCCGTGGAAATACTGGCATTTGTCAATGGAATGGAGACCGCATGGCTACTCGACCCATCAATCCCTCTGGTCGCAGTGTTCAAGGGTTACGCGGAGTCCCTGACACGCGATTTCGCCGTGGAGCTGGTGACCGGATGACCGCGACCCAGGAGGTCGACATGCGGTACCGCCTCGATGTGGTCGCGCCGAGCGTGGCCGACGTGGTGGCCTCAGCCGGTGGCTGGTTGGTCGACCGGGTGATGGCCGGCTGGGATGTCACCGTGCTGATCTCCGGTGCGCAATCCGCCGCCGACCTGCGCCCGCTGCAGATCCTCGGTGTCGAGGTCGGCGATCTCGAGTCGGCGATGCAACTGTGGGAGCAGCGCCCGCATCCGCAGACCGTCGCGGTGGCGGCGGACCTGTTCACCAGCAATGACCAGGTGCGGGAGGGTGTGCTCGGGGCGCTGGAGCAGGGAATGACCGAGGTCACGCTGTGGGGCGAGAGTTGGCCGTCGGAGCTCGATGCCACTGTCGATTGCGTTCAGCACGAATTAAGTTCCGCTGCAATGGCATTCAAGACGCAGGCGATGAATGCGCTGGGTGCCGGTGGGGTGGTGGCAGGCGCCGAGGTGTTCCGCTGTGGCGTCATGACATGTCCCTCGGTGGCTGCGGACCTGGTGCCCGCCAGCTGATTTCGTGGTGGCCGGCACTCAGGGGCTGATCAGTACCTTGCCGATCGCCTTGCCGTCGGCGACCATCCGAAGCGCGGCGGCGGTGTCAGTCAATGCGAATTCGGCCCCGATGTGCGGACGGACCGCACCGGAGCTGAGCAACTCGCGCAACTCATGCTCGTTGCGAGTGAACTCGGCGGCCGGCACGTCCTGGAATTGGAATCCCAGTACCTGAATTCCCTTGATCAGGACCAGGTTCAGCGGAATGCTTGGAATATCGCCGGAGGCGTAGCCGACCGTGACGAACCGCCCGCCGCGGCTCAGCGCCCGTAGCGCCGGTTCGGACAAGTCACCGCCGACGGGATCGACCACCGCGTCGGCGCCGGTGGGTAGCGCCTGCTTCAGCGCGGACCGTAGGTTCTCGTCGCGGTAGTTGATCGACACTGCGGCTCCGTATCGACTTGCCGCGTCGAGCTTTTCGTCCGACGATGCCACCGCGATCACCCGCGCCCCGAGTGCGGTGGCCAGCGCCACCGATGCCAGCCCGACGCCACCGCCGGCGCCGAGCACCACCACCACATCACCTGCCGAAACCAGAGCCATCGACCGCAGGCAGTGGTACGCGGTGCGGAACGCCACGCCGGAAGCCGCCGCGGTCCGGTCGTCGATGTCCTCCGGTATCCGCGCCAACGCGGCGGTCGGCACGCACGTCTGCTCGGCGAACGCCCCGAACATCGTCGTCCCGGTCACTCGGTCACCGACCGCGAAATCTGTTACCCCCGAGCCCACTTGGGTGATCACCCCGGAGAACTCACTGCCCGGTACGAACGGCGCTGGAACACTGACCTGGTACCGATCGGCCACCAGCAGGACGTCCGGGAAGTTCACCGCGGCCACCGACACCCGGACCAGGACCTGGCCGGCCGCCGCGGTGGGGACCGGCAACTCGATGACCTGCACCACTTCGGGCGGACCGTGCTCCAGGCAGACTGCGGCGCGCACGGCTACCGAGGGTAGTCGGTTGAGGCGGCCAACTCGGCCGCCGAGGCCATCAACTCGGGGACGATAGGGCCGAACGCCTGCAGCTTGACGTCATTGCCGGCGCGCTGGAAGCCCTGTTCCAGCACGATGGCCAACTTCCACTTGGCCAGGATGAGGTAGTAGTCGAGATCGTCGACCTGGCGTCCGGACACCTCCGCGTAGTGCGCGACCACCTGATCGCGGGTCGGCATGTAGCGCATATCGACATACCCGGTCTCGGAAGCCTCTGGGGCAGTGGGGTCTTCGGGCCAGCCCTGCACCATCCAGGCCAGGTCCAGCTTGGGGTCCCCGACGGTGCCCATCTCCCAGTCGACCAGCGCGGCCAGCTGGGCCGGCTCGCTGTGTCGGTACATCACGTTGGCGAACTGGTAGTCGCCGTGCATCAGGCCGGGGACGAAATCCAGTGGTGCGTGGTGCTGTAACCATGCGGTGGCCTCGTCCATGCCGTCGATGTCGCGGCCCTTGATCCGCTCGAAGAACCCGGTCCAGCGTTGCACCTGGCGCTCGTGGAACCCGTCGGGACGGCCCAGGTCCTGTAGCCCCTTGGCTTGCCAATCCACCTTCGACAGCAGGGCAATCCCTTCGGCGAGTTGATAACTCAGCCCGGCACGCAGTCCGTGATCGGAATCGAACGGCTCGGGCCAGGTGTGCTGGTCCATTGGTGACCAGCCGTCGACGAACCCCATCACGTAGAACGGCCGGCCCAACACCGAGGCGTCCGAACACACCCCGATGGCCTTGGTGTGTGGAACTTCGGTGCCATCGAGGGCCTCGATGATCCGCCACTCGCGCAGGATGCCCTTGTCGCGGTCGGCCGGGGCGCCCGGCGGTGGGAGCCGGATGACGCTGCGATGCTCGCCGCGGGTGATCAGATAGATGACGTTCTGGGTGCCGCCGGAGAGGAATTCGGCCTCGGTCGGTTCGCCCGCGCCGGGCAGCCCGGCGTCATCCATCCACTCGGTCAGGCGGGCGATGTCGATGGTGGGATCGCTCATTGATTGCCCACTTCCAATTCCAGGAATTCGGCGTACTTGGCCTGTGCCGCTTCGCGTTTGCCGGGCAACCACTCGGTGGGCCACAAGCCGTCGGTACCGTGGTAGTCGCGCAGCACCTGCTTGGCGACCGTGGTCTTGTGCACTTCGGTGGGTCCGTCGGCCAGACCCATCACCGCCGCACCGGTGACCATGGCCAGGAACGGCATCTCGTTGGTGACGCCCAGTGCCCCATGTACCTGCATTGCGCGCCAAGCGATGTCGTGCAAGACCGTGGGCATGACGACCTTGACCGCGGCGATGTCCTTGCGGACCTTCTTGTAGTCGTTGTACTTGTCGATCTTCCATGCGGTGTGCAGCACCAGCAGCCGGAACTGCTGCAGTTGGGCCCACGAATCGGCGATGTAGGCCTGGATCGCCTGCTTGTCGGCCAACAGGCTGCCCGCGGTGTGCCGGGACAACGCCCGCTCGCACATCATGTCCAGGGCCCGCTGTGCCAGTCCGATGGTGCGCATGGCGTGGTGGATGCGACCACCGCCCAGGCGGGTCTGGGCGATGACGAAGGCCTGCCCCTCACCGCCGAGCACGGCGGAGTTCGGCACCCGCACATTGTCGTAATGGATCAGTGCGTGCGAGCCATGACCATCCGTTTCGCCGTACAGGCCGGAGTTCCGCACGATCGTCACTCCGGGGGTGTCAGTCGGCACCAGGAACATCGACATCCCTTGGTACGGACTGACATCTGGATTCGTCACCACCATGACGATCAGGAACGAGGAGGTCGAGGCGTTGGAGGAGAAGAACTTGTTGCCGTTGATCACCCAGTCGTCGCCGTCGCGGACCGCGGAGGTCTTGAATTGGGTGGGGTCGGCACCACCCTGCGGTTCGGTCATCGAGTAACAGGAGAAGACCTCGCCGTCCAGCAGTGGTCGAAGGTACTGCTCCTTCTGCTCGGCGGTGCCGTAGTGCGCGATGATCTCGGCGTTGCCGGTGTCCGGCGCCTGGCAACCGAAGATGATGGGCGCCCACTGGCTGCGGCCCAGGATCTCGTTGAGCAACGCCAACTTGAGCTGACCGTAGCCCTGCCCGCCGAGTTCGGGGCCAAGATGGGTGGCCCACAAGCCTTTTGCGCGCACCTGCGCCTTGAGTGGATCGACCACGCTGCGGCGCGTCTCATCGAGGGGGGTGAACTGCAGGTGCGGCCAGATCAGGTCCAGTGGCTCGACCTCGTCACGCACGAACGTGTCGGCCCACTCCAGCAGTTCGGCGAATTGCGGGTCGGTTTCGAAATCCCAAGCCATGACATCTCCTTCAATTCTCGGTCTGCTGAATTCCAGCGATCAGGGTGCAGATGTCCGCGCCGACCACCTCGGCGAATGAGCGGTGTCCGAAGGCGCCCGCGGCCCAATGCCGGGCGCCTTCGCTGACCAGTGTCATGGCCAGATAAGCCAAGTGGTTGACGTTGGTCGCCTCGGGCAGCTTGCCGTCGGTGCGGGCCCGCGCGAACAGCTCGGTGAACATGCCGCCCCCCAGGTCGGGCGGGGTGCCGTCGTTCAGGATGCGGTGTTCATGGCGATAGCCCTCGAGAATGGTCTCGACGATCAGTTCGCGCGGGTTCTGGTTCATGGAGTTCTCCATGCTGTGCAGTGCCGCGGAGATGACCTCGGCCATGTCGTAGTCGTCGGAGTCGGTGCCCAACAAGCCGGCGATCGTGCGCTGCGCTGCTTTGGTCGACATGACGCCGACCTCGAACAGCACATCCTCCTTGCGGGGGAAATAGAAGTAGAACAGCGCCTTGGAGACGCCGGCTGCCCGGCAGATGTCGGCCACGGTGGTGGTCGCGTAGCCGTTGGTGCGCCACAACGCCATCGCGGCCTGCACCAGCATCCGCTTGGTTTCCTTGGATCGGGACTGCGCCAGAGATGCTCGACGCTGACCCCGGTCAGGCGTTATCGGTGCGCCGATCCGTGGCATAGCTGCACGTTATCGCCGATCCGCAATTCTGACCAGGGTCAACTTTTCGCAGTGCCCCGCGCGGTCCGACGGACTTGCGGACGAGGGACGTTGACGCGGACCCGGCGGCTGTGAAAATCTTGATGTTCAATAGTGAGAGTCATATTCTCCTATTGCGAGATCGCCGAAACGGAGCGCAGATGGCGGACAGCCCGACCGACATGGATTTCTTCCGGGACGATCGATTGGTCGCCGATCCGTACCCGTACTTCGCCGCGCTGCGCAACAGGTGCCCGGTGACCCCGGAGAACCACCACGGCGTCACCATGGTCAGCGGCTGGGACGAGGCCGTTCAGATCTACAACGACGCCGACACCTTCTCGTCCGTCACGTCGGTGACCGGTCCATTCCCCGGATTCCCGGTACCACTGCAGGGCAAGAGCAAGGATGAGATCAGTGTGTTGATCGAAAAGCACCGTCCCGAACTGCCCTTCAGCGATCAGCTGCCCACGCTGGACCCACCCACCCACACCGACCACCGCGCCCTGCTCATGCGGTTGATCACGCCCAAGCGCCTCAAAGAGAACGAGGACGCGATGTGGAAGCTCGCCGACGAGGTGCTCGACACCTTCTTGGATCCGGGTGAGGGCGAGTTCATCAAGGGCTTCGCCAGCCCCTTCACCCTGCTGGTGATCGCCGACCTGCTCGGCATTCCCGAGGAGGATCGGAACAGCTTCATCAACGGCATCAGCCACAACTCCGGCGGTGGCGTCGGCGGCACCGGCGAAGAAGCGTTGGCGCACAGCCCATTGGAGTTCCTCTACGACCTCTTCGCCTCGTATGTCCAGGACCGGCGGGAGAACCCGCGCGACGACGTCATGACCGGAATGGCCACCGCCACTTTCCCGGATGGTTCGGTTCCGGATGTCGGAGACGTTGCGCGCGTTGCCACCAACGTCTTCTCGGCCGGTCAGGAGACCACGGTCCGACTGCTGGGCACGGCACTGAAGGTGATCGGGGAGCAGCCGGAGATTCAGCGGCTGTTGCGCGAAGATCGAAGCCTGATAACGAATTTCATCGAAGAGTGCCTGCGCATCGAGAGCCCGGTGAAGGGCGACTTTCGGCTGTCACGCTGTCCGGTGACGGTGGGGGAGGCGGAATTGAGCGAGGGCACCACGGTGATGGTGCTCAATGGCGCAGCCAACCGCGACCCGCGCCGCTTCGAGGACCCCGACACCTTCGACCCGGTCCGCAAAAATGCCCGCCAGCACTTGGCTTTCGGTCGCGGCATCCACAGTTGCCCGGGCGCCCCGCTGGCCCGCGCCGAGACCAAGGTCGCGCTGGAGCGGCTGCTGGACCGCACCGCCGACATTCGGATCTCGGCAGCCAAGCACGGCGATCCGGACGATCGGCGGTACCGCTACATCCCGACGTTCATCCTGCGCGGTCTGATCGACCTGCACCTCGAGTTCGACAAAGCCTGATGTCATGAAAGCCGTTGTCGACGAAGACCGTTGCCGTGGGCACGGCATGTGTCTGACGCTGTGCCCCGAGGTATTCGCCATCGGTGACGGGGGTTACGCCGAAGTCCTGGTCGACGAGGTTCCCCTCGAGTACGCCGCTGCAGTGGCCGAGGCCGTCGACTGCTGCCCCGAACAGGCGATCAAAACCGTTGAAGGAGAATGAGAATGGCCAAGGGTTACGTCCTGATCACCGAGACCGTCACCGATCCCAAAGGGATGGCGGAGTACGGCAAGGCAGCGCGTAACGCGATGGGCGGGGCCACCATTCTGTCGGTCGACCAGAAGCCGATCGTCGTCGAGGGCGCGTGGGAGTGCACCCAGACCGTCCTGCTGGAGTTCGAATCCGTTCAGGCGGCGAATGATTGGTACTACTCGGACGCCTATCAGGCCGCAGCCAAGCTGCGGCAAGCCGCCGCCGACTGCAACGGGGTCATCCTGTCGGGTTTCTGACCCACCCCGAGCGGACGGTCAGGCGGGTTTGTGGAACGTATAGACCTGATATTGCAGTAGGCCGAACGTGGACAGCCACCGCATCCATCGCGTGCCGACGATCATCATTTTCTGCGCGTCTGCTGAACCCTGCTCGCGGAAGAACTTCAGTAGGAACGGGTATGTCGGCAACGTGTTCTTGCGGATGTTGCGGCGCGCGTGCAGTTGCAGCCCGGCCCGTTTGCCCATGGCTTTGTAGCCCCGCAGGGGCACATTGCCCAGGGTTCCGTAGGACTTGGCGATTCGGGGGCGGATCGCCATCCAGATCGGGGTCTTGCCGAAGAACATCATGGTCGGCACGAAGTCGGACACCGCCAGATAGCCGCCGGGCTTGAGCACCCGGGCGGCCTCGGCCAGGAATTTCTCGCGCGAGGGGAAATGAAAAATGCACTCGACGGCCAGGATGCGGTCGAAAGAGTTGTCCTGGAACGGTAGCTGGCAGGCGTCTGCCTCGACCCAATCAATCGTGTTGCCGTTCAGGGGCGTGGTCTGGGCCGCCGCGGCCGCGAGCTGGCGCGGGTCGATGTTCAGGCCGGTGATGTTCATGTCGCAGCGGCTGGCGTTGATCTGCCCGATGGTGCCGCCGAACCCGCAGCCGGCATCGAGCAGCTTCTGTCCGTCGGTGACTTTTGCGGCCTCGATCAGCACGCCGTTCATGTGCTCCATGGCTGCGATGTAGTCGGCCCGGGTGCCATCAGCGCTCTTGGGGTCTTCCCAGTAGCCCCAGTGCACCTGGTTCTCCCAGAGCTGGCCCGTTTGGCCGCCGCCGGCCCGCTCGTCGATGAGGAGATCGAAATAGGGCAGGTCCGCCATGCGCGGACCGTAACACTGTCCGGCCTCGGTGGCGCGGACCTTGCCCGGTGCGGCCGCGGAAAATGGTGTCATTGGTGCCTTTCTCATGTGGCGCCGTTACAGGGTGGGCATGAACTCGGCGAGCGCAAGGATCATGAACACCACCAAGGCGAGCCCGATCAATCCGCCGGTGGGAATCATGGTCACGCAGACGACCACCCAGACCAGAAGCCTCGGCCATTCGAAAGGCTGATTCCCCATCACGCCGCCGCGGCGTTCCCGCAGGGTGTGGTATGCCGCCCACACGGCTGCCCCGGCCGCGGCAACGGTGATGATGCGCAATCCGACCGGCGTTGCGCCCAGTGCGAGAGCCACCATGATCGCCGCGGCCGTACATCGCATCCACACGGTCGTCCGGAACCTGGCCACCCGCTCTTGCGCGGCGCTACGGTCCGGCTCACCGCGATACCGGGGTAGGCGCCCGTCGATACCCAGGACCCGCCAGATCCACCGTGACCACGCGGTTCGCAGACCGAGGTCTTCGGCAACTCGTCGAACGTCTGCGGCCGACTCGGCCATCATCTGCCGCGATCGCGCACTGCGCCAATAGGAGGCCTTGAACACTCGTCGTGGAATCCCGAACTGCCGGGCGAACGTGCGTGGCGGCGCGATCATCTCCCCGATCAACCACCGAAGAAACAGCGGGAAGGTAATCGCGTACAGCGCCCGCCGGAAGCGTCCGGCCTTTTGGATGCAATTCGCCAGATGAACGTCGGCAAATGATATATGGCGAGCTTCCTCGGCCAGATGGATGTAGGTGATCTTATTCAGCAGCGAAGGAACCTGCGCCGTGCCTCGGTGTTGCAGCGTCTGCTGAAAATGCAGCGGCTGTTCGCCACAAAGTACCCCGATGAATAGGAAGACACTGGCGTAACCGCCGACAAAGCTCAGGATCGGCCCGAATATCCGGGAGCCTCGCCGCATCCCAGGCACGTCTTCGCCCGTGCGGTTGATGAATTCCTGGAACATCTGGATGTGATTGCATTCGTCGGCCAGCTCAGAGATCAGGTACTGCGATACCGGGGAGCCGTTCGGAAGCTTGCCGGCGTAATGGACCACTCCGCGGATCAACATCATCTCGAATTGAAGCGTGACCTTGAGCATGTTCGCAGTGAGCCATCGGCCCATGTCGATGCGGTTTTTCAAAGACTGTTCGGCATACCAGTCGGTTGCCGCCAGCGGAGCGATATCGGAATCCAGCTGCCAGCGGGGGTCGTTCTGATCGAGTGCGTTCTCGGTTGCGTCCCAGTCGATATCGACGTCCGGATCGAAACGCAGACGTGCCCTCGCGCTGGAGAGGGCCTCGACCCTGTCGGTATAGAGAGCCGCCAATGAGCTGTCGGCGTCGTTGACCGCCGTCATTTGCCAGTCCGTTGACGAATGTTGTCTGCCGCGAGGGTGGGTTTGCCGGCGCCGCCGACACTTTCGCTACGGGCGACCGAGGTATCGAATTCTGTCATCGCGGCGCTGACCCAATCGCGATGGCCGGGCTCAACGATTGTGGCCATGGCGAACGCCAAATCGCCTGCACCACCGGCGATGAGCGACACCCGTGTCATCCGCGTCCACCTCACGTCAATGCTGGTTGAACCGGCATAACGTAACACTCAGGCACTTCAAAGCGGATTAACAGTGCCCGACTGTTATGAATAGTTGATGCCGTTTTAGCCATTGCGTATTTAATACACATGGTCGGCATTCCTGTCCTGTGATTTGCCGATTGGATGTCGACCTGCGTGAAATCACCAAGACGCGTCGGCCTGCGGATTTGACGCCACCCGGTAACTGGCGATTCGTCGATCGCAGAAGGCTGCGCGTCTAGTTGCGCAGGTTTGCGACTGCGTGGATTGCGGCGCGGACCCGCGCGTCGGTGACCTGGGGGTCGGCGTTGTCGAACTTTCCGTCGAGGTAGAGAAACGCCAATCCGTGCACCAGCGCCCAGATCGCATCGCTGAGAGATTCGGTGTCAGAGTCTGGAAACGCGCGGGCAACGATGTCATTCACGTAGGCGGTGATGACGGTCGTGGCGTGCGCCCGTTCTGGGGTGGTGGGATCGCACGGTTCGCTGAACATCACCCGAAACAGGGCGGGTCGGCGCAGGGCGAACTGCACGTATGCCACTGCGACGTCGGCCAGTTCTTCTGGCGTTGACGGCTCGGGGTTGGCGTCGACCAGTACTTCGGCCAGGTCTTGATAGCCGACTGCCGCGACCGCTGACAGCAAGGCGTCCCGGTCGGCGTAGTGCCGGTATGGCGCAGCGGCGGTCACCCCGGCGTGCCGGGCCACGGCACGTATCGAAAGTGCCTCGGCCCCACCGTCTTCCAGCAATGCCAATGCGGAACTGATCAGGGCGGTCCGTAAGTCGCCGTGGTGGTACGTCGCGTTCGACGGTGGCATGAGTCCTTCCTCACACATGTTGACACCGTTTACATCGGTGCCTAATGTCAGCACTGTTCACATATGTCAGCAGTGTTTACATGTTAGCCGACTGGAGGCCTCGGACTCATGGCATCACCACTTTTCACCCCATTGACACTGGCATCGGGCCGCATCTTGCCGAACCGCATCGCCAAGGCCGCAATGGAAGAAAGCATGGCGGCAGCCGGTCAACTGCCGGATGAGCGATTGTTCACGCTGTACCGCCGTTGGGGTGCCGGCGGTACCGGCTTGCTGATCACCGGCAACGTGATGGTGCATGCCGACGCGCTGACCGGGCCGGGCGGCGTCGTGCTCGACGAGCACGCCCCGTTGGATCCGTTCGTTCGGTGGGCCGAGGCGGGTAAGGCCGGCGGCGCGGCGATGTGGATGCAGATCAACCACCCGGGCCGGCAGGTGCAGGCGGATATGCCGGGAGTGGCGTGGAGTCCGTCGGCCGTGGCTGTCTCGGGTAGCCAGGCCAAGCGCTTCGCCAAGCCGACAGCGATGTCGGCCGATCAAATTGCCGAGACGGTTCGACGATTCTCAGTTACCGCGGCGCGGGCCGAAGACGCGGGTTTCGACGGCGTCGAGATCCACGCCGCGCATGGCTATCTGCTCTCGCAGTTCCTGTCCCCGCTGGTGAACCAGCGCACCGACCAGTGGGGCGGATCGTTGGACAACCGCGCGCGACTCCTGCTGGATGTGGTGCGGGCGGTGCGCGAGTCCGTCACGCCCGACTTCTCGGTCGCCGTCAAGCTCAACTCGGCTGATTTCCAGCGCGGTGGCTTCGACGCCGGCGACGCGCGGCTGGTCATCGAGATGCTGGCACCGCTGCGTGTCGACATGGTCGAACTCTCCGGTGGCAGCTACGAGAGTCCGGCAATGACGGGACGACCGGCCGACGGACGGACCGCCGAGCGCGAGGCCTACTTCCTCGATCTGGCCTCCGAACTTGCTCTCACCAGCCCGATTCCGCTGATGCTGACCGGCGGAATCACCCGGCGCGCCACCGCTGAACAAGTCCTGGACCACGGTGTGGCGGTGGCGGGAATCGGCACCGCCCTCGCCGTCACGCCGGACCTTCCGCAGCGGTGGCGTAACGGCGCCGAAGCGACGCAAGCATTGCGTCCCGTGCGCTGGTCCGACACGCAGCTCGCCTCCGCCGCCGGCATGGCCCAAGTCCGCCAACAACTTCGACGCATTTCTCGGGGGGTACAACCGAAAACCTCGACCCACCCGCTGATGGCGTTGGCCTGCGATCAGCTCATTGCGCAGCGCGCCCTGCGCAATTACCGAGGCTGGCTCAAGGCCCGTCGGGCCGTGCCCTCTGCGCCGTCGTTGTCTGCAGCGAATAGGTATTGGCCAGATCGTCTTGGGTGACGTGCGTTCGCCGTCCGAGGAACGCCACGGCTGATCCGTACGAGGAATTCCGGAATTGACAGCCTCGTCAAGCCAGGCGGAAATCTGTCCACCATCGACAAAGGTTTGACGGGCTAGGTATATTACGCGCGATAACCGCTATGTAATGCCGACGAGCTCGCTCTCCACGTGCATGCTGGGCCTGATCGGAGGGTGCTGTCGATGAGTGCCAATAATGCCGAACGATCCAAGATCGGCCATCTCATCCGGGCGCTTGCCATCCCCATCGTCTTGGGCTGGTTCGCGCTGAACGTCGGCACCAGTGTCTTCGTCCCCAGCCTGGAGAAGGTGGGCGAGGCGCACACCGTCGGGCTGAGCGCCAAGGACGCGCCGGCGATGATCGCCATGAAGCAGATCGGCGCTGACTTCGGCGAATTCGACTCCGACAGCAATGCGATGGTCGTTCTCGAAGGAGACCAGCCGCTCGGTGCCGCCGCGCACCACTATTACGACGGTCTGATCGCGAAACTGCGGGCGGATACCGCTCACGTCGAGCACGTCGCGGACTTCTGGAGTGACCCGCTGACCGCCGTGGGTTCGCAGAGCAGCGACGGCAAGTCCGCCTACGTCCAGATCTATCTGCGGGGCAATCAGGGGGAGACCCTCTCCAACGACTCGGTGGCCTCGGTGCGGGACATCGTCGCGCAGTCGAATCCGCCGGCCGGGCTCAAGGTGTACGTCACCGGCGGCGCCCCGCTGATATCCGACCAGCACCACGCCGGCGACAAGAGCATCGCCAAGGTCACCGCCATCACCCTGGTAGTGATCGCGGTGATGCTGCTGCTGGTCTACCGGTCAGTGGTCACCCTGATCCTGATCCTGTTGATGGTGTTCCTCGAACTCGGCGCAGCCCGTGGTGTGGTTGCGTTCTTGGCCAACGCCAACATCATCGGGCTGTCCACGTTCGCGGTGAACCTGTTGGTGTTGATGGTCATCGCGGCAGGTACGGACTACGCGATCTTCGCCATCGGCCGTTACCAGGAGGCGCGTGGAGCGCACGAGGACCGGGAAACCGCGTACTACACCATGTTCGGCAGCACCGCGCACGTCGTGCTGGGGTCCGGCCTGACCATCGCCGGCGCCATGCTGTGTCTGAGCTTCACCCGGCTGCCGTACTTCCAAACCCTGGGCGTTCCGTGCGCGATCGGTACCCTCGTCGCGGTCATCGCCGCGCTGACCCTCGGCCCGGCCGTGATCACCATTGGTAGCCGATTCAAACTGTTCGAGCCCAAACGGGCGATCCGGTCTCGTGGCTGGCGGCGGGTCGGTGTCGTCGTGGTGCGCTGGCCCGGCCCGGTTCTGGTCGGCACCCTGGCGCTGGCGTTGGTCGGACTGGTGACCTTGCCCGGCTATAAGACGAACTACGACGCGCGCCGCTATCTGCCGGCCGACCTGTCGGCCAACGTCGGATATGACGCTGCCGAAAGGCATTTCAGTGCTTCGCGGATGAATCCCGAACTGCTGATGGTGGAGACCGATCACGATCTGCGCAACTCCGCCGACTTCTTGGTGATCAACAAGATCGCCAAGGCGATTGTGCACACTCCTGGTGTCGCGCGGGTGCAGACCATCACCCGGCCCGACGGAAAGCCCATCAAGCACTCGACGATTCCGTTCATCATGGGTATGCAGGGCGTCACCAGTCAGATGAATGACAAGTACATGCAGGACATGATGGCCAACATGCTGCAGCAGGCCAATGACATGCAGGTCAACATCGACACGATGACCAAGATGCAGAACATCACCGCGCAGATGGCTGCGGCAACGCACGGCATGGTCACGAAGATGGTCAAGACCACACTCGACGTGGCGGATCTGCGTGACCACATCTCGGACTTCGACGACTTCTTCCGCCCGCTGCGCAATTATCTGTACTGGGAACCGCACTGCTACGACATTCCGGTGTGCTGGTCCATCCGGTCGATCTTCGACACCCTCGACGGCATCGATACCACGAGCGACGACATCCAGAACCTGATGCCTGATCTGCTCAAGCTGGACAAGTTGATGCCCCAGATGGTCGCTCTGATGCCCGACATGATCTCGACCATGTCGCACATGAAGCAGTACATGCTGACGATGTACCAGACCCAGAAGGGCGGGCAGGATCAGCGGTCGGCCGCGCAGGACAACGCCTCGGCAATGGGTGACGCGTTCGACAACTCGCTCAACGACGATTCGTTTTATCTGCCGCCAGAAGCCTTCGACAACAAGGACTTCAAACGAGGGATGAAGAACTTCCTCTCCCCGGATGGCAAGTCGGTGCGGTTCATCATTCAGCACGAAGGCGACCCCGCGACACCCGATGGCATCTCGCATGTCGAGCCGATCAAGCAGGCGGCCAGGGAAGCCATCAAGGGCACCCCGCTGGAGGGGGCCAAGATCTATCTGGCCGGCACCGCGGCGACCTACAAGGACATGCACGACGGTTCGCAGTACGACCTGATGATTGCCGGAATCGCTGCTGTGTCACTGATTTTCGTCATCATGCTGGTGATCACCCGAAGCCTGGTGGCCGCTGGAGTCATCGTGGGCACGGTGTTGCTGTCCCTGGGTGCGTCGTTCGGCATGTCGGTGTTGCTGTGGCAGCACGTGCTCGGCCTCGAACTGCATTGGATGGTGCTGGCGATGTCGGTCATCCTGCTGCTGGCGGTCGGGTCCGACTACAACCTGCTGCTGGTGTCCCGCTTCAAGGAGGAGCTTCCGGGCGGGTTGAAGACGGGGATCATCCGGTCCATGGCGGGAACCGGATCGGTGGTCACCTCGGCCGGTCTGGTGTTCGCCTTCACGATGGCGTCGTTCACCTTCAGTGATCTGAAGGTCATGGCGCAGGTGGGCAGCACCATCGCGCTCGGGCTGTTGTTCGACACCCTGATCGTGCGTTCCTTCATGACGCCGGCGCTCGCCGCGTTGCTGGGCAAGTGGTTCTGGTGGCCCAAAGTCATCCGTCAGCAGGCATCCGAGCGGCGGTTGGCGGCTATCGGCATCGAGCCGGCCGAGGTCGGACACTGACGGCAGTTCCTACGGCGTGGATTGCGCAGAGCGGACGATCAGTTCGGCGACCATCTGGCGGGCCAGCGTGATCGGCGCCGTCGAACGGTCGAGCTTCGACGCGGAGAGTGCGCCGTCATAGATCAGCTGGATACGTTGGGCGGTCGCTGCGGCGTCCGGCACGTCGGCATCCTGAAGTAACGCGCTCAGCTGTGTGCGCATCCATCGCCGGTGCGCCCGTACCGGTTCCAGGATCTGGCCGGGAAACTCGGTGGCTGCGTTGGCGTACAGACAGCCGCGGAACTTGCGCGCGCGGGCGGCCGCCCCAGCCAGGTCGAAAAAGCTCAGTAGCTTGGCCACTGGATCGGTGGTGCTCAAATTCCGGGTTTCCCACCGCTTGCGATCAGCCTGATCCAATTCGTTCAGGTAGGCGATCACCAATGCGTCCTTGGATCCGTAGGAGCTGTAGAGACTGGCCTTGGCCACCCCGGCCTCGCGCAGGATCTGATCGATGCCTACGGCCCTAATTCCTTGTGCGGCAAATAGATTCGATGCAGTAGTCAGCAGACGCTGGGCCGGTCCGGTGCTGTCGTCGCGGGCGGCCGACAGATCGTGGCGGCGGGTCGAGGTCGCGCTCATGTGTGCACCCTAACCGACGTCAGCCCGATAGACAGACCAGTCTGTCCGTGCCAGCGTCGTGGGTGTCACCGCCGCCGACGAACAGGAACACACCGTGACTCTGTATCTCTACGAAATCGCAGGACTGCCCGGCCGGGCCGAAGTCGACCAGGCCATCAAGACGCTCGACGCCGAGGTGCATCGGGCCGGCGGTGAACTCATCGAGGCCCAGGTGACCGGACAGCACCGGGTGTTCGTGGTGGCGGCGTTCGCCGATGGCGGGGCGGCGCAGATCGACGCGGCTTCCGTCGCGGCGGCAGAACTGACCGGGCCGCACGAAGTGCGGCTGGTGGGGGCGGACCTGGACCAGTTGAAAGCCGTTCGTCCCACGGCCGGATATCTGGTCGAGTGGGATCTGCCCGCCGACTTGGACATGGACAGCTACCTGAGTCGCAAGAAGGCCAACGCACCCAAGTACGCGCAGGTGCCCGAGGTCAGTTTCCTGCGCACCTACGTTCGGGTGGACATGGACAAATGCCTGTGTCTGTACGACGCCCCGGACGAGGACGCGGTGCGGCGGGCCCGGGTGGCCGTGCAGACCCCGGTCGACCGCTTGTACGGCCTGGAAAGCGGCGGGCAATGACGACATTGGTCGCCGACGACGTCGCCGTTCGGTTGGCCACGGTTGCCGCCGGCGTGGACGCTCGAGCCGGTGATCTCGACGCGGGCCGCACGGATGTTCGCGACGACCTGAGGGCACTCGGCGCAGCCGGTTTGTTCGGCCTGCGGGAACTGCCCGCCATGGTCCGGGTGATCGAGCAGGTGTCGGCGGCGAGCCTGGCCGCCGGATTCTCGGCGTGGGCCCATCGCATGGCGATTCACTATCTGAGCGACGGGCCGCCGGAACTATTGGAGCCGCTGCTGGCCGCGCGGCGTCCGGGCGTCACCGCCATGGCGGCCGGCCTCAAACATGCGGCCGGGTTGGGGCAGATCCCGCTGGTCGCAGAAGAGCACCGCGGTGGTCTGCGGATCAGCGGACCAATCCGATGGGCTTCCAACGTCTTTGATGACGCCATAGTCGTGCTGCCCACTCGAACCGCCGCAGGCCGGCTCTACGTTGTCGCAGTTGATGTCGGTGCAACCGGGGTCGACATCGACCCCGCGCCAACCTTGATGGCACTGGGCGCCACGGGGTCGACATCGCTGCGCCTGGATGGCGTCGTGGTGGGTGCGGAACGGATCATCAGCGCCGATCTGATCGGCTTCGTCCGCCAGATCAAGCCGACCTTTCTCCTGCTGCAGACGGCATTCTGCGTTGGCGTGACCGGAACTGCGCTGACCGCGGCCGCGAACGTGAACGATCAACTCGCGGCACAGTTCGCCGGCGATCTCGCTGACCTGACCGCACGGGCCGAGGATGACCGGCTGCGTCTTGATGAATTCGCCTCGGCGCCAGAGGAAGTCGATTTGGCCGACGTGATCCGGCTGCGGCTGGACGCGGCCAATGTCGCGGTGGCGGCGACCCGCCTGGAATCGGCTCTGGCTGGGGGACAGGGGTACCGGGCAGGAACGGCCGCCAATCGCCGCTTCCGGGAGGCCGCCTTTCTACCCGTGCAATCACCTTCGGAAGGACAACTGCGGTGGGAACTGAAGCAGTACGAATAACATCCGGCGTCAAGACATTCGGCACCACCGGCGCTCTTGGCCCCATTGACCTGACTGTCGAAGCGGGGGAGTTCGTTGCGGTGCTGGGCCGTAGCGGCAGCGGAAAATCGACCCTGCTGCGAGTCCTGGCCGGCTTGGAGTCACTGACTGCAGGCACGGTGAGCTGGCCGGCGGACGGCGCGCGGCCGCACATCGGCGTGGTCTTCCAGGACGCGCTGCTGATGCCATGGCTGACCGTGCTCGACAATGTCTCCTACGCGCGGCGATTCAGCCACCGCCGCAACGAGTTCGACGCTGGGTACGTATCCGATCTGATGCGCCGGTTCGGCGTCGACGGGTTGGCCGACCGTTACCCCGACCAGCTGTCCGGCGGCCAGGCTCAGCGGGTGGCGATTTTGCGGGCGGTGGCCACTCGGCCTCGGCTGCTGCTGCTCGACGAACCGTTCAGTGCACTCGACCCTGGCACCCGCGGCGACCTGCAACAGTGGCTGGCCACGCTGGCGGCCGAACTGGGCATCACCGTGCTGCTGGTCACTCACGATGTCGACGAGGCACTGTCGCTGGCGCAGCGAGTGGTGCTGCTTGCCGACGCCGGTGTGATTCGGCAGCAGTGGAGCCTGAAAGAGCAGGACCGATCGGGACTGCGTGATGAAATCCTGGACCACTATCGGGTTTCTGTATCGGAAGCGGCGTGAGCGGGTCGCTGTTCTCCCGGCGCCAGGCTCTGGTTGCCGCGGTGGCTGCCGCCGGAGGTGCGCTTGGTCTGGCTGATCTGGCCCACAGTGCCGCAACGGATCCCACGGCGTCCGGGCCCCTTCGGGTGGGATACCTGCCCATCACCGACGCGGCGCCACTGTTGATGGCGCACGCGGCGGGGTTGTATCCGGTGGGTAGCCCCAAGCCGGTGCTGTTCCGGAGTTGGTCGGCGCTCGCCGAGGCCTTCCTCAACCGCCAGATCGACGTTGTGCACCTGCTGATGCCGATGGCCGTGCAGTTGCGCTACGCGCTCGGGGGCGGGGTGCGGGTACTGGGCTGGAATCACACCAACGGCTCGGCACTGACCGTCGCCCCGCAGATCCGCGACTTGACCGAGCTTGCCGGTTCACAGCTGGCCATTCCATTCTGGTGGTCGATCCACAACATCGTGCTGCAGAAGGTACTTCGGGCTCATGGCCTGCAGCCGGTGATCCGGCGCGGCGCTTCGCGGGCCGCAGGCACCGTCGAGCTGATCGTGATGAGCCCGTCCGACATGGTTCCGGCGCTGGCCACCGGATCGATCGGTGGCTACGTCGTCGCGGATCCCTTCAACGCACTGGCCCAGACCAAGAAGATCGGGCGCATTCATACTTTCCTCGGCGACGTGTGGCGCGACCACGCCTGCTGCGCGTTGGTCACCCGCGACGATGTGATCGCCGCCCAGCCGTCGGCCGTCCAGCAGTTCACCGACGCGGTGGTGACGGCGCAGCGGACATTGTCGGCCGACCGGAAGGCCGCGGCCGCCAAACTCGGTGGCGGAAGATACCTGCCACAGCCGGTGCCGGCGATCGAGTTGGCCATGACCTACCCGAAGCCGCCGTACCCGTTGCGGCACCCCGATTGGCTGCCGCAGCGACTTGGCTTTGCGCCGTTCCCGTTCGCGAGCTTCACCCAGGAACTGGTTACGGCCATGCACGACACCGTCATCGACGGTGATCGTCGCTTTTTGGATCGACTCGACCCGGCGACCGTGCATGCCGACCTGGTCGACGACTCCTTCGTCCGTAAAACGATCCACACTCATGGGGGTCCGGCGACCTTCGGACTCAGCAGCGAATTCACCCGAACCGAACAGATAGAGCCGACATGACCACAACGCCTGTTCACGTCGTGAAAGACACACCAGCGCAACCGGAGTCGCGCCGTTGGGTACGCCGATCGTTCTTGGCCCGCTCAGTTCCCGCGGTCGTGGCTGTCGCACTGACCGTCGGCCTGTGGTGGCTGGTCACCACAGTGCTGTGCGCTGCGCACTCGCTGTTGCGCCAAACCGCACCGCAGCGAGTGGTACCCGCACTGGCAGATCTGTTGTCCCGTGGAGTGCTGTTGCCCGATATCGGGATCAGTCTGTGGCGCTTGATAATCGGGCTGCTGGTCGCCATCGTGGTCGGCATCCCCGCGGGATTGTTACTCGGGCTCGATACAACTGCCGACAGGGCTACCGCGCCCATCGTCCAATTCGTCAGGATGATCTCGCCGTTGTCCTGGGCGCCGATCGCGGTGGCGGTATTCGGCATCGGCAATGAGCCGGTGATCTTCCTGATTGCCATCGCGGCCGTGTGGCCGGTGCTGATAAACACCGTGGCCGGCGTGCGGGCGGTCGACCCCGGGTACCTCGACGTCGCCCGGTCTTTTCATGCCAGCCGATTCGAGTTGGTGACGGCGGTGGTGCTCCCGGCGATTCGCGGGCAGGTGCAGACCGGTATCCGTGTCGCGTTGGGTATCGCGTGGGTGGTCCTCGTGCCGGCGGAAATGCTCGGTGTGCGTTCGGGTCTGGGCTACCAAGTGCTCAACGCCCGAGACCAGTTGGCCTACGACCAGGTGGCGGCGGTGATCGTGGTGATCGGTGTGCTCGGCTTCGTGCTGGACCTCGTTGCCCGCTGGCTGCTGAAACCCGGCCAGAAGCAGCCGTAGCTCACAATGGCGGCGGCCTCGCGAGCGGAGGTCAGTGCGGGATCAAGGGTGCGACCGGAGTGGTGGTGGTCGCGTGCACCAGGAGTTCAACCAGTTCGCGTGGGCGACTCAGGAATGGTGAGTGCGACGCGTCGATGCTCAATTGCTCGACACCGAGTCGGCGGGTGACGGTGTCGGCCAGCCAGCGTGGCATCGATCGATCCTGTTCGCACACAATGAAACTCCGCGGTAGGTCGGCGGTCCAGAAATTGGGAACAGATACCGGCATCACGGTGGTATCGCCGAACCGCTCCGGCCCCAACCGGTCGAACGCCCAGCGCGCGGTGGCCTCATCGCAGTCGTGGTAGAAGTACTTCCGTGCGCCCTCGAAGTCGGCGAATGTCATCGCGCCGGCGTCGTCGAAATGCAGATATGCCAACATCTCTCCGACATCGGCATCAAAGCCCTCGGCCAAGTCGGATTCGTCGCGCATGGCCATCGCCTCGGGATACGTGCGCCCTTCGCGGGGCAGTGCGGCGGCCAAATAGGTGATGTGGCTGATCTTTTCGGGTTCCGCGTCAGCGGCCAGGGTGACATCGAAGCCGCCACCGGAGTGGCCGACCAGTACATCGCCGGGCTCCAGTACCGAAACGATGGCATCGCGACGGTTGGCCAGCGTCGACTCCTGGTCGACCAACGCACCGTGTCCCGGCAGGTCGACGGCAACACCATCGTGCCCGAGCGTTGCCAGCTCGGTGATGACGCGTTCCCAGCACCACGCGGCGTGAAAACCGCCGTGTACGAAGATGAATCGCACGCTACTCCTCGATGGAGATGGCCTGTCGTGGGCATTGGCGCACGGCCTCGCGGACCGCGCGCTCGTTCTCCGGCGTCACCTCGTCGGTGAGCAGATTCAGGAAGTCACGTTCGTCGACCTCGAACACGTCGGGGGCCAGGCCCATGCAGACCGCGTTGCTCTCACACAGACCGAAGTCGACGACGATCTTGCTCACCTGAGTATCCTCACCGGCACGTTGGAATAGCCCGACACATTCTGCATGTGTACGCGCTCCAGTCGGTCGAAGTCGACCTCATAGCGGGGCATGAAGTCGAGCAGTTTCTCCAGCGCGATGGCGCTCTCCATCCGAGCCAACGCCGCGCCCAGGCAGCTGTGAATGCCGTACCCCAGACCGAGGTTCTGCGACTCGGTGCGGTTGCGGTCGATGTCGAACGTGTGGGCGTCGGTGAACGCCCGCGGATCGCGGTTGGCCGCGGCGCTGATCAGGAACACCGGCTTGCCCGCCGGGATGGTGGTGCCGTGCAGGTTCGCCTCGCGCAGCGTGTACCGCACGTTGTACTGCACCGGCCCTTCGAACCGCAGCAACTCCTCGACCGCGGCCGGAATCTTGGACCGGTCGTCCAACAGCTTCTGCCACTGCTCGGGGTTCTTCGCGAACAACACCACCGCGGTGCCCACCAGTTTGGTCACTGTCTCGGCCCCGGCGCCGCCCAATAGCGTTGCAAATCCGGCGATTTCGAGGTCGTCGAGCTTGGTCATCTCGCCACCATCGCGCTCGATCTCAGCGGCGATCAAGCGACTGATCATGTCGTTCTGCGGATTCTCCCGCCGGTCGGCGATCAGCTGCAGGTAGTACATCGCGGTGTCGATGGTGGCCTTCATCCCGGCCTCGGTGATGCCGATCTGGCCGGATTCCCGGTGCAGGGAGTCATCGATCCAGTGCCGCACCTGTTGGCGGTACTCGGGATCGACACCGGCCATCCGGGTGATGACCTCGACCGGGAATGGTCCGGAGAAATCCTGCACGACGTCGAACTCGTCGGCGCCGATCTTGCTCAGACACTCGTCGACCAATTCGATGACGGTCTGCCGTTGCGATTCGACGGCTCGCGGGGTGAACGCCTTGTTGAGCAGGCTGCGCATGTGCCGGTGGTCCGGCGGGTCCATGAAGATGATGGACTTCTGCGGCGGCTCGGCTGACTTCACCATGGCCAGGTCGCAGCCGCGCGACGACGAGTAGGTCTCGTGGTCTTTGAGTGCCGCGGCGACGTCGACGTGCCGGGTGAGCGCGTAGAAGTCATGCTCCTCGCTGTAGTAGACCGGCGCCTCGTCGCGCATTCGGGTGTACACGTCGAATGGGTTGTTGAAGTAGTCCTCGGAATACGGATCGAATACCAGGTCCGCCTTGGTCACGGTGTCCTCCTCCGCGCCCCGGTGGCCGGCTGGGGCGCTGGCAATATTACGAAAATCTAGAAAACTGTAACGCAGACAGTATGCCCCGTAGGCGGCCGTCGCGAGGTCGAAACGGCCACGCCGATCACGGGATTCTTATGGTGCAGGGGTTCCGGTGACGCGACTCAGCAGGGGATCGAGCAGCCCGAGTTCGGTGTTGAGACCGGCGGCAGTATCGCGCACCACCGCCACGTCTTTGCCGACGAACTCTGCCACCGCGGCGATGAAGCCGTCGGCGGATCCCGCGCGGGCCACCATGCCGAGCACTTTGCTCGCCGAGCTGCCATGTCCGAGTGCGGCCAGCAGATCGGCCTCGGCGACACCGAGGGATGTGCCGATCCTGGCTCCTTCGGCAACCACACCGATCTGCGCGGCGAACATCGCATTGTTGATCAGTTTCACGGTCTGCCCGGCGCCCAACGGCCCGACGTGCAGCACCGGGTCGCCGTAGGCACCGAGTATGGGTCGGGCCGAGGCAACGGTTTCGTCGGCGCCCCCGACGAACAGGGTCACCGTCCCGGCGGCGATGTCGTGTGGGCCGCCGCTGACCGGGGCGTCGATGACGCCGACGTGTGGGTGCTGTTCGGCGATACGCTGTGCGGTGCGCGGGCTGCCGGTCGTGTGCAGGATCAAGACGGCTCCGGGGGCCATCTCGGCCGGCAGGTCTTCGCAGATCTGTTGGACCTGGTCGTCGGTGAACACGCAGACCACGACGGCATCGGCGCCGTCCGTCACCGCACGTATGGAGTTCGTGGGAACGGCACCCAATTCGGCCAACGCCGAGCGCTTTTCGTCGGTGCGGCCAAGCGCTCGGACCTGGTGCCCGGCCTCGACCAACTGACGCACCATGGGTGCGCCCATCCGGCCGGCGCCGATGAAACCTACCTGCATCGGGCGCTCATCAGCGCGGGTGGCCCATCAAGGTCAGCGCAGCGTCGGCGGTGCCGAAAACTGCGCCGGGGATGGTCCCGGCCGAAATATCCACCGCGTCAGTCTTGGCCAGCGTCTGGGCGTGCCGACAGTCCTTCTGCAGCAGGACACCGGCGATGGGTGCCAGGGTCTCCAGAGATCCGCCGAACAGCGCGACGCTGCTGAGCGCCTTGCTGTTGGCCGAACCCTGGGTCAGCACCTGGCAGAGCTTGTCGCGCGGCACGCCGAGGGCCTCGCCGAGTTCCAGCGTGCTCATCGCGGCACCCAGGTTTGCCGTGAACATCACGTTGTTCAGGATCTTGGCGACCTGACCGCTGCCCAGCGGACCGAGATGCACGATCGGATCTGCATACGTGCCGAACACCGGCCGGACCTTCTCGACGACATCGTGCTCGCCGCCGATCATCACCAGCAGGGTACCTGCTTCGACGGCCGGTGATCCGCCGGAGACCGGTGCATCGATCACCGAAATGCCCTTGGCGGCAGCGAGTTCGGCAACCTCGCGACAGGTGTCCGGGTGGATCGTGGAGTGGATGGCGATGATGCCGCCCGGTGCCATCCCGGCCAGTACACCGGTGTCGCCCTGCAGCACCTGGCGTACGTCGTCGTCGCCGACGACGCACAGGCACACCAGATCACTGCCTGCCGCCATCTCTGCCGGGGTCGCGGCGGTCTTGGCTGCGGTGTCCGCATACGGCTCAAGGGATTCGGGGCGGCGTGCCCACAGTGTGGTTTCGTATCCACCTTCGACGATGCGCCGAGCCATCGGCCCGCCTTGACTGCCCAATCCGATGAATCCGACGCGCATCAGTGCCTTCTCCTCTTCGCGAAAGCACTCATCAGTACCTTCTCCCGTCCGTGTAAGCGCTCATCGGTGCCTTCTCCCGTCCGCGTAAGCGCTCATCGGTACCTTCTCTTCTTCGCGCAAGCGCTCATCAGCCCGCCTCCCTTTCGTTCTCGGTCTCCATGCACTCCGCGGCGAAGTCCAGCACCGACCGGTGATAGTGGCCGGCGGCGAGCCCGACGCTGAGATTGTGTCCGCTGTCGGCGATCTCGCTGATGTGCACCTGTGGCGACGCGGTGAACAGGGCCGCAATGGCAGCCAACGCAGCCGGGGACGAGTCCCAGACCGCCTCGTGTTGGGCGGCGCTGAATTGCACCGGCGGGGTGATGCCGGCGGCAAGATCCGGAAAATCGCGCCCCGCCCAATTGGCGGTGACCTTGCCCTCGTACTCGACCCCCGGGGCGGAAAGCGCGCCGGTCAGAACTTCGGGTGGGTAGCACTCGGTTGGCTCCCAGAGCAATTCGCGTAGGCCCGCCGGCCGGTGGGTCAACGTCGCCTGGCTCAGGATCTCCTGTGCGGCGGGGTTGTAGGTCAGACCGGTGCCGGCCAGGGACAGGCCGCTGACCCGGTCGGACGGAGCCATCCCCTGTGACATTCTCAATGCCAACTCGCATCCCAGTGAGTGCGCCAACACGAACACCGGACCATCTGGCGCGATCTTGCGCACCGCGCCCCAGGCCAACCGAACTCGCTCCGCAGGGTCGCCCATGGTGTCCTGGTACATCGCCGAGGCTCCGTAGCCCGGACGATCCAGCGCGATCGCGGTGTACCCGGCCTCAGCGGCCTGCCGCACCAGTGACAGTTCAGGGTGCCCCGGGCAATCGAAGTACACCGAAGACGTTGCGCCGCCGTGGATTGCAACGAGCACGCCGTTCGGGTCGGGCGGAGCGGCCACCAGTGCGGACATCGGGACCGCGTCGACCATCACGACGCGTCGCCTCGGTTCTGCGGTGGTCATCTAGTCGTCGGTTCGCAGCAGCAGCACGCCGCTGGGTGTCAGGCCGCCACTACTGACGACGGCTACTTTGGCGCCGGCCACCTGACGTTCACCGGCTTCACCACGCAGTTGGCTGACTGCCTCGTGCATCAGCCCCATGCCGTGGGTGCGGCCGTGTGACAGCTGCCCGCCGTGGGTGTTCACCGGGATGATGCCGTCGCGGGCTATCGCCTTGCCGCCGTCCAGGAAGTCCTTGGCCTCACCGATGCCGCAGAATCCCAGCGCCTCCAGCCAAGACAGACAATTGAACGAGAACCCGTCATAAAGCTCCGCAATATCAACATCATTGGGCCGCAGTGAGGTCCGGGTCCACAGATGTGCGGACTGGCCGAGCACCTGCGGCTCGTGGGTCAGGGTGGTCTGATCCCAGTCGGTGCGTTCGATGATCTGGGTGCCCACCGCCTCGATCCGCACCGGCTTGCGCGGCATGTCCTTGGCGATGTCGACCGCAGACACGATCACCGCGATGGCGCCGTCACACGGCACGTCGCAGTCGTACAGGCCGAATGGCGTGGTGATCATCCGGGCGTTCAAGTAGTCGTCCATGGTCATCGGATCGCGGTAGATGGCAGTGGGATTCAGCGCTGCGTTCGCCCGCTGGTTCAGGGCGATCCAGCCCAGGGTCTCCCGGGTGGTGCCGTAGCGGTGGAAGTGGCGCTGCGCGCCCAGCGCCAAGGTGTGTGCCGCCGACATGGCGCCGAACGGCATCTGGAAGCTGTTGGTGCGCATGCCCCCCGGCGGCGAGAGCTTGCCCTCCTTCATCAACTGCTGGTAGGTGGCCTCCCACAACGTCCGGAAGCACAGCACGTGCCGGGCCATTCCCGTGGCGACCGCCATCATCGCGGCGATCACCGAGCCGCCGGGCCCGAAGGTGTCCATGCCGCCATTGATCCAGGTTGGCTGGATGCCCAGGGCGTTCTCCAATGCGGTGCAACCACCTTCGCCCATGCCGACGGCGTCGATCGCCGGGTACGTGGACAGACCGTCGATGTCGGCCAGGGTCAGACCCGCGTCGGCGATCGCTGCCTCGCAGGCCTCGATGGTCAGCGCCAGCGGATTGACCATGAGGCGACGGCCCATCTTCGATGCCCCGATGCCGGTGATGGCCGAATGGTCCTCGAACTTCTTGGTGGTCAACATCGGCCGGACGTGCTTGCCGAAGTCCTGCGGTGGGATCTCGTCGTCGGGCAGGGGTGCGGTCTCGGGCTCGGCAGTGGGCCGGAACAGCGGCAGCCACACGTCGTCGTGCTGTTCGAAGGTCACCTCGACGACGCGGCCCAGCTCCAGTTCGGTGGGGTCACACTCAACGATGTTGGTGGTCAACCGAACCCGTGGATCCTCCTCGATGGCGACCTGGGCGATAACGTACGGCGCAGTCAGCCCGGGCATGGAGAACCGATGGTTGACGGTGAACGCCGACAACACCGCCCGCCCGGACACCTCGTGCGGGGACAGGTTGTGGCTCTTGCAATAGCGGCACACTGGCTGCGGCGGGTGGATCAGCGCCTTGCAGTCGTCACAACCCTGAATGCGCAAGGTGCCGTCGGCGCCGGACGTCCAGAAGAACTCGTTGTCAAAGGTGAGCTGCGGCAGTGGAAGTCGACTCATCGGGTGAATCCCCATTCCGCTTCGTTGGTGACCAGGTCCGGTTCAGGAGCCGCCACGGCGGTCGCCGGCCTGTCCTGCAGTTCGATGATCGCGTGCACCGGGCAATCCAGCAGGGCACGCAGCACCGCCGGCTGGTCCGGCAGCGGGATGTTGCCGTCGCCGACCAGGACGGCATATCCCCAGTCGTCGAGGGAGAAGTAGTCGGCCGCGTGCTTGGCGCACATGCCGAAGCCGTCACACATCGTGCGGTCGAGCTTGACCCGCATCGTGTCAGCGGAACTCAGGTCTTCGGACGTCACAGTGCCTCCACCCAATTCACCCCGAACGGCCGGTCAGCTGCGAACCCGGTCGCGCCGCAGTTGCCGGACAGGTGCCGCTGCACCTCGTCGGGAAACTTGGCCAACAAGCTGGCCGCGATGTTGGTGGCGGCATCCAGCGTCGCGCAGGCCCCGCGGCCGCGCAGCACGACCGACCAACGCTCCAGGCGGGCCAGATCGTCGGACGTCGCCGTACCGTCGCGTAGTGCGATGGCGACGGCCGCCATGGCGGCCGTCCCGTTGAAGCACGAGCCGCACTGTCCGGCGTTCTCCGCGTCGAAGTACGCCAGCACAGACGCGGCCACGGCCACCGGGCACTCATCGGTGATCACCGAGACGGCTCCACAGCCCAGTCCGCTGCCCAGGTTGCGCAGTGTCTGGTGATCCAGCGTGACCGACAGTACGTCGGCGGCGAGCAGGCCGGCGAAGTAGCCACCCATCAGTGCGCCGCGCACCTTGTTCGCGCAAATGCCATGCAGAGCAAGAAGATCCGAAACCGATGCACCGAACGGGAGCTCGTACAGCCCTGCCGGACGGTTACCGCCGGTGACCGTGGCCAGGAACGTGCCGGGGGAGTCGGCGGTGCCCTGGGTGCGGTACTCGGCCGCACCGTGACGATGGATCCAGGCCAGGTGCGCCAGCGTCTCCACGTTGCTCACCAACGTCGGTAGGCCGCCTACGCCTTCTTCGAAGACTCGCGGCGGCTTGTCGGTGGGTTTGGCCGGGCCGCCGTTGATGGCTCGTACCGCGGCGCTTTCTTCCCCCGCGATGTAGGCCGGGGCAACCGTGCGGACACTGACGGTCAACCCGCCCAGGCCCTCCGGTCCCACCTCGGCCAGCGCGGTTTCAACGCTGCGGGCCGCAGCCGGATCGGAGACGTAGACGTGCGCGTGCCCGGCCCCTACGATCCGGGCGGCCAGCCGTGTGCCGTCAAGCACCAGATGCGGTCGATTGACCAGCAACCAGCGGTCTTTCACCGACGCCGGCTCGCCTTCTTCGCCGTTGGCGACCACTACGGTGTCCTGGCCTCGGCGTCCGGCATCGCGCACCGTACGCAGCTTGACCGCCATCGGAAACCCCGCACCCCCGCGGCCGACGAGCCCGGCCTGTTGGACCTGATCCAGCAGCGCGTCCGGGTCGGTCAACACCGAATAGCCACCGGCAGATCGGTGATCGGAGGCGGCCTCACCGGTGGCGGCGAGCAGACGCGGCCTCAGGCCGGGCCACGCCGCCACGGTGAGACCGGTGTGGGCGGGGGCGTTCATGTTCGGCTCCTGCTCTGGCCACGGCTACGCTGGCCCGCATGCGCACGGCAGTGGTACGGATCAAGGTGGACCCGGCCGGCCGACTGACGCCCGATCAACTCGCCGCGGGAATGGCCGAGTTGGCCGGGTTGGTCGGCGATGCCCGGTTGGTCGAGAACAACCTCGCCGCTCTGCCGCCTAGCCGGCGCGAGGTCGAGATCCTGATGGACGGCATCGATGCGGATGCCCTGCAGGACAGCGCAATAGCCTGGTGTACCAAGGCGTTTGGTGGCAGCCCGGAACCGGGAGTGTTGACCTTCGTCAGCCGCGGCACCGACGAGGACGCACACGGCGTGCTGTCCGGCTTCGGCGTGACCGGTCGGATCGACCGGGTCGAGGGCCCCGAAGGCTGGGACATCATCCACGTCACGCTCCGTCGGGAGGATCTGGCGCGCATCCCCGAGAGCCGGATCCAGACCGCGCTGGAGGCCTCGACCAACTGCGAGGTTCGCCTTCATACGCACTGACCGCGCGGCAAGCATCAATTCGCCTTGAGGAAGGCCAGAATCGGCGGCGCCGCCAGCACCCAGGTCTCGAACATGTTGAAATGCTTGACCTTTCCGGCGGCGCGCTCCTCGGCGGCGCGCTCCCAGGCATCCTCGGGCCACGGCGGATCGATCAGCGTGGAGCCTTTGATCAGACAGCTGACTTCCAACGAGGTGCGCTTGGGATGGTCTAGGTCGTTTTCGCCGCCGCGGATGATCAGAGTCGGCACCTTGATGTTGTCGAACATCTCGTCCTCTACGCCGGGGATGGTCTGACCGGGCTTGGGTACGAACGCATTCAGCCAACGCATCATCAGTTTGAGGAATTCGTCGGGGTCCTGCGAAAGGATGCGGTCCCGGTTCCCTGGGTTTTCCAAGGCGCGCTCCTTCCACTCGGCAATGGCGGCAACGGCTTTCATGCCGCTGCCGCGGACCGCAAGGATGTTCGGCACGATGTAGTACGAACCGAGGACGAACTGCCCGTAGACGCCACCGACGATGTTCCACACCACAAGCTTGGTCACCAGTTCCGGGTAGAGCATGGTGGTCAGCATCGAGTCACGGGCCCCGCCGGAACCGCCCGCCAGGATGCATGGTCCGATATCGAGCTTGTTGATCAGCTGTTGCAACGTCTCGGCGCGCATATGCGACTCGCTGTAGCCGTAGAACTGCACGTCGGATTTGCCGCAGTTCGGCCGGTCCCAGAGCAACACCCGGTGGCCGCCGGCAACCAGCGCCTCGGCCAGCGGTCGAAGGCCCGGAATGTCCTTGCTGAAGCGGCCGCCCGGGGTGAGGACGAGGTAATCACCGCTGTCACCGAGGATTTCATAGACGACGTTGCCGCCGTTGATCATGACCGACTGCTCGCCACTACTCACTGTCATGCGGTTCGATTCCTCCAGTGCGATCAGGCCTGAACCAGGACGTCGTTACCGACGACCCGGACCGGATAGGTACGAATACTCCACTCGGGTTTGACCGCGGTGGTGCCGGTGGCCAACTCGAAACCCCATTGATGCCACGGGCAGAAGATGAACTCCATGTCCCGGACCATCACCGCGTCGCCCGGCACGTTCTCATCGACGATGTTCCGGCCGCGGGCCCGGCCGGAACACAGCGGCCCGCCTTCGTGTGGGCAGTAATTCGCAATGGCATAGAACGAGCCGTTGACGTTGTACACACCGACGCCGTGGCGGCCGATCGGTACCAACTTGTGTGTGCCGGGCGGGATTTCATCGACGCTGGCCACGATGTGTTCACGTCCCTGAGCCAGTCTCGGCTGTTGGTCGTCGGCCAAGATCAGAACACCCGAGTCTGTCCCTCGAGTACCGGCACGGTCTCGGGGAGCTTGTAGGTGTCGATTCCGTTGCGGAACATGATGTTTTCGCGCGCGTGTTCGGGCAGGTGCTTGACCAGCCAGCGGGGGTCGTCGAAGGTCCAGTGTGGGTAGTCGCTGGAGTAGAGCAGGATCTTGTCGGCTTCCATCCATTCGAACGCCCGGGTGAGTTCGGTCTTGTCCTCGGGGTAGTCCAGCGGCTGGGTGGTGAACTTGATGTGCTCTTTGACGTATTCGGACGGTTTGCGTTTGATGTCGACCCAGTTCTTGCGTTTGGTGTAGATGGCGTCCATGCGCCACATCAGGGGCAGGATCCAGCTGAAGGCGTGTTCGACGAAGACGATGCGCAATGTGGGGAAGCGGTCGAAGACGCCGTCGAAGATCAAGCTCATCACCTGGTTGGCTGCGAGCAGTGAGTAGGTGACCATGAAATCGTGGTTGTAGCTGGGGAATCCGACCGGCGGGATGGGTAGCGTTTCGAACTGTCCGCGGGACAGGTGACAGGACACCGGGATGTCGTGTTTGGTGGCCGCCGCCCAGATCGGGTCGTACACCGGGTCGCCCCAGGACGGGCGCGGCTCGGCCTTGATCAGGACTTGGGCCATGTACGGATGCCCGGCCCACTTCTCGATCTCGGCAACGGTGGACTGCGGGTCTTCGATGGCGGCGCAGATCGATCCGCGCCAGCGCTCGTGCCAGTTGTTGTGACTGTCCAGCCAGTGCTCGGCCAGCCACTGATTGGTCGCGGTGCAGAAGGCTGCGGTTGCGCCGGCGATCCGCATCTCACCATGAGTCGGCTCCAGGATTGCGATGTCCGAGCCGGCCTCCATGATGAGCTGTTTCAAGGCGAAATCGGGGTCACTGCAGGCAAACTCGCCATCGGGGGGAAAGGAGTCCACCCGCATGGCGTAGGAGTGCACGTAGTCCGGCGCGTCGTAGTAGATGGACTCGCCGACCTTGTGGTTCAGGAAGTACTTGCTGCGCCACGGTTCGGGGATGTAATCGATCAGCTCGCCGCGCCGCGGCATCGGGTGTACGTCGGAGTCGACGCAGCGGACCGGGATGCGCTCGGTGGGTGCGACCCGATCCCGGGCGGATGTCGTTGCAGTTATTGTCATCTCGCGCTCCTCTTCGTCACTGCGCCATTGCGGGCAGCGTGATGCCGTACAGGTCGGCGGCGTTGCGCCAGCAGAATTTCTCGCGTTGCTCGGCACTGAACGCCGATGGCACGGTCAATTCGGTCAGATTCCAGTGCGGATAGCTCGAACCGAACATCGTCATGTCGTCCTTACCGGTGAATCCGAACCACTCACCGGCGAACTCGGTGTCTCCGGGCCCGTCGAACTCACCCTGGACGAAGAACACGTGACCGGACAGATAGTCGCTGGGCATCTTCGGTGCCCACGGTGTCTGTTCCAGATGTGGCCGGCCGAAGCAGTCCATCCGCCAGATGAATGGGGTCAGCATGTCGCCCGCACCGTCGGCCCAGATGAACTTCAGGTCATCGAATCGCTCGAACACGCCCTCGGCGATCATGTTCATCAGGTGGTACAGGTAGTTCAGCCCCATGAAGGACAGGTACTGCTCGTAGGTCAGTGTCTTCCCCGATGGTGTTGGGGGAAAGGCGATTCCGGCGCCCACCTCGATGTGCGCCGCTACCGGCAGGCCGGCCGTCACGGCTGCCTCCCACAGTGGCCAGAACTGTGGCTTGCCGAACAGCTCGCGAGACTGCAGTGGGATGCCGATCTGCACCATCCGCGGGTGGCCGGCGTACTTGTCGATCTCGCGCAGCGCGCCGGTGATGTCGTCGGGATCGACCCGGATGGTGCCACGGAACTTCTCGCCGTACCTGTCGTGCTCGAGCCAGCGGCTCACCAGCATCTCGTTGTGGGCCGCCGCGATCGCGGTGCCCAGATGCCGGTCGGGCATGACGCCGCGTGTCATCGGGTGCAGCACCGCGATGTCCACCCCGCGCTCGTCGAACAACTGCTGTGCCACGACATCGACATCAGAACCGGGGTACTGACGGTTCGGGCCTGTGGTGCCCGCTGCGTACTCGCCGCCGGGGGCGCCGTACCAGTCCATCTCGTAGTCGGGGAAGCCGCGGCTGCGAAATGGTTCCCGCATGAAGTTCTCGCGCAGATCCTTGTTGGACTGGCAGAAGATGTGCACGCTGGCGTCGATGACGGGCGTGACCGTCCCGTCACTGAGTTCTTTCACAAAACCATCCTTAACCACTGGCTGCTCCCAGTGTAGATCCTTGTTCTTCAATCGCAAGAATATTGTTCTCGTCGCCGGATCCGAGTGATTGCGCTGGTAAACGCACATGCTGGTCGGTTGCGTAGCGCGGAGCCCGCAGAACTGGGCGCCTGAGGCGGGAGAGTATGGTCATCGATTTAGGAGAATGCTATTCTCATCGCGTCGTCGCGAGGTATCGCACGGACTTGCGCTGTCTGTAGGAGGTGGCCCGGTGCTACTGGAGTTCGACGCTGATCAGCGGTTATGGCAGGAGACGGTGCGTGACGCTGTCACCAAGTCGT
This sequence comes from Mycobacterium sp. MAA66, assembly GCF_041261665.1. NCBI lineage: Bacteria > Bacillati > Actinomycetota > Actinomycetes > Mycobacteriales > Mycobacteriaceae > Mycobacterium > Mycobacterium sp. MAA66. Next base: position 98,834 of record NZ_JBGCCC010000005.1, on the reverse strand, counting down.
GCCCGGCCACGCTGATCCGCGGAATCGCCGAGGACGGGGCGGACCCCAATCCGCTCTGGCAGACCTATGTGGATGCCGGCTGGACGGAACTGACCGATTCGGAGAACGCCGTCGAGTTGGCCATCGTGCTCGAGGAACTCGGCAGGGTCACCGACCCGACGCCGTTCCTGGCCACCATGAGTCAGTACGCGCCATTGGTGGGGAAGCGATTCGATTCGCAGAAGTCGGGCACCGCGATCTACTCCGGCATCACCGCGGTGCGGGACACCGAAGGCTGGCTGCTGGACGGCACCGCCCGGTTCGTGCTCGAGGGCGACCGGGCCGAGAGCCTGGCCGTGGTCACCGCATCCGGGGTCTTCGTCATCGACCCCTCTGTGCACGATTTTGCGATCCGGGTGCGCCGGACCTCTGTCTTCGACCCGGTACTGCACATGGCCGACCTGACCTTCATCGGATTGCGGGTACCCGACAACGACCGTTTGGAGGTCGACGCCGAGAAAGCACACCACGTCGCGCTCGCCGGTATGGCGGTGCACATGGTCGGCGCGTGCCAACGGATCCTTGATCTGGCCCTGGATCATGTGAAGAGCCGCTACCAGTTCGGCGTACCGATCGGATCGTTCCAGGCGGTGCAGCACAAGGCCGCCGACATGCACGTCGCCATCGAACGGGCCCGGGCACTGTCCTACTTCGCGGCGCTGACCATCGCCGCCGACGATCCGCGCCGCCGACTGGCCGCCGCGATGGCCAAAGCCTCGGCCGGCGAATGCCAATCGCTGGTCTTCCGGCACGGTCTGCAGTTGTTCGGTGCCATGGGATTCACCTGGGAGAACGATCTGCAGTTCGCACTGAAGCGGGCCAAGGCCGGCGAGCTGCTGCTGGGCGGCGCCGCCGAACACCGCGCGGTGATCGTCTCCGAATACCAGAGGGTTTCCAGATGCAGCTGACCTTTGACCCCGACGTCGAGGAGTTCCGCGCCGAGTTCGTCGCCTTCCTCGAGGCCAACCTACCCACTGCCGCACAGACTTTGGAGCGGCCGCGCTCGGTGTCGCACATGCCGCAGTGGGCCCGGGACTGGCAGCGCAAACTGTTCGACAATGGCTGGCTACTGCCGGCCCAGCCGCCCGAGTTCGGTGGACGCAATGCCTCGGTGTTGCAGCAGTACGTGCATCTGGAAGAGCTCTGTAAGCGCCGCATCTACCACAGTTTCAACCCGCAAGGGGTGAACATCATTGCGGCATCACTACTTTCGTTCGGCACCGACGAACAGAAACAGCGCTGGGCAGTGCCGGTGCTGCGCGGTGAGATGACCGCATCGCTGGGTATGAGCGAGCCGAGCGCGGGTTCGGACCTGGCATCGTTGCGGACTCGAGCGGTGCACGTTTCCGATTCCCACGGCGACCATTTCGTGGTCAACGGTCAGAAGGTCTGGACCTCAGGTGCGCACGATGCCGATTTCCTGTTGACGTTTGTGCGCACCGATCCGGATGCGCCCAAGCACAAGGGCATTTCGGTACTGGTCATACCGACCGATACCCCTGGTGTAGTTCGCCGACCGTTCGCCGATCTGTGCGGTGAGGACAACAAAGACTTCAACGAGGTGTTCTTCACCGACGCCGTGGTACCCGCCGAGAATCTGGTCGGTCCACTGAACGGCGGATGGGGTGTGGCCAACGGTTCCTTGGGCCACGAGCGCACCATGATGTGGCTGGGATTTGCGGACCGGATCGACAACCTGATCTCCGATTTCACCCCGCGCACGCCACTGGAACGCGACCAGTACGCATCGACCATCATGGATTATCAGGCGTTGCGGGCTTTGGGCTCAATCTCTTTGGCGCGCGCGGCGCGGGGCGAGCGGGACACCGCCTCGGTGTCAGTGCTCAAACTGCTCGGCTCCGAGGCCGAGATGCGCGCCATGGAACGGGCATTGGATGCCGCCGGTCCCGATGGCTTGGCTCATCCGTCGACCACCGGGCCGTACGCGCACATGAACCTGGACCACTACTTCGCGTCCTGGTTCGAGCGTTACGCGCGAAGCTTCTCCGGCACGATCGCCGGTGGCACCTCCGAGATTCAGCGCAACATCATCGCGACGGCCGTGTTGGGGTTGCCGCGAGGCTGAGGCCCGGGCGGGTGGTTCGACTCAGGCCGTCATGGCGGCGAGGAAGCCGGGCCAGTCGGGAAACAGTGCACGGTCGACGATTTCGATCCGGACACCGGACTGGCTGACGTAGTAGGCGAACGATGACAGCTGATCGCCGGCCGGCCTGGCTTCGCACCGAAAGCCGGCGGCTTCGAGCCGTGCAGCGACCCCGTGGAGGTCGTCGACCCAGTACCCGAGGTGATGTGCCGCGCCGTCGGCCCGGGCGGACCAGATGGTGCCGGGTACCGCGGAGATCAGCTCCAGGTGCGGGGCCTCGATCGAGTAGACGAAGCGGAACGGCATGTCGATATCGCCGTCGTCGGTGGTGATCTTCAGCGTGGCCTCCACCGGTTTGGTCCAGCTGTAGGCGCCCGCGGCAGTCATCTCCGCGATCGCAGAGTCAAGGTCTGGCACCACCAAACCCATGTGGTAGCAATCTGCGGGAGACAGCGGCGTCATCGGGTCACATCCAATTCGAGTTGTCGGGCTTGCACCGAGCTATACCAGGTAGATCACCAGAATCGCGCACCACAGCCCGGTCAGCCACACATCGGTGAACACCTTCAGCCACCGGGGCGCGGTCCGCACCTCCATGAAGTAACGAATGACCAAGCGGCCCTTGATGAAACCCAGCAAGATGACTGCGACGGTGATCTGGGTGCTGGGCTCCGCGGTGTGTCCAGAATGCTCGGGTGCCAGCCACCAGGAGGCAATGGTGATGACGCACAGCGCAATCCATGCGTAGGTGACGGCCCGTTCGGATGCGGGCAGCTTGGTTGCCGCGGACGTCACACCATCACCTCATCACGTAGAACAGTGCGAAGATGACCAGCCACAGCAGGTCGACCATATGCCAGTAGACGGCGCCGGCCTCAACCATCGATACCCGGCGCCGGCGCGGACTACGCAACTCGCGCACTACGACACCCAGGATCACCAGGCCCAGCGCGACGTGGAACAGGTGCACGCCGGTGAGCATGAAATAGAACATGAAGAAATCGCTGTTCGCCATCGAATGTCCGGCCCCGATCTCGATCGTCCACTCGTAGACCTTGATGGCGATGAAACCCAACCCGCACAGCCCGCCGGCCAAGACCAGCCGGACCGACCGCTCGACTTCTCCACCACGTATGGCTGCGGCACCTCGTGCAACGAACCACGAACTGGTCACCAGTACAAGGGTGTTCGCCACGCCCACAGTGATGTTCAGGTGCTGCTGAGAGGCCAGGAATTCCGCGCGATGCATGGCGCGGTAGATCATGAAGATGATGAAGTAGGCGCCGAAGATGATCAGGTCACCGAGCACCATGAGCCACATGTGCCCGTCACCCGGCAGGCGCTGCGTGTGCGTGTCCGACCGCCGCAGCGTCAGGCTCATCAAGCCAGTGCCGGTTCGTCGTCGCGCTGCATCTCGGTGGCTTTCTTCAGGAACACGATGACGCACACCAGCCAGAAGCCGAACACCACGGTGCCCATCCAGAACGAGATGGAGCCGTTCCAGGCGAACGCGCCGGCCTTGGACACGAATACCGGCACGGCCATCACTTCGGTGACGATCTGCCAGATGGTCACATAGGCAAGCCATTTGGGGAAGATCTCGTTGCGGTCGTAGAGGATCGCGACGGCGAAGCCGACGTACGCCGTCGCGAAGCAGCCGAGGGACCCCACATACGACAAGAGACCCACGTCGTACAGCAGTGAGAGTAGTTCCGGATCGCGGCCGGGTCGGTACACCGCGGTCAGGAAACAGAACGCCACCAGCAGACAACCGGGCAGGGCGCCGACGCCCATGGCGCCCATATACGCATACGCCATCACCGAGCCCACCGACATCCGCTTCATGTGATACACCACGATGCCGTTGGAAACTCCTGCGCCACCGACTATCAGCACCAGCAGGCCGAACCCGATCTGGATGGTCACGGCGTGGGCGTGGAAGAAATCGACGATCTGGCTGGTGCCGACATCGGGCCGCGGCGGCGGCATGACGCGCGCCAGCGCGAAGAAGATGACGCCGAACGCCGTGTAGAACGCCGGCACGATCCAGAACACCAGCCAGACGTCGCGCTTCCCGACCGGGGTTACCGGCTGGGAAGCGGTGTGCTGGGCGGTGTCAGTCACCGATGACCAGTCCCTGGTGGACCGCTTGCTGCGCAATGGCTTTGCGCAGCACGAAGAACATCACCACGACGAACACCGTCAGCGCGATGTTGCGCAGCCAGAACGAGATGGCACCGTTCCAGGCCAAGGGGCCGGACGAGAAGATCGCGGCGCCGACGGCCGGTGCCATGGCCAAGCCGGTGAGCGCCGAGAACGGTCCGGTCCAGCGGGGCAGCACTGTCCCACGGTCGTAGTGAATTGCCAGCGCCAGCAACAGATTCTGCGCCACCAGCGCGCCGACCGGAGCGATCAGGATCATCCAGCCCAGGTCGTTGAGCAGCTGTACCAACTCGGCGCCCCGCCCGGGCCGGAACGCGGCCACCAAGAAGAAGATGGCCGACAGCGCGAACAGCGTCGCCCCACTGACCGCCGCGGTCAGGTAGCAGTAGGCGAACACGTGGGTCTGGTTCGTCATCCGCTTCATCTGCACCACGATGACCATGAAGAACGGCAGCAGCATGACACCGCAGAGATTGAACGTGATCATCGAGAATCGGACCATGGCGGCATTGTCGCGGTAGAACGACGCCACCTGGTCGGCGCTCATCTCCGGCGACATCGGGGGAGTGAAGCCCGGGAACGCGAAGAACCCGACCAGCAGCACCACCCCGAAAATCGGTGCCATCCAGAGCGATACCAGTTGGGTCTTGATATCGGCGACCGCCGGCCGGTCCTCGGCTTCGGCGAGCAGGTGTGCCATGCGCGTACTCCCTAGTCGATGACGACCTCGTCTTTGTGCTCGGTGATCGGCCGGGCGGGTAATTGCTCATCGCAGATGCGCTGCAGCTTCTCCAGCGTCTCGTCCAGTCCAGGGCCGAGGGGCTTGCCCGGGGTGAAGGTGGCCGGCAGATGTTTCATGCCTTGGATGACACCGATGGTCTCGTAGTGTTCGGTGCCGGCCGGGTCGACCGTGTAGTCGGGCATTCGGTCCAGCACCGCGGTCAGCATCGACTTGAACACCGTGCGTGCCACGTTCGATCCGACGCAGCGGTGTACGCCGATACCGAAGCTGAAGTGCCGGTTACCCTTTCGATCCAGGTGAAGTTCGTTCGGGTGCTCGAAAACCTCGGCGTCCCGATTGGCCATGGCCCACGAGATCCAGAGTCGCTCGCCTTGTTTGAACTTCGTGCCGTCGAATTCGACGTCGCCGGAAAAGGTGCGGCCGTCGCCGGGTGCAGGGGTGAAGAAGCGCAGGAACTCCTCGGTGGCCGGGTCCAGCAGGGTGTCCCGATCGCAGCTCAGCCGTTCGCGTTCGGCCGGGTTCTGGGACAACCACTCCAACGCGTGCGCGGTGAGCGCCGTGGTGGTGTCGAAGCCGCCACCGATGATCAACCCGAGATTGCCCAGGATCTCCAGGTCAGGCGCCGGTTCGCCGTCAATCCTCAACTTCAGCAGGGCGTTGACCAGACCGGGCCGCGGACTCTCCCGGATCTCCATCATCGTGTTGATCATGTCGATGCCCATCTGCCGATTCATCTCGGCGACGCGCGCCGCGTCGGGCGAGTGTTCCGGGGTGGACACCGACAGGTGGGCGGGCTCGCTGTAGATCATCCACTTGTCGAGCTTGATGCCCATCATCGCCAGCGTCAGTACCGCCGGCACGATGTTGGCCAGGTCGTCCACGAAATCGATACGGCCGCTTTCGATCTTCTCGTCGATGGCGGCGCGGACGATCTCGTCGACGAACGGTTTCCAGCGCTTGATGGCGGCCGGGGAGAGGTACGGGTTGAGCGCGCCTCGGTAGGAGCTGTGCTCCGGCTCGTCCATCTCCAAGATGCCGCCGCGTACCACCGTGGCGCGCTGGGCCTTGGGGATGGTGATGCCCTGGTACGGGGTCTCGCCGGTCAGGTCATGATGATTGGAAACCACGGGGCAGCGGGCCAATTCGAAGACGTGCTTGCTGTCCGCGGCCACCCAGTGCCCGTTGTAGGTGGGGCTCCAGGCCATCGGGCACTTGGCGTGCATCTCGCTGGTGATCTGGTCGAACTGGCCGCGGTACTCGGAGGTGTGCCGATCGAAGTAGAAGGTGTTCTTCTTGCGATCGTCTTCGGCTGTTTCGGCTACGAAGTCGTCGACGCTCAAGGATTTCTCCTACTCATTCCTCGATGAGGATGGCTTGTTCGGGGCAGGAGTGCGCGGCCTCGCGCACTGCGTCCTGCTGATCATCTGGCACCAGCTCGGACAGCGGAGACGAGCTGCCGTCGATATCGCTGAGCACAAAGGAATCGGGGGCGATCATCGAGCACAGCGTGTGACCCTGGCAGCGCTGCCCGTCAACGGAAACCTTCACTGTCTCAACTCCTTTCGAGTGTCTTCGGCGCGCTCCGTCCCGCTGGGCGAGACGCAGCGCGCCGAGGTCGCAGGGCTCAGATGTGGTAGTCGTACCACTTGAGGTAGCCACCGGCGTCCACCCGCAGCTGCATGCCGGTGACGAACCGCGCCTCATCGGAGGCCAGCCAGAGCACCGCATTGCTGATGTCGACCGGCTCGACCCACGGCACCTTCATGGCCTGCTGGACGTAGAACACCGGTTCGGCGTCCGCCAGTTGCGGATCGGGCAGGTCCGGTCGGAACGATTGATACATCGGCGCACTCTGCAGCATGTTGGTGTTGCAGTTGGTCGGGTGGATGACGTTGAGCCGGATACCGCGCGGCGCCAATTCGGTTGCCATGTCATGCGCGTACTGAGCGATCAACCGCTTGGAGGTCATGTAGGCCATGCCACCGGGATCGCTGCCGGGGTTCATCTTCACGTGCGCGTCCATCAGGGCCGCGGCCGACGCGGTGGCTACGATCGAGGCGCCTTCGGACAGGTGCGGCAGGGATACCTGGATGGCGTTGATGGTGCCGACCAGGTTGACGTTGATGACGTCGGTCCAGGCCTGCAGCTGCGGCTCACCCTTCATGCCGGCGATACCCGCCTGTGCCACAACGATGTCCAGCTTGCCCAGCTCGGCGATGCCGGCTTCCAGAGCGGTCTGCAGCGCGGCGGCGTCCCGGACGTCGGCCCGTGCGGTGACGCAACGCCGGCCGGTCTTCTCGACGTAGTTCTTGGTCTCGTCAAGGTCCTCGAGGGTGGCCATCTTGTATCCGACGGTCGAGAAGTCGGTACAGAAGTCGACGGCAATGATGTCGGCGCCCTCTTCGGCCAGGCGGATCGCGTGGCTACGGCCCTGACCGCGCGCGGCGCCGGTGATGAATGCGACTTTGCCTGCTACCCGTCCCACGTGATGTCCCTTCGATGTCGATTACGAAAATGCTCGGCTGCGCTAGGTGTTCTGGCCGCCGTTGACGCCCAGGATCTGTCCGGTGATGTAGCCGGCCTCCTCGGACGCCAGGAACGAGACCGCGGCGGCGATGTCCTCGGGGCGTCCGATCCGGCGGACCGGGGTCTTGGCGATGGTGTCCTCGACGCGGACGAAGCCGCGGGCTTCGGCGCCGCGCAACATCGGGGTGTCGATGAAGCCGGGCGGCACGGCGTTGATGGTGATGCCTTCGGGGCCGTACTCCAGGGCGAGGGTCTTGGTGAGCCCGTTGACGGCGGACTTGGCCGCGACGTAGGCCGACATGTACTGCGCACCGGAATGGGTGCTGGAGGAAGAGATGTTGATGACCCGACCCCAGCCTGCCGCCCGCATGTCGGGCAGCGCGGCCTGGATGCAGTGATAGACGCCGTTGAGGTTGACGTCGATGACTTTCTGCCAGACGGCGAAGTCGGTGTTGTGGAACTTCTTGAAGGCGTCCAGTCCTGCGGCGGTGACCAGAACCGAGATCGGACCGAGTTCGGAGCGGATGGCGTCGAATGCGGCATGGACCGCCTGCACGTCGGTGACATCGGCGACGAACGCGTGCTCGTCGTCGACTCGGTTCAGGTCGATGATGGCCACGTTCAGGCCGTCTTTACGGAGCCGCTCGACAATGGCCGCGCCGATACCGGAGCCGCCCCCGGTGACGACGGCAGTCCTCGCAGATTCAGTCACTAAGAATCATCCTTCCGAATATGAGAACCGTACTCTCGGATCGGGGAACACCGCAAGACGTCGTGCCGTCCGATGTGTAGGCAGTTCATAGGTGCGTTCCGCGGCGACACCCCATATGACTAGGTCATCTAGCCTTGGTTGTGTTCTCTAACTACGAATGTATGATTCGCCGAAGATGAGAATGAAATTTCCATCACATCGTCGCTGCTCGAGGAGGACCGATGGCCCAGGCCGCTGTTGATTCGCAGAACATCGCGGGTTCGGGAACAGCTGAGGCGGGCGTGGACCGCCGGATGTTGATCAACGGCGAACTGGTCACCACCGCGGGCCGCTACCCGTCTATCAATCCGGCCACCGAAGAGGTCTTCGGCCACGCGCCCGAGGCCACCGTCGCCGATGCCGAAGCCGCCATCGCCGCGGCCCGTCGGGCCTTCGACGAGACCGACTGGGCCACGAACGTGGAACTACGGATCCGGTGCATGGACGAGTTCCACAAAGCCTTGGTCGAGCATCGCGAAGAACTCGCGGCACTGACAGTTCAAGAAGTCGGCGCCACCCCGGCACTGACCCACGGCGCCCAACTGGACCAGCCGATCGCGATCGTGCGGTACTACGCCGACCTGCTCAGGACCTTCCCGATGACCGAGGATCTCGGCAACATCGAGGTTCGCGGCGCCCAGCACCACCGCTGGGTCGAGAAGGAAGCCGCCGGCGTCGTCGCGGCGATCATCGCCTACAACTACCCGAATCAACTGGCGCTGGCCAAGCTCGGGCCCGCCCTGGCCGCCGGCTGCACCGTGGTGCTCAAGGCCGCCCCAGACGCCCCGCTGATCACGCTGGCCCTCGGCGAACTGATCGCCAACCACACCGACATCCCGCCCGGCGTGGTCAACGTCATCAGCTCGTCTGACCCGCAGGTCGGTGTCGCGCTGACCACCAGCGGTGACGTCGACGCCGTGACCTTCACCGGCTCGACCGCGACCGGCCGGGCCATCATGTCCGCGGCCAGCGCCACCCTCAAGCGGGTGTTCCTGGAACTGGGCGGCAAGTCGGCCGCGATCGTGCTCGACGACGCCGACTTCGGTATGGCCGCAGTCTTTTCCGCGTTCAGCATGGTCACCCACGCCGGCCAGGGCTGCGCTTTGACCAGCCGGCTGCTGGTGCCGCGCGAGCACCACGACGAGATCGTCGAGATGGTCAAGACCAACTTCTCGCACGTGCGCTGGGGCGATCCGAACGACCCGAAGACCTACATGGGGCCGTTGATCAGTGAGAAGCAGCGCGACAAGGTCGACGCCATGGTGCAGCGGGCGGTCGCCGGCGGCGCCACCCTGGTCACCGGAGGGGAGAAGAAGGGACCGGGGTACTTCTACACCCCGACCCTGTTGACCAACGTCGACCCCGACAGCGAGATCGCCCAAGAAGAGGTCTTCGGACCAGTGCTGGTGGTCATCGCCTACGACGACGATGACCACGCCGTACAGATCGCCAACAACTCCATCTACGGCTTGTCCGGTGCGGTGTTCGGCGGCCAGGAGCGCGCCGTGGCGCTGGCCCGCCGCATCCGCACCGGCACCTTCTCGATCAACGGCGGCAACTACTTCAACCCGGACAGTCCGTTCGGCGGCTTCAAGCAGTCCGGCGTCGGGCGGGAGATGGGCACCGCCGGACTCGAAGAGTTCCTGGAGCGCAAGACGTTTGCCACGGTCGTTGGCTGAAATCACCCGGGACCGCCCAGCCCTACAACGACGTAAGGAAGCGCCTGCATGACCGGTAAGCCGCTCGAGGGGATCCGAGTCCTCGAGGTCGCGATGTACGGATTCGTGCCCTCGGCCGGCGCGGTGCTGGCCGAATGGGGCGCCGATGTCATCAAGGTCGAGCACGCTGTCACCGGTGACCCGCAGCGTGGCCTGCGCCAGACCGGCATGCTGCGCGTCGAGGGCGACCCCAACCCCAACATCGAGCACGCCAACCGCGGCAAGCGCAGCATCGGCCTGGACGTCTCAGTGCCCCAGGGGCGCGAGGTCCTGCTCGAATTGGCAAAGCGCGCAGACGTTTTCCTGACCAGTTTCCTGCCCGGGCATCGCAGGAAGTTCGGGATGGACGTCGACGACATCCGCGCGGTCAACCCGACGATCGTCTACGCGCGCGGCAGCGCACTGGGCCCTCGAGGCCTGGAAGCCGAAAAAGGAGGCTACGACATGACCGCCTTCTGGTGCCGCGCCGGTACCGCCGCCACCATCACCCCGCCGGGGCTGGACGGCATGATCGGCCCGCCCGGTCCGGCGTACGGGGACACCATCTCCGGTACCAACCTGGCCGGCGGCATTGCCGCGGCGCTGCTCAAGCGCGAGCGCACCGGTGAACCCTCGGTGGTCGACGTCTCACTGCTGGGCAGCGGGCTGTGGGCGATGGGCCACACCGTCGCGCTGACCAGCCACCTGAACGAACGACTGATCCAGCAGCCGCCCGGCGTGCATGGCTCGCCGATCAACCCGCTGGTGGGCGTCTACCGCACCAAGGACGACCGGTACATCTCGTTCGTGATGATGCAGCCCACCAAGTTCTGGGGCGACGTATGCCGGCACATCGACCGGCCGGAGCTGGCCGATGACCCGCGGTTTGCCACCGCCGAGTCGATCGCCCAGCACACTTCGGATGCGGTGGCCATCTTGGATGAGGTGATCGCCACCCGCACCCTGCCGCAGTGGAGCGAGCACTTCGCCACTCTCGCCGGGCCGTGGGCACCGGTGCAGGACACCCTGCAGGCCGCCCAGGACGCACAGGTCCGGGCCAACGAATACATCGTGCAGGCAGGCGAATTGGAGCTGGTGGCCAATCCGGTGCAGTTCGATGTCGCGGCGCCGCACACCGGTGGGGCCCCCGGCTTCGCCGAGCAGACCGACGACATCCTGGTCGAGCTGGGCCTGGACTGGGACCGCATCATCGAACTCAAGACGGCCGGCGCCGTCACCTAGGCCAGATTTCTTCATGCTCAACGTCATTGCCTGCCAAGGCGGCCCGCGAGGTGCCGCCGGTGTGGCACAGTGCCTCCAGTTGCACCAACAACTGAGCACCACAGCTATCAACCAGATGGACGACGCCCGCCCAGCGCTGGCACCTAAACTCGGCGGCCCGACTGCCACGTCGGCCGCGACGATTCTGGAAGGACCGGGCGCGGATGGCGGGTAAGGGGCCGGACCGGTGGTCACCGGGTATTTCGTTGGGGCGCAGTGCGTCCGGGCCGATGGCCGCAATCGGTGGTTTGTTCGCGATGTCCGCGGACGCAGTCAGATATGTGTTCCAGCGGCCGTTTCAGATGCGGGAGTTTTTGGAGCAGTCCTGGTTTGTGGCGCGGGTGTCGCTCGCTCCGACGTTGTTGGTGGCGATCCCGTTCACGGTGCTGGTGTCGTTCACCCTGAATATCCTGCTGCGCGAGCTCGGCGCCGCCGACCTGTCCGGGGCGGGTGCGGCATTCGGTGCGGTGACCCAGGTCGGCCCGATGGTGACGGTGCTGATCGTCGCCGGCGCAGGAGCGACCGCGATGTGTGCCGACCTGGGATCGCGCACCATCCGCGAAGAGATCGACGCGATGGAGGTCCTGGGGATCAATCCGGTGGCGCGATTGGTGACTCCCCGGATGCTGGCTTCGGGTCTTGTTGCGTTGCTGCTGAACTCGTTGGTGGTGATCATCGGCATCTTGGGTGGCTACATCTTCTCGGTGTTCGTCCAGGATGTGAATCCGGGTGCGTTCGCCGCCGGCATCACGCTGTTGACCGGGGTACCGGAGGTGATCATCTCGTGTGTGAAGGCGGCCCTGTTCGGGTTGATCGCCGGCCTGGTGGCCTGCTACCGCGGTCTGACCATTACCGGTGGTGGCGCCAAAGCCGTTGGTAACGCGGTCAATGAGACGGTGGTGTACGCGTTCATGGCGTTGTTCGTGATCAATGTGGTGGTCACCGCCATCGGTATCCGAATGACCGCGCGGTGACACGGTGGGCATCATGGCGCTGAGACAGACCTATCCGCGGTTGGCCCGCGAACTGGGCCGCCCGGTGTCGTTGCTGGGGCGCATCGGTGATCACACCCTGTTCTACGGCAAGGCATTGGCGGGGGTGCCGTTCGCGGGGACGCATTACCGCAAGGAGATCATCCGGCTGATCGCCGAAATTTCCATGGGCGCGGGCACGTTGGCGATGATCGGCGGCACGGTGGCGATCGTGGGCTTTTTGACGTTGGCCACCGGCGGCACCCTGGCGGTACAGGGCTACTCGTCGCTGGGCAATATCGGCATCGAGGCGTTGACGGGGTTCTTGTCGGCGTTCATCAATGTGCGTATCGCCGCCCCGATCGTCGCCGGGATCGGTTTGGCCGCCACCTTCGGAGCCGGGGTCACCGCGCAACTGGGCGCGATGCGGATCAACGAGGAGATCGACGCGCTGGAATCGATGGCGATCCGCCCGATTTCGTATCTGGTGTCGACCCGGATCTTGGCGGGGATGATCGCGATCACCCCGTTGTATTCGATTGCGGTGATCCTGTCGTTTGTGGCGTCGCGGTTTGTCACGGTGGTGTTGTTCGGCCAATCCGCGGGGTTGTATGACCACTACTTCAATACCTTCTTGAACCCGATCGATTTGTTCTGGTCTTTTCTGCAGGCGATTTTGATGGCGTTGACGATTCTGTTCATCCACACCTATTTCGGTTATTTCGCCACCGGCGGCCCGTCGGGTGTGGGGGTGGCCGTGGGTAACGCGGTGCGTACTTCTTTGGTCGTGGTGGTGTCGGTGACGTTGTTGGTGTCGCTGTCGATCTACGGCTCCAACGGCAACTTCCATCTCTCGGGCTAGAAAGGGCACCTCGTTGGCACACAACCTGGGCCCTGGCCCGATCCATCGCTCCGAAACCACCAGCAGCGCGGGTCCGGTGGCCGCCAGGGGCGGCGGGCACTTCGGTGCCTCGAACCTGGCCCGTCCGATCGCCGGGCTGGCCACCGTCGCGATCATCGCGTTGATCGTGGTGCTGGCGATCGGGGCATTCGCGGGGGCTTACACCACCACGGTGCCGGTCACCGTCATCTCCCAGCGGGCCGGTTTGGTGATGAACCCCGACGCCAAGGTCAAGATGCGTGGTGTCGAGGTGGGCAAGGTCGACTCGATCGAACAACGCCCCGACGGCACCGCCGCCCTGCACCTGGCGATGGACCCGTCGCAGATGCAGCTGATCCCGGAGAACGTCCGGGCCGACATCTCGTCCTCAACGGTGTTCGGGGCGAAATACGTTGACCTGCAGGCGCCGGCCGCTCCGTCGTCGACACCGCTGCGCGCCGGGCAGGTGCTGCAGGGCGAGCACGTGACCGTCGAGATCAACACCGTATTCCAGCAGCTGACCAACGTGCTCGACAAGCTCGACCCGGCCAAGCTGAACCAAACCCTGGCGGCGATGTCCACCGCGGTGTCCGGTCGTGGTGAGCAGTTCGGTCAGACCATGGTCGATTTCGATGCGCTGTTGGCCAAGCTGCAGCCGAGCTTGGCCAACCTGGGACATGACATCAAGGTGATGGCCCCGGTGTCCGAGGCCTACGGCGATGCCGCGCCGAACCTGCTGCAGACCGTCAGGAACGCCACCAAGATGAGTGCCACACTGACCGAAGAGCAGACGAGCCTGGACAACTTCCTGGTCAACATGACCGGGTTGGCGGACACCGGCAACGACGTGCTCGGTGGCAACCGGGAACAGCTCAGCAATGTGTTGCACCTATTGGCCCCGACCACGGACCTGCTCAACCAGTACGCGCCCGGGCTCAAGTGCGCGTTGGCCGGCATGAACTTCATGGCGCACCAGCCGCCGCAGCTCAATCCCGGCGTGGTGGTCAACGTCGCGTTCACCCTTGGCATCGATCGGTACCGGTACCCGTCAAACCTGCCGAAAGTGGCGGCCAAGGGCGGTCCGCACTGTATGGGCCTGCCGTACATCGGATTCGGCAACCGGTCCAAGTATCTGGTCACCGACACCAACGCCAACCCGTGGGCCTATGGCAACCCCGGCATCGTGCTGAACTCCGACGGTCTGAAGCAGATCCTGTTCGGCCCCATCGACGGCCCGCCGCGCAACACCACACAGGCGGGAATGCCCGGATGAAACGCTCCAATGCCACACTGCTCAAGTTCCTGTCGTTCGCGGTGGTCATGATCGTGATGACGGTCTTCTTGTTCATGGCGTTCGGCCAGTACCGCAGCGGCTCCACTGCGCAGTACACCGCGGTGTTCGCCGATGCGTCCCGGCTCAAGGGCGGCGACTCGGTGCGGGTCGCCGGCGTCCGCGTGGGTACTGTCAATGACGTTGAGCTGCAACAGGATCACAAGGTGCTGGTCACCTTCGATGCCGACAAGGACGTGGTCCTGACCACCGGAACCAAGGCTGCGGTGCGTTACCTCAACCTGGTCGGCGATCGGTTCCTGGAGTTGATGGACGGTCCGGGATCGTCACGCATCCTGCCCGCCGGCGCGACCATCGGCCAGGACCGCACCTCGGGCGCACTGGATCTGGACCTGTTGCTGAATGGGCTGCGTCCGGTGGTCCGGGGGCTGAATCCCCAGGATGTGAACTCGCTGACCTCATCGCTGGTGCAGATCTTCCAAGGCCAGGGCGACAACCTGGACTCCTTGCTGAGCAGGACATCGTCGTTCTCAAATGATTTGGCAGACAACGAACAAACTGTCTCGCAACTGATCGACAACCTCAACACGGTGGTGGGCACGCTGTCCAAGGACGGGGACAAGTTCTCCGGGACCATCGACAAGCTGCAGCAGTTGATCAGCGGGCTGGCCGCTGACCGGGATCCGATCGGTACCGCCATCACCCAACTGGACCAGGGCACCGCCTCGATCACCAGTCTGCTGACCCAGGCGCGTCAGCCGCTGAAATCCACCGTGGACGAACTCAATCGGCTCGCACCGCTGCTCGACGACCACAAGACGGTGCTGGACCGTGGTCTGCAGAAGGACGTCGAGTACTACCGCAAGCTGGCTCGGCTGGGGTCCTATGGCTCTTGGATCATGTACTACATCTGTGGCCTGCAGATCCGCGTCAGCGATCTGCAGGGCCGCACCGCCGTGTTCCCGATGCTGCAGCAAGAAGGCGGAAGGTGCGGTGAGCCCTGATGCTGAAATACCGTGGCGCGCAACTGGTCAAGGCCGGCATCTTCGGCGTCGTGCTGATCGCGATGATCATCGCCATCGGGTTGCAACCCGAGCAGATCAAACAGTGGGCCACCTCGGTCCGCTATCAAGCCGAGTTCAGCGAGGCCGGCGGCATTGCGATCGGCAACCAGGTGACCATGTCGGGCATCAAAGTCGGTACCGTCTCGGATATTTCACTGCGTGACGGCAATGCGGTGGTCACCTTCACCACCGAGGGCAAGTATCCGTTGGGATCGCAGACCACAGCGCACATCCGGACCGGTTCACTACTCGGTGAGCGGGTCCTGACCCTGGAGCCGGCGGGCAGCGGCACGATGCGACCCAATGACGTCATTCCGGTCACCCGCACCTCGTCGCCGTACTCACTGACGGACGCGGTCACCGACCTGACCACCGACACGGCCGGCACCGATACCGCCTCGCTGAACCAGTCGTTGGACACCCTGTCGGCGACCCTCGATCAGATCGCGCCGAAGCTCGGTCCCACCTTTGACGGGCTGAGTCGGCTGTCGCGATCGCTCAACAGCCGCAACGAAAGTCTGGGCGGTCTGCTCAAGAGCGCCGCCGAGGTGACCAGTGTGCTGTCCCAACGCAGCGGACAGTTGAACACCTTGATCCTCGACGCCAATGACTTGCTCGGGGTGCTCAACGATCGGCGCGAGGCGATCGTCGCGCTGCTGGCCAACACCTCGGCAGTGTCCAAGCAGTTGTCCGGGCTGGTGCACGACAACCAGAAGGAATTGGCTCCGACGCTCGAGCGGCTGAATCGGGTGACCGAGGTCCTGGAGAAGAACCGGGACAACATCACGAAGATCCTTCCCGATTTGCGCAAATTCATGCTGTCGCAGGGCGAGACGCTGGCCAACGGCCCGTATTACAACGCGTACGTGCCGAACCTGAACCCGGCGCAGACGCTTCAGCCGTTCCTGGACTACGCCTTCGGCTTCCGCCGTGGTGTCCACGCCGGCCAGCCGCCGGACAACGCCGGGCCGCGCGCCGAATTGCCCATTCCGTACAACGGGATTCCCGGAGGTTCGCGCTGATGACGCGTAGCCGGATGACGAAAGTACTGGCGGTCGTGGTGGCCGCGCTGCTGGTGATCGGCGGCGGTGTGCTGGTGCGGCAGAGGTTCTTTGCACCACAGACGATCTCGGCGTTGTTCACCGAAGCCACCGGCATCTACCCGGGCGATGACGTCCGGGTAGCCGGGGTGCAGGTCGGCACGATCGACGCGATCACGCCGGAGGGCACCCAGACCCGGCTGACGCTCAAGGTCGACCGGAACATCTCGATTCCGGCGGATGCCAAGGCTGTGATCGTGGCGCAGAACCTGGTGGCGGCGCGTTACGTGCAGCTGACCCCCGCTTACCGGCACAGTGGTCCGAAGCTGGCCGACAATGCGGTTATTCCGTTGGACCGCACCGCAGTTCCGGTCGAATGGGATGAGGTCAAGGCCCAGCTGACCCGGCTGGCCACCGACCTGGGTCCCAAGAGCGGCGTTTCGGGTACGTCGGTCTCCCGGATGATCGACAGCGCCGCGAATGCGTTGGACGGCAACGGCCAGAAGCTACACGACACCATCACCCAGATGGCGGGGGCGGCCCGCGTGATAGCCAACGGCAGCGGCAACCTCGTCGAAATCGTCAAGAGCTTGCAGACTTTCGTCACCGCCCTGCGCGACAGCAATCAGCAGATCGTGTCGTTCCAGAACCGACTGGCCACGCTCACCGGCGTGGTCAATGAGAGCCATTCCGATCTCGATGCCGCGCTCAAGGATCTGTCGTCATCGATCGTCGAGGTGCGACAGTTCGTCGCCGGTACCCGGGATCAGACGGCCGAGCAGGTCCGTCGACTCACCAACGTCACCCAGAACCTGGTGGACAACCAGATACAGCTGAAGAACATCCTGCACATCGCGCCCAATGAGTTCGTCAACGCGTACAACATCTACAACCCGTCGACCGGCAGTGCGGTCGGCCAGTTCGTGTTGCACAACATGTCGTCACCGGTCGACTTCATCTGTGGCGCAATCGGTGCGGTGGAGAACACCACTGCGCCCGAAACCGCCAAGTTGTGCTCGCAGTACCTGGGCCCGGCCCTGCGGCTGGTCAACTTCAACCACCTGCCGTTCGGCATCGACCCGTACCTGATGCCTTCGGCCAACCCCGAGGACATCGTGTACTCCGAGCCGGGGCTGGCCCCCGGTGGCGGTGGTGGGTCGCCGACGCCACCGGACGTCATGACGAGCCTGCCGGCCTACAATCCGGGCCCGGCCGTGCCGCCGTTCACCGGTCGGCCGCCAGGCACACCCCCGCCGGGAGCGGATCAGCTGCTGCCGAATGCTTTGCCGAACCCTGGGCCGAACTTGCCGCCGTCGGTGTGGTCGATGCTGACACCGGCAGGCCCGGCGCCGGGTCCCGCGCCGCAGGGCGCGCTACCGCAGTTGCCGGCGGAGGTTCCGGGTGCTCCGGTCGCCCCACCTGCTCCGCCAGGCCCGATCGGCTCGGACACTCCGATCGGGCCGGGTATGGCCGACGCTCCGGCGCCGCTACCGGCAGA
This sequence comes from Mycobacterium sp. MAA66, assembly GCF_041261665.1. NCBI lineage: Bacteria > Bacillati > Actinomycetota > Actinomycetes > Mycobacteriales > Mycobacteriaceae > Mycobacterium > Mycobacterium sp. MAA66. Next base: position 80,787 of record NZ_JBGCCC010000005.1, on the reverse strand, counting down.
GGGGACACGCCCATGAGGCCCGTGCGCAACGCATCGATGCGGGTGGTGGCCCGGCAGCCCAAGACCATCAAGGCCGCAGTGGCGGCTACGTCCGCGGTGATGCTGACCGCGACCGGTTGCGCTTTCCAGGGCGTGAATTCACTGCCACTGCCCGGCGCCGTCGGTCGCGGGTCGGGATCGACGGTCTACCACGTCGAGATCGCGAATGTCGCTACGCTGGAACCGAATTCACCGGTCATGATGAGTGACGTCGTGGTCGGCAGCGTGCGCGGCATGACCGCCAGGAACTGGCACGCCGACATCGAGTTCTCGGTGAAGCCCGGGGTGACGGTCCCCGCCAACGCGATTGCCCGAGTCGGCCAGACCAGCTTGCTCGGCTCGATGCACCTGGCGCTGGACCCGCCGGTGGGGCAGGCGCCGAGCGGCGCGCTGACCCCTGGGGCGACGATCCCGTTGAGTAGCGCATCGACCTATCCGACCACCGAACGAACCCTGTCGTCGTTGGCGGCCGTGGTCAACGGCGGCGGGCTGGGCCAGATCGGTGACGTGATCCATAACTTCAGCGCCGCGCTGAGCGGCCATGAAGCCCAATTCCGGGATCTGCTAACGCGTTTGAACGATTTCGTCGGCACCCTCGACGACCAGCGCGACGACCTCGTCAACTCGATCCAGGCGCTGAACCGGTTGGCGTCGACATTTGCCGGGCAACGTGATGCCCTCACCGCGGCGCTGGACAAGATCCCGCAGGCACTGGACGTGTTGGTAAAGCAACGGCCGCAATTGACCGCCGCGCTGGAGAAGCTCGGCAAATTCAGCAGCGTGGCGAATCAGTTGGTCACCGATTCGAAGGCCGACCTGGTGACCAACCTCAAGAACATCACGCCGGCGCTGGCAGCCTTCACCGCGCTGGGGCCCGACGTGGACACCGTGCTGGAGTATCTGCCGCACTTCCCGTTCACCGGCAGCTTCATCGACCGGGCGATCCGCGGCGACTACTACAACCTGTTCGCCGTCATCGACCTGACCATCCCACGCCTGAAGCACAGCATCATGCTGGGCACCCGGTGGGGACAAGAGGGCACCGAACTCGTACCGGCACCGGGCGACCCGTCGTACCTCAACTACACCTACGATCCGCTCAAGACCGGGGTCAACCCGCCGCCGCCCGGGAACTTCGTGCCGAGTTCACCGCAACCGCCGTGGGCGCCACCACCGGTGACCGCCGACGTCGGCCCGATCCTGCCGGTGGTTCCGCAGGCGGGCATGCCGGGCGGCACGGTCCAGACGCCCCCGCCGCCCGGGCAGAACCAGGTGTTCGCCGGACCGTACGGCGCCAAGCCACCGAGCGGAGGTAACTGATGCTCACCCGTTTCATCCGGACGCAGTTGATCATCTTCACCATCGCGTCGATCATCGGTGTGGCGGTGATGCTGTTCGCGTACATGCAGGTGCCCACGCTGCTGGGCCTTGACCGGCTGACCGTGAAGCTGCAGTTGCCGGCCACCGGTGGTCTCTATCGCTTCAGCAACGTCACCTACCGTGGATCCCAGATCGGCAAGGTGACGGACGTGAAGCTGACGTCGACCGGTGCCGAGGCCACGCTCTCACTGGATACGTCACCGAGGATCCCGATCGACCTGCAGGCTCAGGTCCGCAGTATGTCGGCAGTGGGTGAGCAGTACGTGGATCTGTTGCCCAAGAACGACTCTGGGCCCTACCTGCAAGACGGCGCGGTGATCCCGTTGGCCAGCGCCACCATCCCGCAACCCGTGGGCCCGATGCTGGACAAGCTCGGTGCGCTGGTCGACACGATTCCGGGGGACCAGCTCAGCAAGCTGCTCGATGAGTCGTACACGGCGTTCAACGGGACGGGCTATGACTTCGGATCGCTGTTGGACTCGGCATCGAAGCTGACCAAAGACGCCAACGGAGTCTCCGATCAGATGCGCAAGCTGATCGATGACTCGGGGCCGTTCCTGGACGCGCAAGCCCAGAACACCGACGGCATCCGGGCCTGGGCGGCCAACCTGGCGGGGATCACGGGCACGTTGGCGGGCAACGACTCGCAGTTCCGGTCGATCCTGCACAACGGTCCCGGCTTTGCGCAGGAGACCACGATGCTGTTGCAGCAGCTCAAGCCGACGCTGCCGATCCTGCTGGCGAATCTGAGCACCATCGGCCAGATCGGTGTCACCTGGCACGCTTCGCTCGAACAGCTGCTGGTGTTGTTGCCGCCGTTCGTCGCGCAGATCGAGACCTATGCGCCGGTCAACAACCCGACCGGCCTGCCCAACGGTGAGTTCTCGTTGGGTCTGGGTGACCCGCCGTCGTGCACTGTCGGATTCCTGCCGCCGTCGGCGTGGCGGTCGCCCGCCGATCTGACGCCCATCGACACCCCGGACAATCTGTATTGCAAGTTGCCTCAGGACTCGCCGATCGCCGTGCGCGGTGCACGTAACTATCCGTGTATGGATCACCCCGGCAAGCGCGCGCCGACTGTCGAATTGTGTGATGACCCAAACGGTTTCCAACCTTTGGCGCAGCGTCAGCACGTCTTGGGTCCGTATCCGATCGACCCCAGCCTGATCGCGCAGGGCGTGCGGCCCGACGATCGGGTATTGCCGGACAAGAACATCTACGGGCCGATCGAGGGCTCACCGCTGCCGCCAGGGGTGGCAGATCGGTCGCAGGCGCCTGCGCCGCCCGCGCCGCCACCGTCCAGCTTCCCGGGCATGCCGCCGGGACCGTTGATGCCGTACCCGCCGTTACACGTGGATCCACCGGGTCCGGCACCGGAGCAGGTGCCGCTGGGTCCGATGGTCCCGGAGCGACCCGGTGATCAGGCCCGGGCGACCGACGTGCCGACCCCGACGCCAGGGCCCGCCGAAGTGAATGTTCCTGCACCGCAAGATGGTCCGGCACCGCAGGCCGCACCGAGCGCGTTCAAGGGATCCGCGTCCGGCCCGTCGGTGATGATCGCTCGTTACGATCCGCGCAGTGGTCAGTATCTGGGCAGTGACGGCAAGCTGTACAAGCAGACGGACTTGGCCACGCCGGCCAAGTCATGGCAGCAGATGCTGGCGTCATGACTTGGCAGCGGTGAGCGCCGGCGGTTCGACTCCCTTGCCGCACTTGCGATCTGGAGCCGTCAGCATCGGTTGACAACGTCACGTGTGGTGACCGGTGCCGGCGTGCACCGATGCCGCAAACTCCGTTGTCAGTTCTCAAACCCCGTGTCACATTCTCAATCTGAGTGTCATGCAATGTCGCGAATGACAAAGAAATGAGAAAGCAAAACCGGCAGGCAAACCGCAGCTCGTCGTGGTTAGGGGCCGCATACTGGGGCAGCAGTTTTCGCCAGCACTTCGGCGACGGTGACTCCGGGTGCCAGTTCGACGACCCGGAAGCTGTCGCCGGTCATGTCGAACACGCCCAGGTCGGTGATTACCCGCCGGACCACGGCACGTCCGGTCAACGGCAGGTCGCAGGCCGTGACGAGTTTGGCGGCACCGGTCTTGGTCACGTGATCCATCAGCACGATCACCCGTTCGGCGCCGCTGACCAGGTCCATCGCTCCGCCCATGCCCTTGACCATCGCGCCGGGCACCATCCAGTTGGCCAGGTCTCCGTTGACGGCGACCTGCATGGCTCCCAGTACGGCGACATCGACGTGGCCGCCGCGAATCATTGCAAAGCTCAAGGCGGAGTCGAAGAACGAGGCGCCCGGCACGACGGTGACGGTCTGTTTCCCGGCGTTGATGAGGTCGGGGTCCACCTCGTCGTCGTACGGGAACGGGCCGACACCGAGGATGCCGTTCTCGGCGTGCAGGGTGACGTCGGAGCATTCGGGTAGGTAGTCGGGTATCAGGGTGGGTAGCCCGATACCCAGATTGACGTAGTCACCGTTGCGCAGCTCTGCCGCTGCGCGGCAAGCCATCTCAGCACGGGTCCAGCTCATCGCGGCTCTGCCCGGTGTCGGGTGGTGCGCTGTTCGATGTGCTTGCGCGCGGCTTGTTCGGGTGTCAGCGCGACGATCCGTTGCACGAATATTCCGGGCAGGTGTATCTCGCCCGGATGCAGTTGACCTACTTCGACGACGCGTTCGGCCTCGACCACGGTGATCCGTCCGGCCATGGCCGCGGGTGGGTTGAAATTGCGCGCAGCAGAATGGAATTGACAGTTCCCGGCCTTGTCGGCGACAGCGACGCGGATCAGTGCATAGTCGGTGACGATGGACTCTTCGAGCACCATCTCCTTGCCGCCGAAGATGCGCACTTCTTTGGGTGGCGACGATAGCGCGATGCTGCCGTCGGGGTGGTAGCGCCAGGGCAGTCCGCCGTCGGCCACCAGGGTGCCGACCCCCGTGGGGGTGTAGAACGCGCCGATCCCACTGCCACCGGCGCGCATCCGCTCGGCCAGGGTGCCCTGTGGGGTGAGTTCGACGGTCAGTTCGCCGGCCAGATATTGGCGTGCGAACTCCTTGTTCTCGCCCACGTAGGACGCGATGACCCGGCTGATCCGGTTGGCCTCCAACAGGAGTCCGAGTCCGGCGCCGTCCACGCCGCAGTTGTTGGACACCACGGTCAGATCGGCGGCGCCCTGCTCCAGCAGTGCCTCGGTGAGAAACCACGGGATGCCCGCCAGACCGAACCCGCCGACGGTCAGGCTGGCCCCGTCGGGGATGTCGGCCACCGCGACTGCCGCCGAGGCGACGACCTTGTTCAAGGTCATGACGGGGTGGCCGTCGAGTGCCGGTGGTAGGCGGTGATCCAGTTGCTGAATTCGACCGCCAGATGCCAGCGGTGGGCCGCAACCATCGGCGATGGCATCATCCCCGGGAACTCCACCGTCAGCTGGGCCTCCAACCTGCCCGCGGTGTCCCGGAACTGGTGGCGGACACCGCCGATGACCAGACCGTCGTCGAGCACCGCCTGCCCGGCGATCTGTATCGGATAGTCCGGGTCGGGTTGGGTGGCCAGCTTGTCGATCCTGGTGTAGTCGACCAGGAACCGGGTCGCGGCCAGTGATCCGCCGGTGGTCTCCACCACTTCCTGTCGACCGTCGGGAAGCCCGCGCAGCAGGTAGTGGTCGGGCATGGCGTCGATCATGTTCACCTCGTCGTCGACGACGACGAGGTTGTTGAACCATTCCGCGAAAGCCTCCGCCGAAACTCCAGGCACCGCGAGGTGGGTGATGCTGAGGGCGACGCGGCCGCGGCTCGCCGCCACAGCAGTGCGCGAAACCCGTTCCGAAGCAACAATATCCCGCCGAAGCATGGCGTACATGCCGGCATGTCCGAGTCCGGTCTTGAGGGTAAGCAGAGCGGCCCGCTGGGCGTCCAGATCGCCGGTGAGCGCCGCGGCGAAATCCAGATCCGGCGCGATCTCGGCGATCGCCCGCGGCCCGAGCCGGGACGCGAACTTCTTGAGTACCGCAGTGGCACGGCGCGCCTCCCACTTTTGCACTTCGGCGCGCGGCACTTTCTTGCTGTTGATGGTGGCTGTGATGGTCAGCTGAGTTGCCATGAGTGTTGTGGCCTTCCTGCGCGAAATGGGTTGATGCTGGGATCGATCAGTACTTTGCCTTCGACGCGGCCTGCGGACAGCCGGTCCAGGCTCGGACCGAGTTCGTCCAGTGGGACGGGGGTTTCCGCGAGCTCGGTGCCCAACTGCCCCTTGGTAAGCACCTCGAGTGCGGCCGGCAGGTCTGTGTCGCAGATGTGTGCCAGGGTGGAATCGATGGTGATCTCCCGGAACACCACCGAATGAAAGTCGATCTCCGGTTTGGATTTTGGGATGCCTACTGCCAGCACCCGGCCGCCATCGGTGACCATCTGGATTGCCGACGATAGTTGGCCCGGGGCGCCGCTGGCTTCGATGACGACGTCGGGGCGAACTCCAGCCAGGAGATCGATGACGTCGGAGGCGATGTCTTCTGACGGGGCCAGCGTGCAGGTGGCGCCCAGACGTGAAGCACGTTCCAACCGTGGGCCGGGGAAGTCGATGACGGTCACCTCGACGTCGGTGAGGTGTTTGAGGCCGGCGAGCACGAAGGACCCGATGGCACCGGCACCGATGACCACCACCCGGTCCCCGGCGCGGGCGCCGGACCGACGTGCGGCATGGATACCGACCGCCAGCGGCTGGGCGAGCCCGGCATGATCGACGGACATTCCGCGGGGTATCCGCCGCAGCGACTTCGATGGCACCGCAACGTATTCGGCCATCCCGCCGTTGACGTTGAGGCCGAGAGTTCGGTAGTTCAGGCACAGATTGGTGCGCCCGGCCCGGCAGCGGCGGCAGTGCCCGCACCAGATCCCCGCGCCGCTGGCGACCAGGTCCCCGACGTCAAGGTCGGAGGCCGGGTCGGAAACGACGATCTCGCCGACGAACTCGTGCCCCGGGATGATCGGGCCCAGATGACCACTGTGGGGATGGCGGTGCTCCACGGGGAACGTTTTCGGACCAGCGACCCACTCGGTGGCGTCGGTACCGCAGATACCTGAACGCAGGACCTGGACCAGCGCCTCGCCCGGTGCGGGGGAGGGAACCGGTACCTCCTCGATGCGGATATCGTGCGCGCCGTAGTACACAGCGGCTGCCATCGTCGCCACCATTGCTGTTCCTCCTTGACGCTCAGGGGTATGCGTCACGCTCAACTAATGTAAAGTAAAACTACACATCCGTGCAGCGCTAGTGATCGATTGGCAACTCATTGGTGCCGGCAATCGCGACGGTGTCGTTCACGCGGTGAGACAATCGGGCCCGAGGAGAATGCGATCGAGATGGGTGAAGCATTGAGTACCGAACCCCTGTCGCCTGCCGGCGACGGTCCGGCTGCCGATCGGAACGTGCAGGTCGGGCTACGCCTGCGGACCGCGCGCGAGAAGGCCGCCATGTCCCTGCGCGAGCTGGCCCGTCGGGTCGGCGTTTCGCCCAGCTTCATCTCCCAGGTGGAGTTGGGACGCACAGCGCCGTCGGTGGGCACGCTGTACGCGATCGCCACCGAGCTGGGTCTGTCGCTGGACAAGGTGATGGCCGCCGGACCCGGTGCCCGCAACGTTGCCGACCTGGCCCCACTTGACCAACGAGGTGCCGGTGTGACCTCGAACGATGTGGCGCCCCAGCCGGAAGTCGGAACTCTGCCGGGGTTGCAGCGCGCAGACGAGCGCCCGGAGCTGTACCTGGCCGGGGTCCGATGGGAGCGCCTGACGCCTGAGGATGATCCGAACGTCGAGTTCCTGCGGGTGACCTACCCGCCCGGAACCGAATCGTGCCCACCGGACAACCTGATGAATCACGGTGGCAGGGAGTACCTGCACGTCCTCAGTGGGCACCTGGAAGTGCAGGTGGCGTTCGCCCGCCAGGTCCTCGGTCCCGGGGACAGCCTGAATTTCGACTCGACGATTCCGCATCGTCTGAGCAATCCGCACGATCAGGAATGCACAGCCATCTGGTTCGTCGTCGGCCGCCAGGGATAGGCGGGCTTCGGCGCAAGTATTGGTTTACGGAACACTCCTAATGTACGGTATTGCTTAACATCGTCGATCGGGAGAGCCATCCATGACGCAGCCAGGTCCTGCGGACCAGTTCGCCGCCACGAAAACCGAGATCCTCGACCGGGAGACCGCGCGCTACCGAGCCGTCATCGACGGCGACTTCGAGGCGTTCCGCCGCCTGTGTCACCCGGATCTGGTGTACACCCACTCCGACAGTGCACGGGACACCCTGGACTCCTACATCGACAAGTGCCAGTCCGGGTTCTACACCTACAGCCGGATCGATCACCCGGTCGAGGACGTGCTCGTTGTCGGTGACACCGCAGTGGTGGTCGGACAGATGAGCGCCAGTATCACCGCCGGCGGCAAGGCAAAAGAGTTGAACAACAACTCGATTGCGGTGTGGGTGAAGACCGGGGACACCTGGTTGCTGCTGGCCTACCAGCCCACACCACTGCCGGCCGGCCACTGACGTGCTTGAGTTCGGCCACACCACCCTGGGGCAACGCGTGGTGTTCGGGTTGGGAAAGGCCACCGACAACTTGCACGCCGAGGTAACTCGACGCGATGCCCACTCAGTCATGGTCATCAGTAGGAACGCCGAACACCGCCTGACCCAACAGGTCTGCCGCACTCTTCGGCCTACTCTGCTGTACACAGATACCGCACCGCACGTCCCAATCGAGAAGGCGCAGAAGGCCCGCGCCGCAGCGCACGAACATCACATCGACCTGATCGTCAGTATCGGTGGCGGATCCACCACCGGCCTGGCCAAGGCCGTCGCTCTTACCACCGGATTGCCGATCATCGGGATACCCACCACCTACTCCGGCTCCGAAGCGACCAACGTGTGGGGCATCACCGATGCCGGCCGCAAGACCACCGGCGTCGACGACAAGGTCCTACCGGTCGCCGTCATCTACGACGCGACGCAGATGATCTCTCTGCCCGTCGAATTGAGTGTCGCGTCGGGGCTGAATGCCCTCGCGCACAGCATCGATGCGATGTGGGCCCCGCACACTGATCCGATCAATCAGGTGCTGGCCATCGAGGCGATCCGTGAGTTGGCCTCTGGCATGACGTCGATCAAGGCCGACCCGACCGCGTTGTCCGGGCATGAACGCTGCCTGTATGGGGCGTACCTATCGGCGGTGGCATTCGCCTCCGCCGGCTCGGGGATGCACCACAAGATTTGCCACGTACTCGGAGGCGCCTACAACTTGCCGCACGCACAGACCCACTCGGTGATGTTGGCCTACGTGTTGGCGTACAACTCGCGCGCTGCGGTATCGGCGACCGCCCGCATCGCCGCGGCATTCGGATCTCCGTCGGCAATAGACGGGCTGCAGGCGCTGCGGCAGATACTCGATGCGCCACAAGCGCTGCGAGACTGCGGCTTTCAGGAATCCGATATCCATGAGGCGGCGGACCTCATCCTGCCGGTGATCCCCCCGTCCAATCCTCGACCGGTGACGCGAGATTCGTTGATCGAGCTGCTGTCGGCCGCATGGTCCGGCACACCGCCGAAGGCCGTGTATCTCCGATGAATGCCGAACAGCAGAACCGTGAACACCTACTCACCGAGCGGGTCCTGGCCAGCTTCGACGGAACCGGCGACGACCGCCTGCGCAAACTGATGCACGGACTGGTCGAGCACCTGCACGCCTATATCCGCGAGGTGCGGCTGACCGAGCAGGAATGGAACGCGGCGATCGAATTCCTCACTGCCGTCGGCCATATCACCGACGACAAACGCCAAGAGGTCATCCTGCTCTCCGACGTCCTAGGTGCCTCCATGCAGGTGGTCACGGTCAACAACGAAGCTGTCTCGGATGCGACCGAAGCCACCGTGTTCGGACCGTTCTTCGTCGAAGGGTCCCCTGAAGTCCCGTTGGGCGGCGACACCTCCGGCGGCGCGTCCGGACAGCCCTGCTGGATCGAGGGTAAGGTCACCGACACCGCGGGCAACCCGCTGCCACACACCCGAATCGAGGTGTGGCAGGCCGACGACGACGGGTTCTACGATGTTCAACTCGGCCACGATGTGACCTCCGGTCGCGCACACCTGTTCACCGACGAACTGGGTCACTACAGCTTCTGGGCGCTGACCCCTACCCGCTACCCGATCCCACATGACGGACCAGTAGGCAGGTTGCTCGCAGCCGTCGGCCGCTCACCGATGCGTGCACCCCACCTACATTTCATGGTGACCGCCGAGGGCCGACGCAGCCTCATCACCCACATCTTCGTCCACGGTGACGAATATCTCGAACACGATTCCGTGTTCGGCGTGCGGGACTCTTTGATCAAAGAGTTCGTCGTGCAACCGGCCGACGCACCGCCGCCGGGTGGTCGTGATCTGGCCGGACACCCCTGGGCCCGTGCCCGTTTCGACATCACCCTGGCTCTCACCTGAGCCGCACATTGCACTGAACCTGGAGGTTGCCATGAAGATCGGATTCGCCGGACTCGGACGCATGGGTGTCCCGATGGCTGCGCATCTGCTCGCCGACGGCCACCGCGTCATCGCCTACGACCTCTACCTCACCGGTCCGGAAACGCTGCCGGAGTCGTTGCGCGATCAGGACATTCAGATCGTAGCCAGTCCGGCCGGTCTGGCCGACGCCGATATGTCGGTCGGCATGCTGCCCAACGCTGCCATCACCGACACCGTGCTTTTCGGACCGAGCGGACTCATCCCAGCGGCCAATGCCGACCACATCCACGTGGTGATGGGAACAGTAGGGCCCTCCGCGGTCATCGACTTCGCGCAGCGCGCAGCGAACGCCGACGTGGCGTTGGCAGACGCGCCGGTATCCGGCAGCGTCAGCCTCGCCGAATCAGGACAACTCACTGCAATGGTGGGCGCCGACGATGAACTCTTCAATCGGGTGCGACCCGTGCTCGCGGCAATGACCAGCAAGCAGTTCCACGTCGGCCCGGTCGGGGCTGGTTCGGCGGCCAAGCTGGCCGTCAATTCTGTGCTGGCCGCCTTGAATCAGGGCGTGGCAGAGGCGCTGGTCATGGCCGAAGCCGGAGGCGTGGCGCCGGCCGAACTGTACGAGGTGCTGTCCTCCAGCGCGGTAGCCGCACCCTACGTCCACTACAAGCGGGAAAACTTCCTCGACCTCGACGGCACCGACGTCGGCTTCGCACTCGCCCTGCTGCACAAGGACGTATCGCTCGGACTGGCTATGGCAGCAGAGCACGCGCTCGACCTGCCGCAGGCCACAACTGTCGGGCAAGTGCTCGACCGAGCGCTGGAATCCGGCCTGGGTCAACAGGATATGGCCGCAGTGCTGCAACTTCTCCGCCACCGCGTATAAGAGCGCCTTGCAGATGCACATCGACGCACGCGTGAAGCTTCCCCGTGACGGATGAGAACTGACATCCGTCACCACGCCATGTCGTGCCCGACGTCCGTGGTCAGTACGGCTAGCCCGAGATCTTCTTCATGTAGAACGGCATCCGAACCACCGGCCATTGGTTACGGCCACAGGACCCGCTTGGGCCGGTGGTGTGGTCTTCGCCGGTGTATTCGTCGGAGGTGTCGGCGAGGTGGCCGTCTGGACCGACCGGGTAGATCTTGTACTCCTGCAGTCCCTGGATCGGCGTGCCGTCGTCGCAATACCGCCAGTTGGGCAGCACCCGCTTGACGAAGTAGATGCCGTCGGTGGTGTAGATCGGCGCGGTCCACCCCTCGCTGCTCTTGACGGTGCCGGTGCAATCCGCCGGGCCAACGCATTTGGTGGAGACGGTCCAGGTGGATTGCTCGCCGGGTTGCGCTTCGTACCGCTCGTTGAGTTTGGCGAATGCCCCGTTGGATGAGGTGGCGTACGTGCCGTTGATGCCCCAGAGGCTGGGGTCTTCGTCTGCGACCGCGGGTACCGCGCCAGACACTGCGGTGAACGCGGTGAGGAGTGTGCCGATCGTCGCTTTCATGCTCAACGTCAAGCCCGGCATGGTCGCGCTCCTCGGGGTGATAGCGGCGTTCTCGATTCCGGAGAATATCAGTATCGCGAACATCTCCGTCGGTATCTGCAGTATTCACCGCGGGTCCTCAGAGGTATGCGAGGTCCGAAATTTTCAGCCGGCCCTGGTCCTTGGCCAGTGTCACCACCACGCGGAATCTCTTGGGCGCCTGCTGGGCGTCGTTGGCGTTGGCGGCCTGCGATGTGGTGGCAACCAGCACGACGGCGGAGTCATCGGTGGCAGATTGGACCGCCACGCCCGTCACGGTGACGTGTGCGACCACTTTGGACATGATGAGCTGCTTGACCAGCAGGTACTGCTGGCCCTGGAAATCCTGTTTGAACTTGCCGGTGGCGTTGTCCAGGATGCGCTGCACATCTTCTTCGGCATTGACGAAGTTCAGCGACATGATGTCGATGACGCCCTGGCGGGCCACTGCCGCAGCCTGCTCCTGCTGTTGCCGATGCGTCTGTGCCACGTGGTGGCTCCAGGTCATGGCCGCGCCGAGCCCGAGGAATGCGCAGAACACCAGTGCCGCGACGCCGGCGGCGATCCGGTGCCAGCGCGATGACCGTCGACCTACTGCTGGGGCTGCGGCGGGGGTTGATTCGACTGTCTGACGGCGGAGCACGTCGGCGCGGGCACGTGCTTGGCGAGCACGCGCTTCGGCGAGTGCGGCGTGCGCTTCAGCCGCTGCCACGTCGTCGGTGCCTGCCGTGTCTGCAGAACCGTCGGTGGCCGGTGGTGCCATGGTGGACACTTCCTTATGGTCGGTCGATATCTCGCCAAGGCTAGTTGGCCAGTGCGAGCGGGTCGGCATTCCGCGAGCACATCGTAATAATCTTCTCGGAAATAGAGAATTTCGTTTCCGCATGTGCGAAAGTTGACGACGTGCGTGTGACCGTGGTGGCGGCCGCCTCGGCGCTGGCGGCCGGGATGTTCATCGTCGCGCCACAGGCTTCGAATGTTTCTGCGCCCCAAGCGCATGCCGATCCGCAGACGTGCAACGACGCGTTCTGCGTTCCGGGCATCATCCCGCACCGGGTACTGGGAGCGCCCTGCGACAACACCACCTATTACGTCTTTGCCACCACCGACTGGGGACGGTTGATGTTCTGTGGGTCGCCTCGGCGGTATGACCCGCGCTGGTTCCGCTCGCCCCCGATGGCCGGCATCCGTGATGAGAACAGCAACTGCATCAGCGAGCAGAACATGGTCGCGCAGGCCCCGGACGGCCTGTTCCTGACCTGTGTCGCGATGAACGGGGTCAGCCGCTGGATGCGCGGGGACACCTGACTCGTAGCGGCGGCGCACCGAATCAGGCAGGGGCGCTTGATGTTTCGCTGATATCTACCAGTTGCGGATCGAACACAACGCGCCGTGCGGCCCGCTGTTCTGCTTCACCAGCACGCCGTCGACCTCAAGGCGGCAATTGAAGGACGGCGTCGGGAAGTTCGGCGCCTCGCCGGACTGCACGGTGACCATCGCCCAGAGGTTGGGGTCGTTGAGCGTGGTGTCGAAAACCCATGGCTGGTTGGGCCCGACGGTGACATCGGCCATCGGGCTGAACACGTAGGGGTTATGGCTGTAATCCGACCAGGTCGGCGGGTCGGTATCGCGGTAGTAGATATTCGAGTAGATCGGGGCGGCGGCGCTCACCACGTAGCGGACGTGATGCGGTGTCGGGGGCGGCCCGGGAGCGCCGTCCTCGTCGGCAAAGGCTGGGGCGGCCGGCATCAGCGCAGCGCCCAGCGCGAGCGTGGCGGCGAGAGTCTGCAGGGCTGCGCGCATCATCACATCCTGCTCAGGCTGAATGGATAAGTCAGCGAACCGCCGGGTGCACCGTCGCAACCGGCGTCGAATGTCGACGTCATCTGCCCAGCGAGAGTGCTTGCGTCCCAGGTGTACACGTCGCGGGTGGGGATGGTCGGCCCATAGTAGATGTCCCCGCAGCGCAGGCCCATGTCCTCGTCGATGGTCATGCTGTACTGCCCGTTGACCAGGCGGGCATCGGCCTTGTTGCTGTCGGCTTTGGCGACCGGCTGGGGGATGGTCAGGACGTGGATGCACTCGGTGAGGCTGACCTGGTCACCGTCCGGGTTGTAGCACGGCACGAGCGCCGAGAAGATCCACGTATGAAAGTCCCTGCGGTCAGGCATGTTCAGCATGTAGTTGCCCAGGTACATCGTCGCCGACGCGGGAGGGGCGACCGCAATCGACACCGTCGACACAACCACGGCGGCCATCGCAGCCAACTTCATAGCGTCCTCCACCCGCCAACTGGCGAGACTGTCATTCTCCTAGTCGGAGAATAACATCTCCGCCGGCCGTGGTTCGGTCAAACGAGAACGTCAGGCTCGGCGGAAGTTGATGTGCAGTTCGGTCAGCCCGCGCAGGATGAATGTCGGCTCGTAGGAGTAACTGCGGTTGCCGGCCGGTCCGTGCCTGTCGGCATCAATCGTGATGTCCGACAACCGATCCAGGATCCGCTCGATGGATACCCGACCTTCGACCCGGGCCAGCGGTCCGCCTGGGCAGGAGTGCACGCCGCGGCCGAACGCGATGTGCTCGCGAACGTTCTTGCGCTCCAGGCTGAAGGTGTGCGGATCCTCGAAGCGGACCGGATCGCGGTTCACCGCGCCGGGGCAGACCATCATGATGGTCCCCGCGGCCACCTCGGTGGCACCGACCACGGTGTCCTTCTTGGCCAAGCGGAACTGGCTCTTGACCGGGGCGTCCATCCGCAGCGCCTCTTCGACGAACACCGGGACCCGGGTGCGGTCGCGGCGCAGCGCCTCCTGGATGTCCGGCCGGTCGCCGAGTACCCGCATCGACGCCGACAGCAGCTTGGTGGTGGTCTCCTGGCCGGCGGCGAACAAGAATGTCGCCGATCGGACCACGTCGATCACCTCGGGGGTCGACCCGTCCGGGTACTTCGCGGTGGCCAGCGCGGTCAGCACGTCGTTGCGCGGCTCGCGGCGCCGGTCCTCCAGGTAGGTGACGAACTTCTCGTCCAGCCACTCCAGGGGGTTGACGGCCAGCACCTCGTGCTTCAGCGAGCCGACAATAGATCCGGGCCCCGGCGCGCCGAGCACGGTGCGGAACTCGTCGTGGTCTTCCTCGGGGACACCCAGCAGATCGGCAATCACCAACAGCGAGAAAGGTTTTGCATACTCGGACAGGAATTCGCACGAACCTTTGTCGATGAACTCATCGAGCTGCTGGTCGGCGAGGCGCCACATGAAGTCCTCGTTCTCCTTGAGCCGGCTCGGGGTGAGCAACCGGTTCAGCAGCGAGCGCGCGTCGGTGTGGTGCGGCGGATCCATGGTGACCATGTGCTCGAACATCGGCAGCTGGGTCCGGTGCGATTCGATCTGCTCGGTGATGTCGCTGCCCTCAGGAGTGAACGGCAGTGGCGGGAAGGGGCCGCCGACGGCGATGCACGACGAGAACAGGTCGGTGTCCTTGAGGACCGTGGTTGCCTCGTCGAATCCGGTGACCGCCAGCACGCCGTAATGCGGTTCCTTGACCACCGGGCACTTGCTGCGCAGGTGGTCGAAATATGGATGCGGATCGGGCACCAGCGACTGATCGGTGAAGTAGTCGACGGTGTCGAAGTCGGTCATCTGCGGGATTCCTCCGGGCGGGCGGTATGCGGCGGGCTGCCTGCGGGCACTGCGGAATGTGACTGAAATGCTGTGCACCTGCTTAGCATGGGGTTATGGTCGTGGTCAAGGTCACAGTGCGGACCCCGGCGATAAGATCGCTTGCCCAGTTGGGTGTGAGGGGAAGGCAACGGCATGGCATCGGCTCGACGGATCGGGGCGCCGGACGCGAAGAACCGCGGAGTGCTGCTCGATGCCGCCGAGCAGTTGATGCTCGATGAGGGCTACGCGGCGGTGACCTCGCGCCGGGTGGCGGACAAGGCCGGGCTGAAACCGCAATTGGTGCACTACTACTTCCGGACCATGGACGATCTGTTCCAGGCGGTCTTCCGGCGCCGGGCCGAACAAGGTCTGGAGGTTCAGCAGTTGGCGCTGCAGTCCGAGCAGCCACTGTGGAATCTGTGGCGGTTCAACACCGATCCGGCCGGTACCAGGCTGACCATGGAGATCATGGGCCTGGCCAACCACCGCAAGGCGCTACGCACCGAAATCGCCTACTACGCAGAACGATTCCGGGAGCAGGAGACCAAGGCCTTCACTGCGGCATTGCAGAGGTACGGGGCCGAGGAGGCCGACGTGCCACCCGTGGTGTGGGCGGTGTTCACCACCAGCATCTCCCGGGTGCTGGTCATGGAACAGGAACTCGGCATGTCAGCCGGCCACGATGACACGTTGGCATTCGTCGACACCTGGCTGCGGCGACTGGAGGGCGATCCGTTGCCGATGCCGGACTTTGCGGCGATGCTCGGTCCGGCCGACGAGGAATCCGAGTAGGTCCGGCGTCAGAGCATGCCGTCGAGCAGTGCGGTGAGGATCCGGGTGAGCCGGGGCCGAATTTCGACGATGGCGTGGGCCAGCTGCGGGTCGCTGCGGTACAGCGCGGCCACCTCGGGTCCCGGTGTGGCGATGTGCCAGAACGAGCCGGCCAAACTGGTGGCCGTGGCCACCGCATCGCCGGCCGACTCTGCGCTGAGCGCCGGCAACGACTGGCGCAGTGCCGCAACGATTTCGCTGAATTCGGCCAGGGCGATCAGCTTGTAGCCCCGCACCGCATCCACCGAAACGTTCCGCTCCAGATGTAGGGGAGTCTGGGCCAGTAGATCGCAGAAAAAGCCTCGCGCGGTGAGGGTTTCGGCGAACACGTCGGCGACATCGGCCGGCGCCGGGGTCTGCAGCGCCGTCAGCTGGTGGCGCACGCACCGAGACCACTCCTGCCAGGCGGTCGCCGTCAGCTGCAAGAAGATCTCTTCGCGGGTCTCGAAGTAACGCAGCATCGCCGACTTGTGCATCCCGACCGCTTCGGCGATCTCGGTCAGTGTCACCTGACTCACGCCGCGCGCCGCGCCCAGGTGCTGCGCGGCATCAAGGATCGCTTCGTAGCGCTGCTGCTTGGCCTGCGGGGACCGCGCTCGCTGAAACTCGGCTCCGGACATCGACCCAGCATACCGCAACACTGTTGCGCTATTAATAAAACGATGTTTTACTAATGTCATGTCCAAAACATGGTTCATCACCGGCTCCTCACGAGGCTTCGGCCGCGCACTGGTACGTGCGGCCCTGTGCAACAACGACACGGTCGCGGCCACGGCGCGCGATCCGAAACAACTCGATGACCTGGTAGCCGAATTCGGTGACCGGATCCGCCCGATTCGGTTGGACGTCACCGATCCCGACGGTGTCCGCGCCGCGGTAGCCGAGGCATTGCAGGCGTTCGGTCGTCTCGATGTGGTGGTCAACAACGCGGGCTACGCCAACGTGGCGCCCATCGAGAGCGGCGACGACGCCGACTTCCGGACGCAGTTCGAAACCAACTTCTGGGGCGTCTATCACGTCTCGAAGGCGGTCATCCCGGTCCTGCGCGAACAGGGCGGCGGCTTGATCGTGCAGTTCTCGTCGATGGGTGGGCGGGTCGGCGGCAGCCCGGGGATCGCGTCCTACCAAGCCGCCAAGTTCGCCATCGATGGATTCAGCCGGGTGCTGCGCACCGAGACCGGACCATTCGGCGTCAAGGTTCTGGTGGTGGAACCCAGCGGATTCGCCACCGACTGGGCGGGTTCGTCGATGACCGTGCACGATGTCCCCGCCGCGTATGCCGCGACGGTGGGTGCGCTGCACAACGCCATGCGGGGCGGTGATGTGAAACCGGCCGGGGACCCCGAGCGGGCGGCGAGCATCTTGGTGCAGATGGCCCATCGCGACAACTTGCCCGACCACCTGCCGCTGGGGGCTTATGCCGCGGAAAGCTCGATTCTGTTGGACCGCAGGCTACTTGAGGACGACCTGGCCTGGCGCGCGGTCAGTCGGTCGGCCGACTTCGCCGAACCGTACCCGGTGCAGTTCCCGCCCGACGTTCCGGCAGCTCGGTAGCAGTCGGTTGGCCTAGGCGCTAGCGACCGCGATGCGGGGCCGCTGCCCATCCGGGACGGGCCCCTGAAGATAGAGGAAATGTTGTTGCCGCAGTAGTGCTTTCGCGCGTCGACTGGTAGCTCGTGATGCGGCACAGTCGGATACGACGCGCGGGCGCACCGCGGGTGGCCACGTTGGGCGCGGAGCCGGCCAGGCTGGTTCCGGGGGCTCAATGCGGTCGGCCGTCATCGGGGCCACCGGCGGTTCGGGCACCTGCTGAACCGACACCTGCCGAACCGGCACCGCGTGCGATTCGGGCGTCGTCAGAGTGGTCCACAGCGAGCGGGCAGTGGCCGGGAGGCGGACCAGGGATCGTCGGCTGATGGTGATCGTTGTGGCGTTGGCACTCAACCCGATCGCCATCAGCAGGCCGGCCCGGTGCAACAACGCATCGCCAGGCGCCAACCAGATCGCCACACCGAACGCGATGCCGGCCAGGCACAGCACGTTCGCCGGCTGACGGAACGGTCGGCGCACCCGCGCCCGCCCGGCCATCGAAACCTGGTGATGCACGGCCATCGGGCCGGCAACCGTCATGGCCAACAACAAAGCCAGCCAGGTGATTTCACCGACCACGATGTCCGTCACGGAAATCCACACGGCCGCGCCGGCAAGCAGGAAGCACGCCGACAATGCGGAGAGCAGAAGCACTGCGCGGCGGTGTCGTGCCATCGCCGCCGCGGCCAGCGCAGTCAGCACCATGAAGCACAGACCGAGGGCTGTGGCGTCGTGCCGGGCCAGGTCGCGCAGCTGCTGCGCCGCGGTACCGGTGCCGGACACCGTCACTGTGCTGTCGGTCAGCGCGCCGTCGCGGGTCGCCGCGGCCAGTACCTGGGCGATGGTCGTCGGACGTTGCCACAGCGGCATGGCGACATTGTCCAGCGCGCCGTACACCAGCAGTCGGGTGCTGTGGCCGTCGGCGGTGAACATCGCGTCCCGCACCGACCGGTATGCCGCCCCATCTATCACCGAGCGGGGGAGGTAGAACGCACCCTGGCTGCCATCGCCGAAGTTTTGTCCGATGCCCTTCATCGACGTTGCCAGAGAACCGATCTGGGGCAGCACGGCGTCGAGCAGATGGGCCAGGCCGGGGACGAGGGCGCGCAGCTGGCTCACCACCGCCTGCAGCTGGCCGAGCGCGTCCGCCGGCAGCGCCGGGCCCTGCCGTCCGTCGAACATCTGGGCGGTACCGCGGCCGAGATCGCTGACACTGCGCAGCACATTGGCGAAGGGGCCCATCAGGCGTTGAGCCGAGGCGCACAGCGCGTTGTCGGAGCAATCGGACATCCCCTGCATCCATTCCTGGATCGGGGTCAGCGAACTGGTCACCGCGGCCGCCGCGCGTTGCAAGCTCTGCACACCGGAGCCGACATCGGCAGCTGCGCGGGCGAAATCGCCGCCGCCCGCGCCGCCACCGCGGGCCAGGTCAATGGTGTTGCTCAGTGTGTCCAATGTCGAGGCCAGTGACTTCACCGCAGCGAGTTGGGAGTTGGCCGAGGCGGCCGACTGCGATGCCTGCTTACCCAGGCTGCCCGCTTGGAATGCGAAAGTGGCTTGATCCCAAGGCATTCCAGCCGGTGCGCTGGGGGACTGGACGCGGATGACGCCGGGTAGAGCCAGCAGTCTGCGGGTGAGCAGATTGATGGCCGCGAGACCGTCCGGGCTACGCAGATCGTGATCGGAGGCGATGGTCACGACGTCGGGCAGGACCTGGCTGAGTGGGAATGGTCCGGCATCCGACGGCATGGCCTCGGAGGCGTTGTGTACCGACACGGCGGTGGCGCCGGCCACCAGCGTGCATGCGGTGGCTGCGGCGGTGATCAGGCCCCGTCTGCGCAGTGGGGGCGTCAGCAGGCGCCCGGCCCATGATTCGGTCCATTGCGGCGACTGGGCGCTGCGCCCGATCAGCCCCGGTACCAGCGTCGTGACGGCCAGCAGCGCGACCAAGACACCGATCGCTGCCGGCGCCGTCACCTCCCGTAACAGGGGAGTGTGGAGGAAGACCGATACGAACAGCAGCGCGGTGAGTACCGGTGCCGCCACCGCGGCGTGCCGCAGCAGTGAGCAGTACGCGTGGACGAGGGCGCCGTCGTGCTCGGTGCCGGCGCGTCGTTGCCGGTGGTAGCTCCGGGTGATCACCAGTGCGAAATCAATGGCGGCGCACGCCGTCAGCACGCCCCCGAGGGCTACCGACAGCGGAGAAAGGCTGAGCCGACCAGCGGCGGCGAGCAGGTAACTCACCGGTGCCGCAGCGAACAGTGCCGTCGCGGCCGGGTAGGCGAGCACCGTTAGCCGGACCTTCGGACGGCAAACCCGGTGCACTGCCAAGGCGACGACCAGCAGGACGGCCGCCAAGATGGCGGCCGCAGTCGGCCAGGACGGCGACGCCGGCATGGCGAACGCTGTGGCCGGTCCGGTCAGATATGCGTGGGTGCCTGCGGGCGCGGGAACCGACGCGATGATCCGGTTCACCGCATCGACCGCCGAGCGGGCCTGCGCGCTGCCCAGGGCGCCGTTCAGCCACACCAGGCCGTAGGCGCCGCGGTGGTTCGGGCTCGCTGCGATGTCGGCGGTCAGCGGGTCCGACCAGGTGCCCACGGCCGATTCGACGTGAGCGGCGTCGGTGCGCAGCCGGCTGATCAGGGTGTCGTAGTACGACCGGTCCGCCGGGCCGAGTGGGTGTTGGCTCGCAACGACGAGGTGTCCCAGTGCTGTCGGCTCGCTCGTGGGCTGTGACCAGCCGGTGCTCGACGCGGTTGTGCCTGGTAGTAGCGGCGGTGGGGCAATCGGCGTCGGCGGCGCAGCGATGACGACGAACCACAACGCCAGGGGCACCAGTACCCAGCCTGCCGCGATCCAGACGGCGTACCTGCGGACGGCGGCCAGGGCCCGTCTCGGAAGCCGGTGGCGGACCTGTGCGCCCCGGCGTAGCCCGGTGACCATCGCCCGGCCAGCGCTGTACGCGAGGACGGTGGCGGCGGAGGGATTCTCCGCGACCGGACGGCTAGCCAACGACAATTCTGCTCACCCTCGAGCCGCCGTCGCGCAGGGCTGCGTGACGATTTTTGGTGGCTCGTAATTCATCGATTTGTCCGCTGTATGACGCGGAAGACACATCGACAATTTACATACGTGTCAAGGATCACGCGCGCCGGGTCGACGGTAGGCGTGTCGGACCGTGCGATGCGAAAATGTCTGGTGCCGTGTCGAATACGTGTATTCGGGTGATCGGCGGGTGTTGGCAACGAGGCGCAGCTAACCGTCGGTGCTTATCGGAAGCGCGGCAGGTACCGGGCAGTCGGCAAAAATATGTAACTGGAGTTATCGGGCGCGCTTGGCCAGTGCGGCGGGGTCGTAGATGAAGACGGACCGGCCCTGCTGGCGGATCCAGCCGCGGGCAGCGAAATTCGACAGGGCCTTGTTGACCGATTCGCGGGTGGACCCGACGAGCTGGGCGAATTCCTCTTGAGTGAGTTCGTGGTTGATGCGCAGCGCTTCGCTGTCCCGTTCGCCGAAGCGACTGGCCAGGTCCAGCAGTAGCTTGGCGACCCGTCCTGGCACGTCGGTGAAGATCAGGTCGCTGAGGTTGTTGTTGGTTCGTCGCAGGCGTCGGGCCAGGACCCGCAGCAGCTGTTCAGCGATCTCGGGGTGTTCGCCGATCCAGAAATGCAGTGCCGGGCGGTCCATGGTCAAGGCTTCCACCGCGGTCAACGTGGTCACCGTCGAGGTGCGGGGTCCAGGGTCGAACAATGCCAGTTCGCCGAACATGTCGGCCGGCCCGAGGATGGCGATGAGGCCCTCTTTGCCGTACGGACCCGTGCGACCGATCTTCACTTTGCCCGAGGTGATGATGTACAGCTCGTCTCCGGCGTCGCCCTCATGGAACACGATGTGTCCCAAGGGAAATGACACCGGCTTCAAGTGGGCGGTCAGTGCGGCGATGGCATCTGGGGCCACGCCCTGGAAGATGCCGGCGCGCGCCAGTACCTCGGTCACGATGTCCCCGTTCGGGAGGGTTGAAGAGACAAGTGCGAGCGCCGGCACCGCTGTGGGCGGCGGACGCTTTTGCACATTACAGCAGCTGTAAGTCGTGTTATTGGTGTGGTTTGGGTGAATCAGCCGCGTTGCGGCAACGTCATCACCGACAGGTACATGTCCAGAGCGGTCCGGTACAGGTCGACGTCGTCGAGTTCGCTGCCGAGCATGATCGCGTCGCTGGTGGTGATGAGGATGCGAGCGAAGGTCTCCGGCGGGATCGACAGGGTGGCTCCGAGTTGCTCGGTGCCGGCCTGGATGAACTCGGTCAGTGCGTCGACGACTTTGCGACGCTTTTCCGAGACACGTTGGTGGGCATCGGGATTTCGTCGCAGATACAGCGTAAATTCGAAGCCCAGTGCGGCGAAGTCGACGGCGCCGGATTGGGTCAGATCCCGCCAGTGCGCCGCGATCTGGTCGCGGTCGGCGGCTTCGATGACGGTTACCCGCGACAGTAGTTCGGTGAATGTCTCGAAGTAGCGACGCCAATACTTGTCGCCGACGGCCAGGAACAGATCCTCTTTGGTGGCGAAGTGCTTGTAGATGGCGCCTTTGGTGTAGCCGGCGGCCTCGGCAATGTCGTCGAGCGACGCGGCGCCAAAACCTTTGCGGGCGAACACTTCCTCGGCGGCATTCACCAGCATTTCGCGGGTCTGTCCGGCGCGCTGCTCACGCATCGATCCCTTGGTGGCCATGACCTGCATAGTGCCAGAAAGTCACTTCGGGTACTTGCCGGTATCTCAGATACTACCTAGTATCTATAGGCTGTGGTGACCACGATGAGCGATGTCTACTACGACCCCTACGACGCCGGGCTGATCGCCGACCCCTATCCGATGTTCAAGCGGTTGCGCGACGAACTTCCGTTGCACCACAACGAACAGCACGACTTCTATGCGCTGAGTCGTTATGCCGACGTCAACGCGGGGATGCTCGACGTGGTGACGTTCAGCTCGGCCAAAGGCAACATCCTGGAACTGATCAAGGCCGACCTGCCGATCCCGTCCGGATTGCTGCCGATGGAGGACGCACCCCGGCACGACATCCACCGCAAGCTGCTGTCCCGCATGTTCACCCCGCGCAAGATCGCCGAGCTGGAGGATGTCGTACGCCGCTACTGCGTGCGCTCGCTGGACCCGTTGATCGGTTGTGCTGGTTTCGATTTCATCGCCGACCTGGGTGCTCAGATGCCGATGCGGGTGATCTGCTCATTGCTGGGTATCCCGGAGGAGATCCACGAAGCCGTGCGGGACCAGGCCAACGCCCAGCTGGCGACCGAAGAAGGCCGGCCGATGGAGATCGCCTCGTCCGGTTTCGACGACGGGCAGTTGTTCAGCGACTACGTCGACTGGCGAATGACGCATCCCGGCGACGACATCGTCACCGAGCTGCTCAATGTCGAGTTCGTCGACGAGTCGGGCGTGACCCGGCGGCTCACCAGGGCCGAGTTACTGATGTACATCAGTGTGGTGGCAGCCGCCGGTAATGAGACCACGGCACGACTGATCGGTTGGGCGGCAAAGGTTTTGGCTGAGCATCCGGGCCAGCGGCGGGAACTGGCCGAGGCCCCGGCGTTGATCCCGAACGCGATCGAGGAGCTGTTGCGATTGGAAGCGCCCGCGCCGCACGCGGCACGGTACGTCAGGTGCGACGTCGAGTACTACGGGCACACCGTGCCGGCCGGCAGCGTCATGATGATGCTGATCGGCGCTGCCAACCGCGATCATCGCCATTTCGCTCCCGACGGTGATGTCTTCGACATTCATCGAAAAGTCCGCAGCCACCTTGCCTTTGGGGTTGGCGCCCATTACTGCATGGGTGCGGCCCTGGCCCGGTTGGAGGGGCGTATTGCGCTCGAGGAGGTGCTGGCGCGCTTCCCGCGCTGGGACGTCGACCTGGACAACGCCGTCATGTCGACGACGTCCACCGTGCGGGGCTGGGACAAGATGCCCGTCACGATTTGCTGACGCGGGCCATCACCTCGTCGGCGGCGGCCCAGTGGTCGTCGTGCACCCACAGCTTCGCAAATGCCGAGATGGCCTCTTCGGGTGTCACGCCGGCGATGACCCGCTTGATCTCGTCGGCCGCGCCGCTGGCGAGTTTGATTGCCAGCGAACGCCATTCGTCCTCGAAAGACTCGCGCGGCACCACCACGTCGAGCAGCCCGAGCGGCAGCGCGTCGGCGGCGTTCAGGATGGTGCCGCTGCCCGCGAGCATCAAGGCGCGTCCCCGCCCGACCAGCGTGGCCAGTCGCTCGGCGCCACCCCAGGCCGGCATGATGGCCAGCGTCACCTGGTTGAAGCCGATGCGGATGTCGTCGCAGGCGATCCGGATGTCGGCGGCCACCGCGAATTCGGCGCCACCGCCCAGTGCGTGGCCGTTCAGCGCGGCGATCACCGGGCCGGGGAAGTCGGCGATGCGGTCGCAGATGGCGCGCATCCTTCGGGCCATGTCGGCGGCTTCTTCCTCGGTGCGCAGCGCCGCCAATTCCTTGAGATCCCCACCGGACACGAAGGCCTTGTCGCCCGCGCCGGTGAGCACCAGCGCCTTGGCGTCCGAGGCAACGACCGCATCCAGTGCCGCGTTCAGTTCGTCCATGGTGCCGAGCGAGATGGCATTGCGCGCATGCGGGCGGTCGATGGTGATGACAGCGAGCGCGCCGTCGGCTTCGTGGGTCACCCGAACGTCATTCAAGGGTGGTTCTCCATCTTCGGTATTGGCATTCTCGCTGCTGGAGAATAGCATTCATCGTGGTGTGTCCGACGGTCGTCGGCAAGCGCGGAGGTCGTCGGAAGTCCATGCAGAACCCCGGTCCTACTCCCGCTCGCGCCGCCCCCGGGGCGACCGTGCCGGGCTTCATTGCCCGAAGCATTCCCGCCGAACTTGTAGAACGTTACGTGTCCGAGGGGTGGTGGCTGCCCGAGACTCTGGGTGACGTCCTGGCGAACGGTCTGCGGCAGGCCCCCGAGGCCGGCTTCTGGGTGCACTCGGACACCCGGCCGTTCGCCGGCACCTTCGCCGACGTCGAGCTGGTGGCTCGACGGTTGGCAGCCGGGTTGCGGGCCCGCGGCGTCGGCCCCGGTGATGT
The DNA here is from genome assembly GCF_041261665.1 of Mycobacterium sp. MAA66. Lineage (NCBI taxonomy): Bacteria > Bacillati > Actinomycetota > Actinomycetes > Mycobacteriales > Mycobacteriaceae > Mycobacterium > Mycobacterium sp. MAA66. The sequence goes on along the minus strand of NZ_JBGCCC010000005.1, from coordinate 56,123 downwards.
GGTGGCGATGCAGCTGCCCAACTGGATGGAGGCGGCAGCCACGTTCTGGGCGTCGGCGCTGCTCGGGGCGATCGTGGTGCCGATCGTGCACTTCTACGGCCGCAAGGAATTGGGCCACATCATGGCCACTGCGCGGCCCAGCGTGCTGGTCACCGCCGAGCGGTTCGGGCGGATGGAGTACCACCGCGATCTGTGCGCCGAGGTGCCGCTGGTGCTGCTGGTCGGCGGCCCCGGCGGTGGTCGTGAGCTGGTCTTCGACGATGTACTGGCCGACGAGCCGATGCCCGAAGTGCTGCCCACCGACCCCGCGGGGCCGGCCTTGATCGCCTTCACCTCGGGCACTACGCGCGACCCCAAGGGCGTCGTGCACAGTCACCAGACGTTGACGTTCGAAACTCGCCAGCTGTTGGCCAACTACCCGCCCGGCCGTGGCCGGCAGCTGACCGCGACCCCGGTCGGGCATTTCATCGGCATGCTGGGTGCCTTCCTCATCCCGGTGCTCGAAGGTGCGCCGATCGATCTGGTCGACGTGTGGGATCCGGCCAGGATGCTGGCCCTGATGGCTGCCGACGGCATCTCGATCGGCGGTGGGCCGCCCTACTTCGTCACCAGCCTGCTCGACCATCCGGATTGCAGCGATGTGCACCGCAAGCTGATCACCACCGCAGGCCTGGGCGGCTCGACAGTGCCGGCAGCCGTCACTCGGCGGCTGAACGACATGGGGGTGTTCGTGTTCCGGTCCTATGGCAGCACCGAGCATCCGTCGATCACCGGATCGGGCGTGAGCGCACCGGAGGCCAAGCGGCTCTACACCGATGGCGATCCGCGTCCGGGCGTCGAGATCAAACTCGCCGACGACGGCGAGATTCTCAGCCGCGGCCCGGACCTGTGCCTCGGGTACCTCGATTCGGCCTTGACCGCCAAGGCTTTTGACGATGACGGCTGGTATCGCACCGGCGACATCGGGGTGCTGGACGCCGACGGCTACCTGACCATCACCGACCGCACCACCGACCTGATCATCCGCGGCGGCGAGAACATCAGTGCCCTTGAGGTGGAGGAAGTTCTGCTGACCATGCCGGAAGTGGCCGAGGCGGTCGTGGTGGCCGCGCCGGACGAGCGGCTGGGGGAACGGGTCGCCGCAGCGGTGCGGGTCCGCTCCGGCCAGGTGATGCCCACGCTGGACCGCGTTCGCGAGCATTTCCAACGGGTTGGAGTGGCCCGGCAGAAGTGGCCGGAGGAACTCCACGAGGTGCCTGAGGGGCAGGACTTCCCGCGGACGGCCAGCGGCAAGGTGCAGAAATTCAAGGTGCGGGCCGAATTGGCCGTAAATCGGGCCTGAACCTGCGGTAATGCGCGTACCAATCGGGTGAAAACGCGGTCGGAAACGTGGGAAAACCAACCTGGACGTATTGCCAGTGCACTCAAGTGAGAATATGATTCTCACGAAGCGAAAAGGAGAATTTCATGGGTCAACTGTCACACCGGGTCGACATTTCCTTCCCGCTGTTCGACGCGGACAACCACCTGTACGAGCCGCCGGAGGCGTTGCTGACCTACCTCCCCAAGGAGTACAAGGACGTCGTCCAGTACGTGGAGGTCAACGGGCGGACCAAGATCGCCATCCGCGGCCAGATAAGCAACTACATCCCGAACCCCACCTTCTCGGTGGTCGCCAAGCCCGGCGCCTGGGAGGAGTACTTCAAGTTCGGTAACCCGGATGGCAAGAGCAAGCGGGAGCTGTTCGGTGAGCCGATGAAATCCATCCCGGCGTTCTTCGAGCCCGGCCCGCGGCTGGAGCTGATGAATGAGCTCGGTATCGACCGCACGCTGATGTTCCCGACGCTGGCCAGCCTCGTCGAGGAGCGGCTGCGCGACGATCCGGTCGCGATCCACGTCCTGATCCACTCGCTGAACCAGTGGCTGGACGACGTGTGGGGCTTCAACTATCAGAACCGCATCTTCACCACGCCCGTGATCACGCTGCCGATCGTCGACAAGGCCATCGAGGAGCTGGAGTGGGCGGTCAAGCGTGGTGCCCGCGCCATCCTGGTCCGCCCGGCACCGGTGCCCGGCTTCCGTGGCCCGCGCTCGTTCGCGCTGCCCGAGTTCGACCCGTTCTGGCGCAAGTGCGTGGAGTACGACGTGTTCGTCGGTATGCACTCCTCCGACAGCGGCTACTCGCGCTACACCTCGGAATGGGACGGCGGGGCGCAGGAGATGCTGCCGTTCCAGACCAACGCGATGTCGATCCTCAACGAGTGGCGCCCGATTCAGGACGCGGTGGCCTCATGGGTCATCCACGGCGGCCTGTTCCGGCATCCGGATCTGAAGGTCGGAGTCGTCGAAGCCGGGTCCAAATGGATGTTCCCGCTGCTGGATTCGATGGCGGAGGTGTACAAGAAAGCGCCAGAGGCGTTCTTGGGCAACCCGATCGAAGAGATCAAGAACCGCATCTACGTCAGCCCGTTCTACGAGGAAGGCATCGACGACTTGATCAACCTGATCGGTGTCGACCAGGTGCTGTACGGCTCTGACTGGCCGCACCCGGAGGGCCTGGCCGAGCCGACCCACTACGTCACCGCGCTGGAGCACCTGGCCATCGAGGACCAGGCCAAGATCATGGGTGGCAATCTGGGTCGTCTCGTCACGCTGTGACACGACCCCGCTGGGAGACCATCCCCGAGATGGTCCTCAGTGCAGCGGACCGGTTCGGCGATGCCGAGGCAGTCGTCGACGGTGGTGCCGTCAATCCGGCTGGGGACGGTCCGCTGCGCTTGTCGTTCGACCAACTCGCTGACCGCGTCCGCCTTGCTGCGGGCGCGGTCGCCGGGCTGGGCGTCAACAAGGGTGACCGGGTCGCGCTGTGGGCGCCCAACTCCGGCGAGTGGATCATCGCGGCGTTCGGCATCATGACCGCCGGTGGCGTGCTGGTCCCGGTCAACACCCGGTTCAAAACGGACGAGGCCGCCGACGTCATCACCCGCAGCGGCGCCAAGGCTGTGCTGGTCCAAAAGGGTTTCCTAGGGCAGGATTTCGACGTTCCGGGGATCCCGACCATCGATCTGAAATCTGACTTCCTCACCGCAGCAGCGCCATTCGAGCGGGCGCCCGCGGACTGGCTGAGCGGCGACGACATCTGCGATGTCATCTACACCTCGGGCACCACCGGCCGTCCCAAGGGCGCCATGATGAACCACCGCCAGACCCTGCGGATGTACGAAGAATGGGCGACGCTGGCCGACCTTCGTCGGGGCGATCGATATCTGATGGTCAACCCGTACTTCCACACCTTCGGTCTCAAGGCCGGCCTGGTCGCCTCGTTGCTGCGCGGGGCGACCATGATTCCGGTCGAGGTGTTCGACATCGACCGCGTGGTGGAACTCATTGAGGCAGAACGGGTTACCATGCTGCCGGGCCCGCCCACGCTGTACCACTCGCTGCTGACGGTGCCCGACAAGACCCGGCTGGCGACGCTGCGCGCCGGGGTCACCGGGGCCGCGGACATCCCGGTCGAGCTGGTCCGCCGGATTCACGACGAGCTGCCGTTCCAGACGTTGATGACCGGCTACGGCCTGACCGAGGCCGGCAACGTCACACTGTCGCTACCCGGAGATTCGTTCGAGGACGTGGCCACCACTGCCGGTGTGCCGTGTGACGGTGTCGAGGTCCGCATCGCCGGGGACGGCGAGGTGTTGGCCCGCGGCTACAGCGTCATGCAGGGCTACCTGGACGACCCGGGCGCCACCGCTGCGGCAATCGACCCCGACGGTTGGCTGCACACCGGCGACCTCGGCGAGTTCACCGAAGTAGGCCGGCTCAAGATCGTCGGCCGCAAGAAGGACATCTTCATCGTCGGCGGATTCAACGCCTACCCGGCCGAGATCGAAGGCTTCCTGATGGAGCACCCGGCCGTCGCGCAAGCTGCAGTGGTCGGGGTGCCCGACGAGCGAATGGGTCAGGTCGGCAAGGCGTTTGTGGTCTGCCCATCCGGCGGGATCACCGCCGACGAGCTGATCTCCTGGAGCCGGGATCGGATGGCTGGTTACAAGGTCCCGCGCTTTGTAGAGTTCCGGGACGCCTTGCCGCTCAATGCGACCGGCAAGGTGATGAAGGACCAATTGCGCTAGCTGCCAAGGAACGCGCTGGGCATTCGCACAGCACGGAAATGTCATTTCCGCTGCACAGTCACGATATTGCAACGTGTACGGGTGGAGTATGGTCGGCCTCATATCAAAAACTGATAATGTCATTCTCGCCAAGTGCTGCACTGACGGGCAGGAGGGGTCGATGTCATCCCGCGATAGGCGTCACCATTGATCGATATGGACACACACAGCCCGGAGGACTCGGCGTCGGCCGATGCTCCGTCGCTCGCCGCAGATGAGGCCGAAGCCGAGGCCGCAGAAGCCGAGGCCCTGGCAGCTGCTGCCCGGGCCAAGGCCACCGCGATCCGGCTGCGGCGCGAGGCCGAAGAACTACAGGCCGCGCAGTCCGCGCGGGCAGAGTCGTCCGATACGCCACCGAACCCCGACCCGCTTGAGCTCGAAACGTCCGTCACTGAGCCGTCCAAGACACCGGTGTGGGCGATCATCGCCGCGACGTTGATCGTCGTGCTGTCGCTGGGGCTGGTGGGTTTCGGTGGTTGGGTGATGTGGCAGCACCACCAGCTCCAAACCGGCCAGGCCGCCGAGCAGCACCGGCGCGCTGAATTCGCCGCGGCTGCAGCACAGGGTGTGGTGAATCTGATGTCACTGGATTACCGGCACGCCCAGCAGGACGTGCAGCGGATCCTCGATGGGACCACCGGCGACTTCAAGAAGGACTTCCAGGCGACCGCACAAGACTTCGTCAAGGTGGCCGAATCGTCCAAGTCGGTGACCGAGGCGACCGTGACCGCCACGGCGGTTCAGGCCATGACGCAGGACACCGCGACGGTGTTGGTGGCGGCGACCACGAAGGTGACCAACGCGGCCAGCAAGGACCAGCAGCCGCGGTCGTGGCGTTGGAGTGTGGACGTGGCTCGTGACGGTGGACAGATCAAGCTGGCGAAAGTTGAGTTCGTGCCGTGACTTCCGAGCCTGACGAGATCGAGACGACCGGAGTCGAACTGACCGCACCCGCGGATGGCGTCGATGACGCAGCGGTCGCCGCGGAGCCGGAGAACCGCGTTGTGCGATGGCTGATTCCGGTATTGCTCGCGGTGCTGCTGGCCGGTTCTGCAGGCTTCGCGACGTGGGCCTACTTCGACCTGTACGTGCCCGACAGGCAGACCAACGCGATGTCGTCGGACGCGGTACTCAAGGCGGCCTCCGAAGGTGCGGTGGCCATGTTGTCGTACGCGCCGGAGACCATGGACAAGGACTTCGCCAAGGCCAAGTCGCATCTCACCGGTGACTTCCTGGGTTATTACACCGACTTCACCCAGAAGGTGGTGACCCCGGCGGTCAAACAGAAGGATGTCAAGACGCAGGCGACCGTCGCTCGTGCGGCGGTCTCAGAGATGCATCCGGACTCGGCGCTGGTCCTGGCGTTCATCAACCAGGTCACCGTGAGCAAGGAGAACCCGGACGGATCTTTTGCCCAGAGCGCGGTGAAGATCAGTATGAACAAGGTCGACGGCAACTGGCTCATCGCGGCGTTCGACCCGATCTAGGGTGACGTGGTGATCATCTGGGGAATCGTGCCGCTGCCGGCCGACGTCGCGCCGACCGATTTCACCGCACCGATCGGTGGTGCATCCGCCCTGACCCGGGCAGTACGGGCGATGTCGTCAGCAGCGCCGGTGCTGGTCGTGGTCGCCGAGCCGTCGTTGACGGTAACTCGGGAATGCCTGGCAGCCAACGATCTCGGCGACTGCACCGTCCTGGCGGCTGCCGGTGCGGCTTCGTTTCGCGACTGTGTCCGCACCGCGCTGGATCACCTGCGCGGTGAACCGGTCGGTGTCACCCACGTGGTCGTGCACGATGTGCGGTACCCACTGGCCACCGCTGAGTTGTCCACCAGAGTAAGTACCGGACTGCGTGACCACGATGTCGTGCTGCCTGTGCTGCCGATGGTGGACAGCGTGAAAGTCGTTGATGCGCAGGGTGTTGTCGGCGGTAATGTCGACCGCGCCGAATTGTGCACGGTGCAGTATCCGCGCGGTTATTCCGTTGCAGCACTGGCCCGGTGGCTCGATGGTGAGGATCTGATGCCGGAGGCCGCGACCGTGGACGGTGACCCGAATGCGTTCGCCGTCGACCTGGTCCAGGATCGGGCTCTGGTGGAAGCGATTCTCACCGCAGGCTGAGGAGTTGCTCGGCCACCTGAACATCGTGGGCGAATGTCACTTTGAAGTTCTGCGCCGAACCGGCGATCGAATGGACCCGGACATCGGTGAACCGCTCCACGCACGACGAGGTGTCGGTGCCGTCGAACCCGGCCGCGTCGGCGTCGCGGTAGGCCTGTAACAGCGGACCGGCCCGGAATGCCTGCGGAGTCTGCACGCGCACCAGTGATTCCGGAATCGCGGTCAGCCGATCGGATGAGTCCCTGCGCGCCACGTCGCCGGCGTCGAGCACCGGGATTGCGCCACCGTGCCGGCGGGCCGCGGCGATCGCGGATGCCATCAATTCGGGTTCGGCCAGCGGTCGGGCGGCGTCGTGGATGAGAACGACGTCGATCGATCCGGACTCGATGTCGGCGGCCAGATGGTTCAGCACATTGTGTTCCGAGCTGTGCCGGCTGTCACCGCCCTCGACGAATTCAATTGGTATGCCAGGGAGTTCGGCGGCAATCAGCTGTTCGACCTGAGCGCGTTCGCCGCGGCGGAACACCAGGACGGTGCGTTCGATATCGGGCGCGCCGGCGACCGCGCCGACCGACCAGGACATCATGCTGCGGCCGGCCAACTGTAGGTAGGCCTTGTTGCCGTCGGCGCCCACCCGCGAGCCGATGCCCGCGGCGAGCACCACACCGACGGCGATCGGGGCAGTGGACACGCACTCACGGTAGTGGGACGTGGGTGGTGAACATGCGGGAGGCTTACCGTGGAGCGGCCCGAGGCGGGCCGCGGATTCGGTGAAGGGGATACGGCATGGACGGAGCGCAGCCGCTCACTTCCGACGCGCACAGCGCAGTGCGGGCCCATCGACTGGCGCCGATGCGGGGACGAGATCCCCATGAGAAGCACCGGGTGTCGACCCCCCTGGAGTTGCTGTTCGACCTGACCTTCACCGTCGCCTTCGGCGTCGCGGCTTCGGAACTGGCCCACATGCTCGCCGCCGGTCACGTGGGCGCCGGGATCACCGCGTTCGTGTTCGCGACTTTTGCGATCTGCCTGGCGTGGATCAATTTCACCTGGTTCGCCTCGGCGTACGACACCGACGACTGGGTGTTCCGGCTGATGACCATGGTCGAGATGGTGGGCGTGCTGGTCCTGGCGCTGGGCCTGCCGGCGTTCTACGACTCCGTCGAGGCCGGCCGGCAGGTGGACAACGCGGTGCTGGTCGCCGGCTACGTGGTGATGCGAATTGCGTTGGTGGGGCAGTGGTTACGGGCCGCGCGGCAGAATCCGGCCGGTAGGCCGGCCGCGTTGACCTACGCGGTGATCGTGTCTGCGGTGCAGCTCGGCTGGATCGGCACGGTGTTCCTGCCGACGCCGGTACCGGTGACGCTCGGTTGTTGGGCGGTGCTGGCTTCGATTGAACTCGGCGGACCCATCCTGGCCGAATCGCGATGCGGCGGCACGCCGTGGCACGCCCATCACATTGCGGAACGTTATGGCCTGCTGGCGATCATCGCGCTGGGGGAGGGCGTGGTCGGTACGGTCGCCACGCTCTCGGCGGACATCGGCGAACACGGCTGGTCGGTCGATGCGGTACTGCTGGCGATCTCGGGCACCGCCCTGACGTTCGGCATGTGGTGGGTGTATTTCATGGTTCCGGCCGCCGATGCGTTGCACGCCCACCGCGAGCGGTCGTTCTGGTTCGGTTATCTGCACATGCCGGTGTACGGGGCCATCGTGGCCACGGGTGCCGGCTTGCACACCGCGGCGTACTTCATCCAGCATCACTCGGCGCTGGGCTCGGTGGCCACGGTGCTGACCGTGGTGATCCCGGTGGGCGTCTATATCGCACTGGTCTACGGGATGTACACGCTGATGCTGCGCAGCTCGGATGCGTTGCACCTGCTGTTGTTGGCGCTGACCGCGGTGGTGCTGGTGGTAGCGGTGATCCTGGCGGGGGCAGGGGTGCCGATGGCGGTCTGTCTGCTGGTCGCGTGCCTGGCCCCGATAGTGACCGTGATCGGGTTCGAGATGGTCGGGCATCGACATGCGGATGCTGCGGTTCAGGCCGCAGGCGGGCACTGATCAGTGAGCCCAACTTCACGTTCGGTGCCAAACCCTGCTGCGGCGCTGCGCCACGTGCAGATCGACCAGCGGAAGGTTGCTGGCATCGGCGTCGACGCCGACAACATTCTCAAACATTGGTGCGGCCAGTGGGACTGACGCCTGACGGTTTGTGGGGCGGCATGGTCGCCGGTTAGCTGGTGATCAACTCTAAGGCGGTCGAGACGTGAGTCCAGCAAACTTTGCCTCGACAACTTACCGGGCTTATATACACCGTGAACTGACTTGTCGACGTTTTCTGCGAGATTTTTTGCTACCCGCAAGTAAGGTGCGCCGGGCGCCTCAAACCCGATAACGATTTGATAACAATACCGCTGTGATCTGCGAAATCCTTGCTACCCGACCGTAACCACCCGCAAGCAGGACGTTTGTCCGGCAACTTGTAGACCGTTTTGTGATGCGCCGTTACCCAATCTGTGGTTACCCATCCGTAGAACTCGCCAGTAACCATTTCCCGTCGGAAAATGGGCTGACCTCTTATGACACTCTTATTGCAGTCGGCCCGGCCCGGATGGTCCGTCCGTCTGGAAGCTGGGTGCCTCCGCAGCGTCGCGGAGTCGGTGCGATTTCTTTCGCGCCACGCAGACCCGGCCCTGCCGGGCCGACAACGCAGACATCGCAGCACGCGCAGTACCAAAGGGAGAAGCACGACGTGACGATCAACGAACACCACCAGGTGACCAGCGGCCGCGCCGACGATTCGGCGGCCTCCCTTACCGGCGCGCACGCGCTGGTGGACCTCCTCAACGCCGGTGAGCCCTATGCCGTGGCCTTCGGTGGCCAGGGTGCCGGCTGGCTGGAGAACCTCGAAGAACTCGTCAGTTCGGCCGGTATCGAGTCGGAACTGAGCGAAGTCGTCGGCGAAGCGGCCCTGCTGCTGGAGCCGGTGGCCCGCGAGTTGGTCGTGGTACGGCCGGTCGGCTTCGAGCCGATGCAGTGGGTCCGCGCACTGGCTGCCGACGAGCAGCTGCCCACCGCCAAGCAACTGACCACGGCCGCCATCTCCGGCCCGGGCATCCTGCTGGCCCAGATGGCCGCCATGCGCGCCGTGCAGCGTCAGGGCCTGGATCTGGCCGGCACCCCGCCGGTCGCGGTCGCAGGGCATTCGCAGGGCATCATCGCGGCCGAGGCACTCAAGGCCAATGGTGCTCGGGACGCCGAGCTGCTCGCGCTGCTGCAGCTGATCGGTGCCGCCGGCTCGCTGGTGTCGCGCCGCCGCGGCATGGTCGGCCGGGGTGACAAGTCTCCGATGGTGTCGGTCACCAACGCCGACCCGGACCGTATCGCCGAACTGCTCGAAGAGTTCTCCAAGGATGTCCGCACGGTCCTGCCGCCCGTGCTGTCGATCCGTAACGGCCGTCGCAGCGTCGTCATCACCGGAACCCCGGAGCAGCTGGCCCGGTTCGAGCTGTACTGCAGCAAGATCACCGAGAAGGACGAAGCCGAGCGGAAGAACAAGCTGCGCGGTGGTGCGGTGTTCAGCCCGGTGTTCAACAGCGTGCAGGTCGAGGTCGGCTTCCACACCCCGCGTCTGGCCGACGGCATCGAGGTCGTCGACCGCTGGGCCGCCAAGATCGGCATCGACACCGAGTTGGCCCATCAGATGACCGAAGCGATCTTCGTCAAGCCCATCGACTGGGTCTCCGAGGTCGAGCGGCTGCACGACGCCGGCGCCCGCTGGATCATCGATCTGGGCCCCAGCGACACCGTCACCCGCCTCACCTCGCCGATCATTCGGGGCCTGGGCGTGGGCATCGTGCCCGCCGCCACCCGCGCCGGACAGCGTTCGCTGTTCACCGTCGGTGCGGCGCCGGCCGTGGCGCCCGCCTGGGCCAGCTACGCCCCGTCCGCGGTGCAGCTGCCCGACGGTTCGGTCAAGCTGTCCACCAAGTTCACCCGCCTCACCGGCCGGTCGCCGATCCTGCTGGCCGGCATGACCCCCACCACCGTCGACGCCAAGATCGTCGCCGCGGCGGCCAACGCCGGGCACTGGGCCGAGCTGGCCGGTGGCGGCCAGGTCACCGAGGAGATCTTCGACGACCGCATCGCCGAGCTGACCCAGCTCCTCGAGCCGGGCCGCGCCATCCAGTTCAACTCGCTGTTCCTGGACCCGTACCTGTGGAAGCTGCAGGTGGGCGGAAAGCGCCTGGTGCAGAAGGCCCGTCAATCCGGTGCGCCGATCGACGGCGTGGTGGTCACCGCCGGCATTCCCGAGCTGGAAGAAGCCGTCGCGCTGATCGAGGAACTGCACGAGATCGGCATCACCAATGTGGTGTTCAAGCCGGGCACCGTGGACCAGATCAAGTCGGTCATCAAGATCGCCGCCGAGGTCCCGGACAGGGAGATCATCGTCCACGTCGAGGGCGGCCGCGCCGGTGGCCACCACTCGTGGGAAGACCTCGACGACCTGCTCGTCAGCACCTACTCGGATCTGCGCAAGCAGTCCAACCTGACCATCTGCGTCGGCGGCGGTATCGGTACCCCGGAGCGGGCTGCCGAGTACCTGTCCGGCCGGTGGGCCAAGCAGTACGGCTTCCCGCTGATGCCGGTCGACGGCATCCTGGTCGGCACCGCCGCGATGGCCACCCTGGAAGCCACCACCTCGCCTGCGGTCAAGCAGATGCTGGTCGACACCAAGGGCACCGATCAGTGGGTCGGCGCCGGAAAAGCCCAGGGCGGCATGGCTTCTGGCCGCAGCCAGCTGGGCGCGGACATCCACGAGATCGACAACACCGCATCGCGTTGTGGCCGGCTGCTCGACGAGGTCGCCGGCGATGCCGACGCCGTGGCCGAGCGCCGCGACGAGATCATCGCCGCGATGGCCGACACCGCCAAGCCGTACTTCGGCGACGTCGCCGAAATGACGTACCAGCAGTGGCTTTCGCGCTACGTCGAGCTGGCCATCGGCGACAACAACAGCACCGCCGACACCAAGAAGACCGACTCGCCGTGGCTGGACATCACCTGGCGCGACCGGTTCGAAGAGATGCTGCAGCGCGCCGAGGCCCGGCTGAACCCGGCCGACGCCGGCCGGATCGACACCCTGTTCGGTGCGAACGCCGAAGGCGAAGCGCTGCTTGAGGATCCGCAGCGCGCGATCGCCGAGTTGGTCGCCCGCTACCCCGAGGCGCAGACCCTGCGCCTGCACCCGGCCGACATCCCGTTCTTCATCACGCTGTGCAAGACCCTCGGCAAGCCGGTGAACTTCGTGCCGGTGGTCGACAAGGATGTGCGCCGTTGGTGGCGCAGCGACTCGCTGTGGCAGGCCCACGACGCGCGTTACACCGCTGACCAGGTCTGCATCATCCCCGGTACCGCCGCCGTCGCCGGTATCACCCGGGTCGACGAGCCGGTCGGCGAGCTGCTGGACCGCTTCGAGCAGGCCTCGATCGACGAGGTGCTGGCCGCCGGGGTCGAGCCGGTCTCGGTGGTCTCCCGTCGCCAGGCCCGCGTCGACGTCACGGGGCCGCTCGGCGTGGTTCTGGACTCGCCCGATGTGCTGTGGGCCGGTCGCACCGCGATCAACCCGGTGCACCGCATCGGCGCTCCGTCGGAGTGGCAGGTCAACGAAAACCGTTCGGCCACACACCCTTCGACCGGCGCTCGGCTCGAACTCGATAGTGACGGCGTCACCCTGAACGTACCGCTGTCGGACATCTGGATCGCGATCCGGTTCACCCTGCCGTCGGCCACCGTCGACGGCGGTATGCCGGTGGTCACCACCGAGGATGCCGCTGCGGCCATGCGCGCCGTGCTGGCCATCGCCGCCGGCGCCGACGGCGTGGACGCGCTGCCGATCGTCACCGGCAACACGGCCACCGTCACCGCAGACTGGGACCCCGAAGAGGTTGCCGACCACACCGGCGTCACTGCCACCTTCGGTGCCCCGCTGGCGCCGGGTCTGACCCTGGTGCCCGACGCTCTGGTCGGCCACTGCTGGCCCGCTGTCTTCTCGGTGATCGGTTCGGCCGTCACCGATAGCGGCTTCCCGGTCGTTGAAGGCCTGCTGAGCCTGGTGCACCTGGACCACGCCGCGCACCTGCTGGCCCCGATGCCCACCGAGCGTGCCGAATTGACCGTCACCGCAACGGCTTCGGCCGCGGTGGACACCGAGGTCGGCCGCGTCGTGCCGGTCGAGGTCACCATCGCCGATGCTGCCGGCACCGTCCTGGCCAAGCTGGACGAGCGGTTCGCCATCCGCGGTCGGAGCGGCGCCATCGAGCTGACCGACCCGCCGCGCGCCGGCGGTGCGATCACCGACAACGCCACCGAGACCCCGCGCCGTCGTCGTCGCGATGTCTCCGTCACCGCGCCTGCCGACATGAGCGCCTTCGCGGTGGTCTCCGGTGACCACAACCCGATTCACACCGACCGGGCTGCCGCACTGCTGGCCGGTCTGAAATCGCCCATCGTGCACGGCATGTGGCTGTCGGCCGCGGCCCAGCATGTGGTCACCGCCACCGATGGGCAGGCCACGCCGCCGGCCCGTCTGGTCGGCTGGACCTCCCGCTTCCTGGGCATGGTGCTGCCGGGCGATGACATCGACTTCCGGGTCGACCGCGTGGGCATCGACCGCGGCGCCGAGATCATCGAGGTCACCGCGAAGGTCGGCGGCGATCTGGTGATGTCGGCGACGGCCCAATTGGCCGCGCCCAAAACGGTTTACGCGTTCCCAGGCCAGGGCATCCAGCACAAGGGCATGGGTATGGAGGTGCGGGCCCGGTCCAAGGCCGCCCGCAAGGTGTGGGACACCGCCGACAAGTTCACCCGCGACACCCTGGGCTTCTCGGTGCTGCACGTGGTGCGCGACAACCCGACCAGCATCATCGCCAGCGGTGTGCACTACCACCACCCGGACGGCGTGCTGTTCCTGACGCAGTTCACCCAGGTGGCCATGGCCACGGTGGCGGCCGCTCAGGTCGCCGAGATGCGGGAGCAGGGCGCCTTCGTCGAGGGTGCCATCGCCTGTGGCCACTCTGTCGGCGAGTACACCGCGCTGGCCTGCGTGTCCGGTGTGTACGAGCTGGATGCGCTGTTGGAGGTGGTGTTCCACCGCGGCAGCAAGATGCACGACATCGTTCCGCGCGACGAGAAGGGCCGCTCCAACTACCGGCTCGCCGCCATCCGCCCGTCGCAGATCGACCTCGACGACGATGACGTCACCGACTTCGTGGCCCAAATCGCCGAGCGCACAGGTGAATTCCTGCAGATCGTGAACTTCAACCTGCGTGGCTCGCAGTACGCCATCGCCGGTACCGTCCGCGGCCTGGAGGCCCTGGAGGAGGAGATCGAGCGTCGTCGCGAGATCAGCGGCGGCAAGCGGTCGTTCATCATGGTGCCCGGCATCGACGTGCCGTTCCACTCCGAGGTGCTGCGTGTCGGCGTCGCCGACTTCCGTCGGGCGCTGGACCGGGTCATGCCGCGTGACGCCGATCCCGATCTGCTGGTCGGCAAGTACATCCCGAACCTGGTGCCACGGTTGTTCACCCTGGACCGCGACTTCATCCAGGAGATCCGCGATCTGGTGCCGGCCGAGCCGCTCGACGAGGTGCTCGCCGACTACGACACCTGGCGCAACGAGAAGCCTCATGAGCTGTGCCGCAAGGTCGTCATCGAGCTGTTGGCCTGGCAGTTCGCCAGCCCGGTGCGTTGGATCGAAACCCAGGATCTGCTCTTCATCGAAGAGGCCGCAGGCGGTCTCGGTGTCGAGCGGTTCGTCGAGATCGGCGTGAAGACCATGCCGACGGTCGCCGGTCTGGCCACCAACACGCTCAAGCTGCCGGAGTACTCGCACAACACCACCGAGGTGCTCAACGTCGAGCGCGACGCGGCGATGTTGTTCGCCACCGACACCGATCCGGAGCCCGAGGACGACACCGCTCCCGCGCCGGCTGCCGCTGCGGCACCCGTGGAAGCTGTTGCCGCAGCACCGGTTCCGGCCGCCGCGCCGGCCGCACCCTCGGGTGGACCCCGTCCTGACGACATCGGCTTCGACGCCGCCGACGCGACCGTGGCATTGATCGCGCTGTCGGCCAAGATGCGCATCGATCAGATCGAGCCGCTGGACTCCATCGAGTCGATCACCGACGGTGCCTCGTCTCGACGCAACCAGCTGCTGGTCGACCTGGGTTCGGAGCTGAACCTGGGCGCCATCGACGGTGCCGCCGAGGCCGACCTGTCCGGGCTCAAGGGGCAGGTCACCAAGCTGGCCCGTACCTACAAGCCTTTCGGCCCGGTGCTTTCCGACGCGATCAACGACCAGTTGCGCACGGTGCTCGGCCCCTCGGGCAAGCGTCCGGCCTACATCGCCGAGCGGGTCGGCAAGACCTGGGAGCTCGGTGCGGGCTGGGTCAAGCACGTCACCGTCGAGTTGGCGCTGGGTACCCGTGAAGGTTCCAGTGTCCGCGGCGGCGACCTGGGTGGCCTGCACAACGGCGCACTGGCCGACGCGGCCAGCGTGGACAAGGCCATTGATGCCGCCGTGAGCGTGGTTGCCGCGCGTCGTGGCGTGGCGGTGTCGCTGCCCTCGGCAGGTGGCGGCGCCGGTGGCGTCGTCGACTCGGCCGCACTGAACGAGTTCGCCGAGCAGGTCACCGGTCCGACCGGTGTGCTGGCTTCGGCCGCGCGCCTGATCCTGGGCGAGCTGGGCCTGAACACCCCGGTGGTGCTGCCGGAGGCCTCGGACGCCGAGCTGATGGATCTGGTCAACGCCGAATTGGGTTCGGACTGGCCGCGTTTGGTTGCGCCGGTGTTCGACGGCCGCAAGGCGGTGCTGTTCGATGACCGGTGGGCCAGCGCCCGCGAGGACCTCGCGCGCATCTGGCTGATGGACGAGGACGAGGTCGACGGCGACTGGGCGCAGCTCTCCGAGCGCTTCGAGGGTGCCGGACATGTCGTTGCCACCCAGGCCAATTGGTGGCAGGGCAAGGCGCTGGCGGCGGGTCGCACCATCCATGGGTCCCTCTACGGACGGGCCGCGGCAGGCGCCGAGAACCCGGAGTCGGGTCGGTACGTCAACGAGGTGGCCGTGGTCACCGGCGCGTCGAAGGGCTCGATCGCTTCGGCGGTGGTGGCGCAGCTCTTGCACGGCGGTGCTTCGGTTGTGGCGACCACCTCCAAGCTCGATGACGACCGGTTGGCGTTCTACCGGACCCTGTACCGCGACAACGCCCGCTTCGGCGCGCAGCTGTGGGTGGTGCCGGCCAACATGGCGTCCTACACCGACATCGACGCGCTGGTGGAGTGGATCGGCAACGAGCAGAGCGAAAACCTTGGGCCGCAGTCGATTCACGTCAAGGATGCGCAGACCCCGACATTGCTGTTCCCGTTCGCCGCGCCGCGCGTGGCGGGCGATCTGTCGGAGGCCGGCGCCCGCGCCGAGATGGAGATGAAGGTTCTGCTGTGGGCCGTGCAGCGGCTCATCGGCGGCCTGTCGCACATCGGTTCCGATCGCGACATCGCCTCACGTCTGCATGTGGTGCTGCCGGGCTCGCCCAACCGCGGCATGTTCGGCGGTGACGGCGCCTACGGCGAGTCCAAGTCCGCTCTCGACGCAGTGGTATCGCGCTGGAAGGCCGAAACCTCGTGGTCACAGCGAGTTTCGCTGGCGCACGCGCTGATCGGCTGGACCAAGGGCACCGGCCTGATGGGCCACAACGACGTAATCGTCGGTGCCGTCGAAGAAGCCGGTGTCACCACGTACACCAGCGAAGAGATGGCTTCGATGCTGCTCGACTTGTGCAACATCGAGTCCAAGGTGGCAGCGGCACACGAGCCGATCAAGGTCGACCTGACCGGCGGTCTGGGTGAGGTGCAGCTCGACATGGCTGAGCTGGCCGCCAAGGCCCGCGAGGAGATGGTCGCCGAATCTGCTGCGACAGAAGAAGATCTGGCGGGCACCATCGCCGCACTGCCGTCGCCGCCGCGTGGCCGTCAGGCCGCCCCGGCACCCCAGTGGGCGAAGGTCGACGTCGACCCCGCCGACATGGTGGTACTGGTCTCCGGTGCCGAGCTCGGGCCGTACGGCTCGTCGCGCACCCGCTTCGAGATGGAGGTGTCCGGCGAACTGTCGGCCGCCGGCGTCCTGGAGCTGGCCTGGACCACCGGTCTGGTCAAGTGGGAAGACGACCCGAAGCCGGGCTGGTACGACACCAACACCGGTGACCTGGTGGACGAGACCGAACTGGTCGAGCGCTACCACGACGTCGTGCTGGACCGCGTCGGCATCCGTGAATGGGTGGACGACGGATTCCTGGATCCCGATCACGCCGCACCGCTGCTGGTTTCGGTGTTCCTGGACAAGGACTTCTCGTTCGTCGTCTCCTCCGAGGCCGACGCCCGGGCGTTCGTTCAGTTCGATCCGGAGCACACCGTCATCGCGCCGGTGCCGGACAGCTCCGACTGGCAGGTCACCCGTCAGGCCGGCACCGAGATCCGGGTGCCGCGCAAGGTGAAGCTGTCGCGCACCGTCGGTGCGCAGGTGCCCACCGGGTTCGACCCGCAGGTCTACGGCGTCACGCCGGACATGGCCAGCTCGATCGACCGGTTGGCGTTGTGGAACCTGGTGACCACCGTCGATGCGTTCCTGTCGGCCGGGTTCAGCCCGGAAGAGCTGATGCGCTGGGTGCACCCGAGCATGGTGGCCTCGACGCAGGGCACCGGCATGGGCGGCATGACCTCGATGCAGACCATGTACCACGGCAACCTGCTGGGTCGCAGCAAGCCGAACGACATCCTGCAGGAGGTGCTGCCCAACGTCTTCGCCGGACACGTGGTGCAGTCCTACATCGGTAGCTACGGCTCGATGATCCACCCGGTTGCCGCGTGCGCGACCGCCGCTGTGTCGGTCGAAGAGGGCGTCGACAAGATCCGTTTGGGCAAGGCCGATTTCGTGGTCGCCGGTGGCTATGACGACCTGACGCTGGAGGCCATCATGGGCTTCGGCGACATGGCCGCCACTGCGGACACCGAGGTGATGCGCGCCAAGGGCATCAGCGACTCGAAGTTCTCCCGCGCCAACGACCGGCGCCGGTTGGGCTTCGTCGAATCCCAGGGTGGCGGAACGATTCTGCTGGCCCGCGGTGACCTCGCCATCGAGATGGGTCTGCCGGTGCTGGCCGTGGTCGGCTACGCCTCGTCGTTCGGTGACGGTGTGCACACCTCGATCCCGGCTCCGGGTCTGGGTGCACTGGGCGCCGGTCGCGGTGGCCGCGAGTCGAAGCTGGCCCGTTCGCTGGCCAAACTCGGTGTGGCGCCGGATGACATCGCCGTCATCTCCAAGCACGACACCTCGACGCTGGCCAACGATCCCAACGAGACCGAGTTGCACGAGCGTCTCGCGGCTTCGTTGGGTCGCTCGCCGGGCAACCCGCTGTTCGTGGTGAGCCAGAAGAGCCTGACCGGTCACGCCAAGGGTGGCGCGGCAGCGTTCCAGATGATGGGTCTGTGCCAGATCCTGCGCGACGGCGTGATCCCGCCGAACCGCAGCCTGGACTGCGTGGACGACGAACTGTCCAACGCGCAGCACTTCGTCTGGGTCCGCGAAACCCTGCAGCTGGGCGAGAAGTTCCCGATCAAGGCCGGTCTGGTGACCAGCCTCGGGTTCGGCCACGTGTCCGGCATGGTTGCGCTGGTGCACCCGGAGGCCCTGCTGGCCGCGCTGACCCCGGAACAGCGGGAGGACTACCTGCGTCGCGCAGATGCCCGACTGCTGGCCGGTCAGCACCGCCTGGCATCGGCCATCGCCGGTGGCCGTCCGCTGTACGAGAAGCCGGCCGACCGCCGGTTCAACCACGATTCGCCGGAGAAGCGTCAGGAAGCTGACATGCTGCTCGACCCGGCATCGCGGTTGGGCGAAAACGGTTGGTACGGGCGCGGATGAGCACCGGAGCGAGTAGCGAAGCGGATCGCGCGTGAGCATTGTTGGTATAGGTATTGACCTGGTGTCCATTTCGGACTTCGCCGAGCAGGTGGACCAGCCGGGCACCGTCTTCGCCGAGACCTTCACGCCAGGGGAGCGCCGGGACGCCGCCGACAAGAGTTCGTCGGCGGCCCGGCACCTGGCGGCCCGATGGGCAGCCAAGGAAGCCGTGATCAAGGCGTGGTCGGGGTCACGGTTCTCCAAGCGGCCGGTGCTGCCCGAAGGGATCCACCGCGACATCGAGGTGGTCACCGATATGTGGGGCCGCCCCAAGGTGCGGCTGTCCGGTGAGATCGCCGAGCACCTCAAGGGCGTCACCATTCACGTGTCGCTGACCCACGACGGCGACACCGCCGCGGCCGTCGCGGTCCTCGAGCAGGCCTAATTTTTCCTTCGTGACCGGTTAACCTTGGCCGCATGACCGATCTTGTTGCCAGCGTCCGTGCGGTCCTGCCATCGGTGCGAGCCGACCTGGAAGACCTGGTTCGCATCGAGTCGGTGTGGGCCGATCCCTCCCGTCGTGGGGAGGTGCAGCGCAGTGCCGAATTGACCGCAAAGCTGTTGTCGGATGCGGGCTTCGGTGACGTGAAGATCGTTGAAGAAGGTGGCGCCCCGGCGGTGATCGCGCATCACCGGCCGCCGCCCGGCGCGCCGACGGTACTGCTGTACGCCCACCACGACGTGCAGCCCGAAGGCAACCGCGCGCAATGGACCTCCGAGCCGTTCGAACCCAGCGAGCGGGACGGGCGGTTGTACGGCCGCGGCAGCGCCGACGACAAGGCCGGTATCGCAACGCATTTGGCGGCCTTCCGGGCGCACGGCGGCAATCCGCCGGTCGGGGTCACCGTATTCGTCGAGGGTGAGGAGGAGTCCGGCTCACCCTCACTCGGCGCGTTGCTGGCCGCGCACAAGGACGCCCTGGCCGCCGATGTGATCGTGATCGCCGACTCGGACAACTGGAGCACCGAGATCCCGGCGCTGACGGTGTCATTACGTGGCCTGGCCGACTGCGTCGTGGAGGTGGCCACGCTGGATCATGGCCTGCACTCGGGCATCTGGGGAGGTGTGGTGCCCGACGCGCTGACCGTACTGGTGCGGTTGCTGGCCAGCCTGCACGACGACGACGGCAATGTCGCGGTCGCCGGCCTGCATGAAGGCGCTGCGGCCGACGTGGATCGCGGGCCGGACTGGGTGGCCGCCGAGACCGGCATGCTCGACGGAGTGCAACAGATCGGTTCGGGCTCGGTGGCGCAACGGCTTTGGGCCAAACCGGCGATCACCGTCATCGGCATCGACACCACGCCGATCGACAAGGCGTCCAATACCCTGATCCCCAGCGCCCGGGCCAAGATCAGTCTCCGGGTCGCACCCGGTGGTGACGCTGCGGCGCATCTTGCGGCGTTGACCAGGCACTTCGAGAGCCACGTTCCGTGGGGCGCCAAGGTCACCGTGATCCCGGGCGATGTCGGCCAGCCCTACGCGATCGAGGCCAGCGGTCCGGTATATGACGCGGCTCGGGCGGCCTTCACCCAGGCCTGGGGAGTGGCCCCGGTCGATATGGGGATGGGCGGGTCCATCCCGTTCATCGCCGAATTCGCCGCCGCGTTCCCGGATGCGACCATCCTGGTCACCGGGGTGGAAGATCCGAGCACCCAGGCGCACAGCATCAACGAGAGCCTGCACCTCGGCGTCTTCGAGAAGGCTGCGACGGCCGAGGCGCTGCTACTCGGGGCGCTGGGTCAGAACGCCTCCGGGTCGCGCTGAACCGCTGCTGGAACCGGGTGTTGATACAGCCGGGAAGCGTTCTCCCAGGTGATCTTTCGGATCGCGTCGGCCGGCAGGTCACCGATCTCGTCGTGGATGGTCTGCTGCGTGTGCGGCCATGTCGAGTCGCAGTGCGGGTAGTCGGCCTCCAACATGATGTTGTCCAGCCCGATCCGGTCGCGTTGCACAAATGAAGATTGGTCCTCCACCGCACAGAACCAGAAGTTGCGCACGAAAACCTCGGCCGGCGAAAGCTTTTCGCCGAGCCGCTCCCAGGTGCCGTACATGGCGTGATAGCTGAGCATGTGATCGAGCCGGTCGAGCAGCCCGGCCACCCAGCCGATACCGCCTTCGGACAGACAGATCTTCAGGTCCGGAAACCGGCTGGGCAGACCGGAATACAACCAGTCCACCGCCGCCGAGATGGCGTAGGCGAAGAACAGCACGCCCTGGACATCCGGCGGTGCGTCCGGGGTGGTGGACGGTGATGAGCCCGACGATCCGATGTGCAGGTTGACCACGGTTCCGGTATCGGCGCACGCCGCCATCATCGGATCCCAGTAGCCGGAGTGGATGCTGGGCAGTCCAAGCATCGCCGGGTTCTCGCTGAAAGTCATTGCGTGAAAGCCGCGTTCGGCATTCTCGTAGATCATCTTGGCCCCGACCTTGGGGTCCAGCAGCCAGGGCAGCTGGCACGGGATGATCCGGTCCGGGTGCGAGCCGGCCCACACCTCGAGGTGCCAGTCGTTCCAGGCGCGCACCGATGCCATCGCCAGGTCGCGGTCGGTGGTGACCTGTTGTAGGCGTTGGCCGGCGAAGCCGGGCAGGAACGACGGGAAGTTCAACGAGGCGTAGACCCCGTTGAGGTCCATGTCCTTCACCCGGGCGTGGATATCCCAAGCGCCCCGGCGCATCTCGTCGAAGCGCACCGGCTCGAATCCGTATTCGGACACCGGCCGGCCGACCACCGCGTTGAAGCCGACGTTGGGCAGCTCTTTGCCGTCGTACACCCAGGTCTGGCCGCCGGCGTCGGTGTCCACCACGCGCGGAGCCCGGTCGGCGAACTTGGCCGGCAGCCGTCCGGTGAACGTATCCGGCGGCTCGACGATGTGGTCGTCCACCGAGATCACCGTGTACCGACGTTTGGCGCGCGGTGGATCCGGCAGCAGGGTGACGGTGCGATCCACGCCGGTTTTGGCGGTGGTGAAATCGAGGTTGGTGGCCAGGTCGTCAATGGATTTCATGCCAGTTCCTTACTGCAGAACGGCCGAGTCGGCCTTGATGGTCGCGCGGGCGGCACCGGCCCAGTACACGTCTGCGGCCCGCTCGATCAGCGACGCCTTCATGCCCATCATGTCCGCCCATTTCATCTCGGTGGGTTTGAGGCCGGTGAGCAGTACGTCGTAGGCCAGTTTGCACACCCGCTCGATGGCGGCCGCCCGGTACACCGCCTCAGGCAGGTTACGGCCGGTCGCGATGACTCCGTGGTTGGCCAGGATGGTCAGGTTCGCCGAGCCGATCCGCGTTGCCAATTCCGCTGCACGCGAAGGACTGTCGACCTCGCCGTCGTACTCGTCGATCAGGCAGAGGTCGTCGAGGAACAGAGAGCCCGTCTGGTGCAGCAATTCGGGCAGGCGGCCGAGCGCCGCCAACACGCATACGTAATACGGGTGATTGTGGATCACCACTCGCGCATCGGGTCGCGCCCGGTGCAGTTCGGTGTGGATATGGATGGCCGGGGTGACGTCCCATTTGCCGCGCACCACGCGGGCGTCCTCGTCGACCATACAGACGTCCGAGGCGCTGACCTCCTGCCACCACAACCCCCATGGGTTCACGTACATCTCGGTGTGGCCGTCGGGCTGCCAGGTGATGTGCCCGGCCAGGTTCTCGGCGAATCCGATGGACGCCAGGTGCCGGAACGCGATGGCCATGGCCTGCTGGTCGGACAGGTTTACCCCGATCGGCGGTGTCACCGACGGCGCCCATACTTCCAATCCGCCGCGGCGCGGTTCAGCTGCGGTCATGCCGGCCTCCCATGCGAGATCGAATATCCTGGCGGAGTTGACCTTTGGCCACCTTGCCGCCCGATGACCGGGGGAGTTCGCCGAGTACGATCAGTCGCTCGGGCAGCAGTTCTTTGGAAACCCCTTGTGCCAACAGGTGCGCGCACAGCTGCGGCAGGTCCAGCGCCGCTGAACCGATCAGCTCGACGTAGACACAGACCTTTTCGCCGAACACCGGGTCGGGCATGGCGACGGCGGCGGCCACCGCGACCGCGGGATGCGTGGTCACGTAGTCCTCAACCTGATTGGCACTGATGTTCTTGCCGCCGCGCACGATGAAGTCGGATGTCCGGCCGGTGACTCGCAGGTAGCCGTCGGCGTCGATTTCGCAGATGTCACCCATCCGCATCCAGCCGTCGCGGGTGAACAACTTGTCGTGGTCGGTGCCGCCCAGATAGCCCAGGCTGGTCGCCGGGCCGCGGCAGGCCGGCTGTCCGCGTCCGGTGGCGGTGACGTCGGTGTCGCCGTCGAACAGGCGGACGGCCATGTCCGCGACGATCCGGCCACCGGTACGCAGCCGGTTTTCCAGGGAGTCGTGCACCGTGGTGCCACTGAGCAGGCCGGTCTCGTTGGACCCGTAGAACTGCAGAATCTTTGCACCGGTGAGTGTTTCGAACTCAGACGCTGGGCGGTAGGGGAGCGCCTCACCGCCGGTGAAGACCACCCGAAGCGAGCTCAGGTCGTGTTCGCGCGCCGCCGGATCAGCCATGATCATGGTCAGTTGGGTACTGACACAACACAACACACTGACCCGATGGCGCTCGATGGCCGCGCAGGCCGCCGCGGCGGTGAATCTTTCCAGCAGGATTGCGCTGGCGCCCAGGTGGATCGGGGTGATGTGGCTGGTCCACAGGCCAAAGCCGAACGGAGTCGGGATGACCGGCAGGAACACGTCGTCGGAGGTCAACAAGCCGTTGGCGACGGCCTGCTGATGGAAGTAATACCAACGGTTCTGGGTGTGCACGACGCATTTGGGCAGCCCCGTGGTGCCGGAGGTCGAATTGATCAGGAAGACATCGTCGGGGTCGAGCGGTCCGTGCGGCTGCGCGGGCGTGACACCTACCGACAGGTCCGACAACATCAGTAACCCGCAACCGAGTTCGGCGGTGACCCCCGACGCGGCGTCGTGGCGCTGCGGATCGGTGATCAGCAGCAGTGGCCCGGCGCCGCGCAGGATGGCCGTCACCTCACTGGTTCCGGCGCGAGCACCGACGCCGACCACCACGGCGCCGCACCGCTCGATCGCCACGAACAGCGCGTGGATCGCTACGGTGTCGCCGTGCCAGACTGCGACCCGGTCGACGTGGCCCACGCCTGCACCGGCCAGCTCCCGGGCCAAAGCATCTGCAGCAGCATCGAATTGGCGCCACGTCAGCTGAAAATCGGGGTGGTTCAGGTAAGCGATGCGATCCGGAACGTCGGTGGCGTTGGTACGCACCGCATCCGACAACGTGGTGTCAGACCACCAGCCGATAGCGCGGTAGTGCGCAACCTCGTCGGAGGTGAATGCGGGTGAGCCCGCGATCGCGACCACGGGTCGAGTGTGTCAGACCAAGACGGTCGACAAGGGTCAGACGGACAGATCCCGACGCAGCTTGGCAACGTGGCCGGTGGCCTTCACGTTGTATTGCGCGACCTCGATCTTGCCCTTCTCGTCGACCAGGAACGTCGAGCGAATGACGCCCTGAACGGTTTTGCCGTACATCGACTTCTCGCCGAATGCTCCGTATGCGGTCAGCACCTTGCGCTCCGGATCGGACAGCAGCGGGAAGGTCAGGTGTTCGGCGTCGCGGAACTTGGCCAGCTTCTCGGGCTTGTCGGGAGAGATGCCGATGACATCCAGCCCGGCCTCGTTGAGCTCGGCCAGGCTGTCTCGGAAGTCGCAGGCCTGTTTGGCGCATCCGGGGGTGGAGGCGGCCGGGTAGAAGTAGATGATCACCTTGCGGCCCGCGTAGTCGGACAGCTTCACGGTGTTGCCGTCGGCATCGGGCAGGCTGAATGCGGGAGCCTTGGCGCCCACTTCGAGTCGGGGGGTCGGTGCCACCGTCGTGTCCCTTCTGTTGGCCACAGCGCGGACTATTGGTCCGGCTGAACTAGGGTAGTTCGCCTAGGAGCAAAGCGAGTTGGAGGGCTGAAGTGGCGGACCGGAATCCTGACGACATCAAGCAGGACATTGATCGGGCGCGCGATCAGTTGGCGTCCACCGTCGACGCGCTCGCTGTGCGGGCCAATCCGCAGAAGCTGGCCGATGAAGCCAAGGCGCGTGCCATCGCTTTCGCCAGCAAGCCCGCGGTGATTGTCTCGGTCGCCGGGCTCGGCACGCTGGTGATCGTGTTGGTCATCCGCAAACTGCGCAGCTGACTCGGTTTCAGCGGCGCCGCGACGGGAGCAGTAGCTCCAGGAGTCCGCGGCGCGGTGGATTGGCGCGCAGGCCCAATCGGCTGCAGTTGTGCACTGCGATGAGGCCAGCCATCGCGTCGTCGACGGTTTCGTTACCGGGCGTGGGGCGTGAAATTGCTGCTGTGCTCATTTTCAGCTAACCCCTCCCCGATAAGTGCTGCCTCAGCTCGCCGACTGCGTAGCTTCGCTCAGCTAACTAGATGTTAGCGTGATTTGTCCAATTTTTGCAGCTAATGACACCGTTAGGCCGATCACGGGTCAGTGTTCGCTATCGGTCCAAATTTACGCCTGAGTGTTCAACTGGTTCCGGCGGAACATTTTCAGCACAGTTTCACGCGAAAGGCCGCGTGGTGGAGATCACAATTGGAGCCTTGGGGGTTCGGTAGCGGCTAAGCGCACCTCACGGGACCGTCCAACGCGCCTGACCTCGCGATTTCATCCGGCGGCCATTGGGCTGTTAAGGTTTTCCACGCCGCGCCGTTAGCTCAGTTGGTAGAGCAGCTGACTCTTAATCAGCGGGTCCGGGGTTCGAAACCCTGACGGCGCACAGCACAGAGGCCCCCACTTCGGTGGGGGCCTCTTTTGTTTCCGATGATGGTCCACAATCACTCGTATGGGTCTTCTGCCGACGCCGTACACGCGCCTTTCTGACTCCGATGTCGCGGACGCATTGGGTCGCGCGGTCGCGGTCATCAATCCACTGCTCAACGTGCTTTCGGAGGCCGATCCGATCGGGCTGCGCAAACGCACCCACCGGCTCCTGCGGCCGCCTCGCGGGGTGAGCGACCTGGTCCGTCGGCTCCGTCTGCACCGTCGTCGTCATGAGGCCGGCCGCAGCCCGAGCAACACCGACCGCGCCTTGAACGTGGGTGCCCATGTGATGAATGCCGCCGACTTTCCCGGCACCGCGGCCTGGGATCGGATGGACCGCGATGAGCGCATCCACTGGTGGGTGCACCGGGTCGGCGCACTGAACACCGTGCTGGTGGCTTCGCCCGGAGCCTTCGGTTGGCTGGCCCGAATGGTGCCGGTGGGTGAGCTGGCCGGCTTTGTCAGCCAGGCCATCGTGTTGTGCGCGGTGGCCCGCGAATACGGCGTCACCGACAAACGGGAGCAGGTGCGATTGCTCGCCGAGGTGTTGTGTCAGCGGCATCTGCCCGAGGACTTCGACGTGCCGGCGCAGCCCGACCCCGAGCCGCTCCCCGAAACGCCGCCACCGGGCTGGAAGCCGCTTGAGGCGATCACATCGTCGACCCCGGCGGTGGTCATCAAGAGCATCTGGCAGCTTGCCGGCATCCTGCGCGCGACGTTCGACGAGGTCGCCAAGCGGCCGCATCCGACGCGGCTGTACGGGCTCCTGGGTTCATTGCCCGGGCTCGGATGGGTCGCGACCTATTTCGGCGAGCGTGGTGCGTTGGCCCGAGCGGCGCACCAAGGAATCCTCTGGCTGGCCGACCGGACCGCCGGCTGAACTCGTGGCATCAGCTCGCCGAAGACAGATGTCGACGCCCTCACCGATTGAAGTGGAACTCCGCGCTGGCCGTTCTAGGCGCGTGTTCTCAGCGTCAACGGGGCACCCTCCACCCCCTGATGGGTGAGCTGGTCGGGGGCGTTACTTGCCCAGGATGCGAACGAGGGGTGCGAGGGCTCGTTGGACGCGGACAAGGATCGGGAGCGCCGAGCGGACCGGGGCGATGCCGAGTTGTTCAAGCATTTCGAGCGGGTTGACCACGCTGGCCCATTTGTGCAGCAGCCCGTCGCGGTATTCGTAGAGGTCGACACCCTTGATGTCGACCCGTTTGCCGGTGGGTGCGAGGGCCATCGGTGACGGGCCGCCGCGCATGTCGCCGGTGAATGTTCCGGTGACTCGCCACGGAGCGGCAACTCCGACACCTTCAGTTGCTAGATAGATCGGCCATTCGGACTGCTCGAACAGGGCGTCGGGGAAAGCCCTGAAGAACATTTCGACGAACGCCCGGAACTGGGCGCGGCCCCGGATGTGTTCACCCATCATCGACGGATCCTCGTACACGATGTCCTCGTGGACCAGTGCGACGACACCATCGAGGTCCTGGGTATTCCAGGCGTCCCACCACATTTGGGCCCATTTGCGCAGTTCGGCGGCGTGGGCTTTCGCGGTCGCGATCGCCTGGTCCAGGGTGTCGTCGTCCATAATGTCCAATGGGGCGGTGGCTTGGGTGGTCGGTGTCATCGTTGACTCCTGTGGGTGAGTTGTCATGAGCGGGTTGCAGAAACAGTGTGGAAGCGACTGGGCAGCATTGAGAGACCGCGCAGCAGGGCGACGGCCACTGTGTATTCGGCCTGATGGATGACGGTGCGGCCACTAGGTGCATACCAATGCCGGATGTGGGCCGGGAGCATGCCGGTCAGGACGTTCGTAGCGTGGGTCACGATCGGACCGGCCGCAGGCCGCAATAGCGGCCACAACCAGTTCGCAATCTGCGGGGGTTGAGTGGGCTGGCGAAGGTAGGCCCGCAGGTCGGCCAGGAACTGGGTGTCGACGATGTCGTGGTCGATTGCGTTGTCGAACCAGACCAGTAGTTCGGGAACCGTGGGCGGCATGTCTTGCCCGCGGACCTGGTAGAGCCGCCCGATCATGCGCAGACCGGCGTAGACCTCTTCGACTTCGTCCTCGGATGCGTTGTGGAACATGTTGATCCCGCGGATGACGGCCTCGCAGATGGTCAGGTGAACCCAGGTCCACGCGTCGCGGTTCCACGCGTGGTAGCGCGTGCCCTCGGCGTCGACGCCAGTGATGTCGCGGTGCATCTCGCGGATCGCACGCGCGGTGCCGACCGGGTCCGGGCCCAGCATCAGCTCGTTGGCATAACGGGCGGTGCTCACCACCCGGTCGACGGGGTCGCGCAGGATTCGCCCGTGATCTACCACGCCCGCCGAGACCAGCGGGTACGCGGCCTGTAGCAGCGAAGCCCGGCCCAGGACCAGCATCACCCGCCAATCATCGGTGTGGCGGCGGAATGCCGAGTCGGGCCCGATCAACGCCTCAAGGTCCTCGCCGTCGACCATGCGCCGATCACGCGCCGTGTCGGTGTTGTTCGTTACCGCCGCGCTGGTCATATCGGCTCCCTCGCCATGCAAATGGATATTCATTGTTATCCAGTTTCTGATGTCGTCACGCTGACATGGATAACGTGGGTTGTCAACATGGCAGGATGGTGATCATGCGTGACGCTGCGACCCGCACTTGGCGGGGTGTGAGTGCCGACGAGCGCCGTATCGACCGTCGCAAGCGACTCATAGCCGCTGGTCTGGAGGTGATCGGCACCCAGGGCTGGGCGCGCACCACGGTGCGCGAAGTCTGCACCGAAGCCGCGCTTACCCCGCGCTATTTCTATGAGGCGTTCCCCGACCGGGAAGCATTACTGCTCGCCGTTTTCGATCACATTGCCGAGCAGGGCACCCGAATCGTGATCGAAGCCTTCAGTGAGGACACGCCGAACCGCGTCCGCGCCAAAGCCCGTGCTGCCATCGCCGCATTTTTCGAATGGCTCACCGACGACCCACGGATCGGCCGCGTGTTGTTGTTGGAGGCGGTCAGCGACGAGCGGCTGCAACAGCGTCGGCAGCAGCTGATGCTCTCAGGCTCAACGGTTCTGGCAGATTTGGCCACCGGGCACCTCAACACTCAACAACTCGACCGCACCGATGTTGAGTTGTCTGCACTTGCCCTTGTGGGAGCGGAAGCCGAGCTCGCCACCGCGTACCTCGCTGGGCGTATCGACATCTCCCGCGAGCGATTGATCGACCACATCACCGAGCTACACCTCGCGCTCGTCAACGTCAGCTCGGTGAACAGGCGTACTCCTACACGCTGAAGCGGAACTCCGTGCTGGGCGTTTGTCAGTGTTGACCGCGTCGGGGGCGTCAAGTCTCAGCAGGTCAGGAGGGTTGGCGGCGTTGGTTGCTGTTTGCGGTGGAAGGAGCTACTGCGGACGACAGCGCTTCCGCGATCTGCGGAGAGAGCGGACGGTGGCCGTACGAGGCGTCCTCTGTCGCGACTCAGGGGGCACCCCCACCTCCTCGGCGGATGTGCCAAATCAGCTCTGGGGGTCGCGACGGCGATTGTTCAGTTCGAGTCGTTCTAGTCGGCGGACAAGGATGCTGGGCAGCCAGCGCCCTACGTCGGTGGCCTCGATCCAGGTTGTCTGTTCCAGCAGCATCTGCAACACGATCTGAGCCTCCAACCGTGCCAGTGCGGCCCCGACGCAGAAATGCGCGCCCTTGCCGAAGGTGACGTGCCCTTTAGGGCCAGCGCGGTCGAGCCGGAACTCATTGGGTGCGTCAAACTGCTGCGGATCGCGATTGGCGGCTCCCCACATCAACAGCAGGCGAGAGTCGGCAGGCAGGTCGACCCCGCCCAGCGTGGTGTCTCGCACGACATGGCGGTAGTGGCCGCGAAACGGGGACTCGAAACGCAGTGTCTCCTCGATGAACGCACCCAGCAGTTCGGGCTGGGCGCGGACCTGTTCTTGGATGTCGCTATGGCTCACCAGGATCCATGCGGCGCTGCCCAGTAACGAGGCGGTGGATTCACCTGCCGCGCTGAACAACGTCAACATGATCGCCAGCGCGGGAAGCTGTTCCAACTCGCCCGAGGCGTAACGCGCAGCGAGGTCGCCGATAAGGCCATCCTGGGAGCTTTCGCCGGCCTTCGTGAAGTGCTCCATGACGTACCCAGCGAGCTCCATCGCAGCCCCGCCTGCGGCTTCGAGCTGGGTCGCGCTGACTACGCCGTCGAGCAGAGTCGTGGTGGCATAGCCCAACCGGATCAGCCGGTCGACATCGTCCTCGGGTAGACCGAGCAAGCGGGCGACCACCATCATCGGCAGCCGATTGGCCACGGCGCTCATCCACTCGACCCGACCGTCGACCGACCCGTCGGACCACAGTTGAATCGCGGTAGCTTCGGCGAACTCTTCGATGACACGAATTCGCTTCGCAGACAGGTGCGGCACCAGCAGCTTGCGGTGGGAATCGTGCACCGGGTCATCAGCGGTGGCCAGCGCGTGCTGCGACCCACCCAGAGTCCCCATGTCGAACGGGGTGACGGTCCCGTCGTCGTGATACACCATCGTCGCGGTGAGGTTCGAAGAGAAGTCCTCCACGCGGGCGACAGCGTCCATGATGGCGTCCCAGCCACACACCGCATGGAAACCGGAATCACCGATGCGGTGCACCGACGCGTGGTCGCGCATCCGGTCATAGAGCGGATAGGGGTCCTGTAGGGCGGCAGTTCCGAAGAAGTCGTGTGCGTCCGCCAAGAGGGCCATGCGCTCAGGGTGAGCGCGGCCTACACCTGCGTCAACGGTGTTCGGCAAAGGTGAAAACCGGGCCAGACACACGCCTCGGTGCTGGCTTCTCAGGTCGATGAGCCGACCAGCGCCTACGCTGAGAAATCAGCCGTTATCTCTCTCACAGTGATAAAACGACTTCATGGGTTCGCAGCGATGGATCGCCTGACCGATGGCCACGGACGACTGGCTGGTGGGCCGGGATCGCCATAGCGAGGCCGCTGAACGGATCTACGCCGCAGCCGCCGATCTGATGTCGCGCCAGGGCTACGACGCGTTCAGCATCGACGAGTTGGCTGCCACCGTGCACTGTTCACCGGCGACCATCTACCGCCACACCGGAGGCAAGACCGCCATCCGCGACGCCGTGATGGGCCGCCAAGCCGAACGTATCCTCGACTCCGTTCGTGAAGCCATTAGCGGACTGAGCGGTCCAGAACGCATCGTCACCGCCACCACCGCCGCGTTGCAACGCCTGCGAGCCGATCCGCTTGCTCAGATCATGCGCTCGATGACCACATTCCCCGGCACCGACTGGCTGACCGACTCACCCATCGTGACCCGCTTCGCCACCGAAATGGTCGGGCTAAGCACGCCCGATCCCCTTGCCGCACAATGGTTAATCCGCACATTCCTGGCACTGTGGTACTGGCCGCTCAAGGACGCCAATGCCGAGAACCAGATGGTGCGCCGATTCCTTGGACCGCCGTACGCAATCGACGCGCACCCGGTCGCCACAAGCGCCCCGCCAAGCTGGTCGTCGGCGCTCTCAGCCAAGACTCGGTAAACAGTCGCACGCGAGACACCTAACGCGGCGGCGATAGTGCCCGCCGACTCGCCACCAGCGTGCATCCGTTGCGCCAGCGCCACCTTCGACTGATCCAACGCCTTGGGCCGACCGATGGACTGTCCGCGTGCACGCCGTGCATCCCGCGCTGCCGTGCGACGTTCCCTGCCCAGCTCCAACTCAAGCTCGGCAAGACTGGCCAATACCCCGGGGCGGGACGCTGCTCGGTTGCAGGGCTAAGACGGGAGATTGAGGGGTGCAATAAGGTTGCAAGCTGCCCGTAAAACGCAAGTGGTGGAGGGCCGAAAACGGCCCTCCACCTGCAGGGGTGGCTGACGGGGCTCGAACCCGCGACATCCAGGATCACAACCTGGTGCTCTACCAGCTGAACTACAGCCACCATCGCCGCGTGGAGCGGCGTCGTAGATATTAGCCGCTCCAGCGCGCTACGCCGAATCGGTTTGCGCCGCGTCGTCCGAAGGCGGTCCCAATTCGCTCGCGACCGCGGCGATCTCGCTGGTAGAAGGCCCAGGGGCGGGCACGAATGCGGTGCCGCGGTAGTACTTCAGTTCGCGGATCGACTCGTGGATGTCGGCCAGCGCCCGGTGGGCCAGCCCCTTCTCCGGCTGGCCGAAGTAGATCCGCGGATACCAGCGGCGGCACAGTTCCTTGATCGAGCTGACGTCGATCATCCGGTAGTGCAGGTACTCATTGAGCTCCGGCATGTCCCGGGCGATGAAGCCACGGTCGGTACCGATCGAATTGCCGCACAAGGGTGCAGTCTTGGCGGCCTTGATGTGGGTGCGGATGTAGTCGAGCACCAACTGTTCGGCCTCGGCCACGGTGACGGTGGACTTCCGCACTTCTTCGGTGAGCCCGGAGCGGGAGTGCATCTTCATCACCACGTCCGCCATGCCACCGAGCGCTTCATCGTCGGCGTGGATGACCACGTCGATCCCGTCGCCCAGGACGTTGAGTTCACTGTCGGTCACCAGGGCTGCGATTTCGATCAGTCGATCGGAGCCCAGATCAAGGCCCGTCATCTCGCAGTCGATCCACACCAGTTCTTCACGCACGGTGATCCAGGGTATTCCCAGTCGCATTCACGGAGCGTCGATACCCGGCCAGTGCAATCCTGGGCAAGTACTGTCAGGCCCATGACCTCAGACCAAGCTGCCGCCCAAGCACAGCAGATCGCTGCGGGATACGCCATCACCGGCCAGGCTCTGAACCTGGGCTCCGTGGTCGTCGACGGCACCGTCGACCCGTCGGCCCAAGTGCGGATCCCGCTGGCCACGATCAACCGGCACGGACTCATTGCCGGCGCCACCGGCACCGGCAAGACCAAGACGCTGCAGGTCATCGCCGAGCAGCTGTCGGCCGCCGGGGTTCCGGTGGTGATGGCCGACGTCAAAGGCGACCTGTCGGGGCTGTCGCGCCCGGGGGAGGCCAACGACAAGACGGCCCAGCGCGCCACCGACACCGGTGACGATTGGACGCCGACGGCGTTCCCGACGGAATTCCTGTCGCTGGGTACCAGCGGAGTCGGTGTGCCGGTGCGTGCGACGATCACCAGCTTCGGGCCGATTCTGCTGTCAAAGGTGCTGGGGCTCAACCAGACTCAGGAATCGACGCTGGGCCTTATCTTCCACTGGGCAGATCAGAAAGGCCTGCCGCTGCTGGATCTGAAAGACCTGCGCGCGGCGATCCAGTTCCTGACCAGTGACGAGGGCAAGGCGGACCTCAAGGCGCTCGGTGCGGTGTCGCCGGCCACCGCCGGGGTGATCCTGCGGGCGCTGATCAATCTGCAGGCCGACGGCGCGGACACCTTCTTCGGTGAGCCCGAACTCAAGCCGGCTGATCTGATGCGCCTGGACCCGCAGGGCCACGGCATCGTCACGCTGCTGGAACTGGGGGACCAGGCTGCGCGCCCGGTGATGTTCTCGACCTTCCTGATGTGGGTACTGGCGGATCTGTTCACCGAGCTCCCGGAGATCGGCGACGTCGACAAGCCCAAGCTGGTGTTCTTCTTCGACGAGGCACACCTGCTGTTCACCGACGCCTCCAAGGCGTTCCTGGATCAGGTCGAGCAGACCGTCAAGCTGATCCGCTCCAAGGGCGTCGGCGTCTTCTTCTGCACCCAGTTGCCGACCGACGTGCCCAACAATGTGCTCAGCCAGTTGGGTGCACGCATCCAGCACGCCATCCGCGCATTCACCGCCGACGACCAGAGGGCGCTGACCAAGACCGCCAAGACCTACCCGAAATCCACGGTCTACGACCTGGAGACCGCGCTGACCTCGTTGGGTATCGGTGAGGCCATCGTGACGGTGCTGTCCGAGGTCGGTGCACCGACGCCGGTGGCCTGGACCAGGTTGCGGGCGCCGCGATCGCTGATGGGAGCCATCGGCAACGACGCGATCAAGGCGGCTGCGGCAGCCAGCCCGTTGCAGGCCGAGTACGGCCAAACCATCGATCGCGACTCGGCCTACGAGCGACTGGCCGGCAAGCTCGGCCTGGACGCTGCTCCGGCTCCGGCCGAGCCTGCAGCTGATCCCGCTGCGCCGGCGCCCCAGCCGGAACCTGACCTCACGGTGTCCGGTCGGGTGAACGCACCTGACGCTGTCGAAGGTCCGGGCATGGTCGAGGAAGTGCTGCAGAGCACGGCCTTCAAGAGCTTCCTGCGGTCGGCGGCCACCGTGGCCGGCCGGGAGATCACCCGCAGCATCTTCGGAACCGCCAAGCGGCGTTAGTCTCCGCCGAGTTTCTTGTAGACGGCGCCGACGATCGGGGCCACGATCGCCCGCGGTGCGTACCCGCTGGCCACCGACATCGCCTTGGACGTCAGCCCCGGGACCACCCGCATCTTGTTGTGCTCCAACCCGTCCAGCGAGATCCGCGCGGTGTACTCGGTGTCGATCCACAGGAAGTCCGGAATCAGGCGCTCGATCAGTGACTGCTGGGACGGGTCGGGCAATTCGGTGCGCACCGGGCCGGGCGCCAGCAGCGTGACGTGGATGCCGTGCGGCTTGAGCTCGCCCCGCAGCGACTCGCTGAACGTGTTGGCGAATGCCTTCGACGCCG
Organism: Mycobacterium sp. MAA66; assembly: GCF_041261665.1. Lineage (NCBI taxonomy): Bacteria > Bacillati > Actinomycetota > Actinomycetes > Mycobacteriales > Mycobacteriaceae > Mycobacterium > Mycobacterium sp. MAA66. The sequence goes on along the minus strand of NZ_JBGCCC010000005.1, from coordinate 22,378 downwards.
CGTAGGTGGCGTTGTTGGGGATCGGCGAGTTACCGGCCGCCGAACCCGAGATCAGGATGCCGCCGCCACCGCGTTCGATCATCCCCGGCAGCACCGCCAGCACCAGGTCGTGCACGCCCTGGACGTTCAGCTGCACCTGGGCCTTCTCGCCCTCGACGGGCAGGCTGGCCACGGTGCCGAACGTCGCGGTGCCGGCGTTGGCGCACAGGATCGAGATGTCGCGTTCGGCCAACTCGGCGCAGAGCTTGTCGCGATCGGCCGGATCGGTCAGATCGCAGGCACGGACCTCGACCGTCACGCCGTGCCGCTCGGTGATCCGCTGGGCCACCTCGTTCAACACATCGCCGCGGCGCGCGGTGATGATCAGGTGGTGTCCGCGAGCGGCAAGTTCGTTGGCCAAGGCCTCGCCGATGTTCTGAGAGGCGCCGGTGACGACGGCGCGGGCATCGGGGCGCGGGGAAGGTACGGACATGGCGTCAATCGTAGGGACCAATAGAGTGATGCCATGAGCAGCCCCGGGGCGGTAACGCCGCCCGTAGTTCGGGGTCGCGCAGCCGATCCGGCAGCCAGGCGCAGGGTCGCTGCGTGGGCACTGTGGGATTGCGGCGCGACCGGCGTCAACGCGGTCGTGATGACATTTGGATTCAACGTCTATCTCACGTCGGTGGTCGGCAAGGGTCTGCCCGGGCAGACCACGCCGGAAAGTTGGTTGGGCCGGGCCGTCTTCGTCGCCGGTTTGTCGGTGGCGGTGCTGGCGCCGGTCACCGGGGTACTGGTTGACGCGGCGCATCGTCGACGGGGCGCGTTGGCCATCTTGACCGGCCTGGTGGTGCTGCTGACTGCGTCGATGACGTTCATCCAGCCGGACTATCACTACCTCTGGGCGGGGCTGGCGCTGCTGGCCGGCGCTGCCGCGTGCATGGATCTGGCGACCGTGCCGTACAACGCGATGTTGCGCCAGTTGTCCACTCCGGCAACGTCCGGTCGGGTCTCCGGATTCGGTTTGGCCGCAGGGTTTTTCGGCAGCGTGGTGGTGTTGCTACTGGTCTATGTCGGGTTCAAGGCCGGCACCGGTGACACCGTCGGACTGCTCGGCATCCCCAACGCGGACGGGAAGCCGGACCGGTATGCAGTGCTGGTCGCTGCGGCGTGGTTCGCAGTGTTCGCGCTGCCGTTGTTGCTCTCGGTCCGATCCCCGGCGCACGACGGAACGCCGGCTGTCGGATTCTTCGGGGCGTATCGCAAGCTGTGGACCGAGGTTGTCTCTGAGTGGCATCGCGACCGAAACGTCGTCTACTACCTGATTGCCAGTGCCGTGTTCCGGGACGGACTGACCGGCATCTCGCTGTTCGGACCGGTCCTCGGTGTCAGTGTCTACGGACTGACGCCGGCGAGTGTGCCGCTGTTCGGAGCATGTGCCTTCACCATCGCGGCTCTCGGCGCGGTGGCCGGCGGCCTGCTCGACGACCGCGTCGGCTCCAAACCGGTGATCGTGACGTCGTTGGCGGCGATGGTGGCGGTCGGCGTCACCTTGATGTTCCTGTCGGGCACCGTGGCCTTCTGGGTCTGTGGCTTGTTGCTCTGCCTGTTCGTCGGCCCGACCCAGTCCGCTGCGCGCAACCTCATGCTGCGGATCTCCGCAGAGGGTAAGGAGGGCGTGGCCTTCGGCCTGTTCACAACCACCGGTAGGGCCGCGCACACCTTGTCGCCGTGGCTGTTTTCTCTGTTCATCGACATTTTCGCCACAAGTCGCGCGGGCATGGGCGGCCTGTGCACGGTGCTGGCACTCGGTTTGGTGGGCATGACTCTGGTCCGAGTGCCTGCCCGCCGTAGTTAGCTGCGGCCCATCCCGCGGTTCATCGCGCTGCAGATGGTCAGACCCATTCCGGTGTGGTGCTGTACGGGGGTGCCGTCGATGCTGATCGCGCATGACACCGGTGGCCCGACGTTGACGACGCTGACGCTGGCCGATCGTGCTGACGCGGTGGCCAGCTCAACTTCTTTGCTCCACGGCAGCATCACGTTGAACTCGGTCTGCAAGACGTTGCCGTTGTCGATGTAGGTGATGTTGATGGCCCGGCCGGTCCCGGTGACGCTGTAGACGACGGTCTCGGTCTCCCCTGGAGTCGCGGATTCTCCGGGTGGGGTGACGTCGCCCGGGGGAGTGGTCATGCCGGGCAGTGGGATGGGCATGGGGATCGGGGTTGGGGCCGCCGTCGCACTGGGTGTGCTTGGCGTGGTTGTGGTTTCACGTGTCGGTTCGGGAATCGGTGGGGGCGCCACCAGTGTCTGCTGCTCGTTGCTGTTGATGACCACCAGCGCGATCACCAGGCCCAATACCAGTAGCACCGAGAGCCCGGCCAGGATCCACAGCCAGCGCGGTGTCGGGCGGCGCGGGCCGTCCGGTTCGTTGAGGGGGGAGTAATTGTTGGGCGCTGACGGGAATTGTTGGGTGGGCTGATACGGCACCTGGTCGGCGTAAGCGGGGTAGCTGTAGCCGATCGGCTGCGTGGGGCCGGGCCCGTCGCGGCCTGCTGGATCGCTCATTCCCACCTCATGTGCTGCAGGGTACCCGCGCTTGCGGGTCACTCGCCGCCAGTGGGGGTGATCAGCCAATATTCGGCCGCAGCGCAGCCAGGGTCATGGCCCTGAGCACGGCGCGTGACGATTCGTCGGCCCTGGCCGAAGACTTGGGTGCGCGCACACTGTGCGGAGTCGAGTTCAGTAGCCCGAACGCGGCGTGCGCCATCACGCGGGCATCGGCTTCACTGCGGGCCGGGTCCAGCCGGCGCAGCGTATCCACCCATAGTTCGACGTATTGCCGCTGTGATCGGCGGACCTGACGCTTGGCCGGCGCCGGCAGGCTGCCCAGATCGCGGTCTTGGATCCGGATCAGGTCGGACTCGTCGAAGGCGAAGTCCAGATGGAAGTCGACCAGGCCGTCGAGGCCGGCTGACGGGTCGGCTGCGTCGGCGAGCACGGCCGTTGCCCCGTCCAGCAGTCGGGTACTGACACCCACCAGCAGCTCCACCAGTAGGGCTTCCTTATTGGGGAAGTGCCGGTAGATGGCCGGGCCGCTGACCCCGGCGGCGGCACCGATGTCCTCTAGGCGCACGGCCAGGTACCCGCGCTCGGCGACGAGCCGTTCGGCGGCGGCGATCAGCTGCGTGCGTCGGTCGGACTTGGCCTTGCTGCGCGTGGTTTGACCGGTGGGTGGCATCGGTTGCCTCCAACCTGCTCTAGACATCTTGGTTAATGATGATTAACATACCACCAGTTATTCGTCATTAACTCAACTGAAACGGGTTTAGCGATGGCACCGCGGGTATCTCATCGCGAGCAGCATCTTGCGCTGGTGGCGCAGCTGCGCGAAAAGCTGGCCACCGCAGCGCTCGGCGGGCCGGAGAAGGCCAGACAACGGCACATAGATCGCGGCAAGCTATTGCCCCGCGAGCGGGTCGATGGGCTGCTGGACCCCGGCAGTCCCTTCCTGGAGATCGCGCCACTGGCGGCCGACGGTATGTACGACGACGAGTGCCCCGGCGCCAGCATGATCGCCGGCATCGGTCGGGTGTCGGGTCGTGAATGCATGATCGTCGCCAACGACGCCACCGTGAAAGGTGGGACCTACTACCCGATCACGGTCAAGAAGCACTTGCGCGCCCAGGAGATCGCCGCTCAGAACCGGCTGCCATGCCTCTATCTGGTGGACTCGGGCGGAGCGTTCCTGCCGCGCCAGGACGAGGTGTTCCCGGACCGCGAGCACTTCGGCCGCATCTTCTTCAACCAGGCCAACCTGTCCGCCCAGGGCATTCCGCAAATCGCCGCGGTGCTCGGATCCTGTACCGCCGGCGGTGCCTACGTCCCGGCGATGAGCGACGAAGCCGTGATCGTGCGCAATCAGGGCACCATCTTCCTGGGCGGGCCGCCGCTGGTGAAAGCTGCCACCGGAGAGGTGGTTACGGCCGAAGACCTCGGCGGCGGCGACCTGCACTCCAAGATCTCGGGCGTCACCGACCACCTGGCCCACGACGACCGCGACGCTCTGCGCATCGTGCGGCGCATCGTGTCGACGTTCGGTCCGCGCGAGTCCACCCCGTGGGACGTCGCGCCGACGGTTGACGCGGTCTGCGACCAGACCGAACTCTACGACGTGGTGCCCATCGACTCGAAGGTGCCGTACGACGTGCACGAGGTCATCACGCGGATCGTAGATGGTGGCGAATTCTCCGAGTTCAAGGCCGAATACGGCACCACCTTGGTCACCGGGTTCGCCCGTATCCACGGCCACCCCGTCGGCATCATCGCCAACAACGGTGTGCTGTTCGGCGAATCCGCCCAGAAGGGCGCACATTTCATCGAATTGTGCGACAAGCGCTCGACTCCACTGCTGTTCCTGCAGAACATCTCCGGCTTCATGGTCGGCCGTGACTACGAGGCCGGCGGGATCGCCAAGCACGGCGCGAAGATGGTCACCGCGGTGGCCTGCGCCAGGGTGCCCAAGCTGACCGTGGTGATCGGCGGCTCCTATGGAGCCGGCAACTACTCGATGTGCGGCCGCGCGTATTCGCCGCGGTTCCTGTGGATGTGGCCGAATGCCCGGATCTCGGTGATGGGCGGCGAGCAGGCGGCGTCCGTGCTGGCCACCGTCCGCGGCGAGATGACCGCGGACGAGGAAGAGGCCTTCAAAGCCCCGATCCGTCAGCAGTACGAGGATCAGGGCAACCCGTACTACTCGACCGCGCGGCTGTGGGATGACGGCGTCATCGACCCGGCAGATACCAGAACCGTGGTGGGACTTGCTCTTTCAGTTGTCGCACAGGCTCCGCTGGAACCTGTGTCCTACGGCGTCTTCAGGATGTGAGATGAGCTCCTTGAATATCCAGGGCGGGCGAAGCGACGGGTTGTTCAATACAGTCTTGGTCGCCAACCGCGGCGAGATCGCGGTTCGGGTCATTCGTACGTTGCGTGCCATGGGCATTCGGTCGGTGGCGGTGTTCAGCGACGCCGATGCCGGTGCTCGGCATGTCGCTGAAGCCGATGTCGCCGTCGGTATCGGCCCTGCCGCGGCGCGGCAGAGTTACCTGAACATCGAGGCGTTGGTGGCGGCCGCCCTGCGAACCGGTGCGCAGGCCGTGCACCCCGGCTACGGATTCCTTTCGGAGAACGCGGAATTCGCCGCCGCGCTGAACGAGGCGGGCATCGTCTTCATCGGTCCGCCGGCCGCCGCGATCAGCACGATGGGCGACAAGATCGCCGCCAAGGCCGCGGTGTCCGCGTTCGGAGTTCCTGTGGTGCCCGGCATCTCCCGGCCCGGGCTGACCGACGAGGATCTGATCGCCGGTGCTCCCGCGGTTGGCTTCCCGGTGCTGGTCAAGCCGTCCGCCGGTGGCGGTGGCAAGGGCATGCGGGTGGTGCATGCGGCCGACGAGCTGCCGGCCGCGTTGGCCTCGGCACGCCGGGAGGCGGCATCGGCATTCGGCGACGACACCCTGTTCCTGGAACGGTTTGTGTTGAACCCCAGGCATATCGAGGTGCAGGTCGTCGCGGACCGTCACGGCAATGTGGTGCATCTTGGTGAGCGCGAGTGCAGCCTGCAACGCCGGCATCAGAAAGTCATCGAAGAGGCACCGTCACCGCTGCTGGATCCGGCGACCCGAGCCCGCATCGGTACTGCTGCGTGCGATACCGCGCGCAGCGTCGACTACCGGGGCGCCGGCACCGTCGAATTCATCGTCTCCGCCGACAAGCCCGACGAGTTCTTCTTCATGGAGATGAATACCCGTCTGCAGGTGGAACATCCGGTCACCGAGCTGGTGACCGGTGTCGACCTGGTGCAGTGGCAGATCCGGGTCGCAGCCGGCGAGGCGCTGCCGGTGACCCAGGACGACATCGTCATGACGGGGCACGCGATGGAGGCGCGGGTGTACGCCGAAGACCCGGCCAATGACTTCCTGCCCACCGGCGGTACGGTGCTGGCACTTGCCGAGCCGGCCGGTGTCCGGGTGGACTCAGGCCTTCGCGCCGGATCTGTGGTCGGTAGCGATTACGACCCGATGCTGTCGAAAATCATTGCGTATGGCGATGATCGGGCTGCGGCGCTGCGCGGGCTGGACCGGGCACTGTCCGAGACCGCGGTGCTCGGTGTGGGTACCAATATCGACTTCCTTCGCTTCCTGCTCGCTGACGAGGACGTCGTCGCGGGCCGGTTGGACACCGGCCTGCTCGATCGCCGTACCGGCGATTACGTCGCCGCGCACGGCGGCGACGATGAGTTGATCGCCGCGGCCGCCTTCCGGTGGCTGAGCCATTGGCGTGCGGACGCAAGCCTCTGGGAGCAGCCGACCGGTTGGCGCACGGGGGAGCACGCACCGGTGACCGTTCGGCTCCGGTCGGGTGACCGCATCGACCACGTGCACCTCACCGGTAGACCACTGGATGCCCGGGCCTGCGTCGAGGATGGCCGATCACGAACGCTGACAGCGGTTCTGGACGGTACTCGGCTGGCCGTCACACTCGATGGCCTGCGCACCGAATACCTGACCGCGGTCGAAGACGGCAAGCTGTGGCTGGCCGGCGGCGGACGCACCATCGTGGTCGAGGAAGTCCGGGAGGCGCCGGTCAAACCAGACGAGGAACGCCAGGGCGACGCCGAGATCGTCAGCCCGATGCCCGGATCGGTGGTAGCCGTGGGTGTCGAAGATGGTGGGACGGTGCGTACTGGTGATGTCGTGGTCACCGTCGAAGCCATGAAAATGGAACATGCGCTGTCATCCCCGGTGGACGGCGTCGTGGAATTACTTGTCGCCGTTGGCGACCAGGTCAAGGTGGGCCAGCCGCTGGCCCGGATCACCGCACACCAAGAGGAGCCCGCGTCATGACCGACTTTCTAGCCACCGGCAACCTGCCGGAGCACTACGCCGAACTGGCCAAGACGGTGCGCGACTTCGCGCAGACCGTCGTCGCACCGGTGGCGGCCAAGCATGACAAGGAACATTCGTTCCCGTACGAAGTTGTCGACGGCATGGCCGAAATGGGCCTCTTCGGTCTGCCGTTCCCCGAGGAATACGGCGGCATGGGCGGCGACTACTTCGCGCTGTGCCTGGCCCTGGAAGAACTCGGCAAGGTCGACCAGAGCGTCGCCATCACGCTGGAGGCAGGCGTGGGTCTGGGCGCCATGCCGGTGTACCGCTTCGGTACCGAGGCGCAGAAGCAGGACTGGCTGCCCCTGCTGGCCAGCGGAAAGGCGTTGGGCGCCTTCGGTTTGACCGAGGCCGGCGGTGGCAGCGATGCCGGTGCCACCAAGACCACCGCCAAGCTCGACGGCGACACCTGGGTCATCAACGGATCCAAGCAGTTCATCACCAACTCCGGCACCGACATCACCAAGCTGGTCACGGTGACGGCGGTGACCGGCGAAGTCGATGGCAAGAAGGAGATCTCGGCCATCCTGGTGCCCGTGCCCACGGCGGGCTTCACCGCCGAGCCCGCCTACGACAAGGTCGGCTGGAACGCCTCGGACACCCACCCGCTGAGCTTCGACGACGTCCGGGTGCCTGCGGAGAATCTGCTCGGTGAGCGTGGTCGCGGGTACGCCAACTTCCTGCGCATCCTGGACGAAGGTCGCATCGCGATCGCCGCATTGTCGGTCGGTGTCGCCCAGGGCTGCGTCGACGAATGCGTCAAGTACTCCAAGGAACGAGAGGCGTTCGGCCGCAAGATCGGTGGCTACCAGGCCATCGCTTTCAAGATCGCCCGGATGGAGGCCCGCGCCCACGTTGCGCGCACCGCGTACTACGACGCGGCGGCACTGATGTTGGCGGGCAAGCCTTTCAAGAAGGCCGCCTGCGTGGCCAAGATGGTGGCCAGTGAGGCAGCGATGGACAATGCCCGCGATGCCACCCAGATCTTCGGCGGCTACGGGTTCATGAACGAGTATCCGGTGGCGCGACACTACCGGGACAGCAAGATCCTCGAAATCGGTGAAGGCACAACGGAAGTGCAGCTCATGCTGATCGCCCGGGAGGCCGGGCTGTGAGCGAGAAGAAGATCGTTGTCCAGCGCGGGCTGTGGTTCGAAGAGTTCGAACCCGGGGTGATCTACCAACACCGGCCGGGCCGCACCATCACCGAAGCTGACAACGTGCTGTTCACCACGCTCACCATGAACACCCAGGCGCTGCACCTGGATGCCGCTTTCGCAGACGCGCTGCCGCCGTTCAATCAGCGGCTGGTGAACTCGATGTTCACCCTGTCGACCCTGGTGGGTCTGTCGGTGGCACAGCTGACCCAGGGCACCATCGTCGGCAACCTCGGCTTCTCCGATGTGGTGTTTCCCAAGCCGCTGTTCCACGGCGACACCCTGTACGCCGAGTCCGAGGTGCTGGAAAAACGCGAATCCAAGAGCCGTCCTGGCGAGGGCATAGTCACCTTCGCGCACACCGGCCGTAACCAGCACGGAGACATCGTCGCGACTGCGTCGCGCAAGACCATGGTGCGGATGCGTCCGGCTGAAGACTCCCCCGTCGCTTCGCTCGCCCCAGGGCCTTCTCCCGTCGCTTCGCTCGCCCCAGGGCCTTCTCCCGTCGCTTCGCTCGCCCCAGGGGAGTCATAGTGGCCCTCCGCGCACCGGGCCCCGGCTGGCTGTTCTGCCCGGCCGATCGTCCCGAACGCTTCGAAAAGGCCGCGGCGGCAGCCGATGTCGTCATCCTGGATCTGGAGGACGGGTGTGCGGCCAAGGACCGCCCGGCGGCCCGACAGGCCCTCATCGACACCCCACTGGACCCGACTCGCACTGTGGTGCGGGTCAACCCGACCGACACTGCCGACCACAGGTTGGACCTCGAAGCGCTGGCTCGCACGCCGTACACCACGGTGATGCTGGCCAAAACCGAATCCGCGCAGCAAGTTCGGGCGCTGGCGCCGCTGGACGTGGTGGTACTGGTGGAAACTCCGCTGGGTGCGCTGGCCGTCACCGAGACCGCGCGGGTGGACAACACCTTCGCCGTGATGTGGGGCGCCGAAGACCTGTTCGCGGTTCTGGGAGGCACCTCGAACCGCTGGCCCGACGATAGCTACCGGGATGTCGCCAAGCATGTGCGGTCGCAGTCGTTGTTGGCCGCCAAGGCTTTTGGCAAGTTGGCGCTGGATTCGGTGTATCTGGATATCAAGAACCTCGATGGGCTGCGAGCCGAGGTGGATGATGCAGTGGCGGTCGGTTTCGACGCCAAGGTGGCGATTCACCCCACGCAGGTCGCGGTGATCCGGGCCGGCTACACCCCGACGGAGCAGGAAGTCGATTGGGCCCGTGCTGTTTTGGATGCGGCGACCCGCGAGCGCGGCGTGTTTCAGTACGACGGCCTCATGGTGGATATGCCGGTGCTCCGGCGGGCAGAGCGGATCGTCGCCCTGGCGCCGCGAGCCTGATCTCGTCCGGTCAGCTGATGTTGTTGACCGCTGCGGCGACCTTGGTCTGGAAATCCGGTGGCAACGGGATATAGCCGAGTGGGGGCAGGCCTTGTTGTCCGACGGAGACGGTCGATTGCATGAACGCTCGCACCGCCTTGCCCACTTCGGTATCGGGGTACTTGGAGCAGACGATCTCGTAGCTGGCCAATAGGATTGGGTAGGCGCCGGGCGCGCCAGTGGCGTACACCTTCGACAGATCGAGCACGAGGTCGCTGCCCTGGCCTTTCACCGTGACGTTCGAGATGGTCTTGCCGACCCAGTCGCTACCGATGCGAACCACTCCACCTGCCGTCTTGATTCCTGCCACGTCGAGGTCCTGCTTCATCGCGTAGGACCATTCGTTGTAGCTGATGGCGCCTTCGGTGCTTTTCACGGCTTTGGCCGTGCCCTCGTTGCCCCGGCCGGCGGTCCCCACGCCTCCGTTGAATACCTTGCCCGCGCCTTTGGTCCAGGCTCCGCCCGAGGCGGCCTGCAGGTACTGCTGGAAATTGTCGGTGGTTCCGGACGCGTCGCCGCGGTAGATGACATGGATGTCTTCCGCGGGCATGGTTCCGTTCTGCGCGGTGATGGCCGGGTCGTTCCAGCGGGTGATGGCTCCGCTGAAAATCTTTGCGAGCGTTGGTGCGTCAAGATTCAGGACGTCGGTTGACTTGACGTTGAAGGTGATCGCTATCGGGCCGAACACCACTGGCAGGTCCCACGCGTCTGCCTGGCCGCAGCGCTGCTTGGCGCTGGCATATTCGTCACCCTGCAGCGGCGAGTCCGAGCCGCCGAAATCGGTTCTGGCAGTGAGGAAATCTTGAATTCCCGCGCCCGATCCGCTCGCCGTATAGGTGAGCGTCTTGCCGGAGCATGACTCTTCGTAGCCGGTGATGAAGTGGCTCATCGCGCCCGCTTGGGCGGTCGAACCACTGCCCGTCAGGTCCTGCTTGCCACCACAGCTGACCTCGACGCCTTTGGCGTAGGTGGGCGGCGTGTCGAGGTGTGTGCAGGCCGACAGGGTCAGGCTGCCCACGATGAGCAGTCCGGCCGCGGTCCGGGATCCGATACGCCTCATGGTTGTCTCCTCGTAGAACAAACCCGGATAGCCATATCGGCTGCCCGGAATGCTCGGGGCCAGAACAGCTGTTGTGCTCCTGCCGCAAGTTGGATGAAACGAATTAGTAGTCACCGATAGCGAAATCGAACTCAGTCCAAAGCAAACAAAGGGTTAACCCTGGATGAGGCCGACGGCATTGCCAATCAGCTAAACATAGGAAGCAAACCGGGAGCGCGAAATTCCGCCGGAATGACCTAGTCATACACCGTTGACCTGCTTGAACACTCGGCCTTTTCCAAGCGATTTATCGGGTCAGGCCCAGGTTTGCCACAGTCTGCTGAATTCACCCGGCATTCAGTGTGCATTCACTGATCCCGCTTAGCGTCTGCGGAATTGACGCTGGTCAGCCGATGGTGCACGCCCGCGAAACCGTCCCGTATCGCGACGGTGCGGTATCGGGCGGGCCGGGTTGGCGACCGACGCTGGAATTCCGGGAGAGGCGACATGACCGACACACTCGACAAACCGCAAGACCAACCCCAGACGACCGGGAAATCGGTGCAGGAGTACATCGACGAGCTCCCCGTCTGGCCCGACGGCACCGCGTTGCGGTCGATGCCGATGACCGCCATGCAGTTCCGAATCTGGGCGCTGGCCTGCGCCGGTAAGTTTTTCGAGGGCATGGTCGTGTTCATGACAGGCGTTGCCCTGCCGCTGATTTCGATCCAGTTCCACTTGACCGCCACAGACAAGGGTCTGGTCACCGCAGCCTCCCTGGCAGGCATCCTGGTCGGCGCCACGGCTCTCGGCGGTTTGGCGGACAGCTACGGGCGCAGGGTGATGTTTATTGCGGAGATGATCATCTTCGCGGTGTTTCTGGTGGCGCTGACGTTCGCGCCCAACTTCATCACGCTGGTGATCTGCCTGTTCGGGGCGGGACTTGCGCTGGGCTGCGATTACCCGACTGCGCACATGGTGATCTCGGAAAGCATCGCAACCTCGATGCGGGGCCGACTTGTGCTGAGCGCCTTCGCTTTCCAGGCTGTGGGAGCCTTCTTCGGCACCGCGTTGGGCTTCGGAATTTTGTATGCGAACCCGGACGTGGGCGCCTGGCGGTGGATGTACGCATCGGCCATCGTGCCGGCGATCCTGGTCGTGATCGGTCGCCTCTATGTCACGGAGAGCCCCCACTGGCTGGTGTCGAAGGGCCGACACGAGGAAGGCGAGAAGGCCACTCACAAGCTGCTCAAGCGCAACCCGCAGTATCCCAAGAACGTTTCTCTGGCACACCTGAGCGACCAGGCCAAGGGGGCCTCCGGAGGTCACGGGTCCTACACGTCACTGTTCAAGAAGAAGAACCGGCGCGCAACGATCCTGGCCTCGGTTCCGTGGTTCCTGCAGGATCTGGGTGTCTACGGAATCGGCATCTTCACGCCGACGATTTTGGCTGCGGTCATCGGCACCGAGTCGAAGTCACACGGACTGTCGGACACAATTCACAATGACATCCTGGGGGCCAAAGGCTCGGCCATGATGGACGTGCTGTTCGTCTTGGGTGTCATCGTCGCCATCTTCCTGGTGGACCGAGTCGGCCGAATCAAACTGCAGATCATCGGCTTCATCGGGTGCGCCGTGGGCCTGCTGCTGTCTGGGTTGTCCATCCGTTCGGACGGCTCCAACGTGATGTGGCTGCTCTTCCTCGGTTTCACACTGTTCTACTTCATGGTCAACTTCGGGCCGAACGCGATGACCTACCTGCTGGCCGGCGAGGTCTTCCCCACCGAGGTCCGGGGTAAGGGCGCCGGGTTCGCCGCGTCGTTCGCAAAGATTGGGGCGGTGCTGACCGCGTTCCTGTTTCCGATTTTGCTCAAGTCCATAGGTACCTCCGCGCTGCTGTGGGGGCTGGTCGTCTGTTTCCTGCTGGGCGCCATAGTGACCTACCTGTTCCGGATCGAAACCGCCGGAGTGAACCTGGAGGATGTCGGCAAGTAACCGCCCTGGACGGGACGGCCGACACGTCGCTGTTCCGTGACCTGCGGTCACCTCGGTCATGCCCATCCGGGCGCATAATGGCGGTGATGCCCCAGCACTGCGGCGAGCAGAGCGGATCATCCGGCCGGCGCCACACCCCGACACCGACCGGCGGCCCCACACCAGGGGTTTGCCCTGACCGCCACCGCGCTGAGCACCTCGCGGACTGACGGCCGAACATGCCGTCACCGAAAGGAGGCGGTATGGCTGAGACGGTGGCACTGGAGCCGGTGCAACTCATCGCGCCCGATGGCGCAGTCACTCCCGAGGACCGGTATCACCGGGACCTGCCGCCGGAGACCCTCGGCTGGCTCTACGAATTGATGGTCGTCACCCGCGAGTTGGACGCCGAGTTCGTCAACCTGCAGCGCCAAGGTGAGCTGGCGCTGTTCGCCTCCTGCCGGGGCCAGGAGGCTGCACAGATCGGTGCGACGGCCTGCCTGCGCAAGACCGACTGGATCTTCCCGCAGTATCGCGAACTCGGCGCCCTGCTGACCCGGGGTATCACTCCGGCCCAGATGAGCGCGGTGTGGCGGGGCCGCTGGCACGGCGGCCTGGGCTTCACCGAAAAGCACTGCGCCCCACTCTCGATACCGATCGGCACGCATGGTCTCCATGCCGTCGGCGCCGCCATGGGCGCGCAACGGCTGGGTGAGGATTCGGTGACGGTGGCGTTCGTCGGCGACGGCGGTACCTCCGAGGGTGACATGCATGAGGCGCTCAACATGGCGGCCGTTACCGCGGCGCCGTGTGTGTTCTTCATCCAGAACAACCAGTGGGCCATCTCGGTGCCGATAGGTCGGCAACAGGCCGGACCCTCGATTGCGCACCGTGCCATCGGTTACGGCATGCCCGGTATTCGCGTGGACGGCAACGATGTACTGGCCTGCTACGCGGTGATGGCACAGGCCGCGCAACGGGCACGTCAGGGCGGTGGGCCGACGTTGATCGAGGCCGTCACCTACCGGCTCGGCCCGCACACCACCTCCGACGATCCGACCCGCTATCGCTCGGCCGATGAGGTCAAGCATTGGGAGACAAAGGATCCGATCACTCGCTATCGCACGTACCTGGAGCGCATCGGGATACTGACGCCGAGGCTGTCCGAGCGTGTCCAGGCCCGATCGCAACGGCTGCGCGACGAGCTGCGCGAGTCCGTCGTCAATGCACCGGATTTCGACGTCGCCGAGATGTTCGACACCGTCTACGCGGACATCACCCCGGAGCTGGCCCGGCAACGTGATGCGCTGATCGCCGAATTGGATTGGGAGGGTTGACATGACACAGATCATCGACCGGCCCTCGGTGTCCGGAGATTCCGGCGACGAGTTGCCTGAGCTCAGCTCCCAGGCCCAGACCGTCACCATGGCCCAGGCCGTCAACCGGGCGCTGCACGACGCGATGATCGCCGACGAACATGTGCTGGTGTTCGGCGAGGACGTCGGACCACTCGGTGGTGTCTTCCGGGTAACCGACGGCCTGCAGGCGACGTTCGGTGAATCACGGTGCTTCGATACCCCGCTGGCCGAATCGTCGATCATCGGCATTGCGATCGGTTTGGCGCTCCGCGGATTCGTGCCGGTGCCGGAAATCCAGTTCGACGGCTTCGCTGCGCCGGCATTCGACCAGATCGTCAGCCATTTGGCCAAGTACCGCATGCGCACCCACGGCGACATCGACATGCCCGTGACGATTCGCATCCCGTCATTCGGCGGAATCGGTGCGGTGGAACACCATTCGGAGTCCACCGAGTCGTACTGGCTGCACACCGCCGGGCTCAAGGTGGTGGTGCCCTCGACCCCGTCGGATGCCTACTGGCTGTTGCGGCAGTCGATCTCATCGCGCGACCCGGTCATCTATCTGGAACCCAAGCGCCGGTACTGGACCAAGGGCGAGTTGGACACCACCACGGCCGGACCGCCGCTGGGGCAAGCCGCGATCCGGCGGGTCGGGCAGGACGTCACCGTCATCACCTATGGCTCCCTGGTCGACACCGCCTTGGCCGCAGCGAATCTGGTGGCCGACACGGTTGCGCTGGAGGTCGTCGACCTGCGGTCACTGAATCCGCTGGATTTCGAGACCGTCGCGGCATCGGTGCGCAAGACCGGCCGCGCCGTCGTCATGCACGAAGGACCGCGCACCTTGGGCTTCGGTGCTGAACTGGCCGCGCGGATCTCCGAGGAACTCTTCTACGACCTGGAGGCACCCGTGTTGCGCGCCACCGGATTCGACACCCCGTACCCACCGGCCCGGCTGGAGAAGTTGTGGCTGCCCGGCGTCGACCGTCTGCTGGACTGCGTGCACAAGGCGATGAGCCAGCCATGAGTGTGGTCCGCGACTTCCTGGTTCCAGACCTGGGTGAGGGACTGCAGGACGCCACCATCACGTCGTGGGCAGTCGCCGTCGGTGACACCGTCGTGCTCAACCAGGTGCTGTGCACGGTGGAGACCAACAAGGCCGCCGTCGAGATACCCAGCCCATATGCCGGCATCGTGACCGAACTCGGTGGGGCAGAGGGCCAGACGTTGGCTGTGGGCGCGGTTTTGGTGCGTATCGCAGTCGCCGAGTCCGCGACGCAGCCCGAGCCGCCGCAACCCAAGCGCAATCCGGTGCTGGTCGGCTACGGCACCGATGAGCAGATGGATGCGACGCGGCGCCGGGCCAAGCCACGAGTCCGCAAGCTCGCCGCTGACCTACATGTGGATCTGAACGGCGTTGTGCCGTCGGGCCCCGACGGCATCGTCACTCGTGACGACGTCTTGGCCGCAGCGCCGCACGCCGACAGCGTCCGCCCCGACAGTGTCACCGCGGTGACCGGCGTGCAGGCCGAAATGGCCCGGCGGATGTCTGTGTCACGCAGCGAGATTCCTGACGCACATGCCTCGGTGCACATCGACTGCACCGAATTGCTGAGGGTTCGCCAGATCCTGGCCGCGGTGGATGAGGCGATCACCCCCTTTACCCTGACGCTACGGCTGCTGACCATTGCGCTGCGGCACCATCGGGAATTCAACGCGACGTGGGTGCCATCTGAGCGGGGTCCTGGTGTGCATCTGCACGAATCGGTGCACCTCGGTATCGGGGTGGCGACCACCCGTGGATTGCTGGTGCCGGTCGTTCGCGATGCGCACCGCATGACTACCCGCCACCTGGCGCAGGAAGTCGCGCGACTGGTACGCGCGGCGCGGGACGCGGAGATCAAACCCGTTGAGCTGCATGGCTCGACCTTCACCGTGTCGAACTTCGGCGCGCTGGGCCTGGACGAGGGGGTGCCCGTCATCAACTACCCGGAAGCGGCCATTCTCGGCATGGGGTCACTCAAACCGAGGGCCATGGTGATCGACGGCGTCGTCGAAGCCCGCCCGACCATGACGCTCACCTGTGCCTTCGACCACCGGGTGGCCGACGGTGCCGGGGTCGCGGCGTTCCTGGGGGAGCTGCGCGCACTGATCGAGACGCCGGAATTGGCCTTGTTGGAAGGCTGATCAGCGCTGCCTGGCCGCCGCCAACCGTGCTGCGAACTCCGGTGATTCGATGGATGCGGCCTGTGGCGCGATCTCGATGTCCACCGCCAGGTGGTGCTGGTCGATATCCAGCACACCAGGGTGATCGGTGGCCCGCATCGAGGCCTTGGTCGCCAGCACCACCTCACGAGGAGCACCGGCAGGTCCCGCGGCCAACGCCAGTGCGGCGGCCACCGGATCATCTGCAACCTGCAGGGCCAGGCCATTTCGCACCGCCTCTTCGGCATCGAACCTCATGCCGAACAACAGTGCAGCCCGAGCGACCTGCGGTCCGACGGCGCGCTGCAACATCCATGTCGCCCCGCCGCCGGGATGAATACCGAGCTTTTGGAAGCGTGGGTCGAACACCGCTCCCGGACCGGCGATGCGGACGTCGGCGGCCAGCGCGAGATTCAGCCCGGCGCCCACCGCCGGGCCGTTCACCGCAGCGATGGTCGGCAGCTTGCAGTCCGCCACCGCCAGGAATCCGTCGTAGATGACCCGTAGCCCGTTGACAGTGGCTGCGCCCAGCGCGGTCAGGTCGGCGCCCGCGCAGAACGCCTTGCCTGCGCCGGTGACGACGACCGCATGCACACCGGGGTTGGCTTCGGCGGAGTCGACCGCTGCGCGCAGGCCGGCGGAGATCTCCGCGGTGACCGCGTTGCGGCGGTCGGGATCGTTGACGGTGATGAGCGCGACGCGGTCGAGAACCTGCGTCAATACGTGTTCGGACACGAATGTCAGCCTAGAACTGCGGCTTGGACCAGCGGAGTAGATACCGGTAGTACAGGCCGCGGCGGATCACTGCGCCGGGCAGGATTCGGTTCGCCGTGATTCGAATCTCGGACAGTGATTCGCGAGGGGCGGCGACCGCCACCCCGATGTCACGCCGTTCGCCGTGCCAACGGGAGCCGATCCGGACGGCGGGCAGGCAGGCCGCCGATATCAGCCAGTCTGTGAGGGTGCGATTGGCGGACAGCCCTACTACGGCGATTTCCCCTGTGGGCGTGAGTAATTCACGAGCCTTCAGTAGGGAATCAGCCAGCTCCATGTGGTGCAGGCTGGCGACGAAAGTGATCACATCGAATTTCTGACCGCCGGCGTCGAACTCATGGAAACCGTTGTGTGCCAGAGTGACCCGCCCGATGCCGGCGAGTCGTTCGCGGGCCCGGTCGATCGCGGCGGAATCGGGGTCGATGGCAGTGACCGATCGCGAGGTGGCGGCCAGTCGCTGCGCCAAAAGACCTTCACCGCAACCGATGTCGAGCACATTGCCCCGATGTTTCCCGGCGATGTCCAGCACCCACCGGTGATAGGCGGCATTGTGATTCCAGTAGTCCGGGGTGGCAGTCACACGCTCGACTCTGCCACCACGCAGCGGTATCCGAACTGCCGGGAACGCGCGATGGGATCCGGTGTACGGCGAATGAACCGGGACTGCGAAGGGCCTGTGAATTTGCTTAACTCCCGGTCATGAATGGCGTCGGAACTGGCTTGTCGAATCGTCTAGCTGCACTCGGGGTGGTGTGTGCGCTGTTACCGGTGAGCATGTCTTCCGCCGCATATGCCGATCCGGCCGTGCCGCCCGCCGGCGACGCCGCACCGCTGCCGGACACCGGAGCGGTGGCCTCGGCCGAACCCGGCATTGTCACCACGCCGGATGGCTGGACGCTGACCGTGACCGCGTCCGATGAGACCCAACTGCCGGTCGCGCCGCTGACCACCGCGGTCTCCTCCCGCGAATACCTGGTGGGTGGCACCTTCACCGGCACCATCAGCGGCCGCGGGAAGGGCACTCTCGCGGGTGGAACGTTGGAGGTCGGCTACCAGATCGGTTGCGGTATCGAGCTGGGGCAGGTCCGACTGGTCGGCTCCGCCGGCGCGACCACCGGCACCGCCAACCTCTTCACCGGCGCCATCCCCACCAACGTCACCTTCCCGTTGCAAGGTTCGATCGAGAATCACCCGAAGCCCGGCCAGGTGACGGCCATCCCGGTCGACAAGAAGGCGTTCAAAACGGCCCCGGTGCGGGTGACACTGAAAGAAGTCCACGTCAAGGTCGACGGCTGCGTCGGTCAGTCGTTCCTGCGGTCGTACGGGACCTTGACCAGTTCGACCTCCGATACCGACGACATCGTGGCGTACTACGGCGTCACCAAGGCGGTCTGATTCGAGCGCGCCGATCGAAACTTGCTTGGGGAAGCAGTTTTCTGAGTATTCACTAGCTGATCGCTGATAGCTTGATCGGTGTCGTGAACAGTGCGGTCTGCACTGTTACGGTGCCGACAGCGGGCGGCTCTGGGGGTGCAGCATCAGCGCGGTATTGGAAGCCGGGGGCATAAGGGTGCGCGGGATCACGTGGCGTGGTCCCGCGGCTGAGTCGGCCTTGATCGGGCTGTTCGCGTTTGTCATCGGTGTGATCGGTGCGGGCCGCCCGTCGCTGTGGTTGGACGAGGTCGCGACGATGTCCGCGACCGGGCGCAGCCTCCCGCAATTGTGGGCGCTGCTGCACCACGTCGACGGGGTACACGGCGCCTACTACTTCCTCATGCAGGGCTGGTTCACCGTGTTTCCGGCAGATCAGTTCTGGGCGCGGTTCGTCAGTTCCGTCCTGGTCGGGGCGGCGGCATCCGGTGTGGTGGTGATCGGTCGTCAACTGGCATCCAGGCAGGTCGCGGTCGCGGCCGGCGTGGTTTTCGCGGTGCTGCCGCGGGTCACCTGGGCGGCGGTCGAAGCGCGTTCCTACGCGATGTCGATGTTCGACGCGGTGTGGATCACGGTGCTGTTCCTGATGGCGCTGCGCCGGAGGAGCGTCTGGCTGTGGGTTGCCTACGCAGCGGGCCTGGCGTTGTCGACCGTATTCAATGTCTTCGTCATCTTCGTCGTCGCAGCCCATGCGGTACTGGTGCTCGGCAACCGGCCCGCCAGGCGGACCATCGCCGGCTGGATCTGCGCGGTGGTTGCGGCGACCATCGCCGCGCTGCCGTTCATGTATGCGATCAAAGCGCAGCAGGCCCAAGTCGGATGGATCTGGGCGATCGGTCCTGGAACGCTGGGACAGCTGATCGGTGACCAGTACTTTCCCGCGGTGTACTCGAGCAGTGAGCGGGCCACGAACTTGGTCCCGAATCACAAGGTGACCTCAGCTGAGATCGCGGCAGGAGTACATGCGCAGGCCTTGGTGGCGCCGTTCATCATCGCTGTGCTGGTGCTGACCGTCGTGGCGTGGCGCATGCGCCGCCGGCCGGGCGCCCCGCTGGGGGAACGCCCGAGACTGTTGGGCTGGATGGCGGCCGCGTGGATCATTGTCCCGACCGCAGTGATCGTGGCGTATTCGATGGTGCGCGAACCGATGTACCAACCGCACTATCTGTCGTTCACGGCCCCCGCGCTGGCGCTGCTTCTGGGCATGGCAGCGGTCACCGTCGGCCGGGAACCCCGCCGGATCGCAGTGGTGCTGGCCGTCCTGGCCGCAGCCGCGGTGCCGAATTATGTTGCCCAGCGCGGGCCGTACGCGAAATACGGCATGGACTACATTCAGGTCGCCGACATCATCAGCGCCCACGCTCAGCCCGGCGATTGCCTCAACATCGACCTGTCGGCGAACTCGACCGTGGTGGGTCCTCTCAAGGCCGCCAAGCCCGCGGCGTACGCGCGGTTGCGCGACTTCGGACAGGACAAGAGTGCGTTGGAGCTCGAAGCGCTGTTCGAGACCCGGCTGCCGATCACGGCCTGGGCGGACAAGCTGCCGTCGTGCCCGGTGGTGTGGACCGTCACCGAACGCGATCGGTCGCTGCCTGCTCACCGGCAGGCCGGGACGTTGACGCCGGGGCCGCGCCTGGCCAGCACGGCGGCGTATCAAGTGCCGGCCGCGCGGGGGTTCCGGGTCATCGAGCAGTGGCAGCTCAATGTCGCGCAAGTGGCGAAACTCGTTCCGGCCAAATGATTTTGACGCTCGCGCTGCGGGCGTTGGCAGCCTGGGTCAGCGACCGGCCTGAATGCCTTGGTTGACCTGATCGATCGCCTGCTGCACCAAGTTGATTGCGGTGGCGCGGTGGCCGCCCTTGTCCGCCTCCGCTGCGTTCAGAAAGTTCAATGCATTCTGCAGGCTGTCGCGGGCATCGAACATCCGCCACTGGTCGGCCGACGCGAGACCGGTGCCCAACATGGTGAAACTGATTGCAGCCAAAGCACCTACGATCAGCATCTTGAGTTTGGAAATGTACATCGTCTGGCCCTTCACCCGAAGGGTAGCTGACCGGCCCGACGCTAACAGTGGCCGCCGGTGGCTGCGGTCATAGTTTTGAGACCTTCAGCGGTTCTTCAGCGAAGTGAGCTGTACGAAGGTGTCGCGCCGGCTTTGTCTACGTTTCGTCGCACTGAACCTCATGCAACGGGCACAATTCGCGGGCCGGCGAGCACAGCTGCGCCGCGATGCCGACAGCGGGCACACCGCGCGAAAGGGC
The DNA here is from genome assembly GCF_041261665.1 of Mycobacterium sp. MAA66. Lineage (NCBI taxonomy): Bacteria > Bacillati > Actinomycetota > Actinomycetes > Mycobacteriales > Mycobacteriaceae > Mycobacterium > Mycobacterium sp. MAA66. The sequence goes on along the minus strand of NZ_JBGCCC010000005.1, from coordinate 1,872 downwards.
CGGGCAACGATGAGTGACAACGCGGACTCGCCGGCGATGCGTCAACGGCTTGAAGACCGTTACCGCCGGCTGGCACAGGCGCGCCAGGTCCGATTCGTTTCGGCGGTGGTCGCTCGGTTCAACGAGATCGACGGGGGCACCTTGGGTGCGGTGGTGTCGGTCCAACTGTTCACCACCGTTATCCCCTTGGCGATTATCGGCTTCAGTTACCTTCACGGCTTCGCCGACAACGCCAGCCCCGGGACGGTGATGAGTCGTCAGCTCGGCCTGGTGTCTCCGTTGACCGAACGGGTTCGAGACGCCTTCGGCCGGGCCTCGGGCCTGCGGTCCAGTTGGACCTTCATCGGCGTCTCGAGTTTTCTCTTGTGGGGAATCCCGATGTCGATCAGCATCGCCGGCATCTTCGCCAAGGCCTGGCGCCGTGAGCCGTTCGGCCTCGGCGGCAAGTTGTGGCGTGGCGCGCTGTGGTTCCTGTTGTATCTGGCGGTGATTGCGGTTCGGGAGCGGATCGCCTTCGGCAGCGATCACCACGGGGCCTCGCGGTATCTGCATTTTGCGGCTTCTCTGATACCGGCCTGGCTCTTCTGGACGATCACCCCGGCTCTGCTGGTCCGCCGCGGTGGCCGGGGCGGGTCAGCGCTGGTGCTGGTTGGCCTGGCCGGAATGCTCATCGACGGGGCGGTGCTGCCGCTGGCCGCCCGGCTGGTCTTCCCGCCACTGCTTCAGGGCTGGGACGAATTCGGGCCCATCGGGGTAGCCATGGCGATACTCACCTGGTGCGGCGTCAGCGGGATCGGGTGGGTTGTGACGGCATGTGTCGGCGCCGTGGTGTGGGAGCGGGCGGCGCCGCCCGCGACCGTCATCGAGTCGGAGGCCGACGACGAAGACGCGGCCCCAGAGGAATCAAAACTCTAGTTACTGGCAGCGGCTCTTCATGTCGCGCAGCGGCTGGCGGATCGCTGCCAGGTCCGACTGGGTCTGCGGGTTGGCGGCGTAGTAGTCGTGTACCTGCTTGCGGACCTGGTCTTTGGACTGGCCTCGCAGGCTGGTGAAGTACGCGTTGACGTCGGGGTGGGTGAACAGATACACCGACGTGGCTGCGGAGACCTGGGCGCTGATCTGTTCCAGATCCCCGGCCGAACAACCCGGCTGCGGGTCGGCCGACGCCGCAGGGGCAGCGCCGATCACGGCGGCGCCGGCAAAGAAGACGGTACCGATCACGCGTGCTGCGCCGCGGGCACTGACGGCCATATCCAACTCCTCACCTCGGGTGCGCTGACCTTATCCCACCCGGCGGCCGCCTCGAGGGCTGACGGGCCACGCAGACCTTCGTTGATATCGGGTGGCAGCCGGTCGCCGATGTTACTGTCAGCCATCAGTTCTCGGCGTTGGCAGTAGGAGATTCCGGTGCGCACACGACTTATCAAAGCTGCGGTGCTCTGCGCCGCGACGGCAGTGGTGACGTTGGTCGCGCCTCCGCTGGCTTCGGCCGATTCGTGCGATCCGGCGATCGCGGCCTGCCCGGACTACGGCACGCAACCCACCACCGACAATCCGTCGCTGTCATTTTCGCCGACCACCATCGCGGACAACGATCAGTACCCATTCGACGGTGACTGGTACTTCAACCAAAACATCGATGAGTCCGGGCACAGCGGTGGCCACAGCGGCGGCGGTGGCGGGCACGGGCGGTAACGCAGACCATGTGAAGTGCGGCAGTTCTGGCTAACTGACGAGGATGGCGCAATGCCGGTATCGGCCTGCAAGAGTGCTGAGCGCCCCTGTTCAACGTCGGTTGATGCTTGACCGATCTACTCCGGTTGATCCTTGACACTGGTTGTTGTGTTTTAGGGCTGTGCGCTGGTGCGCAAG